>JAEXFI010000046.1 GCA_023400235.1 Bacillota bacterium
ATGAACCTGTCTCAAAACCGCCGTTTACGATTAATTCAATTGTAGACATATTATATATTTCACCTCCTGAAAATTATGAGAGCATGAAGAAAAGTTCATTAACATGCTATGTATTAGTATATGAGCATGCTGCAACTTTTGTAACTTGTGCAAATGCGTGTATAAAAAAGTGACGTTATCAGGTATTGAATCATATATATAGATAAGACAGATTTAAGTGTCCAATATATAAGAGCAAAGGGAGAAAAGCATGGAAACGGAAAAGACTAAGTTAGTCTTTTTTTCAAAGGGAGATAATAAATTCATTAATGAAATTATAGAGAAGCTGGGAGTACAATACGATATTAAAGTAATTACAATATCATCTGCGGCAGAGTATAAGCTCATGGATCAATGGATGGAGTGGGCAGAGGTTTGCTGGTTTGAGTGGTGTGACGAGCTTATAGCCTATGGAAGCAATCTGGAGCTGGCAAAGAATAAAAAAGTATTATGCAGGCTGCATAGCTATGAAGCATTTACGAATTATCCGTCAAGAGTCAACTGGGAGAATGTGTATAGGCTTGTATTTGTCTCTGAGGATATCAGAAAATATGTAATTGAGCATTTCAAAATCAACAAGGAAAATACAATCGTTATCCCCAATGGAGTAGATATAGAAAAGGTAATCTACCGGCAAAAAAAGCCCGGCTTCAATATAGCCTATGTAGGTTATATAAACTATAAAAAGGGTCCAATGCTGCTTTTACACACCTTCAAGGCAATATTTGATGCTGACAGCAGATACCGGTTTTATATAGCCGGCAGGTACCAGGAGCCAAGGTATTACCTGTACTTTAATCAGATGATTAAGGAATTCGGCATGGAGAATAACTTCTTCTTCCAGGGGTGGCAGGCTGACCTTGACAACTGGTTGGAAGACAAGGACTATGTTGTTTGCTCAAGCATTCTGGAATCTCAAAATATGAGTGTCATGCAGGCAATGGCCAAGGGTATCAAGCCCGTTATACATAATTTTGTAGGGGCACGGAGTATTTACCCTGAAAAATATATATGGAATACCATAGAACAAGCTGTAGAAATGGTAACTGAAAGTAATTATTCATCTGAAGAGTACAGAAACTTTATAAAGAACAATTATTCTTTGGACCGGCAAATTTTATTAATCAGGGATATGCTGGCCGGTGTTCAGGTAAATCCATAAATGCAAAATAACATTGGGGGATTAGCAATGAAGTCAGAACTGCTTAGTAAAATAGAAGACAGAAGTGCGGTAGTGAGTGTTATAGGCCTGGGTTACGTAGGATTGCCGCTGGCTTTGGAATTATCCAAGGCAGGCTACAGGGTTGTGGGAATAGATGTAAATGCCGGGATAATTGATAAAGTAAACGCAGGGAACAGTCATATAGGCGATGTTAGGGATACGGAGCTGGCTGAGCAGGTAAAAAAAGGGTTGCTACATGCCACAAGTAATTTTGAGTCATTAAAGTCAGTGGATTGCATAATCATTTGCGTACCTACTCCACTGGATATGAACAAACAGCCGGATATGGGCTTTATAAAATCAGCCATAAACTCTGTAGCACAGTATTTTCACAGGGGTACCCTGGTTATACTGGAAAGCACCACCTACCCGGGAACCACCGAAGAACTTCTGAAGCCTGTATTTGAGAAACAGTCAGGGCTTGAATGTGAAAAAGACTTTTTTCTTGCCTTTTCACCGGAGAGGGTAGATCCTGGAAATGATGTATTTAAAACAAAAAATACGCCCAAGGTAGTGGGGGGAATTGGAAAAGACAGCACTGAACTTGCAGCCGCCTTGTATGGCAATGTACTGGAGGGGGGGATATTCCAGGTATCAAATCCCACGGTAGCTGAGATGGAGAAAATCCTGGAGAATACCTATAGAAATATAAATATCGCATTGGTAAATGAAATGGCCATAATATGTGAGCAGATGAAAATTAACATATGGGAGGTTATTGATGCAGCAAAGACAAAGCCATATGGTTTTCAGGCCTTTTACCCCGGGCCGGGAATAGGGGGACATTGTATACCTCTCGATCCCTTTTACCTTACCTGGAAGGCAAGAGAGTACGATTATCATACCAGACTCATTGAACTCTCCGGTGAAATAAATGAATATATGCCGCAATATGTTATAGAAAGGATTTACAGGATACTTAACAGATTCAGAAAACCCATAAACGGCTCCAAGGTACTTTTATTGGGAATAGCCTATAAGGCTGATGTTTCGGATTACAGGGAAAGTCCGGCGCTGAAGGTGATAGAACTGCTGGAGGAGCAGGGGGCAAATATATCCTATTATGACCCTTATATTCAGGAACTGTCGTATAAAAACAGCTCATATGTTAACACGCCGCTGACTGCTGAGGCCTTAAAACAATCTAATCTGGTAGTAATCACAACACCCCATAGATGCGTTGACTACAAATTCGTGCAGAAGCACTCAATCTTTATATTTGATACAAGAAATGCCATGAGGGAGCTGGAAGACCGTAGCAATATAGAATTGCTTTAATTGTTCCCACATTTTAAAATAGAAAACCATGAACAGGAGCCGTCACAGGCCTTCCGGATTGTGACGGCTCCTGTTCATGGTTCGGAAGCCAACTGCTAGATTATAGCCTGTTTCATGCTTTTAACATACTCAAAAAGCGGCTGCGCGGAATTCTCTCCATGTTCTTCAATCAGCTTCACAATTGCGCTACCTACAATTATTCCGTCTGAATATTTGCTTATGGCCGAGGCCTGCTGTGGGGAGGATATACCAAAGCCCACGGCTACCGGAGTATTGGTAACCGAACGTATAGAGGCAATAATCGAAGGCAGGTCTGTTTTGATTTCTGAGCGTATTCCAGTGACCCCCATGGAGGAAACGCAATAGACAAAGCCCTGGGCACCAGACGCAATCTGCTCTATGCGTGATTCTGAAGTGGGAGCAATCAGGGATATGATATGAACTCCGTATTTTTCGCCGAAGGGCAGTAATTCATTCCTCTCCTCATATGGGATGTCAGGTATGATTATTCCGTCAATTCCAGCCTCGCTGCAATCCTTGAAAAAATGGTCGTAGCCATAGTTGAAAACTGGATTTAAGTAGGTCAGAAAAACCAGTGGTATTTTGGTTTTCAGCCTCACTCCTTTAACCATCTCAAAAATCTTTTTCAGATTTGTCCCGGCACAAAGGGCTCTCACATTAGCTTTTTGTATAACTTCACCTTCGGCTATGGGGTCAGAAAAGGGTATTCCGATTTCTATGAGGTCGGCACCGGCCTCCGCCATGGAAAGAATAAACTCACCGGTTTTGTCCAGGGAAGGGTCACCGGCCGTGAGAAAGCCGATAAAGGCTTTTCCGTTCTCAAATGCATTCTTTATTTTATTCATTTATATTCACCCCCATATATCTGGCAATGGCAGCCACATCTTTATCCCCGCGCCCTGACAGGCATACTACGATTATCTGCTCGTTAGTCATTTTAGGTGCAAGCTTCATGGCATGAGCCACAGCATGGGCACTTTCTATGGCAGGAATAATTCCCTCGGTTTTTGAAAGGTATTCAAAAGCATTAACTGCTTCCGCATCAGTTACCGGAACGTATTTTGCACGATTTATATCATGCAGATAGGCATGCTCCGGACCTATTCCGGGATAGTCAAGTCCCGCGGAGATGGAATACACGGGTGCAATCTGGCCATTTTCGTCCTGACAGAAATACGATTTCATCCCGTGGAAGATTCCAAGCTGACCCTTGGCTATGGTGGCAGCATGGCTGTCGGTGTCAATTCCCTTACCTGCGGCCTCACAGCCTATAAGCTGCACGGAATGGTCATTTATAAACTCGTAAAAAAGGCCCATTGCATTGCTGCCACCGCCCACACAGGCAATTGCTGCATCAGGCAGCCGTCCCTCCTTGTCAAGAATCTGTTCCTTTACTTCCTTTCCGATAATGCTCTGGAAGTCTCTTACGATTTTGGGGAAGGGATGGGCTCCCATAACAGAGCCCATAACGCAATAGGTATCATCAACCCTGTTCGCCCATTCGCGCAGGGTTTCATTTACTGCATCCTTAAGGGTCTGGGTTCCGCTGGTAACGGGATGCACTTTTGCACCCAGCAGCTCCATTCTGAATACATTAAGTGCCTGGCGTCTGGTATCCTCAAGACCCATGAATATCTCGCATTCCAAACCCATTAAAGCTGCAGCGGTGGCAGTTGCTACTCCATGCTGCCCTGCTCCTGTTTCTGCGATTACACGTTTCTTACCCATTTTTTTCGCCAACAGCACCTGACCCAATACGTTGTTTATCTTATGAGAACCTGTGTGGTTCAAGTCCTCGCGCTTAAGATAAACTTTTGCTCCTCCCAGATTTTTTGTCATTTTCCTGGCATAATACAACAGGGAAGGCCTTCCGGCATATTCCTTCAAAAGTGACTTTAACTCCTGATTGAAATTATAGTCGTTCTTATAAAAGTTATAGCTTTCTTCCAGCTCTATTATGGAGTTCATCAATATTTCCGGTACATATTGTCCTCCGTGCTTGCCATAACGTCCTTTTACCATTTATTTCACACTCCTTATAATATTCACTATTTTATTTATCTTTTCTGCATCCTTTATACCCTCTGTCTCAACTCCGCTGCTCACGTCCAGACAAAAGGGCTGTACGGCACTTACTGCGGCAGAGGCATTTTCACAATTAATTCCTCCTGCAAGAAAAAAGGGCCTTCCCAAGTTATCAATGATTTTCCAGTCAAAGGTCCGGCCGCTTCCGCCATATTCCTTTGCTGAAAAGGTATCCAAAAGCAGGAAGTCGGTATCAAATCCGGAGGCATTCTTAAGAGAGGCGGAGTCCTTTACCCTCAGTGCCTTTATTATGGGCCTCATGCAGCCTGCAGCCATTAAATCCTCTTTAAGCCTTAAAATGTATTCCTCTGTTTCATCACCGTGCAGCTGGATATAATCAATAACTCCCTGTCGGCAGAGCTTCTTTATAAAATCAGCCTTATGATTCACAAAAACGCCCACAGCCTTAATCCTGTCATCCAGGGAGGACTTTAAACTCCCGGCAGCCTCCTGAGTGACCTGCCGGCGGCTGGGTGCAAAAACAAAACCCGCAAAATCCGGCAGTGCTGCATTTACATACTCAATATCCTGTTTTCGGCTTAAGCCGCAAATTTTTATCTTTGTTTCAGTCATCAGCCCTCCATAGCTTTTAAGCTTTTCAACTCTTGGGTTATGTTGCCGCTCCGCATAAGGGTTTCGCCTATAAGCACCCCATCAGCACCATTATTTTTCAATAGGGCTATATGTTCAGGGGTTTTTATTCCGCTTTCGGATACAAACAGCCTATCCTCCGGTACCAGCCTCCTGAGCGCAAGACTTGTATTTATGTCTACGTCAAAGGTCTGAAGATTTCGGTTGTTAACGCCTATTACCCTGGCACCTGCTTCAAGGGCACTGTACACTTCATTTTCATCATGGGCTTCCACCAGACAGGAAAGTCCCAGTTGATCGGCTGTTTTCAAATACTCCCTGATTGTGGAGGTATCCAATATGGAGCATATAAGCAGGATTGCATCTGCGCCCAGGGCTTTTGCTTCATATATTTGATAGGGATCTATGGTGAAGTCTTTGCGGAGCACAGGAATGGACGTTTGCTGCTTTATTTCCCTGAGGAACCTGTCGCTGCCAAGGAAAAAATATGGTTCAGTCAGCACCGATATTGCGCTTGCCCCGGCTTTTTCATACTCGGCTGCAATCTTAATATAGGGAAAATGCTCTGAAATGACCCCCTTTGAGGGAGATGCCTTCTTGACCTCACAGATAAAAGACAGATCGTCTTTTTTCAGGGCATTTTCAAAAGAGAAAGGTTGTGAGGGGGAGAGGCTGCTGTGTGCAGCCTGCTTCACCGACTGAAATGACCGTTCACCTTTTAAGTCCTCAACCCGTATTTTTGTCTTTTCCACTATCTTATCAAGTATCATCTTATCCTCCCATTTCCAAATGTGCCGGCTCACTTTTAAACCACCGGAATTCCAGACTGGCAGTCAGCTGCACCCAATGAATTTGACAATGCTGCAAATTTCTTCATTTGAGCCATTGCGGCACCTGTGTCAATGAGCTCCTCGGCCAGTTTTACACATTCTTTGAGTGTTATCCCGTCATTTGACATGTAAAGACAGAGTGCGGAATTAAGAACCACAACATCTCTCTTTGGTCCTTTTATTCCACTCAGAATGTCCAGTGCGATTTTTGCATTTTCTTTAGGAGCTCCGCCCACCAGCTCCTGAGAGCTGCACTTGTTCAGGCCAAGCTGTTCGGGACTCAGAAAAAAGCTGTTTAGCTTTCCGTTATTGACTTCGCATATGGTTGAGGTGTCACACAAGGTTACCTCGTCCAGTCCGTCATGCCCGTGAACCACCATGGCACGCTTTACTCCAAGGTTGGCCAGGACTCTTGCCAGGGGCTCCACCAGATTTTCATCATACACGCCCAAAAGCTGCATGTTCGCGCCCGCCGGATTTGCCAGAGGGCCAAGAATATTGAAGATAGTCCTGACAGAGAGTTCCTTCCGGACGGGGGCCGCATATTTCATGGATGAATGGTATGTAGGGGCAAACATAAAGCAGATATCAAGCTCCTCCAATATGTGTGCACTTTGCTCGGCAGTTAACGCTATATTTACACCCAGGGCTTCCAACAGGTCCGCACTGCCGCACTTGCTCGAAACAGACCGGTTGCCGTGCTTTGCTACGGGAACTCCCCCCGCCGAAACAATAAATGAGGAAACAGTAGATATGTTAAAGGTGTTCGCTTCGTCTCCACCTGTACCCACAATGTCCAACACATCCTTGTCAGGACGGATTTTGGTACATTTTTCTCTCATAACAGTTGCGCAGGCGGTTATCTCATCTATGGTTTCTCCCTTCATACGCATGGCAGTGAGAAATGAGCCTATCTGTGCATTTGTTGCACGGCCTTCCATTATTTCCTCCATTACAGTTTTGGTGTCCTCAAGAGTTAAGTTCTGCTTGTTTATTAATTGGTAAATAGCTTCCTGAATCATTTTACAGCCCTCCTGTCAATTATGTCTTGTGATTTGCCCAGCCTTAAAAAGTTTTCCAGTATGGTTTTTCCCCTTGGAGTGAGTATGGATTCCGGATGAAACTGTACTCCGAAAACCTCCGCATCCCTGTGCTTTACTCCCATTACTTCACCGGCATTGTCTTCAGCTATTATCAGCAGCTCGTCGGGAAGAGTCTCCCGAAGCATTGCCAGAGAGTGATATCTGGCACCTTCGATAACAGGGGGAAGCCCTCTGAAAAGCTCACTGCCGTTTGCAATGTGAATAAGACTCATCTTTCCGTGCATCAACTCCCGTGCATAAGAGACTGTAGCACCAAAAACCTCACATATTGCCTGATGTCCCAGACACACACCCAGAATGGGCAGTTTTCCGGTGAAATGCCGGATGACTTCCTCGCATATGCCCGCATCCTTTGGTCTTCCTGGGCCGGGAGAGAGTATTATATGTGTGGGGTTCAGCTTTTCAATTTCAGCAACTGTCAATTGGTCGTTTCTTATTACCTGAATGTTACTGTTTATAACTCCCACAAGCTGATATAAGTTATAGGAAAAACTGTCATAATTATCAATGAGAAGTATCATCAGTCAAGCTCCTTTCCTGACAGCTCCAGTGCATTAATTACAGCCTGGGCCTTATTTTCAGCTTCAATGAATTCAGTTTCGGGTACGCTGTCAGCCACAACTCCGCCGCCTGTCTGAACGTACACGGTATTGTCCTTCAGAATGGCTAAACGTATGGCAATGCAGGTATCCATGTTTCCCGCAAAATCTATGTAGCCTATGGCACCGCCGTATATACCCCTGCGGAGGCCTTCTACCTCATCAATAATCTGGCAGGCTCTGATTTTGGGAGCTCCGGACAGGGTCCCGGCCGGAAGGAGGGCTGATATTGCATCCAACTGATCCAGATCCTGTCGCAGCTTCCCGGTGACTTTTGATTCAATATGAATTACGTGGGAAAATTTCCTGATGCTCAGGTGCTCCCTTACCTCCACAGTTCCAAATTGGCTTATTCTGCCCAGGTCGTTTCTCCCAAGGTCTACCAGCATGTTATGCTCTGAGAGCTCCTTCTCGTCCTGCAGCAGCTCTTTTATTATTTGTTCATCTTCAGAAGCACATTTTCCTCGGGGCTTCGTACCCGCAATGGGGAAGGTGGATAAAGTTCCGTTTTCAAGCCGGATAAGAGTTTCAGGGGAGGTGCCTGCCAGCTCCAGGTCGTCAAATTTCAGGAAGAACATGTAGGGGGATGGATTTGTGGTCCTCAGAATTCTGTATGCATCAAAAAGGCTTCCCTCAAACCGTGCAGTCCTCCGATTGGATGGAACAGCCTGAAATATATCTCCCTCATGAATGTAAGACTTGACCTTATTTACAATTTCGCAGTATTCCTCTTTGCAAAATACAGGCGTCAGGGGAGAGAGCAGCCTGGAAGGAAGGGAGAGAGCGTCTGTGGAAGCTTTGATTAAAGCCGCCATACCCTCCAGTTCCCTGATGGCTGCTTTATAGTTTTCTTCCAGGTTACGGGTCTTTATATTAACTATTAATATTATTTTTTGTCTAAAATGGTCAAAGGCAATAATTTTGTCAAACAGCATAAGATCCACATCGTTAAATTTTGCCTCGTCAATACCGTCCAACTTGAGAACCGGCTCGCTGTATTTGATATAATCATATGCAAAGTACCCCACAAAGCCGCCTGTAAAGGGAGGAAGAAATTCCAGCCTGGGACTTTTATATTCTTTCAGAATATTTCTGATATAAGCATTCGGATCGGAGGTCTCCGTATTCAGGTTCACACTGCCCTGTATATGAAGGCGGCCGTCCTTGCACTTCAATTGGACTACGGGATTAAAACCCAGGAACGAGTAACGGCCCCACTTTTCACCGTTTTCCACGCTTTCCAGCAGGTAATACCGGCTGCTTATGGCTTTAATGTTTTTGAGTACCGCAATTGGCGTTTTGATATCTGACAGGATTTCACGGCTTACCGGAACTACAGTATAACCTTCGGATAATTCTTTTGCTTCAGCTAGACTTGGCCTGTACATTAAACCACTCCTTTTAAGATTTATAGTATTCATACAAATGTGAACTGCTGTTAAGGCATGAGCTGCCGGGACAATTCAATTCACTGCAGAAAATAAAAACACCCGCCCCATGACTGAAATATAAGTCAAGGACGAGTGTATAATTCACCCGCGGTGCCACCTTGTTTTGTAAGAATAAAATAAATCCTACACACTTGCAGAAATACCATCATATTTCCCACAAATAACGCTTGTGCAACGTCGCAGAATACTCTGAAGGAAATACCTTCATTTGACTGCGCCCTCAGTGGTCCATTTGATGTACTGCGTTCTGCGGGGCTCTCAGCTTCCCCCGCTCTCTGTAAGTGCACGTTTAGGAATTATTTAAAAAATTCCAACACCGTTATCTCCACTTCAACGGTTTAAAGGGCAGATATTTAATTAATAATAGATTACATCCAATATAATTTTTTGTCAATAAGGAAATTTAAGTAAATTTAAGTAAATTTAATAAAAGTTATGGACTTCAATAACTAAGTAAATTCCAGTAGATTAATAAAAGCTATGGCCTTCAAGAACTAAGTAAATTCCAGAGAGCTAATTACAACTAGAATTTAAATAAATTTAAAAAAATTTATATCAGCATCTGATATATACCAACTGCCACCAAAAGCAGGCCAGACAGAATTGTTGCCTGATCCCCCAAAAATTTTGCCGCCCATCGTTTGCCAATCATTGCTCCAATAGAAATGGTTGCCAGGCTGAATACAATTACCGCAAGGGTAAGAACGGTGATATTTACTCCGGTCATCCCCGCACCAAAGCCTGTTCCGAGACAATTTACAGCAAGTGCCACTCCCAGCAGCACCGACTCCTTCACCGAAATATCTCCGGAATAATCCCGGTCTGCCAGCCCCGGGTCGTCCATAACTGCCCGCAATTCCCCAATATATTGATTTCCGTTGGGATGCGCAGGTTTTGACTTTTTTTTATTATACAAGTAGCTGAATATGGTATACAGGCCAATGGCACTTACTATGGTGCCGCCAATGAGGTTGCCGGTATACTTGGGTATGTAGCTGGATAACAAGCTTCCCAACAAACTGGATAATAGAGTTGCAACTCCTGAAAACAGCGCTATTGCAAAGTTGGATCTAAAAGGTACATTGATTTTTCTTGCCCCATAGGCAAGACCGATAACCATATTGTCGAGATTTGGTGCTAAACATAGTAAAAATATGGATATAATATTGACCACGTAAATATCACCTCACTGGATTAGTATATTAATCCGGTGGGGCAATCGTGTCTGTCCGACTTAAAAAGCCGCTGAGCACCACTAGGCTCAGAACTATTTCTTATCCTTGTCTCCGCCTTTTGCTGCTTCTTTATTTAAAGACTGCAGAATTTTTTCCGCTGCAATTTTCCTGGCATTTGCTTCGCTGGTCAACTGCAGAGCAAAAAGCCGCAATGTGGTTTCGTAGTCCTCAGCCGACAGGTTTTCAAGTATTGAAGTCAGTTTGTCCGATATATTGCGGAAGGCTTCATCTTGCAGCTTGGTAAGCTCCTCAAAAAAGCCTTGATATTTCTGCTCATCTGTCATATTGCTCAGTGAGCCGGCTATGAGAGGGATGGGCAGTATTGGCTTGAGCATGGACATTATGTACAGGGTCACAAGCTGCACCCGGTCGTACTTTTTATTTACAGGACGCTTCAGATAGCCTTCTTTTACATAGTTGTTGACCATGCTGGAGGTTATTACCTTGCCGGAGGCGTCAGTATCAAACAGCTTTAAAAGTTTTTCCAGATATGTGACCACCTGATCCATATAAAGGTCTATGCCGGGAAATTGAGTCCATCTCTCAGTGGCATATTGTCCCAAGACATCAGAAAAATTTGAAAGTTCGTCTTTAATATGATTCAAACTACCGTTACTCAACCTAAACCCTCCAACTTGTATTTATATTGAGTATATCATAACAATGGGCAATTACAATATAGTTATGCATACACCTTGACAATTTAATAAAAAGTATGTAACATAGTATTTAAAACTAGATGATACATATTTGGTGCTGGGTTTCTGAATTTTATCACGTTTTTAATTAGCACTGAAGATTAAGCTGCAGTTAAGAAATATCATATTTTTAAAGTATATAGGAAACAATTAAAGCTATAACAGAATTGCTGCGGAAGGTGATGAGATATGGAGCTCAATAACAGGAAAATAACAATTTGGGGTGATTCAATACTAAAAGGGGTGGTGCTGGATGAGCAGGACGGCAGATATAAGGTGCTGAAAAACAGCAGTGTTAGCAGCTTTGCCGAGATAACGGGCTGCTCCCTGAAGAATAATGCCTTTTTTGGAATGACCTCTACAAAGGCACTTGACAGAATAACAAAAACCATGGGAAAGCAGTCTATGGATAAAAGTGATATTGTGATTATCGAGTTCGGAGGAAATGACTGTGATTTCAATTGGGCCGAAATTTCGGCTTCACCTGAGGTAGAACATCAGCCAAAGACCACAATTGAAGCATTTAAGGCCTCTTTGCAAAATATGATTCATGTGTTCAAAGAGAAGGGTGTAACGCCAATTCTTATGAACCTGCCTCCCCTGGAGCCTGAAAGGTATTTCAACTGGCTTTCCAGAGGACTTAACAAAGAAAACATACTAAAGTGGCTGGGGGATGTGGCCAGGATATACCGCTGGCAGGAGGCCTATAACAACGCTGTGGAATGGGCGGCCTTGCAAAACGGCTGCCGGCTCATAAATGTCAGAGAAAGCTTTCTGCTTAGTACCAACTACAGCTCTCATTTCTGTGCAGATGGAATACACCCCAACGAAAATGGACACAAAAAAATATTAAAAACCCTTTTGGATTTTGCCTTCTAATGTGCCCCGGCAGTTAACCCACCAGATCCACCCTGCGGCTGTGGCAAAAACCAGCCTGCAGGAAATAGCCGGTGCAGGAAACAGGCGCTAAGAGCGCCGGCGAAGCATGTCACCCGTAGTTCAGCCTTCATTCAGCTGTTCCAGCTTTGTCTCAATATGCTCGTTTGTAACCGCAGACAAATAATTTATTTTGTGCTGCTGGGCGTCCTTCAGCATAGCGATGGCTTTTTCCTTGTCCCCCAGCTTTTCCAATACAAGTGCATAATCGTAATATGCCTCAGGGAACTTTGGTTTCTGCGCCAGAAGTTTTTCAAATATTTCCTGGGCTTTCTCCTGTTCTCCCATGAGATAATAGGTTTGACCCAGATTGTCAAGTATAACTCCGCCTGTACTATTATACTCCAGAGCCTCTAGATTAAACTTCAGAGCTTTCTCAAGGTCGCCCTGCAGGTTGTATAGATATCCAAGGCTGCCGTAAATATTTGTATTTTTATAGTCGGGAATGATTTTTTCAAGCAATGTGACCGCTTCCTCAAGTTTTCCCTGCTTCCAAAGACAAAGTGCATAATTGGATTTTATGTTGTAATAATCGGTGTTGGAAATATTAGGCGTATTATACTGTTCCTCAAATATCTTCATGGCCTGTTCAAGCCTGCCGTCCTTTAACAGCAGATATCCATAGGTGGTTACTGCATTTGGCTTTGCAACTCCGGTTTTATAAACACGTTCCAGCCAATAAAGTGTTTCTTCTGCATTGCCCCTGGCATATGCCTTGTTTGTTTTAAATTTGAAATAGTTGCATTTTAATTTTGCAAGCAGCATGTGTACCCTCCTGGCGGGCTTATACAGGAAAAGCAATAGGCTGTAATCCTGTCCCGCTGATTTTACGGTTTTCGATTTTATTATATCAAATAGTGTCCAATTGTACAGGTATTTTGCTATAATAGGGATTGGTCAAAATAACTGAACTGCATTTATGCGTTTTATATTAATGAGAGGTGGAATTCTCAATGGAATATGATATTCTCTTAAAAAAGGCAGTGCTGCATATCCTGGATACCAGCATTAACTTCCCGGTGTTTTCCAATAGTGAGCTGGAGTTGGGCGGAGAAATTTCGGAGTTTCTTGAAAAGCACGTACAAAAGATACTGGTGGATGGAAACCTTAAAAAAGCCCAGTTTATTGGTGAGGCTAATGCGGCAAGAGACATATGTGCGGCAGTAAAAAATGATGGAAACTGCTTCATGGAGGCCAGTACGGCTTTTGGAGGAATTATTTTTGATTTTATGCTTAAAAATGTTGATATTACACCTGCGGATATTATTTTCTGCTTGTTTTATGTCAATAATGAGGAGCACCTGGGACTTCTCAAGCTGAATTACAAGACCGGCTTTACGCACTATGTAAATCAGTCTGAGGCTGGGGCAAGCAATTCTCTTATACGCCATAAGACCCTGCTGCCCTCCGACGGACAGAAGGTGGACGAGGCGGTTTTAATAAGTATGGAAACAGGAGAGCTGAAGCTGCTGGAAAAAGCCTGTGAGATAAACGGGACAAAGGAATTCTATCTGTCTCAGTATGTATTCAATTGCTCTGCAGCTCTTTCGGATAATCAGAAACTAAAGATAATAGACAAGGTTACCCAAAAAATAAATAAAAAGTATTATGATGAAGATTTTGACAAGGTGGCCAAGCTTAAGAAGGTTGTTTCAGACAGCATAGAAGAGAACAGGGAAATACGGGTGGAGGCCATAGCCGAGGAAATATTTGAAACAAACCTGGCTGTCAGGGAGGAGTACATACAGGAAATACAAAAGGCAGGCCTGAAGGACGAGGCCATTGAGATACCTGAGAAGATAGCCGAAAGGAAGTTTAAGACCCATAAAATCAAAACAGATACAGGTATTGAGATAAATTTCCCTCTGAGTTACTATGATGACAGGGAGATGATAGAGTTCTTCAATAATCCGGATGGGTCAATATCCATAATCATCAAGAACGTAAGTAAGATTACCAACAGATAGAGCAGCAGACCAAAGGCCTGCTGTCAAGTGAAATAAAAAAGCATGAAAGCAGTGGTTCAGTACATAGTACCCTTCGCTTTTATGCTTTTTTTATAGGATTTAATTGTTTATTTATTAACGCCTGTGCTTCTCAATGAGATTGGAGGATATGAATGAGGGCAGATATTTCTTCCAGAGGGGTTCTTCCTCGGAATACTTGTAAGTTGATATCTTATCATACAGCCAGGACCTGTCAAAATACGAGCCTTTAAGCGGTATATTCATAGGGTTTGCTTTTCGCCCGATAAGGCTGGAACCGTCAGAGAAAACCGAATAGGGCAGGCCCGATGCTTCAAGTATAGTAGGAGAAACATCAAGGAACGATGCTACCACCGAATTTTCCTGGTACTTCTGTTTGTCCGGAGTAATTATAAACAGCGGAACAAACTCAAAATACTTGTCTCCGTCTATAAAGGAGGCCTGTGCAAAATCCTCCGTGTTAATATTTGGAGTATGGTCACCGTAGATTATCACATAGGTATTTGGAAAAGCTTTTTGGATTGCCCTTACGTAATCCCTGATTGACTCATCCACATAACTGAAGGAATTGAAGTAATTTTTGACTATTTCATTGTCTATGTCATCATAGACAGGATTGTTATAATAATTTCGGACACTTTCGAAGGGGCCGTGGCTGGTCATGGTTATTACATAGGAGATAAAGGGCTTACCCGCCTTTTTCATTTTGTCCAGGGCAAAGGAAAATACCTTGTGATCGGGGGCTCCCCAACCTTCGTCCTCATAATTCATGGAGCCTATGTCATAGAACTTTTGAAAGCCCATTTTGGACAGGGCGATATTCCTGTTATAAAAGGTTCCAACATTGCCATGGAAGGCCATGGTATCATAGGAGGCTTTGTCCAGCTTTGAGATTACTGAGTTTTGGTATCCATAGGAGGTAAGCTTTATGGCTGGGAAGGACTCCAGAGGCTCAACACTGTTTATCACGGAAAACTCGGCGTCGGAAGTGCCACCACCCTGATGATAGCTCAAGGTGTACGGATAATAAATGCTGTTTTTGGTCATGGAGTTCAAAAAAGGCATTACATATGATCCCTTGTATTGCTGCCGGACAATATTGGCATCCATGGACTCCACCTGAATAATTGCAAAATTGGGGTTTTGAGAATTCAGATAGGAGTTTTTGGAGTCATTTCCGATACCCAGGGTATTGCTGTTGGACTGCTTGTGACCGTAATGAATTTGCCTTATCAGCTTGGATTCACTGTTGTTCTTGATAATATTGACTATGCTGTTTGACAGGGTGCCATACCTTTCTACAATCTCCGTCTCTCCTGTATACCTGTCGTCCATGTACTGAACTATGGATTTGTTTTGATAATAGTTATTTGTTTCAACAGCCAGCAATATGACCAGTGCAATAATTACCAAAGTAAACTTCAGCACCGGCAGCTTGATTTTATTTGCTTCCTTTTTAAAATATTTAATAAAAATATACAGGGCTAAAGGGGCGTCAATAAAAACCACCAACAGTTGCATACTCTTGGGATTAGCCAGATGAGTAGCTGATATCATAGCTTCCTTGAAGAGGGATATCCACTGTAAAAAGTGAAGATAGCTGTGATAATACAGAAAATAGGATATGTTGGTGAAGCAGTATATCCCCTGAGCAATCATAAAAATCAAAAAAAGATACCTTGATCTGATGCTGAGTATAATAAGAAGAATAATAGTTGAGCATAACAGTGTGAAGCCGAATTTGTAGATAAGAATTTCTCCGGTAGCCTGGGGAATAAGGAAATAGTTGTACAAGCTTAGCTTCACAGCGTTGATAAATATAAACAATGCGATTATCACAAAAGTATTTCTGTAAGGTCTGCTATTAAAAGCTGCTCCAACATTTTTAAGGCTTTCAAGAAAAAATTTTTTAAACATTTAACCTGCCAGCATTCCTTTCTTATTAATACTGATACTGCAAATGCAATTCAATTTGCAGTATCTGAATTTTATATCCACCATTGTAAAACATATAATTATTCTACTTCATTTTTGCCATAATTCCCATAGTGTTTTTGTAGGACTGCTGGATAAAGGGCTTGTTATAGCTTGTCACATATTTCCCGGCTATATTGCTGTCGGGAATAGGTAGGATTTTAAAAACAGGCCTGCCATTTACATAGTACTTATCAATCCAGGTGGGGACGTAAGCTACATTTTTCAAAACCGTATTGTTTTTAGAATCTTTCTCAATAAGAAGATTTACAATTACACCGTCTTCAGTATATATTTTATTTGGTCTTGCGGCCTTATCAACTCTTCTGTAGCCTGAAATAAAGTTACCCATGGAATAAATAATGAACTTATCCTTTCCGTTGACCTTGACGATTTCCGACTTTTGAATAACATGGGGATGGGAACCCAGGATTATGTCCGCACCCCAATTCAATAACTTTTTTGACAGTGTGGTCTGGGAGGAATTAGGGGTTCTCTGGTATTCGGTGCCCCAATGCACAATGACGATTACGGCATCCGACCCGGCTGCTTTGACAGCCTTTATATCCTTTTGCATCTGCTGTTCATTGATAGGACTCAGATATGTATTTTTTTGAGAGGCACTCAGCTTTTTGTCCAGTCCGTTATACATACCTGAATATGCCAGGATTCCAAGCTTGATACCGTTTACATCCTTTAGCACGTATTTATTCTTACCGTTGGTGGAACTGCCTACATTTATCATCTTGTTCTTATTTATCATCTGGATGGTTCTGGTCAGTCCGTTTATACCCCTGTCCAGGCAGTGATTGTTGGCGGTGGACAATACGTCAAAACCTGCTCCTGAGAGGGCTGTCAATATGGCATCGGGTGTATTGAAGCTGGGGTAGCTGGTATATCCTGTCTTAGGTCCTGCAGTCACTGTTTCAAAATTGCCGATGGTCAGATCTGATTTTGATAAATATGGTTTTACGTATTCCAGGAAGCCTGTAAAATCATAGGCGCCTGTCTTGGGGGAATAGGCGTTGTTCAGATTTCCCTGATGAGCCATTATATCCCCAACCACCGATATTGCTGCAGATTTTGTGTCAGGAATAGGAACGGAACTATCACTTCCAGGCTGGTTCTCAGAACCGGTATTTTTGGAGGGCTCGTCAGTCGATTTGTCAGGCGGTTGGCTTGAAGGCTGACTGGAGGTCTGGCTAGCCGGCCCGGTGGTGTTGTCAGTTGAAGGGGTTGTCCCTGCTGAAGTTTCAGAGGACGAGGGTGAAGCCTTACCTGCAGCAGACGGGACAGAAGGACTCTGTGCCGGAGCATCATTTACTTCAGAAGTGTTGACTGCGGGAGTATTGATTGCGGGAGTGTTGACTGCGGGAGTATTGACTGCGGGAGTATTGACGGAAGCAGTAGTCTGAGAGGAAACCGACGGTCTGGCGGCGGCAGCGAATACACTGAAATCACTCAAGGCGTAAATTATCGAAGTACTTCCCAGCAAAAAACAGCACATTATACTCAGCACAATAAAAGTATGCTTAAAAAGACGAAATTTAGTTTTCATTTTATATGTACCTTCCTAGAACATCATAATAATTTCTGTATAATACCAACAATATGACTATACCATAAATTTGCATTTATAGGGTATACAAATTATGTAATAAGTTAAATATAAATTTTTCAGCCTGTTGCAGAAAGAGCTCCTTGTTTTGATATTATTTGGTTTAAAACTGTACGGGATTGGTATTATAATATGATTAGGAGATTGAAAAATCAGTTGCTTTGGAGGTTTAAAACATGCAGGATATAAATAGAGTTATACTTATTGTTCTGGACAGTGTGGGAGTAGGAGAAATGCCGGATGCATGCGAGTATGGAGATGAAGGCAGCAATACCTTGGGAAATATAGCCGCCAGATGCGGGGGGCTCAAGCTTCCCCACCTGGGCAGTCTGGGCCTGGGGAAAATAGACGGAATTGATTATATACCCATACCCCAGGCAGTTACAGGCAGCTACGGAAGAATGAAGGAGGTTTCCAAAGGCAAAGACACTATTACAGGCCATTGGGAGATAGCCGGACTTCAGTTGGAGTTCCCTTTTCCAACCTATCCTCAGGGGTTTTCTCAGGAAATACTGGAAAGGTTTCAAAACCTCACCGGACGTGGGATATTGGGAAACTGTGCAGCATCAGGAACTGAAATAATAAAGCAGTACGGCAAAGAGCATATGGAGTCGGGGAAACTCATAGTGTATACCTCGGCAGACAGTGTATTCCAGATAGCTGCCCACGAGGATATAGTCCCTATTGATGAATTGTACGGAATCTGCCGGATTGCCAGAGAAATGCTGCAAGGCGAAAATATGGTGGGGCGCGTTATCGCACGTCCTTTTACGGGACAGCCGGGAGAATTTTTACGTACGTCAAACAGGCGGGACTTTTCTGCCCAGCCCACATCAGATACTATTCTTGATAAAGTGCGGCAAAAAGGCCTGGAAGTCATAGCTGTTGGAAAAATAGAGGATATTTTCTCAGGTAAGGGAATCACCCATGCTGAGCATACGAAAAGCAACATGCACGGTGTGGATGTGACACTGAAATATATGAGGGAAGATAATCATGGTCTGATTTTCACAAATCTTGTGGATTTTGACATGGTATACGGACACAGAAACAATCCGGAAGGATACAAGCAGGCACTGGAGGATTTTGATGCAAGGCTTCCGGAAATCCTCTCTGCCATGAAGGAGGAGGATTTGTTGATAATCACTGCAGACCACGGCTGTGATCCTACAACTCCAAGCACCGACCATTCCAGGGAATATGTGCCCGTGCTGGTTTACGGCAAAAACATAAAGGCAGATGTGAACCTTGGAACCAGGAAAACCTTTGCTGACCTTGCCAGTACACTGTGTGAAGTTTTTGAAACGGACAGGATATTCCCGGGAGAAAGTTTTTACAGTCTTTTGAAAATTAAGTGAATTTGATTTGCCATATACAGTTTAATGTATTATTATAATTATGTAATAACTGATAGATTAATACTATGTGGTTATAAACCTAAAATTTCATATTCGGATGCTGATATGGGAAGCAGGTATGAATCCTGCACGGTCCCGCCGCTGTATTTGAAGAGTTCTCCAGAGCGTACCACTGGTTGGAAGCCGGGAAGGTTTGGAGTGCGATGACGCTTGAGTCAGAATACCTGTCACCATCCCGGAAATGGCCCAGGCTGTTTCATGGCACTGTTGCTCTACGAGAGATAGGGGGTGGTGAATGTATACTCCGGTATTTACATGTATGGCGCAATTTAAACAAGATGCTGTTCTTTTTATATTTTGTAAAGTGTAAAATACTGCAATAACATGCCCTCAGACACTTGTGTTTGGGGGCTTTTAATTTTAACGGTTAATTATAATGGAGGATGGAGACAAATGAAAATCAAGATACTTTCGTTAATAATGGTGTTGGTATTAGCCCTGGGGATGTTTACAGGCTGCGGCCCTGAAAAAAATGCAGGTTTATCAACAGCTTCGGTTTCTGCCGGGCAGTCAGCCGCATCAGACAGCGGCGCTTCAGGTCAGAAGAAGGCAGTTCAGGGAGACGCTTCGGCGGGCGTACAGCCTTCAAATACTGTCCGCTATCCTTTGACCTTAAAGGATGCAAACGGGACAGAGGTTACAATTGCAGCAAAGCCGACAAAAATTGTATGCCTTCCCCTTGGAGCATGTGAGATGCTGCTCTCTCTGGTGGATAAAAGCCGGATAGCAGCCATGACAAATTATGTTGATGACCCTGCTGTGTCAAATGTAGCGGACACCGCAAAAGGTGTGGGTAAAAGGCTGGATTTCAATGCGGAAAGAATAATCGCCATACAGCCCGACCTTGTGCTGGCCGACACCTGGCAGGACAAAGACATATTGAAGCAGCTCAAGGATTCGGGTATAAGTGTTTTTGTTGTGAACTCCCCGAAAAATGTTGATGAGCAGAAGGAAATGCTGAAGCTTTTGGGGGAGGTTACCGACAGTACTGCAAATGCAGAAGAAGTAACCGCCTGGATGGAGCAGAAGCTGAAGGCAGTTTCTGACAAGCTGGCAGGGCTTAAGGAAGAGCAGAAGCTCTCAATTATTGATTACAGCGAAATGGGTTCCACCAGCGGAAAAGATACAAATTTTGACGATGTTGTCACAAGAGCAGGACTGACAAACCCTGTGTCACAGGCCGGACTGACAGGCTGGCCACAGCTTTCCAAGGAAATGATAATAAAGTACAATCCTGATATAATCAGTGTGCCCTCGTGGTTTTATGATACGAGCAAGACAACTCCTGAAGGCCTTAAGAAATCCATAAGCCAGGACAAGTCTCTGGCAGGTGTGAAGGCTGTGAAAAACAACAGGCTGATATTGATTCCCTATAACCATTTAAGCACTACATCACAATACTCGGTTCTGGCGGTTGAGGATATGGCAAGGGCTGCATATCCTGAGTTGTTCAAATAGGTTTTTATAGGAAGGCAGCTTGCAAATAAGGCAAGTTGATGGAGATTACGTTGAAGAAGGCTGATTTTAAAATTGGAATAATACCTGTAATGCTGGTGGTTTTGCTGGTGGTAACCATAGCAGGCACTGCCGTAGGTGCAGTTTATGTGCCGTTTTTCGATACCTTCAGGATAATACTGAAAAATCTGGGTTTGCTCAAAGGGGGCGTTTTTGCCGAAGGACAGGAGCCTATTATTTTTCTGGTGAGATTTCCCAGAGTTGCAGTGGCTGCGCTTGCAGGTACTGCGTTGGGGGCTTCCGGAGCGGTTATGCAGGGGATGTTCAGAAATCCCATGGCTGACCCGGGGATATTGGGAATCTCCAGCGGCGCAGGGCTTGGGGCGGTATTGGCTATCAAGTTGGGACTGGCAGCAGCCGGTATGTATTTCATGCCGCTGTTTGCCTTCGCAGGAGCTTTTTTAGCCATAATGGCAATCTATATGTTATCCTACCAAAAGGGAAAAGTGCCGGTGTTGACTCTGATACTTTCAGGTATAGCCATCAGCACTTTTTTAGGAGCTATAACAAATATCATTCTGACCATTTCTTATGATTATCAAGTCAAGGAGTTTCTGTTCTGGTCTACCGGAGGCTTGGAAGGGAGGCGCTGGGAGCATTTCAGGCTGATAGTCATTCCCATAGTGATAAGCGTTGCGCTTATGTGCATATTTTCAAGAGATCTCAACGTACTGCTAATGGGTGAGGAGGAGGCCAAGTCGGTAGGGCTTAATACCGGACGGCTGAGAACTGTCCTTTTACTGCTTGTGTCGGCGGCAACAGCCAGTGCTGTGTGTGTTACCGGGGCCATAAGCTTTGTTGGCCTCATTGTACCGCACATTATGAGACTTTTAATCGGGCCGGATCATAAGATACTACTGCCGGCCAGCGCAATTGGAGGCGCCATATTCCTGGTGGGCTGCGACCTTATATCAAGAGTGGTGGCAATTCCCTATGAACTGGGAGTGGGTATAATAACCGCATTGCTTGGGGCACCGTATTTCCTCTATCTGCTTTTGAAATCCAAAAGGGCAGGAGGCGCTGTGATATAGCATGGATAATATTATAGAAATACAGAAGCTGAATTGCACCATAGGCAGCAGTAAGATATTACATGAAATAAACCTCCATGTACAGCAGGGGGAATTCGTGGGCCTCATAGGACCAAACGGAGCGGGCAAGACTACTCTCTTGAAATGTATAAACGGGATATATCCTGCTGAGGGGCAATTAAAAATAAAGGATGTCAATATTAAAGCCTATGGAAATAAAGAGCTGGCAAGGGAAGTTGCTCTTATGCATCAAAATACCTCTATAGACTTTCCCTTTTCCGCACTGGACATTGTTCTTATGGGAAGATATCCACATCTTGGGCGATTTCAGCGAGAGAGCGGTGAAGACCGGAGAATAGCCAGGAGCAATATGAGCTATACAAACATACAGGGTCTTGAGAACAGTCCCATTACACAAATGTCGGGAGGAGAAAGACAGAGGGTGCTCTTTGCAAAGACCCTGACTCAGCAGTCGGGAATAGTTTTGCTGGATGAGCCTACTGCAAGTCTGGATATTACCTATCAGGAGCAGATATTCAAGTATTCCGCAGAACTGACTGCCCTGGGAATAACCGTAATAGCCGCAATACATGACCTGAAGATCGCCGCAAGATATTGTACGCGGCTGGTGCTCCTGGAGGAGGGGACGATTGCTGCCGACGGGAAGCCTGAGGAAGTGCTCACTTCTGAAAATATCTCAAGGGTTTACGGCGTAAATGCGCTGGTGTACAGAAACAAAATTACAGGACTGCTGGATATTTATATAAACAGAAGCGACCCTCAGAGAAAATCCGGACCTGCTCATGTGATTGGAGGCGGCGGCTCAGCCACCGCCGTATTGAGGGCTCTGTACGAACAGGGCTACACCGTGACGGCAGGGGTTTTTTCTCACGGGGACAGTGATATTGTCAGTGCTGAAGTTTTTGGGATGAAATATCTGGAGGAAAAGCCCTTCAGTGAAATATCATCAGAGCTTCAGAGGGAAAATATTAATCTTATAGAAAACTCAGAGCTTACAATATTGTGCAGCATGCCCTTTGGCTTTCAAAATATAGGGAACCTCCAGGCGGCAAAGAGCGCAAAAAAGCTGGTTATCATAGAGGATGAAAGACCTGAGGTCAGGGATTATACGGAGGGCAGGGCTGTGGAGCTTTATAACGGGCTGAAAAGGACCGCAGCAGCAGTTATACCCTCGGCCCGGATTCATGAGGTTCTTTAGCGGATATGATGGAGCAGGAATAAAAGCAGCAGAATTCAGGTAAAAAGACTGTGCTGAAATAGTAAGGGAGCCTTTGGCAGGTGGTACATGCTATATGGTAAATGGTAAATGGTATATAAGTGCAGCAGAGGAATTGGAGGATGAATGGGCAAATTGATATTTATTACAGGAGGAGCCCGCAGCGGCAAAAGTACCTTTGCGGAACAAAAGGCAGAGCAATTTGGGGATAAAGTGCTGTATGTAGCCACTGCCAAGCGTGTTGACCAGGAGATGGAGCAGAGAATAGTCCGGCACAGATTGCGGAGACCTGCCGGCTGGGAAACCTTTGAGGGATACAAGAACCTGGACAGTGAGCTTGAAGGGATAATCAGTGAAAAAAGTGCTGTGCTTCTGGACTGCATAACCATATTAATCACAAATCTCATGCTGGAGGAGAGCTTGGACTGGGACAGCCTCTCCCGGGAAAGGGTCGAAGGAATAGAGAATACGATACTTCATCAGGTGGAAAGGCTCATCAGCCTGGCGAAGATGAGCTCTGTCCCGTTTATTCTGGTATCCAACGAGGTTGGCCTTGGCCTGGTGCCCCCGACGGCAATGGGCAGGGATTTCAGGGATATTGCAGGAAGAATGAATCAGCTTATTGCAAGAACAGCAGATGAAGTATATTTCTGTGTTTCAGGTATACCGATGAGAATAAAGGGGTGAATATATGAAGGCACTGAAACGTCTTGTGCTTATGCTGCAGTTTTTTACCAGGATACCTATAAACATCAGTATTAATACAAACAGCCGGGATTTTGGAAAAGGATTGGTGTTTGCGCCCTTTGTAGGACTTGTTATTGGAGCCTTGCTCACCTGTGCTGCTTATGGGCTCCTCTTTATATTTCCCAGGGTTATGGTAGCTGCTGTTATTCTGGTGCTGTATATGATAATAACAGGGGGGCTGCACCTGGACGGGCTGGGAGATACCTTTGACGGTATATTTTCAAACCGCCCAAGGGAAAGAATACTGGAAATAATGAGAGACAGCAGGGTGGGAACCAATGCTGTGCTTGCGGTTCTGGGTGTAATCCTGCTGGATTTTGCAGCCTTGACTCAAATAAATCCCGACTACTATCTAAGGACGATCCTGCTTATGCCAATGGCGGGACGGGCAGGTTCACTTGTAGGAGCAGCTGTCTCCAGCTATGCAAGGCAGGGGGAGGGGCTGGGGAAATCATTTATTGACTTTTGCGGTAAAAGAGAACTTATAGGGGGCTTGGTAATATATACTGCAATCAGCCTGCTTACCCTAGACCTGAAGCTGTGGATTGTATTGCTGCTGCCTCCGGTTTCAGCCCTGCTGTCAGTGTGGTTCTTCAGCAGGAAGATAGGAGGTGCTACAGGGGATACCCTTGGTGCAGTGTGTGAAATCAATCAGTGCATATTTCTTGTGGCGGCATGCGGGATTCTGAGATAAAATTATAAGTAAGTGCATTTTGTTTTATCCTTCAGGTAAGGGGTAAATAATAATAGTGTTGATATTACATAATAAATGGTGGATAGACAGTTGGATTGCCATTTGCACTATAATACGTTATTTTATACGGAGAAAGGAGTTTTACAATATGGTAAAACCTATAAAAATTAAAAATGTGGAAGACATTGAAACAATCAATCGGATTGTAAGCCAGTATCCCTTTGACATATGGATTCATGGAAAGAGCGGAATGGCAGATGCAAAATCCATTCTGGGGATGTTCATTCTCAAGCTGGACGAGCCTTTAACACTTGTGGTGCCAGATGAAGCAGACACAACCAAGTTATTTAAGGAACTGGATCAATATATGCATATTTTTTAATATTTTCATTCAGTTTCCCCATTCATAAGGTCTTAACTTAAAAACCCGCAGACGTCAGGTTCAAGTGCCGCCCGAAGGGAGGCATGAGAGCCTGATTTTTTCATTCCTTATCTACAATTTCTACTGGAAAAATAATTATAAAAACAATATTGACAAATAATTAACAAAGGGTTAAAATATAAATAGAGACATTGTTAATTAATTAACAGTGTCGCCATAAATAATCCTAATTTTTTTAAGCCATAAATGGCTGAACTTAATGGCTTAAATTTTTTAAGATTACTTGTTAAAAAAATAACAATAATCAATTTATTAAATAACTTAATGGAGGTAAAATAGTATGGCTAAGAAGAATTTGATTGTAAACAGTGTTGAAACATTACTGGAAAAAATCACTGAAATCAAGCAGGCACAAGAGGTTTTTGCCACCTATTCCCAGGAGCAGGTTGACAAGATATTTGCTGCTGCAGCTCTGGCAGCCAACAAGAAAAGAATTCCTCTGGCGAAAATGGCACAGGCTGAGACCGGTATGGGTGTTGTAGAAGACAAGGTCATAAAGAACCACTATGCGGCAGAATATATATATAATGCATACAAGGACACTAAAACCTGCGGTGTTCTGGAAAAAGACGAAGCCTTTGGAATAACGAAGATTGCTGAACCACTGGGTGTCATAGCTGCCATCGTACCAACCACAAACCCCACATCAACAGCTATATTCAAGGCCCTGCTGGCGCTTAAAACCAGAAACGGCATAATATTCTCTCCTCACCCCAGAGCGAAAAAATCTACCATTGAGGCAGCAGGCATCATATTGGAAGCTGCAGTTGCAGCAGGTGCTCCCAAGGGGATTATCGGATGGATAGACGAGCCCACCATAGAACTCTCAGAGCGCGTAATGAAAGAAGCAAATATTATACTAGCCACTGGCGGACCGGGTATGGTAAGAGCTGCATATTCTTCTGGAAAGCCTGCCATTGGCGTGGGCGCAGGCAACACTCCTGCAATCGTTGACGACACTGCTGATATAAAAACCGCAGTAAGCTCCATACTTGTTTCAAAGACCTTTGACAATGGTATGATATGTGCTTCAGAGCAGGCGGTCATTGTACTGGATAAGGCATACAATGAAGTAAAGAAGGAGTTCACATTAAGAGGAGCGTACTTCCTCAACAAGGAGCAGACTCAGAAAACGAGAGAGGTATTGCTTGTAAACGGAGCACTCAATGCCAAAATAGTAGGACAGACTGCGTACACCATCGCAAAGCTGGCAGGCTTTGATGTACCCGTTGAAACAAAGATACTGGTTGGTGAGGTGGAATCTGTTGAGTTAACCGAAGCTTTCGCACACGAAAAGCTTTCACCGGTACTTGCCATGTATAGGGCCAAGACCTTTGAGGAAGCCGTAGCAAAGGCTGAAAAGCTGGTGGCAGACGGAGGCTTTGGACATACCTCTTCTTTATATATTGATGCAGTTAATGAAAAGGTTAAAATAGATAAATTCACACAGGCTATGAAAACCTGCAGAATTCTTGTGAACACACCTTCTTCACACGGAGGCATAGGGGACTTGTACAATTTCAAGCTGGCTCCATCTCTGACCCTGGGCTGCGGCTCCTGGGGAGGCAACTCGGTGTCTGAAAACGTAGGTGTCAAGCACCTGATTAACATCAAGACCGTAGCCGAAAGGAGAGAGAATATGCTTTGGTTTAGGACTCCTGAAAAGGTATATTTCAAAAAAGGCTGTCTGGGAGTGGCCTTAAAGGAACTTAAGGATGTGATGAACAAGAAGAGGGCGTTTATTGTAACAGATTCCTTCCTGTTTAATAATGGCTATACCAAACCGGTCACAGACCTGCTTGATGCCATGAATATCAAATATCATACCTTCTTTGATGTAGCTCCCGATCCTACGCTTGCATGTGCAAAGCTGGGGGCTGAGGCCATGAGGGATTTCAAGCCGGACGTGATAATTGCTCTTGGAGGAGGCTCCGCCATGGATGCCGGCAAGATAATGTGGACCTTATACGAGCATCCTGAAGTGGACTTCCAGGACCTTGCCATGAGATTTATGGATATCAGAAAAAGAGTGTATTCCTTCCCCAAGCTGGGTGAGAAGGCATACTTTATAGCCATCCCAACCTCTGCGGGCACAGGCTCTGAGGTAACTCCGTTCGCAGTTATCACTGATGAACAGACGGGAGTAAAATATCCTCTGGCTGACTATGAATTAATGCCCAAGATGGCTATTGTCGATGTAGACCTTATGATGAACATGCCAAAAGGCCTGACCTCCGCATCAGGAATTGATGCTCTCACTCATGCCGTTGAAGCATACGCATCAATGCTGGCAACAGATTATACAAACGGATTGGCTCTGCAGGCAGTTAAAAATATATTTGCATATCTGCCATCGGCATATGAAAACGGTGCTAAAGACCCGGTTGCCAGAGAGAAAATGGCAGATGCCTCAACAATGGCGGGTATGGCTTTCGCAAACGCTTTCCTGGGAATCTGCCACTCCATGGCACATAAGCTGGGTGCGTTCCATCATCTGCCACACGGTATAGCCAATGCTCTGCTTATAAATGAGGTAATGAAGTACAATATAGCAGAAGCTCCTGTCAAGATGGGAACCTTCTCTCAGTATAAATACCCTGAGATACTCAAGCGGTATGCCGAGATAGCAGCCTTCGTAGGAGTTAGCGGGGCCACTGACCAGGAGAAATTCAATAATCTGCTTGTGAAGATAGATGAACTCAAGGCTAAGGTGGGTGTACCTGCCACCATCAAGGCGGCAGGAGTGGATGAGGCCAAGTTCCTAGCCACTCTGGACGAAATGGTTGAACAGGCCTTTGATGACCAGTGCACAGGTGCAAATCCCAGATATCCTTTAATGAGCGAATTGAGAGAAATGTATCTTAGAGCATATTATGGAAAGTAAACAATAATCATATTTATTGGCGGGATTATTTAACTTTATTTATTCACTTTATTGTTGACTTCTTCATCCTTTTTGCCCCCGATAAATAGTTATATGATATTGTAAAACAGCTGCCTGCAGGATAATTAAGATCTGCAGGCGGCTGTTTTGATTTAAATGCATTGTTTTAAATGAATTGTAAGGGCGGTTAAAAAAGAATTCATAGATTTCGACCGATTTTGAGCAAATATTGATAGGAGAATGTTTATAATTTAATATAAAATGATTTATGAAAATGATATAAGGGTATAAATAATAAGGATTTATAGATTGAAGGAGGCAAAGCTTATGAGTTTTAACTATTACATTCCTACCAGAGTCCTGTTTGGCAAGGGACAGCTTGAGCAACTGCACAGACAGGCCCTGCCCGGCAGAAAAGCATTGATTGTCACCTCGGCAGGCACGTCCATGAAGAAGCATGGTTACCTGGCAAGGCTGGAAGACCAGTTGAAAAAGGCAAATATAGATTATGTCCTGTATGATAAAATATTGCCAAACCCTATAAAGCCGCATGTAATGGAAGGGGCTGCCCTGGCGGCGGAAACCGGCTGTGACTTTGTCATCGGTCTGGGCGGAGGCAGCAGCATTGATTCATCAAAGTCAATAGCGGTTATGGCTACAAATCCCGGGGATTACTGGGACTATATAGGGGGTGGCTCGGGAAAGGCCATGCCGGTGCAGAATGATCCGCTTCCTGTAGTTGCAATTACCACTACTGCAGGGACAGGAACAGAGGCAGACCCCTGGACCGTCATAACCAATGATCAAAGCAATGAAAAAATAGGTTTTGGTTATGACAAGACCTTCCCTGTCCTGTCAATCGTGGATCCCGGGCTGATGATGACGGTGCCTCCGCATTTGACGGCATATCAGGGCTTTGATGCTCTCTTCCACAGCACGGAGGGTTATATTAACAGATTTGCAAATGAAATGAGCGATATGTATGCCCTCAAAAGCATAGAACTGCTTGGGAGGTATCTGCCAACAGCAGTAAAGGAGGGCTCAAATGAGGAAGCCCGGGAAAAGGTAGCCCTGGCAAACACTGTTGCAGGAATGGTAGAATCCACCTCGGGCTGTACCTCGGAGCATTCTCTGGAACACGCCCTCAGCGCCTTTCATCCGGAACTTCCCCATGGAGCAGGGCTCATCATGGTAAGTGAAGCTTACTACACCTTTTTTGCAAAATCCGGCTCCTGTGACCAAAGGCTTGTGGATATGGCCATAGCGCTTGGAAAGAAGGAGGCAGGAGAGCCAATGGATTTTGTAACTGCTTTGGTTGACCTGCAAAAGGCCTGCGGTGTTTATGGTCTTAAGATGTCCGACTATGGCATAAAGGCAGATGAAATAGAGGCTCTGGCAGGAAATGCGCGGCACACCATGGGAGGGCTTTTTGCCTGTGATCCTGCTGAACTCAGCGACGAAAATGTGGTTGAAATACTGAAAAGGTCCTATAGATAAATTGCGATAGAGTATAGTCCTATACGTTTTAAAGCAGACGAGCTTTTGAGGGTGAACTGAAGGGTTCCCCTCAAAGGCTCTTTTTTTAGAGTTAGGAATTTATATATATTGGATATAGTTGTAAGCGTTGATACTACTAAAGTATAAGCAATACACTAGAAATCCCCAACTGACAAATTCCTATATTCGGGGTTTGGAAAGAGGACTCCCCTTTCCGTTTCAGTGGGGGTGCTCAGAAACATGTAGTGTTTCGCCGAAGGGGGCAGTAGTGCACCCTAGCGAACAAGACAATTTGCTGAGCATCTGTAGAAACTTAAATGGGGCACTAAACGGATTTGCGCAGCAAATTTCTTGCAGCAGGAGGATTCTGCGGACAGGCAAAGGAGAGTATTGATTTCCCTATAGGTTTGAGGGGTATTTGCAGGTTTGTGGAGTATTTTATGTTCAGAATCAATAAATAAATGCTATAATATATAGAACAGTTTACAATAATTTATAAGGATAAGGTATGGGATGGTAAAGAAAAGATTCACATTCAGAAAGGCAAACTGGGAAAAGATAACCTTTTGGTTTGTATTTTCAACTCTGGTAGCTTCAACGGTATTCTCGCTGATACATGTGATATTGTCACCGTCGGGAGCTGTTACGGAGGTGAGATTTCAGAAGCTCAAAAGTGATTATGTGCTTATGCTCATTCAGTGCATTATGGGTATGGTCATAATGTTTCTTCCGTCTATTCTGGAAAGAAAACTGCAGATAAATGTCCCCAGCTTTATGCACATAGTTTTCGTGATTTTCCTTTATGCGGCCATATATCTGGGAGAGGTGCGAAGCTTCTATTATCATATACCCCACTGGGATACGGTCTTACATACCTTCAGCGGGGCCATGATAGGGGCCCTTGGATTTTCCGTTGTCCGTCTGCTGAATGATTCTGAAAAAGTAAGCATAAACCTCAGTCCTCTGTTTGTAGCGGTTTTTGCATTTTCCTTTGCACTGGCCATTGGCGCATTGTGGGAGGTGTATGAGTTCTCCTTTGACAGACTGCTGGGCTTGAATATGCAGAAATTTGCCTATGAAGACGGAAGCCTTAGAGCGGGGAGAGATGCTCTGGCAGATACAATGAAGGACTTAATCGTGGATGCCCTTGGTGCACTTGGCACCAGTGTAATGGGTTACATTTCCCTCAAATTCAAAAAGGGCTGGCTTGAAAAATTTGCAGTAACCAGAGTAAGGACTATAAAAAATAATCAGGATACTTCTCTTTGAGAACCTTTGAGTGATCGAGACCGGAATAGTGATGCTGTTTTAAAATGGAGCAGCAGGCTGAATCCTGGGCCTCAATCCGCTCCACAATATTTAGGTGCTCCAGGTACACCTTTCTGAGCATTTCAGGTTCGTACATGGTCAAGACCCTGTACCTGTTATAGTGAATTCTGGTGGTACTTATTATATCCCATATGGTTTCATGTCCGGCAGTCTTGAATATGACTCTGTGAAATTCGTTGTCCAGTTCGAGGAATTCTTCCGCAGTTCCGGCTTCCTCTACAAGCTCTTTTTGCTGGCGTAGATTTTTCTTTATTTCCTGGGGCAGCAGGCCGCCGGTTTCGATTATTCCGCTTACGATTTGATTTTCCAGCAAATCCCGCATATAAACGCTTTCGCCCACAAAGGGCAAGTCTATCAACGACACAAAGGTTCCCTTCTGGGGGTATATGTTTAGCAGCTTTTCATAGGACAGCCTGATAAAAACCTCTCTGACAGGAGTGCGGCTGACGTTTAATGACTCTGCTATTTCGTTCTCACTGATCATCTGGCCGGGTTTGTACTCAAGATTCAATATTTTATTTTTAACTTCCAAATATATAACTTCCTTCATGGGAAGCAGGTTCCTGGCATATTTAATCATAATATCCCCTATCTACGTTCACAGCTCGTATAAAAAAGTAATGAAAGCTACGCAGTGGCTTTCGCCGCGTGAAATCCACTTTTACCTACCACATGTAGCTTTCACTCTAACCTCTTTTGCTGGGCTTTTAGCATTAATTAATATTTTAGCATATGTAGTCTCGCATTTATATACCCTCTATTGACAATGAACTTGTATACTAGTATATTAATATATAAGAAGCGGTTTATCAATAACTTTTGTCAGTCAATTGCAGACAAAAAGTCCCGTGCGCTCTTACGGCACATAACGATTGACTTTGAGAAGAACAATAAACCTATAGGGAAAAGGAGACATATACAACATGGATAAGAATGAAGTCATGCAGAAGATTTGTGATTGCGGCGTGGTAGCAGTTGTAAGGGCAGAAAGTGCCGAGCAGGCTATGAAGATAACAGACTCCTGTATTCAGGCAGGAATAAATGCCATTGAAATTACATTCACCGTTGAAGGGGCTCTGGAGGTTATAAAGGAACTTGCCAGGGCAAACAAGGACGGCAAGATACTTATCGGGGCAGGAACCATTTTAGACCCTGAAACCGCAAGGGCTGCCATACTGGCAGGAGCCCAGTTTGTCGTAAGCCCATGCCTCAATACGGAAGTGGTCAAGGTGTGCAACAGATACCAGGTTGCCTGCATGCCCGGAGCTATGACAGTCAAAGAAGCAGTAGAGGCTATGGAGGCCGGTGCGGATATTATTAAGGTTTTCCCGGGAGAATTGTTCGGACCTGCAATCATCAAGGCGTTTAAGGGGCCTCTGCCATATATCAGGCTTATGCCTACAGGAGGAGTGAATCTTGACAATGTGGGAGAGTGGATTAAAGCTGGAAGCGTTGCTGTTGGAGTAGGAGGCAATCTCACAGCCGGAGCAAAGAAGGGCGATTATGAATCGATAGTTACCCTTGGAAGGCAGTTTGTTGAAAAGGTAAAGCAAGCCAGGCTGGCATAAATTACAGGAGGTTATTTCATGTCCATACTAAGTTTAAAACCACAGGGAAGTTATAAATATGATTGCATATCCTTGGGAGAAGTAATGCTCAGGCTTGATCCCGGGGACGGCAGAATAAAAAATACCAGGGAATTCAAGGCCTGGGAGGGCGGAGGAGAGTACAATGTTTCCAGAGGACTTAGGAAGTGCTTTGGAATGAACTGTGCAGTTGTTACTGCTTTTGCCGAAAACGATATTGGAAGACTTGTTGAGGACTTTATAATGCAGGGCGGGGTTGACACTTCTTTAATCAGGTGGGTGCCCTATGACGGCATAGGCCGTGCCGTAAGAAACGGACTTAACTTTACAGAAAAGGGCTTTGGAATAAGAGCCGCTCTCGGGGTTTCAGACAGGGCAAATACCGCAGCCTCCCAGCTTAAGGCGGGAGACATAGACTGGGAATATATATTTGGTGAGCTGGGAGTCAGGTGGTTCCACACCGGAGGAATTTTTGCAGCCTTGTCCGAGACCACGCCACAGGTAGTAATAGAAGCTGTGAAGACTGCAAAAAAATATAACACCATAGTATCCTATGACCTGAACTACAGGCCCTCCCTGTGGAATTACATCGGCGGAAACAAGAAGGCCCAGGAGGTAAACAAGGAAATAGCCAGATACATTGACGTGATGATAGGCAATGAAGAGGATTTTACACAGTGCCTGGGTTTTGAAGTGGAAGGCAATGATTCAAATCTTAAAGAGCTTGACGTTGAAGGCTATAAAAAGATGATAGACAGGGTTGTTAAAGAGTACCCCAATATGAAGGTTGTTGCAACAACCTTAAGAGGAGTCAGGACGGCCACGGTAAATGACTGGAGCGCTATTTGCTGGGCAGAGGGCAAGATTTACAGATCAATCGAGTTCCCCGGCCTTGAAGTATATGACAGGGTAGGGGGAGGAGACAGCTTTGCTTCCGGTCTGGTTTACGGCCTGATGACTGCCGGTGATGCACAGAAGGCTGTAAACTATGGAGTTGCCCACGGGGCATTGGCCATGACTACTCCTGGAGATACTTCCATGGCCAGTCTGAAGGAAGTTGAAGGTGTAATGAAGGGACTTGGGGCAAGAGTAGTAAGATAATCAGGAAAAATAACTACTTCATCAAAATTGTGCCTAATTGCATATATGCACAGCGACGGCCAGGGCTTAAAAATCAAAAAATCCTTGCCGTCGCTGTGCCTTGTTATTTTCATAGGTTTAAAAGCCTGAGGGTCATCCTTTGTAATCTCCCCGGTCAACTACCAATTGGTATCCGATTTTCTCCATTCTGCCAGCCAGACAAAATCTGCATTCTGCCGCTTCTTCGCCGGTACATATCTTATTGTCGTACAGAGAGTACTTTTTTCTCACCGATACCGGGGAAAGATTTGGCATGACTACATTTGCTCCTGCCAGGATACCCCTTTCACGCCCTTGGGGGTTTATGGTTCCAAGTGCAGTGGTAGCAGGTATAAGCGACTTTGGAAGCATCAGGCGTATGAGGGCTATCAGCACCAGCGTAAGCTCAAGACTGCCTGCGGCTTCGGTGGCAAACCTGGTTTCGCTGTGAGGTATGAAGGGGCCGATTCCTACCATATGGGGGTTGAATTCCTTTATAAATAATAGGTCTTCCGCCAGGGTTTCAGTGGTTTGATAGGGAGAACCCACCATAAAGCCTGTTCCAACCTGAAAGCCTATTTCCTTCAAGCTGTACAGGCATCTTTTCCTGTCGGCCAGAGACAGGCTTTCAGGATGAAGCCTGCTGTAATGCTCATCGTTGGCTGTCTCGTGACGCAGCAGATATCGGTCGGCTCCAGCCTCAAAATATTTCTGGTAGGAGGAGCTGCTTTTTTCACCAATTGAAAGTGTTATGGCACAATCAGAATAGTCACGTTTTATTGAGGTGATTATTTCAACGATATCCTTATCGGAATAGTGGTTGTCTTCCCCGCCCTGGAGTACGAAGGTACGAAAGCCCAGGTCATAGCCTGTTCTGCAGCAGTCCAATATATCCTCACGGCTGAGCCTGTAACGGTCGGCTTTTTTATTGCCTGAACCGATTCCGCAGTAATAGCAGTTGTTTCTGCAATAATTTGTAAACTCAATCAGGCCTCTTGTATATATTGAGGTCCCAAAGCTCCGCCGTGACACTTCCCGGGCTTTTTCAAAGAGGTATTCCCTCCAGGAGTCGTCAATATTGCTGAGAATATGTATGTATTCATCCTTTGACAGCTGTTGCTTTTCATATAATTTATCAATTAAATGTTTCATATTTTTACAGCCTTTCAAACAAAATGTTAATTCCTACTAAATTTATAATAATTATATTATACCACAAGAGAGGGGGTTTAAAAAGTATGTTGTGGAGAGAGAAACCACTATACGTAATGTAAAATAATATATTAAATGGTATAATATAACAAAGTTTAGTTTTTAGGAGGTTATAATATGTTTAAAAGGTCTGTAGCTTTTTTTCTTATTGTTTTTGTCATTCTGACAGCTACTCCCACAGGTACTTTTGCAGCAATAGGGATCATAAATAACGGGACAAGCTTTGGAGGAGTTCAGGCTCATGGAGGGAGTATTATCAAAGTGGGAGATACCTATTACTGGTATGGAGAGAACAGGGATGCAAATAACCTGTTTGTATCGGTGAGGGTTTATTCCTCAACCGACCTGGTAAGTTGGACGGACAGGGGAGCCGCCTTATCCAAAAGCTCCGCCACTGAATTGAACAGCTGCAATATTGAAAGGCCAAAGGTAATGTTTAATGCCACTACCAATCAATATGTAATGTGGATGCACTATGAGAACGGAAGGGATTATACACTTGCCAGGGCTGCTGTGGCCTACAGTTCAAGCCCCACCGGCCCCTTTACCTATACCGGCAGTTTCAGACCAAACAACAATATGTCCAGGGACTGTACTACTTTTGTAGACTCGGACGGCACCGGATACTTCGTATCTGCCGCCAATGAAAACGCAGACCTGATAGTATACAGGCTGTCCTCCGACTACAAAGCAATAGCCTCCCAGGTTGTAACTCTCTGGCCCGGTCAAAAGAGAGAAGCACCCTGCATGTTTAAAAAAGGAGATACCTATTACCTCATAACCTCAGGCTGCACCGGCTGGAGCCCAAACCAGCAGAAATATGCCACCTCAAAAAACATAGCTTCAGGCTGGACAGGGCTGGCCAACCTGGGAGATGCAACCTGCTATGATTCTCAGGGAGCGTGCGTATTCCCGGTGGGAAACAACTTTGTTCTTCTGACCGACAGGTGGGCGGGTGCGTGGGGAGGCAAGGTAAGCGATTCATCATATCTCATGTTCCCTCTTCTGATAAATGGTTCTTCTGTAACTCTTAATTATGCCGATACGGTTAAGGTTGCTGCTGAGTTCGGAGCCATAGCCAACGACTATCACACATATACCTTCGGAGGGGTATTGACAAATGCCGACCCCTATCAATGGACCGTAAGTCAGCCTGAAGCCACAAGTATACAGGTGATGTCCGCGGACGGGAACAAGGCACTTCAGTTGTCAGATACAACCACATCAAACTACTGTTATGCAGTCAGGGATTTTCCGGCAAAGAGCGGGCTTGTGACCTTTGATATAAGCTTTAAGTATGAGAATCCGGGAAGGTGGGACAGAATAAGGCTGTACAGCGGGAATGCAATCGGTATAGACATAGTTAATTTTGAACAGGGCCTGGGCTGGCTGACGGATACGTCCACCAGAAATATACTTCAGCCTGTCTCAGGCAGCACCTGGTATCAACTGAGAATTGCAGCAGATACTGCAACTCAGAAATTTGATGCCTATGTTAACGGGGTCAAAATCAAAGCTGACTGCAGCTTTACGGGTTCAGTCACACAGTTTGACAGGATAGCCTTTGATTCGGGAAAAGGCTTTGCAAATACAGCCCTGTACGATGATATTTTTATCAGGTAGCCGCTTATTCATATTTACGTGCTATACACTTTTGGAGTATGGCACGTAAATTTACTTTAGCTGTTACAGGGGAAAGAACCCGGCCTCAACGGTACTGACTATCCTGTCCACATCGGCAAGAGCCCCCTTGCCTAAATCTCCGCAGGCAAGCAGGGCTTCCTTGGGTTCGATAAAGTGATACCCGATTTGGGACAGTGTATTTATATTCCTTTGAACAATAGGGTTGTTGTACATGTTTGTATTCATTGCAGGACAAATATAAACAGGCACATTGCACATGGCCATTACTACCGTAGAAAGCATGTCGTCTGCAATTCCGTTTGCAAGCTTTCCAAGGATATTTGCAGAGGCGGGAGCTATAAGGCACAGGTCTGCTTTTTTGGCAAGTGAGATGTGCTTTATTTCACTGGGGGTTATTTCTTCGAACATATCATAATAAACCTTGTTTTTTGTCAGGGACTGAAAAGTCAGGGGAGTAACAAATTCCATTGCACTCCTGGTCATAATGACTTCCACATTAAAGCCCTTCTTGGTTAACGTATTGGCGATATCAGCAGCTTTATAGGCAGCAATGCTGCCGGTGACACCTAAAATAATATTTTTTTTCATACATCATCTTCCTTTACAACTTGTATTGTTTTGTCCGTGAGTTCCATATCCGCAATCAGTTTGTCAAGATTTCGGGTTTCATTATCTCCCTAAGTCAGAAGACTGCTCACCCTGTTGACTATACCCTCTGCTATTTGGGCCTTAGTATGGAATTCCGCATAGTCTTTATGACGGTCTATTAAATATCCCTTGTGGTTATGGGGTGTTATTTCAGCCAGGTCATTTGCCAGCACCAGATCGCAGTCATTTTTTATTAAAAGCCTATAAGCTGTATCCAGCAAAGCTTCCTGCGAAACATTACTGAGTAGCTTAAAGCCTACTAAAAGAGTGTGAGGCTGAAGCTTTTTTATGAGACTTATCACTTTGGGGGTCTTTTTCATTACGATGACCATATCATCAATATCCGAGCTGATTTTATTCTCAGAGCTCAGATTTCCGTATGGGGAAAAGGCTGCCTGAAGCATTCCTGCAGCATAGGCTTCAGGGCTTAAATCCCCGGAGTGCTCACTGCAGCTTATATATTTTGCTATTGAGTCAGCCATATTGCTTTTAGTGGTAAGGCCATCCACCGTATAGTCGCTGACAGCCATGGAATGTATAACCACATCTATTTTTTGCGTCGTCAATATTTCACTTAATTTTTCAATAAGTTCATTTACGCTGCCGATTCTGATTATTTTGGTGTTATGGGCTGGCGCTGGAGTCGGAATGACTGCATTTAAGCCGCAAAGGTAATAGATTTTTTCAACAGGCAGAGGAGAAGCAACTGCAAAAGCCTCAGCGATTGCTGCACCCAGCCTCCCGGTAGAGCTGTTGGTTATGGTTCTCACATTGTCTATTCTTTCAGTGGTACCGCCTGCGGTTATTAGTATATTCAAAATTCAAACTCCTGCATAATATAAACTAATAATTAATATAAGAAACTAACAGTTAAAATAGAAACTATTAGTTTATATAAATAAAATCATATATTAACTACTAGTTTATATTTTAACATAAAAACAAGTGGAAGCAAGTAACCTGAGCTCTGCTTCCACTTGTTTTTTGGATGAAGTTGAATATTTTATAGAGGGATCTCAAATAAGCAAATAATTCATATTTAACATATGCTGAATTTATAAGTGACTTCAGCCTTTTATTCAAATAATTATTCAGAGAATAAAGGGGTTGAAAGGTATCTTTCACCTGTATCCGGCAGAAGTACAACAACAGTCTTCCCTGCATTCTCAGGGCGGTTCGCCACTTGGGTGGCGGCCCAGACAGCTGCTCCGGAGGAAATTCCAATGAGCAGGCCTTCAACCTTTGAAAGCTCTCGTCCAGATGCAAAGGCGTCATCATTTTCAACAGTGATTATTTCGTCATAAATCTTTGTATTTAAGGTATCAGGAACAAAACCTGCTCCGATGCCCTGTATTTTGTGGGGGCCAGGAGTTCCCTTGGAAAGTACTGGTGAACTTGCAGGCTCTACGGCTATTATCTTTACGTCAGGATTTTTGGATTTTAAATACTCGCCTACTCCGCTGATGGTACCGCCTGTTCCGATACCTGCTACAAATATATCCACTTTTCCCTCGGTATCCTCCCAGATTTCAGGACCTGTTGTAGCTTTGTGCACCGCAGGGTTTGCAGGGTTTACAAACTGCCCTGGGATAAAGCTGCCGGGAGTTTCCTGGGCAAGCTCTTCTGCCTTTGCTATGGCACCCTTCATTCCCTTTGCACCTTCTGTAAGCACCAGCTCCGCGCCATAGGCCTTAAGAAGATTTCTGCGCTCTATGCTCATTGTCTCGGGCATTGTCAAAATTATCCTGTAGCCCCGGGCAGCTGCCACAGAGGCCAGACCTATACCTGTATTTCCGCTGGTAGGCTCAATTATTACAGAACCGGACTTTAGTACACCCTTTGCCTCCGCATCGTCAATCATAGCCTTTGCTATTCTGTCCTTTACGCTTCCGGCCGGATTGAAGTATTCAAGCTTTGCTATAATTTTTGCCTTCAAGTCATGCTTCTTTTCATAATTTGCCAGTTCCAGCAACGGAGTTTTTCCTATTAAATCAGTGAGACTCTTATAAATTTTAGACATATACATTTTCTCCTTTATATTAAGTATTTGTTTAAGTTTGAGGTCATGTTATGAAAGTCATATTTCATACATTTCATATATAATTACTATGAATTAATTATAATCCAATAAAAATTAATTGTCAACACATTTTGAATAAAATATATAATTAATATATGTTTAGTATGATATTGACTTTGATTTTCTATCAGAGTAATATAATGGTTAATAATACTTATAATATATGGTTGATTTTTGACATAAGGGTCCATAATTGAATATAAACCTCGTTATTACAGGGAGAATGCGTATGATATATAATTTTGATGAGATTGTTGACAGAAGAAATACAAATTCAATTAAATACGACTTTGCGAAGCATAGGGGTAAACCTGAGGATACCATTCCGCTGTGGGTCGCAGATATGGATTTCAAGACTCTTCCCCAGGTTACAGAGGCCCTGGAAAAGGTAAGCCGGCATGGAATCTTTGGATACTCGGAGGTTAAGGAGGATTATTTTACTACATTATATACGTGGTTTTTTGATAACTTCGGCTGGGAAATCCGCCCGGAATGGCTGGTAAAAACCCCGGGGATTGTTTATGCCGTTGCTATGGCGGTGAGGGCCTTTACAAAAGAGGGAGAAGGAGTCCTGATTCAGCAGCCGGTATATTATCCCTTCTCTGAATCCATTTTGGCCAACAGGCGCAAGCTGGTGAATAATCCTCTTGTCTACACCGGCGGGGAGTACAAAATGGATTATGAAGATTTTGAGGCCAAAATCACTGCTGAAAATGTCAGGCTGTTTATTCTGTGCAATCCCCACAATCCGGTGGGAAGGGTGTGGACTAAAGAGGAATTGACCATCCTTGGAGATATATGTCACAGACATGGTGTGATAGTGCTTGCGGATGAGATCCATGCTGATTTCATCTATGAAGGTTATAAACACTTGATTCTTTCAAGCCTGAAGCCGGAATATGCCAGCAATACCGTCACCTGTACCGCACCCAGCAAAACCTTCAATCTGGCAGGCCTCCAGGTGTCAAACATATTCATACAGAATCCTGACTTGAAGAAAGTCTTTAAGGAGGAAATGGCTAAAAGCGGGTACAGCCAGCTAAACACCATGGGGCTTGTGGCCTGTCAGGCGGCGTATGAGCATGGTGCACCGTGGCTTAAGCAGCTTAAGAGCTACCTGACGGGCAATCTTTCTCATGTGCGTGAATTCCTCACGGAAAGGCTTCCTCAAATAAAGCTGGTGGAGCCTCAGGGAACTTATCTTTTGTGGCTGGATTTCAGCGGTTTGGGTTTATCCGATGACGGCCTGGAGGACCTTGTTTTAAACCAGGCGAAGCTCTGGCTGGATAATGGGCTGATGTTCGGGGAGGAAGGACGGGGCTTTCAACGGGTAAATATAGCCTGCCCAAGGGAAATCCTCACAAAGGCACTGGAACAGTTGGAAAAAGCGGTGAAGAGTCTGAGGTAGCTGTCGTCAGATAATTTATGCAGCTTAACTTGATACTTAAAATAATACTTAAAATAAAGCTTCCAAGGCTTAAGATAAAAACAAAAGCTTTAAAAAGCTGGAAGCAAATAAAACGAAAATAATCAACCCCGGTAACCGGGGAGAAAGGAAGGTAATCCGGCGACATAAGGAGCACCGGATTATACGCGGGAAGAATGGGCAAATTGACAAGAGAAGAGGCCTGGGCTCTGTTGACAGAATACAATAAGGAGTCCTTTCACTTGAAGCATGCTCTGATTGTTGAGGGCACTATGAGATATTTTGCGGAAAAACTGGGCTATGAAAATGAGAAGGACTTCTGGGGAAGCGTAGGTCTGCTCCATGATCTGGATTTTGAGCAATATCCGCAGCAGCATTGTATAAAGCAGCAGGAAATTATGGCGGAAAGAGGTGTAGAGCCGACGGTAATCCGTGCAGCAGCAAGCCATGGCTATGCCCTTACCGTGGACATAGTGCCCGAACATCAGATGGAGAAGGTGCTGTATGCCGTCGACGAGTTGACGGGTCTTATAGGTGCGGTTGCGCTTATGCGTCCCTCCAAAAGCGTTTCCGACCTTGAGGTGAAATCAGTGAAGAAAAAGTACAAGACGGCGAATTTTGCCGCCGGCTGCTCCCGTGAGGTCATTGAGCGGGGGGCGGCAATGCTGGGCTGGGAACTGGATTATCTCATTGAGCAGACCATTCTGGCAATGCGGGAATTTGAGGGAATGTGAGGGAATATGTCAAAAGTTGCGTTGTTGAAATGTAGCGTATACGAGGTTGACCAGATAGAGCAGGTACTCCGGGAAGGCTTTGAGCTTCTGGGCGGGGATAGCTTTTTGCGCCGGCTGATGCCTGTGGGCAGCAGTGTACTTTTAAAACCCAATCTCTTAAGTGTGGCTGGTAAGGGCTCCCCGGTAATTACACATTTTGCGGTCTTTGAGGCTGTAGTCAGGATTGTCAGGGAGTACAGCGATAACGTTTCCTTTGGAGATTCACCGGGGCAGGAGGATACAAGGACTGCTGCCGAAAAGTCAGGCCTGATGGAAGTGGCAAACCGGTATGGCGTCCAGTTTTGTGATTTTAACGATTCGGTGCACTGCAAGCTGGAAAGCCCTCTCATGTATAAGTACTGGAATGTTGCAAGGGGGCCCTGGGAGGCGGACGTGGTCATAACGCTTCCCAAGCTTAAAACCCATGCCATGATGTACTATACAGGAGCAGTCAAGAATCAGTTTGGCTGTATACCCGGAAGCCAAAAGGCTCAGTGGCATACAAAGCTGCCCGATTCAGCAAGCTTTGCAAAAATGCTTCTGGACTTGAACTCTGTGGTGCAAACAAGCTTTGCAATACTTGACGGCATAGTTGCCATGGAGGGAAACGGGCCAAGAAACGGGACTCCCAAGCAGATGAATACCTTGATAATGGGTGAGTCACTGACTGCGGTGGACTCAACTGCGGTCAGGCTCATTGGCTATAAGGACGTGCTGGCTGTTCCTGTATTGAAGGCGGCTCAGGATGCGGGTTGGGGAACAGTACTTCCTGGGGACATAGAGGTTTTGGGACGGAATATGGAGGAGATGAAGTGCAGGGATTTCAAGCTGTCCAGAAATGCTAAGGTGATAAACTTTCTGACTCCCGGGCTCACAAGCCTTGTATCCACAATGACAGCGCCCGACCCGGTGCTGGCGGAAGAGAAGTGCATTGGCTGCAGGAAATGCCAGGAGGTCTGCCCGGAGAAAGACAGGGTAATCTCTTTTACCCGGCACAAGGGCAAGGTTATACCCAGATGGGATTACAGCAAATGCATACGATGCTTCTGTTGTCAGGAGCTCTGTCCAAAAGGGGCCATAATCACAAGGGACAAGGCCTTGAGCAGGCTGCTGGGTTTCAAAGGAAAGTGATCATGGCTGTGCTTTCAGGCTTAAATAAGTGCTTTGGCTGCTTCCTGTTAAAAATTCCTTGAAAATATGCATAAAAATATATATAATTAAGCATAATGACATACAAGAGCGATGATAAAAGCTAGGATTTATTACTTTCATAAGAGAGCCGGCGGGTGGTGTGAGCCGGTGGAAGTGTAAATCGGTCCACTTTTTGAGCGTTCAATGAAAAGTTGAAAGGCTGGTACCCTTTACAGTACTTCTATATGAGTGGCCGGTGCAGCTTGTGCCGGCAATTTGGGTGGCAACGCGGAATACTTTCGTCCCAGCAGTAATCGGGATGAAGGTTTTTTTATTTGCTGCTGCAATTAAGAGCAAGACCTTGGTTTTGTTGGATACAACCTTTTTGTAAATAATAAATAAATAAGATTGGGAGTGGAATTATGTTGGATTTAAAATTTGTGAGAGAAAATACCGAATTAGTCAAGCAGAACATAAAAAACAAGTTTCAGGACAAGAAGCTGGGTTTGGTGGATGAGGTTATTGCTCTTGACGCCGAGCTGAGGATTGCCAAGCAGGAGGCTGAAACCTTAAGGGCTGACAGGAACAAGATTTCAAAGCAGATTGGCGGTCTTATGGCTCAGGGAAAGAAGGAAGAGGCAGAAGAGCTTAAGAAAAAAGTAAATGACCAGGCTGCTCGTCTGGCTGAGCTGGAAGTGAAGGAAGACGAGCTTCAGTCAAAAGTCAGGACCATTATGATGACTATTCCCAATATTATTGATCCCAGCGTACCCATTGGCAAGGACGACAGTGAGAATGTGGAGGTTGAACGTTTCGGAGAACCTGCCTTAAAGGATTTTGAGGTTCCATACCACACCGAAATCATGGAAAAATTGAGCGGGATAGATTTGGACAGTGCACGAAAAGTGGCAGGAAACGGTTTTTATTACCTGATGGGCAATATTGCAAGACTTCATTCCGCCGTAATATCTTATGCGAGAGATTTCATGATAGACAGGGGCTTTACATACTGTATTCCTCCTTTTATGATCAGAAGTGAAGTTGTAACTGGTGTTATGAGCTTTGCTGAAATGGATGCAATGATGTACAAAATCGAGGGTGAGGATTTGTACCTGATTGGAACCAGCGAACATTCCATGATTGGTAAATTTATTGATACTATTTTACCCGAAAGCACTTTGCCCCAGACCTTGACCAGCTATTCACCCTGCTTCAGAAAAGAAAAGGGAGCCCATGGTCTGGAGGAAAGAGGAGTCTACCGTATACACCAGTTTGAAAAGCAGGAGATGATAGTGGTCTGCAAGCCGGAGGACAGTATGGAGTGGTACCAGAAGCTCTGGAAGAACACCGTTGACCTGTTCCGCTCACTTGATATACCTGTAAGAACGCTGGAATGCTGTTCAGGTGACCTTGCAGACCTCAAGGTGAAGTCGGTGGATATTGAAGCCTGGTCACCAAGACAGAAAAAGTATTTTGAAGTGGGAAGCTGCTCAAATCTGGGGGATGCTCAGGCCCGCCGTCTGAAAATCCGAGTTGACGGAAATGACGGCAAGTACTTTGCACATACCTTGAACAATACTGTTGTTGCCCCCCCGAGAATGCTGATAGCCTTTCTTGAGAACAATCTCAATGCCGACGGCTCTGTGAATATCCCCGCTGCTCTGCAGCCGTATATGGGCGGAATGGCAGTTATCAAATAAATTGCTACAAGATTTATATAGGAGTTGCAGCGTGAGGCGCTTTTTGGAAGCCTGCCGGATGCTGCAGCTCCTTTTTACGTGAAAGTATTCAAAGCGCAGTTGAGTTTCCCGAATATAAAAATTAACAAGATATTCATAACCATAACCCCAAGGGCATATATATACAGTGTATCTCTTACAGATACACTGTAGACATTGCCTGTGCAGCTTTATAAGCCGATTACGGCAAAATGTTTGTTTGCCGAACCAGGTCATTGTAATTGGCTTAGCCTGCTTTGCAGTAATTTTGCCTTATTAAAGGGGGGTATATGGTTGAAGGAATATATAGAGGAACGGGTCTTGGAACTCGCAAATTATATTATTGACAAAAAGACTACAGTACGATATGCTGCTAAAAAGTTCGGGATCAGCAAAAGCACAGTACACACCGTTGTAGCAAAATGGAATGGAATATTGATTATATCCTTAAATTTTGCTAAAAGGGTTGAAACTACTAAAGAGCAAATAAAAGATGGAAGATACCCCTTGGTTATAGGGGGTGGAATCCTTTGAAAGAATACATTGAGGAAAGGGTTTTGGAACTGGCAGAATATCTTATAAGCAATAAATCAACTGTAAGGGATACTGCTAAAAAATATGGAATTTCAAAGTCTACGGTACATAAGGATTTAGCAGATAGATTACCAAATATAAACCCGATAATTGCAGCACAGGCTAAAGAAGTAATGGATATTAATAAAGCTGAGAGGCATATTAGGGGTGGCGAGGCTACAAAACACAAATATGCTTATGATAAAATTTGAAGATTATAAGAATTGGAGGGTATTAAATTATGATACCCTCTAATTTTTTTATATTAATATAACTAAATTAATAAATAGTCTACATATTTTTTTGTGTCAGACCGAATTTTGCTATATACTTTAACAAGATAAAAATGAATTTAAAGGATTTTATATGGGATTAAATGATGAGGAACTTATTGAAGGGACATTTATTGAAGAAAGCAAAAACAGATTTATATGTACAGTACTAATTAATAATGTTAGACATGAATGCTACGTATCAAGTTCATCAAGGCTAGAGAACTTTATAAATCTGAAAAATAAAAGAGTATTATTGTCGAACAATCATACAAAAGGAAAGCGGACAAGATATACCTTATTTGCTGTATACCATAGAAAAAAGCTCATAATACTTAATTTAAATATTGTAAACAAATTGTTTGAGTATATTATTAAGTCAGGTCAATACACTGAGTATCATGGGTATGATACGGTTAAAAAAGAGTCGGAGTATAGAGGCTACAAGGCGGATATACTTCTTGACGGTACGGAGAAGCTCATTATTGAAAATAAAGCATTAATAAGCACAGACAAAAATATAGAATTTCCTACAGTTTATTCAGAGCGAGCAATAAGGCAGCTTAAAAAGCTAGATATGTTATTAAGTGAAGGCTGCAAGGTCTATTACAATTTTATTGCGCTCAGCCCTTTTATAAATTCGGTGCAAATAAGTAATAAGGAAGTTGAATATAATAGAGCTTTTATGCAATGTGTTAATCATGGAATGCAGGTTAATGGATATAGGTTATATTATGAAGCTAATATATTAAAAAGTAAAAGAATACAAGTTGTTATTTGAAGAATGCTCTCTATTAGTGGGTTTTAGCTGATAAAACAGTTAAAGTATTTATAATGTGTGATCAATTTATGTAGGACCAAAATATTATATAATCTATTGATTACTAACACAATATGCGATAATATTATTAAGAAGTTAAATTGAATAAGCAAGATAGGTGAAGCAATGACTAATAATATACAGGCACTAAGACTCGAAAATGGGCTATCAGTATCAGAGCTAGCTACATACCTTAATGTTACACCGTCATATATTACAAAAATAGAAAAAGGGGAATTTGAAATTACATCAGCATTAGAAACCAAACTAATTCAATTATTTTTATGTAATAAAAAACAACTGACTGAAACAGTACAAGAGCAGACTATGTTATATTCTTTCACTGCTAAAGACGTTACATTTAAAAATAATAACCAGATATCAGTACATAGATGGTATCCATATATTGAGGGATACTCAGAGGTTTTTGTCAAAAATATACTATCAAATTACAATAACGATAAAACGGTGTATGACCCTTTTAATGGGAGTGGAACAACTATGCTTACTTCTGCGTATATGGGCTTTAATGTATTAGCATCTGAAATTAATCCACTAATGAGATTTATAGCTGACACAAAAGTTAATTCAGTTTATAACATTATTAATGATGTCAACAAGGTGAAATTGCTAGAATCGTACATTGATAGTTATAACAATATCTTTGATAATGAATATCCAGATGTAATGGACTCGAAATATATAAATGACTGCTATATAAATGATAATTTTTTTGAGGATAGCGTTATAAAACAACTGGCATATATTAAAAGTACAATACAAGGGATATTTGATATTGATGTTAAAGCAGTACTGAGATTAGCATTAGCAGCAATAATTGTTGATAGTTCTAATATGATAAGAGCTGCTGACCTAAGAAGAAGAACTCCTGACGAATATGACAATCAAGGGGGGGCCATCAGCAGATTTAAATCTAAACTCAACCATATATTATCAGATATACTGTCACTTGAAATTTATCCTTTAAGGAATGCAATTTTCATTTCAGACAATGCAAAAGCAGTTGATTGCCGATATCGGAACAGTGTAGATGTTGTGATTACATCTCCACCATACATGAATGGTACAAATTACTTTAGAAATACGAAATTGGAACTATGGATTTTAGATTTTATAAGTAATAGGGATGATTTAAAAAGCTTTAGGCGACAGGCTATTACAGCGGGAATTAATAATGTATCAAGTGATATTAGACTTGAAACTACTTTTGATTTTGTGGAAATATATGCATCTAAGTTAGACGAAATATCTCCAGATAAACGCATTCCTAAAATGGTTAGAGCTTACTTTAATGATATGTCAAAGGTATTTTCAAACATGGAGATGATGCTAAGGGAAGATGGCAAAATATATTTTGACATAGGTGATTCAGAATACTACGGGGTTCATATCCCGGTAGATGAACTAATAGTAGTCATAGCTGAAAGATGCGGGCTTACGCTAAGTGAAAGCATTATTACAAGAAAAAGAAAATCAAAAAAAGGTACTACATTGACCCAAAAATTGCTAGTATTTACGAAGGGTGACAGTAATTTATGACAAGAGATAAACTAAAAATATTCCAAGAACACCTACCATACAAGGATGAGCCCTACATAAAAAAGAATTGGGGCAACGCTATGCATTCATTATGTTCATACCAAGGTAAGCTTAAACCGGCCATAGCATATCACCTTATAAAAGAATTTACAGCTAAAGGTGAAATGGTCTTAGACCCATTTTGCGGGATTGGAACCATACCCTTTGAGGCCTGTTTGCAAGAAAGACAAGGCATAGGTATTGATATTAATCCTATAGCATATGCAAATACTATAGCTAAAATTAGTATTTTAGACCAGAATAGTATTCACAGAGAGATTGAAAAGTTATCAATGTATATTTCGAATAACAGTATTAATGAAGAAGACTGGGAAATGGTTAACATTAAGCTCCCAATTAATAATGGAATAATTGCCGATTATTATCACAATGAAACACTAAAAGAAATACTACTGGCCCGGAAATACTTTTTAAGTCTGGATTATGACAGTCCAGAATTGAATTTTGTTAAAGCCTGTGTGTTACATATATTACATGGAAATAGACCATATGCACTTAGTAAGAGGTCAAATAATCAGACACCTTTAAAGCCAAGAGTAGATGAAGTAGCACAGTACAAAAACCTTGTAGAAAAACTAAATTCAAAGGCGAACCGTATGATAAAATCATTGCATTATGGCGAGTCCTTCGTAAAAGGACGGGCTATAATGGACTCATTATTTAATATTAATGACCTAAATGGACAAATTGATATAATAATTACATCACCTCCATTTGCAGATAGTACAAAATTTTATTCGAGTAATTGGCTTAGACTTTGGTTCTGTGGCTGGGATAGCAGCAATTTCGATGGATATAAAACACAATTCATTGATTATAGGCAAAAGCAAAATTTCGATATTACATATGATGAAGTCTTTAACTACTTTTATCGAGTTTTAAAACCCAATGGTAGAATTATATTACATCTTGGAAAAACAAATAAAATCGATATGGGGAGAAAAATATCAGAGATTTTATTGCAAAATAGCAAATTTGACATACTAGGGTTGGTAGAAGAAAATGTTGGTCATTGCAATAAGCATGGGATAAGAGACCAAGGTTCAACGACTGAGCACCAATTTCTCTTTATATCAAGAAAATAATTATAAGTACATTAACAGTTTACTTATACAAGTACGATTGAGAAGGAGTATGACTATGCAAAGAGGGATTACGATATCATTATTCTTAGTTGATGGAGATCCATCAGGAATTACGTGCGTATATTTATCAAGCTGGACAGGGCAATGTATTAAGATACCAAGAAACCTTTTGGATAGAGCACAAAGTAGAGCCGAAGTAAATTGCATGGGAATCTACCTCCTTTTTGGTATAAGTGAAGATAACCCAGATGAACGGATAGTTTATGTAGGTGAGGCGGATAATGTCTATAGAAGGTTAATTCAACATACAAATGACGAAGATAAGCTATTTTGGAATGAGGCAATTGTATTTACCTCTAAGGATAATTTTTTAACAAAAGGGCATGTAAAATATTTGGAGCATGAGTTAATAGTCATGGCAAAAAAGAATTCAGTATACACAGTCAACAATAAAAATAGTGCGACAAAGTCCGCTTTACCAGAAATGGTTGTATGCGATGTAGAAGCTTATTTAGATAATATTAAAATTATTTTACCAGCGTTAGGGTATGACTTACTAACTGAAGCTTATCATAGAAACAAAGAAGATACTAAAATATATTATTTTGAGCAATCTGGAGTTAACGCCAAAGGAATATCTACAAATACAGGTTTTACAGTCCTAAAAGGGAGTGAAGTATCTTCTACGGTAAAAGATTCACTTTCAATAGGATACAAAAATAGACGTGATATTTTATTTGATAAAAAAATAATTAAGCCTGTAAATGGTAAATTAGTTTTTACTAAGGATTACGATTTTTCAAGCCCATCAACGGCAGCTGCGCTAATTGTAGGTTATGCAATTAATGGAAGGCAATACTGGAAAGATGCTAATGGGAAAAGCCTAAAAGATAATGAGGAGGAGATACTTAAGGACAATAAATAATTTTCCTCCTCATTACTCAATTATTTTAGTAATTCATTAGCTTTATCAATCCATACCTGTGAAATTTTGGTAGATACGGAAAAAAAGTCAAATCTAATATCTCTTATTAACCGATTACGTAAAGTAATAAGTTCGTCCATATAGGCACTGTATTTTGCTAAAAGAGCATCTACAGTAGCCGGTTTTTTAAGATTTTCTATTGCATCAGGATTATACACAGGATTACCTGATAATAATTCATAAGGTAATCCTGTAATAACGGACAATTCATGCCTTTTTTTATCATCATAAAATGAAGAAGGCCATGCACCAGACTTATTTCCATTACATATACGACACAGTAAAGTAGCTGTCTCAGTTGTAATAGGCCACAAATAGTATACTGGAAGCGTATGGTCAAGTGGACGTTCATGTGAACTGCTAACATTACTTAAATCTTCCCCACAATTAAAACACTTATATTCAAAACGTGTATATATGGCCTTGCTGTTTATTTTAGCATTACCAGATAAATCAAGATACAGTCGTCTTTTCTGTGCAGCTTCTCTATGCTGATCAGACAAACGAGTACCGTTTTTTATGTCATTATAAAGTTTTTTACACAATTTACATTCGCCTTGACGCTTAGAGTTACGTGAATTGTGATGGTCAAAATAGTCAACAGATTTCATTGTATTACAAACTATACAGTACTTATATTCTGCAGCTTCGTCTAAATAGTCATCATGCAGAATAAGAAATTCTCCATCAGATTTATTAATTTTTGCTCCATCTTCTTCGACTTCCATTATATAATCGTAAAACTTAGTAGAATCACCAGAACGCAAAGTGAAGCCACAATCAGGGCATATAATCTCAAAGTCCTCAGATATTGAATCTTCTTCTACAAATATAAAATTTGTACACTGTGGATTAAGGCATTGAAATCCTTTGTATAAAGTATCACCCTTACCTTTTACATGCTCTGCTCTAATTTGATTTTCTTTAATAACATGGCTATAAGGTTTTCTACGTGTCATAAGATACCTTCTTTTTATAATTAATGTGTAATTTTATTATATTTTATATGGAAACTGCTGTCAATAAATCTGAACTTGAGTAAAATAAGTAAATTGTGCGAAGTTGCATACAGTTTTAATCAATATCATTAATTATAGAACAATAGAATCTTCAGCATAGAATTATACCTTAAATAATTAAAGTATTCATGTCATACCTGATAATCATTTAAAAATTCACTTGCATACATGGTCAAAGCGACAATACAAATTTCATTACGGAAGGAATAAGAATTTATTGCATTGCATCATTGGCAATAAATAAGGTTGAACATTGCCTTTTTAACCCTACCATATATGCCAGAGGACGTTGGCTTATTAGAGGTAGACAGAGTATAAAACAGGAATTTATTTCCATATTTTAACAACTCTGTACTACTTCTTAAGGAGCGGGTATCAATTTACGAAACAAAGTACAAAATTGGCAGGTACAGAACTATGAAAGCGGTATATGAGAGGGCAAATGTTTGGGGTAAAGGAGGTCACCATATTAGACAAAAGGAAATTCCCGGAAAGCACGCATTTAAGAACTTTCTGCAGCGGCAAAGCAATCGTAAGGCAATTGTTACCGAACTGATAGAAAATAACTTTGAAGTTGGCATAAGTAAGTTTATTACACTGACATTTGGGAATGAAACAATAACTAAAGAGGAAGAAGGCTTTGAATTTAAGGAGATAAGGTTCCAAGAAATTAATGAATGCCACAATGAATTTAAGAAATTCATACAACGGTTAAGAAATTTATATCCTGAATTGAAATATGTGGCTACCATAGAATTGCAGGAGAAAAGTGGCAGAAGAGTTTTCCACTACCATATGGTATGCGATCTCCCCTATATAGAGCATAGTAAGCTGCTGAAAGTATGGAGAAACGGCTCTGTGTGGATTGAGAATACAACAGATATTGAAAAGCTTAGCCAGTATATTACCAAGGGTTTTGATAAAAAAATTTTAGACCATTTGAATTGGAAAAAAGGATACTTGTGCTCGAAAGGCCTGAGGCGTGATATAGTTGTACGTTCTTGGGTTGCAGAAGAAAACCCAGTGTTTTTGGAAACAAAAGAATTGTTAAAAGACAAAAAGGGTGTACTGGTGCGCAAAAGTACTAATAAATATGCCGGTACTTGTGAGTATACTTCATATGAAGTGGAAAGTAAGCTGTTTTAAGTACCGACAATAGATGAAATATTTGAGTCTTCTATATTTATTTATTAAATAAGAGATGTGAATTAGACGACTAAGGGATGATACACGATATCATCCCTTTCCTTAATTATCCACTCAATATCATTAACGGCAGTTAGGTTTTTATAACTGCACTTTATAATCATAACTAAAAGAAACGTAGGAGCAGAGAAAAATACGGAATTTGGTGGGTGAGGCCGAAGGCCGGGCATGTAAAAAATAGCAGTCCAAGCGATTCCTAAACAGCGATAACTCCATATACATTACTATAAAAGCGGTAATCATATATTTGTTTCTTCAAATATAACAGTAATACGAATTAGTGTTATAAAAATAATACTATACTGGAGGAATTGATATGGCTAAGGCTAACGTTTTTGGATACATCCGAGTATCCACAATGAATCAGGTCAAAGAGGGTTACTCGCTTGAAGAACAAACGGAACAGATTGAAGTTTACTGTGCTGAAAACAAACTCAACCTTATAAAAATATATAAGGACGATGGTAAATCTGGAGCAGTTGTTGATGAGGAAGAATTGAGCATTAAAAGAGATGGGTTACAGGATATGCTGGCAGCAATCAGCGAAAACAGTGTAAAGTATATAATTGTATTAAACACCAATAGACTTTGGAGGTCTGACATGGTAAAGGTTTTGATACACCGGGAATTGAAGAAAAACAATGTTGATATCAGAGCCATAGACAGACCCACCTATTCTATATACAAGAGTGATCCAAACGACATACTCATAAACGGTATGATGGAACTTCTTGACCAATACGAGAGATTGGAGATAGCTCTAAAACTCAAACGAGGAAGGAACAGGAAAGCCAAAAAAGGCGGATACAGTGGCGGTGGGGCTGCTATCGGATATACATCAAGAAAAGGTGATAAAGTCCTTGAAGTGGATGAAGAAAAGGCATCTACTGTGCAGAGAGTTTTTGAGCTGAGACGAAGTTGCCCGGAGTATTCCCTTCAAACAATTGCTGACATACTCAATGCAGAAGGCCATACGACAAAGAGAGGCTGCTGGTTCAATCCTACACAGATAAAAAGGATACTGGACAGATGTGAGTTCTATTCAGGAACTTATGTTTATGCCGGAATCAAAGCAGAGGGAAAGCACAAGTCGATAATTTAATTAAAGGCATTGACACCCAACATATAATGTCTAATAATGGAAACAACAGATAGAAAATAAATCGGTTAACAATTTTAATTCGACTTTTGGAGGATTTATGGTGGACTATGAATATGTTAAGGCAATCGCTGCAATTGTAGCAGCTGGTATCGCTGCTATTACTTCTATTATTACATTACTAATATCTTCAGCAATCAAATCCATTGCAGATAAGAACTTCCACAAATATAAACTTAAATCAGACTTTGAATATGATGAAATGAAGAGAATCAAGGAACAGTTGTCATTGAACAAAATGCAACTTTTAAATGCGGCGGAAACACTTAATCACAGGCTCTGGAACTTTACAGATAATGTTAATGAACAGTGGCATAAAGTTGATGGAATTTATGATGTGAAAAAGAATACATATTTTGTTTCATTCGTCTACAGATTAGCAGCATTTTATGCATGGATCAGAAAAATTGAAAAAGATATGATATTTCTTGATACTACTATTGCATCCGAGGAAGACCTACAGTTTATTAAGTACCTTAAACTGTTGCAAGTAATTTTTTGTGACCATTCATTGTTCGCAGGACGTGTGTATGACAAGAATTATGCAAGAGACCATTTCTTCAAAAATCAGTTTGAAACGATGGTCGAATCGTTGATTATAAACAAATCGATATGCGAGTTTAAATATTTTGAGGAACACTTATCCGAATATGTAATCGAGCTTGACAATATATGTGCATTTATTGATGGTTTGAACCCTGACGAACAAAGATTCAGATGGGATGTACTACAAATTTTCCATCTGACGTTAATGTCATTTTTAAATACATATGGTTATGACTTCCAGTTTACCGATAGAACAAAAATAGAGATGCTCCTCAATAGAAACCGAGTTACTACACTTATAAATAACTATTGGTGTACAGTACAGAAAATGAAAATGCATAACCAAAAGGAATTAAAACAGGTTTTTAAAATTGCAAAGGAATTAAGCACAAAAGGTACAGAAAATCTGAATGCCAATATGAAGATAAATGCGTGAAACATTTATCTTTACAACTGTAAAGTAAAATCAGATACAATTATTATACAATTGCTGTCATATATACAAATGGTTAATCTGTCGGTATATTTTATATTTCCTAACAGTAACGGAAATTTGGCGGGCTTGTTGTAATTGTTACCAGCTATATTTAAGTTGTAAGAAAGCATATCCATCCCTCCGCCTCTACTCTGACATTAAAATTTTTGTACAGCAATAGAATCACTGATTTTACAAAAACGGAAATTTATGGTATAATATTACCCAAGCCGAAGCAAAGTGTGAGAAAAAGCGAATAACATTAGTCAATGATTCAATTTGGAGGAGTACCGGAAGGTGCTCCTCCTTGGCGTTTATAAGCACAATTGCATTAAAGCATTAATACATTAGGAAGGAGGAGCACCATTATGTTACCACTGGGGAATCTTATAATATCCGATAAAATCCATGAAGCTACCAAGGCTGGATACCTGACTATTGACGAATTGAAGCAGGCTCTTGATAGACACAGTAATTTGGACTGGGGAGACGGTTTGTCTGACATGGATAAAGCAGCGAATGACTATGCCTTTAAAATTCATGCTCGCATCCTGTCTTCGTACATAATCAGAGGTACGATGGTCTGGATTATATCCGAACACAATGGGCCAACAAATGTACTGCTTCCATAATTATGCTACGTGTAGAAAGGAGATGAATCACATACGGATGGCATGGTCAACGCAGTCATAGCTGGATAACAAGGATAAACCTTGTTATCCGGCTTTTTTATTAATCAGCAGTTCCATCAACAGTCAGAAAAAAAAACCACTGAATTTATGGTGGTACGGGTGAATTGAGTTGATGTAATGGTCAGCAGAATTTTAAGAGTAATACAGCTATTATAAGAAAAGTATAAATGAATTTATTAATAAGCATTGGAGGCAAAAACACATGATTAATCTCAATAGTCTACTACCAGCAGTAAAAGCGATAATTTATAGCCAGTATCAAGAAGAGGCCACAGAGGTTGACAGGCTCAACGCACTGTTAAAACTGGACCGTGTTGTAATTGATGTACTATGCGATGCCCTTGGGGAGAAATCAGTAACCGGCTGTAACCAATTTTTTGTCAGTAACCTGTTCAACTGGTATTCAACCTACGTAAAGTGCTTTGAAGTATTTATATTGTCAAACAAACTCGTAGAAGTAAAACATGAGGAGAGAAAAGCAATACTGGATATGCTTCAAGACTTAGAGAATATTGGCGGTGTGGAAGAAATAATAAACTGGCTGATGGGTTTATCTACTTCGAAGCAACAAGTCCAAGGGACTGAACTTAAGGAAGCTGTCCCCTCTCCTGCTAAATCAGTCAAAAGCATAAAGTCTGGTAAAAGCAGCAAAACAAATTCAGGCAATAAGCACCCAGCAGTGAAGTGATAATATTCCCTACTTTATTTGATATCAAAATACACAGAAAGGATTAAAAATCAATGAAAAATATTTTGGAAGAACTATATAACGGAAGAATATATCCCGCTGAACTCATAACATCAAAGCAGCTCGGCTACAGCCCATTAAATGAAAGGTTGTCAGTCAGCATGAAGGGTTGGAAACAGAAACTCTCAGAGGAAGACTATAAACAACTTGGAACACTACTGGATTTAAAGGATGAAATGAGCAGTTTGGAGGTCTTTGAGGCAATCAACCATGGTTTCAAACTTGGTGCATTGATAATGTTTGAGGTTATGGGCAACATCGGGGAACTAACACGAAAAGAAGAAGCTGGCACATAAACAGTTGCAAGTTTCTCAGGTGATGGAGAAGTTATTCAAGTCAAGAAGTTTATCAGCCAATACATTGAATGAGCAAGATTATTACTCCTGCTCATTCACCAGCAACTCAATAAACTTGGAAACCAGTTTTATATTTTTATTGTTGCATTTAGAGAGGAGTCTGGCAATATCATCCTTGATGTATTCTCGTGAAGAATAAGTAAATACGCTGTCAAAGAGCAGACTGTCAGGAGTCGCATCCAAAGCATTGCAAAGCTTCACCAGTGTTTCAAGGCTTGGAATTGAACGGTTACGTTCAATGTTGCTTATATAATTATTTGATAGTCCTGTCAACTCAGCAAGCTTCTCCTGTGTGAGGTTCTTGGCTTCACGAGTAGATTTGATTCTATTACCCAGTATTTTATAATCAATATTCATAATCATCACCAAATTAAATTTATCAAGATTACACTATCGACAGAACAATGTTATAGTGTAATTTACACTTGTCCCGAATATTTTGTTTCTATATAATGGAATAAGTACAAAAATGTAATGTTTATATGCTTAAAATATTTTGAACTCAAAAAAATAGATTGGAGGATTTTAATGAAAACTACAATTAAGACTCTGTATAAACTTTTATCAGCATTATTTATACTGATAATACCCTTATTCCATAGTACTTTGGTGCTAGCATTGTCAAACAACACTTTAACAAACCCAATGGATTCATCACAAGCAGCAATGAAAATGTATAATATACGAACACAATTGGGTACTGGAAATACATTTACTGTAAATGGTACAAATATGGTTTTGGCATCAGCAGACCAAAGTGATGTAACTCCAGATGGAGAACCAGAGGAATTTCCTGTGAAAATAATAGACATTACAGATATAACAAGTAAACCGCCTACAAATGGTGCACCAGCCAAGCTGGACGGATATACTAATTACAGAGGAATATTCCCAACAGCACAGTTACAAAACTTCCCTGAGTTAAGAAATACAGTTGACAAAATATTTGGTATAGCAACAGCAACAAACGGAGTTAAAGTTGGAGTTCTGTATATAAGTGATAATCAAAACACCTGTTACAACGGAGCCGTAAGTAATGACGAAATCTGGACAGAAGGCAAATTAGCCAGTAAAGAAGTTCAGGATGCATTAAAAATCGCAGCCAAAAGTGCCTACAAAGACATTAAAGGAAATGAATGGTACACAAGTAAATTAGCCCTCATGACATACTATGGAGTAGTATCAGGCAAAACAGATAAAGCGGGAAATACTATGTTTGATGGTGGAGCAGCAGTCACCAGAGCAGAATACATGACAATGTTTACGAGATGGGCAAGACCCAGTAGCTATGTATATGACATTATGTGGGAAGGTGGCAAAGGTGTGATGGAGAAAGCATTTGGAGGCGACCAATGGTATGTTCCTGGAGCTATATCAGCTCAAGGAGCAGCATTTATCGACTACAGCTCAGGTTTAAACAAAGCATTATTAAATAAACCAATGACAAGAATGGAATGTGTTTATCTAATAATGACGGATTTATACCCAGGAGAGACAGGACTAGCATTTGGCAATGGTCGAGACGGAATATCAACCAAAGCAACTTGGAAAGACACATTAAAAAGTAGAAATCTATATAAACAATTAAATTTGATGAAAACAGATGAATACGGAGTAGTTTACACAGTAAAAGGAGCAAACTTGAAGGTGTTTAACGAAATGATAGCACATCCAGAAAAAGGCATAGATACTGGAATGAAAAATGTGTTGGAGCTAGCCAGAAAGAAAGGGTTAGTTGGAGGTACAGCCAATAATACAATAGAATGGAACAAATCTGTCACAAGAGCAGAAGCAATTCAAATGCTCCACACAGCAAGCGTATTATTAAACCAATCGTCAGGTGGACATGCAGTGAAATATTAGAAAAGTAAAAATATAGTGTAATTGATTATAACAAAGACACTTACTGGTGAACCGGATTAACCGGGCTCCGGCAAGTGTCTTTGATATATATTGACTATGTCAGCAATTCCCTACCTTCATTTATACATGAAGATGAGAGTTATATATGAGAAACAATCCAGGAAATTAAGAATAAGCACTATCTTAAGTCAGGAACCCGGCAGTACCGTAAACAGTTTATGGATTGTCCAAACCACTGTTAGCTACTCACTTGTAAATCGTTGCAGTTTCTACACTGGTTTATGGGAAATTTTAAAAATAAAAAGTATTTTTTCGTGTCATGCAGTGGGTTAATTTTATGAAAACAGTGAAAGGGGCAGTCAGGTGAAATCCAGCAAAAATTTAGTTTTAAATACCAATTTGATGAAAATATCTCGGATGTATAACAAGGTTCCGACATTTGCAGAAATCGAACATCTATCTAGGAAAGGAGGAATTCCTGTGATTTATTATGGCAAGAAAATAATAGAAGTAGCTGAGGAGGGAAATTACTTACTGTGGCAGGCCTGCATGGATTTGAGCTATGACGGAAGAACTGTTGTAACTCTTGATAACAAGAGTATGTTTAAAGGCAGGTCTGATGCAATAATTCTGCCGTCGACACTATCGGCAACAATAGCTGTAGAACCGTTTATAACAAATAACCTTGTACTTTTGACAATAATTCCGGCAATAAATAATTTTACATTAGAAATTGTTTATCAGTCTGGAACAGATAACAACATTGATGAGGAGGAATCTGACATATGAGCGAACATGGAAACCTTACAAAGCAGTTGAAACAACTAATTTATGAGTTTGTAACACCAGAAGGTAAAATATCAGAACAGCCTACCGGACAATACTATACAAGGAAACAATTGGGCGACAGCAGAATAAAGCTTTTACGGATACTTGCGGATATTCTAGTTAACACCCGTTTCCTGAAAGAGCCAACAAAATACTATATAGGTAACAGGTACATGAGCATACAGGGAGTTGCAGCACAAATGAAATATATCGGGAAAGAGATAAGTGCAAACACTGTCCAATCTATAATATGGACGGATATGATGCGATTTGATGCCAAGCTTTCCAAGAACATACTTGTTGACATTGTTGATTACGGAAAGGACTTAGGGGTTTACGAGGAGAAACTTCTTAAAACACTGTCATTTTACTCCAATGGCCATATGTTCAGAAATTTGGCATTGAAGCTTCCAGAACCAATAATGAGAGCAGAAGCCAGTGATGAGCAATTCCAGGACTTCATTTATAGTATAGCACCCTTTACACCACATCACATGGCTTACCTGAGTGAAAATATATCCAGAGAGATGCTGGGTTATGCAAACTACCTCATTAGCACTTCCCTACTGTCGGACGAAGAACAGGAGCGCAAGGAATTGCTATTGGAACTACTTTCCAAGGAGCAAGCATAAACCTGCCATATCATAAAATAATGAAATTTACATATTAAAGCTTTCAATAGCAGGGTTTAACCGAAAGGGTCTTCCCTGCTATTTTTTTGCATTAAAACATTCGAGTACATATCAAAGGTTTAAACTATCACCTCAATTTTAAATAGAAATATGGGAACTTTGAGAATAAAGGGATTATTGGTACATAACCCTGGCTTGTTGTTGGCAATTCAAGCAGTTGTATCAAGTTACAGACAGAAATCCTCAATATCAGCGTTCCTGTAATATTTGATAAAAAAGCCATAATTATTTGAAACATTCCAGTGGCAAGTTATTAAACTTTTATTCATTGATAAAAATCGCAAGGATTAAAAGATTTGCGTATGTGGCTTAATTTAAAAAGATCGAAGACTTTCAGAATATACAGCAATAAACCAATAACAATTGAAAAATATGGTGAAATTTAACCAAAAATAACAGTATTAATTTAACTAAAAAAGTCTAAATGGTAGAGTTTAAAATTAGTAAGTGTTTTATTTGTGGTTAAAATGTGTCCAGAATTGGTTTTGAAGAAAATATATATGGTGAGTATAGAAATTTATTATGATTGTTATTAGATTGGCCAAAATAGGTTTTACAAGTAAATAAATATATTTGACTACAGGTGCTTGTGAGCCCGGTTTGTTGAGGAGTCGGGTCATTCCACCATTAATAATGTATTAGATTTTAAGGTTTATGAAACAGAGCCCATGTGTGAAATAGATGAAAAAAGGTTGATAATTTAGAGCAGTATCCTGGCTTGTATATATTTGAATTTATGTAGTAATTTGAGGTTTACCATAATCTTTTGTGGCATTAATGCGACTTGTTATCAGTATTTTAATCATTTGTATTTAAGTAAGTGGACTTGATATATCACAATAATCATTCAACTCCAAGCGACCTTTTGGATATTTTTCTGGCATATGCAGTGGCATTAAACGACCTATATCTTTTCAAACGACATAAAAATATTAGTAAGCATCTTGAGAATAAGGAGATGCTTTTTATGTCAACCAAAGTAAAAAAAGGACAAGTTCATGCTGAGATATGTACGAATACCGAGATATCAATTCTCATACTGTTATACGAGGGGGTGATATCTTGTTAAAAATCAAAACTACGTTCAATTTAAGCAGTAGTGAAATTGATCCTAAAACTAAGAACATCATCAAAAATAAGTTTGTTGAACAGTTAGCAAAGTGTATTTTAGCAAATATCACTGAAGCTCCAATACAGGCTGAGGAAAATCAAATTTGTGAGAACGAAGGTATCGAAAGGGGTATTGATTTCCCCAAAAATATCAGATACAATCCGCTCAATAAAATGGAACGGAGGGGTAAAAATGGCTAAACTAGCAGCTTGCTATTGTAGGGTATCAACTAAGAAAGAAGAACAATTACAATCAATGGAAATGCAAAAACAGTATTTTACAGAATACTGCAACAATAATAATGGATACGAGTTATTTGGCATTTATGCAGACGAAGGAATAAGTGGAAAATCACTAAAGAACAGAAAAGAATTTGACCGAATGATAAAAGATGCTAAAAACGGATGCTTTAATGCAATATTAGTTAAGGACTTCAGCCGATTTGCACGTAATACGGTGGATTTGTTGACCATAGTGAGAATGCTCAAGAGTATTGGAGTTGAGGTGCATTTTGTAAATTACAATATGACAAATATGGGGGACTCGGAACTGGTTCTTACTATGATGGGAGCACTGGCGCAGGAGGAATCAGCCGCTCTATCGAAAAAGCTTAAACTCTCTAAGAATATGACGGCTGAGAAAGGCAGAGTTCCCAATTTTGTATTTGGATATGATCGTATAGATAAGTATACACTTGTTCCAAACGACTTTGAAGCAGATTGGGTAAGGAGAATATTTGAATTGTACGTTGATGGAGGAGTAGGAACTGCAAAAATTGCGGAATATCTCAATATTAACAATATAAAGTCAAAAAAGAATATACCGAATGGATGGACGCAGCATGTAATATCATCCATACTGAGAAATGAATTATACATAGGAAAGGTTAATAATAAAAAGAGTGAGGTTACTGATTTTCAAACAGGGAAAAGGAAAGATAACAGTCGTGAGAATTGGATTATTATTGATAGGCCTGAGTTTAGAATAATTAGTGATGAGTTATTTGGTAGGGCGCAAAAATTATTGTTATCAAGAAAGAACAGCTTTCATCAGGATAAAAAGAGGCCAAGCAATAAATATCCACTGAGTAACATGATTAATTGTGTCAATGATGGCTATTCATTCAGAAGGTGCAGCAGGCAATACACCGAAAATGGTAAGGTTTATACTTGGTGGGCGTGTTCCTATAGAAATTCAAAAGGTGCTTCGATATGCGATAACGATATTCGGATAGATGAAGATCAGATGCATAAAGCCATTATTGAGTTCTTTGAAAGTATATGCGGGAACAAGGTAGATTTGGCCAAGCAGGTAAAAGATTATGTCGGAAGAGAACTGAAAAGGAGATATGAACGAAACTTTAACCGTAAGGCACTGTTATCGGAGTTACGAACACTTGAGACTGAAAAGAGCCGACTGATAAAAGGGTATACAAAAGGTATAATCAGTGAAGATGATTTTGAAATCAATATAAAGCCAATTAACAGCAAATTTAATGAAATCAGCATTGCTTTAAATATATATGCAAACTACGAAAATATTGGCATTGACATTGAAAAGACTGTAACAAGCTTTATAAAGAGGATAGAATCTAAAGCAGGTGACATTCTAGATAATGCATTTTTGAAAACAATCTTTGAAAAATTTTCGGTCAAACCTGATGGTGAGATTACTGCAGTGCTGAAGATTGACTATGATGCTGATTTATCAATGGAGATACCCTTTGGTGAAATGGTTGAGGAAGAAACGGAACAAACCGTTCCTAATTACAACAGCGGTACACAAGGACGTTACCGAAAGACTAGAGAAAATAAATCCTACACTTATGAACGATGTCAGAATCATACTGGAGGAAAATAAGGCAGAGAGGCATATACGGGGCGGAGAAGCAACAAAGGCGAAGTATCAGAGCAGGTAGGTTGACATAGACAAGGTGTGAAGGAAAAAGCAAAAATTTACATAGAGGATAAAGTTTAAAAGCCGGGTGCGGGAGCTCCCGGCTTTTGTTTCGGATTTCTGTCTTTAGAGGGCGCCTTCCCGTAATATTTTCTGTATAGTCTGGAAAAATAATTTCCGTTGCACAAACCCACCAGATCGGGAATCTGAATAATGGGAATGTCCGTACCTGTCAGGATCTTTCTCGACTGTTCCAGCCGGTACCAGGTAAGGTATTCTACAAAGGTTTTCCCCGTGTAGGCTTTAAAAAGCCTGCAAAAGTGCTGGGTGCTCAGGTGGTAGTATTCGCTGACATCTCTTACGGTAATTTTTTCATGATAATGTAGACTTATATAATCCAAAGAAGATTTAATAAGGCGCGTTGAGTCTGATATCCTGCAATTCTCAAAATAAGCTGATGGCAGATTGTCATATAATGAAGATAAAAACAGCAGTATTAAGCTTTTTATACGAACCTTATACATGCCTTTTTTTTGCTTGTATTCTTCAATGAGCTCAGTAGTCAGCTTATAGCAATTTTCAAATTCATGGTCAAGTGATGAAATTACCAGGGGCATATATTTTCCTACAGACATAAAAGGGTAGATTATGTCTGAGAAATGTGTATCGGAATTTAAGCTTTTCAGCAGCGTATCCCCTATGACAACAGCTATATGGTAGCATTTATCAAGTGGAGTTATGCTGTGAAGACTTCCTGGAGGCAGGAGTATAAATTGATTTTGTGAGACGGAATAGCTTACGCCATTAACCAATACATTACATATTCCGTTGAGGGGCAGAAGTATTTCAAGATGGTTATGCCAATGGGCACTTGTGTTTGTTCCGTAAATATGATAGGAGCTGAACAAAAAAGTTTCGTCATCAAATGCAGTGTGTTCTAAATTTTTGGGATTTAGTATTTCCATTGGTTTCTCCATTGTTTTTCTCCTTGAATTAAAATGTTCAAATAAGACAGAAAAATGTTTGAAATAGCAGTTTTCGTAATAATATTCAGGCTCTAGAATGATGATATCATACAAAAAATATTAACGTCAATAAAGGAGTACAGGATGGAGCGTGAAGAATTGTTCACGGTAAATGTCAAGATAGAAAGCGTAGTTGATTTAAAAAATGATGCCGGGGATTCTGTGGTGATGATTTTATTTACTGGTAATGCTGCAGGTAAATATTTTGAAGGGCAGGTGCTTCCGGGAGGTGTGGATACTCAGATTATTGGAGGGTCCGGTGACAGTCACACCCTGTCTGCAAGGTATATGCTTGAGGGGAAAGCTTATACAGGTGAGAGGTGTAAGCTTTTTATTGAGAATAACGGAAATCTGAACAACAGCCCTCAGGGTATGCTGTTCAGAACACAGCCCAGAATAATCACCAACAGCAAGGCACTGGATTTTTTGAACCATGATTTGCTGGAAGGAGAGGGGTATCCTGCGGAGGGCGGAGTGAAAATAGTAATATACAGGAGAGTCTAGAGATAAACCAGTATGACAAGGATTCAAGGTAAAAGCAGCAATTTATATATGGGATGAAGTTTTATAAGCCGGGTGCAGCCATGCAGCCCGGCCTTTTTCACTGTGTGGGAGTTGTGTACAGGCAAATGTTACTGAAACTGCTGAGTGTGCTTTTACAGTTTTGCTTGTGAACTCCAGAGTAAAAAGTGTACACTTTTTTACCTGTACCAGGCTACGAATATACATTCTTCATAGCTTATGCATATTGGATAATAAGTATAAATCGAGAAAATGGAGGTACATATGTTTAAAATTAATAAAAGCATAAGTAAAATCGAATATCTTATTTATGTATTGCCGGTGGTAGTTCTCATCTCATTTGTGGTTTATATCCCATTTGTCATGAGCATGGCTTATTCTTTTACGGAGTGGAACGGAATAAGTAAGGCTGCCAGGTTTATCGGGGTAGAAAACTTCAAGCTGATATTTGCTGAAGACACTGCGTTTCATGCTTCAGCGATATTTACCATAAAGTTCTCTATATTATTTATCATAATAGTTAATGTGCTGGCCGTACTGATTGCCGTGCTGCTGGACAAGAAGCTGCGGAGCACCAACCTTCTGCGTGCAGGATTTTTCATCCCGTATATTTTAAGTCTGGTAATCGTGGGCTTTATATGGAGATTTATATTTATACAGGGTTTCCAGAGCCTGGGGAGCATCACCGGCTGGGAACTGTTTTCCTGGAGCTGGCTTGGCGATGCGAAGCTGGCCTTTTGGTCCATACTATTTGTTTCTGTATGGCAGTCTGTGGGGTTCTATATTGTCATATATATTGCGGGCCTGCAGTCTATTCCCTATGAACTGATTGAGGCAGCCATTGTTGACGGTGCAGGCAGCGTAAGGAGATTTTTCAGTGTTACAATCCCTTTGCTTATGCCTTCGATTACTTCATGCGTATTTCTGGCGTTGACCAATTCCATTAAGGTATTTGATGTCATCGTATCATTGACCAATGGCGGACCGGGAGGAGCTACTACAAGCATTACCTATGATATCTACAAGGAGGCTTTTCAGAACAATTCCTATGGTTACGGAACAGCAAAAGCACTGGTTCTCTTTGTGGCCATTCTGGTGGTAACTCTGGTACAGGTTACATTCTTCAAGAGCAGGGAGGTTGAAATATAATGGATAATGGTAAGAAAAGAAGCAAAAAAAGTATGATAGTTTTGGAATGCGTGCTTTTAGCAGCAGTCATATTATTTCTGTACCCTATATTTCTAGTAGTGCTGAATTCTCTGAAGAGTTTTAAAGAAGTGATGACAAACATCATTTCATTGCCTGCCCTTTTACATTTTGAGAATTATTCGTATGTATGGAAGAACATCAACTATCCCAAGCTGTTTTTGAACAATACCATAGTGACAGGTCTGGCTGTTCTGGGAATTATTATTTTCAGTTCCCTGGCGGGATTCATGCTGTCCAGAACTAAAACCAGATTGAGCTGGCTCATATATATATTCTGTATATCGCCTATGCTGATTCCTTTTCAGACAATAATGATCACACTGATAAAGTTTCTGAATATTATTAAGATCCCAAACGATATCTGGGGCCTGGGTTCTCTATACTGGGGTTTTGCAGCCCCCACAGCCATATTTATGTACCATGGTTTTGTTAAAAGCATTCCCAAGGAGATAGATGAAAGTGCATTGGTTGACGGTGCATCAACACTGAGGATGTTTTACTCCATAATATTCCCTTTACTGAAGCCTATAACAAGTACGATCATCATTATAGACGTCATGTGGGTTTGGAATGACTTCCTCTTGCCGCTCATATTCCTGAACGGGGCAAAGGAGTCAAAAACCCTGACGCTTGCTGCTTATACCTTTATCGGACAGTATGTAACCGATTGGCAGTATACAATGACGGCTATTGTCCTGGCGGTGATACCCTCAATCATCTTCTTTATATTAATGCAGAAGAATATTGTAAAGGGTGTCACAGCAGGAGCAGTCAAGGGCTAGGTGTCATATATGGCACAAGGCTTGAACTTGTCACGTATAAATCATATTGAATAATTTGTCGAAATATAATATTATTTAAAGGTGATATTTCCGAGTTATGTGCTGGTTGCCAGTGTTCATTTATAAATTACATGTGTTTTTAAAAAAGTATTTATTTCTATTAGAGTCATTACGGTTGAGACATAAAGGCTTTTGCCGGCAGCTTTGCTGTAATGGCTCTGTTATTTTGCTTGTATTAATCCGAGAGGAATGTAAACTGATATGAAAAATATAGTTTATATAGTGTGGGAAAATATAAAGAGCCTATTTTCCAGAAAACTCGCAAACAAGCTGGTACTTCTTTTTTCTGCAATAATCATACTTACAATAATTTCTTTGACCTTTGTCTCCTATAAGATAATAGAAAGGGAGTCAACAAGGAGTATCATTGATGCAAACAGAAACAATCTTACCTTGATTAACAAGACTATAGACAGTTATTTCAACGATATTAACCAGGCATCTTTGCCTAATATAAAGTATGACAATATTATGAATGCCTTGTTAGGGGTAACGGATGAATTATCTGCAGAGGCTTATTTGGAGGATTATATCCGAAGCATGTTTTATTCCCGCAATGATTTCGAGGGGATTTGCCTTTACATAGTTGAGCAGAATTGTTACTACTATATCACCAGGGGGGACGGTATGGTTTTGAAAGTCAGAAAAAACTATAATACCAATATCCCCAAGGAAGACTGGTATGTAAAAACTTTAAAAAGCAAGAACAACATCTACATTGAATCTCTTTTTATGACAAAAGACAGAGCCTATTCAATAAATCAGGAAAAGTGCTTTTTTGCTTATCACAGGGCAATTACCAACATTGTGGATAAAAAACCCTATGCCGTTTTAACCTTCTTCTGCAATTATAGTACCTGGAATGAAATAATAAGGAATACCTCACTTACAGACGGTGAGCAGCTTATATTCATGAGCGGGGATGGCAGAACCTTCTATTCCAATGACAGAGCCAACTATAAATACTTTAGCCGGCCGGATTTCAAGGCTCAGCTTCAAAAATCCGGTACAAATATGTTTGATTGGAATTATGAAGATATTAGTTACCTCACAATTTACAATTCTTCAGATAACATGAAATTCAAGCTGGTAAAAATGATTCCGTATAAGAAAATATACCATGCAGCTCAGACCAACAGGTCATTGGGTATATTTGTGGGTTGTATAATTCTGGTTGTTTCTGTCATATTGGTTATACTGTCCTCCAATGCAATAACCAAGCCGGTTAAAAAGCTTACTAAAAAAATGAATAGCTTCAGTGAAGGAAAATTTGACCTGGAGGCAAAAGTAGAGGGCAATGATGAAATTGCTGAACTTACCAAACAGTTCAATCTTATGGTGGCAAAAATTAATGATTTAATTAATGAGGAATACAAGACAAAGATTGAAGAAAAGAATGCAATTTTAAAGGCACTGGAAGCAGAGCTTAATCCTCATTTTTTATACAATGCGCTGCAGGCAATATCAACTACTGCCTTAAAAATTGAAGCCTTTCATATAAGTGACATGGTGGATGCGCTTGCCTCTACCTTCAGATATACCATTAACGGAAAGAATCTTGTGAGACTTGAAAATGAAATAAAATATATAGATGACTACCTGATTATCCAAAAGGCCCGATTCGGCAGCAGACTTACGGTAACATACGAATTGGAGGATAATGTGCTGGATGCTCTTATACCCAAGATATCCATACAGATTCTTGTTGAAAATTCCATAAAGCATGTCCTGGAGAAAAGCTATACATCTGTAGCTATTATTATTAAGGCCTGTCAGAAGGGGAATGATGTAATGATTTCTGTCAGGGACAACGGTCCGGGAATATGCCCTGAAAGATTTCAGCAGATAAAATACTATTTGAATAACGACAGCCCGCAAAAGGAAAACAACGCAATCGGCTTAAAAAATCTTGACACACGTCTGCACCTGCTTTATAAGGACAAGTCCAGCCTTAATATACAGGCTGATAGTACAGGGACCACAATAAGCTTTATAATTCCTGAAGGCAGGAACAAGGCAGAGAAAAATAAATAATGGAGCAAGGAGGTACCTGGACCATGCATTTCTGCCATGAGGTCATATGAGAAATACTGGTCAGGGGCATTAATATGTTTAAGGTTTTAATTATTGACGATGAAGAACCGGCGAGAGAAGCAATAAAGATCTTGGCTGACTGGAACAGTGTAAATATTTACGAGGTTTTTGAGGCATGGGATGGGAAAAACGGCATAAGACTCATTGAAGAAAAAAAACCTGACATTATTCTGGTTGATATGAAAATGCCAGGAATGGACGGTATGCAATTACTCCGTATTGTTCAAAGCCAGTATCCTGACCTGGCGGTTATTGTAATCAGCGGGTTTGATAATTACGAATATACACGCCAGGCTTTACACTCAAAGGTTATGGATTATCTGTTAAAGCCCATTAAAAGAAATGAGCTCAATGCTGCACTGGAGAAAGCCGTTGCGGCTATTTCAGACAGAAGGAAAACCCAAAGTCGGCACATAGATAAAAATATCCTGCTGAATCTGTCTCTTCCAAGCCTGAAGGAGAAAGTATTTCTTGCTGCCATGGAAGGAAGTCTCAGTCAGCAGATGAGAGAAATATACAGGGAAATCATAGATGACGGAAATAGAAAAAAATATTATTCTATTATAATTTTCAGAATCATGAATTATGAGGAGGTCAGCGGTAAGTACTTCGGAGATACGGGACTGACTCAATTTGCAGTTTCAAATGCAATTAACGAGCTGTTTAGTGAAGAGGTTGAGTGCTTCAATTTAATTAATCCCAAGGTTGAGAATGAGATAATAGCAATAATTTCCCTGGAAGAGGACTGTAATGAACGACATAATGGCTATCAGCATTTAATACATAAATCCCAGAAAAAGCTGAAGGAACTGTTTGAATTAGTTATTATGGCTGGGGCCGGAAGCTTTTATGAGGGCATCGACGCCTTGAAGGAAGCTTTCCTGGAGGCAGAAAAAAATATTAATGGTTTTGATATTATAAATAAGCTTAGCAGCAGTGCAAATTCCTCTCCTCAAAATAAAAGCACAAAGAAGGAGACCCTGCTGGGAAAAAAGGATCTGATTTTTAACGCCATTGAGGGAGGAAGCCTGTCATATACCAAAGGTATAATCGGTGAATTTATTGATAAACTGGAGCAGGTGGGATATCTTAGCCTGAGAGATGCAAACAGAATATTTGATGAGCTTCTGCTTATACTAAACAATTTTTCAATGGTTAAAGGCTTTGAGGCAAATGAGCTGCTGTCCTACTTTCAAAGCCTGTCGAAAACCCTCTGCAATTTTGAACAGTTTAAAAAGTGCTTGCTCAATGTAACAGAGCTGTTTTACAGTCTTGCAAGAAAGCAGATAAAAAATGACAATCTCAATATTTACGAGATTAAAGAGTATATCGACAGTAATTACTGCCAGGACATAAAAATTTCTATTTTTACAGATAAGTACTTTTTAAGCAGGGAATATTTGATGAAGCTTTTTAAGAATGAGTTTGGCTGCGGAATATATGAATATGTGCTCAGGGTGAGAATGGAAAAGGCCCGGGAGCTTATTGCAGACCCTGACGTGAAAATTCAAAGTATCGCTCAAATGTTAGGCTACAGTGACAACAACTATTTCAGCAAAGCCTTCAGGAATTATTTCAAAATCTCTCCGTCTGATTATAGAAATACCCTGATAGGTTAAGAGGTTATACAGTACACATTTTTACCACTAAGATATCACTTATCTATATTTTATACATATGGATATCTCGCTAAGATGTAACTATACCAAAATTACATTTTACAAGGAGGAAATCAATAATGAAAAAAGTACTAAGTCTGGGTGTAAGCTTGGCGGTGCTGGCCGGTATCTTCAGTGGCTGTGGCAGTTCGTCCGCACCTTCCGATACAACTGCACAGGCCTCACAAACATCCTCTGTGGCAACAGCTACAGATTCAAAGGAAGCCAAGCCGGTAACCATTTCTATTCTGCAAAGTCAGGCGGAGTATACGGATGCATATAATGCATATGTAAGCGAATATAAAAAGGTAGCTCCCAATGTGACCATAGATCTGCAGGTAATGCAGGCAGACTATCCCACAGTCCTGAAGTCTAAAATCGCAGCGGGTACAATTCCAGATATTTTTATGACGACAGCAGGCGGAGAATTGAAAGCCTATGCGGAATATTCGGCAGATTTGTCAAATGAACCGCTGGCAAGTGCTATGCTCGATGGTGTAAAGAAGGACATGACCTATGACGGAAAATTAATGGGAGCTCCGCTGGTAATGGATACCTTCCCGTTGATTTATAACAAGAAGCTGTTTGCAGAGGCAGGCATAACCGAGTTGCCAAAAACCCTCAGTGAATTGGAGGCAGTTTGCCAGCAGCTGACTGCAAAGGGTATCACTCCATTCTCAAACGGATACAAGGAGTGGTGGGTTCAAAAGCATATATTCCAGCATTTTATTGCGGGAGAAAGCTCTGACTCCGCCAAGCTGGTAAATGATTTTATTGCAGGAAGCACAAAGTTTGCAGATCATGCTACATTGATGAATTATTTTGACTTTATAGATATTACAGTAAAATATGGCGCTCCAAAGCCGCTGGAAAGTGACTTTAATGCTCAGATTGGCACTTTTGCCAATGGAAAGGCCGCAATGATCACCGGACAGGGTCAATGGGTTGAATCAGGAGTCACAAAAATAACTCCCGACTTCGACTTTGGCGTAATGCTGTATCCTGTAAGTGAGGATGCAGGCAAGGCTAATGTGTGCGCGGGCTCAGCACAGTGCTTAAGAGTAAACAAGGATTCAAAGGTTTTAGAAGATGCAAAGAATCTTCTTAACTGGTTGTATACCTCCGACTACGGAAAAACCTGGTTTGGCGGAATTGCCAAGGTTATAGGGCCTGTTAAGGATATTGCCGCTCCTGATATGAAGCTTCCAAAGGCATTTGTTGAACTGACAAAGGCTACACCCTCCTCCGGTGCTCCTGTTAATTATTCACTGGACAGCTTCCATCAGAAATTTGGTGAAATAATGCAGTCATACATAGGAAAGACAAAAACAAAGGAACAGGCAATAGATGAAATTCAAAAAGCCTGGGTAAAACTTGGCGCAGCAAAGTAACAGTCGTATGTCCGGTGTTAAGTGAAGTCAGGTGTGTGCCTGCAATAAGGAAATGCTTTGGTACTTACCCGGCATATTTGATTAGAACCGGAAACAGAATTTTCTAAAATACATCCAGGGAGGACCATGCTCTCTGGATATATTTTATTTTTAGTGAGAAGGTATTTGTCATGTTTTAAATGCGGCTTTGTTGGTGCGGACTCAGGTTGAATGGCAGAGAGGATAGGATTATGGATAGAAAATGGTGGAAAGAGGCGATTGTATATCAAATTTATACCAGAAGCTTTTATGATTCAAATGGGGATGGTATAGGGGATTTAAAGGGTGTCATTCACAAACTGGATTACCTTAAGTACCTGGGTATTGACGTCATATGGCTTTGTCCGGTGTACGATTCCCCAAATGATGATAATGGATATGATATTTCCGATTATTATGGAGTTATGAAGGAATTTGGAACATTAGAGGACCTGGAAGCTCTATTTTATGAAGTACATAAAAGGGACATGAAAATTATAATGGATCTTGTAGTAAATCATACCTCTGATGAGCATAAATGGTTTGTGGAGGCAAGAGCAGATATAAACAGCAGCAAGCGGGACTATTATATTTGGAGAAAGGCAGAAGAGGGGTGTGAGCCAAATAATTGGAAATCCTATTTCGGAGGCTCTGTGTGGGAATATGACGAGGTCACAGGTGAATATTACCTTCATTTGTTTTCAAGAAAGCAGCCGGATTTAAACTGGCTGAATCCGGAGGTGAGGGATGAAATATTTAAAATGATGCGTTGGTGGCTTGATAAAGGGATTGACGGCTTCAGGATGGATGTGATCAACTTGCTTAAAAAGCCTGAAGGGTTGGTCAATTCTGACCGGGCGGCTGCAAACGGCGACAAATATGTTTTTGACGAGGACCTGTATGCCAATCAACCTGGAATGCATGAAATCCTTCAGGAGATGAACGAGAAGGTATTAAGCAGGTACGATTGCATGACTGTGGGGGAAACGGTAAATGTCACAGTGGATTCAGGCCTCTTATATACCCAGGAGTCAAGAAATGAGCTGAATATGATATTCCAGTTTGAATTGATGGGAATAGACACAGGCAAAGGCGGAAAATGGGACGTTATTGACTGGAAGGTATGTGACTTTACAAAAATCCTCTCAAAGTGGCAGAAGGAATTGCACGGCAAAGGATGGAACAGCCTGTTCCTGAATAACCATGACAATCCAAGGTCTGTTTCACGGTTTGGGGATGATGGGGTTTACAGGGAAAAATGTGCTAAAATGCTTGCGACTATCACTCATACTCTTGAAGGTACTCCATATATCTACCAGGGTGAGGAAATTGGCATGACAAATGTAGAATTCCAGTCCATTGAGGATTACAGGGATATTGAAACCTTAAACTTTTATAAGGAAATGGTTTTTGAGCAGAAACAGGATGAAAAGAGGGTAATGGAGCTGATTTACAGAAGAGGAAGGGATAATGCCCGCACTCCCATGCAGTGGAACAACGGCGAAAATGCCGGTTTCAGCTCGGGGATTCCCTGGATAAGGATTAACCCCAACCATCAGTATATCAATGTAGAAAATGATGTACAGGACGAAAACTCCATCCTTAATTATTACAGAAAAATAATTAAACTCAGAAAAGAGAATCCTGTATTGATTTACGGTCAATATATTCCATTGGTTGAAGACAGCAACAGCATAATTTCATATGTCAGGAAATTGGAGGATGACTGCGTTTTGATAATATTGAATTTTTCAAGGCAATCCTCTCAATTTGATATGAAGGTTGTTCCAAAGTATAAGAAAGCCCGGTTGCTTTTGTCCAATTACTCCTCATTTGATGTAACCATTGCAGAGGACTTGGTATTAATGCCTTATGAAGCCAGGGTATACAGGCTGTGCTGAGCAGTAAGGGCCATTGACCCTGATTGTCCGACGGCTATAAAGAGATATCACATTATTACCTTTTAGTGTCTACAAAATTACATTACTTTTTTATTTGAATAAATATAACATTATTTATATGGCCCACAATAGGAATTCTCATAATACAAATTAATTGAAGTTATTAAAGGAGGAAAGATTTATGTTAAAGAAGAAAGGGTTTTTTAGGCTGCTGGCGGGTTTATTGGCCGTGTGCATCCTTAGTCTGAGCCTTCCTGCTCCGACAATGGCTGCATATTCCTTTAATCAGTCAGACATAGAAAGAGGAATGACTGCTTTCTTGAATAAACATTATAGAAGCGGTGATATTCATACTTCTCATTTCTGGGAAGCTGCATATTCCCGCGAATTGCTCTATGCATACTATGAATTGACAGGAAAGAACCTGGATAAAATCAGTGAAACCTGGTATTGGTTTGAACAGGATCATGCTGTAAACCGTTTTGGAAATGAGCATTGCTGGATATCCAGTGATGGCGATTGGACGGACGACTACTCATGGCAGGCTCAATTCTCAATGTCCGCGTATGCCGCCACCGGCGACCAGCACATACTTGACCAGGCAAAATGGCACTTTGACTATTTATACTCAAATAATACCGATGATACCTTTGGCGGGGGTATGTGGCGCGAACGCGGTGTGAGGGATCAGAAGGACATACCCACCAACGGCTTTGCCATTGTTGCCGCCCAGCTGGCAAAATACTACCCAGATGAAAAAATTCATAATAATCTGACCGGTACCGACATGACCTACCAGGAAATCGCAGCAGATTTATATGGCTGGATGAAGGAAAGCTTCATGCGGGAGGATGGAGGTATAGAAAACTCCTTTACCACAGAAGGACGGTATTGGGATGACAACCTTTATACATATAACGCAGGAATATTCATTGAACTTGCAGCATATCTGTATGACCTTACCAAGGACGAAAGCTATTTGGCAGATGCGCGCAAGGCCACTGATTTCGCAAAAGCACACTTCACAACCGGTGCGGACCAAATCGTAGTTTATGAGGATGATGTTGGAGGCGGAGGACTTTACAGGCCTGACCCTACCAACAGCTATGAAGTTGTATTCAGAGGTATTTTGATGCGTGGGGTATACAAACTGATCACACTTGGCGGACAGACCCAGTACATAGATTGGTTAACTAAAAACGCCCAGGCAGCCTATAATAACAGAAGTGGGGATGATTTGACAGCACCTAACTGGAATACTCCATATGACGGTACTGCTGTCAGACCTACGGCAAATGCCACAGGACTTACCCTGATGTGCTACAGTATGCTGGTTTCACAGCCAAGCCGCTTGGCAGGAAAGGTGGAGGCTGAAAGCGGAGTAAAATATGGCACTGCATACAAACAGGCTGACCATGCGGCTTCTGGAGGGTATATTACCGGAAGTATTGACCATGAGGGGGCCGCAGTGGAATTTTCCAACTGCGCTGAAACCCAGAAGCTGGCTGTGGCATATTGCTCAGGGCTGGACGACTCCAAGCTGAGCTTATATATAAATGATGTGTACAGCCAGGACTTGAACTTTGAAAACACAGGAGGCTGGGACGGAGCTTATACGGAAAAAATATTTGATGTAAGCATTCCAGAAGGTGCAACTATCAAAATCCAGTATGATGACGGCTGTGGTGCTGCAAATATAGACTATATAAGGCTGATATCAGATGTGGAGGCAGATAAATCCACACTGGCTGAAAGTATAAACAGTGCCATGGAACTCTCGCAAAACGATTATATCCCGGCTAGCTGGGCCTTGTTACAACCGGCCATAGATGCCGCACTTGAGGTGTATAACAAGGCAGATGCCCTGCAGGCTGAGGTGGATTCGGCGGTTGTTGCACTAAAGGCAGTGGTGGACGGTATGGAAACTGTTCGATATGTAGGTAAGGTGGAGGCCGAAAAGGGCAAAATGTATGGAACTGCGTATAAACAGGCTGACTCTGGTGCATCTGAAGGCTTCATGGTGGGAAGTATTGACCATGTTGGTTCGGCCTTTGAATTGAAAAATTGTGCTGCTTCCACAAAGCTTATAGTGGCTTATGCATCCGGCTTGGACAATCCAAAGCTTAGCTTATACATTGACGGGGTTCACAATCAGGACCTGACCTTTACCAAAACAGGAGGCTGGGGAGGCAACTTCGCACAAAAGAGCTTTGATGTAGCAATTCGAGAAGGTGCAACTATAAAATTCCAGTATGATTCAGGTGATTTTGCTGCAAACATTGATTATATCGGATTGACAAGTACTGATACGTCAGCACTTGCGGAAAAAATCAACGAAGCAAGAGCACTTGTACAGCAGGCCTATACGAAAGAGTCGTGGGAAACCCTGCAAGCTGCAATAACCACGGCATCAGGTATTATTGCGTCAATTCCTACGCAGGAAGAAACAGACACTGCAGTTAGTGATTTACAGTCCGTAATAGATGGTCTGCAGCCTTATCCTGTAAACTATTCAGGAAAAATAGAGGCAGAAATCGGAACGATGTATGGAACTACGTACAAACAAGCCGACCAGGCTGCCTCAGGCGGATTTATAGCAGGCAGCATAGACCATGCGGGCTCAGCCTTTGAGCTGATAAACTGTGCAGCCGCAAAGAGCCTGATAGTAGGGTATGCCTCAGGCAAAAGCAATCCAAAGCTTAGCCTCTATATAAATGGTGTGGACACTCAGGATTTGACCTTCACAAATACCGGAGGCTGGAACGGAGCAGGCAGATATGCCGAAAAGACCTTTGAGGTAGATATTCCCACAGGGGCAAGCATTAAATTCCAATTTGATTCGGGGGATGCGGCGGCAAATATAGATTACGTTATTATCCCGGCAGACAAGACCGGGCTGGCTCAAAAGGTGGGTGAGGCACAAGGTCTCACAGAGGAAGAGTATACGGCAGAATCCTGGGCCATCTTACAGTCTGCATTAAGCTCCGCAGTGAGTGTCAACAGCAACAAGGGTGCAACACAGGAGGAAGCAAATGCTGCGCTTGGAACTCTCAATGCCGCAATTGCCGGTCTTCATATCAGGCCACTGCAGGTTCCGGCTCCCACAGCTGCACCCGCAGGAGGAACGTACACTTCTGCCCAGACGGTGACACTCTCCTGTGCTACCAGCGGAGCAGCCATATACTATACCACAGACGGCAGTGCACCAACCACGGCAAGTGCAGTATACACTACTCCCATAACTGTTAATGCCAGCATGACCATTAAGACGGTTGCTGTGATGGAGGGCATGGAGGACAGTGACGTTGCGGCCTTCAGTTATACCATAAACATTAGCTCGGGAGGCGGTGTAACACCAGGAGGGCAAACTGGAGGAGGAAGCACCGTTGAACAGACTGTTATTACAGTGAACCCTGAAGGGAGTGCAGTTATTAAGGCACCTTCCACGGTCATAAACGGTGCGGTGGTAAATCAAGTTTCCGAAAGTGATTTTGACAAGGCTTTGTTAAAGGCTGTCAAGGCTTCTGACAATACAAAAACCGTAATAATAGAAATAAAGGAAGAGCCAAACTCCTTAAAGTATGTTCAAAAGCTTCCTGTAAGCAAGGTTGTATCCGAAAAGCCTGATAACAATATAAAGCTGGTTACTCCTATTGCTGAATTAACAGTTCCTTCAAACATGATAAAAATGTCAGATGCAAAAGATTCAAAGACACTTGAAATTGTTTTTGAACCGGTGAAAAACAGTCAGCTGGATAAAAAGGTACAGAACATCATAGGTAACAGGCCCGTAGTAAACCTGTACATGGCCATGGATGGCAGAAATGTTGAATGGAACAATCCGCTGGCTCCCATAAAGGTAGCAGTGAAATATGCTCCTGGTGCCATGGAACTGGAAAATCTGGACAGGATAGTTGTTTACTACATTGACGGAAATAATAATATCATTACCGTTCCCGACGGAAGGTATGATAAGCAAACAGGCATGGTGACATTTACAACCACTCATTTCAGCAAGTATGCAATTGGATACTCTGATAAGTCATTCAGGGATGTGGCCGACAACAAATGGTACAGTGCTGCAATCGGTATGCTTACAGCAAAAGGTATAGTTGATGGAACCTCGGAAGACGAGTTCTCACCAAATCTGTCAATTACAAGAGAAGAGGGTATTGCTTGGCTGGTAAGAACACTGGGCTTGAACTCCGAGGCAGGCAGCAGCTTTGATGATACCAGTGACAGCAGGTATGAAAAAGAAATAAATATAGCAAAAGCCCTTGGTATAACCAGCGGAACAGGTAATAACAGGTTCGCACCCAAGGAAAATATCACCAGACAGGATTTAATGATAATGATTGTTAAGGCACTGGATATAGCACATAAGGGATTGGAAAAGGGTACAAAGCAGGATATTGCCAAATTTAAGGATGTATCTAAAGTTTCCGGCTATGCATTGGAAAGTGTGGCTACCCTGGTTAAAAGCGGACTAATATCAGGTTCTGACAACAGTATCAACCCGAAGAAAAACATAACCAGAGCTGAAATATCCGCCATACTGTACAAATTATATGGCAAGTAAGCCAGGCAGCAAAATATTTAAAATAGAATAGTAGTATAAAGAAAAAGGTCTGATTCCAACGGCGTTGGAATTGGGCCTTTTTCTGCAGTTTGCCGTGTGTCCGTCAAAGCCGGGTTGTACCGGCATTTGCCGCTGCAACTGCTTTTGGCAATTTGCATGTGAATTCTGGAGTATTTTTCTGGTACTTAAATAAGATTTATCCTGTTTGTGAATAAACTGTAAACACATGGTAAATATATATGCATTTTGATAGAATTGAAAATTGATTCAATTATAATTATAAATATTAGCAAAAAGTAAGATATAGGATGTATGTGGGTGGGAGGACTAGATTGAAAGATACATGTTGTGTATCAAAGTGACTTTCAAGCAGCGAAAGCCACTGCGTGCCTTTCATTACTATTTGTGTACGCGCCATGCGCGTAGATGCGAGGTTAGCGTGAAAGATA
>JAEXFI010000039.1 GCA_023400235.1 Bacillota bacterium
GTGTCCTCTACAGCCTATGTCTATGATGGAAACAACAGGCTAACGGAAGAGACAAAGAATGAGGGACAGTCCTCAGAGACCACCCATTACAGCTATGACAACAACGGAAATACAATCTGCAAGTACACAGAAACAATTACACCCGCCACGGAAGGGCAGACCACAGAGGTTAATATATCAGTTGCCGGCACAGATGAAAGCAGCAATGAAGTAAATAATGATAACAGCGTTACAATAAATGAATACAACGGCTTGAACCAACTGGTAAAAGTAACCGAAGGAAGCAATACCTTCAGTTATACCTACAATTGTGATGGGCTGAGAGCCTCAAAGACAGTAAACGGCGTCACCACAAACCACATATGGGACGGTGACCAGATGGTGCTGGAAACCGACGGCACAGGAAATGTAACCAACAAATACATACGGGGAATAAATCTCATATACTCCGGAGAAGGTGCAAATAGAAGGTATTTCCTGTATAATGGTCATGGAGATACAGTGCAGCTTACCAGTACCACAGGAAGCAGCATAAAAACATATGATTATGATGCCTTTGGGAATGAAAAGAACGCTGACCCTAACGATACAAACCTGTTCAGGTACTGCTGTGAGTACTTTGACAAGGAAACCGGAACTATTTATCTGAGGGCAAGGTATTATGACCCGGCGATTGGTAGGTTTATTACTGAGGACAGCTATTGGGGCAAGGATAATGACCCGCTGAGTTTGAATTTGTATACGTATTGCTACAGTGATCCAATTAATAACATTGACCCAACTGGAAATATTGTAGATACTTTGGCTGATATTGGATTTCTTATATGGGATGTTGGAGATATAGTAAATGACCCTTCAGATTGGAAAAACTGGGCTTCACTAGGTGCTGACGCAGCGTGTGCAGTTGTTCCTTTTGCTACTGGTGGTGGGCGAGCGGTAAAACTTGCTACAAAAGGTGTTGAAGCTACGAAGAAACTGACAACTGTAGAAAAAGCGTTGCAAGCAATCAATAAAGGTGAGAAGCTAAGTACTAAGATGAAAGATGCTCTCCGTGCACAAGCAAGAAATATCATGAAAAAAGATAGTAAAAATTTCTTAAAGGCAATAAATAAAGGCAATAAATTAGATGTTCATCATTTAATACCGTTAGAGTATGCAGAATTAATGGGTAAAGGATTTAATCCTAATGATTTGTCTAATCTATACGGTGTTGATAAAGAAACACATAAATTAATAAATCAAGCATGGAATGACTTTAAAAATACTTATAAAGGAAGTAAAATTACAAAAAGAGATGTTGAGGAATTTGCTGAACTTACTAAAAAGTTATATGGCGATGGGCTAGTAAAATAGGAGGACATTATGATTATTGAGGATATTATATTAATTGAGAAGAAATTAAATATTAGTCTAGTTGAATCGTATAAAGAGGTTATTTTAGCTAACCCATTAAGTGACAAGATGGGCTATGCAGATGTTTATGAGTCACTATGTGATGACCCTCAAAAGGTAATAAAAATGAATTTGGAATTAAGAGAAAATGGTTATCAAAATAAAGTATGGGCACCAAATTTGTTTGCAATCGGCACTAATGGGGAAAAATGTTATTACTTTATAAATCTTGATGAAAAGACGGAAAGTAATATATATTTAATTTCCGAAGATGATAAATTTAATCCCCAGAATATAAAAAAGCATATTTTTTGCAAATCATATACCGACTTTATTGAAATACGAAAGTTTTTGCAAAGAATGCTTAATAGGCGTAAAAATGAAAAAATAATATCAGAATAATCTAAATACAATTTATATTAAATGCGTTAGTCTGTTTATTAGGCTGCCAAATGCCTTTTACTATTACTAATCAAAAACACACTACGAAACACTCTGGACAGCAATAATAAGCAGCTTCAGGGTGTTTGTATTTATGCACAATAAGAGAATATCAAAAATCAACCACCAGTAGTTTGAATTTGTATACGTATTGTGAGAATAATCCGATTGATTACTTTGATCCTAGTGGGCATTGGACTTTGAGCCAATATGATAACTTGGGTTCAGGCATGTATGCTCGATTAAAAGAAGAGGGCATAAGCATCTTGCAGTTAAACCCTGTAAGTATGCTGATGAACTCATATAAGTAATGGAAGGCATTGCTTAATAATGACATAACAGTGGCAGAAGTTTATGCTGCTGGCTTTGAAAGTATTATTAGTGATTATAAGTATGTGCTGGATGGTAAAAATAATTTCGTAAAGGCATATATGCCTCTTAACGGTGGAGCCAGCGATAAAGAGGTTTACAATGCGGGATATCATATTGCATGAATAATTATTGATTTAGCCACAGCGGGAGTAGCTGTAGATGATGTTGTTAAGGCAGTCAGAGCTAATCAGGCCGCTATTAAAATAGCTGAATCAAGCCAAAAAGGCAAACTAAAATTGGATTATCAAAGGTTTGCTAAAAAAGATCTAAAAATGGTGAATGATGCGGCAAGAGAAGTGGGTGTTGATAGAAATGCATTTGGAGAATATATACATGAGTTGAAATCAGATTTAGGTATGAAAGCAAGTCAAAACTTTACTTATAAAGAATTAAAAGAATATGCAAAGCAATTAAAAAAATATATGGACATATTTAAAGGATTATTACTATTACTTGATAATATACTTCCATACTCCGACTACTTAAAAAAAGCGAGGAACAAATATAACAGTGTAGGACTTAATTGTTATTTACGTTCAGATTTTGGACAGGTGGGATTTCAATTAAGTGATGAAGCAATCTGTAAATTAGCAAAGTTGGGCTTATGTCTGGATTTCCATATTCTTTCTTTTGGAGCAGTTAAGGATTAAATTATCCGTTTGTGGGAATGACCCGATAAAGTTTGTTGCCCCAAGTGGACATGATAGAATTGGTACAGGTATATGGTCACTTAAAAGTGATACTGCTGGCAGAACGATGCTTTTATGGTATCTATATGCAAAAGGTGCTGATTTCGTGGCTAAAGATGGATTTTATGGTGACTATATGAAAGATATCTTACAAAAAAAGTTAAAAAGTTAATACCTGCCGTATGGTAATAAACTCAATAACGGTAAATCATTAAGATTTAATTACTCTGATACGCTGTACAATTTAAATCAATGGAAAGATTACAAAGAACTTACAAACGATGTTAAAGATGGAAAATGCAAGGTATATTGTTTTCAAGGCTTGAATAAATGAAAGGGTATTTGTATGGATTTTATAAAGCTATTTGTAACGATTTTTATACTGACGGCAATATTTTATCGGTTTTATTATCCGAAATTAAGGTCTTTCCATGTAAATTTGAAATTAGTCAAAGATGGAAATCCGGAAATGTTTTTGTATGAATTGGGTAAGGACATAAATAAAGCTAAATCTGATGAGTATAAACGTGCACTTTTAGTTAATAAAGTTTCGGGTTTGATTTTTATGGGTAAATGGCAGGAAGCAATTGAACTGTTAGACACAATCGGAAGTAATTTTAATAATGAAGTTTTTACAGTTCAATATTATCTTAATTATTTATCTGCTCATATCTTTTTAGAGCGGGTTGACATTGCAAAAGAAATATATTCGGATAAGAAAGAGTTGTTTGAAAGATATAAAGCAATTGAAAGGTATAGAGAAATTAATCAATCCATAAAAAAGATAGAGGGAATATTCAGTTTTTACAATGATGACTTAATTAAAAGCAAGAGTATATTTGAAGAGCTGCTAGATAAACAGAAATACAGTATTTATAAAGCTATTAACCATTACTTTCTGGGAAAGATTTTTGAAAAAGAGGGAAATCTTGCAGAAAGCAAAATACATTTTAATAAAGCAAAGCTTTTGGGCGAAAGAACTTTCCTTTCAAAGGTGGTTTCTGAATAGCTTAAACTAAGCATAGATTGGTGTTAAGAATTTGCGTATGAATACCTACTTGATGTCTATTAAATAGAATTTTAAGTAGAATTTATTTTTCTTATTCAAGGTAATCATATTGACAACGACATATTAATAAATCTATAATTAAAACATATAAAATTGATAGAAATTATATGAAATAAGTTGCGCTGACCGATATACGGAGGCTGAGTTAACCAGGGATGGTAACTCAGCTTTTTTACATTCCGGCAACAGATATGTGACATGTGCCAAAAGGAGAAGAAAATGAGTGGTTCCAGCACTATTAGCCCTAAAGAAAGAATCCTGAGAGTATTGAATAAAGAAAAGACCGACCGACCACCGGTAGTTTGTCCTGGTGGGATGATGAATGCCGCAATTGTAGAGATAATGAACAAAACAGGCCATACACTGCCTGAAGCACACAAGGATGACAGGCTTATGTCCGAACTGTCCCACGATGTATATGAATACACCGGCTTTGAAAATTTTGGCATTCCATTTTGCATGACCGTTGAAGCTGAGGTGCTGGGAAGTGAAATAAACTTTGGAACTCTGGCTTGTGAACCCAAAATAGAAAAAGAAGTGTTTCCTTCCGCATCCCAAATCCAGTATAAGGCTATAGACAGGATGCTTAAGACGGGCAGAATAGGAGCGGTCATACAGGCAGGCTATCATTTGTCAAAAAAATATGCCGATGTGCCTGTTATAGGAAACCTGACTGGTCCCATTAGTACAGCTGCATCTATTGTAGAACCCATGTCATTTTTGAAAGAGCTCCGAAAAGACAGGGAAAATGCCCATAAAGCTATTGATTATGTAACGGATTTTTTGATTGAATACGCAAAACTTATGATAGATAACGGAGTAGACCTTATTTCCATAGGAGATCCTACGGCAACAGGTGAAATTCTAGGGCCCAGGATGTTTGAAGAGTATGCTGTCAGATACTTGAACAAATTGATTGCTGGAATACATTCTTTAAATGCTCCGGTTATAGTACATATATGTGGAAACATGAATACCGTCAAAAACCATATTCCGCAGATAAAGTCGGATGCAATCAGTACCGATGCATTGGTAAACCTTCGCCTGCTAAAGGAAGAGTTTCCGTTTCTTACCACTATGGGGAACCTGAGTACCTATCTTCTTGAGTTGGGCACACCTGAAAAAGTATCAAGCCAGGCAGAACGGTTGGTGAGTGATGGAATAGACATCATATCACCGGCCTGCGGCTTAAGCACATCATCTTCCATAGAAAATATTCAGGCCTTGACGAGAACAGTAAAGGAGAGATCACAGTAATGGCAAAAGTAAATTTCTACCCCCAGGATAAGTCGATTATTGTTGAAGAGGGGCTTACCATTCTCCAGGCAGCTCGTAAAGCCGGAATCGTTATTGAGTCTCCGTGCAATGGCGCAGGTACTTGTGGCAAATGCAGGGTCAGACTGGATGAGGAGTCATTAAACAATGTCGTTACAGGAGGTAAGTGTCATCTTACCAAGAGCGAAGAGGAGCAGGGGTATGTACTTTCATGTGAAGCAAAAATTTATGGAGACATAAGAGTAGGAATATCCAACAGTCAAAGAAGCAGTACATTGAAAATACTAAGTAAGGGGCAGAGCTTCCACATAAGCTTAAACCCACTGATAAAAAAGGAGTACATCAATACAGAGGACCATACAAAGGTTTTTGCCGGAGATAGGCAATTAGGTGCCGAATATGGGGACACAAGGGATAATTGCTATGGAGCAGTTGTTGATATAGGCACTACTACATTAGTTGCAGCAGTTATCAATCTGAAGGATGGCTCCGAAATCGGGACTGCAGCTGCATTAAATCCCCAGGCTGTCTATGCCCAGGATGTACTGTCAAGAATCAAGTTTTCCTCCGAGGCTGATGGGCTGCATACTATGTATTCTGAAGTAGTAAGAGAAATAAATGGTTTAATAAAAGAAATAGCCCATAGCAAGGGTATAAGCTGTAAAAACATATATGAAACAGTTTTCAGCGGAAATACATGCATGCTGCATCTGGCTTCAAATACTGATCCGCAAGCTTTGGGGAAGTATCCATATAAGCCGGAAATCAACGGTGGGTTATATCTTAGTGCCCATGAGCACAAAATCGGCATTTCTCCAATTGGAATTATTTATGTACCCCCAATAATTTCTGCATATGTGGGAGCTGATATTACCTCTGGTATTCTTGCAGCGCAACTCCAGGAGAAGAAAGGAATTGTCCTTTTTATAGATATAGGTACAAACGGCGAAATGGTCATGGCTGCTGAGGGTGCTCTCACGGCTACGTCAACAGCTGCGGGACCAGCCTTTGAAGGAATGAACATCACTCACGGGATGCGGGCAGATCAGGGTGCAATTGAGTTTTTTGAGATAGATGAATTGGGGGGAATAAGTACAAAGGTGATTGGTAGCTTAAAGGCAACTGGAATTTGCGGAAGTGGGTTGCTGGATGTGGTCGGAGAACTTGTAGCTCACGGGGTAATCAATAAAAACGGCAGATTTGTTGAGCCGGAAGCAAGTGGTTTGCAGCCGGCTTTAAAAGAAAGACTGATTAAACAAGAGAGCAAATGGATTTTCAAAATTACAGACAGGGTTTTTCTTTCCCAAAAGGATATAAGACAGGTTCAGCTTGCAAAAGGTGCAATTAGGGCCGGAATAGAATTTTTACTGGAAAGCAGGGGGGTAAAAGCCCAGGCTGTTGACAAAGTGCTCATTGCCGGCTCATTTGGTTTTCATCTCAGAACAAAGAGCCTGATCAATATAGGTCTTCTGCCCAAGGAATTTGACGGAAAAATAGAATTTATGGGTAACACCTCAAAGTCTGGAGGGCAAGCATTTCTATTGAATAAAACCTACAGGGGTGAGTTGGAAAAGATAGTAGAAAATGTCGAAGTTCTTGAACTGGCAAATTTTTTAAATTTTGATAGAGTTTTTGTAAGATGCCTGGAATTTTAACGGTGGAATAGAAAGCCATACTAAACATATATGAAATATATACAAAATGTATTGACAATTCAAATCTTTAGTATTAGAATAAACACAAGAAATCCAGTTGGAATAGTTTGGTTCAAAATAAAATATCTTAACCGACCAGAAATACTGGAGGCCGGATTTGCATCCTATTAGTTTTAAAATGCAAATCGGGCCTTTTTTTAGAATATAGGAATTTATATATTTTAAAACAGGGATGAGATGCCCATAATACTGAGTTTTGAGTGTGCCCCGGGCAGAAAATATGAAGCTGGTGTCAATATTCCAGGGGGAGTCCTACAGTAAGCTGTGAGCATAATAAATCAACCTGGCCTTGAGTAGGGGAATAATTAAAGATAAAAAATAAATTAAAAAAGTGAGGTAGTTTTATGTCCAAAATAGCAAAGAATTTAACAGACCTTATAGGAAATACACCATTGCTGGAACTTGCAAATTATAGTAAGTTAAATAACCTTGAAGCTAAGATAATAGCTAAACTGGAATATTTTAATCCAGCTTCAAGTGTGAAGGACAGAATCGGATACGCCATGATTAAAGATGCCGAGGATAAAGGCCTTATCAGTAAAGATACGGTTATCATCGAGCCTACAAGTGGTAATACCGGGATTGCACTTGCATTTGTGGCAGCTGCAAAGGGTTACAGGCTGATTATAACTCTGCCTGAAACCTTCAGTATAGAACGAAGGAATTTGCTTAATGCCCTTGGTGCTGAATTAGTCCTGACTCCAGGCAGTGAAGGTATGCCCGGTGCAATCAGAAAGGCGGAGGAATTGTCAGCACAAATACAAAATTCTTATATTCCACAGCAATTTAAAAATCCTGCAAATCCGGAAATACATAAGGTGACAACAGCAGAAGAGATTTGGAAGGACACTGATGGACAGGTGGACATTTTTGTAGCCGGAGTTGGTACAGGCGGAACAATTTCAGGTGTAGGGGAAGTATTAAAAAAGAGAAAACCCGGTGTAAAGATAATTGCAGTGGAACCCTTTGATTCGCCTGTATTATCTGGAGGTACAAAGGGACAGCATAAAATTCAGGGGATTGGGGCGGGCTTTGTACCTGACAATTTCAACAGAGAAGTTATTGACGAGATATTCAAAGTGAAAAATGAAGAGGCCTATAACACAACCAGAAAGCTTGCAGCTTCAGAGGGGCTTCTGGTAGGCATTTCTTCGGGAGCTGCAACATTTGCGGCAGCACAAATTGCAAAACGTCCTGAAAACAAAAATAAGACAGTAGTTGTTCTGCTCCCGGACACAGGGGAAAGATATCTTTCCACACCCTTGTTCCAGGATACATAATTTAACAAGCATAAATACAGCATGCATAAATACAGCATGCATAAATCCAACAAGCATAAATACAGCATGCATAAATACAGCATGCATAAATCCAACATGAATAGATCCAACATGAATAGATCCAACATGTATAATTCAGCGGTAAAACAGGCCATAGGGTTTGATAGACAGGGGTGAGATTATGGCTCCACACGCGGAGGAGTTATTTAAAAAGCTATCTGATTCAGTAGTGGATATGGATGGGGAAAAAGCTGTGAAGCTTTCAGAACAGGCAGTTTCAGATGACATTGATGCTTATGCTGCCATCGACAAAGGCTTGGCAGACGGTATGGAACGGGCGGGAAAACTTTATGAGGAGGAAGAATACTTCATACCGGAGCTTCTAATGTGCTCAGATGCCATGTATGCAGGGCTTGAAGTGCTGAAGCCCCACATAAAGGCAAGCGGACAGGACGAAAAGAGCAAGATTGTTATTGGAGTTATTGAAGGAGACACCCATGATATTGGAAAAAATCTTGTTAAGATCATGCTTGAAACCTCTGGTTTTGATGTGACAGATATGGGAAGAGACGTACCTCCTCAAAAGTTTGTAGAGACTGCCAGGGAAATAGGTGCTAAGGTTATTGCCTTATCAACGCTTATGACAACTACAATGGATGGAATGTGGGAAGTTATAAAAATCCTGAACAAAGAGAACATCCGGGAAGAGTTTAAGGTCATCATAGGCGGAGGCCCTATATCTCAGAGTTTTGCCGACAAAATTGGAGCAGACGGCTACTCGGTTAATGCTGCTGAGGCAGTGAGGCTTGTAAGGAAATTGGTAGGATAACCTTGGTTAATGACTGACTAGATGACTAGAGGCCATAGCTCATAAATGAGTTGTGGTTTTTTTATAGTAAGGAGTCAAGTACATTGCAGTTGCATATTCAAAAGGATTTTGTTCTGAAGATAATTGTTAAAGGTGGTATAACATGTGAGTTGCGTATTAATTAAGAAAGATCAAATGACTGCAAAAGAAAGAAATGCAGCTTTTATAGCCGGGAAACCCTATGACAGAATACCGTGCAATTTATTTATAGGAGATCACGGAGCCAGGCTGATAGGAGCAAAAGTTTCCGAATTGCACTTGACAGTTGAAAAAGCTGTTGAAGCACAAATCGCAGCCTTTAAAACATATGAGTCGGAAGGTGCAGGGGTTGGGCCGGGGCTTGGCGGAATTGCTGAAGCCATGGGCAGCCGGCAGGAATACCCACACAATGGAGCACCCTATGTCTCAGATTATGCGGTGAAGGAAATTGAAGATATTACCAGACTGAGTGTTCCTGACCCGGTTAAAGGAGGGAGATTTTCAATTATTCTTCAAGCTGCTGAGCGGCTTGTGGAGAAACTGGGAGACAGTATACCAATATCTGTAGGTGTACCGGGGCCATTCACTACCTCAGGCAATTTAAGAGGGGCCGAGAAGCTTATGAGAGATCTTTACAGAAATCCTGAATTTGCACACAGGCTTTTGAGGCTTGCTACAGACAGCACCATTGCTTTTGTAAGGGAGGCAGCAAAGCTGGGGGTTAACATCAGTATTGCAGACCCCAGTGCGTCAGGAAGCCTTATAAGCAGGAGTCAGTTTAGAGAGTTTGCATTTTCATATCTGAAGGAGCTTGTGGATACCATTAAAGGACTTGGAAAGCCCGCTCCCTCACTTCACATATGCGGCAATACAAAAAAAATATGGGAGGACATGGCTGATACGGGAGCAGGCTTACTGAGCCTGGACAATAAGGTGGACTTAGGTGAAGCAAAGCATGCGGTAGGTCATAGGGCCGTACTGGTGGGAAATATAAAACCCACAGAGACAATGTATCTGGGAAAGCCTTCAGATGTCGAGGAAAATGCCAGAGAGTGTCTGAGAAAGGCTTATGACAGTCCAAAAGGTTACATTCTGGCATTGGGCTGCGGCTTGCCAATACCCACACCTCCAGAAAATATACATGCACTCAGGGACTCGGCAAGAAAATATGGTCAATATCCCTTAAACCCTGAAAATTTTATTTGATATTAATACAGCTCAATTTGAAATATCAAACAGGAGGTCGGATTATGAGTAAGTTTATAGATCGTCCAAGGTACTTATGTGCACTTGGTGGAGCAATAGGAACATTGGAAAATTTGCCGGGGACGATTCCTATATTGCATGCTGCAGCAGGCTGTGGCGGAAATATCTCCAATGCTTTAAATTATGCTTCCGGTTATCTGGGAAGCGGATATTGTGCCGGGCAGGCTCTCTCAAGCTCAAACGTATATGAGCAGGAAATTGTTTTCGGCGGAGAAGACCGGCTTTACGAACAGGTTGAGAATACCTTGAAGATAATGGAGGGGGAGCTTTATTTCCTGGTATCCGGATGTATGGTGGAGATGATCGGCGATGATGTGAAGGGTGTTGCAAAGAGATTCAAGGATAGGGATATACCTGTTCTGGCGGCAGATACCGGCGGTTTTCACGGAAATTCCTTTAAAGGTTATGATATTGTACTTGGCACCTTATTCAAAGAGTTTACTCTTAAGAATGCTGTGAAGAATGAAAAGCTTTTAAACCTGTGGGGTATAGTTCCCATACAGGACGTGTTCTGGAAGGGAAATCTGGAAAATCTGAAGCGCCTTTTGGAGGAGCTTGGATATGAAGTAAATACTTTCTTTGGTGAGAATGAGACCCTGGATAATCTGAAGAACGCAGGAAGCGCTGTTTTGAATATTGTCCTATCCGACACGGCAGGAATTGAGCCGGCCAGGATTTTTGAAGAGGTACACGGAGTACCGTACATATCAGTTCCTCTACCTATTGGGCCTCATGGAACTGAGCAGTTTATCAGAAGCATTTCCAACAGGCTGGGTATTGAAAATGCATTTGCCGATAAGGTGATACGAAGGCATAAAGCCCGGTACTTCAGCTATATTGAAAGAATTGCAGATGTATATAATGATCTGGATTTGCAAAGATATGCAGTCATTGTGGGAGATTCCTCTTATGCCCAGGCCTTAACAAGGTTTTTAAGTGATGACCTTGGCTGGCTGCCGGAACTGGTTGTTATTACTGATATTTTGTCGGAGGAGCAAAAGGAGGCTGTAAGGAAAAGGTTTACCAACCTGGAATCGGGGCTCAGTCCAAGAGTAGTTTTTGATACCGATACATCAAGTATTTTAAGGCACTTCCGGGATACATGGCCAAGTGCCAATGGAAGCAAATACTTTAATGCCTTCAGTCCTGCATTCATATTGGGCAGTGCCTTTGAAAGAGATTTGGCGGATGAATTAAAAGCTCCGCATTTGAGTGTTACATACCCCATATCCAACCGGGTTGTGATGGATAGGGCGTATACAGGCTATGATGGTGCTATAAGGCTGACAGAGGATATTTTCACCACACTTGTAGGAACCAGATAAGGGGGAAGAGTATGGATTATATTAGAGAAAAGGCACCTCCCGTAAGAGAGGACAGATTAAAGGCATGTAATGCATTTGGAGGCTCCTGCTGTGAGCTCAACAGGATAGGAAAAAAAGGGTGTCTGAACGGTGTGAAAAGAACGTTTGCACAGACCCAGGGCTGCCAGCTGAATCTGAGTCTGGCCATACTAAATACCATAAGAAACGCCGTAATAGTCGTTCATGCACCCATCGGCTGCGGTGGCAGCAGTTTGTCCACGGCGGGAATCAGTAAGAATTTTCAGAAATTGAGAGACCCCAATGCAAAAGGACATATCTGGATTAATACCAATCTGGATGATAATGATGTTGTCAGCGGCGGTGAAGAAAAGCTCAGAAGCGCGGTGCTTTATGCAGAAAATGAGTTCAGGCCGGAGGCGGTTATAGTAGTAAACAGCTGTGTGCCGGCAATTATAGGCGACGACATTGACAGCATTCTGAGTGATTTACAAAAACAAATTAATGCAAAAATAGTACCCGTACATTGCGAAGGCTTTAAAACTAAAATAATGGCAAGCGCATATGACTCCGTATATCACGGAATACTCCGCAATCTGCTTGAAAAGCCGGAAGAGACCAAAAAGGAAATATATGAGGATGAATTTGAGAGGCTAAAGGAAAAGTACCGCAAAAGCAGGACGGTCAATATTCTTAATGTATCCTCCATGAGCCGTCAGGATGAGGAAGAACTTACAAGGCTGGTCAGGGCATTGGGGCTGGAGGTGAGGATTTATCCTTGTTATGCCTCGGCAGATGACTTTGCTTATGTTGACGATGCCGCTTTAAATGTAAGCATATGTGCAACCCATGATGATTACTTTGTTGAGCATATAAAAGAAAAGTACGGTATTCCATTTGTCTTAAGGTCCATACCCATAGGAATAAAAAATACAGATCAATGGCTTTTGGATATAGCAGGGTTTTTTGGACTGGAAGAAAGTGCAAAAAGACTTATAGAAGCTGAAGCAAAAGAGTTGCGAGAAGCCTTGGAGCCATTTAAGGAAGAGCTTAAGGGAAAACGGGTTTTTCTGGGGGGCGGAGAAATCAGGATACTATCCACAGCAGAGTTATTGCAAAGCATGGGTATGGAAGTGGTGGGCCTTAAGGGTTACCACTACGATCACTTCGCCGAGCCCTTGCTGGAATTGGTTGAAAATAGTGAAAACATAATATTTAATGTTGCAACAGGTCAACCCTTTGAACAGGCAAATCTGTTAAAAAGACTCCAGCCGGATTTGTATGTGGGCCACATCGGTACAAACGGATATACTGCAAAACAAGGCTTTCCAATCTATCCGTTGTTTGGGCAGTCATCAATTTATATGGGGTATCTGGGCTCCTACGAAATCGTCAGAAGGATTGCCAGGGTTTTAAAAAATCCAATATTTAACAAAAACTTTATTGGCAATTCAAGGCTTCCTTACAGGGAGGAATGGTACGGGGAGAATCCGTTTACCTATATTGACCAAAGTGCAGCATTATAATGTATAAGCAATACCGTTTGGTGGAGGTTAGCTTGAAAGATACATGTTGTGTGTCAAAGTGACTTTCAAGCAGCGAAAGCCACTGGGTGTCTTTCATTACTATTTGTGTACGCGCTATGTGCGTAGATGGGAGGTTAGCGTGAAAGCTACATGCGGCAAGTCAAAGAGGCTTCCAAAGACTCTTTATAGTATTAACAACAAGCTTTTAAGCATTTACATAATTATTGCTTTTTTTGTACTCTGGGAAATAGCACCTAATATCGGCTGGGCTAATCCTCATTTTGTACCCCCGTTTTCAGCCATAGTTGATGAAGCCAGGAAGATGACCTTCCTCCAATTATTCGTCGAAGCCTCCGTAAGCTTGAAAAGGATAGCTATCGGCTTTACTATAGCCGCCTTACTTGCATTGCCGGTGGGTTTCATACTTGGAGGGGCATTTCCCCGGCTTGAGAACTTCCTAAAATCACTGCTGAAATTTCTTTCACAAATACCGCCTTTTATCCTGTTTCCTGTTTTTGTAGTGGTATTCGGCATTGGCGAGAAGGGTATCTATACGGTAATCCTCTGGGCGGCTTTCTGGCCAATTATGTTTACAACCATCACAGGTGTGCAGAGTGTGGAGCCCATCCTTATAAAAAGCGCCAAATCAATGGGAGCTAATAATCTTACGATATTCTTCAAGATTATTATACCTGGAGCCTTATCTTCAATATTGACCGGAATGAGGACCGGTATGACCATGAGCTTTATGATGCTGATAGGAGCTGAAACACTGGGTGCTGACTCAGGACTGGGCTGGCTTATACACAATGCACAGAGTATGGGTTTTATACCCAGGATATACCTGGCTGCCATCCTGATAGCAGTACTGGGGCTGGGAGTCAATTACATCTTCCAGTGGCTTGAAGAAAACATAATTATCTGGAGGGAGGTGACCCATGATAAAGCTGTCTGACGAAATAACCTTTTGTTGGAGAGATATGGGTATCAGCATGAGTACAGCCGTTAGAAAAATAAGAAAAACTCTGTTTGGCAGCATAGCAATAATACTATTCTTTCTATTCTGGGAAGCAGTCGTAGTATACGGTCTGGTACCAAAGTCGGTAATTCCCACGCCTGTAAAGGTTTTAGCAGCACTTGCCAGCTCAGCGGAGTCGGGAGAGCTTGTGGTACATATGAAGGTAAGCCTGGCCAGGGCGGCCTTGGGCTTTTTATTAGCCGCAGCTGTTGCAATTCCTTTGGGTTTCTTGCTGGGAACCTTCTTTAAGACCTTTGAAAAAGCACTGCTTCCATTTTTAAGAATGCTTGAAAAGCTTAATCCTTTTGCCTTGTTCCCGGTATTTATGATTATTTTTGGAATTGGAAACCTGGAGAAGATTGCATTGATATTTTGGGTGGCCCAATGGCCTTTGCTTTTTAACACAATTGCCGGTACAAAGAGTATTGAGCCAAACATGATCAAATCAGCAAAATCCATGGGTGCAAATAAAAAAGTGCTGTTTTTCAAGGTCATCCTGCCCGCTTCAGTTCCTGGAATATTTACAGGAGTAAAGATAAGCGCACAGATTTCATTTTTCATGATCATAGCATCTGAAATGGCAGGTTCAAGCCAGGGGCTGGGCTGGTATTATCTTTCCTCCAGCCAATCCTACCAGGTGCCGTTGATGTATGGCATCATACTGTTCATTACGGTTCTAGCCGTAATTATAAACATATCCTTCAGCAAGCTTGAAAAGCACTTTTTAGTCTGGAAGGAAGCTTCCTTTGAAGAAAATTAAAATAGTAAATTTATTTGGAGGTGTTGTCATGTCAATTCATAGTAAGAAGAAATTTATTACAATTGGCGCAATTGCATTGGTAATAATTGTTGCAATAGGCATTGGAGCCTATATAGGAAAAACAAAGGTGGGTTCTCCCGCTGATCTTGTTTTAAAACAGGATGGAGCAGCAGGCACTTCAGCTCAGATCAGTACAGGAAAAGCCGGAACTGATGAGCAGAACCTGATACCCATTAAGACTTATACAAGAAAGAACTGTACCTCTACCCCGGTCTTGGTAGCCGATGCAAAGGGCTTTTTCAAGGAGCAGGGTTTGAAGCTTGTATTTACAGGTGAGCTGAAGAGTACTGAAATTCTACCTTCTGTGTTAAACGGGAATAATGATTTCGCGGAGACACATCCTAATGCTCTTGCAACCTATAAGGCAGGAGGAGCAACCATAAAAGCAGTTGGTCGCGCAATAATAGAGCCCGGCCCGGAAGTTGATTCAAAATTCAGGCACATGAGATGGTTTGTTAAGGCTGATTCCGGAATCAAATCCTGGAAGGATCTTGTGGAGTATAAAAAAGGCCGGAAGCTTAATCATAACGGATTGGCTCCAAACTGTACAACTTTTGTGGCAAGTACTATATTCGACAAGTATGGAATCGGCAGAGACCGGTTGAATTTTATTAACTTCGATACTGATCAGGCTGCTCTTCAGGCCTTAGAGCAGGGAAATATTGATATTGCATGTGTGCATCCGCCCTTTTATAAGCTTGCTGAGGATTCAGGACTTACCCTCATTGGCGACTCCTCAGATGCAGGGCTGGGGGAGGCAGCAGGCCTGTACCTATACTATTTCACTGAGGACTTTATAGAGAAAAAACCCGATATAGTCCAGAAATTTGCAAAAGCCATGCAGAAGTCCCAAGTCTGGGCAAACAACAACACAGATGAAGCTGCAAGGATAACTGCGGACTTTATAGGCTCCAATGGCAATGCGAGTCATTGGTATGCAGCCTCCACAGTTATGGATGAAGATCAGATCAAGCCATGGGTGAATGATTTGGTTGTAAACGGCAAACTCAAGGAGGGGCAGGTCAGTATATCCGATTTGCTTACACACAAATTTGAAGTGAAATAACATGGCAAATTTAAGTAAGGGTTGTATAAAAGATACAGCCCTTATTTAAAAAATATGGCAGGGAGTGGTGAGCGTAAATATGTTGAATGTATTGCAAAAAGCAGCAGACGTAGAAACTGCAGACTTAGAAGCTTCAGACACCGGTACAGATAAAATAGTGATAAAAAATTTGAACAGGGTTTTCAACATTAAGAGAAATAATGACAGCAAAAAAGATTTTACTGCTATTAAGGATGTAAATTTGAATATAAAAGCCGGTGAATTTTTAACTGTTGTCGGACCCAGCGGCTGTGGAAAATCAACCTTGCTTGACATTATTGCCGGATTGTCGAAGCCCAGCTCCGGAGAAATATATATTGATAATAAGATTATAACAGGACCTGCTTTGGACCGCGGTATTGTACTACAGGGATATGCCCTTTTTCCATGGAGGACCGTAAGGCACAATATTGAATTCGGGCTTGAGATTAAAGGAATAGGAAAAAATGAACGAAGTGAAATAAGCACAAGGTTTATCAAGCTTGTTGGGCTGGAAGGCTTTGAAGACAGATATCCATATGAATTGTCAGGAGGTATGAGACAAAGAGTTGCCATAGCAAGAGCTCTTGCCTATGATCCTGAGGTGCTTTTAATGGATGAGCCCTTTGCTGCTGTGGATGCACAGACACGGGAAACAATGCAGGATGAGCTTCTGCGTATTTGGGAAGAAACTAAAAAAACCATAGTTTTTGTAACCCATAGTATTGAAGAAGCGGTAGGGCTGGCAGACAGAGTGGCTATAATGTCGTCAAATCCAGGCTGCATAAAGGAAATAGTCAATATTGATCTGCCAAGGCCAAGGAGAATTGGTGATATTAGAAATTCAACCGGTTTTTCATGGATTACCCACCGGGTATGGGAGATACTGCAAAATGCTCAACCAGAGCTGTCACCTAAAAAAAGCAGTGTAAATCTGGCTGAAGATATATCTGCTTCAGCGACAATTTGAACAGGATGTGTTGATATGGCTGAAGCTATAATTTTAAAAGTATACGGAATGACTTGTACATTATGTTCAATAACCATCGAAGCGGCTCTTTCAAAGAGAAAAGGCATCCTGCAGGCTTCTGTGAACTATGCTTCTGAAAAGGCGGTCATTGAATACGATGCTGCAAGTATTTCAAATGAAGACATAAAAAAATCAATTGAGAAGCTGGGATTTGCAGTAGAACTGAGCAGTGAGGCAAATGCTGGTGCAGGCGTTACAATGGGGGATAGGCAAAGAAGGAAATTGCTCAGGCTTTTTATTCTTTCAGCCATATTCAGTGCTCCTCTGATTCTGTGCATGCTTTCTGAAGGAGTGGGCTTTTGTCACGATATTTTTGATCCGGGGACAAAGACAGGCTGGAGCAGGACTTTGTATGAGCTTAGGCTAAAAGCGCTGTTCCTGCATGATTGGAGGCTTCAGCTTCTTTCGGCCACACCCGTACAGCTGATAATTGGTGCCAGGTTCTATAAAAACGCCTTCAGGTCGGTTCTGGCAGGAAAAGCCACAATGGATCTGCTGGTGGTGCTTGGAACAACAGCTGCTTATTTATATAGTGTTTATATAATCTTTTATCAGAATTATTCATATGTCTCCGGACTACAGAACGTATATTTTGAGGCCTCCACTGTTATAATAACTCTTGTTTTGCTGGGAAAATATCTGGAGGCACTTGCAAAGGGAAGGACTTCAAAGGCAATCCGGGAACTTATGGGCCTGAGACCTGAGACAGCAACAATACTGCGGGGGACCGAGGAAGTGGACCTGCCTGTGGATGCGGTAGCAGCAGGAGACATCATTATTGTAAGGCCGGGAGAGAAAATTCCCGTTGACGGAGTTATAATACAGGGCACTTCTGCAATAGATGAAGCAATGCTTACAGGTGAAAGCTTTCCGGTGGATAAAAAAGAAGGCGATTTTGTTACCGGAGGGTCAGTCAATAAATTTGGGGCCTTTAAGTTCAAAGCCACAAAAGTTGGCAGTGAGACAAGACTTTCGGGAATTATTAAGTTGATTGAGGAGGCCCAAGTCAGCAAGGCACCTATTCAAAAGATTGCAGACAGGGTATCCGGCTATTTTATCCCCTTTGTGATAATAACTTCATTGGCGACCTTCTTATATTGGTATTTTATTGTTTACAAGCAAGTTCTTTTTGTTATCAACCTGCCAATAATCTATGCCGTAGCAGTATTGGTGGTTTCCTGCCCCTGTGCCCTTGGACTTGCCACACCCACGGCAATAATAGCAGGCATGGGAAAAGGAGCACTAAACGGTATACTGATAAAAAAAGGTGAAATCCTTGAAACGGCATATAAAATAGACACGGTGGTTTTTGATAAAACAGGCACGCTTACAGAAGGCATACCTGAAATCGAGGATATATTCATACTGGAAAAGGGCAGAGCCTTATTCAATAAAGATGATATTTTATTATTAGCTGCCACTGCAGAAAAGAAATCAGAGCATCCTTTGGGTGAGGCCATCTATAAAAGAGGAAAGGAAGCAGCAAATGCAGAATTGCCGGAGCCTCAGAGTTTTAAAGCTGTACCCGGCAAAGGGGTATATGCAGAAGTTGATAATAGGAATATATTAATTGGGACACCCACATTTCTTAAGGACAATAATATTCCGGCAGTTGATGCAGATGCAACTTTATCAGAGATTTATAACGAGGGTAAAACAGCTGTTTTAGTAGCTGTTGATAATTTGCTGGTTGCTGTCATATCACTGTCAGACAGGATAAGGGAGAGTTCGTCAAAAGCGGTAGAAGAGCTGAAAAGAATGGGTATTGAGGTATTCCTCATAACCGGTGACAATGCAAATGCAGCAAAAACTGTGGGCTTAAAGACGGGAATAGAGAATATTCTTGCTGAAGTCTTACCTGAGGATAAAGCCAATGAAATAAGGAAGATCAAGGGTAACAATAAGACAGTAGGCATGGTTGGTGACGGGATTAACGACGCACCTGCTCTTGCAGCAGCAGATGTGGGGTTTGCTGTTGGCACTGGTACAGATATAGCAGTAGAGACCGGAGATATCGTACTTTTAAAGGACGATTTGCTGAACATACCTAATGCTGTTTTGCTTTCAAAGAAGACCATCAGAAAGATAAAGCAGAATTTGTTCTGGGCATTCATATACAATGTAATTGGAATACCCATAGCAGCCTCAGGACACTTGAATCCGGTAGTGGCCGCCGCCGCCATGACGCTGAGCTCCATATCGGTAATATTAAACTCTTTAAGCTTAAGACGGTTAAAGCTTAAGGGAAAGCTTAATGGTAATGAAAAATTGCAGAAACCTGCGTTTGAAATCAGTGCCAGGCTATAAATCAGCCTGTACAACCAGATTTAAATGAAAAAATGCGCCTATCGGCGCATTTTTTCGGGGGATACGTTTTATCGTTTTATCTCCAGACATACTGTTATATTCTACTTGATAAGCCTTACTCTTTGCTCCAGCGGCTGAAACTGTTTTTCATCCGGTGCGGCAGTCGGCTTGCCGAAAGGCATCTGGGCAAGCAGCTTCCAATTTGCAGGTACATTCCACTGCTTGCGTACCTCCTGGTCTATAATGGGGTTGTAATGCTGGAGCGACGCTCCAAAGCCTTCAATTTCAAGCGAGGTCCACAGGATATATTGAAGCATCCCGCTTGCCTGCAGGGACCAGACGGGGAAATTGTCCTTGTATAAAGGGAATTGGCTCTGTAAGGTTTCTACAACCGACTGATCCTCAAAGAACAGTACGGTGCCATATCCGCTTTTAAATGAATCGAGCTTGCCCGCTGTAGCTGCAAAGCCTTCTTCGGGAACTATTTTCCTGAGCTCCTCCCTGGTTATATCCCAGAGTTTGTCGTGATTGTCGCCCAACAAAACCAAAACTCTGCCGCTTTGGCTGTTAAATGCTGTTGGAGTGTGCTTTACTGCGGCATCTACAATTTCACTGATTCTCTCATCGGAAACCGGAGATTCCTTATTTATTCCATAAAATGAACGTCTGTCTTTGACTGCGTTATAAAAATCTTTTGCCATATGCTGCTCCTCCTGACACTTTCTATTTAAACAAATACATCTGTTTAAATAGATTTACCACTATTATGTGTTATTAAACATTAATTTATATCGATAGATGTTTTTAAATTAGTGTTTCTTAAAAGGGACGGCTGCTGTGGCTGTATCTCGTGATGCGATGCATGAAAAACCAATATTACCAATCCTTACGGTAGGGTTTGCTGCCCGAGGGTTTTCCGCCCTGGGACTTACCGACTGACTGCTTGCTGCCGGAGGCTTTAATATATCCGGTATGTCCCGACTTTCTTTTGGAGGGCTGCCCGGCTCCATTGCCCCCGTGGACAATAAAGGTATTATTGTAGGTGCTGCTGTTCCTGCCCGAACCCAGACCGCTTCTGCCGCCTTTTTTGCGAGGGGTGGATTTTTCAATGTTTATCCGCTTGCCCTTAATGGTATAGTTTTTCATGGACATCAGGACCTCAGCGGCAAATTCCTTTGGAACCTCCACAAAGGAGTACTTGTCGAAAATATCTATGGAGCCTACCATTTTACCAGGCAGACCTGAGGTTTCCACCAGGCTTTCGATAATATGCCGGGGCTGTATCTTATTGTCACTGCCTATATTTATAAACAGCCTGACCATAGGATTTTCCGAATCCGCATCCGCTGATTCGTCAATATCACTGACCATGCTGGGGAAGTTGCCGTTCTGTTCTGCATACATTTTCAGCAGAGCAGCAGCAACATCCAGAGAAGTAACGAAGGAATCCTCCTGATCCTCAGCATCGGAATTTATAGTACTTACAAATCTTTCGATATTGCTCACGTATTTGGATATACCATCAGATTGCAGGTTTTCCTTAAGTGTCTTGAGTACATTTGACATTTTCTTTTCTTCCACGTCATTGATACTGGGTGGCTTCATCAAGGTTACTGTTGATTTGGTGTACCTCTGAATATCTCTGAGCTTGTATATTTCCCTTCCGGATATGAAGGTAAAGGCTTTTCCGGTTCTTCCTGCCCTTCCGGTTCTGCCTATTCTGTGTACATAGTATTCTTCGTCGCTGGGAATGTCGTAATTGAACACAGCCTCCACATCATCCACATCAATTCCTCTTGCGGCAACATCTGTGGCTATGAGGATATCAAAGGTTCCCTTTCGGAACTGTGACATGACCTTGTCCCTGTGCTCCTGGCGCATGTCACCGTGGAGAGACTCTGCGGAATAGCCTCTGGACTGAAGTCCGGAGGTAAGCTCATCAACTCTCTTTTTAGTGTTGCAAAATACCAGTGAAAGCTTTATATCGTTGGTATCAATCAGGCGGGAAAGCACTTCCAGCTTGGCGGATTCCTTCACCTCAAGATAGTACTGCTCGATACTTGGAACAGTCAGTTCCTTATGGGCTACTTTTATATGAATAGGGTCTTTCTGATATTTCCTGGTGATATCAAGTATTTCTTTAGGCATGGTAGCAGAAAACAGGATTGTCTGCCTGTCCTCAGGGACTTTTTCCAATATGGTATCAATGTCCTCCCGGAAGCCCATGTTAAGCATTTCATCAGCTTCATCCAGAACAATCATCTTCAGGTACTCCAGCTTTAAGGTCCTGCGTCTCATGTGGTCCATAACTCGTCCGGGAGTGCCGATAATAATCTGTGGGCGCTTTTTCAAAGCCATTATCTGTCTGTCTATGGGCTGACCGCCATATACCGGCAGAATACGAATACCATCCTTATATTTAAGCACATTTCTCAGTTCCTCGGAGGATTGGATTGCCAATTCCCTGGTAGGACAGAGCACAAGCACCTGTATGGAATCAATCTGGGGGTCAATCATTTCAATAGCGGGTATTCCGAAGGCACAGGTCTTTCCCGTACCTGTCTGAGCCTGTCCAATCAAATCATTTCCGCTGAGAATGGGGGGGATGGATTGTGACTGAATGGGAGTGGCCTCCTCAAAGCCCATGTCGGCAATTGCACGAAGCACATCATTTGAAAGGTTTAGATCTTTAAAACTTAAATTTTCCATTTTTATTCCTTTACTTTATATTCATTTGATTTTATATACTATACAATAATAATTATTATTTGCCTTTTTTGCAATGTTTATTTATTATCAATTGTATAATTGATACAAGTAAATTTATTATATCAGAAAAGGAATAATGTAGTCTGCATTTTTAAAGAATAAAACTGGTTAAAACTTTGGAGCCATTTGCCCCACAGATATTATACGAACAGATAAATCAGACGATGGGAGACAATAAACACTATGAAGAACTTCGCATTTGTATCAGATTTTGACGGCACTTTGACTGACAGGGACTTTTACCATATTGTAATGGATAAATATTTAAAGGATTGGGCCTGGGAATATTATGACCAATGGAGAAAGACCAAGAAAATAAATGTGGATTTTCTGAACAGGATTTTTGGCTCCATGGACAGAAGTGAAGAAGAAATACTTGAGGATATACTTGCTCTTCCGCTGGATTCAAATGCAGTTGAATTTATTCAAAGGGTGGAGAATAATGGAGGGGATTTTTATATATTGAGTGCCGGAACCTCGTACTATATAAAAAAGCTTCTGGCTCATTTAAACCTGGAAAATGTGACGGTTATATCCATGGAGGGCGCATATGTGAACAGGGGAATAAAAATTCTGCCTGACCCTGAGAATGAATTTTATTCCAGTACCTGGGGAGTGGACAAGGAAAAGGTGATATTATCCCTGAAGGGTAAATATGAAAAGGTTTATTTTGCAGGAGACAGCGAGCCCGATGTGGGAGCGGCAGGAGCTGCTGATCTGGCATTTGCACGAAACGACCTGAAAAGGCTTCTTTCAGACAGAAATATTTCTTTTGTACCCTTCTGCAAATATGATGAAATTCAGAAATTTATGACCGTCCACGGTCTGTTGAAATAGTGAGGCGCGGCCCGGTGAGACTTAAGACCCACCGGGTATACGTTAAAATAAAAAATAATGTGGGTGAGCGCCGGTTAAAAAACGCTTGCAGACAGGAGTATTTATGAGCACAGCAATACACAGGATTGAAATTCCTACCATTATGGAAGTAAACAGCGGGATTCTGGAAAATGTGGGTTCCCTCCTGGAAAGAGCCGGAATTTCCAGGGTTGTTATATTTTTTGGAGAAGGTATAAAAGCACTGTTTGGAGAAAAGATAACAGCCTCCATAAAGGGTAAGGCCTCCTTGACACTGCTTGAAACCTGTGAGTATGATGATATTGCTGTGGAAAACCTGATACCCCGTGGGTTTTCCATACCTAGAAAGGCTGATGCAGTTGTGGGTGTAGGTGGGGGAAAGGTTCTGGATGCTGCAAAATATATAGCTTTTCTGAACAATCTCCCATTTATCAGCATTCCAACCTCAACCTCCAATGACGGCTTTTCCAGCTCGGGCTGCTCCTTGCTCATAGGGGGAAAAAGGACTTCCGTACATGCAGCTATGCCCTTTGGAATAATAGTAGACCTCCAGGTTGTGAAGAATGCACCTGCTAAATTCATTTACTCTGGATTGGGGGATATTGTATCTAAGATTACTGCTGTTTATGACTGGTATTTTGAAGAAAGGAACAATGCCGCAAAGGTTAACGATTTTGCTGCCATGCTGGCGAAAAAGTCGGTGAACAGCATTGTCCGCATGCCCTACACCGATATAACCGAGCAGTTTTTCCTGAAGGAAATGGTGGATTCACTCACCATGAGCGGTATTGCCATGGAAATCGCCGGAAACAGTTCTCCCGCCAGCGGCAGCGAACATCTCATATCCCACGCGCTGGACAGGGTGCTAAAAAAGCCCCAGCTGCACGGCATACAGGTTGGAATCGCAACATATCTCATGAGCCTGGTGCAGCAGCACAGAGCTGAGAGGATTCAAAAATTTCTTGGAGACACCGGCTTTTTTGACTATGTTTCAACTCTGGACCTTAAGGCGGATGATTTTGAAAAGGCTGTTGACCTGGCTCCTTCCATCAAGCCCAACAGATTTACCAGTATACATGTGGAGGAAAACCGCAGCAGGGCCAAGGAGCTGCTGAGGAATAATGCAATACTCAAAAAAATACTTAAGGCTTAAAGAACTTTGTGCCCCGGCTCATTAACCATGTATGCCGGGAAAAAGCTCCTTTTACAAAAAGTCAGCTCCCGGCATAAGTATATAACGCGGGAATATGTACCTTCCCACAGATAAGTCTGTTTGAGGGAGGGGTTATAACTGCAGGCCGGCAACAACCTCCTTGAGAGAAGCCGCCGACTTGTTCAGCAGCCTGCTTTCCTCGTCACTGAGAGGCACATTTATAATCCTGGATATGCCGTCAGAATTTACCTGACTGGGAATACTAAGGCATATATCATTTAGTCCATATTCACCCTCCAGCAGACTTGAAACCGTGAGAATGGAGTTCTCATTTCGGACGATGGCTTCAACGATTCTCCTGACGGCCAGGGCTACTGCATAGTAGGTGGCACCTTTGCGGTCGATAATTTCATAGGCTGCATTTTTTACATTGTTATAGGTAGTTTCCTTAAAATTATCACTGTCACAGGAGTTACAGTCACGGCAGTAATCGTCCATGGAAACTCCTGCGATGGATGCCAGGCTCCAGGTTGGAACCTCTGTATCACCATGCTCTCCGATAATGTAGGCGTGGACATTGCGGGGGTCGATTCCCATATGCTCACCAATCATGTATTTGAATCTTGCGGAATCCAGAACAGTTCCGGAGCCTATGACCCTGTTTTTAGGGAAGCCTGAAAGCTTATAGGTAACGTAGGTGAGGATATCCACCGGATTTGTCACCACCAGAAGAATGCATTCCTGATTGTATCTGACTATGTTGCTCACTACATCCTTGAATATGGCTGTATTTTTATTCACCAGATCTATTCGGGTTTCTCCGGGCTTCTGATTTGCTCCTCCTGTTATGACCACAATATCTGCATCCCTGCAATCGGAATAAGTGCCGCTGTATATTTTTACCGGACGGACAAAGGGCATACCGTGGTTCATATCCATTGCTTCTCCTTCGGCCTTTTTCGCATTTATATCTATCAGCACCAATTCGGAAATCAAGCCGCTCAACATCAGTGTATATGCTGTGGTGGAGCCCACGAAGCCGGTGCCCACGATTGCTATCTTGTTTATTGATTTGTTTCTCATGTGAATCTACCTCCTGAATTAACCTTGTATAATAAGGTTATACCCTTTATGTGGTAAAAAGTAACAATAAATTATTTGAATTAATTTGATATATAATGTAAAATATTAATATATTTTCGTAAATAACCTGGGATTAAGGAGCGGCCTTTATATGCAGTTTTTGATTCATCAGCAGATGAATATCTTGTCCGGTGCGATCATATTCCTGTTCGGAATATACGCGTTAAGTGTTCTGGACAAAAAGGCTCTTATAAACAAAATATACATAGCTGCCTTATTCCTGAATCTATTGCTCTTATGCTGTGAAATCGTGTTCAACATGCTGTGGGAGGCACAGACCGGATTAATATGGATGAGAGTTTTGTCCGGCTTGATTTTTATGCTCTCTCCGCTCCTGTCATATTTGTTCCTGAAATTCATATGCTCATATTACCTTTTACCTGTCAAGCTGAAAAAGCAGGTACGCTCTACGTTTTTACTGCTGCTTGTTTTCAATGGGGTTGTGGCGGTTTTCAGGTTTGTAAGCGTTAAGCCGGAAGACGAAAATTTCCTCCAACAGGTTATTCCTTTTTCCATCGCCCTTATATTCCTTCTGTATGGTATTTATGTGATAATCCTGAACAGAAAAATGCTGCTGAGATTTGAATACGGTTATATATTGGCTATAAGCATGATTACCAATATCATGATGATAGTGCAGCTTGCCCTGAAGCAGTCCAGCTTTTTCTGGTGCAGCGGCAGCTTTACAATCATAATGATGTTTATTCTCATACAGCAAAGAGAATTGTACCGGGATGCTCTTACCGGCGCAAGGAACAGGCGGGTTCTGAAAAAATGCTGGGAGGATTATACCCGGAAGTCAGATGGTTCCCTGTTCGCTGTAATGATAGATCTGGACTACTTTAAGAACATTAACGACTCATATGGCCATTCGGAAGGTGACCTTGCGTTAAAGAACTTTACACGACTGCTGCACAGAGTGTATTCCAGGGAGGGGACCGTCATCCGGATGGGAGGGGACGAGTTTCTTGTATTAATAAATAGTTTGCCGGAAGAAAAGGTAAACGGACTTATTCATAAAATGGAGAAGCTGGTAGAGAAGTATAACTTCAACTGCTCCAAGCCATATTTGCTGAAATACAGCTGCGCCAGTGATGCGTATAACAATGACATGAGTATGGACCAGTTTATACATGAGATTGATATGAAGATGTATAGTCATAAGAAAAGCAGAAAAAGAAAATATTGGAGTGCGGAATAATTGCATTATTCCAAACGGGAACGCAGGCTGTTCTTTGTCGGATTTTTGTTGTTGCTTTGCGGGATATTTAAAAGTATAATTTGGCATAAGATATTATAGTTAAATAGGGGGGGAAAGTATGATTTCATGGAAACAAGAATATGTACTTGGTATTGAACATCTGGACCAGCAGCATATGCAATTATTCAAAATAGCCGACGACATTCACGAACTGCTGAAGAATGAGCTGATTACCGACAAATATGACGACATACTCAAGCTGCTTGGGGAATTGAAGGATTATACGGTTTTTCACTTCGCCTCTGAAGAAGAGTATATGCTGAGTATTGGCTACCGGAAGCTGCTAAGCCATAAAGTGGAGCACAATGACTTTATAGAAAAAATTAACAATGTGGATATGGAAAAAGTGGATACGGATCATGAGCAGTACCTTCTTGATATCCTGGATTTCGTACTTAACTGGATTTCGGACCACATATTGCAGGCGGATAAGGCGTATGTCTCAAAATGAGCCATATACTGCTATCTGAATAATCTGGAACATGCAATTGCCACGGGGTAAATTGCAGGTTCCTTTTTTGTTTCAAAATTCCGGCAGCCCTTGGGCGATATATCCATGATACTGAGGGCTGATTATCCATGAACCTCTTTGGGGAAGGTCCCGCCAATACAATATAAATAATCAGGAAAAAGGTTTGCAGTACCGGCACAGGTGGTATAGTATTCCTTATAAGTAATTAGCATAAATTGTTACTAGTACATATTTAAGGGAGGCAAGTTTGAAAGAGAATTTGAAACTTATAAAAATGTTGCACCGATTCCATGCCATAACTTTCATGGGGTTTTGTGCAAGATGGGGAGCGTGGAAATAAATATGAATATAATTATTATAGGCTGTACACATGCCGGAACGGCTGCAGCAACAAATATTGCAAGGTTATATAAGGATGCCCGGATAACAGTATATGAGCAGAACGACAACATTTCCTTTCTTTCCTGCGGAATAGCTCTATACGTAGGAGGAGTGGTAAAGGACCCTGAAGGCTTGTTTTATTCATCTCCACAGAAGCTTAATGAGCTTGGTGTCATAACAAGAATGAAACATGAGGTTCTGGAGGTAAAGCCGGAGGAGAAGGCAATTGTTGTAAAGGACCTGGAGAAGGACAGGATTTTTACAGACAGCTATGACAAGCTGGTGGTAACCACAGGCTCCTGGCCCATTATACCTGAAATAGCCGGAATAGGACTGGAGAATGTTCTGCTGGCAAAAAACTTTCACCATTCAAATACTATCATAGACAGGGCGAAGGCTGCCCAAAGCGTTGCAGTCGTTGGCGGAGGTTATATCGGTGCAGAGCTTGTAGAGGCCTTTGCACAGCAGGGAAAAAAGGTTACGCTTATTGATGCGGAAGACAGGGTGATGAGCAAATACTTTGACGAGGAATTTACCGCCGCCGCCGAGGAGGCCTATAAAAATCACGGCATAAGGCTTGCTCTGGGTGAGAAGGTTGTCGGCTTTGAGGGAGAAGCCGGCAGGGTCAAAAGGGTTGTCACCAATAAAGCCAGTCATGCTGCCGACATGGTGATACTTTGCATAGGCTTTAGGCCAAGCACCGGACTTTTCAGCGGCAAGCTGGATATGCTGCCCAATGGAGCGATTCTGGTGGACGAATACATGCAAACCAGCAGCCGTGATATATTTGCCGCGGGAGATTGCTGTGCTGTCATGTACAATCCCTCCGGAAAGCACCAGTATATACCTCTGGCCACAAATGCAGTCAGGATGGGAACCCTTGCGGCAAGAAACCTGCTAAGGCCTGAAATCAGAGGAATGGGAACGCAGGCCACTTCTGGAATAAAGATTTATGATTTGAATTGTGCGGCCACCGGGCTTACAGAAACCATGGCAAAAGCGCTGGGCCTGGAGGTAAAGGCAGTTACAGTCCGGGAAAACTACAGGCCTGAATTCATGCCCACCTATGAAGAGGCTCTGCTGAAGTTGGTTTACGGCAGCAGTGACAGGAGAGTACTGGGAGCACAGATTCAATCCAGGGCTGACCTGACTCAGATAATAAACACCATGTCTGTTGCCATACAAAACAGGATGACGGTGGATGAGCTTGCCTTTACGGACTTCTTCTTTCAGCCCCACTACAACAAGCCCTGGAATTTAATAAATATGGCAGGTCTGGCGGCTGAATGACAGATGCCTTAAGTCCATGACTCTCTCGGACTAATGTGTTCAGGAAATATAAGGGAATATAAAGGAAGACGCAGATTGAAATGCTCTTACATTTCATCAAGGTGTGTGATAGACTGGATGAGGTAACATAATGTCTTTCGCCAAAAAATATTGGGGTTTCAATTGCGTGTGCTCCCGTTAAAAGGTTTTGGCTGGGCAGAACGGAGAGCATTGATGAAACTGTCTGAAAAAATTCGCAGCATTTACTTTAATAAGAATGAGCTTAGTGATTGGGAGATGACCAAATCCAGGAATTTATCAGTATATGAGGGGTGCACGGCAAGAAGCATTCTTACCCTTACCAGCGGTTCCTTTCTGGTAGGCTTTGCCAGGCACCTGGGAGCAAGTAATCAAATATCAGGTATTATTTCGGCCATTCCAGTGCTGGCAGGAATCGTGACGGTTTTCTCTCCCATATGGTTTGAGCGGATGGTAAACAGGAAGCTGATTACTGTGCTGTTTTGCTTTATAGGAAGGCTGATGCTGGGAATGATGGTTGTAATCCCGTTTATAAATATTGCAGGTTCATTAAAGATTGCATTGCTTATTGTCATGTTTCTGCTGGCCAACTTATTTCTTGCGGCAGTTATGCCGTCAGCTCTGACCTGGGTTCTCAACATAACTCCCGAGAGCATAAGAGGAGCGTACTATGGCCGGAGGGAAGCCGTAGTCTTATCCGCTGTGGCAGCAGTGACACTGATTGCGGGACAGGTGCTTGACAGGTTCCACAGGCTGGGGCGCCAGCTTGATGGCTTTGTAGTCCTGTACATATTTGTTATTGTCATAACCCTTGTTAATCTGGTAATCTTCTCAGGAATTAAGGAGCAGCCAAATAAAATAACCAGGGCCAACCTTACGGTGTTTAATATTTTTCGCATTCCCTTAAGGAATAAAAAGTATATGTGTATATCCTTGCTCATGGCAATCTGGAATTTTGGCTACCAACTGGCTTTTCCGTTTACCGCCGTATATATGGTGGCCGGGCTCGGGCTGGGGTACGGGCTCATAACACTTATGGCGGTACTGGCATCGGTGGCAAGTGTCATATCCGTTAAATTCTGGGGGCGGATTGCCGACAGAAAGTCCTGGCTGTATTTGACCAATCTTATGATATTCCTGCAGATACTGAGCTTTCTTATCTGGTTCTTTATAAACGACAGCACCGTATCTCTTCTGCTTCCAATAGCACATATTCTTAGCGGAGCTGCAATTGCGGGAATAAATATATCCCTCGGCAACCTGCAGTACACCTTTTCTCCTGCCGAAAACAAAACGGTCTATATGGGCTTCTCTTCAGCGGTTAACGGTATGATTGGCTTCCTGGGGACTCTTGCAGGCTCATATTTCATAGCTGTTACTGACGGGTTTTCTTTTTCGGTATTCAAACTGTCATTTGGCAACATGCAATTTATTTTTATAATAGCCGGCATTACCCTACTTTCGGGCATTGCTGCCACCAGGAAAGCAATTAATAAGGATTTGCGCAGGCAGGAGCCCTGATGAATTTTATGCCTCTTCCCAATTGAAATGCTTTAAATTATATGCTATTCTTATATGAATTTATTGTGCTTCCAAGGTGAATGCTAGTGGGAGGCCTTAAAAAACTGAAATGGAGATTTTTACAATAGAATGGAAACTGAGATTCAATATAAAAACAGGGGATTAATACTTATCAACATCGTACTCCTTACCTTTATGGCATGTCTTGACAGCAGTATAGTCAATGTTGTATTGCCTGTCATGGCAGGGTATTTCAAGGTGGGTATGAATTCCATATCTGTGGTTGTATCAACCTACTTGATTGCCATATCTGGAACAATTCTCATTTTCGGCAGACTGGGTGATATAAAAGGTACTGTTAAAATATTTCAGATAGGAACTGTTATTTTCACAATAGGCTCCCTTTTATGTGCGGTTTCAAATACGCTGTACCTGCTGGTGCTTGCAAGAATAATACAGGCAGTGGGAGCAGCAGGCTTCATGGCAACGAGCCAGGGAATCATAACCAGGGTTTTTCCTGCGGGAGAAAGAGGTAAGGCCTTGGGGGTAACCGGATCCTTCGTTGCACTGGGAACGCTGGTGGGTCCGCCACTTGGGGGTTTTATCGTTGATGCTGCCGCATGGCAGTATATATTCCTCATAAATATTCCAATCGGTATTTTTGCGTTTATACTGGGTCTGAAAATCCTTCCCAAGGATCAGGAGAACAGGAAGGCAAGGCTGGATGTGAAGGGTGGCTTGTTGTTTCTGGTTTTCATTGTGGCCTTGTTTGCTGCATTGATTGGGGGAGAACAGGTGGGCTTTGCCCAGCCAATTGTTCTTGCTGGTTTTGCGGTGGCAGTAACAGCTTTGATAATATTTCTGAAAGTGGAAATCACAGAGGAAAGCCCTTTGATACAGTTGAACATATTTAAGAACCAGTTGTTTTCACTGAGTATATTGTGCGGCTTCCTGCTTTTTGTGGCTATCAGCTGTTCAAATCTGGTGCTGCCCTTCTACCTCCAGGACGTAATAAAGCTGTCTGCATCCACCTCGGGACTTTACCTGATGACATACCCTATGGTACTGTTTGTGGTGGCTCCCATAAGCGGACATCTGTCGGACAAAATTGGCTCTGAACTGCTCACTCTTATAGGCTTGCTGATTTTCAGCGGAGCTTATATGGCTATGGCTACGCTGAATGAGAATTTTCAGCCTGTTAAGCTGGTGGTGATTATAGCAATAATGGCTTTGGGAAATGGAATGTTTCAATCCCCCAACAATTCTCTGGTAATGTCTTCGGTTCCAAGGGAGAGAGTGGGAATCGCAGGCAGCATAAATGCCCTGGTAAGGAATCTGGGCCTGGTTGTGGGAGTTTCGGTGTCAACTCTGATTTTATACAGTGCCATGAGCAGCAAGCTGGGCTATAAGGTCACCACCTTTGTTGCAGGCAGGGAGGCGGAATTTGCCTCTGCCATGAGGGTTACCTATATATGTGCCGGACTTATTTCCTTCACCGGCGCGGCGTTTACCGCCTTCAGACTGCTAAAAGGCAGGAGGAGCGCCCGGGTGCCCAAGACATAGCAACCCTCTGGCAAAAACGGGCGATATGTATACTAATCAAGGAGCTCAAGCAATTGTGCAGGGGATTTCAGATAGTAGTCTGCCGCAATGTTGTCCGCATTATTTGAGCCCCATATAGCCAATGCGAATTTCACGCCTGCATTTTTGGCACACTGGCTGTCAAAAAGAGTGTCGCCCACATACAGCGTTTCCTCCGGCAGGGCACAAAGCTTCTCCATGGCTTTTTGCAGCGGTTCGGCTTCCGGCTTGTGCCTGACGGTGTCGTCGGAGCATATGACTGCAGAAAATCTATTTAAAAAGCCCTGCAGGCAGGGATCTATCTTTATTTCATAATCGCATCTGGAGGTGACTACCGCCAGGGGAACATTTCTTGCACCGAGACTGTCCAGCAGCTCCGAAATACCTTTAAACGTACTGCAGCGTTTAAAACCTTCTTTCAGATACCCATAGTAGTCCTTCATCGCGCCCTGGATATCGGTAAAGCCGTATCTTTCCAAGGACTGGGGAGTGGGAACACCGTAACCCTTTAAGAGCTCCTGTTCTGTAAAATATCTTCCGTGTTTTTGAAAAATCACACTTTGGTAGGCAAACATTACAGCTTCTTCGGTATCTACCATAGTGCCGTCTACATCGAATACAACGTACTTATACATATTGGCGGCCTCCAACTGGAATATTGATTATCAGCCATATAGCAGCAGCTGACATATTTGTTATTATAACATTTAATTAACCTGCAGTGTTAATTGAAAATGTGATAACAGGAAGAGAATGTTATTCACTCCCGGACAAGCTTCAATATAATATAATATCATCTACAAGGGATTATGCCTGTAATTGTACATTCTGGTAAGATAGAATATCACCAGGAAACAGACTCCTGTTGAAAAAAGCACATCAAAAACTATAAGGTTATCGGGTATGATATTGCTGATAAACTTTACACATATATAGCCTGCCATACCGAAAAGGGTGAACACCAGCCCTTTGAGAAAAGAGAGCCGTATCTCACATACTTTTCTGATTTCCAGCAGATTAAGCACAAGTCCTGTTGCAGATGCAATAACCATGGCTATTCCATAGCCGAATATGTTCAAGCCGGGTATTCCTGTCAGAACTATCACCAGCAAAAGGCTTTCAACGGATACTATAATGGAGTTTTTCAAATTGACGTTTTGCTTTCCCAGTGCATTAAGGACTCCAAAGGAGGCAGCAGCAACGTAGCTGATAAAGTTGCATATGCCTGCAGCCATTATCATCTGCCCCAGGTCGTCACGGTTGTAAAACAGAAGTCCAAGCTTGTTGGGAATACATACAGAGACAATGAGAGTCCCCAGCCCCACCAGGAAGGATGCCCGCAATACCTGTGAGATTCTGTTTTCTGTGCTCCAGGAATCCCGTTTGCTCAGGCTCAGGGACATGTCGGGAATCATTACCGTCATCATGGAACCTATGATTATAAATGGAAGGTTTACAGTAGTCATGGCCATGCCGAGAAATTTGCCTATCAGCTCCAGTGCTGTATCATAGCTCATACCTGCACTTATGAGCCTTCTGGGGAGAATCAGGGTAGAGGCGGTATTTAGAATGGAGGACAGAAAGCCGTTCAGACTAAGGGGACAGGAAATAATCAATATATCGGTCAGTAATTGCAGGGGATTTTTCACCTTTGTCTTTATCGGAACCAGCTTTCCGGAAAAAAGCCTGAAGGCCGTAAACAGCATCAGCATGCTTATGGCCTCACCAACAGCCAAAGCAAAATATGCAGTGGTTACGGCTCCCTTTATATTTTTTACCGACAATATTGCCATTACTGCAAGCAGTATGGTTACTCGTATGCATTTTTCAAGAATGTCTATACCTGCCGGAATGGTAAATTTTTCAAAACCGTAGAAGAAACCTTTAAATATGGCGGACATAGGTATGAAAACAAGTGCGGGACATATGACTCGTATGGCATCTGCCGCACGGCTGTCCTTGATGAGAATGCTGCTGATATTGTAGGCATTTATGAAGACAAGCACAGCTACAGCTATACTCCACAGCCCTAAAAAGCAGATTGCCACTTTGACGGTCCTGTGAAGGTTCCGGTAGTCCTTTTTACTGTTGTATACTGCACAGGTCTTTGAAACTGCGGTGACCAAGCCGTCTGCAGTAAGGCAGAGAAGCAGGGAGTAAACAGGCATAACGAGGCCATAGAGGCCCAGGCCGCCTGCACCAAGCTTTTTTGAGAGAATTATTGAAAATGCGAAGCCTATAAAACCGGTAACCAAGTTAGACATAGTCAGTATTGCAGAATTTTTATAAAATTTGTCAAGTCCCATGGGGTAGCTCCATTTTTGCCTTATTAATAAATGCTATTCACAATAAGACAGGTTTATTACCCGCAGGTTCCCAATCCCTTTGCCAGGGAGGAAAATAAAAAGAGGTATCTTATTTTATAAAGATCCTCTACTTATTAACCAGATAATATATGAAAATGGTCTGAGCCAGGATTATAAATGGAATCAGCGTCATAAAGTACCAGTTTCTGGTTTTATGATGAAATATAAACAGACCTATGTAAACGCCTATGCTGCCTCCCAATATTGAAAGGAGGAAGAAGGAGCGCTCAGGTATCCTCCACAGTTTGTTTTTTGCTTTGAATTTATCCAGTGATACAAGTATAAAGCCAAATATATTAAGTACAATCAGTAACGGGATTATATAATTTTGCATAATCGCACCTCATCCAGTATCTAAAGATGTATTATACTATAATAATACAATATTATACCCCAAAAGTGCCAGCTTTTTCTTAACAGCCTTCAAGTATTTTATCAGTCGTGGAAGGGACTCTTTTCAGATATGGATAAGATTGACACAGGGGCGAATATATGATAATCTTTCATAAATAAATTTTTGAAACGGAGTCAAGCCATGGAGAATTTTGAAAATGTGAATATCATAAAGAAGGCAAATGTATATTTTGACGGCAAGGTTACCAGCAGAACAGTGGTATTTGGAAGCGGAGAAAGAAAGACCCTTGGCATAATGATGCCCGGCGAGTATGAATTTGGAACGGCAGACAAGGAAATAATTGAGATTTTGGCAGGAAAGCTGGACGTACTGCTGCCAGATGCAGAAAATTGGCTGGCTGTAGAAGCCGGACAGGAGTTCGAGGTAAAGTCAAATTCCAAATTCCAGCTCAAGGTAAAGGAACTGACAGACTACTGCTGCTCATATATCAAATAAAAAAATTGATTAAAAGGCATGTCATTATTTTATATGACATGCTGTTTTTATTTCGGGCCTTTTGAAGCCGGCAGACAATTTGTAAAATCCTGAGTATTTGTATATAATAGTTTAAAACAGTGAGCAAGGAGGCCTATATGAAATTTGACTTACTGGACTTGAGCTTTTTTGGCGTATTTCTGAAGATAATACTTATCATAATAATATATATAATCATAGTTCAGGCCCTTAAAATTATGTCCAGAGATGTTAAGCGGGGGCTGAAGGATGGGAAGAATCTTGGTTGGAGGCTTAAGCTTGTATATCCAGGAGATGGAGGAGCTTTTGCTGAAGGAGATAGCATCCCCATTGGCAACAAGCTGACTATAGGAAGAAACAGGCAAAACCAGATGGTACTGCCGTCACCGTCTGTTTCCAACTTTCATGCAAAAATATATTTCGAAGACGGACGCTATATGCTGGAGGATCTAAACTCCACCAACGGCACCTTTATAAATGGTGTCATGGTTGATAAAAAAAGCTTGCAGCCTGGAGATGAGATAAGTATATCTCAAACAGTACTGGTTGTTTCTGATGACGTGTAGCTAAGTCAATTACCATAGGCTAAAAGCCAATGGTTAGGATTTGAAAAGCCTCCTGAAGTACAGATTCTTTAAAACCTAGCCGTTGAAACCTGTGAAATAAAATGCTTGAAAGCCATATTCAACCTTGAGGGCTAAGGTTTCAACCGTAATTGACTTTATGAAAGGAATTGCTGCCCGACTGTTTTTACGGCAGAATGATACAATGACAAAACGACTGAGAACCTTACAGCTTTTAATATATTTATTCATATTTTTCGGCTTTTTAAACCTGGCTTTTCTGGGAAAACCAATAGACCCCAGAGCGGGAGTGTTTTTTGTAGTTATAACCGTTATTGTTGCAGTAACCTCCTGGGTGCTCAAAAAGTATTATCCTATGGGTGACAGACTCATATTTCTCCTGGCGTCCCTGCTTTGCTCCGTGGGAATCATAATGCTGTTCAGGCTGGACAGGGCTGTTGCTGTAAGGCAGCTTGCCTGGCTGGTAATAGGTATAGTCATGTTCCTCTTTGTGGTGCTCTATCTTAAAAGGGGACTGGTAAAGTATGCGAAATACAGATATGTGTTTCTGGCGGGGACTATATTGTTCATGGCAATGGCCACCTTTATCGGCGTGGAAATACTGGGAGCTAAGAACTGGGTCAAAATAGGGCAATATAGTTTTCAGCCCTCAGAATTCGGAAAAATATTTCTTATTCTTTATCTGTCCACTGCCCTGTCCAATATAACCTCAAGGAAACAGCTTATTGAGCCGGGTATTGTAATAGTAGCGGCACTGGGCTTCATGGTGCTCCAGAGAGACCTGGGGACAGCCCTGATAATATTTGCGGTGGCTGTGACCATGGTATATCTGGCAACGTCCAAAAAGCTCTATGTAATGATTTCCCTTGGTTTGTTCAGCGGAGGAGGACTGGCCAGCTATGCCGTTTTTGACCATATCAGAAGGCGTTTTATGATATGGCTCAATCCCTGGGATTATGTCTATAACGAAAGCTACCAACTGGTGCAATCCATGTATGCCATCGCAATGGGCGGCCTTTTCGGAAGAGGCTTGGGTATGGGACATCCCGGCTATGTGGCTGTCAATGAATCCGACTTTATTTTTTCGGTTATATGTGAAGAAATGGGACTTTTAATGGGCCTGGCCGTATTAATACTGCATTTTCTCCTGTTTTACAGATCCATCAGGAGTGCCATACATGCTGAGAATAATTTTACAAAGCTTCTGACTGCGGGACTCAGCGTCATGACAGCTACTCAGACGCTTGTAATAGTAGGCGGTGTAACCGGGTTTATTCCATTGACGGGAATAACGCTTCCTTTTGTAAGCTACGGGGGAACGTCACTGTTAATAAGCTTTCTGGCTTTAGGCATAATACAAAAGGTATCTGAAGGGGACGAAGGTGATACTCAGGATGGATAATCTGACTGTTAATATAAAACGGGTAATGGTGATTTTTCTTATAGTATTTGTGATTCTTATAAGCTACCTGGCATATTTCACGCTTTTCAGAGGCCCGGAAATATCTACCCGGCCTGATAACAGAAGAATGTGGGATATACGCAACAAGGTGGTCAGGGGCACCATATATGACAGAAATGGAAAAGAGCTTTCGGTCAGTGATAAAGCAAAAAACGGAAACTATAAAAGGAGCTACAAAGGAGGACCTGCAACAGCACAGGTGCTTGGCTACTATGATCCCCAGTATGGCATTTCAGGGCTTGAGAACCTGTATGACAGCTATCTGTCCAGCAACATATCCGCCTCTCTTGCAGCATGGGTGGGTAATGGCTTTAAAGAGGTGAATAAAAAGGGCGACGATGTATACACCAGTCTGGATTTGGGTTTGCAGCAGGCGGCATATGATGCCCTGGGCTCATCCAGGGGCTCGGTTGTGGTTATAAAGGTTGACACAGGGGAGATACTGGCCATGGTGTCCAAGCCTTCCTACGACCCCAACAAGCTGGAAACCGTATGGAAAAAGCTAAGTGAGGACCCCAACAGGCCTCTTTTGAACAGGTCTGTCTCTGGTCTGTATCCTCCTGGCTCTACCTTCAAGGTGGTAACCGGTATAAGCGCTCTTGAAAATATCAGCGGTATTGTGGAGGAGACTTTTAACGACCAGGGAAAGCTGGTGCTTGGGAAAGATTATACTTTGAGTAATGACCAGGGAAAGGCAATGGGCAAAATCAACTTTGAACAGGCCATGATCAAATCCAGCAACGTATTCTTTGGAAACCTGGGTATACGTCTTGAAGATAAGCTTTATAAAACTGCCGGTAGATTTGGTTTTAACAGAAATATACCAGCAGACGGTATTATAATAGACAACAGCAGATTTCCTAAATATAAGGCTTCGGAAAAAGGGAATCTGGCTCAGGCCGGAATAGGTCAGGCTGAAATTCTGGCAACTCCGGTGCAGATGGCCTTGGTCGCACAGACCGTGGCAAACGGAGGAACCATGATGAAGCCCGTATTGGTGAACAAGGTGGTCAATTACGACGGGAAAACCGTCAAGGAACTTAAGCCTTCCGCACTGGAACAGGTTACCTCTGAGGGCTATGCCGCTGAAATAGGCCGCTACATGCGGGAGGTTGTGGAAAAGGGGACAGGTACAAGAGCTCAGGTGAGCGGTGTCCAGGTGTGTGGTAAAACCGGCACTGCACAGCATGTGGAAAGCAAAACGCCCCATAGCTGGTTTATAGGTTTCGCACCCTATAAGAATCCTCAGATAGCCCTTGCGGTCATTGTGGAGGAAGGCGGCTACGGCGGTACAGCAGCGGCAAAAATTTCTGCCGCCGTAATGGGCAGATACTTTAAAAAGTAACGGAAATTCATTGTGGGAAGTAACACAGCCTCAAAACACTGCTATTTAAGTTTTGACAGTACTACGGCAATTTCTGCTCTGGTGGCCATGGCTCTTGGATTGAGTTTTGAGCCCGAGCCGCTTACAATACCGTTTTTGACCATAACTGCCAGGGCTTCTCTTGCATAGCTGCTGATTTGTGAGGAATCTGTAAATTTATCAAGTTCAGAAACGTCTGCCGGTGTCAGAGAAATCCCCGCAGCCTGTATTCCCTTATAGACCTGCACCAGCATATCCTGCCTCGATATATTTGTCTTTGGTTCAAATTTTCCGTTTCCCGTCCCTGAGGTAATCCCCAGGGATTTTGCAGCTCCAATGGCACTATAGTAATATGAGTCCCGGGGTACATCCATGAAGTTATCCACCACTTGTCCCTTCAGCTCCAGAGACTTTGTCAGCATGAGCAGAAAGTCACCGCGTTTCGTGTTGCTCATGGGAAGAAAGGAATTTTGCCCTGCACCTGCGACCACACCTCTCTCGTACAGTCTGTCAATGGCGTCTATAGCCCAGTAGACATTTTGCCCCACATCGTTGAAATACTTGGAGTTACTGCCTAGGACAAGTCCCTTGCTCTGGTTGTGCAGCCTGTCCAGGGAGGAAACCACATAAGTGACTCCACTCATTGAAGCCCGGGAGACATCGGTAAACTGCTGTATGCCGGAGGTTGTTTTTCTTACGGTAGCAATAAGCCTTTTTGAACTCTCCTGAGAAGTTATGTCGGGAGTTTCACCGCTTGAGTACCTGTATATTGCATAATACGCTGTTGCAGTGTCGTTGTCCGTCCAGGTGAGCCTTACACCTGCGGAGTTCAAGCCAATAGTTCCTTCTGTGGGAAGAACGGGAGCTCTCCCTCCTTTCCAGGGCATGACGGGAACAAGTGTAACAGAGGCCCACAAATCAGTCTGCAAGGCAGCTGAGACGGCCTGTCTGGGACTTTCAAAAAAATTGTTCATTCTGAACATGACACTGCCCTTTATATCAGGATGAACAGTATTAAGCTTTATTTGACGTGATATCTCAGGGAGCCCGTTTTCAAGGGAGAAGTCCCTGTCGCTGGAGGTGCCTTCTTCATTCACCTTGTACAGGGCCTGTCCTATATATAAGTGCACCTTCTTGTTCCGTACTGTTTTAGCCCACCAATCCGCCAGCACTCCATAGGGAGCAGCCGGGTTTGCGTATGTAAAGTATATCTGGGGACAGATATAGTCTATGAGCTCCTCATTTACCCATTTTCTTGTGTCTGCATAGCATTTGTCGTAGTTTGTATAAGAGGAATTTGTATCTGAACCTGCGGGATCATCTTTTTTATTGCGCCATATGGCGGAGGGGCTGACACCGAATTTGACCCAGGGCTTAGCCGTCCGGATTTTGGAAGACAGCTCCTTTATAAGAAGATATGTATTGTTCCTTCTCCAGTCTGCTTTTTTTGAAAATTGACCATTGTTGTATTTTTGAAAGGTTCCATCGTCTCCCATTTCATTTGCAGCTGCTTCATAGTAGAAGTAATCGTCAAAATGTACTCCGTCTATATCGTATTTGTTTACCACTTCCATGACGCAATCTTCCACCCATTTTCTGGCAGCAGGAATTCCGGGATCTATAACAAACCTTTTATTGGCAGTCCGGATCCAGTCAGGATGTTCCTTATAAACACTTTTTGCAATATTGAGAGAGTTTTTTGTTGCTTCGCCGGTATCCATGGATACTCTGTAGGGATTAAACCAGGCGTGGAGCTCAAGATTTCTTTTGTGAGCTTCGTCAATGGCAAACTGCAAGGGATCAAAACCCGGAGCCTTTCCAAAGGTTCCGGTAAGATACCGTGACCACGGTACCAGCTCGGACGCATACAAGGCATCACTTGTGGAGCGGACCTGTAAAAATACCGCATTCATATTTAGAGAAACGGCTTTGTCCAGCAATAATATCAGTTCTTCCTTGGATTTTTGAATTCTTAAGTTGTTATCAGTAATTGCCCTCGTTTTGGGGGAAGGCCAGTCAAGATTTGCCACAGTGCTGATCCAAGCCCCCCTCAATTGACTTTTGGTTACCGGAGTATAGGCCGGTATATACTTGGAGTAGTCATCCCAGGCTGCTGCCAGAGCCTGGAAAGGAAGCAGCAGACAAAGGAAGAGTACCAGAGTTGTTTTTATGACCTGTACCCGAAAAGCATTTTTATTCATTTTTATCCCCTCGAATATAACCTTGACCCTGTTTTTTAGTATTTTTGATGTATAGTCTCTTAAGAAAGTGCTTGTAAAGTAAAAGGTGTATTGTGGTTTACATAAAACAGGCAAAGGCTGATAAAGTACCTGCTAAATTAACCCGTTGTGCTTGAAGCTTGTCCGGGAGTGAACAGCATTCTCTCCCTGTTATCACATTCTCAATTAGCACTACAGGTTAAATTAAAGTCCATGCCTATATGTTAAGGTATGGACCATACAACGTCAATGCTATGCTCAATAGTGTAAATAAAATGTAAAGAGCCGGCAGTATAAAAGCCGGCTCTTTACATTTTATGACTACATTTGTTTTATGGAAGGCTCCCGGTACATAAGCAGCAGAAGTATGGAAAGGATACAGAAAACCGAAACAGTCAGATACATTTGCTTAAAGCCTGTGCTTAATGAGCTTTGGAAGGATTCCTGGAGCTGGGGCTTCATTTCTTCGAGTTTTTTCAGGTAATCTTTCTCTGCTTCTTCAAAGGCAGCTGGAACTATTTTTTTCAATTCTTCCATTTTAGCTATTGAGTCTTCCAGGACGGCCTTTTGCTGCTTCATGGCAGTTACTGCTGCCGACATGTCATTCTGACTATTTGCAGCCCTACCTTGCATTTGTGATATTGCGGCATCAATTCCGTAAATACCCTTGCTTATACCGTCAATTCCATTTTGCAGGCCTGCTTGTATTTGCTCAACAACCTGTGGAGTATTCCGGTCATACATAAAAACAGATATTTCCTTTGCCTTTTCTGTTATATTAGTCACATCCGAGGACTGCAAAGACTTTAAAAGCTCTTTAGGGAGGCTGCCGGTGCTGCCTCCGGCAAATTTTATGCCGCTGGCCTTGCTCAGGTCGGGAATCTCAACATCTTTAAGCATTGCAGCCATCCTGGGATCCTTTTTCATGTCCTCAAAGGTTTTCTTAAGCTCCTCTGCCTGTGATATTACCGGTGCCACAGGCTGGGGGAGCAGTGCAAGCAGGTCATGCTGGGCCACAATTCCCGCCTGGGAGATGAAGCCTATCATGATTGAGGGAGCAATAACCGTTCCGATGGATCTCACCAGCGATAGTGTGGCCAGTGCAGAATTTGCATTCTCCTTTTTGGTATTTCCCAGCATCATGTAATTGAGAGGTGAACCCATGACAAAACCCAGACCAGTACCTATAAGTGCCAGACTTACAAGTACTGTGGGCAGGTTGTTTGTCCGGGTTGCCACAAAGGCCAGAAACAGTGAGCCTGCCAGAGATACCATAAAGCCTCCTGACAGTATCTTTCCGGCCCCGTACCTATCCACCAGCCTGCCGCTTAAGGGGGCGCCTATGGCTGTAAACAGGCCCAGTATTGTAACAAAATATCCTCCCTTGCCGGTTGCGATATGGAGTGCATTTTCCGAAAATTGAGGCACGAATATCATACCCATCATGCAAATACCTGTAAAGAAGCCAACTGACAGGGTTATTAGCACCCTGGGGGTGGTAAAGTACTTCAGATTTAGTATGGGGTCCTGAGCACGTCTCTCAATGATTATAAATACCGGCAAAAGCAGCAGGAATAATATGAGGAAGGGATATACATCTGTGGTACGCAAGGTGGAGGTGAAGTTAAAAAAGTCAATGTTCTTTAGTCCGTATATCAAAGACATTATCATGCAAATAATTGTAATAGTACCCAAAATATCAATTTTGCCGGGCTGCTGGGTATCTTTGTTCAAAGGCAGGAAAATAATACCGAAAATAATAATAACAATACTGATGGGCAGGTTTATATAAAACAGAAACTGCCAGTTTTCAATACCGAAAATATCCAGAATCGCACTTCCCAGAGATGAGCCCAGTATGTTTGCAAGCCCGTATACACCTCCCAGAAGTCCCAGAGCCATACCCTTTTTGTTTTCAGGGAAGGAGGTTCCAAACTCTGCATTGGCTATGGGCATTATTCCTCCGCCTCCTATAGCCTGTATAACACGGCCGGTCAGGAGCATGGGAAAGCTGCTGAAGTTTGAGGAAAGGCCGCAGATAAGTGAACCTATTCCAAATAAAGTTATGCAAATCAGATAAATATTCTTTCTTCCCAGCCTGTCTGCCAGCTTTCCAGATACAGGTATGGAAGCTGCATAAGCCAGAGTGAAAATAGTAATCATCCAGATGCCGAGTTTGTCTCCAACTCCAAGATTAGCCTGAATGACTGTTCTGGCAGGGGTAATGATTCCGGTGTCAATGGCTCCCATAAATATTCCCAGCATGTACAGGAACATTATCATTCCAAGTTTTGGTTTTGCCTGATTGTTGTCACGTGCCATAAAAAAGTCTCCTTTACTAAATAGTTTCATCTGCCAATTGGTTTAGCAGAGCTGCAAGAGCCGGTCTGATTCTGCTGAACTCAGCTTCTTCATTTGAGTATGAAATAAGCACATGGGCTATGATATCACTGGTGTCCCTGGCCTCCCGGGTATGCTGCTCTTTCCCGGCAGCCGGCTGTACAAGGGCCAGGACCTTTTCAGATATCTGATTTCGCAGCAGCTTTCTTTTCTCGTTGAGCTTGCTCATATTCATTTCTTCAGTATTTTCAACAGGATGAGTCTGAAACCATTTTCCATGAACATTGATCATAAAATTATTCAGTTCATCATATATAATTTTCAGCTTGTCAATCCCGGATCCAGGATGCCGTGTATTCTGGTCAATCCTTCTCAGCATGAGCTTCCATTCGTTCAGGAGTATTTCTGCGATTATCTGGTTTTTTGAGCTGTAGTAGTTGTATACGGTTCCTGTAGCCACGCCGCACCTGGCGGCAATGTTCCGTATATTCAGCTCGGCATAGCCTGTTTCTTTTATAAGCTGGCGTGTGACTGTCAGAATATCCTCTTTTACATTGGTTAGATTCTTAGGCATAATTGATCTCCTTTTATATGAACAATGTTCATTATATTCCTTCTTGTTTTCTTTTGCAATACCAGCTCCTTATAAATTGGGATACCATTTTTTGTACAAATGCCAATACTATTAATTGAAAAAACGGGCAAATTATATATGGGAACCAGTGCAAATAAGAGATTTTTCACAAGGGACGGGGAACAGGAGGAGATGAATATGGAAACAAGCATTTTTGAGGTTCTGGCCCTGTTATGATAGGCCCTTCCAGCTCCCATACGGCAGGAGCGGCAAGAATTGCACGCATAGCCAGAGCTGTGTCTGATGAAGATGTAGTGCGCGTTGTATTCGGACTTCATGGCTCCTTTGCAAAAACCTATAAAGGCCATGGCACCGACAAGGCGCTTGTGGCAGGGATACTGGGAATGAAGGAGGATGATGAAAACATCCGGAATTCCTTTGATATTGCACTCTCTCTGGAGAATTTTTGGGGAGAGTTATGGCCAGAGCGCTTTCCTCCTGTGAGGTAAACGCTTCCATGGGCAGGATTTGTGCGGCACCCACAGCCGGTTCCTGCGGGATAGTACCTGCCGTTATTATATCTATCTGCGAGAAGCTGGGGCTTGAAGAGGAAAGCGCACTAAGGGGACTGATTACCTGCTCCGGCATAGGAGCTATCATAGTAAAGCACGCCACCGTGGCCGGAGCAGAGGGCCGCTGCCAGCCTTGTGGAGGTTCCCTGTGCAAAAAGAAATGCGTCACAGGCTGCAAATGCTATTACATCTGCCACCTGGCCCTTTCGGGCATCAAAAGCAATATCCCTTTTGACGAGGTGGTGGAGGCCATGTACAAGGTGGGAAAAATGCTCCCCTATCAACTGAGGGAAACCGCCATGGGAGGCATTGCTGCCACTGAAACTGCAAAGGGCATAGCCGCACGTATTTTTGGAAAACAATAATCACACACTTTGATCAAAATTGCCGCCGAGATTGGAATTGACACTAAGTTCCAGCATTTTTCTCATGGCTTCGGAGGCCTGATCTGCCGTGTTCATGGAAAGCTTTGCTATGGCAAGCCCCACAGCCTGGCCCATGGAGGCCTGGGATTTCAAAACTGACAATGCTGCAATATCCATATGACACAACTCCTCGTATTATTAACTCGTATTATTAATAGGTATATTAATTATTGTATACTAATTATTGTATATTCACTATTTTACACGCTTTAATTAAAAACCTCAATAACCAATAGCGTAATACAGTTTTTCAGGGCCTCGTTAGCAGATTGGACATAAAACCCCCTTCTTTCATAGTTGATGGCGCACAAGTTTTGGTATAAAATATAAAACAAATAAATAAGCGCAAAGATAAAAACACAGTCCCGGCTGGTAGTCCGGGCGCAGAAATACCTGTCAGTAACCTGCCTCCTCGGTTGTCCGTTCTTTGCCCAAGAAACGAGGGGCATTTGTTATGCAAAAAATTGAAAGCAAGCTGACAGTGTTTTTTAATGACCCGTTTTGGGTCGGGGTCTATGAACGTGTTACAGATGGCAGATTGAAAGTCTGTAAAATAACATTTGGCGCAGAGCCGAAGGATTATGAAGTATACGGCTTTCTTCTTGAAAATTGGGATAAGCTGCGGTTTAGCCCTCCTGTAAAAGCAGATAGCAAGCAGGATATAAAAATCAATCCTAAGCGTATGCAGCGCTCTATAAAAAAGCAACTTGGAGTACAGGGTCTGGGAACCAAATCGCAGCAGGCCCTAAAGCTACAACAAGAAGAAACTAAGGTTATTCGAAAAGAAAAGAGCCGCAGACAAAAAGAGGACGAAAAGCAACGACAGTTTGAATTGCGGCAGCAAAAACGCAAAGAAAAACACAAGGGGAGATAATTCCCTTATGTTTTTAACTGTTTACCTGCCAGCGGACGTCTTTTTATATGCCGTTTGGCAAGCTTAATTGAAAATATCCTCTATATTAGGGCATGATATAATAAGACAAACTTTAGAATAAAAATAGCTTTTAAATATGGCACAGGAGTAAATATAAGGTTGAAAGAAAATTTGAAACATATAAGAATGTGGCACCGATTCCATGCCATGACTTTCATGGGGTTTTGTGCAAGATGGGGGGCATGGAAATAAATATGGATATAGTAAGATGCGATTGGGCTGACAAAACAGAATTGGAAAAGCGCTACCACGATACACAGTGGGGAAAACCGGTTCATGATGATAAGGAGCTCTTCAAAATGTTGATTTTGGAGGGAAAGCAGGCAGGCTTAAGCTGGGCTGTTATTTTAGCAAAAATGGATACGCTGTGCGGGGCCTTTGATAACTTTGACCCCCAAAAGCTAATTGCATATGATGACAACCGGGTAGAAGAACTGTTAAAAAACGATGGCATCATAAAAAACCGCTTAAAGGTAAATGCCGTCATACACAATGCCAAAATGTATTTTGGCTTATGTGAAAAATATGGCTCTTTAGATGCGTTTCTTTGGGGGTACGTGGATCATCAACCTATCATAAACAACTGGGAGAAGGTTTCAGATATACCTGCAAGCACTCCTTTATCCGATGACATCAGCAAACAGTTAAAAAAAGAGGGATTTAAATTTGTGGGCACAACCACCATATATGCACTCATGCAGGCAGTAGGCATAGTCAATGACCATATAGCAGCTTGCAGCTTCCGTAATGCTTAAACAGGTATTCAGCCTCACTGTATCAATCTGCCCACAGCTTTCCAGCTTCGTCCATTGAGTAGTAGTATGGGCCTTCAGCCCACAATAATTGGCTTGTAATCCTGCGTCAGACTTTGCCCTCCTATATGTGGATTTTATACTTATTGCCATTCCTTGACTGGGACAGCAACTAAACGTATAATTATTCAAAAGATACAAGGTGTGCAGGATAAGGCTTATACCGTTCCTATGACCTTAAAGCAAAGGAAATGTGCTGTTATGAATATATTTGAAGGCAAGGACTATTTTCTGTTTGACGGTGCCATGGGCACCTATTATTCATCCAAATACAACGGGAAGATTGCTTGTGAGGCTGCCAACCTGACTCACAGCCAGGCAATTCTTGAGATACATAAGGAATATATTGAAGCAGGGGCTGACGCCATAAAAACAAATACCTTCGCTGCAAACAGGTTTTCATTGTCCTGTGAGCAGGCAGAGGTGGAGCTGATTGTAAAAAAAGGCTTTGATATTGCCGTGAGTGCGGCTGAGAATACAAAGGTGGCCGTTTTTGCAGATATAGGCCCCATCCCTTCTGCACAGGCTGTTGACCAGGAGGAGGAATATAAAAGACTGGTGGATATTTTCCTCTCCTGCGGGGCTGAGAATTTTCTCTTTGAAACTTTTCCTCAATATGCTATTGTTCTTGAAATTTCAGCATATATACGCTTGAAAAAACCTCAGGCCAGGATAATTGCCTCCTTTGCAGTATATCCCGACGGATATTCCAAGGAAGGTCTTTATTATAAGGATATTTTCAACAGGGTTAATGCAAGCGGACTGGTTGATGCCTGCGGTTTTAACTGCATAAGCGGACCCGCCCATATGTGCAGGCTGGTAAGCTCCCTGGAACTTGGCGGAAGGCCTTTGAGCATCATGCCAAATTCGGGATACCCTGCTTCTGAGAGGGGAAGAGCCGTTTACGTGGATAATTCCCAGTATTTTGCCGGCAGGCTGCTGGAACTGAAAAATATGGGAGTCAGAATTCTGGGAGGCTGCTGCGGAACAACACCCCATCACATAGCAGTGGCAGCCAAGCTGCTGGCAGGCAGCACTAACACCCAGGGCAGTACGGAACAGCCGGGCGGAAAGGCCGCAGAAAAAAAACAGGACAAGCCGCTGCTCCGCAGGCTGGTTTCTGAGAAAAAGCCCATACTTGTGGAAATAGATCCGCCCTTTGATACAAATTGGGAGTATATGCTCAGAGACGCCTTCCTGCTGAAAAAGGCAGGAGCGGATATGATAACCATAGCGGATTCTCCGCTGGCAAAGGCCAGGGCAGACAGCTCGATCATGGCTGCCAAGCTGCAGAGAGAGGCGGGCTTGCCGGCCATGCCGCATATTACCTGCAGGGATAAGAACCTGCTGGGCATAAAGGCAACCCTGCTGGCTTTAAATATTGAGGGTATAAGAAATATACTTGTGGTTACAGGCGATCCCATTGCAAATATTGAGCGAAAGGATATTAAAGGCGTGTTCAGTATGAACTCCTCAAACCTGGCAAATTATGTTTCCAGCTTGAATGCCAATATATTCGGGGAAGCTTCCTTTGAAATCGGAGGAGCGTTAAATGTAAATGCACCAAATTTTGATGCGGAGCTGAGACGTTCGGCCAAAAAGCTTGAAAACGGTATAAGCTTTTTCCTGACACAGGCCATTTATACCGAAGGGGCGGTTAACAATACCATTAGGGCCATAGAGGAACTGAAAGTGCCTGTTTTTGCAGGTATAATGCCAATAGTAGGCTATAAAAATGCTCAGTTTATCAATAATGAGGTTCCGGGGATAGAAATTGACGAGGACACTGTTGAAAGCTTCCGTGACAAGGACAGGGAAGCAGCGGAGCTGCTTGGCATTGAACACTCCATGAAGTGTATAAATAAGTTATATGAACATGTATCAGGTTTTTACATAATGACACCCCTTAAGAGAACTCAGGTTGTATGCCGCTTAATAACCAAAATCAAGAATATAAACCAATGAGGCTGTTCCTAAAAAGACAGTTAAGCCGGTTTGGACGGCAGAACGGTTGACATAACAAACGAACAAATACTGAGGAATATATTTATTTCCGAAAGGATTTCGGATGAAAATTAATTTTTATAGTATATGGGATTTGTTTCAAAATTAAGAACAACTGGCTTACTGTAACTATTATCCACTGCTGAATAAACTTTCCATTTGCTGTGTGCTTTTTATTAATATTATGCTATTAAGATAAACTTATATGTGATACAATGTTTACGAAAAATTGTTAAGCACTAATTTGCAAATCGGAGGAGTACTGTCAATGAAAAACAAACCGTTGTATGACGTGAGGAAAATTTCGGATCTTAAGGATATGATTGAACAGAGCGCGAGGATATATGCAGACAAGGCTGCATTTCTGGTAAAGCCCAGGACGGGCGGTGACTATGTTTCCGTGTCCTTTAAAAAGTTCAAGGAAGATATTGATGCTTTGGGAACAGCTTTGATGAGTCTTGACCTTAAGGGTAAGAAAATTGCTTTGATAGGTGAGAACAGGTATGAATGGGCAACCTCATATCTGGCGGCCTGCAACGGAACAGGTATTATAGTTCCACTTGACAAGGAACTTCCTCAGAATGAAATAGAAAACTGCCTGCTGAGAAGTCACGCAGATGCGATTATTTATTCTGGAGCGGTTTTTGGCAATATTGAAAATATTTCGAAGAATATTACCAGCTGCAAGTATTTTATTAACATGGATGCGGATGAGGATTCAAATGGACAGGTATCCTATTCCGGTCTGCTGAAAAAGGGCTATGAGCTTCTGGCTGCGGGAAACAAAGAGTTTACTGCTGCAGCTGTGGATAGAGAGGCCATGAATATATTGCTATTCACCTCTGGAACTACCGACAAATCCAAGGCAGTAATGCTTTCCCACCGGAATATTGCGGAAAACCTCATGGCCATGTGCTCCATGCTTTATATAGATGATAAGGATGTATTCCTTTCGGTGCTGCCCATGCACCATACCTATGAATGCACCTGTGGTTTCCTTTGTCAGATGTACAGAGGCTGCACGGTTGCCTTTTGCGAAGGACTTCGCCATATAGTTAAGAACCTGAGAGAATCTGGCTGTACAATGATGAATGGAGTTCCGCTTGTTTTTGAATCAATCTACAAGCAGTTAATGAACCAGATAGCCAAAAAGCCTGGAGGACCGGGAAAACTCAAAATGGGAATAAGGCTTAGCAAGCTGGCGGGAGTGTTTGGTTTTGATATCCGAAGAAAGCTGTTTGCCGAAATTCACGATGCTCTGGGCGGACATCTGAGGCTTTTCATCAGCGGTGCTGCAGCTATTGACCCGCAGGTTTCAAAGGGCTTCAGAGAAATAGGCATAAAGCTGGTACAGGGCTATGGCCTCACAGAATGTGCACCTATTGTAGGGTTGAACAGGGACTGCTGGTTTAAGGATGATGCTGCAGGACTTCCCTTGCCTGGGCTCAGTGTTGTTATAGACAGGCCTAACAATGAGGGTGTGGGAGAAATAAAGGTCAAGGGCCCAAGTGTCATGTCCGGCTATTATGAAAATAAAGAGGCTACTGATGCAGCAATAAGAGAAGGCTGGTTCTATACCGGTGATATGGGTTTTTTGGATTCCGACGGTTTTATTCATATAACCGGAAGAATGAAAAATGTCATTGTAACCAAAAACGGAAAGAATGTATACCCTGAAGAGATTGAGACACTTTTGAACAGAAGTGATTATATCAAAGAGTCCCTGGTGTATGGTACGGACGGGAAGGATGATGTTATTGTCTGCGCTCAGATTGTACCGGACAAGGAAAAGATAGAAGAGGATATCAGGAACAATGTGATTTTGGAGAAGGATGTTCATTCCATAATCAGTTCCGAGGTCAAGAGGATAAACAAGGAACTTGTGACCTACAAATATGTCAAGGAGTTTACTCTCAGGGACACTGAATTTGAAAAGACAACCACCAAAAAAATAAAAAGATATCAGGAGTTGAAGAAATAGATGGACAGTTTACTGGATACAGCTTTGGACCGAGCTGAGGAGCTGGTCAGGGAAGTAAGTGCTCTGTTGCTTTGCGACATGGAGGGCAGGGAAATTATCACCAAAAGCGGTGATGCTAATTTTGTCACAGAGATAGACCTTTTGGTACAGGAAAGAATCATAAAGGGGTTGTACGATATTCTTCCCGGCAGCAACATTATTGCTGAGGAAACCAAAGCCAACGATTTTACCCTGGGAAGGTATACCTGGATTCTTGACCCTGTGGATGGCACCACAAACCTCATGTATGGCTATAAATATTCATGCATAGCTCTGGGTATGGTGGCAGATGGCATACCCTATGCCGGAATTGTATACAATCCCTACCTGAAGGAGCTGTTTACGGCCCGCAAGGGAAGGGGGGCCTTTGTCAACGGACGGCCCATAGCCGTCACAGGCAGCAGAAACCTGGGGGAAAGCCTGATTACCTTCGGCACTTCTCCATATGATAAGGGAAAGGCTGATGAAACCTTCAGGGTTACAAAAAACATTTTCTTAAAATGCAGGGATGTGAGGCGCTCAGGCAGTGCCGCACTGGATATATGCAGTGTGGCCGCCGGAAGGATGGACGGGTTTTATGAGATGGAGCTCCAACCCTGGGATTATGCGGGGGCCTCGGTGGTGCTGGAGGAGGCGGGAGGCTGTATTACCGATTGGGAAGGAAACAGTCTCAGTTATGTACATAAGGCCTCTGCCATAGCCACAAACGGACATATACACCAGGAGCTAAGTAATATACTGCAGGACAAATAGCGGGGTAACGGCACTCGGATAACCTTAACGGTCAATCCGGGTGTTTTTTTGTAAAAAAGCAGAAATTGCATCAGTAGGCAGGGCTGCTGTGTTACAATTACAATTGAATTTAAATAGCTGCCATAGGGTAATTTTTCGTGGAGAATAGAGGAGTGTGGTATAATAGTAACAGCTATTCCCTGGATAAATACTCTTTCAATATATTTTAACCAAGTACAGCGGTTATGGAGGAAAATATAAAAATCAAGATGAAAATAAATATTAAATACATAATTGCGTTTTTTATTTTACTGACAATTGAAACGTATATCGGGCTTTTTGTAAGAGATGCAATCATCAGACCATACATAGGTGATATTCTGATAGTTGTCTTATTATACACCTTAGTAAGAGGTCTTTGGGGAAAACCCATAAAGTTTTTACCCGTTTATGTCTTCGTCTTTGCAGTTGCTGTCGAGTTGGCTCAATATTTTCGTATTGCAGAGATTTTGCAGCTTCAGGATAACAGGTTGATTTCCACGGTTATTGGAACTTCCTTTGATATAAAGGATATCTTGTGCTACCTGACAGGGGCCTTGCTTTTAGTGGCATGGGAAAACATATGCCGGTATGCCGGAGGGAAAGGTAAGACTTAGGCCTGCCTTATGTCACAAGTCCGCTAGCCTGAGCCGTACAAAATCAGCATAATTTATAGTATCTTTTAAACAATACTGGTACAATACTATATACAGCAAATGGGAATACATGACAACACGAGATACATCACAAAATAAAATAAATAAACTAATAAATTTTAAAATAGGATGAAGTCAATTACTATTTAAAACCCAGACCGTGGGAACTCTTAAATAAACTGCTTGAAAGCACACATTCGCATGGAAGGCGAATGTTTCAACCGTAATTGACTTTATTACAAAAGGGAGGTAATAATGTACACGCCTGAAAGCAAGTATCAGAGAAGAGTAGACGCATTTTCCAAAAGGCTTGAAGCTTATTCATCAAAAAGCAACGCGGTGGGCAACTTCAAGCTGCTGGTGTTCTTTGGAGGAATAGCGGCAGCGGTGGCATTATATATTATGAAGCAGCACATACTGATGTTTGCTGTTCTTGTGCTTTTTGCGGCCGGGTTTGTATATCTGTCGGCAGTACAGAACAGGCATATAAAAAAGCGGAACTACTGCCAGGCAATGGTTAAAATAAACGACCTGTGTCTAAAAAGAGCAAAAGGCCACTGGAATACATTTTCCGACAAGGGAGAAGAATTTGAAAACCATGAACACAGCTTTTCTTACGACCTGGACCTTTTTGGCAACAGCTCACTTTTTCAGATGCTGAATATGACAACCACCTATTCGGGAAAGCAATGCCTTGCCCGCTTCCTTTTAGAGCCCCTGAGCAGGCCGGAAGACATTGCAGACAGGCAGGAAGCGGTAAAAGAGCTTGCGGCAAAGCTCACCTTCAGGCACAGGCTTTATTCCAGTGCATTAATCACCGACAGCAATATAGTGTTAAGTGATGAAGCTGTACTTGATAATAAGCGTTCAAAAACTCTGGCTGGAACCATAAACAAACTGGATGAGGTGTTTTCCTGGGCCAGTGAGGAAAACAGCCTGTATTCGGCCCACTGGTTCAGAATTCTTATTACGGCACTTCCAGTGGCTTCATTTACGGCGGCTGTCCTGGCAATTTTGAGGCTCGTACCCTTTTACCTGCCAATAGCCGGCTTTGTCATTCAATTCCTCATGCTGGGCTATAAGGTGAATTTCAGGAACAAAAGCTTTGAATTGGTGGAGAAGCACTCCAAAACCCTGAAGGTTTACAGCTCGTTGCTAAGGCGGTTTGAATCGGGAATTTTTGAAAGCAGCCATATGAAGGCTTTGAGAAGTTCACTTAAGGGTGCCGCACAGAAACCAGCCTGGAAGCAGATTGAGAAGCTTTCAAAGCTTTGGGAGCTTATTGCAAACAGATACAATTTCCTTTACACAATAATAAATGCTGCTACCTTATGGGATTTTCACTGCATGGTGGCACTGGAAAACTGGAAAAGGGAAAGCGGGAGGTATGTGGAGAAATGGTTTGAAGCCATTGGGGAGGTTGAGGCATTGTGCAGCCTGTCGGTCATGTGCCACGACAATCCGGAATATATTATGCCCAGGGTAACTGAAGATTCCCAGGAGGGCATAGCAGCAGTTGAATTGGGTCATCCGCTGCTTACAAAGGGAAGAAAGTGCAATGATGTCAGCCTTGTGAAGGAGCAGCCCATTCTTCTCATAACCGGCTCAAACATGTCTGGCAAGAGCACCTTCTTAAGAACAGTGGGTCTGAGCCTGCTGCTGTCCTACATTGGGCTGCCGGTGTGTGCCAAAGCCTTCAGCTGTCCGGTAATGAAGGTATATGCCTGCATGAGGACCAGCGACAACCTGGGACAGAGCGTTTCCTCCTTCTACGCCGAGCTGCTCCGGGTAAAAATGGTTGTAGAAGCTGTTGACAGCGGGGAGAGGGTGTTTTTCCTTCTGGATGAAATATTTAAGGGCACCAATTCCGCAGACAGGCATACTGGAGCAAAAATGCTCATAGACCAGTTAGACAGAAAGGGAGCCTGGGGGATGGTTTCCACCCACGACCTGGAGCTTGCTGACATGGAAAAGGAAAGTGCAGGAAGAATAAGAAACTATCATTTCAGAGAATATTATGAGGCTGACCGGATTTATTTTGACTATACCTTGCGCAAGGGTGTTTCCGACACCAGAAATGCCATCTATCTTATGAAGCTGGCTGGTGTAAAGGTTGAATAAACGAAAGCAGGGGAGCATTGCAAAGCAATAATATAAATCACATGCCTGGCCGAACCGGCTTGGGTCATGGGAGGATTTATTCATTATCTGCGCTTTGCAACGGCTCCTTTTTATTTCTTGACAGCCCTTACTGTAATATCAATATTCCTCTTCTTGAATATCAAAAACAAAATTGCATTGGTCACATCTGAAAACAACAAGAGTTCCAAAATTCTCACTTACTGTCTCTTCTACATGAATGAGACCTCCGCAGTCACATTTCTTGGGATATCCGTTCATACAAGTGCAGCATTCGGCATGGTGCGAATTGCGATGCTTTATTTCGGCAGAACACGTATTACACATTGACCACCACTCCAATCCATTTATTATGTATTTATTTTAATACATTTTTTGCCGGGAGTAAAGGCTTTACGCATGTATACATGAGATTTCATAAGGCTTTCAGGGATTTTGAATGACAAATAAATAACAATTGAGTATGTTAAAAAATTTTCAAATTCTGTGAAAAAAATATCAAACTCCAATTGACAATGTTATCTTAAGAATTTACAATATAATTGAGAATGTTAAAAATTTCGCATATTAGAGATACGGTATTTGACAAGCTCATTTTTTGTTGGGATGTGCTTGTATACAAAGTACTGTGGGCAGAAGCATCGGATAATCTTTATCCTGCCAGACAGATGGTTTTTGGACTGAGATGAAGAATTGAATTTTTATTTATAAGGGGCCGTTACAGGCTATAGGAGGCTAAAATGCAGAAGGTTAAAGAAGTGTTGAATCGCCACGGCAATTCAAAAGACAATCTTATTCAAGTCATGTTGGAACTGCAGAATTTATCAGGGACAAATTCCTTGCCCCACGAATGGGTTGAATTTGTGGCTGCTGAGCTGGATATGCCCATGAGCAGGGTATATAGCGTAATTACTTTCTATTCCATGTTTGGAACTGAACCAAGGGGAAAATATGTTGTGGAAGTCTGTAAAAGTGCTCCATGCCATGTAACCGGTGCTAACAGCTTATTGGCTATGCTTGAAAAGGAATTGCAGGTTAAGCCCGGTCAGACAACGGAGGATGGAGTATTTACATTGATACAGTCAGCTTGTTTTGGAGCATGTGACATATCACCTGCAATAAAGATAGGTGACAAGGTTTACGGAAATCTTACGCCGGAAAAGCTGTCCCATATAGTAAACACTTATAGGGAGGTACAATAATAATGGATAAGGTATTGAGCGCAAGATTCGGTAAAATAAAACCTGACAGTGTGGAAGAGTATGTTGCTGCAGGAGGTTATGAGGGTTTGATAAAGACAATGGCCATGGAGCACGTGGACGCCATTGAAGAGATAAAAAAGGCAAATCTTTTTGGAAGAGGCGGAGCTGCCTATCCTACAGGTATAAAATGGGAGCAGGCATATGCTATTCAGAGAGGCCCTAAATACATGGTCTGTAACGGTGACGAGGGCGAACCAGGTACATTCAAGGACAGACATATCCTTTCAGAAGACCCCTTTGAGCTTATTGAAGGCATGACAATAGGTGCATACATCATGGGCGCGAGGGAAGGCTATATTTACATCAGAGGTGAATACACCGCTATCCAGAAGATAGTTGACAGTGCTATAAAAAATGCTGAAAAAGCAGGCTACCTGGGAAAGAACATACTGGGCAGGGAAGGTTTTGACTTTACCTTGAAGGTGGTTTCAGGAGCCGGAGCATACGTTTGCGGAGAAAATACCGCACTGGTTGAATCCATAGAAGGCAAGACCGGAAGACCAAGGCAGAAACCGCCATATATCAAAAACTGCGGTTTATACCAGATGCCTACCATATTGAACAATGTTGAAACCTACTCATGTATTCCCTGGATAATCAAGGACGGCGGAGAGACCTTCAGCAAAAAGGGTACCGAATTCAGCGGCGGCACAAAGTTAATGTGCCTGTCAGGCAATGTTCAGAACAGAGGCGTCTATGAAATTCCTTTTGGAATGACTTTAAGAGAACTCATCTATGACCTTGGAGGAGGAGTTACAAACGGACGCAAGCTTAAGTTTGTTCACATGGGCGGACAATCGGGAAGCTGCTTCCCTGAAAGCTTGCTGGATACAAAGATTTGCTATTATGATCTCAAAAAGGCGGGTATTTCGCTGGGTTCAGGTGCGGTTGTGGTTGTAGATGACAGTCACTGTGCTGTTGATTACCTGAAGAATTCAATGGAATTCTTTGAAGAAGAATCCTGCGGCAAATGTACTCCTTGCAGAGAGGGAACCTATAGATTGGTTGAGCTTGTTGACAAATTGACAGAAGGCACAGCGACTATGGACGATTTCAATAAAATGAAGAGTCTTGCACAGACCATGAAAACTTCAAGCTTCTGCGGTTTAGGGCAAAGTGCTCCCGTACCGCTGTTGACACTTATAAAGTATTTTGAGGAAGAGTTCCTCGAACATATCAACGGTAAATGCAGTGCTGGTGTATGCCACATGGGAAGAGGCTGAGGGTGAAAGATAAATCTTTCGCGCTTTATTTGAAACGTGAAAATCACGTAGACGGAGGTTAATGATGGACTTGATTAATGTTACTATAGACGGTATTGCAGTTGAAGTTGAAAAGAATACTACGATACTTGAAGCTGCAAAAAAGATTAATATAGACATACCAACGTTATGCTTTATGAAGGGGGTTAACGAACCCGGTTCATGCAGAGTATGCGTAGTTGAAGTAGAAGGCTGGAGAGGTTTGCATCCTGCCTGTGTGACAAAGGTTTCCGAGGGTTTGGTGGTAAAAACTGCTACCAGCACTGTCAGAGAAGCTCGAAAGAATATCCTTGAATTGATTATGTCAAATCACAACAGGGAATGTTTATCCTGTTCAAGAAATCAAAGATGTGAGCTGCAGACCCTTTGCAATGACAATGGTATTGACAGGCTTCCATACAGCGGAAAGGTTGATAAGGGCTGCATAGACACTTCCGGGCCAATAGTAAGGGATCCCAACAAATGTGTTCTCTGCGGAAGATGTGTAAGTGTCTGTTCAAAAATTCAGGATGTAGGAGTTATAGATTATGCATACCGTGGTGCCCATATGACAGTAACTACTGCCTATGAGGAAGGACTGGCAGGCCATGACTGCATTAACTGCGGACAGTGTATCAAGGCATGTCCCGTCGGTGCCCTTTCTGAGAGAGATGACACTGCAAAAGTATGGAAGGCGCTTGAAAACCAGGAGCTCCATGTGGTAGTACAGACTGCGCCTGCAGTAAGAGTTGCTCTTGGCGAAGAATTTGGTTATGCTCCGGGAACAAATGTTGAAGGTAAGATGGTCACTGCATTAAGAAGATTAGGTTTTAATAAAGTGTTTGATACCAACTTCAGTGCGGATTTAACAATAATTGAAGAAGGAACCGAGCTGCTCAGCAGGATTAAAAATGGCGGTAAGCTCCCAATGATAACCTCCTGTTCACCTGGATGGATCAAATACTGTGAGCACAACCACCACGATTTTCTGGAAAATTTATCTACTTGTAAATCACCACAGCAGATGTTTGGTGCAGTGGCAAAATCCTACTATCCTATAAAGGCGGATGTTGATCCTAAGAATGTTTATGTAGTATCGGTAATGCCGTGTACTGCTAAAAAATATGAGGCAGACAGGGAAGAAATGCAGGTGGACGGACTCAAGGACATAGACTCGGTTATTACAACCAGAGAGCTTGCCAGGATGATTCGCCAGGCAGGTATCAAGTTTACAGAACTTGAGGACGGAGAAAGAGACAGTATCCTGGGGACTTATTCAGGAGCAGGTACAATCTTCGGAAACACCGGAGGTGTTATGGAGGCTGCCCTTCGTACCGTTGCCGACAAGCTGACGGGCAAATCCCTGGAAGCTATTGAATACACGGCGGTAAGAGGCTTGGAGGGTATAAAGGAAGCCACTGTGAAAGTTGCGGATATGGAAATCAAGGTGGCAGTTGCAAATGGTACGGCAAATGCAGCAAAGCTGCTTGATAGAGTAAGATCAGGTGAGGCTTCCTACCACTTTATCGAAGTTATGGCTTGTGAAGGCGGATGTATCAATGGCGGCGGACAGCCAATAATAATGGATAAGAATAGGACAAATGAAGTGAAGGCGGCAAGAATAAAGGGTCTCTATGACATAGATAAGGCAAGTACTTATAGAAAGTCACATGACAACCCTGAAATTCAAAAGCTTTATGCGGAGTACCTTGGAGAAGCGGGAGAGCATCTGGCCCATAAGCTACTCCACACCCACTATGTTGCAAGATAATTTTATCAACTGTATTAAAAGGGACTGTACAAAACCACTTTTCGGTTTGTACAGTCCCTTTTGTATTAGTGCATATGCGAAGCTGGAGTGCAATTGCCGGTATGAGCCAGGCATGGGGGGGTCACAGAGAACCATATTTATTTGGATTAATAATTGTAATTTTCAGGCATACTAGAAGTACAGTAATAATGGTTCCCGGGAGAAGACAATGACTAATACCCCAAAAGATATAGAAATCCAAAAACAGTTGACAGAAATCCACATTGAGAATTGGCGTAATAATGTCCTGTACCATCCAAAGTGGTTTATTTTGATTTTAATAATATTGACCCTCTTTTTCATTTGGTGGAAAGCAGCCCATAAGCAAAGGCTAAAAGATATTTCACTGTATGGGGGCATTTTTTATATATTGATTCTGGGAATAGTGGAGTATGGAGAGGAATTGATCCTGTGGGAATATCCCTTAGATGTCATACCGGTATTTCCGGCTTTGTCAGCTATAAATCTGATTTGTCTGCCTGTTTTGTATTCGCTCTCATATGAATATTGTAAAAGTCTAAAAGAGTTTTTATTGTCTTCTATCATAATTTCCGGCTTTATGTGTTTTATTTTTGAGCCGCTGCTCTCCTTGGCAGGTTTTTATTATTTAATTAAGTGGAGATATTATTTTAGCTTCCCGTTATATGCCTTGCTCTCTATTTTTGTATGGTATCTGACAAATAAAATAAGGGCTATTGAAATCAAAAATAATTAAGCAAATATGTGCATTGAAAGAAGTGAATCAATATAAGAATCGAAGGAGTTAAAGATGCCTGGAGTAGCTTTATTTACACGCTCTGCCTTAAATATTCAGGAGCAGTTGTCATTTGTTCGTATTGATGATTGGTTTGACAAAATCCTGTTTCACGGAAAATGGTGGCTGTTGTTGGTGATGTTTCTATTTTCCGTATTTGTGTGGTGTAAGACCGTTGATAAAAGCAGATTAAGAGAAATAACCCTATATGTTTCCCTTGTTGTCATATGGACCTTGGTATTGGATGAAATAGGAGAGGAATTGACCTTATGGGATTATCCGTATGACCTTATACCTCTGTTTCCGCCTTTGTCAGCTATTGACGTCGCATGCCTTCCCCTTGTTTATTCGCTCATATACCAGTATTTCAGGAAATGGAAGAGCTTTTTTACTGCCACGGTTGTCATGTCAGTTATTTTTTGCTTTATAATGGAGCCGCTGTTTGTAAGGATAGGCATATACCAAATGCTTGAATGGCGAAGTTACTATGGATTACCCATTTATATATTTATTGCTGTGGCAAGTAAATTTACTGTAGGAAAAATATGTGGGAGTTCCTCAAAGTGAAAATGGAGATAATAAGTTCTCTATCTGTTAGAACAAAGCTATTTAAAATATGTAAAAAAGCATTTTTATCACATCAAAATGTAAACAATTACATAAATATATTTATAAAAATAGAAGAGGAAAAAGTATTAATATATAGTACAAATTAACAATAAAAGTGTACTAATTGATTAGGTTATATACATAACTCCTAAAAAACCAAAGAAAAGTTAACATAAGAGTTGACAAGGCATTAAAAATCATTATAATAAAATGTAAAGGATTACATTTTACAATATGCTAATCCATTATCAGTTTTAACAAGAAAAAGGAGGGTATAAGTCGATGGGTAACATTAAGATCTCCTACAATACGCTGGTATATGCAGGAGAAGACATCAGCGCGGGCATTGCCAGGCTGGCTAAGTTTGGATACGATGGCGTGGATTTTGTTGGTGAACCTGAGCAGTATGACGCCGAAAAGATTTGCAGGCTTTTGGATGAACATCATATTGAAGCTTCGTCCATTTGTGCAATATTTAATGAGCAACGCGATTTCGTTTCCAGTGATCCTGCTATCAGAGCAAATGCAATTGCCTATGTAAAAAGCTGTGTAGATTTTGCAGCAGTCATTGGTGCGAAAGCAATTTCGGTACAAGCCACAGCCTGTATGAAAATCAACGCTGAAGCAAGTGAAGAGGAAGAATGGAGTTGGGCTGTAAAAGGAATAAAAGAAGCGGGCTTATATGCAAAGGAAAAAGGAATACGGTTGACACTTGAAGCATGGAACCGTTATGAAACTTACCTGATTAATCGACTTGAACAAGCACTAAGGATGGTAAACGATATCAATCTTCCAAATGTGGGAGTCATGGGGGATACCTATCACATGAATATCGAAGAAATTAATATGGCTGATGCAATACGTAAGGTAGGTAACAAGCTTTACTACCTGCATATTGCTGACAGCAACAGAGCTGCTCCCGGAAGAGGACATATAAATTTCGACGAAATAGCAAAGGCCCTTCGTGATATAGGATATAACGGCTGGATTTCAATGGAATTACTCCCGGCAGCGGCCAATCCTTTCTCCGGTAAACGCTGTGAGGAATTTTACGACCAATATAGTGAGGAATCTATTACTTTTTTAAAAAACCTTTTTGAAAAAATAAAATAACAAAAACAATTGGTAAGACAAAAAAACTAAAAGTAAAGGGGAAAATATAATGAAAAAAAGAATTGCTGCCATTTTAGTTATTTGCTCTTTAATAATCACTGCTTTTGCAGGATGCGGAACAAGCTCCGAGGCCGACACAAGTAAAGATTCATCAAAAGATAAACAAATGTTTGTTGCTTTTTCAGCCGGTTATGGGAAAGTACAGCACTGGGAATTGGAAATGCTGGGCTGTGAAGCAGCTGCAAAGGAACTTGGGGTTAAATTCCAATACCAGTTCGCCGATGGCAACGAACAAAAACAGGTTGCCGATATAGAAAATTTTGTTCAAATGGGAATGGACATGCTGATTGTTGGTCCAAATAATTCAGAGGGAATTGTTCCTACAGTTAACGAACTGAAAAGCAAGGGCATTCCTGTCATGACAAGCGATATCGGCATTACAGGTACTGACGTGGTAGCTCACGTTGCATCCGATAACTATCAGATAGGTGTTAAAGCAGCAGAATATCTTGGAAAGCTGCTTGACGGCAAGGGGAAAATTGCGGTAGTAGGTTGGTCAGCGGCTTCTGCGACAAAAGAAAGAGAAAAAGGTTTTGTCGACACAATTGCATCGAAATATCCGGGCATTGAAATTGTTGCAAATCAGGATGTAGGCGGAAACCGTAATACTTCTTTGGAGAAATCTGAAAATATTATTGAAGCAAACAAAGATTTAAATGCAATATTTGGTTCCAATGCTGAAAATGCGTTAGGAGCATATGCGGCAACACAGGCTGTAAACCGTAAAGATATCTATGTAGTTTCTGTTGACTCAGACAGCGAAGTAATGAAAGCAATTGCCGATAATACCAACCTGAAGGCAACAATAGCTCAGAATCCGTATGAAATGGGATATCAGGCACTTACTACTGCTGTAAAACACCTGAAGGGTGAAGCAGTAAAGAACATTGCAATTGATGCTGAACTTGTAACCACAGATAATGTTCAAAAAATTATAGACAGAGATCAAAAGTATCTTGGTAAGTAAATAATAAAAAGACTGCCATCTTTGTAGGTGGAGGTGGCAGTCTTTAATTAAGACTGGGGGCAAATGTTATTGTGAATGATACAGTTTTACGTATGTGTAACATTACAAAACGCTTTTCAGGCGTAACAGTACTGGACAAAGTGGATTTTAACCTTAAAAAAGGTGAAGTTCACGTGCTTATTGGGGAAAATGGTGCGGGTAAGTCTACCTTAATGAAAATTTTAGCCGGTGTTTATCAAAGAAGCGAAGGCGAAATTTATTTACAGGATGATACCGGTGAGCTTAAGCCTGTTGAGATCGAAAGCCCATCTGCAGCACTGGAAAAGGGAATCAGCATGGTATTTCAGGAGTTTAACCTGATGGAAAACATGACTGTTGCAGAAAATATCTGCATAGGCTATGAGCCCCGTAAAGGTCTTATTTTGGACCATAAAGCCATACAGGATGAAGCGAGGAAACAATTAAAAAGAGTAAGCCTGGAGAATGTTTCGCCTCAGACTGTGGTTGATTCTTTGACAGTAGCACAAAAACAATGTGTAGAAATTGCAAAATGCCTTTCCCACAATGCCAAGATTATTATTCTGGATGAGCCCACATCGAGTTTGTCCGAAACAGAAGTAACTGCATTGTTTGCACTTATACGGGCACTGAAAGAAAACGGAGTAAGTATAGTATATATATCTCACCGTATGGAAGAGATATTCGAGCTTGGCGACCGGATCACAGTATTTAGAGACGGTCAGATGATTGATACTGTCAATGTTTCAGATACAGATGAAAAGAAGCTTGTAAACATGATTATCGGCAGGGAATTTGTTGCCGGTGACCTTAGTGAAGATAATCAATACAAGGAAGAAGTAATGCTGGAAGGAAAAAATATATCGGTTGGGAACTTTGGTGCAAAGCTGGATTTTAAGGCATACAAAGGAGAGATACTCGGGATATTCGGCCTGGTGGGTGCGGGGAGGACTGAACTGGCCAGAGTTATATTTGGAGTTGATCCAATTGGAGAAGGCAGTCTCTACAAAAACGGTAAAAAATTAAAAATCAACTCACCGACTGATGCCATTAACAATAACATTGGGTTGGCCCCGGAAGATAGAAAATTACTTGGACTCATTACGAAGCTCAATGTCAGGGACAACCTTACTCTGGCCAAACTTCGTGATATGTCATGGATATTACCCTCGCGTGATAAAGAAATAAGTATGACAGCAGAGTATATCAAGCGGCTTTCAATTGTAACCCATGGACAGAGTCAACTGGTTGAAAGGCTCAGCGGTGGCAATCAACAAAAGATTGTTATATCGAAATGGCTTGCTATGAACCTGGATGTACTTATTCTCGATGAACCTACAAGAGGTATAGATGTAGGAGCAAAAGCAGAGATTTACAATGTTATGCGCCAGCTTGCACGGGAAGGTATGAGTATTATCATGATTTCTTCCGATCTTCCGGAGATATTAAAGGTAAGTCATCGTGTATTGGTTATGCATGATGGAGAAATAAAGCTGGAGGCTCCGGTTAAAGCGTTGGACCAGGGAACTATTATGCATGCAGCTATAAGCTAGGGAGAAGATATATGAAAAACGAAACTGTTAATAATAGATTTATAAAAAAAACATTTCAGAATTCTGACGTAATGAGGCAGCTTACTTTGGTATTGGTGCTGCTGATACAAATAGTTCTGTTTTCCAGTTTGTCGGATAACTTTCTGACAAGTTCAAATTTGATTAATGTATTAAGACAGGTATCTGTTACGGCGATAGCAGCAGTTGGGATGTTTATGATAATATTGCTGGGCGATATTGACCTTTCCGTAGGCTCTGTATACGCATTTATCGGAGTCATGGCGGCAGTTATATTCAGAGCAACCGAAAATGCAGTCATCACAGTCTTCGCTGCATTGGCAATTGGTACTGTTATAGGCTTCTCCAGTGGATTTATCACTGCTAAAGGTAAAATACCGGCTTTTGTAACAACACTGGCCATTATGAGTGTTTGCCGCGGTCTTGCCTTTATAATTACTGACGGAACTCCCATAGGTGTTGTAAATCCTAAATTCACCTGGTTTGGCTCTGGATATATATTTAAAACTATTCCTGTGCCTATAGTAATAATGATTATTGTATTTATTATAGGCTTCTTCCTCATAAACTTTACCCGTTTCGGCCGGTATGTATATGCATCAGGAGGTAATGAGCAGGCAACGCGCTGGTCAGGTATAAAAACCGATAGAATCAAGATTTTAGTATTTACAATTTCAGGATTTCTTATGGGCATGAGCTCGTTGATCCTTGCAGGCCGTCTGGGGGGAGGTCTCCCGAATGCCGGTAACGGAGCCGAACTGGATGTTATAACCACTGTTATTCTTGGCGGTACAAGTTTAACGGGAGGGAAAGGAAAGCTTTGGGGAGTAATTACCGGTGTTGTGGTCATCGGAGTTTTAAACAACGGTTTGACCATGCTGAATGTATCTTCATACTGGCAACAGCTGGTTAAAGGTATCATTATTCTTATAGCTGTATTTTTGGATAAAAAAGCATCTAAAGCAGCTTGATAAAATGAATTCGATATAAGGAGATAATAAATATGAAAAAAATGAATGCAGTCACTTTTAAGGATATTGCAACCTATGAGATAGGACAAAGAGAAGTTCCTAAGATTGTTAAGCCCGACCATGTGCTGGTTTCAGTAGAAGCCTGCAGTATTTGCGGAACAGATGTGCATTTGCTTGGAAATCCTCCCGGCTTTATTGGAACAAAAGGCATAGTATTAGGTCATGAGTGTGTGGGTAAGGTAGAGGAAGTGGGAAGCGGTGTGGGAGGACTAAAGCCCGGAGACAGAGTGGTGCTTGAACCGAATATTTCTTGCGGATATTGCCATTATTGCCGTTCCGGAGTTCCAAATATGTGTGAAAATGACGTTATACTTGGAGTGACAATTGACGGAGTTTTTGCAGATTATTTTGTAGCACCTGAACGAGGCTTGGTAAAGATTCCTGACAATATGCCTGCTGATTTAGCAGTATTTGCAGAACCGGTTAACTGTGTAATGGGAGCTGTAAATAAAGTCCGTGCATTGCCTGGCGAAACGGTATTGGTGCTTGGAGCTGGCCCCATCGGCTTGTATTTCGCAATGCTTTACAAGAGCAATGGAGCCGGCAAGGTAATCGTATCCGAGCCTTCCAAATTCCGAGCCGATTATGCCCGCGAATGTGGAGCAGACATTGTTATAAATCCGTTGGAGAACAACCTGAAGGAAGCTGTATTGGCAGAGACCAATGGCCTGGGTGCAGATATAACAGTAGATGCAGTTGGCGTATTGTCTCCCGATGCAATTGCGTGCACAAGACGTGCAGGGCGTATAGTACTTTTTGGACAAAATGGTGCAGCAAGACAGACTATATGTCAAAATGATATTACGAGAAATGGTTTAACAGTATTCGGCAACTATATTGGAACCTTTACTTTACCTGCAACAGTAAAATTACTTGCTGCAGGCTTGGTCCCCGTGGAAAAAATTATTACTCACAGAATACCTTTGTCCGATTTTGCCGTAGGGTTAGAAGCAATGCGCAAGGGAGAGGCCCTGGAAGTAATCATGTATCCGGGCAAATAGGCAAAAAGGAGGAGACGTATGTACCGTTACAGCATGACACAATGGATTGTTGGAAATGAAAATATAGAATGCAGTTTTCAGCGACTTAAAAAATATGGATATGATGGAATTGAATTTGCAGCTGAGCCTTATACAGCCGACCAGGATATGTTGGTTAAGCTGATGGAAAAGTACGGAATGTTATGCACTTCTTTATGCGGGATATTCACAGCAGACAGGGATCTGAGCGCAAAGGCAGCTCAAGGAGGCATTGAATATTTAAAAGATTGCGTTGATTTTGCTGTAAAGGTTAAAGCGCCTTATATAATAGTCGTGCCATCTCCTGTGGGAAAAACAGAGCCGTCTGTTGATTGCAGCTATGAAGAAGCATGGGCAAATGCGGTAAATAATATAAGAATTGCTGCCGAGTATGCTCAAAATAAAGGGATATCTTTTGCCATAGAAGCAATAAACAGGTATGAAACATTTTTGGTAAATGATCTTACTAAAGCGTTGCGTTTTGTAAAGGAAATAAATCATCCCGCTGTGGGCTTGATGGCAGATTTGTTTCATATGAGCATAGAAGAAAAAAACTTAGGTGCCAGTCTGAGAATGGTTGCAGATTATCTGATGCACGTGCATATTGCTGATAATACAAGAGAAGCGGCAGGTCTGGGGAATACCGATTTCAAAGAAATTCTCCATGTCCTGAGAGATATTAATTATAAGGGACCGCTCACTATGGAATTTCTCCCCAAGATAGCAAACCCGTATGCTGCTTCTGATATGGGAACTCACGCAAAGCTAATGGATGAATATGCCGAGCATGCACTGAAGTACATGAAAACGGTTGAAAGCAGTGTGGTTTAGTACAAATGGAGTTTAAGCCTGCAAAACGGGCTGAGATGTAGATAGATTCATGCCGCAATTCTTAAAAGGCTGCTAAGTATAAGTTATGTAGTCGGTATTGCTTAATTAAAATTATGTGCGATATAATATTGACATATTTTAGTGCTTGGTATAATTTTAAGAAAGATAGAAGGAGTTCAATTATATGGCAACAATACATGATGTAGCAGAGAAGGCAGGGGTATCCGTTGCCACTGTGTCAAGGGTTATCAATAAAATTGATACTGTATCCTTAAAAACTGTAGAGAAAGTCAATAAGGCTATTGATGAGCTTGATTATCATCCGAATAACCTGGCCCGTGATTTAAGAAGGGCGGAATCAAACCGTATATTGGTGCTTCTACAATCTATATCAAATCCGTTTTATGCAACTATTGTAAAAGGAATAGAGGATGTTGCTCAAAAACATAATTATAGCATTATGCTCTGCAATACAGACTCCGACTTGATCAGAGAAAAAAACTATATAGACCTGCTGGCAAAAAAGGTGGTCCGGGGAGCTATTCTGCTTGATTCTGAAATGACAAAGGATGAACTGAATATTGTTGCGGAAGAAAATGATCTGGTTCTTTGTTGTGAATACAAACAAGGGGTAAAAGTTCCACATGTCATGATTGATAATTACCTGGCGTCAAAAACAGTTATGAAGCATTTAATAGCTCTTGGACACCGCAGGATTGCTCTGATTGCAGGAGATAGTCATTTATCCTCTACTATACTCCGATATACGGGTTATGTGGACGCTTTGCAAGAGGCTGGAATAAATGTGGATGAAACCCTGATTTACAACAGCGAAACCAGCAGCTTCAAAATGGGGATGAGAGCCATGGAAACAATTTTAAATACAGAAAACCGTCCAACCGCAGTTTTTGCTATGTCTGATGTCTTAGCCATCGGTGCTATCAAATCCATAAACAGCAAAGGATTATGTGTCCCCGATGATATTGCGGTTGCCGGGTTTGATGGAATTGAATTTGCAGGAGTGCTGAATCCCAGTCTGACCACCATTGTCCAGCCCAGCTATGATATGGGCTGCATAGCTATGGAGATGCTGATTAAAGAGATGAAGGAAGATGCTAAAAACAACAGGGAAGTTATTATAGAACATGAATTGGTGATTCGTGAATCTACAGTAAAAAGGGTTTAGTATTATCAAATCGCAAATGTCATAACAGGTCTTTCAATAGAGCTTTTTTCGATTCTAAAAATATACAAACAAAATAATTATTTAGACCAATGTATCTTTTTCGAATATTATGTAAACTAAATTGCCGTTTTAGAGCTAAACATCTGAAATAAAAATGATTGATATGAAATCATAATCTGGAGGTAAAAATGAAACTGGGGTTTGTAAGTGCTATTCTGGACACTTCTTCCTTTGAAGAGGTAATAGATTTTGCCGGTGAGAATAAATTTCAATGTGTTGAATTAATGTGCTGGCCGGTTGGTAAGGCAGAAAGGCGGTATGCGGGTGTTACCCATGTAGATGTAGCTGCACTAGATGATAAAAAGGTTGAGTATATCAACGGGTATTTAAAGATGAGGTCGGTGGGAATATCCGGTTTGTCCTATTACCCCAATCCTCTTGACCCGGATAAAGAAAAAAGGGAATTTTATATAGAGCATATTAAAAAGATAATTATTGCAGCAAGCAAGCTTGGCCTGAAAATTGTGAACACGTTTATCGGAAAAGATAAGAATAAGACTGTTGAAGACAACATAAAGCTGTTCAAGGAAGTTTGGACACCAATAATTAAGTTTGCAGAAGAAAATAATATAAAAATCGGCATTGAGAACTGCCCCATGTATTTTACGAAGGATGAATGGCCCGGTGGGTTAAATCTGGCATCTACACCGGCAATATGGAAGAGGATGTTTGAAGAAATACCGTCTGATTATTTCGGACTTAATTATGACCCGTCACACCTGTTGTGGCAGCAGATGGATTACATCAAGCCCATCTATGATTTCAAAGACAGAATATTTCATGTGCATATAAAGGATATAAAAGTATATCAGGACAAGTTGGATAATGTAGGTGCTTTGGCAACTCCTTTGGAATATATTTCTCCAAAACTCCCCGGATTGGGTGATGTTAACTGGAGTAAATTCATTTCAGCTTTAGCTGATATAAGATATAAGGGAGCAGTTTGTATAGAAGTAGAAGACAAGGCATTTGAAGATTCGTTTGAAGACAGGAAGAAAGCTGTTATTTTAAGCCGGAACTATATAAACCAATTTTTATATTAATGAATATCAAAGATTAAGATAGTGGTAATACTGAAGAGCGGTAAGTGTAAGTCGAAACTGTTCAGAAGTAAGCTTGATTTTATATAAAGGATTATCTGAATGATATAAAAGGTTATACTGCGAGTTGGTAAGGGCGGACAAGGCAACTCTTATTGGAACAGCAACAGCCGGATTGGCAGATTAAATACATTTTATTAATAAGGGGGCATTTTTATGCGAAAGGTTAAAGTAGGGATAATCGGGACAGGATTCATAGGACCTGCACACATAGAGGCATTAAGGAGGTTGGGCTATGTTGAGGTGGTTGCCCTTGCTGATATGAATGAAGAGATTGCACGTAAAAAAGCCGAGATTTTAAGCATTGGAAAGTACTATGGAGATTACAGGGAAATGCTCAAAGATACCGAAATCGAGGTAGTGCATATCTGCACGCCAAACCATCTTCACTATATTATGTCAAAAGATGCAATGGAGGCAGGAAAGCATGTCGTATGTGAAAAGCCTATGGCCATGAACACTGCTGAAGCTGAAGAAATGATAAAAATAGCAAAAGAAAAGCAGGTTGTTAATGCATTGCACTTTAATCTCAGATTCTACCCTCTCATGCATCATGTAAAGATGATGATTGAGAATGAGGAATTGGGAAGAATTCTTGCAATAAATGGATCATATCAACAGGATTGGCTTCTCTATGATACAGATTTCAGCTGGAGATTACAGCCTGAGTTCAGCGGTGAGTCAAGAGCTATTGCAGATATTGGTTCACACTGGATGGATCTCGTAGAATTTACCACCGGACTTAAGGTTACGGAGCTCTGCTCAGATATAGCTACCTTCCACCCTGTCAGGAAGAAGCCTTTAAATCCGGTAGAAACATACTCGGGCAAGAGCCTTTCGGTAGAAGATTATGAAGAAATAGAAATTGCAACGGAAGACTATGCTACGGTACTTTTAAGGTTTAATAACGGTGCTCACGGTTCAATGACAGTGAACCAGGTAGCAGCGGGAAGAAAAAACAGGCTGTATTTTGAGGTTTATGGCACCAAAAAGGCCATTGGATGGGATTCGGAGAGACCAAACGAGTTGTGGATTGGAAGACGTGATGCGGATAACGGAATACTTCTCAGGGACCCAGCTCTTATGCTGCCAGCCGGAAGGGAGATAGCAAACTTTCCGGGAGGACACAATGAGGGCTTTCCTGATACATCCAAGCAGATGTTTGCAAAGCTTTATAAATATATATCCGAAAAAGGCTACCTAAAGGGAGAAACACCGGATTTTCCAACCTTTGAGGATGGACACAGGGAACTTTTGTTGTGTGAGAACATGATAAAATCAGCCAGAGATGAAAAGTGGATCAAGCTTTAAACCCCAAGTAAGGCACCTCCTATTATAGAAACTAAAATTTATAATAGGAGGTTTTCTGTGCACATAAATGGAATGCCAGATAATATTAGTTTGTATAGAAGATATTCCATATACAAATACACAGTCTCAGCCTGTATCAGTTCACCGGTTAACGGATGTTTTAACAGCAAGACAGCAAACCTGTACCTTATGGTTTGTCATCAGTCGGCTTAGCCAGACCGGAAACGGTAAAGTGAGCACAGTATACCTGGGCTTTGTACCTGCTGCTTATTTTGTTGAGGAAGTTTTTACATTTGGCTCTGCGCCCGCAGGATAACGGGTTTTATTGCCAAGGTCCTGAGTATCTGCAAAGTTTCTTTTTCCATCTGATTTAGTACTTTTATTCTTTCCCATAAAATCCTCCCTGAACATCAGATTCTGTTCGTATGTTCCAGTGGTCTGTAACACCTGCTCCGGTATTATTTGCTTATTACCTTTTCATTATACCCGTTGAGATAGTCTTACACAGCTGTATCACCACAAAGGGCGCAAGACCCAGCAAACCTATGATCCCCAGGTGGTCTATTACGCGGGTGTCGATTTCAAACAGGTGCTGTAGAGGCGGAACGACCAATACCAGCATAAGCAGCGCCATTCCAAGCAGGACTGCTCCCCATTGATATTTGTTTGTAAAGAACCCTATTTTGAACAATGGATACTTTGAACGGCAGTTAAAGCCGTGTATAAGCCTTGCCAGCGCCAGTACGGCAAAGGCCAGGGTGCTGGCAAGCGCAGGATTTCCAACATTCAGCCCGTAATAAAAGGCGCAAAGGGCAGCGGCAGCAATTACCGCTCCTTCAAATATAACGTGAAGCAGGAAGCCTCTGTTCAGCAGAGGTTCATTTATATCCCTGGGCTTTGAATTCAGTACGTCTTTCCTGTATGGCTCCAGACCAAGTGCTATTGCCGGCATGGAGTCGGTGAGCAGATTGATGAACAACAGGTGCATGGCCGTAAACGGCAGAGGAAGAGCCAGTACGGAAGTGTAGAGGACTGCAAGTATGCCTGCGGTATTGCCTGAGAGAAGGAACTTGATGGCGTTCTTTATATTTGCATAAATACTTCGTCCGTTTGCTACTGCCTTTACAATTGTAGCGAAATTGTCATCCACCAGAATCATCGAGGCTGCATCCTTGGCCACTTCGGTTCCCACTTTACCCATGGCTACACCGATATCAGCCTGTTTCAGCGCAGGAGCATCATTCACACCGTCCCCTGTCATGGATACTACATTCCCTAAATCCTGCCAGGCTTTTACAATACGTATCTTATGCTCCGGTGAGACACGGGCATATACTGAAATATCCCGAACTCTGCTTTTCAATTCCTCATCGGACATCTTTTCTACATCCACGCCTTCCACAGCATGGCTCTTTTCATCCATAATCCCTATCTGCAGCGCAATAGCCGAGGCCGTAATCTTATGGTCACCGGTTATCATTACTGGCTTTATACCGGCACGTATGCAGTCTGCCACCGCCTGCTTTGATTCCTCTCGGGGAGGGTCTATCATGGCAACCAGTCCCACAAAGGTAAGGTCCTTTTCATGGTCGGTGGTGAGCTTTGTCTGAGAAGCAAAGCTTTTTTGTGCAAAGGCAAGTACTCGCAAGCCCTCCTGGGAAAATTCCCTGTTTATTTTTTCTATGAACTCTATATTGTCTTCTTCCATTGGTTTTTCTCCATGCTCGGTCAGAACACTTTTGGACCTGCTCAGTATCACATCCGGAGCGCCTTTGGTAAACATCAGATATTGACCGTCTATGTTGTGCAGGGTGCTCATGAGCTTTCTGTCCGAATCAAAGGGCACTTCCGACAGCCTGATATATTCCTCACGGACATCCTCTTCCTCATAACGGTAATCGTTTGCAAGCTTTACAAAGGCTACCTCGGTGGGATCACCTACGGCTGTTCCGTCATTGATGGTGGCGTCACTTGACAATATGCTTATTTTCACAATAGAACGTTGAAGCGTATGCTCCATATCCAGCTTGTCAGAATCAAAGGCTTTCCAGCCCACAAAGACTTTTTTAGCCACCATTTTATTCTGGGTAAGAGTTCCTGTCTTGTCAGAACAGATGACCGAAACGCTGCCCAGACTTTCTACAGCATGCAGCTTTCTGACTATGGCGTTTTCCTTTGCCATCTTTTGTGTTCCAATTGCCAGCACAATGGTCACTATGGAGCTGAGTGCCTCGGGTATTGCTGCAACTGCCAGAGCTATTGCAAACATGAAGGAATCTATTACCGAGTAGCCTCTGATAATATTAGTAGCCAATATTATTCCGCACAGTACAAGAATAGCCACTGCAAGCTTTTTGCCGAATTTGTCCAGGCTCACCTGAAGAGGAGTCTGCTTGTTTTCGGCAGCATCCATAAGTGAGGCTATTTTGCCAAGCTCAGTGGACATACCAATGCTTGTGACGGCCACAACAGCTCTGCCGTAAGTCACATGGCTGCCTGTAAAGACCATGTTTTTTCTGTCCCCTATGGGAACATCCGTACCCTCTATGATATCAACAGTTTTCACAACACTTTCGGACTCTCCGGTAAGAGAGCTTTCATTTACCTGAAGGCTGTGGTTCTCTATTATTCTGCCATCGGCGCTGATGAAGTCTCCGGCCTCCAGTAAAAGTATATCCCCCACCAGCACCTCTCTGGAGGGTATTTCCATTCTCAGCTTGTTTCTTATTACCCGGGCAACGGGAGATGAAAGGGATTTCAAGCTTTCCAAGGATTTTTCAGCCTTGAAATGCTGTACGGTACCCAGAATTGAATTTAAAATAGTAACTGCAAAAATAACTATTGCGCTTTCATAATCCTTGAGAAAAAGTGAAACTATGGCAGCGACTAAAAGTATGATTACGAGAAAATCCTTAAACTGTCCCAGAAAAACTTTTATAAGACCGGCCTTTTTACCAGCCTGCAGTTCGTTGTACCCGTATTTCTCACGCATAGCTGCAATGTCCTTAGGGTCAATACCGTTAAGGTTGGTTTTCAGCTCCTTTAGTACCTCCTCAGCCCCGTGGTTGTAAATATTCTTCATGTGACTCCCCCTCTGTGTGGTATATTTAAATTTATATTATGAAATAAATTTAAATTCCAGAAATTAAGTGAAATAAGATAATTTTAATCTTTGCTCTTTTCAGGAAATGTATTCGGAAATGGATTGAAAGTTAAAATTATTATACATAAGCAGGAAAAACATTACAATTATATATTTAATATATTAACAGCAAATTCACAATTGGGGGAAAACTTAACAAGGTAAACGGTTAATCTTAAGAAATAATTAGTAAAAATGAAATGTAATTTTAAAAGCTATTCTGATATAATATCAAAGGGGTTTGTCAAATAAAGGCTTCAGAGGCAAACCAACAGGAGGTAAACATGAGTCCGAGAAGAAAAAAGAGAAACAGCTTTTTGCCTGTGATAACGGTATTTTTTACTGTTTTACTTATAGCCCTGACTGCAGTATATTTGATGTTCAGCGGCAAGATACCCTGGCTTGCTCCGGCAGGCTTTACACAAGCAGACAGTACTTCAAAAAATACAGGAGCAGCAAACACTACCAAGGCCGGGGACACTACAGGAAATCAGTCCTCCGGGGGAAGTCAGATACCTTCTGATGATTCGGAAGGCCCGCCTCCGGAAAGTGAAAACCCGGATGATCTGGTGATTTCGTGGAAAAATCCCGAAAGTCTGTCCGGAAAAAAGGCTCTGAGTGACGGAGCCTGGCAGAAGCTGTATAAGGACGGCGGTAAAATTTCCTACTGGACCTTGGTCAATAACAAGACAGTAAAGAATTATGAGCCTCCATATAATACCGCCTTCGGTTCACCTGAAAAATATTCTCAGCTTGAGGGCGTTACCGCCTTTAGGGGAAATAACTTTAGAACAGCACCCTCATGGGGAAAGGCAAGTGTTAAGGAAAAGAAGCTTGAAATAGTGTGGACCCATGATATTGGAGCCGTATCAGGAGTAGGCAGCTATTGGCCGGGTGCCGGCTGGACAGGCCAGCCGCTTTTGGTGCATTGGAGCCAGGAGGTCAGGCAGGTTATGAATGTGAACTCAGACCTGAAGTCAAAGGAGCTGGTGGAGGTTATATATCCCGTATTTGACGGAAATGTATATTTCCTTGATATGGAGACAGGAAAGCCTTCCCGGCCCAAGATGAATATTGGCTTTACCGTAAAGGGCACAGGCATGGTGGACCCCAGAGGCTATCCCCTGTTCTACACAGGTCAGGGCTTGAATGAAATTAACGGTAAAAAGGGTTCCTTCAAATATAGAATATTCAACCTTATAAATCAGAAGGAAATATACTCCTTCCCGGGGAGTGACCCTGCTGCCTTCCGCAACTGGGGAGCAAATGATTCCTCTGCAATGCTGAACAGATATACGGATACCCTCATAAACTGCGGTGAAAACGGTCTGGTGTACAAAGCAAAGCTGAACACCAAGTTTGACAGCAAGGCAGGGACAGTCACTATTGAGCCAAATGTGACAAAGTACCGCTACAAGAGCAGCTACAGTTCCGAACAGGGAATAGAAAACTCACCGGCCTTTTACAGGAATCTTATGTATTTTGCCGACAACGGAGGTACCATTCAGTGCCTGGATATTAATAAAATGGAACCGGTCTGGATATACAATGCCGGTGATGATACCGACAGTACAATAACGCTGGAGGAGACTCCTGAGGGTGTATTCCTTTATACGGCCAACGAAATCGACAAAAGGGGAAAAGCCGGTTCAAGAGCCAACTGTAATATAAGAAAGCTTAATGCCTTGACTGGTGAACTTGTTTGGCAGAAGGATTACTCCTGTGTTTATCAATCCTATATTAACGGCGGCGCGTTAGCAACCCCTGTAGTTGGCAAGAATGATATAAGTGATGTTGTCATATTTAATATCGCCCTGACAGGCTCTACAAGCGACGGCACGCTGGTTGCCCTGGACAAGAAGACCGGCAGGGAGGTATGGAAGAGACATCTGGATGCTTATAGCTGGAGTTCACCTGTAGACTTTATGTCTGAGGAAGGCAAAACCTATATGCTGCTGTGTGACTTCAAGGGAGACATGCATCTTATTGACCCAAAGACGGGAGAGGATCTGGACAAAATATCCGTTGGCGGAAATGTTGAAGCATCTCCTTCCGTATACAACAACATGGCTGTTGTGGGAACCTATGCTCAAAAGATATACGGTGTAAAAATCAAGTAGGCCCTGCATATATAAAGATTGAGAAGAAAGTGTGAAAGAATTTGAAGCATATAAGAAGTGGCACCGATTCCATGCCGAGACTTTCATGGAGTTTTGTGCGAAATAGGAGGCATGGAAATAATAATGAGAAGATACAAAAGAAGAGCTACAAATAGATTAAAGGCCTTTATGACGATTATAATCCTGGCATTGATAACAACGGGTATCTGGATTGGACTGAGCAAGCTGTTTGATTCTGACCGTGACAGTATAAAAACCACTTCAAATGCATCGGGAAATACCAGTTCGGCAAGTTCCTGGGAAGAGGAGCTTGAACCCGATCCGGTTGCAGACCCCATGCCTGCGGAATTGACAGATGCAGAAAAATTAAAGTCTTCCTGGACTGAAGAGTCGGATTTTGGGGGTAAAAAGGCATTTGCTGAGTTTGCTCTTGACAATACCTTTTCAAACGGCTTGAGCATGCAGTCCTGGATATTTCGTAACAATACGCCTTTAAAGGAATTCAAACCCACCAAAAAGAACAGGATTGAATTCGGACCGTCGTCGGAATATTCCAAACTGGAAGGAGTTACCGCCTTCAGAGGAAATAATTACAGAGATAATGCCTCCTTTGGAACCAGAACTGTTACAGACAAGAAGCTTGAAATTGTCTGGAAGAAAGACGGACTTGGAGCCATATCCGCCCACAACAGCTATTGGCCGGGCACCGGCTGGACAGGTCAGCCCCTTTTGGTTCACTGGCCGGAAGATGTAAGAAAGCTCATGAATATCAACAGTGAAATGAAGGCCAAGGATTTGGTAGAGGTAATATATCCCGCTCTTGACGGGAATATTTATTTTCTTGATCTGGCTACAGGCAAGCCCACAAGAGATAAGATTGAAATCGGGTATCCCATAAAAGGTACTGGAATGGTGGATCCCAGAGGCTACCCCATATTGTATACCGGTATGGGCATAAATGAAAACGCCGGAAAGTTTACTGAGTACAAATATAGAATTATTAATCTGCTTGACCAAAAGGAGCTTTATTCCATTTTCGGAAGGGATGAGGCCGCCTTCAGAGGCTGGGGAGCAAATGATTCCTCCGCCCTTTTGGACAGCAAGACGGACACACTGCTAAATGTGGGCGAAAATGGCCTTGTGTACAGGGTCAAGCTGAATACCAGGTTTGACAAAACCGCAGGAACCTTGTCCATAGCCCCTCAGCTGACAAAATACCGTTATAGGAGTCCCTTTAACGATGAGCAGGGTATAGAGAACTCTCCTGCCATATACAAGAACTACATGTATTTCTGCGACAACGGGGGAACTCTTCAGTGCCTGGACCTCAACACCATGAAGCCCGTATGGATATATGAAACCCATGACGATACTGATGCCACCATTGTTATAGAAGAAACCAAGGAGGGAGTTTTCCTCTACACTGCAAATCAGGTGGACAAGCGGGGAGAAAATGGCAAGGTACCCGTTGCAGACTGTAATATAAGGAAATTAAATGCACTGACGGGTGAACTGGTCTGGCAAAAGAATTACCAGTGTGTGTATAATTACTATATTAACGGCGGAGCATTGGGTACTCCTGTAATCGGCAAGGATGACATCAGCAACATGGTTATCTTCAACATCTGTTTTACAGGCTCCAACAGCGACGGCACCATGGTTGCCCTGGACAAGAAAACCGGTGAGGAGATATGGAAAAAGAAGCTGACCTCCTACAGCTGGTGTTCACCTCTTGACTTTAAGAGTTCAGACGGCAAAACCTACATGGTCTACAGTGATTTTTCAGGGTATATGCATCTGGTTGACCCTATGAACGGAAAGACTCTTGATTCCGTTTCACTCCAGGGAAATGTGGAGTCCTCTCCTGCAATATACAATGACACCATAGTAGTTGGAAGCTATGCCAAAAAAATATTCGGAATAAAAGTAAGATAAGCTGGCCTCAACAGAGATTGCCTGCCTGGGCAGAGGCGGCGAAAACACGTCTTAAAAAGAGCGTGCTTTAAAGGTGTATTTGCACTGGTTCAAGCAGGCTCTTTTAATCTGTTTTAAAATATTTGGAAGGTTTTATCACCTTGGGTCATAATTTATTAAGGAAAAATTAATAGTTTAGATGTATAAAAACCTTCGCAAATGTATTATAATTAGAATAATTTGGATAGGGGAGTCTGGATTTCATACCTTTCAACAATGCTGCCGTATAGTGAAGGGAACCAACTTCTTGTCTCAGCTGTCTAATAAATGGGGAGATAGGACAGAAGAAAAAGCAACGGTATAAAAAATTTTCCCAATACCGGAATGGAGATTATATGAAGATTTTAAGAGAAATTACAAGCTGGCTTGGTACTATTGTCGTTTCAATAATTGTAGCACTGCTTATAATTATTTTTCTTTTTCAGCCTACTAGCGTAGATGGGCATTCAATGGAAAACACACTGCACAATGGAAACAAAATCATTATTAACAAGACTCAGAATATTTTCCACAAGGTTCCCAAATACGAGGATATAGTTGTTATTGACAGCAGGGTGGACAGGGAGAGAAAGTTTATGGATAATATTACTGATCCTCTCAAATATAATCTGATTGTCACCAAAATCAGAGGAAGTGTTGACGAAATCTTCTGGGTAAAAAGAGTCATAGGCAGACCTGGAGATGTGCTGGAATTTAAGGATGGAAAAGTTGTGAGAAATGGAACCGTATTGGAGGAAAGCTACATAAAGGAGCCCATGCTGTATCAGTCTGATGAGAAAATAACCGTACCCGAAAAAAGTGTTTTCGTTATGGGAGACAACAGAAATGACAGTAAGGACAGCAGAGTTATAGGCTGCGTTCCCTTGGACCATGTTATAGGAAAATATTTATTCAAGTTAGGATTCTAGGAGAAAATATGGGTACCGTCCCGATATTTAGCAAGAGCTACCATGTAGACTATGGAGCTGCTGATTTTTATAGAAGATTAAAGCTCAGTTCCCTGTTCAATTATTTTCAGGATATAGCCAGCCTGCATGCTGAAAATCTGGGTCTGGGTGTGGAAGAGCTTCATGAGAAGCAGGGTGTGACCTGGGTGCTGGTAAAAATGCTGGTGCGGATGGACAGGTTTCCGGTTCTCAATGAAGAGGTAATTATTGAAACCTGGCCTATTGAACCCAAAAGGCTGGAGTTTGAGAGAGACTTTTTCTTAAGGGATGCAAAGGGAAATATATTGGGAAGAGCAAGCTCCAGTTGGGTGATAATGGATGTTAAGAGCAGAGAAATCCGAAGAACTGAGCTATTTCCGGCAAAGCTGCCGCTTTTTCACAAGGAACGGGCTGTTGAGGGACGTATAGGGAAAATTAAGTCAAATGGGCAATTGGAAAAGGTGTATATTAAGAAAGTCGGTTATAGTGATATTGATATAAATGGACATCTTAACAATTCAAAATACATCGATTATATAACAGATTGTTTTTCCATAGAGAAGCACGGGCAGTATGCAGTGGATTCAATACAGGTTAATTATAGCAGTGAGGCCTTGGCTGGTGATTCCATAGTTTTTTTAAAGGATATATCCGGACTTGAGTCGGGAACAGTATACGTTGAGGGAGTAGACGAAGCAGGTGAAAAGACATATTTTAAAGCTTGTATTACGTTAAAATAACCTGCGGTTTGTACAAAGGAGGCTTTTATGACAAACAATCAGAAATTGAAGGGTCTTGTTGCAATACTTTTTATACTTATTGTTGTACTGGTAGGCTTGCTGATCTATGCCACCACCGTGTATAAACCGGGAGTGCCGGCAGCGGATACTGCTCCTTCCACAGCATCAGTGTCATCGGGAGCAGAACAGACTCCGGGAGGAAATACTGGCGCAGAAGAAAATATGGAACTGGAACTCTACAAATACAGCGGCGAAGACTATGACAACCCCAAAGAAATTGTCAAGGTTACAGTGAGCAAGAAGCTGTATGAGGAGGATTTAACAGCAGCCATAAACAAGGTTCTTGAAGCTGCGGGCTTGAGTATAAGCAAGGCAGTACTGGACGGCGATTTTATCACGGTGGATTTGAAAAAGGAAGTTGCTGCGAAGTTTAACATAGGAAGTGCAGGGGGCATCACCAACACAAATATTCTGGCAATGACGGTTTTAAATCTTCCCAAGGTCGAAAAGCTTGAAATAACTGTTGAAGGCCAGCACAATGTTGAAGGTGATCACTTCAGCTTCAATGGTATTTTTACCAAGTCCGCCGACGGCAAGAAGTATCAGTTTGCCATGGGGGATACGCAAGGGAAGCTGATTGACTTTTAACACAGGAGGACGAGAGAAGCTGTGGTAAAAAATAGACTTGTCAAAGCAGGTTTGTATATAGCTGCCGCCGCCGGAATTCTTGATACAATCATTATACGCAGCAGAAGCGGAAGTATGGATTTCGGAATCATACTTCCAGGTCTGGGCGGGCTGGCCTTATTGCTGGGCTTGATTTTTTCCGGCAGCAATATATATAGAAAAAGAAAAAAACTGTTCAATAAGTTATTCAAAGCAGCTCTGGTGCTGTTTACCCTCTGGCTTGTTTCATTTGTTATTGTATCTGCCATATTGATAGGTTCTGCATTTTCCCAAAGGGCTGAGAAGGTTGACTGTGTCATAGTGCTTGGGGCGGGACTTAAAGGGGAGAAACCCACGCTTGTCCTTGCTCAGAGGCTTGACAATACATTGGCCTATGCAGCAGAAAATCCGGGAACGGTAATAATCGTGTCGGGTGGACAGGGCAGGGGAGAGACCATTACAGAAGCAGAGGGCATGAAGAGATATCTTGTAAGGCACGGAATTGATGAGAACCTCATAATAAAAGAGGAAAAGTCCACAAGTACCTTTGAAAACATGGTTTTTTCAAGGGAGCTATACAAGCAGAGCTTTGGCAGGGAACTCCGGCGGGTGATGATTATAACCAATGATTTTCACATGTTCAGGTCAAAAATGCTGGCCAAAAGGGCGGGGCTCGAACCCCGGGGCATCAGCTCGGGAACACCCTTCTACATATATCCCAACGTATTTTTAAGAGAATATCTGGCAGTATTTAAATCATTGGTTTTTGACAGATAAATTCCGTCTTCTGAAGAGATGGAATTTTTTTTCATCCTTGTCATAGACCATCGGCAGGACAAATATGATGGATAACAGCATAAGCAGGGCAGACACTATGAATAACACCTGAAAGCTGGTTAAAACCTGCTTCCCGAAAAACAGCCCATTAATTTTCCAGATAAGCTTCCTTGAAGTTTCCATAAAGGCTCCAGCACATATGTATGCCACACCGCTTGAAAGGGTTGTTATCAAAGCGAAATTTGCCAGGTACATGGAGCGGTTCTTTTCAGGTGCCAGCCAGATTGAAAAGTTGGTTGACAGCAATTGAACCCCCTGCTGGAACAGGCCGGACAGCAGGAAGCATACCGACATGACCCCTATATAGCTCGTGCTTGTAGCAAAGCACCACAATACGGGGAAAATGCTGACAAAGGAGCAGCAAAGTCTTAAGACAGGCTTCATACCGAATTTATCCGAGAGCTTGCCTATCTGGTTTATGAACAGAACCGTGGTAATGCCCGAAACCAGCTGTGTGAAAATTGATATTGCAAAGTATCCGATTTTAAGTACTTCTATCATATATATGTTCAGGAAGGGAGTCGAGAAGTTAAATCCGAAATTCCAGCAGGAAATGAAGATTATAAGCTTCAGGTAGTTCTTATCCTTAAAGGGCTCGGTGAGCATTTGCGCAAAGGATGTGTTCTTCTCCAGAGGAGTAAGGGGAGGGTCCTTTACTCCAAGAAAACAGCTGGCGTCCATTGCCCCGAACAGAGAGGCGATTATAAATACCACGGCGAAGCTGAAAAGGGAGCTGACATTGTCAAGATATTTTCCTGAAACCACTCCTGCAAGTATTCCTGTTATGGCAGATATAGCCATTCTCTTTCCAAAAAAGCTTCCTTTGATGTTTTCGGGAACAATATCTCCCATCCAGGAGGAATAGCTTATGACCACCACAGAATTGGCCATTGAATAGAGAGTAATAAATACAGTTATTAAAAACAAGGCCGTACCTTTATTTTCCTGGGACACTACAAGAGGGATAAGGACTATTGGAATCCAGATGAGCCTGTGTATATAGGCCGAAATCAGAAATATCAGCTTTCTCTTTCCGGTCTTCTCCAGAACATATGATGCAAATATCTGGAATATTCCGCCTAAGAAAGGGGTGGACGCTATTATACTATACAAAAGGTCGTTTGCACCCAGAGCCCGGAGAAATCCGGTAAAAGGGGCTCCCGTGACGGTGACGTAAAATATTTTTCCGAATATAACTGCTGCGGTTATAAGGAACAGGCTTTTTTTCATCTCCTGTTGGGTAAAGCTCTGCGAAGCATTCATAGAATAATTCCTCAATTAATATTTTATTTTTTGGTAATGTGTTATCAATAATACCTGATAAGTATAATGGATTTCTTGCTATCAAAAAATGGACTATCTTTATTTATTAAATGTATTTTCTTATTATTTTATGGCATCCTACGAGATTATTCTTGTCTGCTATTGCGGTAAATGCCTCAAATATTGCGCATACTGAGCAAAAAAGAGCCTGATGGAGATTTGCAAGGCAGGCTGTTACTGCCTTACGCTAATACTCCATCAAGCTCTTTTATTAAGGTTCATTTCAATTAAGCCCAGTGTTGCCGGCTGCTGATATAAGGGTCCGTTTTTTCAGCCCCCGCCCGGCTTGCCTGTATGTCTGACAATGTACATTACTCAATAGGCGGCAGGCTGTTAAGGCTGGTGTTTGCTTCCGGTGAATATTCCACATCATCCAGTTTTCCGCTGAAGTAATTTTCGTAGGCGGTAAAATCAAAATAGCCGTGGCCGCTTAAGCAGAATAATATTACCTTTTCTTCTCCGGATTCTCTGGCTAAAACTGCCTCGTCAATTGCAGCACGAATAGCGTGTGCAGACTCTGGAGCAGGTACGATACCTTCAGTTCTGGCAAAGGTGATGGCAGCCTCGAACACTGCTTTCTGCCCGTAGGCAACAGCCTCTATAAGCTTATCGTGATAGAGCTGGCTCACTATGGCAGAATCACCGTGATATCTCAAGCCGCCTGCATGTATTCCAGCAGGTATGTAATCGTGGCCAAGGGTATACATCTTTGTTATTGGTGCAACCTTAACCGTATCACCGTAGTCATAGGCAAATATGCCCTTTGTGAGAGTGGGGCAGGCTGTTGGTTCTACTGCCACCGCCCGCAGCTTCTGACCTTTAAATTTGTCCTGAAGGAATGGGAAGGTCATACCGGAAAAGTTACTTCCTCCTCCGCAGCAGGCAAATATGACATCAGGATATTCATCCAGCATTTCCATCTGCTTCTTGGCCTCTATACCTATTATGGTCTGGTGCAGGCACACATGGTTCAGCACACTGCCAAGGGCATAGTTTGTATCAGCATGTGTTGCTGCATCTTCAACAGCCTCGCTGATTGCGATACCAAGACTTCCTGAACATTCCGGGTCCCTTTCCAGCATGCTTCTTCCGCAGTTGGTCAGGTTGCTTGGGCTTGCAACAACACTTGCCCCGAAGGTTTTCATAAAGGAACGTCTGTAAGGCTTCTGCTGGTAGCTGACATTGACCATATATACTGAGCATTCAAGACCAAACTGGCTTGATGCCAGGCTTATGGCACTTCCCCACTGACCGGCGCCGGTTTCTGTAGACAGTCTCTTTATTCCGGCCATTTTATTGTAATATGCCTGGGGGATGGCAGTATTCAGCTTGTGGCTGCCGGTAGCATTGGTACCCTCGTATTTGTAATATATACGGGCGGGTGTTCCAAGCTGCTTTTCCAGGCCTCTGGCTCTATATAAAGGGCTGGGCCTGAATGTCCGGTACATGTCCCGTACTTCATCAGGTATGTCAATGTAACGCTCTGCAGTCATTTCCTGTCTGATGATTTCATCAGGGAAAATGGCTCTCATATCGTCAGGTTCTATTAATTTTAGAGTTTGCGGGTTATGGTAGGGCGCCGGTTTATTCGGCATGTCTGCAATAACATTATACCATTGCTTGGGAATATCACTTTCAGGCAGAATTACTTTACTGATCTCATCTCGTCTCATATTAACCTCCGTGAGCCGCATAGCGGCAAAATAATAATGAAATACTTGTGCTCCTCAATCCGCTGTGAGGCGAATAAAGGAGGTTAATCGGCCATGCGCGTTTTCAAAGTATTTGAAAATTTATTATCTCAAAAAGTTATAAATACTTTGAATATATGGCGCGGCCATAAAAATCACAGGTTTGATTGGAAGACGAATGCAGATGAGTCTTTCAATCAGACCTCCATGAGCCGCATAGCGGCAAAAATAATAATGAAATACTTGTGCTCCTCAATCCGCCGCTATAAGGCGAATAAAGGAGGTTAATCGGCCATGCGCGTTTTCAAAGTATTTGAAAATTTATTATCTCAAAAAAGTTATAAATACTTTGAATATGTGGCGCGGCCATAAAATCACAGGTTATTTTTTTCTATAATCATTGTATGAGATATATTAAACAGTGTCAATTCCCAAGTCAGTAACAATGGCTGAAAGCAGTTAGTCCTGGCTATATAACTTTTATATTAATATTTTACATGCTTGGTGAATATATTCTTTTATAGCTTGTATCAGGAGGGACAGGACATATGCCTGAATATTTTTTTACATATATTGATGGGATTCCAGAACAAATGAAAAATAAACTGTTTTCCATGCAGCACTTTTTAGCCTTGGCCATGGTATTTACTGCCTGGGTGGTGGTGCTTATATTACTCAGGGACAGATCTCCCCAAAGCAAGTGGAAGGCAGTCAGCTGCATGTGCTTCCTTCTGCCTCTATTGGAGATAGCCCAAATGCTTTGGTATAAAAGCGTTGGAGAGTTTTCCGCGGGCTATACCCTGCCGCTGCATTTGTGCAGTCTGATGTCGGTTATCCTTCCGGTAATGGCCATTACACGGAACAGGCTTCTTCAGGAGTACTCCTTTGCCGTAGGGCTGACTCCGGCATTAATGACACTTATAACTCCGGATGTGTATTATTACCCCTCGCTGTCCTTCATATATATTCAAACCATGCTGGTTCACGGCATTATTTGTCTTATACCCCTGTCTATGGTTTTCTGTCTGGGCTTCAGGCCGGATATAAGAAGGCTGCCGAAGGTTATAGCACTTCTGGTGGGCTTGGCGGTTATTATGATACCAATAAATAAGCTTACAGGCGGAAATTACTTCTTCTTGAACTATCCGGCTGCAGGGTCTCCCATGGAAACTTTTGCTCAGGCGGTAGGGAGGCCCTGGTATCTGGTACCTACGTTTATACTGGGGTGTGTGCTGTGGTCTGTGTCCTACCTGCCGTTCGCTGGGATGAAATATATCGCACAGCGCAAATGCGCCCGCAGGGAACATCTGGGTAAAGCACTCAGGGCCGGAACTTCAGAAGCTGAAACAAAAGAGCCTGCATTAAAGATGAGACATTTCCATCATAGTAATCTGTCCAGCGGTTTCAGCGCAGGACCTTCAAGCACCGTACCCTCGAAGCTGTAGCGGGAGGCATGACAGGGGCAATCCCAGCTTTTTTCGGCAGAATTCCAGCGAACCTCACAGCCCAGGTGCTTGCAGGTAGCGTCAACAATGTAATAGCTGCCATCCATATCTCTATAGGCTCCCGCCTTTTTGCCGTCAAATGAGAGCTTTTTGCCCTCACCGGGTTCAAGGGTCATGTCCTGGGGCAAGGCCTGCAGCTTGCCTGAAATAAGGCTTCCAGCTACATTCAGGTTCTCTTTTATAAAGTTTTTAGCAGAAGCTGCTGGAGCAAAGCGGGAGGGTGTGAAAATCGACTCGGCCTCACTCTTGCCCTTGGTCAGGATATCCCTTATTATTATTGCAGACACAGTACTTGTGGTCATGCCCCATTTTTGATAGGCTGCAGCTACAAATACATTCAGCATGCTCCCGGTTATATGGCCTATAAAAGGAATCTCATTCATGGCTGTATAATCCTGGGCGGACCAGCGGTAGGGTATTTCAACGGCCTTAAAGGTATCCTCGGCATAGTGTATGAGGTTTCTGTAGTGCTCCTGCTCATGGTCATCATCTCCGGTCTTGTGATGCTCCCCGCCGATAATCAAAAGCTGTTCCTGATCCTCCAGCGGTTGGGTGCGGATTGACCGGACAGGTGTTTCATAGGATATATACATGCCTCCCCGCAGCTTTACAGAAGCTTTTACCGCCAGGGCATATGAGCGCTGGGGAAATATCCTGGCCGAATAAAAGCCTCCTCCGTCGTAGAAGGGGAAATGGCTTGCTATAATGACCTTGTCCGATACAATACAAAAACCCTCCCTTGTAGACGTTTTGCACTGTTTGTCCTGATGGATGTCCACAGCTGTGGTATTTTCAAATATATGACCTCCATTTTGCTCAAATATTTCCGCCAGTCCCAGTAAAAATTTTCTGGGATGGAACTGGGCCTGATTTTTAAAGCAAACTGCCCCTTTCACCTGGAAGGGAAGGTCCAGCGCAGTCTCAAAGGAGACAGGCAATTCCAGCAGTTGGGCTGCAGAAACCTCATCCTCTATTTGATCCAGGTACTTTTCATCCAGAGTGTACACATAGTTGGCCTGCTGGCTGAAATCACAGCTAATGTGGTTTTCTGCGATTATTTTTTCCAGCAGGGAGATTGCCTGCTCATTAATTCTGCCGTAGCCGCTGGCGCCAGCCCTTCCTATTTTCTTAATCAGCTTTGAATATTTAAGGTCATGAAGTGAGGTTATCTTTGCAGTGGTGTGCCCCGAGGTGGACATGGCTATGCGAAAAGAGTCTATAAGCACTACGTCAAAGCCCTCCCTTTGGAGCAGATATGCATTTAACAAGCCTGTTATGCCACCGCCCACTATAAGTATATCCGTGCGGATATTGTCCTTTAGGGAAGGATAGTTGGTGGCGGGAGTAGAACCAATCCAGTAGGATTCAGCGGGTTTTGCAAAGGTTTTTTCAATAAGGTTCTGCATTTGAATCTCCAATCTGCGTAAAGGCTGTAATATTAATAGAATCGCTTATAGTTTTCCAAAAATACAGTAAAATATTTAGCAGGTTATTTAACAGGAGGTATGCAGAAAAAATACAGACATAAGAAGCCGCTTGCAGTGGCTTTGAACTAAAAGCAAGGATAAAAAAACCGGCCTGCCTGGAAACAAATAGCCCCTGGCCTGCCGGCTGGATTCATTATATATAATATATAATGCTGCAACACTGAAAAATCAACTGTTGAGTACCTCGTGCCCTCCCTTTTTCGAACTGAATACAAGCTTTAAAAGAGCGGGCGTTATTACTGTGGTAAGTATAACAACAATTAATGTGGGTATGTATATTTCCTCAGAAATAATATGGTTTTGCATTCCTATGTTAGCCGTAATTATAGCAACCTCGCCTCTTGAAATCATTCCAACGCCTATCTGCAGGGACTCCCTTTTGCTCATTTTAAACAGCCTGGCTGCACCGCCGCACCCGAAAAGCTTTCCTATAACGGCTATTGCGAACATCACCAGGGTAATCAAAATTACCTCCGGGCTAAGGCCCTTTATATCTGCGGCGATACCTACACTGGCAAAGAAAATGAGAGAGAGGAAGCCTGAGGATATTGCCTTTACGTTTTTCTCAATATAATCCCGGTGAACAAACTGTGAAAGAGTGAGCCCGCATATGTATGCTCCTGTAATAGCGGCAATTCCCAATATTTCGGAAATGAAAGCCAGTATGAGAGCCATTGCAATTGAATAAGTCAGCAAATCTCTTTTGTGCTTGGTGTCAGTTTTTATCTTATTAATATATTTTGGCACTATAGCTATCATTATTACACTTAAAAGACAGAAGGCAATAATCTTGGCGAAGGTCAAAATCAGGCTTATGGCTGCAGCTGAGCCTGACGCCCCGCTGCCCAGAGTCTGAGAAACAGCAAGCACTATGGAAATAAGTATAAGACCCAGCACATCATCTATAACTGCCGCTCCCAGTATATTGACGCCTGCTTTGGTATTGAGCTTTCCCAGTTCTGTGAGTGTTTCCACTGATATGCTCACACTGGTTGCCGTTAAAATAACCCCCACAAACAGGTTTTCCCAGAAGTTTGTAAAAAACAGATATGCTGCAGCAGTGCCAAGAATAAGTGGTATGATAACTCCCATCATTGCTATGACGAAGGAGGTTTTTCCGGCCTTTTTCAGTTCATCCACATTGGTCTCCAGTCCCGCCAGGAACATAAGCAGTATGACACCTAATTCCGACAGGAGCTTTATGTTTTCGGTATATTCAACAAGCCTCAGCACAGCAGGCCCCAGTATGACACCGGCCACCAGTGCGCCTAAAACCTCCGGCATTTTAAACTTTCGGCTTACAAGTCCCCCAAGCTTTGTAAATATCAGAATAAGAGCAATTTCTATCAACACTTTTTCCAAAAAACACACCCTCTTTTAATTAATATAGAACGGATATGCAAATATCATGCGTTTGCCCATGCATAAACGCTCATTCGTGCAGTGAAACTCCATATGTAAGATAAATAAAAAGGAAAGTCTCGAAACGGACTCCCCCCATTGGAAGACAAAAAACATTAACTTAAAAGAAATCTCACCCTAATATGATAGCACAGTATATTCCATATTTCAAGAAATAGTCTTCCTACCGGAGAGAATAGTCCTCCTTTTGAGGAAGGGAGATTTGGTCCTGGAATTAAACAGTGCATACGCGAATATAATGTTGAGTCAAATAAAAGCAGTTTTCGGGTATAATCTGGCAGGTATAATAATCATTATATTAATTATCCTGTTAATATTACTTTTAATGACAGAGATGCTGATTTACCCATTGACTGGATCGGCTGACAGGAACAGCATTGACTATACATGCTTTTGCGGTCTGTTAAGGCGTCTATGTACCGCAGGTGTGAATATGTTAAAACCAGTTTTCCTGGGGACAATAGAAATAAGAATGTGAAAAGATTAGTTGGAAAGAGGGCTGTTTGAAAATGGACTGGTTTTTATTAATATTGATGCTGCTTGCTATCATAGCTGTTTCCAATGTAATCAATCATTTTGTTCCCATTGTACCCATTCCGGTAATACAGATTTTTCTGGGGATTTTTTTTGTGTTGGTTGTACCTGAAATGAATATTCGCCTGGAACCAACTTTGTTTTTTGTGCTGTTTGTTGCCCCAATACTTTTTAATGACGGCAAAATGATTCCTAAAAATGAGCTGTGGAAACTCAGAGTGCCAATCCTGCTGCTGGCACTGGGGCTTGTCTTTGTTACAGTGGTAGCGGGAGGTTATCTGATATTGCTTTTACTTCCGGGCATACCTCTGTCCGCTGCCTTCGCCCTGGCTGCCATTCTATCACCAACTGATGCGGTGGCGGTTGTAGCTATTCTGAAAAAAGCCCGTATCAACAAAAACATCATGACTCTTCTGGAAGGAGAGGCTTTGATGAATGATGCATCGGGACTTGTGGCTTTCAAACTTGCGGTAGCCGCCACAGTCACCGGAGTATTTTCCATTGGAGGCGCGGCGCTGAATTTTCTGGTATTGGCTCTGGGAGGACTGGGTATTGGAGTACTGGCGGCACTTATAATCATCAAGTTTAGGATTTTCCTGAGAAAGCTGGGAATGGAGGATGTTACCCTTCATATGCTGATTCAGATACTTACACCCTTTATTATATTCTTGACGGCAGAATTTTCGGGGGTCTCAAGTGTACTTGCAGTGGTAGCAGGGGGGCTGGTGCACTCCATAGAAAAAAAGCAGGTTGAATCCTCCACGCTGGAGCTGCAGATAATGTCAGAGAATACCTGGTCAGTAATAATGTTCATATTGAACGGTTTGGTTTTTGTGTTGCTGGGTTTTCAGATACCGGGTGTAATGAGAGTGGTTATTTATGATCAGGAAATAAGCAATCTTGTGGCCTTGAGTTATATTTTAATAATAGCTCTGGCCCTTATGGCAATAAGGTATATATGGATTTATCTTTGCTGGAAGCCTGCATGCCCGCTGGGTAAGAACTCCAAGAAAAACATTCCCGGGCCTAAGTCCTTCATGCTTATATCAATATCAGGTGTAAGGGGGGCCGTAACTCTAGCCGCTGCTTTTTCCATTCCTTATACCCTTCAAAACGGCACTCCTTTTCCCAAAAGGGATCTGATAATTTTTTTGGCGGCGGGAGTAATCCTGGCATCCTTGATTATTGCGAGCATATTCCTGCCACTGCTTTCAAGGAGAGATATCTCTGTGGGCTCCGGCCGTAAAATGACCCCTGAGCAATCCGCCGGAATAAAACTTATGAGGGCGGTTATAAGGGCCATGAAGGAGGAAGGTTATGGGGAAAATAAAGCAGAAGCATTGACAATCATAGCCGATTGTCACAGGAACATCCGAAAGCTTGCCCGCAGAGAAGAAATACCGGGGAATACCGTCGGAAAAACGGAGGAAATCAAAATATGGCTCACAGCCATCAAGGCTGAGAAAGACGAGCTGGAAAAGCTGTTTATTGAGGACGGTCTGTCTGCAGAGCTGTATTATAAACTTCTGGAGATTATAAACCACAGGGAGATGCTGCTGACACAAAAATATAAATACAGGGTGCTCATATACCTGTATTTTTTAAAAAGGCTTAAGACCAGAATAAGTATTAAGAAAAAAAAGTGCGACCTGTATACGGGAAGCCATATGGGCATGGCAGCCCAGATCAGAAGCAGAATGCTGAAGTCGGCCATAGCTGCTGTGAGGCTGCAGATGAATGAGACCAACAGTGAAATGTCCCTGCATGTTCTTTCACATTATTATGCTGCTCTTAAAAAAGTTGAAAAGAGCAGGAGAACGCCCGTGGACAATCATATTGCAGAAAAAAGGGGTACAGAACTCAAGTACAGGGCCATTCAGATAGAAAGAAATGAGGTGCAGCACCTTTATGAAAAAGGTGAAATAACCAGGGATACTGCCAATAAGCTGCGAAGCTTCATAAATTACAGGGAGGCCGACATACTTCAGGAGGATGAAATGGACAGGTAATTGGTTGTCATCAATTTGCAGTAGGTAAAATATCATGATAATATGTCGAATTTATTAAAAATTAATAAAATTTGGATTGAAATTTAGTCAATATTGATATAGATTAGTATAAGCGGTTACTTTTTAGTTATAATTGTTTTTGCTCAAAAAATTAAGATTGTTATAGACAGCTTAAAATATCAAACATTAAATTAAATTATTTTGCATACAAGAAACACCAGCCTGTATTTGATTTACATAATAACCCATTTATGCGGAGGAATGTACATTATGTTCAGAGTTTTTATGGTGGATGATGAACCGTCGGTAATAGAAGGGCTTAAAATCATGATACCCTGGGAGGAATTTGATTTTGAGTTGTGCGGAGAAGCTTCCAATGGTCAGGAAGCCCTTATTAAAATAGAAAAGCTTCACCCGCACCTGATAATAACAGACATATGCATGCCAGGCATAAACGGACTTGAACTCATATATAAAGTTCAGGAATTCGATTCCGAGACGGAATTTGTCATTCTCAGCGGGTATGCTGATTTTGCATATGTCCAGGAGGCAATGAGGCATAAGGTGATGGATTATCTGCTGAAGCCACTGGACCAGGAGGAAATAGTTTCCATTCTGCTTAAAATAAAAAACAAGCTGGAATCCAAATTTCTCACATTATATGGTTTTTCAAAGTCGGATATTGAAACCTTCAAGTCCAGACGTACCTTGTTTGAGGGATTTGATGCAGATAACCAGGGAAGTGAAGAAACCGGGGACGTGTGGAAAGCAGTCCGTGAAAATTTTGATGAGGAATTGACTACAGCTATAAATCTGATGAATTATGAGGATGCCATGAGACTCATAAAGGAGCTGTTTGATTTTTTCACCACAAAAGCTATAAACATCTCGGATGCTTTAATTATGGTAAACAGTTGTGTTTATCATATACTGCTGCTTGCCTACAGGAGGAATATCAAAATAAATACCATTCTGCCTTCAGGCACCGGCAGTGAGCTGGATTTTGAGAAGCTTAGAAACTACATAACGGATATACTTTCTCAAATCATCAACCTGATGCTGGAGGAAAGAAAAAAGAACTCAAAAAGTTATCTTTATGAAGTTAAAACATATATTGAGAACAATTATACCAGAGAACTGAGTGTTGCTCAGCTGGCGGAAATGGTTTTCATGGAGGCCGGGTATCTGGGCGATGCCTTCAATAAGCAGTTCGGTTACAGTATCAGTGAATTTCAGCACCGCCTCAGAATAGAAAAAGCTACGGACCTCATTGAAACAACAGATTTAAAGTTAAGCGAAATTTCAGCCACAGTTGGCTATAATAATTACAACAACTTTTTTTCCCATTTTGTCAGGATTACTGAGAAAAAGCCTACACAGTACCAGCGCGGGCCAGGCTAAATTTCTTCAATCCTGAGGATTATTTCAGTACCCTGCTCGGGCTCACTGTATATTTTAAAATGGAATCTCTCACCGTAGTTCATCATCATTCGCCGGTATACATTCTGGATTCCTACTCCGCTTTCCATATCATAGTCTGAGTCTATACGGGTATCTGCTTCAGAGTCGGGATTTTTAAGTCTGCTGTAAATGGCATTAACAGTTTCCTTGGCCATTCCGGAGCCATTGTCCTTAACTGAGATGACAAGAGCCGTGTCTACAATGTCAGCTTTGACGTAAAGTCTGCGGTTATCTTCTATTGAAGCCTGCAGACCATGCTTGCAGGCATTTTCCACAATAGGCTGGATGCTCATTTTTGGTATAAGGAGATTGGATTCCATAACCTTTGGCGCTATCTGTATATCGTATTCAAACTTGTCACCAAACCTGAATTTTTCAATTGCCAGATATTTTTCAATAAAATCCAGCTCTTCAGATACAGAAATAAGATTATTGCCTGTTACCAGCATACGTTTAAAAAGCTTGGAGAGGCTGGAAATAATTGATGAGAGCTCGGAATAACCATTTTTCACGCAAAACACAAGAATAGCATTAAGTGTATTGAAGAGAAAATGAGGATCGACCTGCGCCTGCAGGTACTGATACTCTGCCCTTATGTTCTCAACCTCCACGCTCTTTTTCTGCATTTCAAGCTTGTAGACAACATTAATAAGGTCGTTTATTTCCTCAATCATTTTATTGAAGGTTTCGATAAGCCACCCAACTTCATCCTTGCCAGTGTGGGGAAGCAGCAGGGGTTCCAGATGATCTTCGCTTACCTTTTTTATGTGGCGGGACAAGGCGGACAATCTATAGCTCATGGAATTCAGCACCGACCATATTAAAAATACAGAGAAACCTGATAAAGAAAGAGTTATGAGTAAAATATATGCAAGCACCACAAATTGACGTTTGTACAATAAAAATTTATCGTATACACCTGTTATTTTCCAGCCTTCAAAGTAAGGGGAGGGCCCGATGGCGTCCTGCAGCACATAATAACTGTCATTGGGCTCGCTTGTAAGATTATTTTTGCTGGCGTGATTGCTCCAGATGATCTGGTTGCCTGGAGCAGTAAGATAAATATCCATATTCCCGCTTTCGTCCTTGAGCTTTGCTATAACCCTGTCCAGCCTTAACTCAATGAGCAGGTAATTTGTGGCATTGTTCAAATATGTGGGAGAAGCGATTTTACGTATGATGGTCAGCCTGTTTTTGTAGGGGGTGATGGCAATGGCCGTAGATCCGGGATATACCAGAAAATCTGATTTGGATTCAGAGGCCATCCTGTACCATTCCTTTTTCCGGGTAGAGGCATCAATAACACGAAAATAATCGGTGTTTAAAAAATGGGGGTCGTCAATGTACAAGGAGACCTCTGCAATATCCGGATTGCTTACAAGATACATGTTAAAGCGGTTTCTGAGGGCACTCCAGTAAAGGTCGTAATGCTCCGAAGGGGTTGTAAACCGCTTTGACAGGTCGTTAAGCAGGGATTTGTCGGCATTGACCTGGTTAGCCATATTTACTGCCGTCTGGGTCAATATGTTAAAGTCGCTGCTGGCCCCTTCAAAGGTTTGATTAAGATAGTGAATGGTGTTTTGCTGCATGGATTGGGAGGTAAAGGCCACCCATATGATTCCCCCGGCTATTACAGGCAGACAAATACAAAAAATGTAAACCACAATAAATTTACGCCTTATGCTGATGTTATCAAACTGTGAAAAAAATTTTTTCATTATAATGCATCTCCCGGTACCTGATTATCAGGAATATTTCTTTTTGTATTCCGAAGGCGAAACCCCGGTAAACTCCTTGAATTTTTCAGTAAAGTATCTGTAATCCAAATACCCTGACTGCTCACAAATGGCTGACATTTTCAGGTCAGCGGACGCAATGAGAGTTTTGGCATATTCTATCCTTAAAAAGTTAAAGTAATCATTAAACTTCTGACCGGTTTTCTTTTTTATTATCTTGCTTATAATTATGGGAGAAAGAGAAAATTTCTCGGCTATACTCTGCAGCGAAAGACTCTCCCTGTAATTGGCCTTTATGTGGTCAATAATCTCATTTTCCAGCAATAACAAAGGCTTTTCATTATTGACATTCTGTTTTCTGAAAATATATGTGCACATTTCCAGAGCAAGATTTTTGCAGTTTGGAGTTATGCTGTCAATAGCTCTGGTAAACTTGAGTATTACCTTGCCGGCATCTATCCCATAGGCATATGACATTTTTTTGACCAGATCGGCCAGTCTGTAAAGGCAAATGGAATAAAGCCTTCTGGACGCCCCTGTCTGATTTAGCTTCTGAAAAAATTCCTCTACAGAACTCTGTACCTGAAGAAGGTCATTACCTTTTAAAGAGCTGATGATACGGTCGAAAGGCAGCTCGGGAAATACATTTCCAAGTTCTGTTTCCGACTGCTCCTCCCAGGCTTCATTATCTTCAATATCATTATAATAGAAGAATCTTTTATCGGGATACAGCATGCAATAGGTCTGAAGCTGCTCCAACTGCCTGCCGCATTTAAGAATGCTGTTCAGCACCTTATCCTCTGCTATTCCGCTTATGAGGGTCCAAAAGTTGTTAAGCCCGTAGTCTGAAGGATTGACCTGCGTAAATGCTTCTTCCAGCTTTGACATTCTGCCGGGCTCAGGTGAAAATATGTCCGTCCCTTCATGCAAAATAATAATGTAATTTCCGCTGCCGTTATAGAACATGCAGTTTTCATTTTTTATGCCCATAAGCTGTATCAAAAAATCATATATTTTTAATTCCGGGTTATTTGCAGTATTTTCCACAGTTTCGGTAATAAACTGTATAATACGGATTTTAGAATTCTCAGGAATGTCAAAAATGAAATGTGCCTTACGCATAAGCTTCTCACTGTGCTTCCCATCCATAATGTCATTATAAAGCTGATTAGCCGTATAACGAATCAATTCCAGATTTTCCTGCTTTTCAGCTCTTTCACTTTCTATTATTCCAGATACCCTGGATAATTCACCTTCCAGCTCTTCAGCATCCAGAGGTTTGGTCAGATAGCCCAGGGCACCGAGCTGCAGGGCTCTCCGGGCATAAGTAAAATCATTGTAGCCGCTCAGCAGGATAAACTTTGGAGGCGGAGTTATTTCAGTATTTACTTTTTCTATCAGCTCCAAGCCGGACAAGCCCGGCATACGAATATCACATATGACCAGATCGGGCCTTAAATCGCGGATAAGTGAAAATGAGGAAGCACCGTCCGAAGCCTCCCCGATAATTTCATATCCTAATTGTCCCCAATTAACAAAAAGTCTTAATCCTTCAAGCACGGACGGTTCATCGTCCACAAGCATTACCTTGAGCATTTTGCCCAACCCCTTGTAAAAATGTCCTATACTTATCCCAAATTTGATAATTTACTTTAGTTATAATTCAAAATATAATGCAATTATACAAGAAGCGGGTGTAACAGTCAAATAGACAGCTAAGGCAATATTTTTCAGGATTTATGAAATAATATTGTTACAGCAATACCCGCATTACAAATTTAAGGAGGATGATTTATGAAACGGTTTGCGTCATTAGTATTGGCAGCAGCGTTAGTAGTTTCCTTGGCTGCATGCGGTAACGGCGGTGAATCTTCAAACACTACGTCCACGGCAACTAACAGCAGTTCAACATCCACAACTGGTCAAACAGGCAGCACTTTACCGGTGCTATCACCAGATAAGCCTGTTGAGCTGAGCATCTGGATTACCACTAGTCAACAGGCTCCATCTGCTGACAACAAGATTTCCAAGCTTTTGAAGGATAAGTTGGGTGTTACTCTTAAGTATGAAATAATTACTCCGGATAACCAGGATCAGAAGATCGGTGTTATGCTTGCCGGCGGAGAATTCCCCGACTTGATTGGTGCAACTGATCAAAATGCACGTATGGTTACAGGCGGTGCTTATATACCAATGGATGACTATTTGAAGCCTGAGGCTGCAGATGCTTTGTACGAGCATGTTAAGCCTTACTGGAACAAGATAGCCTTTGACGGAGGTCAAGGAAAGCACATATATCAGATACCTAACTACAACCGTTACTACGGTGAAATAACAGGCGGTACTGACTACAGTGCATCAGGTTTCTGGATTCAGAAGGCAGTTCTTGCTGATGCTGGCTATCCTGATCTCTCAAACATGACGCTTGAAAAGTACTTCAAGCTGCTGGAAGATTACAAGACCAAATATCCTAAGATTGACGGACAGCAGACTATCGCTTTTGAAGTACTTGCTGCTACCGGAAGAGAATGGGGTATGACAAATCCTCCTGAATATCTCGCAGGACATCCCAACAACGGTGGTGTTATCGTTGAAAATGATGTAGCTCAGATATTCGCAGACAAGGATGTATCCAAGAGATACTACCAGTACCTCAATGAAATGAATGCTAAGGGTCTTGTTGACAAGGAATCCTTTACACAGACTCTTGACCAATACCTGGCTAAGCTTGCTACAGGCCGCGTGCTTGGTATGTATGACCAGCGCTGGAGCTTTGGTAATGCTCACGATGCTCTTACCGCTGCAAACAAGGATGAACGTACTTATGTAGCTACTATGCCAACATTCGACGGCGTTGCTCCTTACTACGCTGACAGACCGGTTATGAATATCAATCAGGGTATAGGTGTATCAGTATCCTGCAAAAACCCTGATGTTGCTGTAGCCTTCATAAATGAAATCATGAAGGAAGAATGGCAGAAGATTCTTTCTTGGGGTATCGAGGGTGAAGATTATCAGGTTGGCGCTGACGGCAAGTTCACCAGAACTGAAAAGCAGCGTGAAGATTCAAGAGACCTTGTTTGGAGATCTTCAAACAGACTTATGGCTCTCACAGACATTATGCCTAAGCGTAACGGTTCATACACCGATGGAAATGCATATGGCCCAGACGATCAGCCTGAAGAATTCTTTGCTACCTTGAAGCAGTATGACAAGGATTTCCTCACCAAGTACAACAAGAAGACCTGGAGAGATTTCAACAACCAGCCACCTGAAAACCCTGTTTACTATCCGGCATGGAATATTGCACTTCCTGACGGAAGCGACGCTCAGATGGCAAACAAGCAGTTGACTGATGCTTCACTGCAGTACCTGCCTAAGATTATTATGGCTAAGCCTGCTGACTTTGAAAAGCTCTGGACTGAATATACAACTTCAATCAGCAAGATTAATGTCAAGGCTTATGAAGATGCTATAAACGCAGGTATTCAGGAAAGAATCAAGGACTGGGGCACAAAATAATCTGATTGTAATTTCTGACAATAAATAATCTAAAAAAAGGGGATGCAAGTCCCCTTTTTTTAGATAAATAGGAGGTAAAAAAGATGAGGGCAAAAACGCTGGCTCTTCCAAGGAATAACAGGAGTGTCTGGGGCACCATAATCTCACAGCGTGAGCTGATTATTATGAGTGTGCCCCTGCTGCTGTACAAGATTTTGTTTTCATATGTGCCGATAACTGGTTGGACAATGGCGTTTCAAAATTTCAGACCGGCTATAAGAAGTACGTGGGATCAGCAATGGGTAGGTTTTGATAATTTTGTAAAGCTTTTTACCGGCATAAACGGGGAACGATTCATAAGAGATATACGTAATACGCTGGCGCAAAGTTTTCTTACATTAGTAATCGGGTATGTTTGTTCAATCATTTTGGCACTTCTGCTAAATGAGGTTAAAAACACAGGCTTTAAACGCATAGTTCAGAATATCACTTATATGCCTCACTTCTTATCCTGGATTATCGTTGCCGGTCTGGTATCAACAGCACTTTCATTTCCATCAAGCGGAGGTATAATCAACACTATTTTGATGAACCTTCACATTGTAAGTGAACCAGTACAATTTCTTTCAAATCCCAATTATTTCTGGGGCGTGGTTGCAGGCTCCCATCTGTGGAAAGAGCTTGGCTGGAACACCATAATCTATCTGGCAGCTATGACTGCAATAGACCCGGCACTTTATGAAGCTGCCGACATAGACGGAGCAAACCGTTATCATAAAATGTGGAATATTACACTTCCATCCATCAAGGCAACAATAGTCATACTTCTGATAATGAGTATAGGTTGGATACTTGAAGCCGGTTTTGAAATTCAATACTTCCTTGGCAACGGCCTGGTTGTGGAGAAAGCAGAAACAATTGATATATTTGTTTTGAAATACGGTATTCAGATGGGTAATTACTCGCTAGCTACCGTTGCAGGTATATTTAAAACGGGAGTCAGTATCATATTAATAGCAGGTGCAAACTTTATCGCCGGACGTTTGGGCGAAGAAAAGCTGATATAGGGGGGGAGAGAAAAATGAAACTAGGTAATAGAAATCTTAGCGCAGAAAATATCATTTTTACAACTTTAAATTCCACTTTCCTGATCCTTCTCTCAGTGGCAATGGTTTATCCCATGCTTAATACGCTTGCCATATCCTTTAACGAAGGTATGGATACGGTTCGCGGGGGCATATATTTATGGCCGAGAATATTCTCTCTCCAGAATTATCGTGTTGTTTTCAACATGGATACCATTTATGGAGCGTTTATGATAAGTGTTCTTAAGACTATAGTTATAGTCATAACAAACCTGTTCTTTACTTCCATGCTGGCTTATGCACTTAGCCGCAAGGAATATATCCTGAGAAAGTCAGTAACGGTAATCTTTGTTATGACCATGTATTTTAACGCAGGTTTGATACCTAACTATATGCTCATAAGAGATCTTAACATGATAAATACCTTTTCAGTATATTGGGTACCAAATATTATAAGTGCGTTTAACCTTATAGTAATACGTACTTATATAAAGTCAATTCCTGAAAGCTTTATAGAATCAGCTAAAATTGACGGTGCACGTGAATTCAGAATATTCCTGCAGATTATCCTGCCGCTATGTGTTCCAACACTTGCCACCATTGCTCTTTTTGTAGCTGTTGGCTCATGGAACTCCTGGTTTGATACCTTCCTGTACAATTCAGGACGTCAGGAATTATCCACACTGCAATATGAGCTTCAGAAGCTGCTGGCCAGTGCCATGAATGCAGGTAATACTGCGGGAGCTACGGGCGGAGGCGCCAATTCGGCAGCTCAGTCCGGAGTCAGCAATGTAACCACGCCGCAGTCAATCCGAGCGGCAATTACCATAGTAGCTGCTGTGCCAATCCTTGTGGTTTATCCGTTCCTGCAAAGATATTTTGTAAACGGACTTGCATTGGGAGGAGTTAAGGAATAATTTTTAAAAGGCTTAGCTGCACCTCTGGGGTTTTTCCTCACAGGTGCAGCTTTAGCAAGATATTTTAGCCGTAAGGAATATAATACTTTGTTTGCAGGAATTACGTTCAGGAATGCTGCTGACGAAATACCTGTTTATCTCACTTCTCCCTTCAGGGACTTGAAAAACTGGCCATTGCTTTGGATGACCAGCATAAGCGAAAAAATAATAATCTTTTGACAATATCACAAACTTTTAACACTTAATAAATAAAAACTAAATAATTGACCGTTAAAAATATAATCATATAGTCAATTATGGTTGATTTCAGCCAGCAGTAATTGATTTGTATTCTTGGAATTTGTAATAATACTTTAGTTTTTATGAAAGGGATAATTCATATGCCGCACGCCTTTAAAACCGGCAGTTATTCGAATCTTTTCACTCTCTATGGTTATACCGAAAGCGACGTACAGCAACGTGTCTCAGACATTTTTGAAGTGTTGTTTTTTGGAAGTGACGATCAACGTATTTATCATGAAACAGGCGAAGACATGGGTTATCTTGTGGATACCGGAAATCTTGATGTCAGATCGGAAGGGCAGAGCTACGGTATGATGATTGCCCTCCAAATGGGCCGCAAGGATATTTTTGATCGGATATGGAAATGGACAAGAACTTATATGTACCTTGACAAGGGCGCCTACCAAGGTTATTTTGGCTGGTCTGCACAGTTTGACGGCAGACGGAACTCAAACGGCCCGGCCCCGGACGGGGAGGAGTATTTTGCCATGGCTCTGTTGTTTGCCGGCAGACGCTGGGGGGATGGTGAGGGTATATTCAATTATGCTCAGGAGGCCAGAAATATCCTCCATCACATGGTTCATAAGAAAAGAGACCCCATGTTTGACCCTGAAACCAAGCTGATACGTTTTATTCCAAGCTGCAATTTTTCCGATCCCTCATACCATCTTCCTCATTTTTATCAGTTGTTTGCATTATGGGGAAATCCGGCTGACTCTGACTTTTTCAGAGAAGCCGCAAAACTGAGCCGGGAATATCTTAAGAAGGCCTGTCATATAAAAACGGGACTGTCGGCGGAGTATGCCGATTATGACGGAACACCTCACAACAGGTCAAATCATCATTTGTTTTACAGTGATGCTTACCGGACTGCGGCTAATATTGCTCTTGATTATGAATGGTTTGCAGAAGATGACTGGGCCTGCGAACAGGCTGAAAATATTCAGGAATTTTTCGGAAGAACCGTAAGAGGCAAAGAAAATCTGGTATACCATATTGATGGCACGCCTGTTACCAATGCAAAAGAATTGGTTCGGGAGGTAGATGGCACACCGGCAGGGGTCTTGCACCCGCTGGGCTTGCTTGCTACGCTGGCGCAGGCTTCGCTGGCCTCTCAGGGAGATTTCCGGGAGCATTATGTCAGAAAATTCTGGGAGCAGCCTTTGAGAACCGGAAACAGAAGATATTACGATAATGTGTTGTATTTCTTTGCATTGCTTGCATTAAGCGGAAACTACCGTGTCTGGTGAAACAGATGCGTTAGTAAATAGATGTTTAAGATTTAGAGGAGGCGATTTGATTTGAGAATGAGTAAGTTTTTAAATTGGAGAAAGGGGATAGCGCTACTACTGACGCTTGCCTTGTTTTTTTCAATTGTGCCTTTGACAAGTTTTGTCAAGGCCGAAACTGATACTGTTTATCATGAATCTTTTGCAGATGGTGCCGGAAAGGCTGAACAGTCAGGAGGTGCAAGCCTGACTGCTGTTCAGAAAGCTTTTGACGGGAATTCTGACGGAAAAGCTTTATATGTGAGCAAGCGGGCAAACAACTGGGACGCCGCTGACTTCAAATTCAGCGATATTGGTCTTGTAAATGGAAAAACCTATACTATAACGGTTATAGGGTATGTGGATTCCAATGAGAAAGTACCGGCCGGGGCTCAGGCTTTTCTTCAGACCGTGGATAGCTATGCGTGGCTGGCAGGGGTGGATTTTGCAGCCGGTAAGCCATTTACTCTGACTGGAAAGTATACAGTAGATACATCAAAGGACTCAAAATTAAGAGTTCAGTCAAATGACAACGGAAAAACCGTTCCATTTTACATAGGGGACATACTGATAACCAGTGAAAAAGCTGCTGCCGACAGTTCAACGGGAACTGCTGCAGAAAAGGAAATATATCATGAAACTTTTGCAAGCGGTGTTGGTAAGGCCGCCCAGGCAGGCGGAGCAAGCCTTTCTGCAGTAAGTGACAAGTCTTTTGACGGTAACACCGATGGGAAAGCTTTGTACATAAGCAAAAGAGCAAACAATTGGGATGCGGCTGATTTTAATTTCAGCGATATTGGGTTGGTAAACGGAAAAACCTACAATATTACTGTTAAAGGTTTCGTAGATTCCAAGGAGACAATACCCGCCGGGGCACAAGCCTTCCTTCAGACCGTAGACAGCTATGCATGGCTTGCGGGCTCTGATTTTGCAGCAGGGAAAGCATTTACCCTGACTGGGAAATACACGGTAGATACCTCCAAAGACTCAAAGCTGCGGATTCAGTCAAATGACAACGGAAAAACCGTGCCCTTTTATGTAGGAGATATTCTCATTACCGAAGCTATATCGGCGGACACTGGCAATACTTCTAACGGACCGGCCGCTGAAACCTTTAAGACCATAACCTTTGAGGACAATACCGCAGGTGGTTTTGAAGGCAGAGCGGGTACTGAAACCTTGACGGTTACAAAGGAAGTAAATCATACCGACAAGGGTGCTTATGCCTTAAAGGTCAAGGGAAGAGCCAGCACCTGGCACGGCCCTTCACTGCATGTTGAAAAATATGTAGACCAGGGCGGCGAGTATAAGGTTACTGCATGGGTCAAGCTAATAGAACCTGCCAGCACACAGCTTCAGCTTTCAACTCAGGTTGGAAACGGCGGAAGTGCAAATTACATAACTCTTTCTGCTAAAAACATAAATACTTCAGACGGTTGGGTGAAGTATGAGGGTACTTATCGCTACAACAATGTTTCCAGCGAATATCTTACAATATATGTTGAAAGTTCAAGCGATGCAACCGCATCTTTCTATATTGACGATATCAGCTTTGAAAACACGGGAGCAGGTAAGATTTCCATACAGAAGGATTTAACCCCTGTGAAGGATGTGTACAGCAAAGACTTCCTGATTGGAAATGCCATATCGGCGGAAGATCTTGAAGGAGTGAGGCTTGAGCTTTTAAAGAAGCATTTTAATGTTGCAACTGCAGGAAATGCCATGAAGCCTGATGCTCTTCAGGGCACTAAGGGTAAATTCACTTTTGAGGAAGCCGACAAGCTTGTGGACAAGGTGCGGGCAGAAGGTCTGAAGATGCACGGCCATACCCTGGTATGGCATCAGCAGTCCCCGGCCTGGATGAACACAAAGACCGATGCAAAAGGGCAGACTGTGTATCTGGGACGTAAAGAGGCACTTACAAATTTGAAGACTCATATTAAGACCGTTGTGGAGCACTTCGGAAATAAAGTCATTTCATGGGATGTAGTGAATGAAGGAATGAACGACAATCCAACTAATCCTACAAATTGGAAGGGCTCATTGCGCCAGAGTCCATGGTACATGTCCGTAGGCTCCGATTATGTGGAACAGGCCTTCCTGGCTGCCAGAGAAGTTCTTGACAAACATCCTGACTGGAATATCAAGCTGTATTACAATGATTACAACCTTGATAATCAGAATAAATCCAAGGCAGTTTACAACATGGTCAAGGAAATAAATGACAGGTACAAGAAGACCCATAAGGGCAAGCTGCTTATTGACGGTATTGGTATGCAGGGACATTACAACATCTCAACCAACCCTACAAATGTGCAGTTGTCATTGGAAAGATTTATTTCCCTGGGTGTGGAAGTAAGTATTACAGAGCTTGATGTCCAGGCAGGAAGTGACTTCAAACTTACAGACAAGATTTCTGAGGCTCAGGGCTACTTGTATGCACAGCTGTTCAAGATATTCAAGGCTCATTCCAAGAATATAGCGCGTGTTACAATTTGGGGGATGGATGACGGTACAAGCTGGAGATCCTCCACAAATCCTCTGCTGTTTGATAAGAATCTCCAGGCAAAGCCGGCGTATTACGGTGTGCTTGATCCTGATAAATTCATGAAGGAGCACAAGCCTGCCACGCCAGCAAACGCCAAGACTTCAACAGCTAAATATGCCACTCCTAAAATAGACGGAAAAATAGATGCAGTCTGGAAGAATGCAGCTACTATTCCTGTTAACCAATATCAGATGGCATGGCAGGGGGCCAGCGGAACTGCAAAGGTTCTCTGGGACAGCAAGAACCTTTATGTCCTGATACAGGTCAGTGACTCACAGCTGGATAAAAAGAGTGCAAATGCCTGGGAGCAAGACTCAGTAGAGGTATTTCTTGATGAAAATAACGGCAAGACCTCCTTCTATCAGGAGGATGACGGACAGTACAGAGTAAACTTCAAGAATGAAAAAACCTTTAATCCGTCAAGTATTTCAAAAGGCTTTGTATCCTCTGTTAAAGTATCCGGTACAAGCTACACTGTTGAGATGAAGATTCCTTTTAAAACCATAAAAGCAAGCAATAACAAAAAGCTTGGGTTTGATGTACAGATCAATGATGGCAAGAACGGTGCCCGCCAGAGTGTGGCAACCTGGAACGATACAACCGGAAACGGTTATCAGGACACATCTGTATATGGTGTGCTTACTCTCACCGGTAAAAAGTAATATTTGCAATTACCTGTATTAACCTGTTAAGCTGCAATACCTGTAGAAAACTGTAGCAAAGTATTAACCTGTTAACTGCAACACCTGTAGAAACCTGTAGCAAAGTATTAACCTGTTAAACTGCAATACCTGTAGAAAACCGTAGCAAAGTATTAACCTGTTAACTGCAACACCTGTAGAAACCTGTAGCGAAGTATTAACCTGTTAAACTGCAATACCTGTAGTAAACCGGCAGTAAAGTATTAACCTGTTTAAACTGCAATAGCTGTAGTAAACCGCAGTAAAGTATTAACCTGTTTAAACTGCAATACCTGTAGAAACCTGTAGTAAAGTATTAACCTGTTAAACTGTAATACCTGCAGTAAACCGGCAGTAAAGTATTAACCTGTTTAAACTGCAATACCTGTAGTAAACCTGTAGCGAAGTATTAACCTGTTAAAATGCAATGCCTGTTAAGTAATAAAATGTAGCAAAACTGCCAGCAGTGGCCGTCGTGGGGAGATATGACATGGGGGCGGCCACTGCTGTAGCAGCACCTATGCTATATAGCACAGTTTTTAAAGCCAATCCGGGATATTAATAGAGTACTTATTTTTAATTATTTCTCTGTAATAACTTACATCAACTACATCAACGCAGAAGTCTTATAATTTTGGCACAATTCAAACCGCGTAATAAAATGACTTCATGTCTGCAGCCTTAGTTTAATCAACTTGAAAAATTGAATAAATATGAAAATTGGGTTATTCCAGGCTGGGAACGACATTATGTAAACCGAGAAGGCCTGCAGCAATGTCGGATAGAGAAAACTACCGTATTTTTATACGTTAGTATATATAGGATAATTTAGAGGAGGCGAGTTATTTGAGTAGTACGATTGTAAAAAAATTTAGGAAGGCAGTTTCATTATTACTGGTGCTGTGCCTGGTATTCACATTAATACCGGTTAACAGTGTAGTAAAGGCTGCGACGGTGACGGTCTACCATGAGGACTTTGCAGCGGGGATAGGTGCTGCAACCCAGTCGGGAGGCGCAAGCCTGACACAGGTCAGTGATAAGGTCTTTGATGGGAATGACGATGGGAAGGCTTTGTATGTGGAGAATCGAGAAAATAGTTGGGATGCAGTTGATTTCAGTTTCAGTGCATTAGAACTGGAAAATGCTAAAACCTATAGTATCACAATTACAGGGTACATTGATTCAAGTGTTTCAAGTGTAACTCCAGGGGCATTGATAGTTGCACAGCCTGTTAAGCCGTCCACAGACAAATATGGGAATTATTTGGGCCAGGCGACAGTGATAACTGGATCAGCATTTACAATAACAACCCAGTATACAGCTGATACAAGTACATATGACAGAATTAGAATTCAGTCTGATGATAAAGGTGCAAATGTGCCCTTCTATATCGGGGATATACTTATTACCACTGACAGTACACCCTCGACACCGACAGTAAGTGAAGTATATCACGAGACCTTTGAGGAAGGTATTGGAGGTGCGACGCAATCAGGTGGAGCAAGTTTGAGCCAGGTCAGCGATAAGGTTTTTGACGGAAATGCTGACGGGAAGGCTTTGTATGTGGAAAAGAGAGAAAATAGTTGGGATGCAGTTGATTTCAGTCTTAGTACGTTAAAACTTAAAAATGGTAAGACTTATAATATAACTATCAAAGGCTATATTGATGAAAATGTGACAAGTGTAACTCCAGGAGCATTGATAGTGGCACAGCCCGTTAAGCCGTCTACAAACCAATATGGGAATTACTTGGGTCAGGCTATAGTGACAACTGGAGCAGCATTTAACATCGCCACTCAGTATACAGCTGATACAAGTACATATGACAGAATTAGAATCCAGTCTGATGATAAAGGAGCAACTGTTCCCTTCTATATCGGAGACATACTGATTACTATTGATGGGGGCGGCACAGAAGAACCTACTCCCCCTGAGGAGCCTGCTAAAGCTTTTACAACTTTAACATTTGAAGATAATACAAATGGAGGCTTTGTTCCTAGAGGTGGAGTTGAAACTCTTACTGTAACAAATGAGCAAAACCATACAACAGGCGGTGCGCTTTCATTAAAGGTTGAAGGCCGAAATGAAGGCTGGCATGGACCATCATTAAGCATAATAGATTACGTAAATTCCGGCTGTAAATACAAATTCTCAATGTGGGTAAAGATGTCCAGCCCGTCCAGTGCTGAATTGCAGCTTTCCACACAGGTGGGAGGGTCATCCTACAATAATATCAGCAAGGTAACGGCTGCGGATGACAAATGGTCCCAGATTGAGGGTACATACACCTATAACAGTGTTTCCAGCGGAACGGTGACACTATATGTGGAGAGCTCAACAACTTCGGCAGCTTTTTATATTGATGATATCAGTATTGAAAAGGTAGAAGCTCCTCCAATAGTAATTCAAAAGGATTTAACTCCAATAAAAGATGTATATGAGGATGATTTCCTCATTGGAAATGCAGTAGCTCCATCCGAGCTTGAAGGGTCAAGCTTTGAACTTTTGAAGCACCATTTCAATGTTATTACTGCGGGAAATGACATGAAGCCGGATGCACTTCAGAAAACAAAGGGTGTATTTACCTATGGCACTGCTGATTCAATGATTCAAAAAGCCCATGCAAACGGGATGGAGGTGCACGGGCATGTGCTGGTGTGGCACCAACAGACACCTGCGTGGATGAACACGACAACCGGAGGTGTGGTACTGTCACGGGAGGAAGCACTTGAGAATATGACTGAGCACATAAAAAATGTTGTTCAGCATTTCGGCAACCAGGTTATTTCCTGGGATGTAGTCAATGAAGCCATGGGTGACAATCCTTCAAATCCGTCCGACTGGCGCAGTTCCCTGCGAGGTGACTCAAACTGGGGTAAGGCCATAGGGCCTGACTATATAGAACAGGCATTCCTGGCTGCAAGAGAGGTTATTGACCAGAATGGCTGGAATATAAAGCTTTATTATAATGACTACAATGAGGACAATAAAAATAAAGCCGATGCCATATATAATATGGTTAACGAAATAAATACCAGATATGCTGAGGACCATCCCGGAAAGCTTCTTATAGAAGGGATAGGCATGCAGGCACACTATAATAAGTCCACCAAGCCGGAGAATGTAGAAGCCTCCTTGAAGAAGTTTATTTCTCTTGGAGTTGAGATCAGTGTCACCGAGCTGGATATTCAGGCTGGAAGTAATAATACTCTAGATGCCAAGGAGGCAAATATCCAGGCGTACTTGTATGGCAATTTGATGAAAATATTCAAGAATTATTCCGACAGCATAAGCAGAGTTACTATCTGGGGTTTGGATGACCCTCATAGCTGGAGAGCCAGCAGCAGCCCTTTGCTGTTTGACGAGGCTATGCAAGCGAAGCCTGCCTATTATGCCGTAGTAGACCCGGATAAGTATATGTCTGAGCATGAGCCGCCTCCATCGGTGCAAATCAATGAAGCAACGGCAGCGTACGGAACACCTGTAATTGATGGGAATCTGGACAGCATATGGAATAAGGCGGAGGAAATATCGCTTGGCCTATTCAGCGGTGCATGGAAATATGCAACGGGAAAAACGAAGGTTCTTTGGGATGACAGCAATTTATATGTTTTAACACAGGTCAGCGACACACTGCTGAATAAGGATAGTGCAGATGCCTGGCAGCAGGACTCTGTGGAGGTCTTTGTAGATGAAAACAACGGCAAAACATTAAGCTATGAAGATGATGACGGCCAGTACAGGGTAAACTATGATAATGAAACAAGCTTTAATCCGTCACGTATGTCGGCAGGCTTTGAATCGGCAACTAAAGTAATGGGTACTAATTATACTGTTGAAATGAAGATACCCTTTAAAAGTATTACTCCTCAAAACAATGTAAAAATAGGTTTTGATGCTCAGGTAAATGATGCCGACAGCAGTAAATCACGTGTGGGATATGCCACCTGGAATGACACCACAGGAGTCGGCTATCAGGACACCTCCGTATACGGAGAGGTCACCCTTACTGGAAAAGGCTCCGGAACAGACAACGGTACTGGAAATAATAACACCAATAACAATACAAACAACACCAGCACAAATAATTCAAGCTCTACCGCTGACAAATCGGTAATAAGCGTGAGCGTGCCTGTTATAGTGAATACTGATGGCAGCGCTACAGCAAATGTTACAGAAAAAGTTGTGGAAGATATTTTGAAAAACATTGAAACTGTCAAGAAGAATGAGGAAAAGCCGGTAGTCACACTGAAGCTGGATACTTTTGCAAAGTTAAGCGGTGCTACCCTCAAGCTTCCCGAAGCTACCCTGTCGAAAATAATCAAGGCAGACAAGGAGGCATCACTTAAGGTGGTTTCGGCAGATTATGAAATTACCTTTGATAGTAAGACCATTGACACTATTTCAAAGGCCGGGACAGGTGCAACTGAAATAAAAGTTGTAAAGCTTGCAGCAGCAGATGTGGCAAAACTGCCTGCTGCAACCGCAGAAAAAATTGCTCAGCGTCCGGTATATGAGTTTACTGTTACCAGCGGAGGCAAAACAGTATCCGACTTCAAGGACGGAACCGTAACTGCAAGGATACCGTATGTTATTTCAAATAATGAAGATCCAAATGCCATTGTGGCGTACTGGCTTGATAACAATAACAACCTTGTTCCTGTAAGAGGAACATATTCAAAAGGTTATGTTGAGCTAAAGACAACACATTTTTCAAAGTTTGCCGTAGGCTATAACAAGGTGAGCTTTAAGGATATGAAGACCACAGACAGCTATGCCGCTGCAGCCACATATCTTGGAGCCAGGGGTATTGTCACCGGTGAGAACTTTGATGCAAAGGGTACGGTAACTCGAGGAGAAGCCATAGTAATGCTTCTCAAAGCATATAACATTAAGCCTGTGGAAAATCCGGTGAATAACTTCTCAGATGCAGCAGGAGAATTTGCAGGCTACTATGCTAAAGCAAAGGAAATAGGCATAACCAGCGGAGTGGGAAACAACAGGCTGGCTGCCGATACTTCTATAACCACTGAAATGCTGTATGTAATGCTGCACAACATGATAAGCTACCTGGGAGAATTCCCGGCTGCAGCAAGCCCTTCTAAAGACCAGCCGGTCCTGAAGAACAGCAGCAGATTGGCTAAATGGTCGGTAAAATCTATCAGCAAGCTGGTTGAAACTGGTGTTGTGAAAGAGGACGAAAAGACCTTCAATAATCCAAATGCAAACTGCGTCAGGGGAGAGCTTTCTGAAATATTGTTTTCTGCTCTGAGCAGGTAAGGCAAAGGTAGTAATATTAATAGCAATAATCAATAATAAAAATTAGGCGCTGTCTCTGGTATAAATGCTACCGGAGGCAGCGTTTTTTTGTCTCAATTTTTATTAAAAATTAGTCGCGAACATTTACCTTAATATATTAAAAAAGTAAAATAATGGTTGACAAGCACAGTGTTATATTTTATATTTAGTTTGTATATAAATTCATTTGCAGAATTAAAATGGACTATAAAAATCTTTTGTCTCGTATTTCAAATAAATCACTTTAAACATATTCACGGCAGTAGCGACCCCATATATTTTTCCTCCAATTTACTATCAGCAGGTCACTCCCATCAAAATAATAAAAGTACATTATTTCTTGCCTGTTACTAACAGAACGGGCAGGTTGATCGAGGTGTGGACATGCTGCAATCAGCAACTGAATCTTAAGAAATAAACAGTAAATTTTAGCTACACTTTCATAAAAATATGCAGTTTATAAAATAAGGAGGCGGTAAAATTTGAGCAGTACTATTAAAGGAAGTTTTAGAAAGACAATATCCGTATTTTTGGCGTTATGCCTGCTGATTTCGTTAATAACTTTTTCCAGCGTGGCAAATGCCGAGACAACTACTGTTTATCATGAGACCTTTGCAGATGGGACAGGAATAGCAACACAGTCAGGGGGAGCTGCCCTCACACAGGTGTCCGATAAAACCTTTGCAGGAAATGAGGACGGGAAGGCTTTGTACGTAAGCAACAGAGCCAACAACTGGGATGCAGCCGATTTCAGCTTTAGTGCCTTGAAGCTGGAAAACGGAAAAAGCTATACCATTACAGTAAAGGGCTATGTGGATCCAGATGCGACAGTTCCCGAAGGCTCCCAGGCCTTTCTTCAGACAATCAGCAGCTATTCCTGGCTGGCAGGAGCCAGCTTGACAGCAGGAGAAGCATTTACCCTGACAGGGACCTATACGGTGGATACTGAAAATGATGACAGAATACGTGTCCAGTCAAATGATACTGGAGCCGTGGTTCCTTTTTATATCGGAGATATATTGATTACCGGGGACAAGACCTCAGGTACGGTTATTGACAAGGAAATATATCACGAAACCTTTTCCGCAGGTAATGGAGCGGCAACTCAGTCAGGGGGAGCTGCCCTCACCCAGGTGACCGACAAGACCTTTGACGGAAATAGTGACGGAGCAGCCTTGTATGTGAGCAATAGAGCAAATAACTGGGATGCAGCCGATTTCAGCTTTAGTGCCTTGAAGCTGGAGAACGGGAAAACCTATACAGTCACTGTTAAAGGCTATGTGGACCAGGATGCGACAGTGCCTGAAGGTTCGCAAGCCTTTCTCCAGACTATAGGCAGCTATTCCTGGCTGGCAGGTGCGGACTTTACCGCCGGGGCCCCTTTTACCCTGAAAGGCACCTATACGGTGGATACGGAGAAGGATGAAAAGCTGCGTATTCAGTCAAATGATGCCGGTGCAGCCGTACCTTTCTACATAGGTGATATATTAATTACGCAGCAGGTTATTGATGACGGGAATAATCCACCCAGACCTCCAGCAGTGCCTTTTACCCCGGTTACCTTTGAAGACGGGACTGCCGGTGGGTTTTCAGGCAGAGCGGGAACAGAGACCTTAACTGTTACCGACGAGGAGAACCATACAACAGGAGGCGCATTATCCTTAAAGGTTGAGGGCAGAACCAGCACCTGGCATGGGCCCTCTTTGCACGTAGAAAAATACATAGATCAAGGCAGTGAATATAAAATCTCAGCCTGGATCAAGCTGATAGAGCCGTCCAGCTCCCAACTGCAGCTTTCCACCCAGGTGGGCAACGGAAGCAGTGCAGCATATGTGAGTCTGGCAGCCAAGACCATAAACAGCAGTGACGGCTGGGTCTTGTATGAAGGTACATACCGCTACAATAATGTAGCAGACGAATATCTGACAATATATGTGGAAAGCTCAAATAACGCCACGGCAGCTTTTTATATTGATGATATCAGCTTCACGGTTACTGAAGCAGGACCCATAGAAATTCAGGATTTGACGCCTATCAAGGATGTATACCAGGGGGATTTTCTCATAGGAAATGCTGTTTCAGCAGAGGATATGCAGGGTGTAAGGCTTGAGCTTTTAAAGAAGCACTTCAATGCCGCCACCGCTGGTAATGCCATGAAGCCTGATGCGCTGCAGCGTACAAAAGGAGCATTTACCTTTACTGATGCAGACAAGCTTGTTGACAAGATACTGTCAGAAGGCATGGAAATGCACGGCCATACTCTGGTGTGGCATCAGCAGTCACCTGACTGGATGAATACAACCACCGATGAAAGCGGTAATACCATCCCTCTGGGACGTGAAGAGGCACTTGCTAATTTAAAAACTCATATAAAAACTGTTGTGGAGCATTTCGGCAGCAGGGTTATTTCATGGGATGTGGTAAATGAAGCTATGAACGATAATCCTCAGACACCTGCCGATTGGAGGGCTTCCCTGAGGCAAGCTCCGTGGTATCAGGCCATTGGAGACGATTATATCCAGCAGGCCTTCCTGGCGGCAAGGGAAGTATTGGATCAGCATCCTGACTGGGATATCAAGCTTTATTATAATGACTACAATCTGGACAATCAGAACAAATCCAAAGCAGTGTACAATATGGTTAATGAAATAAATTCAAATTATCAGGCAACCCACCCCGGCAAGCTTCTAATTGACGGTGTGGGTATGCAGGGACATTACATGGTCAATACAAACCCTGCAAATGTCAAATTGTCACTGGAGAGATTTATTTCTCTGGGAGTAGAGGTAAGTATAACGGAGCTTGACATACAGGCAGGGAGCAATTATCAGCTTTCGGATAAGCTTGCGGAGGCCCAGGGCTATTTATATGCACAGCTCTTTAAAATATTTAAGGAACACGCTGCAAATATTGGCAGAGTAACTATTTGGGGTCTGGATGACAGCACCAGTTGGAGGGCTTCAACAAATCCTGTCTTATTTGACAAGAACCTGCAGGCAAAACTTGCCTATTACGGCGTGATTGATCCTGATAAGTATATGGAGGAGCATCTGCCCACTGTACCGCAGGATGCAAGGAAGAGTACTGCAAAATATGCAGCTCCCGTGATTGACGGAATTGTTGACAATGCCTGGAGCAATGCACCCGAGATACCTGTAAACCAGTTCCAGATGGCCTGGCAGGGTGCAACGGGAATAGCGAAAGCTCTCTGGGATGATGAAAACCTGTATGTTCTGGTGCAGGTAAGCGATGCACAGCTGGACAAAAGCAGTGCAAATACTTACGAACAGGACTCTGTAGAGGTTTTTGTGGACGAAAATAATGGGAAGACCTCCTTCTACCAGGAGGATGACGGACAATACAGGGTTAACTTTGACAACGAGACCTCCTTTAACCCCTCGGGAATTGCTGCGGGTTTTGTATCTGCAACAAAGGTTTCCGGCACCAACTATATAGTTGAAATGAAAATACCCTTTAAAACCGTAAATCCCCAGGAGGATTCCAACATAGGCTTTGATGTGCAGATTAACGATGCGAAAGACGGTGCACGCCAAAGTGTTGCAGCCTGGAATGATACCACAGGCAACGGTTATCAGGACACTTCGGGCTATGGCGTGCTCACTCTCGCTGGAAAGAAACCTGGGACTGCTGTAGTTGGAGATCTGAATGGAGACGGTTCTATTGACGCCCTGGATAATGCATTAATGAGGCAGGTGCTGCTGGGACTGGTTACAGAGCTTCCGGTCCAGGATGATCTGTACGCTGCCGATCTGGACGGAGATGGTCAAATAACTGCGCTGGATATGGCCTTACTAAAAAAATATCTGTTGGGACTTATTACAGAATTTCCAAAAAAGCCATAGTAAGCATATTGCTGCGGTAATGCTTCTGGGGAGCTTTTATAACCAGCGGTCGGGTTGACCGTGTAATATATGCAAGATATAGCTTATAAAATTATCAGGAGGTATTTCAAGAATGCTTAACATGAGAAAAAGAATATTATCATTTATCGTTTTATTAAGTATGTTCCTCAGCGTGAGCCTGACCGGTTTTGCCCAGGAGCAGAACGCCGCTGAGGGTGGAGCGGCAAGCGTGACCGCTGCTGCTGCAGCTGCCGTGATAGGAGATTTGAATGGTGATGGCTCAATCGATGCTCTGGACAATTCCTTAATGAAGCAGCTACTGCTGGGGACCATTACCGACCTGCCGGTGCAGGATGACCTGTATGCCGCCGACCTGGACGGTGATGGGCAGATATCCGCACTGGATTTGTCTTTAATGAAGCAATATCTTTTAGGACTTATTACAAAATTTCCTAAAAATCCTCCTCAGAGCACCCCAACCATGGTGATGCCCCTGGGAGATTCAATAACTGACGGAACGGCAGTGGCAGGAGGATACCGTATCAAATTGTGGAAAAGCATCACTGACAACGGTCAGAAAGTGGACTTTGTGGGTTCTCTGTCAAACGGACCCTCAGAACTTGGAGATAAAAACCATGAAGGACACTCCGGGTGGAGAATAGACCAGCTGGACACCAATATAAATAGCTGGATGACCACCTATAAGCCTAAAATCGTGTTGCTCCACATAGGGACTAATGATATGACTCAAAATACTGATTTGTCAAATGCACCCGCCCGGCTGGGAACACTTATTGACAAGATATGCGCCAAGCTTCCGGCAGGAGGCAAGCTGTACGTGGCAACAATCATTCCTCTGGGAATAGGTGATTTGAACAACAGGGTCAAGGCTTACAACAGTAAAATTCCCGATATTGTTCAAAGCAAGGTCAGCCAGGGTAAGCCGGTATATGTGGTTGATATGTATAATGCACTCACAACCGCTGATCTCTCAGACGGAGTGCATCCCAACAGAACAGGTTATGACAAGATGGCAGATGTATGGTATAAGGCCATCAGCAGTGACCTGGCAAAGTAAAGCAAAAACTGATTCATTGCATATATTGTACAAAAGCTAGAGGCTCCCTGATGGGAGTCTTTAGCTTTAGTGCTGAAAAACTGCTTTTTAGGAGAGCGAGGCTACAGGCTGTAAATAAAACTCTTTAAAAATTTAACAAATTTTATAAGGTTTACTAATTTATAACAATGATATATAATTAACAATAAATTCTATAAATTATATATTATAGAATTTACGACAATTAAACCGACTTAATATTTTTACACTGGGGGAAAAGATGACTTTGAAAAAGAACATATTTTACAGGATTGCTGCTTTATTTACAGTGGCTGCTGTAATGCTTGCTCCGGCTGGAACCGTATCTGCGGCGGAAGGACGGCCGGACTTTGACGTCTCAGGCTTTCAAGAGGACAACGGCAGTAAGGCAGAATACAATAGCTTTACGGGAGATATGAAGAGCTCTGGAGAACTGATAATAAAATACAAGGAGCAGGGCAATTCTATAAACGCGCTGTCACAGGAGAAGTACGGCAGAGGTTTAAAATATCAAAAGCTTAAGCAGCTGGGGGAGAATATGGAGCTTGTTCAGCTGGCCCCGAATCAAACTCTGGAAGCCGCCATAGCCGAGCTGGAGAAAAATCCGGCAGTGGAATATGCGCAGCCCAACTACATATTAAATGCATATGATGTACCAAATGATCCGCTGTACGCAAGGCAGTGGGGAATGAGAAACGAGGGACAATTGATAAGAGGCGGTTATGGCACCGCCGGAGTGGATATAAATGTTCAAAAAGCCTGGAGCATGACAAAGGGAAAGGCTGAAATAATTGTAGGGGTTCTGGATTCAGGTATAGATATAAATCACCCTGATATCCGGAACAATATTGTTGCAGGCTGGGATTTTGCACATGACGACAGCAGTGTATATGACAAGGACGAGGATGAGAGCCACGGTACAAACATTGCTGGAATAATTGCCGCAAGTGTAAATAACAATATTGGAGTAAGCGGCGTAGCTCCAAATGTAAAAATAATGCCTCTGAAATTTATGATAAACAGGTCAGGTTATACCGCCGATGCCATAGAAGCTATAAATTATGCCAAGGAAAGAGGCGTTAAAATCATAAATTGCAGCTTTGGAGGAACTGGGAGGGACTTTGCACTAAGAGCTGCAATGGCGAAGTCGAATATTATTTTTGTGTGCGCTGCGGGAAACAACGGCAGAGACCTTGATAAGAAGGAGCCCTGTTATCCGGCGTGCTTTGGTCTGCCAAACCAGATAAATGTTGCGGCAGTTGACAATGATGGAAACCTGTGCAGCTTTTCCAACTATGGCACAGAAATCGATGTGGCGGCTCCAGGACAGAATATTCTTAATATTCTGCCTGAAAGCTCCTACGGATATATGAGCGGAACCTCCATGGCAGCGCCTTTTGTCACAGGTGTGGTGGCATTGATGGAAAGTCTGGCACCTGCCGGGAAGACTGACCGGATAGTTGAAGAGCTAAAAGCCAGCGTCCTTAAAATGAATAGCTTACAGTCAAAGGTCAATACCGGCGGTATGGTGGATTCCTATAAAGCGGTTCAAAAGGCTGACAATATGAAAACTGAAAGTGGTATACCACTTATAAACTCTCAAAATGTGGGCATATTTCCTGCTGATGCAGTAATTGATGATGTAAGGCACGAAATGTATGTGGCTGGTTTTAGCTATAAGAGTCTATACTCCGTAAATTATGAAACGGGAGACTTCAAGGAAATACGGTTGGAGGCCAAACCCGGGTGTATTGCATATGCAAACGGCAGGCTGTATATTGGAATGCTGTCTCCGGTATTATCTGCTCCAACCGGCTCTGTTGCCGTAGTAGACACAGACAGCTTCAAGGTCATAGACCGGTTTGATATTGGTATGGTACCCGAGGACATTGCTGCAGACGAGGATGGCTTTATTTATGTTACCGGTCAAGCAGCCGGAGGGTATCAGCTTCAGTCTTATTCAGAAAATACAAAGGCCCTGGTGTCGGCTGTTAATATGAGCCAATTGAATATGATTGAAATCCATCCAGCATTTAAAAGAATTTATTCGACCAAGTCATATACCTCATCCGATAGTTTTATTATGTGTCCCATTCAAAGCGGGCAGCTTTCCGGTCCGGTCAGCGGACCTCCTCTGAAAGAGCAAGATAGCTACTTGAGGTCATATTTTGAAATATCACCTGATGGCAAATACCTGTTCAACTCATCAGGCGCAATTTTCAAATGTCATGAGGATTCGTCAATTGATATGAGTTATGTGGGGAGCATAGGTAAGAGCTATAATAAAATTGCCTTCGACCTTCCCAAGGACAGGTTTTATGTTTCCAATGGAAGGAAATACGAGGAATACTGCTACAGCAGCCTTGAGAAAGTAGGAGAGTACACAGCTCCCAGAGAAATAACCGGGTTGTTTTCAGCAGGCGGGCGTTTGCTGGCAATTGACCAGTATGAGGGAAATTATTACATAGACAACCTGTATTATGTTGAGAAGCCAACTAATTTACAGGCTGTTTCTGAGGGCAGTGACATAAGGGTAACCTGGGAGGGTGCTTCAGGAGTGACCGGCTACGAGGTTGAGGTTAACGGAACCAGCATCGATATTGGTTTGGCGCAAAGCTACATAATATCCGGGGCTGTTCCCGCAGCTTCCTATATGGTAAAGGTCAGGGCAAAAAGGGCAGGTCAGGTCAGTGATTGGGCTGTGGCAGTACAAAAGGCGGGAGCAAACTGGTCAATTATTAGAGATATGCCCTCAGCCAGGGCTGATTTTGCGGCAGTGGAGCTGGAGGGGAAAATCTACGCCATTGGTGGCAGGAACGCTTCTCGTAAAGCTGTGGGTACTGTGGAGGTATTTGACCCGGATACTCAGACCTGGTCTCAGGCAGCAAGCCTGAATACCCCACGATATGGTCTGGAGGCACAGGTTGTCAATGGAAAAATCTATGCTGTGGGTGGAGAGAGCGGTTATTTTTTATACGACACTGTGGAGGAGTACGATCCCCTCACGGATACCTGGACCGAAAAACAGGGAATGCTGAAGAACAGAAGTAATTTCGGGCTGCAGGCTGTGGACGGAAAGCTCTATGCCATGGGCGGCTATGATGATGCTATATCTGTAAATAAGTCTGTGGTTAAGCCCATGGAGCAGTATGATGCTGAAAAGAATGAATGGAGGATTATAGGTGAGATGCCCACTCCAAGATATGGTTTCAGTACTGCTGCACTTGGAAAGGCCATATATACCGTGAGCGGAGTTGATGAAGCCGACGAGCTCTCCCCAAATGTGGAGGTCTATCATACCGACACCAACAGCTGGAGCCGGGAAGAGGATGTTTCAGTACCGAGATGTAACGCTGGACAGGCGGTGGCAGGGGACAATCTATACATAATCGGTGGAAACGACATGTATTCGGATGTTGAGCTTGTTGAAGCCTACGACAGCCAGGCAAAAGCCTGGAGCTCCTTTGACAGGCTCTATACCGACAGGACTGCCCTGGAGTGTATTTTCCTGGGCAATGACATATACGCCCTGGGGGGATTCAGCAATTCAACCAGTGCTTTTCTCTCGGACGTGGAAAAATACACATTTGTACCGGCAGGTTTGAAAATAGAAGGGCCGGACAGTATATCACTTCCGGAAACCGGAGATATGACTCAGCAATACTTTGCATATACCTTCGATTCACATGGCAACAAAATAGGCAGGCAAAGTGCAGTATGGTCGTTAAAAACAGGTGACCAAGAGGCAGTAGAGGTAGACGCAGATACTGGTATAGTGACTGTTAAAAGCGGGGCGGCAGGTGCTTCCTTTGTGCTGGGTGCAGTACAGACTGGGGGCGCTGCTGCATCGGCGGTCAAGACCATAAACGTAGTAAATGACTCCATACCGGCCTTGAGTTCTGCCAGCTTTGACAAAAATCCTTCCTTACAGGCTGATATTGTGGTGCCTGTGAATTTCAGAGGCAATACGCTGGAAGGTATTTATAACGGCAGCAATGCTCTCATAAGAGATGTACATTATACAAGTACGGCGGGAAGCATAAATATAAAGAAAGCTTATCTTGTGACACTGCCAAATGGCGCAGCACAGCTAAAATTCAGATATAGTGCAGGCAGGGCTTCCACATTTAATATTTCCATTGTTGATACTACCCCTCCTCCGGTGACTCCACCTCCGGTGACCCCGCCACCTGTAATACCGCCTCCGGGAATAGTTCCGCCCATACCAGAACCTGACTTGGCAACACCCCCGGCAGTGACACTGCCTCTGCCTGCTGCTCCTTTGAAGCCTATGGATGAACAAGGCTATCAGAAGCTCAAGGCTGAAATAAGGGCGTTGGGTAAGGAGACAGTAAAAGCGTCTGTGGTCAAAAACACGGCAACCTTGAGCTTGACAGAAGGCGCAATAAAAAGCTTATTGGCCAAAGCCGACAATGTAAAAAAGGAATTAAAGACCTCAGGTCTAAATTCCAGAGACAAGGTGCTGCTGTCAAAAGTTTCGATTGAAACGGAGCTTACCGGAAATATTGATTTTCTTGCGGCCAGCCTTCCTGTTGAATTGCTTGGGACTTTGGGACAGAAGGGAATCACCCGACTTGAGCTTTCCAGCAGCATGGGAGCCGTTTCCATTGATACCGGCGAAAGGTTTAAACAGAATGCCAGCACTATTACAATCGAGCTTAAAAGGGGCGATGCCATCAAGGATTTGACGCCGGTTCAAAAGTCCGTTATGGAAAAAAATCCTGTGTTTGACCTTAAGCTGTTTGTGACAGACAGGAACGGAACCAGGTCTGAGATAAGCAGCTTCGGCAAGCCAGTGGAACTTGGAATTCCATATCTAGTAAAAAAAGGAGAAAACTCTGAAATGGTCACTGCCTACTATCTAGATGCTAAGGGGCAGACGGAAAATATGTCGGGACGCTATGATTCCTGGACAAAAACGGTTGTTTTCACAACCATGCATTTCAGCAAGTATTTTCTTAAAGAAAATAAAGTGAGCTTTAGTGATCTGAAGGGTTATGAGGTCTATAGGAAATATATCGAGGTTCTTGGGGCAAAAGGCATTGTGTCTGGTGATAAGGATCATAAATTCAATCCTGGTGCAGGTGTTACAAGAGGAGAACTGGCCCAGATGCTGGTGCAGGAGTTTAGACCGGGTGAGCTGGGGACTGCGGCCTTGAAAAGTAATTATCCAGATGTTAAAAAATCCAGCAGGTACTACAAAGCCATAGCTTTAGCTGATCAGGCAGGCTTGCTGAGCGGGGGCAAGGATGGCAGTTTCAGGCCTGATGACAGGATTTCCAGGCAGGAGTTTTCAATAGTTGTGGCAAATGCACTCAAAAAGTACAAAGGCATTAATGGCACGGCAGAAGTAAAGCAATTGGCGGCACTGAAGGACTACAGCAAAATAAGCACCTATGCCAGACCGGCCATTGCTTTACTGGTACAAAACGGAATAATAACAATTGAATCGGGAAAGGCCTTTAATCCCTCAAATGCTATAACAAAAGCTGAGGCGGCGCAAATATTATATAAAGTGTTTGACTTGTAGTTGGAAAACCGTAAGTTTCAAATTTTATATAATCCTACTGATTTTTATGTGGCTCCTCAGTTATGGGGAGCTATCTTATTTATTTTACAGGTCAGATATTCTGCACAAAATGTAATCCCATCTTCAGCATCTGTAAAGCCAGCTGCTTCTGAGAGTTCAACTGACAGTCGCATGGTACTTATAAGCGGTAAACCAATTTATAGTATAATAAGAAATATATTGAAAATTATTTATCTACAGGAAAAAGGAGAATTATATTGACGGTGTTGTTAAATATGAATAATAGGGATGGACGGTCAAAGCTTGAGGAATTATATCTGGCTCATAAAAATATAATGCTTTACACTTCATATAACATTCTTAAGGATTGGCAGCTTGCTGAAGATGCTGTACATACGTCTTTTCTAAGACTATTGAACAAAATTGATACAATAAGCGATATTACTTGTAACAAAACCCGTAATTTTTTAGTTATTATAGTAAGAAATGTATCAATTGATATGTACAACAAGAGAAAGAAGCAATCAGAATACGGGTATGATGAATTATCCGAGAAAATCGAAGACCAGGATTTTTCAGTTGAAGAGATAGTAATTTCACACGACAAAATTAAAGAGTTAATGGACAATATTTCAAGTTTGGACAAAAAATATAGTGATGTTTTGATGCTCAGATTTGCCTACCACTATAGCGAGGAAGAAATAGCACATTTATTAGGAATCAGCTACGAGAATGTCAGGATAAGATTGTACAGGGGCAGGAACTTTCTAAAAAATAAGCTTAGCGGAGTGAGTAGAGATGAATAAGGAATTAAAAGACAAGATTTTCTGCAATGTTTTGGAATATTCATTGGAACTTGAGTGTGAAAGAGCTGGAAAAGAATTGCCGGGTGAGGAGGAATTACATCAAGACCTACTGGTATCTAAGGAATTCGAGAAAAAAATGCTGGCTCTTTTTAAAGCGCAAAGGAGAAAGGCAGTTTCAAAGTATATCTTGAGTATCAGCAAAAAAATTGCGGTTTGTTTTATGTTCGTATTATTATTGAATACTACTCTTCTTATAACTGTAGAGGCATACAGAGTAAGCTTCTTCAACTTGTGTGTTACCGTTAAAGACGGGTTTACTACTTTTGTATTTACTGAGAATACCGGCAGCAGTAAACCGGATATGAGCGGCATACCGGAGGAGTGGGATACCGTGTATGTTCCGGCAGCTGTTCCCAGCGGGTTTTCCATAGAGAATTCCATCAGTACCGGAAATATTAAGAGAATAATTTATGTTGACAAAGACAATAAACTCACAATAAATTTCAGTTATTATCCAATAAAGTCCAGTACCTTTTCTATTGATACGGAAGATGCCCAGATGGATAGGATTTCTATTGACTCTAATACAGGATATGTTTCTGTTAAGGACTCTGAGGGGGAAGAAAGAACTTCCGTGGTATGGAATGATGAAACGACAGCATTTTCCATTATTTCAACCCTGGACAAAAATACCGTCATAAGTATTGCAAAAAGTGTAGAAAAAATTAAATAAATATATGAAAATATTGTAACATAGCCCGTTCATTTTCGGTTTATATATTGTAGAGATTAAAGCACTGCATCAATTTTAATCTACAGACCAAAGAGAATGGAGGAGAGGTATGTTAAGTAAAAGGAAGGCAAGGGCATTATTTCTTGCTGTAGTTTTTTGCATTTTGTTTAATTCGGATATTTTTGCAGCAGGGGCAACTCCATATTGGACAGCCATGATACAGCCCACCCAGAGCTTTGATATTGTCGGCGGAAAGGCCAGTATTGACGCTGAAACTCTGGCGGACACAAATGCTACCAGTGTTTATGTTGGGGCCAGCCTTCAACAGTATAAAAGCGGTAGTTGGGTAGTTGTTACGAGCTGGTCCAACACCAAGAACGGAAGTTATGTAAATTTGTCACAAACCTGGTATGTGACCTCGGGAAATACCTACAGGCTGGTTACCACTCATACTACATATTTCAGCGGAACCTCGGAAAGTACAACGCTGACCAGCAGGAATGTCACCTATTAGTTGTGTATAATAGCCTTTAGGAAACAGGTGGAATTATGCCAAGGGGAATTGTCCGCAGTTGATAAGACGGTTTCAAAGGTGTTGAATTTGCTCAGTTCTTAACAAATTGGTATAAGGTGTTTTATCAGTGAATTTCAGAAACCGGCAAAGCCGGCAACTGTGATTTGCCTTATTTGAGAATTTGTACTGTCGGCCCATGGAGGTAGAGTAAAGATACATGTGGTAAGTCAAAGTGGATTTTATGCAGCGAAAGCCACTACGTGTCTTTCATTACCCTTTGAGTACGCGCTATGCTCGTAGATGGGAGATAAGATGAAAAAATCGTTATAATATCCGGGTTCATAATAATATTTTTAGCAGGCTATATGATTTTTTACGCAGCAAGATTAAGTTAATATCTCTAACATAGAAAAAGATAATGCTGATTCAAGTTAAATATGAAAAACATTAAAAAAATAAAAGTAATAATCAATGTAAAATTAACTATGAATAGACTGTCTTATTTCACAAGTTGAAAATACAGTATGCGTCGAACTAAAAAGGGGTATTAACGATAAATACGAAATTATTTCCATCACTGATGGTTCAACTCATTAAGGTATAAAGTTATAGAAACCAGAAGGGGCAAATATTTGCTTCTGGCCAGATTAAACCCTGAGCTTGCCATTGATTATATTACTGCAAGGGTAAATATGGAAAAATATGCGATACCTATCCGGAAACAACCGAGTTTTATAACCTTATGCAGAAATTACATCAGGGCTTCAAAGTCAGAGCTCCCTTCGGAGTTCAGGCTTTCTAACAGGAGTGACCAGGAAATTGTTTTAAATTAATATTTTTATATGGGGTTGGATTATTTGCAGTAATCGCAGTTTCATCTATGCAGAATTTTTTACTCATACATGATTTTTTGTACAGGCTATACCGCAAGGCAGAATATTTGCCCCATATATGGTAAGAAAACCGAGACTGATAAAAAACTTATATAAGCGCCTGATTCGTGGGAATCAGGCGCTTTGTGTTGAAATTTCAAGAAAAATCAAAGTCCGCAGCTACTGTTCAGGCGATTTTGAAGTGAAAACCTTCTGGAACGGAGAGGTGCTGGGTAAAATACCGGTGGTGTTTTCAAATGTGTGGAAGGAATACTCTTTAGAAAATTACAATTCCAGACGGAATACAAGTCTTATATTTTAAGTATACCGGGCAGGGAGGTGCAAGCCTTGCGTTTTTCACTCTGGAACAGGACGAGGAATAGCTGGCAGTTAACTTTGCTTAACAGCAATATTAGCATTTATTTGATATTAAATTAAGGCTGAAAACTGAATTTGCTTGCAAAAAGAACTTGGCGGGAAATACTAAGACTTCCCTCTAAGCTCCCTTTTTAACTCTGAGAATTCATATCGGGCGTCTTTTACTACGCATTTTAAGGCTATTGCTGCAATGCACGTAAAAGCGGACAATAAAATGAAAATCGTAAAATAAATGCCTGAACTTACATAGTTACCATTACTATACTGAAAAACCTGGTCCAGGACGCTGCCTTTAAATATTACTATTACTGCTGCCAGAAAAGAAATTATACTGAAAAATATCAGTATATTGGCAAATTTGTTTGACCTTTCAAAGTATGGCATGTGACACCTCCAGCAAATGATAAGACTAATTTATAATAAACCTCCCTTAAAGTCAATCCTTTAGAACCGGCCATTGGATTTTATATGCTGTTTATATGCTGTGTGGCCCGGCGAGCAAATGTCAGGCATATATGTGTCCTTCTTTTGAATTGCAGTATAAGCCCGTTGGGTGTATAGTATTATTTGTAAGTACTGAATAGAGATGGAAGTATGAAAGAAACCACTTTCAACTCTTTGAATTTATGTCCGCAGAGCGGACAGGGGGGATAAAAATGAGTGAGAGAGTATTGAAAATAATGCTGGCAATTGAGCTGGCAATAGCAGTAATATTTTTTAACCTTGCAAAGTACTGGCCGGATTACACAATTGATGCTCTCTTTTTTGTAATATGCCTAACATTTGCCAATATGATTTTTGTTTCCAGGACCTTTGGCAAGGTGTATAAAGAGAGGAACAAATATGGGGCGTGGATATTTACAGGAATTTTAATACTTTTGCCCTTAATCAGATTTATGTTGTTCAGGTAGATGAACCTCAGGCACGTCAAGCTATGGGAGGTAATTATGGACTTAAGGAAATCCTTTGATATTGATGCCGCAAATTATGATAAATGGAGACCCCGCTACTGCAAGGAACTTTTCAACGACATAATAGCATATTCAAAGCTCGATTTTAAAACGGAATGTCTGGAAGTAGGCTGCGGCACAGGTCAGGCCACGGACCCAATATTAGAAACTGGCAGCTCAGTGCTGGCCATAGAGCTGGGAGAAAATTTCACTGATTATACAAGGGACAAGTTCAGGTCTTATAAAAACTTTCGTATAGAGAATGCAGATTTTGAAAAAATACCTTTGCAAGACAATAAGTTTGACCTGGTGTTTTCAGGGACGGCCTTTCATTGGATACCGGAAGAAACGGGCTATCCTAAAGTGCTCAATGTTTTAAAAAGCGGAGGGGCAATAGCGGTATTCTGGAATAAGCCGGCGCCTGAAAGCCTTGACAATCCGCTGCATTTGAAAATGCAGGAGGTATATGAGAAATATTTTGGCTCTGGAAGCATAAAAAAGGCTAAAGCTGAGATTGAAACTTCCCAGGAGCGGTATGAAAAAATAATCAGAACATTAGAAAAGTATGGCTTTGTTCAGGCAGAATGCCGCCTTTACAAGCAAAAAAGAGAATTTAACGCTGAGGATTATGTTTCTTTGATTAGCACATATTCCGACCATATTGCCCTGCCTGAGCCGGGAAAATCACAGCTTTTCAATGAAATTCGCGCTGCGATTCTTAGTTTCAATGACAGCATTAAAGTATATGATACTATTGAGTTATATATGGCAAGAAAACCGTAGGTTTGGATAAACTTAAAAATATAATGTTGAAATAAATCATTAGAAGGAATATAATGTAAAAAAAGTAATAAGTTACTAGATTATATTTCGGAGGATTATAATGAGTATTGAGACATTAACAGGAAGCTGCAACAACATATTTCTGGCATCTGATTGTTGCCATGATGATGGCAGGATTTGCTCATGTTATGATTGCCTGGGAGAAGGTTACTATTCAAGTGGAGACAGCTATAATTGCAGAAAAAAGCTGTGCTATTATACAATGAATTATGGCCCGGCTTATGCCAGCGAAATTTATCATTATTTAAGTGCTTCTCAACTTCTTGAGAGACAATTCAATGGACGCAACATCAGAGTACTTTCTCTGGGATGTGGATTTTCACCTGATGCATATGCACTGGATAAATACATAGACGATAATGACTTGGACATCACTTTTAACTATACAGGATACGATATTGAAACTAACTGGAATGGGCTGAGAGAGGAATGCCCGAATAGAGATTATGAAACGCGTAATTTATTAAATGGCTTTTCTCTGGCAGGCTATGATATAGTATTTATGTGCAAGGTATTTTCTACAATCGTGAGAAATAACACAAATAATGGTACAATATTATTAAATATACTCAGGTATCAAGTAAATCAGATGAATAATGGCAGCTATTTTATTTTTAATGAGGTAAATCATCGGGATTTCGGAAGGGATTGGTTTGACTCAGAAATAAAGAATTTGTTTTCCCGATATAACCAATACTATTTTCCCATTGAAAATGCATTCAGTAGAGGATATACACCTATCAATGATACTGGTAATGTATTTGAATTTCCAAGGAACCTGGCAGTATACCCAAAGACATATGTAAATAAGTCAATAATATTCGAGTACAGGAAGTAATAATATGATTATAAGCGCTAGCAGAAGGACTGATATTCCCACATATTACTCTGACTGGTTTTTCAACAGAATAAAGGAAGGGTTTCTCCTGGTGAGAAATCCTATGAATATACACCAGGTCAGCAGAATTGACCTTTCTCCTGAGGTTATTGACTGTATCGTGTTTTGGTCTAAAAATCCCAGACCCATGCTGGAAAGGCTGGATGAGCTGAAAAACTATAAGTATTATTTTCAGTTTTCCCTGAATCCGTACGGAAAAGATGTAGAGCAAAATGTTCCTTCAAAAAATGGAGAGGTGATAGACACCTTTAAAAGATTATCGGATAAAATCGGAAGTGAAAAGGTCATCTGGAGATATGACCCGATTTTAATAAATTCAGCATACTCATTTGATTATCATATTTCATATTTTGAAAAGCTTGCACGGCACTTGAAGGATTATACCCAGAAGTGCACCATCAGCTTTATAGATTTTTACAGTAAAATAAAGAAGAATATTGAGCAGCTTAATATTGTCTCTTTGACATATGAAGAAAAAGAAGCACTTGCCGGGAAACTATTTGAAATAGCCTCTGCATATGGACTTAAGCTTGATACCTGTGCCGAAGGTATCGAACTGGGCCACCTTGGAATAGGACATGCAAAATGTGTGGATGATGAGCTTATTTCAAAAATCATGGGGTGTCCGTTAAAGGCTGATAAGGATAAAAATCAAAGACCTGAGTGCGGATGTGTGTCAAGTGTGGATATTGGAATGTATAATACCTGCCTTAACGGGTGCAGGTATTGCTATGCCAACCATAGTTCAAAGGTTGTAAATAAGCATTCGGAAAGGTATGTGCCTGACTCCCCGCTGCTGTGCAGTACCCTGGGGCCGGAGGATATAATCAGCCATAGAGAAGCAAAATCCGTGGCGAGGAAGCAATTGGATTTAATATGAGTTTGAATTATTGTATTAACAATAATGAAATTACTATGCAAATCATGTTTGGAAAATTCAGTATAGTTTTTTTCTCCAAATTCCTATGGAGGAATCTGTATAGATAATCAATAAGAGTAAAAAGTACCGAAGATTGGAGCGTTTACTCTTTGAAGTTCATATTCTCCTTGAACCAGTATTCCAACTACAACAGCTAGGCAATCAACTACAGAAGCTCCAATTATTGTTCAAGCCAGGTACGTTACTACTGAACGAAACAGTGCCCGGGCATACTGCTGGAGAATATCCTTGAGCATGCATTTGGAGTCGGCAAATATAAACAACGGAGTAACAATTTTTTCATATTCCGTACTGGAGTTTTGGGATGAGGCGATTTCTTCCAGTTGAAAATTTTGTTAGGCAGGTACTGTGCAATGGGATTTTTCAGAAGGCTTTCTATTACCTAGCTTTGTTTGGCTATTGAGTATTTATGAATAGGAGACTTATTATCGAGCGGGCTCACTGCAAGGGTTACGAATATGTTAGTCAGTGTTATTTAATTAGTTAATTAGCAGCAGCTTATGGAAACTGGGGAGATATACAAAAACATGTATTTGTCACAAGCTAATTGGTATAAATAAATTAACAAAATGGAGGTTGATCATGGATACAAATATTCAAGTTCTTTCAGTAAAGGGTTTGGAAAAAACTTATGAATCTGGTAAAAACAAGGTTTATGCCTTGAAAGGAATAGACTTGACTTTATATAAAGGTGAAATGTTGGCAATAATGGGTTCCAGTGGTTCAGGGAAGAGTACATTGCTCAATCTTATCGGTGCTCTTGATTCAATAACAAGCGGAAAGATTATTATTAGCGGTCAAGAGATTAAAGATTATTGTTTAGAGCCGTATGCAACGAAATACAGAAGTGAAAATATAGGGTTCGTGTTTCAAGCGTATAACTTGCTGAAAGATTTGACTGTTGAGGAGAATGTTGCACTCCCATTAATTCTAAAAGGTGTACATAAAGTGGAAATTAGTAAAAGAACACTAGAGATGATAAACCTGGTTGGCCTAAATAAATGGAAAAATCACAGACCGATAGAACTATCGGGTGGGCAGCAGCAAAGGGTAGCCATAGCTAGGGCGCTTATATCATCTCCGCCTATACTGTTAGCAGATGAGCCAACTGGCAATCTTGATTATAATACCACTATAGAAATATTAGACATTATCAAGGATATGAAGCAAAAATTAAATCAAAGCATTATTTTGGTTACTCATGACCCTATGGTTGCTTGTTATGCAGATCGGGTAATATTTCTAGATGATGGCAATGTAATAGACGAATATATCAAATGTGGTGAAAAAGGAGAAATATCACAAATATTAGATAAATTCAAACGCATATTGGAGGTTAGAAATGGTTAGTTCATTAAAAGGCATCTCGTTTAAGTTTATAAGGTCTAACAAATTTGTTATTTTATCCTCTATTTTTAGTATTCTGATATCTGTGTCTTTGCTAATTAATTTATTCACATTTATCGGAAGTGCTGAACAGGCATTAAGGGATGAGGTTAAAAAAACTTATGGCGAAATGGATTTGTCGGTGGGATTTAATTCGGATTCAAGTAAAAAAATTGATATAAACATGTCAAATAAAATTCAATCACTGGGGAATATAAAAGAAATATCAAAGGTGCTGATAGGACGATTGCAAGTGGGTAATCAGCAAAAGTTTGAAGTTTATTCTGTTGGAATAGATAATGATAAATTATCAAAAAGCAGATACCATCTTGTAAAAGATGTTTCAGATAATGATGTTATAGTAAATAAGGGACTGGCACAGGTTTTGGATGTTACTGAGGGTCAAAAAGTGACTATAAATGACAGAAGTTTTAAAGTCATAGAAATAATTGATGATATGAAACTTTCATCGTCGGTAATGGATATGATATTCATCAGTCGAAATACTTTTAAAAATATGGTTAAAAGTGACAGGGAAGCGACATACATAATGATCAGAAGTATTGATAAAAACAAAAACTACGATCTAGTGGATGAATTAATAGAAATTGACAAAGATTTAAGAATTGATATTGCCGAAGAGAATGAAGCTGTAAAACAGAATATAAGTGTTTTTAAGATTTATATGACTGTTTTATCGGTTTTAGTCATTATAATGTGTTCTCTTTTTATAATTTCAAATTTCCAAACCTTTTTATACAATTATAGAAATCAATTTGCACTTATCAGAGCGATTGGAGGTACATCTAAACAGGCGCTTAGAATAGTGTTGACTCAATCTACTTTTATTAATGCTACAGGAGTTATTTCTGCAATTTTGTTTTCTTATATAAGCAGTAAATTCTTAATTGATATTTTTAATAATATATTTGTAATAAAGGTTTCACAAGTATACTTCTCACCAGGGACGGCACTTATAATAGCCTTAGTCGCATTTTTAACCATAGAGTTATTTATGCTGATACCAGCTTTAAATAGTTCTAAAATATTACCTAATAAAATTCTGCAGGAAAATGAAAAAAACAGTTATGAAGGAAAACACGGTAAAAAGTTGGGTAGTGCATTAATAATAATTTCTGCATTTGTATTGATATTTGGGTTGGCAAGAGCAGAAAATTCTGAAAATTCCATGTTAATGGGAGTGTTGTCGTCGGCACTTCTTATACTGGGGGTGTATAGATTATTTCAATTTTATATAAGGCATATATTGAATATACTTTTACCAATTCTTGAAATGCTTGGAGGACGTGCTGCTTTTGTAGCAGTAAAGAATTTGGTACCACAAGTAAGGAAGAACTCAGTAATTATATTGTCTATAAGTACTACTATTATAATAGCTGTTTTTGGAGGAACAATTTTAAATACAGTATATACAAATACTGAGACTAATATAAAAAACGAGTTTGCTTTAAATATTGCAGTAACTGACAGAACTAAGCTTGACAGCAAACTTGGATTAGATTTTAAGAACGATTTGGATAAATTAAGTGGAGTAAGGGGCGCCTCGGTCATGAGTGATTTTTCCTCAGTGTATTACAAAGCAGATAAAGGTATGGAGCATTTGTATTTTTGTTATGTCAATATGGATACGTTAGTTAAGGAAGGAATAGTCCCTGATATTCAGGGGGATTTCAAATCAAGTATTGTAATTACAAAAGAATATGCTCAAAAGCATAATTTGAAAGTTGGAGATACCATTAATATAAAAAAAGAAGCAGATGACGGGAAAGCAGTCTGGGAAGTAGATTCTAATTCAGGGTTTGATATAATGAAGATAGGGGCTATTATAGACAGTATCCCGGCTCAACCTATGCAGTTGGTAAATGCCATATTTGATTGGAGTAACGATAAATATTTAAAAGATAATATAATTTTTTATAAGGCTCTGATTGCTTCAAATAATTTAGATGATACCCTCAAGGATTTGAATAATCTTAAGAAACAATACCCGCAGATTAAATGGGCAACTCTGCAACAAGCCTTAGATGATTCCAGACAACAATTTTATCAAAATTATACATTTTTTATTATTGTAATTATTATTATTTTATTAACGTTATTTGTGGGGCTATTTAATTCCCTGATTAATAATATGATGTCTAAGAGAAAGGAATTTGCCATATTAAGAACTCTGGATCTTAACAGAACCGGAGTAGTCAAAGTTGTTATGACTCAAGTCCTTGTATATAATCTTCTGGGAATAATATTGGGGTATATTATGGGAATAGCAGTATCACTAATAATACTACTAATGGACAGTCAGAGTAAAATTGTATTAGACAATAAATTGATTTTAGTAATTAGTTCATTACTATTTCTGACCAGTATTCTTATATTTGTTCCATTTAGCATAAAACTTTCCAAGAAAAAAATATCTGAGGAAATCAATTTTAGTATCAAATAATAGTAATAAGCTACAACGGCTTTGCCATACAGTATCAGCTCTTAAGAAAATTCCCTGCAAAATACTTTTTTATTGGATATTGTGAGCTGAAATGTTGCTTAAAGCATGTGATAATAATGTAGATAAGAGTGAATGCAGACAATGAGATAGGTGCTTGAGAGCAGCTTTGTCTATCAAAGACAGATTAGAATCTAATCCAATTCATACGTCAGAAGGTGAAATAGAGTGAATATCAACCTGTTAAAAGCTGAACCAGCTGATGCAGAAAGGCTGCTGGAAATCCAGAAAATCTGCTTTTCTCCTCATCTGGAACGATATCAGGATTATGAAACAAGCCCTGCCATGGCCAGCCTGGAGCGTATAAAATGGCAGATTGAAAATGAAAATTTTTTTAAAATCCTGCTAAACCACATATGGGTTGGCTCCATAGGTATTAAAGAAATGGATGAAATAGGACATTACTATCTGCATATCATTAATATATTGCCTGAGTATCAAGGCAAGGGTGTAGGCCAGGCCGCCATCAGACTTGCGGAGGAAAGGTTTCCCAACGCAAAAAGCTGGTGTTTGGAAACGCTGGAGGACATGCCCGGCAACAGGCATGTCTATGAAAAGGCAGGCTATATATTTACAGGAAAAACAGAAAAAATCAGCGAAAAATTGACCTTGGTGCATTATCATAAGGACGAAACAGTCAGTACGCTGGAATAATAAGCTGGGTGTGTTCATTCTATTTCTTTTTTAATTTGAGGAATTGTTAATCCATCCTCCTTTAGTTTTCTTATCAAGAAAATTTTCTCCAAAGTTTCAGATCTTCTATACCGCCTTGTCAGGTTTTCCTCTACCTGTTCAAAATGAAGCATCCCTTCCTCCGTGTAAAATTTCAGGGTACTGTACCGGACACCAGATAAACGAACCAATTCACCAATTGTGACATATTCGGCATTTTCTATTACTTCCATGGATCTTTGCCTTGACAATCATATCACCCCGCTGCCGGATGCACTTATTATGGCAATAATTATTGCAATCCAAGTATCAATATAATCTACCATCTCCTTGATTAAAGCTCCAGCTTCACTTTGTTTGATTTCTTTTAAACGTTCATTTAGCTTTTGCAGTTCGTATTTTGAAAAATACTTTTTTATTAACCCGCTTTTATTTAGCAACGCACCCAAGACGATTGCTTCATCAGAAACATTACCTTCTTCTAAAAATTCCGCCCGCAGTTTTTCCACAACTTTTGTTACTTCACTTTCATTTGGTAAAAAGCGGACTTTGTTTTTGAATAATCCTTGCTTACTTTCTTCAATAACATATCCATCCTCAACAATGGAGCGGCCAATTGATTGGAACAATTCATCCGGTCGCTTAAAATCAAAAGCGTATTTCTCAGCAATTGCTTCGATTTTCATCGGTTTGTTGTTTTTGATTAATTGGTATATAGGCATCAGATATATTTTGTCAGACGACAATTCCTTGTTGACAAACATCTTTTTATCGTCGATGGAAATATAGCCGTCCATCAGTAATTCCAGAAGACCTCCAGCCAGAAGACAGGTTGAACTTTCGGTTGAGTGCGTTAATGTTGTACTGCCCTGTGGTTTCAGAGCACATAGAAAAAACTCTTGCGTGTAGGATAGATTTTTCATAATGTATTCTCCTTGATAAAATTTACTCACTACTCACTACTCACTACTCACTACTCACTACTTACTACTTACTACTTACTACTTACTACTTACGATTTAAGTATAGCATATTTGTATCTTTTGTCAATAAAGTTTTAAATATCTCCACAAGAATTCAGCAAAGGTTTTCGGAGCATGCACATCGTCATAAATGAGAAAAAATAATAAATAAACTGTACCCTGACAGTAAAACACAGCGTCTTTTTCTGTGTCTTACCATCAGGGTACAGTTTACCTCTTGTATTTTTTGTTAAATATCAGAATTTTTAAGCGTTGATTTTAAGTATTCCTGGCAGGATAATATTCTCTGATCATTAGGGCGATATTGGCGAGCAACTTCGCAATGGAGGTATGCCAGCTTAGGATTTCCAATTCTGTCATAGCAGACACTTAATTGAAGGTGTGGAAGCCATGTAGAATATGTAGGATTGCTGAACCAGCCCTGGTCGGATTGATCAGTCTGAATTGCTGCTTTATACCAGTATGTTGCTGAAGGTACATTGTTTTGCTGCAAGAAATAATACCCCATTCTGCAACAAAATTCAGGGCGGGGACTGCTGTAACGGAAGGAGCGCAAAACGGACTGAAGTTCAGACTCGTAATTTTCCAGAGAATGATAACAATCTGCTAACCTTGAGCAGCTGGAAATATTATCCTCAACCCATCCCTTATGGCTGGATAAAAATTGTTCATAATAGCTAATTGCCCGTTCGTACATTCTATGGTCAAACAGCTCATTGGCAAAGTAATACATATCCCTGGGCGACAATTCTTCACCTGCCCATAGGCGTCTTTCATAAATATTCAGATTTCTGTCATTATCATGATAGAGGCTTTTATGGGTTACTGAAATGTTGCTTTGAAGAATATTTCCATATACCTCAAGGTATTCGTGAACGGCACCAATCCATTTGAAGTTATTTGACCTTTTGACAAGACGGTTTCGTCTTACTTTGAATTCTATGTTTCCGTATTCATCAAATGCAAGATTATAGTTCATTGAAACTGAATCCACATCAGAACCAAGGGTTTTTTTCAATTCTGCAAATTTATTTAATTCATCAGCCTCAAATACATCATCTGCATCCAGCCATAGTATATAGTCCATTTTTGCATGGGAAAAGGCTGCATTGCGTGCAGCCGCGAAGTCATCTATCCATATAAAATCATATATACGGTTTGTATAACGGCTTGCAATAGCTTTAGTTTCATCAACAGAACCGGTATCCATTATAATTATCTCATCTACTTCACTGGAAATTGAATCAAGGCAACGGGCCAAAACCGGCTCTTCATTTTTGACTATCATGCATAAACTTACTGTAATCATTTTAACTCCCATCTACGCGCATAGCGCGTACACAAATTGTAATGAAAAGACACGTAGTGGCTTTTCGCTGCGTGAAAGTCACAATGATTTACCACATGTATCTTTCACGCTAACCTCCCATCTACGCGCATGGCGCGTACACAAATAGTAATGAAAGGCACGCAGTGGCTTTCGCTGCTTGAAAGTCACATTGACACACAACATGTATCTTTCAAGCT
>JAEXFI010000040.1 GCA_023400235.1 Bacillota bacterium
GCCAAAGCAGATGGCACCGCCGGTGCAGCCTGCCCCGCATATTACTCCCCAGCTTGGTGTTGCCGTGTCCTCCAGGGTATTGATTTCCTCCAGGTTTACTTCCTGCATTTTAAGATCTTCCATATCCTATTCCTCCTTTCCACTAAGCACTTTATACTTAAGGTTATAAAAGTATATCCTGCTTTTTAATAATTTTAGTTAGTATCACTATACCTATGGCGATATAAATCAGAGACACTCCATTGGTTAATATGAAATCCTTGTTAAGTGAGCTGGATATTACATCAAAGCCTATAAGAGACATAGCCCCTACCGGAGAGAAGTATTTGGTTACTGTAAACAAATCTATTGTTGTCAAGATTATCGATATGAATATAGCTAGCGGAAACATTGTCATTGTATTTCTTATCAGTATAGACAGTATTGCAATGATGGTTGCAAATGCCACTCCCGGTATTACTGAGAAACCGTAGACTAAAAGTACCTCGCCAAAAACCTTTATATCAAAAACCCCTGTGCCGAAAAAGGCAGCACCTGCTATATAACCAAAAACCATATTCGCTGTTACAATTAACAGTATAATCGTTAGCAGGTATATAATCTTGCCTATGAAAAGCTGAGCTTTTTTCAGGCTTGAGACCAGGAAGAATTTCATATTTCCAGAAGTATAATCCTCACAAAAGGTATTTACAGTTATTATTCCTATAATGATTAAGAGACACTGTAAAACTGGCTTATAAATAAAATCAGTGGCAAAAAGCTTTAGGAATACCAGTGGCGTCATGTTTAGCAGCATCTCCTTCAATTCCAACGGAACCTTTTGCGCAGCTGCCGTATTATTTATAATCTGCATTCTTGAATCCGCATACATATATGCTGAAAGAAATGCTATCACCGCTATTATCAGTAAAAATATATATGGCTTCTTTCCACTGAAGAACTTAATATACTCATTTTTTACAACCTTTAACATCATAAAACCATATCCTTTCTTTTAAATATAATAATATTTATTATTAAGAACGCTGCTGTGTAAATTAATGAAGCTATTATAAATCTTATACCGCCACTGTTAAAATCATTAAATAAGGTATTGCAATAACTCAACCCGCCTGTGGGGCTAATGTACCTCACCTTGGATATAAAATTATCCAACATGAATGTCACTAGATAAGCACCTAAGGACATTCCGAGTGCGCCTTGATAACTGTTGCTAAGCAAAGATATAAATGCGGTTAATAGTATAGTGGGAAATATAAGAATTGCTGAGGCTGTATAAACCGCCAGTATATTAAAGAACGTTTGGGTAAAAATTTTATCCGTATCATTAAAAAACAGGTATCCTACAAGTGCCGTTATCAAAAAAGTAAGCAGCATTAAAATAAATGTTAACATACACAGAAATAAGATTTTCCCAATAAACATTTTTCCCCTGGACATTTTGGAAACCAGAAAGAACTTCATACAACCGCTGGTATAATCATCGGCAATAATTGATACCGTTACAGTTATCATAAGTATAGGTATCAATGGCTTTAAGAATATTCCATTGAGTCCTCCTTTCAGGAAGGCCAGGTAAAAGCTCCCTGATACCAATTGAACCGAGTCTCCAAACTGATGCGCTGCTATTGCAAAAACAAGAGCGGCAACTACAATAATAACAACCTGCATAATAAATTTGGACAAAGTCAAATACTTTATACGCTCATTTATTAATACTTTAAGCATATTTTTATTCTCCTATCGCTTTAATAAAATAATCTTCAAGGCTTATCTCATGTTTCTTGATAGAATTTACCAACACATTATTTAAAACCAGTATGGAATTTATTTCACTGAACTTGCCTTTTGCAACTTTTATTTTTACTTCGTTGGCACCTATAACCACATCGGATAATGACGGTACATTACTTAACAGCTCCTTTACTCTATCCGCTTCAGAGGTTTCAATGAAGTAACTTTCAAATTGGCTGTCCAAAAGCTTATCTACTTCACCCTCGGCTATTACACTGCCTTTATATATAATAGAAAGCCTGTTGCATAAGGTCTGGACTTCAGTCAGAATATGTGAACAAAGTATAAAGGTTATCTTCTCTCTGAATGCCAATTCCCTTATAAGATTTCTTATTTCTATCACTCCTTGTGGATCCAAGCCATTTGTTGGTTCATCTAAAATGACTATCTTTGGTTTATTTAAAAACGCTCTGGCAATGGCAAGCCTTTGCTTCATTCCAAGAGAATATTTGGAAACCCTTTTGTTCTTTGACATAGATAAGCCTACTATTTCAAGAACCTCTTCAATTCTTTCCTTCGGCTGATTATAAATATTGGCGTACAGGAGTAAATTTTTATATCCGCTTAAATAAGTGTAAAAGCTGGGGGCTTCTACCATGGCACCCACATATTCTATTGCCTTTTCCCTATCTTTAAAAACATCGTAACCATTAATAAGCACTGTACCATTAGTTGGAGCAACCAAACCCAGCATTATTTTTATACTTGTACTTTTGCCGGCGCCGTTCGGCCCGAGAAATCCATATATATCCCCGGGATATACCTTAATATTTATATTTTTTACAACTTCCTCATTTTTAAATTTTTTTGACAAATCCTTAGTCTCGATTATTGGATTCATTAAAAACACACCTTTCTTCATTTAAGTGATTACCATGATTTGTTTTGCCTTTAAATAAATATTAAAGGATTTTTACGCTCTAGTTTTAAAAACTGCCTAATAGTAAAAAAAATCAGCTTATTCGTAGCGACAAATACACTAAAGATACCGGTTTAATACTTTAAGGACTAAATCCTAATCACTTAAATACTATTTTCATGGCAGCTTATTAAGTTATTTCAATATAAATAAAGAAATGTTATGCAAGGGTGGGGCTTATATTAACAAGACTTGGTTTTACAGGCATGGAATTAGCCGGACTGCATTGTACAGCCCGGCTTTCGTTCATATATCTATTTATTTTAGTTTGACTTGTCTCCTGCCGCTGCAACAGTACCCTTAAACAAAGCGATGGCTTTTTTCAAAAATCCAGGCACAGGTGCACCCATCCTGCCGGCATTGTCAATAATGCTGCCCAACTCCGTAAGTATGTACCAAACCAACACTATGGGGCAAAGCAATACTGTATATGTAAATGGCGGGGATATCCCGGGTATGCTGTTAAGGGCCTCCCCTATTACTCTGTCAAGGACTGCTGCCGCCAGGACAACAACTATACAGCCCGCCTTATGCCATATGCCTTCTCTGCTTATTTTTGAGTTCCATTCACCGTTTTTGGCGGCTGCCGCCGTGCCTGTTATCCAATCCCCAGCCAGGCAGGCCAAAAAAATTGCTGCAAGCCAGCCAAACCATCCAAATGCACCCGATACTTCTGTAAAAGGTGCTGTGACAGCAGCTGCAAAAGCGTTAAACCCTTCCATATCAATCTCCCATCTACGCACATCGCGCGTACACAAATAGTAATGAAAGACACGCAGTGGCTTTCATTGCGTGAAATCCATTTTGACCAGCCACGTGTATCTTTCACGCTAACCTCGCATCTACGCGCATGGCGCGTACACAAATAGTAATGAAAGGCACGCAGTGGCTTTCGCTGCTTGAAAGTCACATTGACACACAGCATGTATCTTTCAAGCTAACCTCCATAACTTCTCCTATTTTATACTTCAAGACAGGTACGTAAGGGGATAACCCTTTCACTTCAGCCAAAACAGAATATGCTTTGCCGAATATATTCTACCCGTCTTTCAAAGCAGAGATACACTTATTATTATTCTACCATTACTATTAAATCGAACAATATGTTCAATAATAATAATATCATACGCTGATTGAATAATAAACCTTTTTCTAACTAAATCCAAAACAAGGCCACAAATTTTACTAAAATAGTTCCTCTAAGACAGGAAAAAGTAATCCTACAAAAACGAGAGAACCAAACGCAACACATTATGTAAATAAACATATACTAATAATATAAAGTTTTTGGAGGTTGAACTATGCTTTCAAGCCTGGAATATATAAAACAATCACTGGGCTTACATCTATTTTTTGCAAGGATTATGAAGGAGCACTCATTATTTCTTGAGGCGGGTTTTACATCAAAGGATACTGTTTTTACCAGGCAAGCAGATGCTTTTCGAAAACAATTTGATGGACTTTTGGGAGCGGTAATTCCACTTTCCAATGGAATTGTAAATCCTGACGTGCTTCGGTCTGGTGAAGTAACAACCCCCTATACGCTAAAAGCTGAAATAGCCACTTCTTATTTTACACGAGTACAGATACCAACTGGACTTACCAAGGCAGAGGCTGGATTGATGAGTGAAGGCTCCGTGTCTCTTAGCCCTCTGCTTGAGAAAAGGGTATCTGACCTTAACGAAAATGCAATGCGTTTAGTTGCTGCTTTAATACAGTTTAAGACAAATGTCCTGTCTAATGTTTTATCCTGCAAAATGTTTACCACAAATTATCCACTGCTGATCACCCACATTATACGTGAGGCAGAATTATATCTCTTAACGGTTCGAAAACTTCAAAACAGAGAGGAAATAAATACAGAGAGGCAGGCATACGAACAGGAATTATTCTGGAATAGGCAAATGGCAGAGCATGCAAAATTTATACGTGGGTTACTTGACCCATCAGAAAACGAATTAATCAATAAAGCTAATGATTTTGGAAATGAATTCGACCAGCTGACTATAGAAGCAAAAGCTGCAATGGACACGACTGTACCACCATTGGCAGAAGTTACAGATAAAAGTTTAAAGGCAACTCTTGAACTGCAAAATTTCAAGACAAAAGGTACACAAGGAATTCTTGAATGTAAAGTCAAGTCTATCATTATTCCGCTATTGGGTGATCACGTGTTAAGGGAAGCTAATCATTACTTGAGGTTACTGAAAATGTTTAATCCCTGACAATTTTTATGGAAAGGCGAAATCCTTAACTGTTGAATTTGAGCAATGTGTTCAAAAGGTGCCAAACAGCAAAAATGCTTTCAGTATAAATACTGAAAGCATTTTTTTGTGGTTGCGGGAGCAGGACTTGAACCTACGACCTTCGGGTTATGAGCCCGACGAGCTACCAACTGCTCCATCCCGCGATATATAAATGTAATAATATTATATGCTGCAGCACTGTATTTATTCATCCCCGCTGACAACTATTATAATTTAACATAAATCATTTATAATTGCAATACTTTTTTTAATGTATTTTTCTGGGATTTTTGGGCTGAATGAAAAAGTAAATTCCACTTCTCCTTACCCCTCCCCAAACCTTTCCTTTCTTGCCCTCAGGCCGGCGTACACAAGGTCCGGCCTTGTTTTGCCGGATTTTCACCCGTCCAGGCCATTTACAGCCTCTTTAAGCTGCTGTAGTGCCTTTTGGACTATTGCTCTTGGGCACGCAATATTCATTCTCATATAGCCTTCAGCATTTTTTCCGAAATATGTTCCGGCACTCATGGCAACTCCCGCCTTGTTGACCATAAAATCAGTCAATTGTCTGCCAGTCATGCCAAGCAGCCTGCAGTCAAGCCATACAAGGTATGTTGCTTCAGGGCGTACAGGTTTGATTTGGGGCAGGAAGCTGTGCAAATAATCCATTGTAAGATTCACATTTCCTTCAATGTAAGTGATTAGCTGTTCCAACCACTCCTCTCCATGCTCAAAGGCCGCCTGAGTACCAACCAGGCTGAAACAGTTGCCACATTCAATATGCAGCCTGGCCCATGCCCTGTCAAAGATATTTTTGGTCTTAATATCCGGAAAAACCGTAATGGAGTTCTGCAGTCCTGCAAGGTTAAAGGTCTTGGTGGCAGATATACAGGTAATTGTCAGCTTTCTAACTTCCTCTGAAACAGCAGCAAAGGGTATATGCCTGTTTCCCCATAAAACCAGATCCGAATGTATTTCATCGGAAATAACCCTGATGCCGAATCTGACACATATATCCCCCAGAGTTTCCAGCTCTTCTTTTGTCCACACCCTGCCCACAGGATTATGCGGACTGCATAGTATCATATATCTGGCTCCCTGCCGGGCTTTTTCCTCTATATCCTCAAAATCCATGGAAAAGTATCCGCCCTCTTCCCGCAAAGGACTCTCCAGCAGCTCTCTTCCCGCATCTTTGACCGCATTATAAAACGGTCTGTACACAGGCGTCTGTATAATAATCCTGTCCCCCGGCACCGTCAGCTCACTTATAAGCATACAAATAGCAGGAACTACTCCCAGGCTCACACTCATGAGCTTTTGATCAATATCCCAGTTTTTGCGCCTCTTCTGAAAGGAGCAGACGGTATCGTAATATTTTTTCGGCCTGACTGTATAGCCGAATATACCATTTTCCATACGCTCCCTTACTGCATCAAGTATGGGCTGTGCGGCTCTGAAGTCCATGTCTGCAACCCATAATGGTATCGCCCCCGGATTACCGTACAGTTTTTCCAGCTCGGCATATTTTTCCGCTCCGGTTGTGCTCCTGTCAACTATTTCATCAAAATCATAAATCATATGCTTTTTTACGCCCCCTTACCGTACTAACATTTTACTATATATTTGTACGGCAGGCAATTTTGATGGGCGGTTTGCAAATCCGGATATGCCGTACTAAACCTTGAAATCCATACCGTCGATCAGACCCTCAACATAAAGAGCCTTATAGACCAGTTCGGATATATCGTTATTCAACTTATCATATGTGTTCAGCAGTTGTAATTTATCATTCTGCAAATTGTCAGCCAACAGCTTCCTAGTCTCAATGAGCTTATTCTGAATATCTATATAAATGTCCTTAAGGCATTCCTTATTGCATATACTGGATATCCTTCCGCAAACCAACTCATCTATTGCCATTCTGCCTTCCTGCTTGCTCATTAATTACTACCTCCTCGATAAGTACATATTTGAAACCAAAATCGAACATATGTTCTTATTTAAGTATAATACTCTCGATAGAGTTTTACAATCCTTTTATTCATAATTTCAGTCCTATCTTATGGTATTGCCTTAAAAAGCCTTATTTCAGGCGGGTAAGCTTCTCTCCGGCAGAAGCTACCGTTCCGCGGAACAGTGCAAGGGCCTGTTTTACAAAGCCCGGAACAGGAGCCCCCATTTTTCCCGCATTCTCAATTATGCTGCCTAATTCCGTCAATATATACCAGGTCATTGTCAAGGGACAGAGCATAACGGAATAATTGAACGGGAAATTGATGCTGGGCAGGTTATTAATAATAATTCCAATAATAAAGTCAAAAATAACCGTAACAAGCACCGCCACTATGCACCCCAGCTTATGCCACAGGCCTTCCCGTGCTATTCTGGATTCCCAGTTGCCGCATTTAAAGGCAGCCATAAAGCCCGTGACACAGTCGCAGGTCATACTTGCTATAAAAATCACCACCAGCCAGCCAAACCAGCCGAAGCACGCCGACAAAGCCGTAAAAACGGCTACAATTGCTGCTTTAGCAGCATTAATATTCTCCATATAGCTTACCTCCATAACTTTTTGCTATTTTTATGATCAAGGCTTCGAAGCTGGGGTCAATCCCCCTCCTTTTAAGCCAGAAATCGTATGAAGTTCCGGCTTTTTCAGCCACTGTTTTAAGCGCTGCTTCAAAAGCCCTCAGCTTAATCAATTCCGCTTTGACTGCGGGAATAAAACTGCTCTCTGCCTTTTCCCTGGTATTTCCTCCAAAATACCCGGTACCCGGGCAGGATTTGTTCTTTACCCAGCAGTGGTATGGCAGGGTCTCTACAGAAGGAGAGATGTCAAACCTGCTGCACAGCAGCGCATTTAGCAGTACGATGCTCTCTCTTTGCTCCCCTGTCATAATATCCACATCGAAATTCCCCACATTTTCAAGGGTTATGGAATTCAGGTTCTGATTCCCGTAAAAACCACCCCCATCCTTCGTCAGCGGCCTCCCGGTGCAGATACTTCCGTCTGGAAAGGTACTGAAATGCTGCGCTATTTCACTCATTTTCAAGGTTTTTACATGATAATTCTCCATGCCTTTCATGAGCTGGAAGTGGTTGTTTTTCACATCCCTGTAAGCGGGAGAAGCTGTGTGGTGCTGCTGGATGGAGCTGAATTTTTTTGAGTTTTTAAGGCAGGAGATATAACTTTTCAGCTCCTGCCTGTCCATTAAAATAAACTTACCGTCCTGTTTCATATAACTATAGCTCCTTAATCCTTGATAATATATTTATTTTTTATTTCTTCTCTATTATTTTTAGCTGTAACTGCTGCGCCTTTATGCCTCTGTTTTTTGCAGTCTGGTTTTTGCAGCAAAAAAACGAGGCAGGGATGCTGTCCGTGCCGCCCCGGCCCTTCTGCCCCTGCCAAACAACTCCGGTCTATTTTGCTTCTTTGAATATTTTAATGAAATCCCGGCAAAATAATATAAGGAGGATATACCTTATGTCAGAGCTAAATAATTTAATGAATGATATTGAAAAACTCAGAAAGAATCTTCACGATTTAATCAATGAAAAAAATACAGACTTGGCTGACCCTGAAATCATAACGGCAAGCCAGATGCTGAACGCTGCCATAACCAAGTATACAGAGATTATAAATAAGAAGACGGGGAAGTGAGGGGCTTTAAATATATTTTATCTGCGGTGTTCCGGTCTTAGAAAAAAAGGAACCTACCTTTTCGGTAAGTTCCACTGTTTTTTAATTACACTAGACCTGCATCAACCTTTGGCCGGAACAGGATAATCAGGATTTTTTAGCATAAATAAATAAGTAATGGCTCAAATAAAATATTGAACCATTCAATATATATGTTAGCAGGCTTATGGAACAGGGTTTTAACTATATTTCATAACCCTGGTTAAATATAGAGTAATTTTAAATGCTCTTTTAACTTATTACTCTGCTTAAATCAGTCTACATCATGACCAACCCTTTGACTTTCTGCTTACAACGCCTAAATACCTCTTTAAGGACGTTCCTAGAGCTTTTAAAGTGCCATTTCCTGCTGCCGACATATAAACTGCGGAAGCAGCATTGTTAATTGAAGGAATTATTTGTTGGTTCGTTCTCATGGTATATACACCTCTAAATCTTACTGCTGAGGCTTGATTTTCCTGATAAACACATATTGGTTCACTAAACAAGTTATAATTGTTACAAACAGATGGATAATAATACGCGGAACCATTAGTGTAACTTGTAATAAAATTTGAAACCCAAGAACCACTTAGATTATTGATAAGCATTAAATTCTCTGTGGTACTTGTGCCATCTCTTGCTGAACATGCAATCCATAATTTATTTTCAGCGTTAGATGTTATACAAGGGTATGTTCTATCATAAAGCGAAGATGTTGTACTCCCTCCTGTTGTTACTTTCTCCATCGAATTCCATGTATTACCCCCATCAGAAGAATATGAATACTTAAGGTTAAGACTTTTAGTGTCATTAGAATCATAACCCGCCCAAACAACATGAATAACTCCGTCATCTGTTATAGTCGCAGATGGGGTACGTTGAACATACGAGGACATGGAAAATATAGTTTTGCCGCCCCAGTTAGTAACTCCGCCTGGCGTCCAACCGGAGGTATTGTTAAAGATATCAATTTCATAATTTGTCCCCCACTTATTTTCACAAATAATATAGGCTACGTCATTCCTCAGTATAAGTACTGGATTTTGAAAATAATCCCCACTTGTGTTTTGTTTTGTAACCTGGGCTACTGTATCCCAAGTAGCTCCACCAGTACTGGATTTACTATACCGAATATTAAAGCTATTTTGATAAGTGGCATTTTTTGAACACCATACAGCATGTAGTACTCCTGTAGAATCTACAACTATATGACTCCCACTCCCTACAGGAGCAAATTGCGTATCAATTGCAACCCAACCAGAATTTAAAGAGTACGGAAAACTAATTGACGAAATATCCAGCTTATTATAATAGATAACACCTGCGGCAGAAAAAATAATATGTACTGTAGTGCCATTCGATGTTACCGATAAATTTGATAAACTGCTATCTGTTGCCATGCTAGTAATTACAAACGGAAATGTGGCACCTCTGTCTTTTGACACATACAACTTTACATATTTTGATGTACCAAGGTCTAGCATTGCATTTACAATCCATCCATTACTAAGCACCTGCGGTCTTGCATTATTTGATGTTGCATAATCTGAATTAGCCACAGTTATAGGCGTTGAGCGATTAATAGGTAAATCTACCGGGGTATCAAGAATAAGTTGCACGTCTTCATTGCTGTAGATATATGAACCTTGCTTTACTTTTGACACAAGTGTTATTTCAGAGGCGGCTGAGACTCCCATAAACTTTACTTTTGCTGCCTGATCGTCACGATACATAAAAATAGGCTCAATAAAATTTCTATAATTGTCACAGACAGTGGCTATCGCTGCACTCGCTGATGCATTTGTGGTAAGCTTAACCATCGAACCCCAAGTACCATTTATATTCTTGAGTATATTTATATTAGACCAACTATTTACTACTGAATCACCTCCATCAAATACAACAAATAGATTGTTCGCATTGTTTGCTGATATGCAAGCGCGCAATTTTCCATATGTATTTCCACTTGTAAGCTTTGTCATAGCAGACCATGTTGAACCTCCATCATAAGATTTGCTATACCTTACATTTTGCGCACTTGCATCCGTAGTATCTAAACCATGCCAGACCACATGTATAACTCCATCATTTGTTACTACCGCATTTGGGCTAGATTGACTATATGCCCCACCAGAATAAACAGTTTTTACAGTATTTCGATCAATTAAATTACCATCAATATTAACTATACTATAGTACGGTGTATTAAAGAATAACCCAATAACAATAGGTTCTCCATTTGATTTGAATACTATATTTGGATTTGAAAAATATCTTCCAGAATCATTTTCAGTGGTTTTTTGAGATACTGTTGCCCATATAAAACCATTATCTGTGCTTTTGCTATACCTTATATTAAAACTATTAGAGTAAGGAGCATTTTTACTACTCCATACAGCATGCAACGCTGACGATGAATCTATGGCTATATGACACCCAGAACCAATTGTATTTTGCTCTTCAATGTCCACTTTTGTGGAATATACATTAGTGTTGGTCTGAGTAGCAGCGTTTATAGTCCAGTAGCAAATAGTTCCTTTTGAACCACTACTGCTCATTCTCCAACATAAAATATATATATTATTACTGGATGAAGTGCAAGACAAACCTCCTCCAAAACTTAAGGCATCCGAAGAATTAACTGTACCATTGCTTATTGTACATAAAGTTGACCAAGAGCTTCCTCCATCTTTAGAAACCATTATAATTATAGCTTTATTTGTTTCATCTGCGGCAGGGGCAACAATCCACCCATTGCTTAACACCTGCGGTCGCGCGCTTGCGTAAGTGGTATAATTCACTGATGCTGCACTTATTGGAGTTGTTACATTTATATCTCCCTCGGCATACTTGCCATAAAACCCCATATCCCCGCCCCCTCTAGGGCGCAAGGTAAAAAAATCATCACCCGAGCTATAGTAAGCTTCGTAGGCCTTTCCCGCTTCCAAATCCCCGGACGAGAGTGCTGAACCATCACTGTTTTTAAGGGCTTTTATTCCTTTACTGTCTATATTGATTGTAACTGCACCGGTATTTGCTGCTGCCTGAATCCATTTAACAGGATTGCCTTGTGTATAAGCGAAACTCCCACCCGTTGTAATGGTGATTGCATTGCTGCCAGAGGCGGTTTGGTACTTAAGTTCAGACCTATGCCCCTCAAACGCCTCCCGCACCTGGTCTACTCCCGTTTCCAGTTCCTTCAGCTTCTGGTCTATGACCTCCAGATTCTCATTCTGCACTTCAATATCGTAGAAATCCTCCGGTGAAGGTTTGTTTAAATTGTAATTGCTTGTACTTGTAGCCATAAATTAAAACACCTCATTTTTTATTTGATTATGCTATGCGTTTGCCAGTACCACATAGAGTATTGCAAATATGAATAAAAAGCATAATGGCTAATATAAAGAAAAATACCGAGTCATCCACCCCATAAGTCAGCAAGTTTTATCAAATATTTTATATACCTGTCTAAATATAAGAGTTATTTTATATGCTTTTTTAGTACATTCATCGCGGTATTACCCCTTTACTGACCTATCCTTGTTTGTACTTGTGACCTTATATTTGCATCTTTTATGCTGTCTACTGTAATAATACGAAGATTAACCAATCTTACTAAATCATCAATCATTTATATGACCCCCAATCCTTTATAATATAAATAATTATTTATCTTCTAAAGTTGGCTGTACCTCCACCTCATAAACCGGACTAATAAAACTGCCATCAGATTGCATTATTTGTCCAATCTCTCCTGTGTCTGATTTGACTTCTCCTTCTACAGCCTGTGCCCCACACCTTATTGATATTACCTTACGTTCATCATGTAAAGTTATAAATCTCATATAATCCCCCTTAATAAAACTCTACAATAGCCCATACTATACCAGACCCGCCATATGTGCCTCTTACAGTTAATGCTGTGTTTGATAAGGTATAGTCCTTAGTATATTGAGCCATGTTTCTTGTGTCTGCTCCCGTTGCAGCCCAATTTATAAAAACTATACTCTTGCTTGAATTAATAGGATTAATTATAATGTCTTGTGACGTGCTTGCAAGCGTTGTTATGCCGTACTGCACACTTTTTGCATAAAACTCTAGCAACTGCCATGAAACTACCACTTGATATGGAGAAGCTGCTGCTCTAGTAAACCTCACAGTGGTATTATTTACATAGACCCAATTACACCAGTACTCCTGTCCTGACCCGTAATTGTTTTCTGTTACGTATCTTACAGTATATATAACAATAGCCTTACTCTGGTTAACTGGTGTAATATTTATATCTGCATAACTATTGCCTGATGTTATAGTAGCTAAACCACTCTGTTTACTTTTTATAACACTGCCCCCGCCGCTACGAATAAAAAAATTGCTACCTACCCTCACTAATGCCAGAGGTTTGTTCGCCTTTATATCACCTGCTTCTACTGCCGAGCCATCCTGCTTAAGTATGGTTAAGGCCCCAAGCCCGTTAACATTGAGTTTGGGATTTGCTCCACAATCAACATGGGGTAGGATTGTAAATTGCTGTCCGTCAGCATAAGAATTTGGAGCTGGATTAAGCGTCAAGGTATATTCTGTTAATGTTCCACCGGTTACTCCAAAACCTGCATTTCGTACATAATCCCCCAAATGCCCCTCAAACCCCTCCCGAACCTGATCTACCCCGGTTTCCAGCTCCTTCAGCTTCTGGTCTATGACCTCCAGGTTGTCATTCTGGACTTCAATATCATAGAAATCCTCCGGTGAAGGTTTGTTTAAATTGTAATTGTTTGTACTTGAAGCCATAAATTAAAACACCTCATTTCTTAATTGTTCATGTGTACGGGCAGAAAGCTCTGCGTGAGTGAAGCCCGCCAGCTTTGAATGCCTGTTGTAGAGCAGGCTCAGATCAATAACCATGTTTGCTGGTACTATTCTCCCCAGCAGGCTGCCCACCTCTTCAAACTTTGCTCTTGCAGCCATAGCCACTCTTACCGCCAGGGTATATTCCCCATTTTTAATATCAACCAGGTAGCCGCCCTCTCCGCATAAGGCTGCCAGCTGCTGTTCCAGAATCCTCCGTGTATAGGGCAGCTTCTCATTTAGTCTGGTCAGTATTCTGAACCTTCTGGTATCCAGGGTGTCAGAGCCCTTGGGCAGCAGCCCCAATATGGTCTCCCAACGTTTGACCCCCGGTTCTTCCGCGTCATTGACGAACTGGTTTTTCAGAAGCTCCTCATATGCTTCCCAGGCGCAAAGGAGTTCAGGATTCTCAGCCTCTGCCAGCGCCTTGAACTCCCTGAACTCCTTTAAAAAATCAGGTAAATAGTTTATGACATTGATTTCTCTATCCAACCATATCACCCCTTACAGGAATTGAATCCTTGTCCAATACCAGATTCTGCTCGGCACCGTTCAGTCGGGTACCCGAAATATCCAGAACTCCGGGCACATTCAGCAGCCTGGTTTCAATCTGGCTTATGCGCACTATGATATTCTGGCTGTCCGCCCAATTTCTGCTGAGCTCCAGAAAGTACTCATCAATTACAGCTTCAGCATAATTTTTTACATCCTGCCAGGTCCAGCCCTGCTGATAGCTGATAACAGTTCCAATATCAACCTGCTGCCCTTCCACGCCGGCTACGGTGACACTGTGCCCGATAGGAGCCAGTCCCGCTCCACTTCCCTGATTCCCCAGAGGATCGATTGTGGACTGTACCTCCAGTACAAGCTCCTCCGAGGGCTTTCCAAACTGTGAATTAATAATTACCAGCTTGACGGTACCCCCTCCGTTCCAGACAGGATAAACCTTCAGTCCTCCCACTCCCGGTATTTCATTCACCTTTTGCCTGTAGTCGGTAACGTTGCCTCCAAAGGCCTGTGAATCCAAAGTTGAGAAATACCTGGCCCTGAGCTGCTCCGTGTCCTCCTCATCCTCTCCGGGAATCAATAATTCCGTCAGCTCCGCACGGCTCAGCCCATCTATATAATCCAGCGGCAGCAAGGTGCCGAAATTACGGTTCCCCTCCACACCGGGAGTTTCACACACAAGCTTGTACTGGAAGCCCGTCAGCTGTTCTGTTACGGCATAATTCAGATTTCCCATGGAAAACCTTGCTCCTATGGGAATATTCACATTAAATTCTCCTCTGAGCACCGCCCTTGAAGCTGCTCTTGGCGCCACTCCCCGCTCTGCCGCCCTGCGGACAAGATAAACTCTGGATGCAGTGTCGGCAAATGCCTCGTTCATAATAACATCAGCTTCTATATATATCTGGGCCAGCTCTGCCGCAGCAGGTGCAAGGGCGTCATATATCACCGAACCCTCACGCTTGTCTATCGTATTTGGAATGCGGTCCAGCATTCTCTCCAAAAGCACCTCATAGGTTAAATTCTCATACATCAAAGTCCTACCTCCTTTTCGACGGCAATGCTGCCCTCTGTGGTTACTGCAGTAAACGCTGCCGTAACTTTTCCCTTCTCTTTGGAAAATGAGAAGTCAACCACAGCCGTAATTCTGTCATCCCGCAGCAGCGCCTCGGTTATCCTTCCTTCCAGTTGGGAATACACCTGGGGCACAGGCTGTCCAACCAGCTCTACCAGCTCTGAGCCGTAGTTCCAGCTGTATATTGTACTGTCATACCTCTCGGTATTTAATATCTTATATATGGCCTGTCGTATAGCCTCACTGCCCTCCAGCATTCCCCATACCCTTTTCTCCTCCAGATGCAGTCCGTAGGTTTTTGAGGGTTGGAGGGAATTTTCAAAGTCAGACTCGGCATTCTCATAAACAAAAGGAATCATATATTCACCACCTTATCCAACACAACAAAATTCTGTCCCCCCTGCATTTGAAGCATCATTACACAATCCCCCACCGCCAGTCCATTATGAACCAGAAACTTCTTTCTCCCTTCATAGGTATGAAAATGGGAATCACTTTCTCCTGTGAAATGAGAAACCGTCATTTCCAGCTCATAATCTCTCACATTGCTGGTAAGCACCAGCTGCTCAGCATTGAGAACAAGCCTTTGCTCAACACTGACTTCCAGCGGTGAAACTCCCGTAACTTCTCCAAACACCAAAGACACAGGTTTAGAAGCATTGACCGCCCCCATGGCCGCAAGCTTGATCAGTTCCAGCATATCAGGCAATAGTGCCACCTCCTCTTAACGACATGTCCATAAAGTGCTCATTGACTTTAAAGGTATGCCTGACCGACTCAACCAGCATATAATTTTTCAGATTGATATCTCCAAGCTCCAGCTCCACACCAACACTGCACCCGCCCCGGACACGGATGTCTCCCAAAGCTCCTGAAACAGAAAGATTTCGGGTTTTTTGATTGTAAAGAGACAACAGGGCATCCGCCTTGGCTTTGCCATTTGTATTCTCATCCAGGGTTTCAAAGTATTGGAGCACACCCCAATCTCCCATCCTTTTGCTGTCCTCTGCAATGTAAATATCCCTTCCCCCGGTTTTGTTATTACGAGACAGCTTTATCCTATTATAGGTTTCCCCGTCTATGGAGGAGGTATAATCAAAATCCTGCACCGTGTTTTTGTCAAATAGCAGCTGCAGGCACATGGACTCTATGTCTTTAAGCGTTAATTTTCCGAAGTCATCATAAAGCACATAGAGCTTTTTTTTATTTTGCAGGGTCAAGTCCAGAGCTGTTTGAATTATGTCAAACATGGTTTTATTATCTTCAAGCCTGCTTTTAATTACATAGCCGGTATTTTCTATGACACCGGTTTTAAGCTGAAAATCCCTGGCTATCTGTCTCACCAGCTCGCCTGCGGTCAGCTTCTTATAGTTATAGGTATCCTTATTCTTGAGATATCTCAATTGATCGTAGGCTGTGACCTTGATAGTGCCGTCGGAGTTGCGCTTTTTTGTAAAGACGTAACCCAGGAACAGATCTGCACCGTCAACTGAAAATTTGACCTGATTGCCCTCCTGAAAATCCAGAACTCCATCCTTGACCACTGTAAACTCCAGCTTGCCGGGTACAGACTTTCTGGCGGTTTCCCAGGTGACACCCTCCAGTACCCCTGGCACATAAAGCTTACTGCCGTTTTGTATGGTCATTTTAAGTTCAGCCAAGCTTAATCACCTGCCCCTCCCTTATAAAGTTGGGATTGCTGATACGGTTTAATTTTGCAATCTGGGGGTATTTTGAGCCGTCTCCCAGGTACTTTTTGCATATGCCCCACAGGGTATCCCCTCTTTTAACGGTGTAAGTCAAAGGACGTAAATCCTTTTTATTTACAGGTTTGGAGTTCCCAGAACTCTGTGCCTGCTTTTTATCCTTTTGGGGGTCGGCGCTCAGACCATAGGGCGCATACTGCTTAAGTCTTACAGGTACTATAAGGTCCAGGCCGTTTGAGGCATCCTCTATGACGCTGTATTCCTCCAGTGTTACATTCATATCAGTACTTGTTTCATAAAGCTTTGCCCCATCAGGAGTATACCTTTCTATTTTAAAGGGAAACGGAACAGCACTTGTTTTCAGCCTCTCAAACAGGCCAAGATATTTCTCGGCCTTAATAAACCTTCTCAGCCTGTTGGAGCCGGACGCCGCTGCAAGTTCCCAGGCACTGCTGCCATAAACAGCAAAGGGATAGCTGACCTGGGGAATGAGCAGCTCAAAGCTGAATTCTGTGAGGCCGGGAGGCTTTATTATGTTTATCTCTCTTCCATTCATAAGGTTCAAAGTGCTGTTCTGATTTTTTACCTTCATCTCTATTTTTGAAGGTACCACCGGCATCAGAACTCCGTTCATATACAATAAATACGCCATCAGCCCTGCACCCCCTCTGCGGCAACCGACATGGTTTCATAAATCTTTTGTTCCATATAAGAAACAACTCCGTCCAGATCCATGGCGGAGTTTACGTTATTTGTAATGCCTCCCATTTCAACACTGATTTCAGAAGTAGTAAACCTGTTGATAGCATCCCGTTCAGCAATATCGCGCATATACACCAGGTTTTCCTCGGATATGGCCATTGAGTCCTTCATTGCTCCGGTATTGGCGGCAGTATTTGCCAGATTGGCACTGTCCTTTCCGTCCTCCGGTTTGTATTCATCTGCAGAGGATTTGACATTACCTAATAAGCCATCCAGATTTCCCGGCTTAAATATACCGGTAATTTTCGTCTGAAGCTTGTCGCCATTGGAATATCCCGCATTGTAGGCGTCATCCAGGTCTTTCATTTCCAACCGCTTGATGACCTTGTAATTCTCAGGCTTTTCTCCAAGCCAGTCCTGCATGCCGTTCCGGAGCTTTTCTATACCGCCTGCCATATTTGATCCAAATACCATGTCTATGGCAGAGGCTATGGTTTTCACATAGTCAAGTATATTTGTAAAAAGATTCACAAAGAGCCTTTTTACAGAGTATACAGGATTTGTAAATACATTTGCAAAAAACTCCACGAAAGCGGCTATATTGTTCCACAATCTGGCAAACATGTTGTAAATGTTCGCCCCCATCATGGCAAAATAGCCCATAATAACTCCCGTAGCCGAAATACTGGTGCCCGCAAAGTGGTTGATTGCCGCCACCACTGCGTAGAACAGGACTATCAAGGCAATTATTCCAAGTATTATCCAGGTTATGGGGCAGGCAAACAAGGCTCCGTTCAGTGCCATCTGAGCTGCGGTGGCAGTGCCTGTGGCAATTGCCATTAATAAGGTTGCAGCAGCTTTTATTCCCTCTGCTATTCCCATCGCCACAGTTGCAACCTTTGAAATCAGCATGGCTATTGCAAAGGCTGCAATCGCTCCTACTATTCCCCATATTACAGGGGCAATCAATGCCCAGTTGGAAGAAAAAAACGAGGCAATCTGGGTAACCAGATCGAATACATAACTTAAAAAGCTGCCTAGAATGCCTATTCCACTAATAATACCTGCCACCATGGCCTTTCCCGCATCACTGTCCAGGAAGCTGACCACCTTCTCCATAACAGGAGACAGGGTATTCCAGGCGGTGTCGCTTATTCTGCTCCAGATGCTCTGAAAGGTCACAGGCATTTGTTCAAATTTTGCATTTATGTCATTTGCCGCGCTGAACATGGAGTTTTTCAATACGTCAGCAGATACACCCTGTGACTGCACAGCCTCAGGAGGCTGTCCGGTATACCCCGACAGGGCCTGTGCCAGTCCGGGAGCCTGCTGCATTACAGAAATCAGGTCTTCTCCCTCCAGTTTTCCCGCAGCCATTGCATTTGTAACCGTTTCAATCCCCGCAGCCGCCTTTTCCTGGCTCACTCCTGCAAAGGCCTTGTTCATCAGCTCTGTAAAGCTGATTATTTCATCATTGCCCTTAAAATTTGCTTTTGGCGCTGCTGCCAGCTTTGTAAAGGCAGACAGCGTATTGTCATACCCGCCGCCGGAATTCTGTGATGCAGCAAACAGCTTCTGACGAAGCATTTCAGCGTTATCTCCCCCCGGCTTTACCGCAGAGGTGAGCGCTGCCTTCTGGTATGCATATTTGTCAGTCAGCTCCATACCTGCCTTGACCTTTCCCCCCACACCCTTGGCAAACTCCATGACCTTATCGCCCACTGCTGCCATCTTTTTAAATTTGTCAATCAGAGTCTCCGTTTTTTCGGAAGCCTTGCTGAGTTCAACCTGCAGCTGCATTACACTGGTTGTCACAATGTTTGTGGCTTTGTTCATTGAACTGAACATACTAGCTGAACTCCCTGTTATCTTTAAGGCATTTTCTATTGTAGCCATTATTTTCACCAGCCTTTTTTATGAAGGGGAATGTGCTTTGTAGAAGCAGCACTCCCCCCGCTACTTGCCTATTACCTTATATTTTTGCTATTGTCTTTCTTTTATCTTTTATCTTTTCCCTTTTGCTTTGCTCCTCTTCATTTCCTTCCTGTCCCCTTCTATCTTCAACTGGATGGCTGCTGTAACAAACGCCCTTTCCTCCCGGGGAAGGCTCAGAAAACGGCCAGGCAAAATATGAAATTTGTGAAGGCAGTAGTATGCTATGTTGGAATCACTATCGCCTTCATTTATGAGTTTTTTGCTTCATCTACCAGCTCTTCCATGGAAATATCAAAACCATTGATTTCCTGGATTTTTGCAATAAAATCCGCATATTCTCCCGGCTTAAGCATGGCCTTGAGCAGGGAGTCCGCTCCCATGCAGCCGTAGCTGTTCTGAAGCTCGGCATTGTTCAGATTGGGATAAACCGTACATTTGGCTGCAAGCTTTCCCAGGTACAGGTTATAATCCGTTTCAGGGGTAAACTGGTTTTTCTTTCCGGGAACCTGCACCTTTCGGGTGCAGGCCTTTCTGATAGCTTCATCCTCTTCCGAGGTTATGCTGCTGATTTCCCATTCCACGGGGGTTCCTTCCTCATTGCAAAATCTTTTTGAGGCAACAAACCTTATTGTTTCATTTTGAAAAGCATTTTGCTTTAAAAAAGCGCTCAGGTTATTCATAGCTGGTCTCCTTAACTTATATTTTCATACCGGGAAGCTGGTCAAAGGACTCTCTTATTTCAAAATCCTCAAAGGTGAAATCCATATCCTCATCCAAATATTCCGCATCCGCATCAAATTTTGTGAGAATACCACCATCAATATTGCAGTCCTTCAGAAGTACGGTCTGCTTTCCAACTCCCGATCCGGCATCCTCGTTGGTAACCAGGATATCAAAATATAAATCCTGCCCTGTTTTTTTGTAGTTTGCCAGCATTTCTCTGAATATGGAGGTATTGTAGTGGAAGGTCGCTGAGCCTGTTCCCTTCCAGCCTGTGGATTTGTTCCCCTTGCCGGTCCTTCCCAGAATTGGCACTTCGCTCTTTGTCTTTTCAACACTTGCTTCCAGATTTATTGCCTGCATGAAGTTATACCTGTCATCCCCGATAAATAGGTAGCACTCAGCCATTGACGCACTTATTGCGTCTTTTGCATTCATTGTCTGCATAATTTCTTCACTCCTTTTAATTATTGTATGATTGTAAGCATGTAAAGCTGTTCCATTGCATTGGTTATAGTAACCGCATCCTGGATTACAACTGCTTTCTTGTCTTCTCCCTTGGATATGACAACATCTTCGGGATTAAAGTTTTCGATTGCCCTGATCTTCTCAAGTTCCTGGTGCTGCCTGACAATATCATTCCACAGGGATATCCTGCCTGCAGGATCGTTTGGCATGCTGCCGCAGTATTTGGTATTGAAAAGCACCGCAATGTCATTGGCAATCTGGTCAAGCACCCTTATAGTCTGGTTGCTTCCAAAATTACTGCTCTTGTCCTCGTCAAAAGAGGTAAGACTGTTAATATCGCTTAATACACGGATGCTGTCTCCTACTCTGTGAAGTATGAATTTTCCTCCCTTGATTGCCTCTTCAAGCTCTGCCTGCCTGTAATCCGCCTTGACCTCATATTCACCGTCATAAATCCTGTTGGTGTTGGATTTGTTTACAGCACAGCCTGCTGCTGCGCCAGTGGTCCAGTATACAAGTGCAGCAGGATTGGAATCCCCGGCCACCTCATTCTGAAGATTGATAACACCTTCAAAGTCGGCCTCCGTCCTGTATAATACTGTCTGGAACTTTACTCCGGCCTCTTCTCTCATTCTTCTGGTAAACTGTGCAAATAAACTGCTTATTTCAGCTGAAGCCGAGGGGCAGCCAAGTGCATTGAAGGCAAAGGGCTCTATTTTATCCAGAAACAGCTGGTAATCGGTGCCTGTCACTGTTTCGCCATTCGTTCCTCCGCTCAAAGGCGTGCCGCTTGTTACTGAAATTTCTGCGGCCGCTTTAAAATCCACAAAATCGTTGGCTTTTAAATCACCCATGGCTGCTACCGTCTGCAAGTCGACTTTTAATGTTCCCACAAGGGTTTGTACATCATACAAGCTGTCATTATCAACATTTTTGGAAATAACAATTTTTATATCATTTCCTCTTATACCTGAATATTTTGCTTCTGCGTAGACACAAGCTGCCTTTTGGCCCCCGTTGAGCCTGTAAAAATAACCTGCTTTAATATTCTTGAACAAATCCCTCAAGCCCTTCAGCTTTTCATGTCCATTGGCATAGCCAAAAATTTCAAGTGAGTTCTTGCCAAACTGCTGGGCATCAACCTTGAACACACTGCCTTCGACTCCCCAGTCAAGAATCAGAGGCATTGCTGCAAGTCCTCTCTCACTTAAAGTCCCTGCTGCTTTTGCTGCGCTGATAAAATTGATGTAGCTTCCCGGCAGAACCTTATTCTGCGTTAAAAATGTTCCTCCTCCAAGTGCCATATTAATTCACCTTTCCTTTCATAAATTTATCAATCATGCTGTCAACCTCTTCAAAACAGTACAGCTTGTCCTCCGCAAGCAATGTGTTGACCAGATCCTTCCGGTGCAGGTATCTGCTGCTTGAGACCAGCTGCTCCTTTGAGAAAGCCGTGGTTTTTGCTGCTTCTGCTGTCTTTTTTGCCTTGCCCGTATTCAAATTAAAACCCATATTATCTCCCATCTACGCCCATTGCGCGTACACAAATAGTAATTAAAGGCATGCAGTGGCTTTTGCTGCGTGAATCCACTTTGACTTGCCACATGTATCTTTCACGCTAACCTCCCATCTACGCGCATGGCGCGTACACAAATAGTAATGAAAGGCACGCAGTGGCTTTCGCTGCTTGAAAGTCACATTGACACACAACATGTATCTTTCAAGCT
>JAEXFI010000015.1 GCA_023400235.1 Bacillota bacterium
ACCTTTCGTCATGCCTTTTTAGCCGTCGCAGCAACTCGGCCATCCAGGCCTCGGGTGCTGCTTAAATTGACGTCCTGTCAATTTAACTGCTATAGCAGCATGCCCAAAGCCTACAATTTCAGCAAAAACTTTTAATCATACTGCGCATTTCTTTAAAGTCGTCCTCACGTGAATTGCAAACTTGGCTCTTAATGGCTTTATAACTAGCACAACGGGTTAACTTATAATAAATAAAAGTAAAATATTGTTAATTTTGTATTTTATTGTTGATATTTTACATAACTTCCTTTATAATTTATTTTATTATACTGGAAGGGAGTGTTAAAAATGTATCAAAATATTGTCTTTAAATCGGTGGGGACATATCATCCATCTACACAAAGGAAAAACTCTTTTTATGTAAGGCACTTTAAAAGCATGGGAATTGACGTGTCAGGGCTTGTTGACCATCTGGGCAGGAATACCCGCTGTGTAGTAAAATCCAAAAGTGAAAATACTGTCACCATGGCTTATCACGCTGCGCTCAAGGCACTTCAGGCAGCCAGCATTTCCAGTACCGAGATTGACATAATCATTTTCGGTACTGACAGTCCTGAGAAACTGGTGCCCTCAAACGCATTGCTCCTGCACGATAAACTGAACACCGTAAATGCACATCAGATATTCGATATGAATTCCAACTGTATTGGAATGCTTTCTGCAATTGATGTGGCGGCCCGTCTCCTGCTGACCAACCATAGAATAAGCAAGGCCCTTGTGGTTGGCAGCTTCATGGGGAGCAGAATTTCCAGCTCTGAGGATCCTGTCTGCTATTCAAATATGGCTGACGCTGCTGCCGCTGTAATTCTTGAGAAGGTTGAGGAACCTGACAGGAGAGGCTTTATAGATACGACCTTTAAAACCGATCCGGTTGTAAAGGACGCTTTTCAATTTCCAGTATGCGGTCTGGCTAAGCTTTTTGACAATGAAACGGATGCCGAGGAAAAAAAGTTAAAGCTTATTCCCTTTGATACCAGCTTTATTTGTCAGGAATGGGTTCAACTGATGCAGGTGCTTTTTGAAAGATACAACATAAGCAAGCACAACATTAAGCAGTACTTTTTTTCGCAATTTTCCAAGCCTGATGCTGAGACAACTCTGGGCTTGATGTCCGTGGGCCTGGACAAGTATACATATGTGGGGAATAAATACGGCTATACCGGACTTACCAGCCCCATCCTGGCCTATAACGAGGCCCTTCAGAACCAAGTGATAAATACGGGAGATTATGTCATGTTCTGTTCGGTAGGCGCAGGCTACAACATCTGTGCTCTGCTGTACAGATTGTGAACTTTATACAAATGTAATTTGAGGTATCAGGCTGTTACGTCCATCAGCTCTCATTCCCGGTAAAGACACCATTCATCAAAGCTTCAGACTTAATAAGCTGATACCTCAAACACACATTTTATCAAAACCCTCTATAATATAAGTCCCCAATCATACTATTGAAAAGGCAGCTTCCGGTGACTCCACGAATAAAAGTGTCTCAAAGCCGGGTATATCTTTGGCCAGCCGCTTTGTCTGACTTGCTGCCACTGCCGACTGCTGCTGGATAATAATCCTTTTCTTGAAGGGCACGCTCATATACAGCATTATCATATTCTTAAGCTGTTCGGCAACATCCTGGGCCGAGGTTTTTACTTCCCTTCCGTCAACTATGAGTGTATACTCCTCGGGAATAATTTGAGCCGCCTTTGACCTGTACTCGTTCATGAAATCAATTCCCTCCTGCATGGAGAAAAAACCTGAAGCTACAATTGTAAATACCTTCTTTAGTTTATCAACTTCCATTTTAAACATAATACTGTCCTCCTTGTAAAATTATGTAATATTTAACAAATTCATAAATAAATATAATATATAAAAATAATTAATACAAGTAATATTATGTATATTGTTGTAAATTTTGTGAATATTATGTAAAGAATATTAAAATTAATTACTTTTTTAGTTTTTTATAGATTTAAATGGTTTAAAACCAGTTGGAACCTGCTGCAAAAATGCTCCTGTTGGACTGTATGAAGCAGTTCCAACAGGAGCATTTAATATCTGCATATGCTTTTATTGTCTATATGAGGTTTTGCCAAGCTTAGGCCGCATCAGTGTCATTTGTGAGCTTCAGCTTTTCAAGTATATAGAATACAAGGCTTAATATCATTCCTGCAAGGGTTGCTAAAACCATTCCCTTAAGCTGAACCTTGTCACCGAGGTTTATTGATATTCCGCTTATACCTATAACAAACACCAACGCCGTAAGTACAAGATTTTTAGCTTTACTGTAATCAATCCTGGCCTCAACAATCATTCTGATACCAGAAGCTGCGATTGTACCGAACAACAGCAAGCTGACACCGCCCATAACAGGCTCGGGAATACTTGAAATAATACCTGATAATTTTCCAAAGAATGCAATAATTATTGAAATAACGCCAGCACCGCCAATAACCCAAACACTGTATACCTTTGTTATTGCCATAACACCCATATTCTCACCATAGGTGGTGGTTGGACATGAACCGCAGAAGCCTGAAAGCATGGTTGATATTCCATCACCCAATAAGGATCTGTGAAGACCTGGGTCTTTAGTCAAATCCCTGCCTACAATGTTGCTGGTTACAAACAGATGTCCTATATGCTCTGATAAAACCACCAGGGCTGCCGGTGCCAATATCATGATTGCCTTAATATCAAAGGATGGTAAAACGAAATCCGGAAGTTTCAGCCAGGTTGCATCAACTATCTTTTCATAATGAACATATCCCATGGCAGCAGACAATCCATAGCCTACAATAACGGCCAGAAGGATGGGAATAACCGACAGGAAGCCTCTGAAGCAGAGATTGCCGATTACCAATACTCCCAGGGTAACCAGAGCTATAATAATGCCTTTGGTATCGAAACTGCCGTCAGCATTTGGAAACAGCTTTGCCATACCGGCAGCAGTACCAGAGAGTTCAAGTCCGATAAGTGCCACTATAGGTCCCATTGCTGCAGGTGGAAGTACTATGTCCAGCCAGCGGGTACCTACCTGTCCTATTATGAGGGCTACTATTATGAATACAATACCACATGCTATATAACCACCCAGAGCTTTTGCGAAGTTGTCTGCATAATCTGCGGATGCTTGTATTATTGCAGCAGTAGGTGAAAGAAATGCAAAACTGGAACCGAGGAATGCAGGGGCCTTTCCCTTGCAAATAATAAGATACAACAGTGTGCCTATACCATTTAGCAAAAGCACCAGTGCAGGGTCGATTACCTGAATGCTGTTGTACTGTGCCAGTTGATCTGCATTAAGTTGTGCAACTGTTAATTTCAAACCGCTCAGGAAGTGATCCTTGGCATAGCTGTTAAACAAAAAAGGAACCAGGACTGATGCGCTGAACATTGCGAACAAGTGCTGAAAGCTAAGCGGAAGTGCCTTTAGAAATGGAACTTTCTCTTCAACCTGAATTACGGGTCTGGAATACTTCATTGTATAAATCCCCCTATTATTTTTTTGAAATAAAAAAACCTCACTGCCTGTTGGCGCAGCAAGGTCGGGTTTCATCAAACATTGACGGACTTTACCCATACCCCTGTACATCCTAATCCCATAAGAATGCACAAAAGTACTTATATACCCTTACTAGCCTCTCTGGACTAATTTAAAAGTTTTTTTATCCGCACACAAGTATATCACAAGTATTCCCCAAATGTCTACAAAATATCTAAAAATTTTTGCTCCGCCTTGTGCCGCAGCCTAAAACTTTGGCCCGGCTTCACAACATGGAGTCCTTTCCGGCCTGAAAAATCATCTGCACATTTTTTCCACCAGAGAATAAATTTTTTCAGCAGAATCAATTATTCTGTTTTTGGTGGCATCAACAGCCATTTTGCTCAGAACGTCCCTGTTTGAAATAAGCTTGATTATACTGTTATACAAAATATCCGCATTAAGTTCATTTTCCAATATCACCACGGCACCGCCGTCCTTTTCCAGGGAGCGGGCATTGTGCTCCTGATGGTTGGCCGTCACATAGGGGGAGGGTATCAAAATCGAAGGAATTCCCATGGTCTGCAATTCGCTTATAGTGATGGCTCCGGCCCGGCAAATCATAAGGTCGCTGGCTGCATATACCTGTCCCACATCATATATATATGGAACCACCTTAACCATTCTCTTGTATTTTTCGTCCAGGCAAACTGAAAGCTTTATGTCATCAAACTGGGACTCACCAGTAGCAAAAATCAGATTGAATTCGCCCTTGAACCGGGTGTTCAGCATTTCCACCACAGTCTCATTGATTTTTCTGGCACCTCTGCTGCCTCCCATTGTCACAAGCAAGGGCTTTCCTTCAACAATATCCAGCTTGTTCAACACAGCCTCACGATTTGTATTGAGCAGCTCCTGCCGCACAGGATTCCCTGTATGGACAAGCTTATCCCTGTTTTTAAAGTACTTTGCCGCATCCTTAAAACTTATTGCAACGCAATTGACGTATCTTTCCAACAGCCTGTTTGTGACCCCTGGAAAGGCATTTGATTCGTGTATCAAAGTAGGTATTCCCTTTTTAGCAGCTACATATAATACCGGCCCGCAGACATAACCTCCTGTGCCTATTACCACATCCGGCCTTAACTTCTTTATAAGCCGTGAGGCCTGAAAAAAGCTCTGAACCAGTTCCTTCAGCGCCAGCACAGTATCCAGGGACAGCTTTCTCCTAAAGCCCCTTACAGTTATTGTTTCAAGAGTAAAGCCTTCTCTTGGAACAAGCCTGGTCTCAAGACCTTTTTTTGTTCCAACAAAAGTTATTTCTGCAGAAGGATCTTTTTTCATTATATATTTTGCTATTGCCAGTCCTGGGTTTATATGCCCTCCTGTCCCGCCGCCTGCTATGAGTACCTTCACCTTATACCTCCGTATGCTCCGCCTAAAAACGCTCATAATTTGAATACCTGGATATGTTCAGCAAAACCCCCACACCAAACATCAAGAAGATAAGGGATGTGCCTCCCGCGCTGAAAAAGGGAAGGGAAATACCCGTGGATGGTATGGAGTTAGTTACAACAGCCACGTTGAACAAAGCCTGTACTCCTATAAGAGAAGTAATTCCTATAGCCATCAGACTGCCGAAAACATCCGGTGCGTTCATGGCCACCTTTATCCCCCTCCATATGAATACCAGAAATAAAATCAATACCACCACCGAGCCCAGAAAGCCAAGTTCCTCTGCCAAAACAGCAAAAATATAGTCATTATAGGGCTCGGGAATATACAGGTATTTCTGCATGCTCTGCCCCAGTCCTCTGCCAAACAGGCCCCCTGAGCCGATTGCCAGCAGTGAATTTACTATCTGCCACCCTTCGTTCATTTTATACTCAAAGGGATCAAGCCAGGCTTTTACCCTGTCAAATCTATAGGGTGCTACCAGAATGGCCCCCACCCCTGCTACAATTACAGGAATGGACAGTGCCACAAAATGCGAAATTTTTGCACCTCCGCAAAATAATACTATAAAACCTGTCAAAGCTATAATAATCGTTCCGCTCAGATGGGGCTCAATTACTACCAGACCGCATATAAAGCCTATAAGCGCCAGATAAGGCAATAGGCCCTTAGTGAAGGACTGCAAGGCATCCCTCCGTTTTGACAGGCTGAAGGACAGAAACATTATCAGCGACAGCTTAGCCAGCTCTGAGGGCTGAAAGGTTTTATCCCCCACTCCCAGCCATCTCTGAGCACCGTTCAATTCTCTTCCCACTCCCGGAATAAGCACCAGGATAAGCAGTCCGATGCTGCCCATGAGCAATATTGGTGATATTTTCCCCCATCTGCGGTAATCATAGTTCATTGTAACTATAAGAACTACTATACTTATAAACATATACAGCAGTTGAGGCTTTATCATGCTGAAGGAATTTCCCACCTGCTTTACAGAAACATAATAGCTTGAGCTGAATACCATAATGGTACCCAAAGACAGCAGCAGTATTACCGCTGCAAAAATCCAAAAGTCAAAAGGCTTTTTATTCTTGTTTTTCATTAACTTCCTCCGCCTTACCCCGTATTTCATATTCTGATTATATGAAATTACCGGCTTATTAATTCCAGTTCAGCCTGATGGCCTGCTACATATAAATTAATTCATTGCCGGCGGATAAATTTATCCCGAATGTTGTACTAGTATGTCCCCAGGCTTACCACGAATAGAGACACAATCGCCAATAAAACTGTTGCTGATATAAATACTGCCACAACCTTGGTCTCTTTCCAGCCTTTGAGTTCAAAGTGATGATGTATGGGAGCCATCTTGAATATTCTCCTGCCGGTAAGCTTGAAGGAAGCAACCTGAAGTATCACGGACAAGGCCTCTATAAAGTATATTCCCCCTACCACAAATAAAATCAGAGGCAGCCTCATCATGACAACTATGGCAGTCAAGGCACCTCCAAGTGCCAGACTTCCCGTATCTCCCATAAAAACCTTGGCAGGATGAATATTAAAGGCCAGAAAGCCCAAACAGCCACCGGCTATGGCTGCAGCAAAAACCTTTATGTAGCCCCATTCGCTGTTGGACAAAGCTACTATGGTAAAATAAATGGCCACCACAAGAGTAACACCTGCACATAAGCCATCCAAGCCATCGGTTATATTTACCGCATTGGTGAAAAAATACATAAACACTACTATAAACAAAAAGTATAGCCAGGGCTGCACAACAAAATTTGTAAAAGGGATGACTATTGAACTTCCTGCCTCCGTAAACCTGATAACATAAAAAGCAAAGGCTACGCATACCAGCAGCTGCAAAAAGGTTTTCTGTCCTGCATAAAGCCCGTCCTTACGCTTTTTGACAACCTTGATAAAGTCATCTATAAAGCCCACCGCAGCAAATCCCAAAGTTGCCAGTAATATGGGGATAATCTCGGGATATTTCTGAGAATAGTACAGTGCCACCACTGTTACGGGCACCAGAAATATCAGTCCTCCGATAGCAGGCGTACCCATTTTTTTCAGGTGAGATTGCGGCCCGTCATCCCTTATCGTCTGCCCAAACTTAAGTCTTCTCAGGAATGGAATCAGTATTGGACCTGCAATGATAGCCAGAACAAACGCTGCCGCAAAGGCAATAATATGCTCTGATGTTAACGAAAAAGTAAGCAATAGAACTTCCCCCTGTTTATTATTCAGGAACAGTCTGAAGCTCAAGCAAGCCTTCAGCAATCTGCTCCATTTTCATACCTCTTGAACCTTTTATCAGTATATAGTCACCTTTTTTTACAATACTCTTTATATATTCAAGAGCATTGGAATTGTCCTTAAAGTGTCTCAGGCTTATGTCGGGCTTACCGGAAGCCGCCACGGCCTGCAGAATTTTTTCCGAATCATTTCCAACTGTAATAAGCATACTTATCTTTTTATCTTTGATAAAATTCCCTACGGAGTAATGCTGTTCACAGGCTGCAGCACCCATTTCCAGCATGTCTCCCAGAACCGCTATTCCCCTTGTTTTTAAAGACAGCTCCTCCAGCACGCTTATAGCAGCCTGCATGGATTGTGGACTGGCATTGTATGCATCATTTATTACCTTAATTCCGTTATGTGATATTATATTCTGGCGCATTTTTCCCGGACTGAATTCAGCTATACCCTCCACAATGGTATTCATGGGTATACTCATTTCAATTCCCACTGCTATTGCTGCAAGGGTATTATATACATTATGTATACCAGGCACAGGCACTGTAACCTCATATTTTACACCGTTTAGCAGCATACTGAATACCGTACCCTTTTCACCCATGGAACGGTAGTTTTGCGCACAATAATCCTGTCCTGCTTCCATACCGTAAAACACTGTCCTGAAGCCCAGCTTTCCCTTCAAGGCCTTCAGCAGAGGGTCATCTCCGTTAAGTACCACAAGACCGCCCTTTTTAAGACCTTCTAAAATCTCCAGCTTTGCAGTCAGTATCCCCTGCTGTGAACCAAGCTTTTCAATGTGAGATACACCAATGTTGGTTATAATGGCAACCTGGGGCTGTGCTGCCGCAGTTAGCCTGCTTATTTCACCAAACCCGCTCATGCCCATCTCGATAACCGCAGCCTGATGCCGTGCTTCAAGGTTGAGCAGTGTCAAGGGAAGGCCGATCTCGTTGTTAAAATTGCCCTGGGTTTTTAAAACCTCATACCTTTTTGCCAGGACACAGGCGACCATGTCCTTGGTACTTGTCTTTCCAACACTTCCTGTTATACCTACAACAGGTATATTATATTTGTTTCTGTGCCAGGTGGCAATATCCCTGAGTGCTTTTGAAGTGTCACTTACAAGTATGGCACTTCCGTCCTTTCTCTCAGGTACTGGATTCTGCGTCAGGCAGACCGCCGCTCCCGCGTCAAAGCACTGCTCTATATAATCGTGGCCGTCAAACTTTTCTCCTATCAGGGGTATAAAAAGATTATCCTTTGCAACCTTCCTGGAATCGGTGGTAATACCAAAAAAAACATTCTCAATACGACCCCAGAGCAGCTTTCCGCGCACCGCCTCCATAAGTTCCCCACAGTCAAAAGATACCATCTCTATCTCCTTCCAGCCTCTTTTAATTCAGCTATCAGCTCCGCAACCACTTCCCGCTCATCAAAATGAATGGTATTGTCTTTAAACTGCTGATAGGTTTCATGGCCTTTACCCGCCAAAATAATTATATCTCCATCCTGAGCATTTTCAAGTGCAAATTTTATTGCCTGCCTTCTGTCTGTTATTTTAACATATTTTCCGCTGGTCTTCTGAATGCCAACTTCAATGTCGTTGATTATTCTATGGGGCTCTTCGGTTCTGGGGTTGTCTGAGGTTATCACGGTAAAATCTGCTATATTTCCCGAAACAGCTCCCATTTCAGGTCTCTTTCCCCTGTCCCTGTCTCCTCCGCAGCCAAACAGGCTTACCACCCTGCCGTGGGCAAACTCCTTGACTGTTGACAAAACCTTTAAAAGACTGTCGGGAGTGTGGGCATAATCTATGAGCACCGAATAATTTCCTCCGGTGGGTACTGCTTCCATTCTGCCAGGTACATTTACACTTGCAAGGCCGGACCTTACATGCTCAAGGGTTATTCCAGGTATAAGGCAGCAGGAGCCTATGGCAGCTAAAGCATTTGATATGTTGAATTCACCCTGAAGATTTGTTTCAATCTCAGTATTTCCCCAGGGTGTGGTCAGTTTGAAATAGGTGTAGGCTGTCTTTTTGACTATATCAGTAGCTCTGATATCCGCATGCTCTGCCAGTCCATAGGTATAAACCCTGCACCGGGCAAGCTCAGCCAGCTTTCTGCCGTGCTCATTGTCTATGTTTATGACTGCCTGCTTGCACATGCTGAAAAGCTTAGCCTTGGCATTGAAGTATTCCTCAAGGGAGGCATGCTCCTTTGGCCCGATATGATCTCTGGAGAAGTTGGTAAATACCCCTACGTCAAAATCGCATTTTGCCACCCGGTGAAGCTCCAGCCCCTGGGAGGAAACTTCCATGACTGTTGTATCCACCTGTTTTTCCACCATATCATTAAACAGGCTTTGCAGATCATAGGATTCAGGTGTGGTTCTGGAGGTGTATAATATTTCCTGTCCTATTAGATTTGCCACAGTGCCTATAAGGCCTATTTTGTGGCTTGCAGCCTCCAATATTGACTTGACCATGTAGGTGGTGGTGGTTTTGCCCTTGGTGCCGGTAATGCCTATGAGATTCAACTTCTCTGAGGGGTGTCCGAAAAAGGCATCGGACACAAAGGCAAGACCGTATCTTGTATCCTCAATCTCAATAACTGTAATGCCCTCCGGTACCTCCACCGGTTTTTGCACCAGAAATGCCCTGGTTCCGTTCTCAATAGCATCACTGATGTATTTGTGACCGTCTGCCACCGTTCCCTCAATACATACAAACAGGATACCCTGCCGGGTTTTCCTTGAATCGTATGCAACCCCATCTATTTCCAAATCAAGATTACCATGAACGCTTTTTGTTTTCAGACCTTTAATCAAATCAGCAAGTATCAAAACCTACACCTCCACATAATAATATATAAATTTTTGCCGTCAGGTTTTATAATTACACCTTCCGGAGGGATTTACCTATAATTTCCCGTTAATTTTATGCCTAATCCTCAAAAATATTTCTGAAAGTGACCTCCACAGGGGAGCCCTTCTTAACAGTTTTACCGGCTTCAACCTCCTGGCTCACCGCGGTTCCCGTCCCATTTATGACAATGTTGATACCGGCCTTTTTAAAGGCCTGCGTAGCTTCATCTATGGTCTTGTTCTTGACATTTGGCACCATGGCCTCCGCTTCATTTTTAGGCTTGTAGGTATACAGTATGACCATGGAGTTTTCATGGAGCTGGGCAGTTGCTTTCGGAGTCTGCTCCTGTACTGTGGCACTGAGGTCCGTATTGCTGCCTTCTATTTTATACTCCAGCTTGTTTTGTTTGAGCAGCTTTATTGCCTCGCTGACGGTTTTACCCTTTACATCCGGCACCTGTACCTCTTGCTTTAGCAGTTTCTTGTCATCATCACTATATTCCTTTTCTATACCCTTGTAGGTCAGTATTTCGTCTATGAGCTTACCTACAACGGGAGCAACCAGCATACCGCCGCCGGGATTGTATACGTCAGGATAATCAAGCACTACCAGAACGCATATTACCGGATTGTCTGTGGGAGCAATGGCCGAGAAGGATACAATATATCTCTTGTTCTTCCCCTGAACCAGAAGCTGCTCATTTTCTCTGGTCTCGGAGGTACCGGTCTTTCCGCCTATCTTATAGCCGGGAATACGGGCATTCTTACCCGTACCCACATCTACCACGCCCTTCAATATATCCTTCAGGGTATCGGAGGTCTGTCTTGATATTACACTTCTGACTACCTTGGGTTCAAACTTTTTTATAACATTTCCCGAGTCATCCACTACTTCCTTTACAACATGGGGCGTTATGAGATTACCTCCGTTGGCTATGGCACCATAGGCCTGTATAAGCTGGATAGGTGTTATCTGAAAGCGCTGTCCGAAGGAGGCTGTTGCCATGTCGATTTCCGTGGGCTTTGTATGAATTATGCTTCCAGCCTCACCCGGAAGATCAATGCCCGTCTTCTGATAAAAGCCAAAAGCCTTTACATAGCTGTAAAACTTTGATATTCCAAGCTGCTGAGCCAATCTTACGAAAACGGGATTGCAGGAGTTATACACCCCTTCTCTGAAGGTTTCGTGCAGGTGGGCATTGGGTTTCCAGCAGTTTATGCTGTGACCCGCTATCTTGACAGTAGCATCTGTAACCTGTGTTTCGGGGGTGATTGCCCCTTCCTCCAGCCCTGCTGCGGAGGTGACAGGCTTGAAGGTGGAACCCGGTTCGTAGGTGTCCACCACCGCTTTGTTTCTCCACACTGTCTTTTGAAGGTATTGCACGTCTTCAGTACTGGTTCCCGTCCAGGTTGAAGCGTCCTTTCCCTTGGGGGCCGCTCTTGGATTATTCAGGTCAAAATCAGGTTTGGAGGTCAGGGCCAGTACTTCACCATTCCTGGGGTCCATGACTATGGCAGTGCCTCCGTTTATTACATTATTGTCGGCTATGGCCTTCTCTAAGGCCTTTTCAGCAAAATACTGGATCGTTTCATCAATGGTGAGTATTACATTGTTGCCGTCCTGGGGCTGTATATATTTCTCTTCACCCATTGTCAATTCCATGCCGCTGGCATCAACCTCACTGAGGATTTTCCCTGGAATCCCCTTCAGGTACTGCTCCATCATCTTTTCCACGCCGTCAATGCCATCATTGTCTATATTTGTAAACCCAATCACATGGGCTGCAATATTACCATTTGGATAAAAGCGTTTTGTGTCCTCGTCAATAAATATACCACCTAGCTCATTTTCCTTCTTCCACTGGCGGACCTTCGACCCCACCTCCTTATCCACCTTCTTCTTGATAAGCTCGTATTGGGACTTTTTGTTTATTTTCTTAAGGATCGTCTCCTGATCCATATCCAGTATCTCGGCAAGTCCGGCTGCAACTTTGTCAACCTCCATACCTGATTCTCTTACTATCTGAGGATCTATTGTGATAGTTTCAACAGAACCGCTCATAGCCAGCGGCTTCATATTTCTATCATAGATAGTCCCTCTCTTAGGGCTGATTGTACGGTTATTGGTCTGCTGTTCATAAGCCTTCTGCTGGTACTCCTGACCATTGGCAATCTGAATCCAGCCAATCCTGACCACAAGCATTGCAGTGAAAAATGTAAAAAGCCCCAGAATGAAAAGAAGCCTTTTCTTAAGTGTTATATTCGGACTAGACAAAATATCCCCTCCCCGTTGGTATATTAGTAATTTTACAGTATTTCTGCAGTTTATGATTACTTAATTATTAATATTAAAGGAAACCAAAATATATTATACCTACACTGCAATTAATAAATTAAATTTCTTTACCATAGTTATACTATCACATTGAAAAAACTATAGACTCAAATTGTATTAATCTATAGTTATGGTTATAATCAAAAATATTCAGTTCATAAAGCCAATTAAGGTTGAACCCTTTATTGTTAAATACATATTGCCTCTCATACAAGGCAGGCGATTTGCCTGCTATATGTCAAACTAAACCGCCCAGGAGCTTTTTAATTCCTCCGCCTATGTCCCTGACCATTCCCACCAGCTTTCCTTCCTGCTTAGCCGCAAGAATGGTAACATCCTGCTTTGGGACACTTATATATACAATCTGGCTCTTTTCAGGCGAATGCATGTTGAGCCTGTTTATTGCTATCTCTCTAATGCTTTGCAGGGACCTGGCCTTTTCTATATCCAGGGTAAGCTGGGCATTTTCATTTTGCAGTGTGGTGTATTGCTTGCTTAAATTGTTATTATCATAATTCATCTGACTGATTTGAGCATATCTGAACATAATAACCGCACACATGCCAAAAACCAGAAACATGTTTACCATTATCCTTTTTTTAAGTCTTGCGTTATTCCTTGCAGTCTTTTTGGACTTGAGGACTGCATTTTGCTCATAGGGATCGTAATACTCGCGGTTGGCTGCAGAGGAGTATGAATCAAGCTGCTGCTCGTGTTTTATTTTTTCAGCGGCGGAGCCGTAAATGTACTTGCTGTCTCTTCCAGCCATGCATCCATTCCTCCCTTTAAAGGTTCTTAAGTCCTGATTTGAAGAAAATACTCGGGAATCAGAATCAATCTGATTCCCATCCATTTTTAGAAGTTTTTTAGCTTTTGTTTCTCTTAGTGTCTTCCTTGGTACATTTTGATTTCCATTTGCGATGAAAATTTGTCTTTTGAGGTAAATTCCATCTTTTGTTGCTTAGGTTGGTACATGTTCATTTGTTTTTTATTATTTTTTTCTTTTGTATTATAGCTATTTTCTCTTTTGTTTTTCAGTTTGTTTTCTTTTGTTCCTTTTAAATTGATTGAGTATATTTAAGTATTTATTAAAGCCTAAATCTTTTCCAAAACCCTCAGCTTTGCACTTCTGGCACGGGGGTTTTCCTCCAGCTCCAAGTCTGCGGATATAATGGGCTTCTTGTTAACCAGTACCGCCCTTGGCTCCTTGCCGCAAACACAGGCCGGAAAACTGGATGGACAGGTGCAGGGGTTTACTTCCTTGTTGAACTGAACCTTGACAATCCTGTCTTCAAGGGAATGGAAGGTTATAATTAAAAGCCTTCCTCCTTTTTTCAGCAGTGTCACGCTGTCCTCTATGGTTTTGTTTAATATGTTCAGTTCGTCATTGACCTCTATTCTGATTGCCTGAAAGGTTCTCTTTGCGGGGTGAGGTCCATCACGTCTGGCTGCGCTTGGAACGGCTCTTTTTATAATGTCCACAAGCTCATAGGTGGTTTCCACCGGCTTTTTTTCACGGGCCTCTGCAATAAACTTGGCTATGCGGGAGGCCCATTTTTCCTCTCCATAATCCCTTATTATCCGGTATATGTCCTGTTCCTTATATCCGTTGATTACATCAAAGGCCGACAATTTTGAGCTTCTGTCCATCCTCATATCCAGCGGTGCGTCATGCTGATAGCTGAAGCCTCTGGATGCCTCATCCAACTGATGTGAGGATACTCCCAAATCCAGCAATACCCCGTCCAACTGATGAATTTCCAACTGTCTGCAGGTGTCGGCAATATTCCTGAAGTTGGTGTTAACCAGCTTGAAATCTGCCTCCCGTCGGATTTCTTCAAGCCTTCGGGCCGATGTTTCTATGGCAAAGGCATCCTGATCCAAGCCTATGAGGCAGCCTTTGGGCCCCAGCCTCCCGTATATCTGTGAGGAGTGGCCTGCCCCGCCGAGGGTGCCGTCCAAATAAATGCCATCCGGCTTTATATTTAAATATTCAATGCATTCGTCCAGTAGTACGGATTTGTGTTTAAATTCCATTGTTTGCCTCCAGGCATGTACACAAGATTTTTATATTCCCAGCAATGACATTTTTTCTGCTATCTTGTCGGCACTCATATTATCATCACTGCTATAGTTTTCCCAAGTAGTTTTATTCCAAATCTCAACTCTTGAGGAAACGCCTATGACAGCTATGTCCTTTTCAAGTACCGCATATTCACGCAGATTCTGTGGAATTAGTATTCTTCCCTGCTTGTCAACCTCGCATTCGGTTGCTCCCGAGAAGAAAAACCTTATAAATGCACGTACATCCTTATCGGTAAACGGAAGTGTTTTCAATTTGTTTTCAAGGCTTGTCCATTCCTCGGCTGAATATGCAAACAAACAGTTGTCCAGTCCCTTGGTTAATATGAACTTTTCCCCCAGTCCCTCTCTGAACTTGGAGGGAACAATAGCTCGCCCTTTTGGGTCAACTGTATGCAGGTACTCTCCATAAAACAAATTTTCACACCTCGCATTTCCAAGCTGATTAATAAAAATATATGCTTTAAAATCAATTTTAAATAAAAAGCTTGGTCTTTTGCTCCACTTTTCACCACTTCCTACCACTTATATGGATATTTTATTTCATATTTGCAATTTTATCAATATTTTTTTTAAAAAAAATAAAAGACGGGTTGAAAAACCCGCCTTTTATAGGACTTCAGCACTATTAATTACTATTGGGATGAATTAAAATTTCCCCGTTTCCGCCGCAGGGACACACTTAATACTATTCCCACAGCAGTAAAATTGGCCAGCATAGCCGTACCCCCTTGACTGACAAAGGGCAACGGAAGCCCCGTAACAGGAAGCAGTCCTATGCTCATACCGATGTTTTCTATAAAATTGAAACCCATCATTCCGGCAACACCTATACATAAAAAGGAACCATAGGTATCACTTGAGTTCTTTGAAATATATATTATTCTCAGCAGAATCACCAGGCCCAGCAGTATTATTATACAGCCTCCAATAAAGCCCAGTTCCTCACCTACCACTGAAAATATGAAATCAGATTCATTTACAGGCACGCTGCCGCTCTGGGTCTGCAGCCCGCTTCCGTAGCCCTGGCCGAACAACTGCCCCGAGCCTATGGCAAGCTTGGATTTGATTACATTATAGCCTCCGCCCTGAGGATCTCTTTCAGGAGAAATAAAGGTCAGTATCCTGTCCTTTCTCTTGTCATTGAGCACATACACCCATATAAAGGGCAGGGACAAACCAGCTGCTCCAGCTAATATGAATATGTACCTGTAAGGTATGCCCGCCATATAAATAAACAGTACAAATATAAAAGCAAAAACCATTGCGGTTCCAAGGTCTTTTTGCAGGAGCACAAAACCAATGGCCACACAGGTATAAGCCAGAAACTTTATAATATCCGATTTGTTTTTCTCCTGACTGTCCTTTATCCGTTCCAGAAATACCGATGCCAGTATTATGTAGGCAATCTTGGCATATTCCGAAGGCTGTACGCTCATGCCCGCAATATTTATCCAGTTTTTATTTCCCAGGTCTTGACCATTTCCAAAAAACAGCACCAGTACCATCAAACCCATTGCCCCGAAGAATATAAACAGGCTCAGAACCTTGAGGTCCTTATAATCTATGGCACTTAGTATAAGGCACAGGGCTATGCCCATAATCAAAGCCAGAATCTGCGGCTTGAGCAGACTGGTCCTGTCCCTGACCGCACTGCTGAAAACAACCAGCCCGATAGCGGCAAGTATCATTACCAGGCTGAACAGCAGGTAATCGAATCTTTTATATGGATTTGCAGGTTTTGACTTCTCAACAAAATACATGCTTCACCTTTCCTGACAGCACAAAACTAATGCGTAAAATCTATTTTCTCACATTACTTATCCTGTGTCTCTTCTTTAGCTTGTTCAAAATGCCCGGGAGCAGTTCCGGCTTCCGTATGCGCTTCTCCCTCACTCTCGGGTTCTGCTGCTGGTTCAGCTGCCGGTTCCTCCGAATCTTCCGAAGGCTCTTCTGAAATCTCCGCTACTGCTTCCTCCGGCTTTTCCCCAGTTTCCCTGGAGGTGGCATCAGACTCTTGAGTCTTTGCAGCCTCTTCCTCCATTATTTTGAGAATGCCAGCATAACCGCTTTGTCCAATCTCAACCTCTTCCTGATTGTTTTTAAGCCTTATTCTCTTGTATATGACAAATATGCTGAACGCTATAAAGAATACAACTGACAGGAGCTGTGAGACCCTCAGGTTTCCCAGCATGAGGCTGTCTGTCCTGAGTCCTTCGATTACCGCCCTTCCAATGCCATAGGTTATGAAATACAGGCAGAAAACCTCTCCGTCAAACTTTTTCCTTTTCCTCATCCACATTAAAAGTACAAAAACACCAATGTCCCACAAGGACTCATATAAAAATGTAGGATGTACCGGCAAATCCGGATTAATGTTCATTCCCGTGTTTTTGAGATTTTGCAGGTAGGTCTTTACCGTAGGGCTTGTCATACCCCAGGGCAGGGAGGTATTTGTCCCGAAGGCCTCCTGATTGAAGAAATTTCCCCAGCGTCCTATTGCCTGTCCAAGTGCTACGTAAGGTATTGCAAAATCAAAAAACTTAAAGGTGGGAATTTTTTTATACCTGGCTACAAAATATCCCGTAATAACCGCTCCGATTATTCCTCCCAAAATAGCCAGCCCGCCGTTTCTGAAATTCAGAATCTGAATAAGGTCGTATTTGTAATTTTCCCAACTGAATATTACAAAGTACAGGCGGGCACATATTATTGCCACAGGTGCCGCGAAAAGCATAAGGTCAATGACCGTTTCGGGCACCAAATCAAACTTTTTACTGTCCTGCATGGCCCAAAGGACACATACAAAAAATGCCAGAGCTATAATAATTCCATACCAGTATATGGGCATACCAAAGATATTAAAAGCAACTCTTGGAACATTCAAATCCAGCCCCAGTCCGGGGAAACTGACTACTATTCTATCCATGACAACCTCCACAAATCAACCTGTTTTACTGTTTTCAAAGCAAGACACCACCAGATAGGATTACCGGCCTTTTATCTCCTTGACTACAGATAAGGCCATACGATCCACATCAAAGTGTTTATCAAATACCTGGTTGATATAATCAAAATTCATTGTATCATAAACCTCTAAATAATCAAACATTGTAATACCTTTGAAATATAAATTTATAAAGCTCCTGGAGATGCTCTCCACTGAATTCATCATCCGCAAATACCTGCCCTTGGACGCTTTAAGCAGTCTTTCAAAGGTATCGGCTCTCAAGCCGTCGTTGCGCTGCTTCTTGATTTCCCTTATAAAACAGTCCTTAACCGCTTCCGGGTCTACTGATTCTCCTCCCAGCATTGAATAAGCATAACTTTTTTCCATTGAAAAATCAGTTTCAAAGCTGGAATTTATCAAGCCCTTCTCATAGAGCTGTCCGTACAGCTCTGAGCTTCTGCCTATAAGCATTGAAATTAAAAGCTTAACCCCCAGTTCATATTTTATAAGGTCAGTACCGGAAAGCTTATAGTTTTCATCCTTGAAGCCCATATAGAACAGCGGAGTTGAAACCGGCATGTTTTGCTCCACATATGCCTTGTGAAGTCCCACACCCTCCTCAGGATAAATACGCTTTATCTCCCCGTGATTCTCCTTGGCTTCTATACTTTGCTCCACCTGAGCAAACACCGCTTCGCAATCAACATCACCCACTACGGTTATAACCATGTTGGAAGGGTGGTAGAAGGTCTCATAGCACTTATACAGGGTATCCCTGTCTATTTTGCTTATGCTTTCAATAGACCCTGCTATATCCTTTTTGACGGGATGCTTCTCGTAAAAAGCGTCCAGTAGGTTAAAGGTCACCCTCCAGCCCGGGTCGTCACGGTACATATTTATTTCCTGGCCTATTATGCCTTTTTCCTTTTCAACACTCTCTTCCGTAATAAAAGGATTTTGCACAAAATTCAGAAGCAGCCCGAAATTATCCTTGAAAAGATCGGTGCAGGAAAAAAGATATGCGGTCTGATTAAAGCTGGTGAAAGCATTTGGTCTTGAACCAAGCGCTGCAAACTTATCCATTACGCTTCCGTCCTTTTGTTCAAACAGCTTGTGTTCCAGAAAATGAGCAATACCGTCGGGTACTTTTGTAGGCTCAGACTCTCCGGGAATAATAAATTTATTATCCACCGAACCATATTGGGTTGAGAAGGTGGCATATTTCTTGTAATAGCCCTTTTTGGGAATCACGATGCAGTTCAAGCCGCTGCTGTGCTCATACCTGTACATAACTTCATCATATTTTTTATATTCAAGAGTCTCATATCTCATATATTCCTGTTCTCCATTCCGCCGCCAAAAAAGCGACCATTCAAATCCTTCTTATTATTCCGGCCACACCCTATACAGCTTCAGCATCCGCTTCAGAATCCTTTGATGTCAGGAAATAGACTGTATCAAGCTGTATTTTTTTGGTTACGTTTATGACATCCTTCTTTGTAACCCTTTTTATTTTTGACAAAATACCTTCGAAAGTGTCATGGGTCTGAGCTATAAGCTGGCTCAGATTAAAGTCCACCACCTGCAGCTGGCTGTCCTTCAAAGAATGTATTCCTGTTTCCAGGGACTTTAATGTAGATTCAAATTCATAGTCGGATATCCTCCCGTCCTTGATTGCCTCCAGCTGTTCCATTATCAGCTCTCTTGCACGCTCCTTCTGCTTTATGTCAATGCCGCTGCCTATAATCATCAGACCCTTGAATTTTTCCAATCCTGTAAACACATAATAGGCCAGACCTGCCTTTTCCCTGACATTTTGAAACAATTTTGAGTGCATGCCGCCTCCCAGGATTCCGCTGTAAACCATCAGGGCATAATAATCGTCTTCCTTCGGGGTAATATTGGTTCTGAAGCCCAGTGAAAGCTTTCCCTGGGTAACCTCCATCCTGTCTTCAAAAAAGCTGACGGAGTCCACGTACTTTTTTACAATACCTGCCGTAAGACCTTTTGTAACTCCCCTTTCAATACTGCCGACCTTGGATTTTAAGAACTCAATATCACTATCCTCCAACTGACCGGTTATAAATATATCTGCCGGCAGGGTAGCAACCTTATCCCTGTAATGTTTATACAATTCTTCAGGTGTTATTTTTTCAATCTGCTCAAGGGTACCGTATTCATACAAACCGAAAGGCTCCTCCCTGCACATGAGTTCATAACATCTGTCCATGGAGTATTGAACCTTGTCATTTGTTCTGCTCTGAATAAGCATTTTAAGGTTCGTTTTTTCCTGCTCCACATACTCCGGATGGAAGGCCTCCTCCTTGAGTAAGGGTCTGTAAACAATATCCAGCAAAAATTCCAGAGCGCCCTCGAAATTGCGGTTTTCATCATTGGCATACTTATCAGACAGGTATTCAAAAAAGAAATGAATTATCTGACGCTCACCCTTTTTGGCTATACCACAGTCAAAAACCGCACCGTACAACTCTTCCAGATAAAGATTTATGTCTTTTAAGGTGGGAAGGTTCTGGGTGCCTCTTCTGAGCACTGATGGAAAGAGGGCATTCATAGCAGCCGAATTTTCATTCAAGTTATCCTGAAAGAATATACTTATGGTATTTGTCTTAAACCTGTCGGATTTTATATTATAAATGTTTATCCCGTTAACCTCAAAAAGCTTGTTCAGATTCTCCTGAGATTTGCCTGTTTCTGTCATTTTCATCTCCACTTCCGGCAAAGGACAAGACTATGGCTTCGTCCTTACCAATATTATTTTTAATAGAGCTTTGCTTCCATAATTTCAAAAAATAAGCATACATATATAGTATAATAAAAAAATCCGTATATATTCAATATAAACACAAATACTATTCCTTGATAATTATAAATTCCGAATTTCAAGGAGGTATTTATGAATCATAAAAACAGAAAATATATGAGACCATCCAAAAAAAACGCCACATCTTCAACTTCTGAAATAAATGATGCAGAATTTACACTTTCTACTTCAGCAGCTGTTGGGATTCTCGGAGGAACGTTTCTGGCAGGTCTTGCCGCCGGAAAGCTTATAAATGCCTGTAGAAAGTGGTAAAAGGGAGTGTGCAAAATGAAATTACTTTCATTTTACAAGCACTCCCTATAGAAAAAACTGCTTGTGGGCGCTTGGTTTGGGTTTGAGGCTACAGCCCCATAAAGGTAAAAAGCCTATTCAAACCCAAACTGCCACACTTATTCATATCTCAGAGATTCAATCGGGTCAAGGTCTGCCGCCCTTTTTGCAGGATACACTCCAAACAGCAGTCCAAGTGCCACCGAACCGAGGAAGGCCAGTACTACAACAGTAACATCCACGGTCGGAGGTATTTTTATGGCAGAGGATATGACAAAGCCTGCCAGGATACCAAGCAGTATGCCCACACTGCCGCTTAAGCCGGTGAGTATGATGGACTCTGTTATAAACTGGATTACAATGTCTCTTTTGCGAGCACCCAGAGCCTTTCTGACACCGATTTCCCTAATACGTTCCGTAACAGAAACCAATAGAATATTTACTATGCCTATACCACCAACCACAAGTGTAATAACCGCCACCACCAGAAGTACAGAGGAGACTATCCCCAGCACCGAATTAAGCTGCTCCTGTACATCCGACAGGAATTGGACATAGTACTTATCCTTGTTGCCATGTTTTTGCTCAAGAATCCTGATAACCTTATCAGCTATCTTTTTCAGCGATTCCTGGTCTCTCTCCTGAACCGTTGCATACATATAGTTCAGTTGGTCGGCCCAGGGATAATAGGACTGAAGGGTGGTCAAGGGAATGGTAAGTGCCACCGTCTGGTTCTCATAGGACATCATATCTCCAAAAATGGAGTCTTCCTTTTTGGTAACGCCTATGACTGTCAAGTTAAGAGAACTGCCTGAGCCCAACTTCACCCTCAGCTTTTGCCCAATGGGGTCTTCATCCTTGAAATTTGCCTTGGCAAAATCCTCAGCAATGACTACCACGTTTGACCTCATGGTGTTGTCAATGTCATTGATCATTCTGCCCTGAGCCATGTCTACTGGCATTATGTCCTTATACTGGGAGGAAACCCCGGTAACGCTGGCATTTCTGGTTTTATCCCCCAATCTTATGGTGCCGGACCGTCCCATGGAGGTACCCACATTTTTTATTTCTTCAACCTTGGCAAGTGCTTTCAGGTCATCGTTCTTCAAAATGTCATTGGAGGTCAGATTGCCTGATTTGTATGATACGGCTAAAACATTAGCCCCTATTTTAGCAAATTCGTTATCCATATAACTCTGGGTTGCATTCCCTATAGCCACAATGGTTATGACTGAAAACACACCCATTACTATACCTATCATTGTCAATATAGAACGGAGCTTATTGGCCCGAAGACTGGATAACGCCTGCTTAAAGCTCTCAATAATATTCATTAGCTGTTTACCTCGTCCTTTAGCCTTCCGATAATTTAACTCTGGACCCGTCCTTATATGTGGTCTTTGGATTCATTACAACAAGGTCGCCCTCTTTAATATCTCCGGTTTTAAGCTCAGCCTTCATATCAGATGTGGTTCCCAATTCTACTGCAATCTTTTTCATGGTCTGCTTGTCTTCGCTTATGACATAGACAAAATTGTTGCCGTCTTTATCAGGAATGAGCATATCAAGCTGAAGAGTAAGTACATCTTTCATATCTACTGTCTTAATATCGCAATTTACTGTTATACCGGGTTTTATGGCCTCATTTGCACTATCTATGCTGACTACGACCTGTATAACTGTCTCCTGGCTTCCGGAACTGTTCATGTTAGTGTTTGCAACAGGTGAAACAGTTTTTACCTTACCGGTTATCTTATCTTTTTCAGGTATGGAGTCACCTGTAATATCCACAGACTGGCCGGGCTTTATAATCTTTGCATTATATTCGTTTATATTCAGCATGACTTCAAGCTTGTCTGGATTTACCACTGTAAATACAGGCTGTCCGTTTGGTGTGAAGGAACCCTCGGTAACATTTACCTTTGAGGCTATTCCATCCATTGCCGCATACATGGTCTCCTGACATTTTTTAACCTTGCTTTCAAGCTGTTTTATAGCAAGCTGTGTAGTCTGTATGGCAACCTGCTGGGACTCAATGTCTATTTGCTTTGAGCTTGTATTCTGATTGTTTGTTTTGTTGGTGGAATTAAAAGCCTCCTTTTGGGATTCCAAACTCAGCTTGGCATTTTTCAATGCAGCATCTGCATCCTTCAGGGCATTTTCAGCCCTGTCCAGCTCACTTTTGGACTTATCTCCCATATCATATAACGCCTTCGTGTCATCTCTTTCCTTTAAAGCAAGGTCATAGGTTCTCTGGGCAGAGGCCACACTGTTTTCAGCCACCTTGACTGAATTTTGTGAGGAAGCCACACTTATTGTTGTATCAGTGAGCTTAAGCTTTTTTAACATAAGTTCCTGTGTCTTCATCTGGAGCCTTTGCTGCTCAAGTTCCATGTTCAAAGCTTCCATATCAAATTCCGCAAGCTTCTGTCCTTTTTTAACCACATCATTTTGCTTTATAAGCAATTTTGTAACCTTTACAGGTGTGTCCAGGTATACCTCCGACTTTTCAACCTCAGCAACCGTACCATTTGCTGAAATAGAGGAGCTGATATCGTCTTTTTTAATCTCTGCGGCGTTTACTGAGAATACAGGCCCTTTTCCGGCAGACCCCGCATTTTTTGCTATTCCGGCCGCCACCAATGCAATGACCAGCACACCAACACATATACCAATAATTAGTTTCTTTTTCATTGTCTATTTTTACCCCCAATATGTACTAATTCAACAGGCTGGCAGCCTTGACCTCATTGTAGCCCATATATACGGCCAGAATGATGAATATGCAAGCCATGACCACATAAACCTTCTTTTTATCTATCTTACTTACAGTAGCAATACCTATAGTACTTACAACAAATGCCCATATTCCGAAAACGTCAATAGTCCTTGCAAAACCAAAAGCAAAGGTTCCCTTCATTTCAGGCAAAAGTGAGGCAAGACTGGTATAGGTCACATCTGTATAAACTCCCGTGACATTGATGGCAATAATGGATACTATAGCCGCAATAACAGATATTACAGCGGTATAACCCAACACCGACAATATCTGCTTAAATCTGGCCTGACCCTTGAATATCTTAAGCACAAGCCATATGACCAGGGCTTCCACCAGCAGCACTATACCTGCTCCAATACCAGCAAAAACAGCGACCGAAATAGAGGAACCTGTCAGCATTGTCTCTATCTGATTGCCCTGCATCTGGTTAGCCAGCTGTTCAAGCGCTCCCGTGGCCTCAAGTGTCCCTCTGATATATTCCTTGAATATAGGGAAGGCTGCAAACATTGTAAGCATGGGAGTAAGTATGGTCAGGAGTATTCCCAGCAGCACCCTGGGCTTTTGTTCCAAATCAAGCATTAACTTTTCCGGGGAAGTTACAGTATAAATAATTCTCTGAAATACATTCAGCCTTGGTAAAACATTTTCCTGTGTTCCAGCAACTAAATTATCATTCATAAAAGTCTCCTCTGTAAGAAAAATTTGACAGTTAAAATTTTAAAAAAATATAAAAAGCTATTAAGCTTTTATTTTGCTTCTTCCATTGCAAACCTGGCAAGTGCTTCCCTTGCATCAAGGGGATTTTTTACAAGCTCATCGGATTTGAGACAGCCATCTCTGAATCTGAGCACTCTCTTTGTATGCTCGGCAATATCAGGCTCGTGAGTAACAAGTACAATAGTTACGCCTTCTTTATTCAAATCCTGGAATACAGCCATAATCTCCTCGCTTGATGTGCTGTCCAGATTTCCAGTAGGCTCATCTGCGAGGATTATTGCAGGTGAATTTACCAAAGCTCTTGCAATTGCAACTCTTTGCTTCTGTCCACCGGACATTTCATTTGGCTTGTGATGCATTCTTTCTCCCAAGCCCACACGTTCAAGTGCTGCTGTGGCTTTTTTCCGTCTTTCACGACTGCCTATGCCGGCATAAATCATGGGAAGTTCAACATTCTGCAAAGCAGTAATTCTTGGCAGAAGATTAAAGGATTGAAATACAAAGCCAATTTTGAGATTTCTTATTTTGGCAAGCTCTCCCTCGTTCAATGAAGATATATTAACTCCATCCAGCCAGTACTCGCCCTTGGTAGACCTGTCAAGGCAGCCAATAATATTCATCAGGGTGGATTTGCCTGAACCGGATGGTCCCATTATTGCAACAAATTCTTCTTTGCTGATGTCTATATTGGCATTCTTAAGAGCTTCTACTTCGATATGGCCGTTTTTATAGGTTTTACCCAAATCTTTCATGGATATTATCAAAACTTTTCCTCCTTTCAGAAGTTTGTATATTTAACTCAACTTTTTAAGATAGAGTTTTGTTAACTGTTTCAAGCTGCCTCACCACAGGCAGCTAGCATATCCTGGGCAACTGATCTCCTGCCAGCAGTTTCATTATCCTCAGGCCTCCGCTTAATGCCCGCAGCATAACCTTTGGCTCCCGGCTGTCAAGAACCTCTCCTATTATGGAGGCGTTTTCACCGTATTTACTTGCTTTGAGAATCTCCAAAGCCATCTCAGCCTGCTGCTGGGGAACAAATATCAAAAGCTTTCCTTCATTCGCCATATATAACGGGTCCATACCCAAAAGCTCACATACTCCCTGAACTTCTCTTTTTAACGGCAGTGAATCCTCATTTATCTCTATGGTCACACCGCTCTGTACGGCAATCTCATTCAAGGTGGTAGCAACACCGCCTCTTGTGGGGTCCCTGAGAACATGAACCTCAACCCCTTTTTCCAGCAAAGCCCTTACCAGACCATCCAGCGGTGCACAATCGCTTTTTATCTCTGCCTGGAAGCCCATATTCTCTCTCTCCAGAAGTATACAGCTGCCATGGTCACCGATTGTTCCCGATACTATAATCCGGTCACCGGCTTTGGCATTTCTCCCGGAAATATCTATTCCGTCAGGCAGAATACCTATTCCGGAGGTATTTATAAATATTTTGTCAACAGCACCCTTCTGAACCACCTTGGTGTCTCCGGTAACAATTTTTACGCCGCACTCAGCCGCCGTAATACTCATGGATTCTACTATTTTTTCAAGCTCCTCCATGCCAAAGCCCTCTTCAATGATGAAGCCGCAGCTAAGATAAAGGGGAATGGCCCCACTGGTGGCAAGATCATTGACAGTACCGCACACTGCCAGCTTTCCGATATTACCACCCTTAAAAAAAATAGGGGTTACTACAAAGCTGTCTGTAGTAAAAACAATGTTTTTTGCATTTCCTATATCAAGTCTTGCCGAATCATCTCCGGCAGAAAGTATGTCATTCTTAAAATATTTCCTGAATACATTTTCTATGAGGGCCAGTGTGGCTGAACCTCCGCTGCCGTGAGCCAGAGTAATCATATTGTCCATTTGTGGGGATAGCCTCCTTATATTTTTACTGATCACCGTATTTGTAATACGCCGCACAGGTTCCCTCTGCTGAAACCATACAGGCTCCTACCGGATTTTCAGGGGTGCACCGGCTTTTATAAAGCTTGCAGTCCAAAGGTTTCTTTTTGCCCTTCAAAACCTCACCGCACAGACAGCCTTTTGGCTCAGGACTGTCCTTAGGCTTTATACGGAATTTCTTCATGGTATCATAATCCTCATACTCTTTTCTGAGACCCAGGCCTGAACCGGGAATCAAGCCTATACCTCTCCAAACCGCATCCACCGGCTCAAAAACCTGGTACATTTTTTGCTGGGCCTTAATATTTCCCTCTTTGGCTACGATTCTGGAGTAAGCATTCTCAAGGACATTTTTGCCCTCTGAAATATTTTTCAGTAAAACATTTATGGAATACAAAATATCCAAAGGCTCAAAACCCCCAATAACCCCGGCCTTTTCCATATTATACGCAACGTATGAAAAAAAGTCTGTTCCAATTATGGCAGAAACATGTCCGGGATAAATAAACCCGTCAAGTGCAAGCTCCTTGTCTCCTGCAAGTGTTTTCACCGCTTCAGGCATAGTCTTGTTTGCTGTGAGCACTGAAAAATTTTTTATTCCCTCCTCCCTGGCTTTCAAAACTGAAAGTGCAATAACCGGGGTGGTAGTCTCAAAACCCACAGATAAGAATACAACTTCCTTATCTGGATTTGCTTTTGCTGTCTCCAGTGAATTGAGAGGCGAATACACCATCTGTACCCTGCTGCCTTTGGCCTTTTTCAGCAGCAAGGTGCTGTCATTCCCCGGTATCCTCATAAGATCCCCGAAGGTTGTTACGATTACATCCCTATTGTCAGCCAGTTCGGTTGCAGTATCAATATAGCCGGTGGGCGTAACACATACAGGGCAGCCGGGTCCGGACAGCAGCTCTATTCCCTTTGGCAGCAGGGACCTTAAGCCATAGCGGCAAATGGCCATTGTGTGAGTACCGCAGACCTCCATTATTTTTAATTCCGGTCCAGAATATGCGTTAAGGCAGTCTACAATTTTTTGTATCACTGCCTTGTCCCGGAATTCATCTATATAATTTGTCATTTTATCTCCCATCTACGCGCATAGCGCGTACACAAACAGTAATGAAAGGCACGCAGTGGCTTTCGCTGCTTGAAAGTCACTTTGATACACAACATGTATCTTTCAAGCTAACCTCCACTTGTTACAAAGCAAAATTTGTTTACTGGTAATTTGGGTCTGCAGGCATGCTCTTCCGTTCTGCAGACCACGTCCTGCAATACTAAAAGCTTTTCTTGCCAAAGCTATTTTATGCCCAGCTCCCTTATTTCATTAAATATTTCAATGGTTTTTGCAGCTTCTTCCTGATCCACAATCTGTATGGCACAGCCGGCGTGAACCAGTACATAGTCCCCTGCCTTTACATTGTCCAGCAGTTCTATGGATATATTATTTATTACTCCCATCATTTCAACTTCCGCATTGTTTCCAGCAATATTTACAACCTTCGCAGGCAATCCCAGACACATAACAAGCCTCCTCATAAATAACATTTCTATTCAATATAAAAGTATAAACATTTTTCCGGTATATTTCAATCTCAACTCTTGGCAATATTGCACGCTATAGCAATTATTGCCTGTCCCAGCGCAATGCCTCCGTCATTTGCAGGTACCTGGGAGTGAACAAAGACCTCAAAGCCGCTGTTTTCCAAGAGCTCCGTGCACATAGCCAGCAAAGTCAGGTTCTGAAAAACGCCCCCGCTGAGCACTACCCTGTTAAGCTTGCACTTACTCCTGATTTCCAGACAGCTCTTAAGTACAATTTCCGCTGCAGTGGCATGGAAGCTTGAGGCTATGGCTTCAAGGCTTTTTCCGGCCTCCACCTCCCGGACCAGCTGTTTGATTACAGCGTCTGTTCCGACATAAAAGCTTCCTGCCGGACCGTTTTCCAAAGTGACTTCATACGGCTTTGCAGACATATCCGTTGCGTAGTACTCCAGTTCCACAGCTGCCTGCCCTTCATAGCTGATGTCGGTTTTTATTCCAAGTATAGCCGATACCGCATCAAAAAGTCTTCCCATACTGGAGGTTTCAGGGCAGTTCAGCCTTCTCTCCAGCATTCTTATTGTGAAGGCAATATCCTCCTGTCTGATGCCCTTCAGAATACGTGAGTTGTCCGATCCCAACACCTTGTTTTGCAGTCCTGCGGAGTAAAGATGCCCCAGCGCCATTTTCCAGGGATGTTTTACCGCCGAATCACCTCCGGGCATCATTACATATTGCAGGCTGCCGGCACGTTCCATTCCAGAATAGCCTCCGGTGAAGAATTCTCCTCCCCATATGCGGCCATCCTCTCCATAGCCTGTGCCGTCAAAGGAAACACCTATAACCTCTCCGCACAACCCATTTTCAGCCATACCTGCCGCTATATGAGCCTTATGATGCTGTACTCCGGTCTTGTTTTGAATCTTATGCTGCAGCCCGTACTGGCTGGAAAAGTAATCGGGATGCAAATCAAAGGCTATATGTGCCGGGTCTATGTCCAGCAATTTCTTAAAGTGCTCCACTGCGTGGACAAAGGACCTGTTGGTGCTTTCATTTTCAAGGTCGCCAATATGCTGACTGAGATAGAACATATTTCCTTTATTGATGCAAAAAACGTTTTTTAGCTCGCCGCCGCAGGCCAGCACGGCTGGAAGCTCATAATCCGGCTTCACACCCAGCAGCTTATGAACCTCAAGTTTGACAGGCATTGGAACATAACCTCTTGACCTTCTGATAATATACTCCCTGCCTCTGAACACTCTCGTTACTGAATCGTCTGTTCTTATATAGATGTCGCGGTCATTTGTCAAAAAGACATCTGCAATTCCTGTCAGTCCGGCTACAGCTTCCTCATCCCTGTAGAAAATAGGCTCACTGCTTAGATTTCCGCTGGTCATGACCAGAACTTCCGGAAAGTCTTCTCTTTCAAATAGTATATGATGAATGGGGGTATATGGCAGCATGACACCCAGATACCTGTTAAGCCGGGCTACCTCTCCGGGAATTGCCGGGTCTTCCCGTTTCCTGAGCAATACAACAGGAGCGGCCGGCGATTTCAGCAGTTCTCTTTCCTTATGGTTTATATGGCAGTATTTTTCTACAACCTCAATGTCCTTCATCATTAAGGCAAAGGGCTTGTCATCCCTGTGCTTCCTGCTTCTCAGCCTTTGAACCGCCTCTTCATTCAAGGCGTCGCAGGCCAGGTGATAGCCCCCAATACCCTTAATGGCTGCTATTTTACCCGCTTTGACTATTTCCGCCAGGTATTCAAGACATTGGCCACTTCCGGAGTCTCCTTGTGTGAACAAGCTTTTCCCCGTTTCATCCAGTAAATTCAATACCGGCCCGCAGGAGGTGCAGGACACCGGCTGTGCATGATACCGCCTGTCCTCAGGATTCTTATATTCCACACTGCAGGCGGTGCACATTAAAAACCTGTCCATGGTGGTTTTATCCCTGTCGTAGGGTATATCCCTTATAATGGTAAATCTAGGACCGCAATTGGTGCAATTAATAAACGGATACTCATATCTTCTGTTGTCCGGGTCTTTGAGCTCATTAACACAATCGGAGCAGGTACAAACATCCGGCGAAATAAAAATTTGCCCCTTTGAGACAGCACGGCTTTGCTCTATGACAAAGTCCTGAAATCCCAAAGCAGGCAACACTTCATAGCTTACAGCTTCAATTCTTGACAATACCGGAGAGCTTGTTTCTATATCTTCAATAAACCTGTAAAACTCGGTTTCGGCGGCATCAATTTCAATAACCACGCTGCTGCCGCTATTGCCCACCCAGCCTTTCAAACCCATGCTTTTTGCACGGTTATAAATAAAGGGTCTGAAACCCACTCCCTGAACTATACCTGTTATTATTATCCTGTATCGATTCATATATCAGCCTTTCAAGTCAATTACCGTCAGCTTTCCCACTTTTAAGCCAATAAGTCCGTGTCTGAGCCTAAAGCCTCCTGAAGTCTGAAGTCAAAGCCTCCTTAAGCCCAAACAGGGTTGCTGACCAGCTTAAACGCAAAGGATTATGTTTAAGTGCACTCTGCTGCCGGCACCCCGATTTCCAGATACCTCCTGGCAGTGCTCATGTCCTTTGAAATCTGTTCTTTAAGCAGCTCAACTGACTCAAACTTCTTTTCATTTCTTATTTTCTTCAGAAAAAATACTTCTATTTTTTTGCCGTATATATCCTGATTGAAATCAATAATATGGGTCTCTACGGTTTTTTCCTTTACGTCCTCAAAGGTGGGATTATAGCCTACATTTGTCATGCTGTTGTACAATTTGCCGTCCAGCAGGGTTTTTGTAATGTAGACGCCATTTTCAGGAAGCACAAGAAATCTCTCCGGATGAATATTTGCAGTAGGAAAGCCTATGGTGTTTCCTATTCTTCTGCCGCTTACAACCTCGGCAGTAATTGAATAATTTCTCCCTAAAAGCTTGTAAGCTGTTTCCAGCTCACCATTAATGATGCTATTTCTTATCCTGGTGCTGCTTATGACCTCATCATCACATTTTATGGCGGGAATGACCACTACCCTGAAACCGTACTTCTGTCCAAGTTCCTTTAAAAAAGGGATGTCCCCCTGGCCCATATAGCCAAATCTGTAGTCATAGCCTGCCACCGCCAGCTTTATATTCAGCTTGTCTATCAAAACCTTTTTTACAAAATCCTCTGGCGAAAGTCTGGAAAAATCTTCATTAAACTCGTCAAAGTAAAGGTAATCCAGAGATATTTCCCCCAGCAAATCAATTTTTTTCTGCTCGGTTAATAATAACGGCGTAATGAGCTTTTTCCTTAAAATGTTCTCAGGATGCTTGGTAAAGGTATAAACGATTGAACTCAGGTTATTTAGCTGCGATTCCCGTATCAATGTATTGATAAGTGCCATATGTCCGATATGCAGGCCGTCAAAATTGCCAAGGCCTACACCTGTTTTTTCTGAAAAATTATTACTGCTGTCTGTAGAATGAATAACCTGCATAAAAAAATCTCCTCGTATAGGATTTAAAGGGTGACTGCCTGTTTACGCCAGCACCCTTTGTATAAGCCATGAATATTAAAAAAACTTCCTGGATTTAAGACATATTCCACCTTGACTGTTAAATAATTCACCTATGCCCAGAAAGGTTCCACTGTTATCATATACCCTTATATACGGGTTGCTATCAGTATTTATATTATTTCTGCCGCTGAATTTAAGCCAAACACCATTTGAGTATTTGAAGGTTTCTCTTTCGTCAAGCTCAAGACGGTCAAATTCTTCAAATACGGTTTCAACAGGTATCAGGCTTGCTTCCAACTGCTGCCGGTCTGCCAGATCCCTTATCTCCTCCAGGGTCAGTGCTGAGTCAAGACCATAGCTGCCTGCCCTGGTTCTTACCAGAAAGGACATATGCCCCCCGCAGCCCAGCTTTTCTCCAATGTCATGGCAAAGCGTCCTGATATAGGTTCCCTTTGAACAGTGTACCTCAAAAAGAGCCCTTTTAAGCATTTTTCCGGACGGGTTCCCCGCATGTTCCCTGTCAAGGCCATGGTCTTGTGCCTCCGGCTGATCCCATATTCTTATTATCTTTATATCAAATACTTTTATTTTTCTTGGCTGACGTTCAACTGTTTCCCCTTGCCTTGCAAGTTCATACAGCTTTCTGCCATCAATCTTTATGGCAGAATACATGGGAGGCAGCTGTTCCTGCTCTCCCACAAAGCTTATTATAGCCGCCTCAATGTCCGAGTGGTCAAAATCAGCACTTCCACTAAAAATCACATTTCCTGAAGAATCCTGCGTATCTGTGGCATAACCAAGTGTAAGCTCAGCACGGTATACCTTGTCTTTATCCATCATAAATTCGATCGCCCTGGTGGCATTACCCAGACATATGGGCAAAACTCCCACGGCTGAAGGGTCCAGTGTACCGGTATGTCCTATTTTTTTCTGACCTGCGACTTTCCTCAGATGCCCTACAACATCAAAGGATGTCATGCCTGCCGGTTTCAGAACATTAATTATTCCGTTCATATTGGTTTATATATCAACCTTTCCAGTATAAAAACATTATGAAAAATACTATGCCTTTTCAAAAGCCACGGGATATTTACATACGGTCTTTTACAGCCTCAATCAATAGCTCCCGCACTTGCTGCAAAGTGCCGTTTACAGTGCACCCGGCCGCCCTTTTATGGCCCCCGCCTCCAAAAGCCGCGGCAACCTCCGACACATCCACATAATTTTTCGAACGCAAATTCACCCTTACCTCTTCAGCGTTTTTTTCCTTGACCAGAAGAGAGACCTCCACACCCTCAACAGACCTTCCGATGTTGACAATTCCGTCACAGTCTTCATCCGAGGCTCCCATAGACAGCAAATCAGCTCTGGAAAGGGCAACAACTGCCAGCCTGTTGTTTTCATAAAACTCCAACAGCTCGATGGCCTTTTGAGTAAGCTTTAGCTTTGGGTAAGTGGTATTATCAAAAATCCTCTGAGAAAGCTCTGCTATATCTATACCGGTGGATACCAATTCTGAGGCTATCCTGTGGGTTTCAGCAGTAGTATTGCTGTATTTGAACCCTCCTGTGTCTGTGGCTACCGCAGTGTAAAGGCATGTAGCCATATCTGTATCAATATTGAGCTTCAGCTTTTTCAGCAAGGTATACACTATCTCCCCGGTGGAGGCTGACACTTCATCCACATGGTTTAACAGTGCAAATTTGGTGTTTGTAACATGATGATCAATATTTATGGTACAGGGTGCATTAAAAAAAGCTTCTCCCCGGTTTCCCAGCCTATCCACGTCCCCGGTGTCCAGTGCCAGATTTATATCCATGACTTCGTCTGAAGGGTCATAAAAACGGGTAAGCTCTGTTCCTGGCAAAAATCGGTAAACAGCCGGAATGTTTTCCTCCATGTATACTACTACATCCTTCCCTGCCTTTTTAAGTGCCATAGCAAGTGCCAGGGAAGAACCTATTGCATCTCCATCGGCAGAAACGTGAGGAAATATTGCTACCCCTCCCGCCTGCGACAATAGTTTGACTATTTCTCTGTCCATCCAGCCTCCATACCCCCATGTGCCGTACTGATTCAAAGAACTTATCAGAAATATCCGGCCCACAAGCATCCTTGTATTTTTACATATGCTTCAAAAAACTAATCATCCAGTTCCTTTTTGGCATCATCCAACAGCTTGTTTATATATATTCCATGCTCAATAGACGTATCAAGTTCAAAATGAATTTCAGGAGTGTACCTGAGCTGCAGCCTGTGTCCAAGCTCCCGCCGGATAAACCCTGCTGCACTCTTTAAAGCACTTATTGCATTTTTCTTTTGCTCATCATTACCCAAAACGCTTATATATACCTTCGCATACCTTAAATCCTTGGTAACATTGCAGGATATTATGCTTACCATGTTTGGAAGTCTGGGGTCCTTAAGATCATTTTGAATAATACTGCTTATTTCCTTTTTAACTTCCTCAGAAATCCTGACTATTCTATCAGCCATAAACGCTATCCTCCATTTTCAATAAAAGCAAAACTATTGTTTATTTAAAGCTTTTCCAGCCCATAGATAGTATTGCCAATGCATTTTTATTCAAGCACGTAATTTTCTTGAAATATACGAATAGGTTGAATTGGAATTCAATCCACTTCAACCTATCCGAACAAATTCCGTTTTATCTTTTAACTTCTTCCATTACAAAAGCTTCTATAACATCCAGTTCCTTGATATCATTGAAGCGCTCGATGGAAACACCGCATTCATAGCCGGACACCACTTCCTTGACATCGTCCTTGAATCTTTTCAGGGATGCCAGCTTGCCTTCATGGATTACGATACCTTCTCTTACTACTCTGACTTCGGAATTCCTCTGCACCTTACCATCTGTAACATAGGCTCCTCCAATGGTTCCAATACCTGAAACCTTGAATATCTGCCTTATTTCTATATGGCCAAGCACAACTTCCTTATAGGTAGGCTCAAGCATACCCTTCATGGCCGCCTGAACATCTTCAATTGCCTTGTAAATTACACTGTACAGTCTCATGTCAACTTCTGCATTTTTGGCGGCCTCGGTAACATTAGCACCGGGCCTTACATTAAAGCCGATTATGATTGCACTTGAAACCTGTGCAAGAGTTACATCCGATTCGGTAATTGCACCAACCGCACCATGTATTGTTCTGACTCTTACCTCATCATTACTGAGCTTTTCAAGGGACTGCTTCACTGCTTCCACAGAACCCTGAACATCCGCTTTGATGATTATATTCAAATCCTTGACCTTGCCTTCTTTAATCTGGGTGAACAGGTCTTCCAGTGTTACTTTTGCAGTGGACTTGTACTGCTGCTCCTTCTGTTTGAACTTTCTCTTTTCAACCAGCTGTTTAGCCACCCTTTCATCGGTAACGGCATAGAATAACTCTCCGGCCTCTGGAACTTCATTCATACCAAGGATTTCAACAGGCATGGAAGGTCCGGCGCTCTTTATGCTGATTCCCTTATCACTGTTCATGGCCTTGATTCTACCAAAAGCGGAACCTGCCAGCATTGAATCACCAATTTTCAAAGTACCTCTTTGAACAAGAACAGTGGCAACAGGACCTCTTTCCTTATCCAGCTTTGCTTCAATGATTGTTCCCTTGGCCTGTCTGTCCGGATCAGCCTTCAATTCAAGCATATCGGCGGCCAAAAGCACCATTTCCAGCAATTGATCTATATTTTCTCTCTTCTTTGCGGAAACAGGCACCATTATGGCATCTCCGCCCCATTCTTCCGCAACTATGCCATACTCGGTAAGCTCCTGCTTAACCTTGTCGGGGTTTGCACCCGGCTTATCAATCTTGTTGATGGCTACAATTATTGAGACATTGGCAGCTTTCGCATGATTTATAGCTTCGATTGTCTGCGGCATAACACCATCATCCGCTGCAACAACCAGTATTGCAATATCTGTTACCTGAGCACCTCTGGCACGCATTGCCGTGAAGGCTTCATGTCCAGGTGTATCCAGAAAGGTAATGAGCTTGTCATTTGTTGCCTTGACAGTATAGGCACCAATATGCTGGGTTATTCCACCGGCTTCACTGTCAATAACATGAGCACTTCTGATGGCATCAAGCAACGAGGTCTTACCGTGGTCTACATGCCCCATTACAACCACTACAGGAGGTCTTGGCTGTAATTTTGACTCGTCAACTGTTTCAGCATCATCAAAGAGGATATCCTCTTCACTGACCTGCACGGCTTTTTCGGTCTTTACTCCGAACTCTTCAGCTATTACAGTCGCAGTTTCAAAATCAACCTCGTTATTCAGCGTAGCCATAACACCATAATTCATCAGCTTCTTTATGACTTCAGTTGAAGTTTTCTTAAGTGACTCCGCCAGTTCCTTAACCGTTAATGAATCGGGTATTGTTATTGAAGTAAGCACTGCCTTTGGCGGAATATATTTCAATTGCAGCTTTTCGTTCTTTTTGTTTCTGGGAAGTCTCTTTTTCTTGCCATCGTCACTATAGAACTCGTCAAAAATATAATTTTCATCAAGAATTTCAGAAACGCCCTTCTTTTCTATAACAATTTTCTGAGGCTTAAATCTCTGTTTCTTGTCAGGAGTGGTCTTTGGTGACTCCTTCTTCTGCTTTTCTTCTCTCTTGACGTTCTTATCTATATCCTTACTCTGGAATTCTCTTCTGGCCTCATTTCTCAATGAGTCAAACTGATCCTGAGCAACTGACACATCCGGCTTTGGAATATCCAAACCTTGTTGTCTGTTATACTGGCCTTGAGGTCTGTCGCCTTGTGGTCTGTTGTACTGACCCTGTGGTCTGTCACCTCTGTTATACTGGCCCTGTGGTCTGTCACCCTGTGGCCTGTTGTACTGACCCTGTGGTCTGTCGCCCTGTGGCCTGTTGTACTGACCCTGTGGTCTGTCACCCCTGTTGTACTGGCCCTGTGGTCTGTCGCCCTGCGGCCTGTTGTACTGACCCTGTGGTCTGTCACCCTGCGGCCTGTTGTACTGGCCCTGTGGTCTGTCACCCTGCGGCCTGTTGTACTGGCCCTGTGGTCTGTCGCCTTGTGGACGATTGTACTGGCCCTGTGGTCTGTCACCCTGCGGCCTGTTATACTGGCCCTGCGGTCTGTCGCCCTGTGGACGATTGTACTGGCCCTGTGGTCTGTCACCCTG
>JAEXFI010000022.1 GCA_023400235.1 Bacillota bacterium
AGCCATGGTCATATCTGAAAAATAGCTTTAGAGGGAGCTAGCTTGAAAGATACATGTTGTGTATCAAAGTGACTTTCAAGCAGCGAAAGCCACTGCGTGCCTTTCATTACTATTTGTGTACGCGCCATGCGCGTAGATGCGAGGTTAGCGTGAAAGATAAATGTGGTAAGTCAGAGTGGATTTCACGCAGCGAAAGCCACTGCGTGTCTTTCATGACTATTTGTGTACGCGCTATGCGCAGAAGGGAGATGGAGATTAGAATGAGAGATATTAAAACGAGAGGTAAAAAAGCATCTGGAAAATTGTTAGCAGGAGCATTTGCCCTGAGCATGTGCCTGTTGGTGTTTCCCGCCACAGCAAATGCTGCGGCAAATGAGGACCCTGTCAAGGCGGGTTCTGCAATCGGGGGGGAAAATACAGGCATTACCACAAGCTCTGTCAGTCCCCAAAAGGCTGCGGCAAGTCCTGCTCTAATAAAAGAGGAAATATTGAAAAAGCAGAATGAAATAGATGCATATCTTTTTAAGGAGCATGCAAAAGAGGTTGAGCAAAAGGGTATAACAGTAACCCACACAGTTCCTGTTGAGGATTTTGTGGAAATCGGAATACTGCCTCTCACTGATGAAAATAGGGAATACCTGTATGGCATCTTCGGAAAAGAGCAGGTGAGGATAGTAGAGGGACAAAAGGCAATCATCATGTATGATGGAGAAAATACCATAGAGCCTGCGCCGGGCATAGCCCAGCAAGGCAGTGCTCCAGGGTCACCCGGGCTTGCTCCTGACACTGGCATTGCAGCTGACGCAGAAAGGGATATAAGTAAGGGCGAGGCTGTGGATGAGGCATTTGACGGAAGAAAATACAAAAGTACAAGTGCTTCAGGGGATGCTGAAATATATGCCACAGCAGCTATGGCAGAAAACGGTCCGGTCACAGCGGATAGAACCTTGTGGGCTGCCTTTGGTATCGCTGGAGCTGCCGTAATTGCACTGGGAGCCGTAGTATTGCTAAGAAGGAAAAAAGCCGGGTTTTAGCTTTTTCCATGATATAATAGTTAAAGCACTAAAAAAGGCATTCACAGTCAAACGGCTTACCCTCTGGCTGTGGTATCCTCAAAAAAGAAGGAGGTGCTTTCTATTGCACGCATGGGAACAAATACAACAAACCCTGGATTTTATTGAGTATCATTTGCATGAGGAAATCCGTATTGAAGGTCTGGCAAAAATGGCCTCTTTATCGCCTTTCTATTATCAGAGACTGTTTAGCCGTCTGGTAAAAAAACCTGTTGCCGAGTACATAAAGCTCCGCCGTATGGCAAAGGCGACGGAAGCAATGCTCCAAAAGGACAAGCGCATTTTGGACATTGCACTGGACCTTGGCTTTTCCTCTCATGAACACTTCTCCCGTACCTTTAAGGATACCTTTGGAATGACGCCGGAGGAGTACCGCAAAAGTCCGCAAACACTCAACCGTATGACAAAGCCTGAGCTTTTGCTGCACTATACCATGATTGATGAAGGAGTGCCCTTGATTACCGATGGCATCGTTCTGGAAGTAAACAGGCAGGAAATCATCAAGCCGGTCTATTTTACCGGCTTAAAAGTGGATATGCCCGTTGGGTTTGTAGAGGGGCTGGGAACCGAGTCAGGGGTTGATCCTTTGGTTGCTCTCTGGCAGAACCTTCATGTAGAGAAGCAAACAGCACTTGGACTTTCCGAGGATAATGAAGAAATCGGTGTGGCATATCCTTGTGAGGTGGAGGGGCATTTCAGCTATTTTGCAGGTGCCAGGTCCAAGCCTGGAAAAGCTCCGGAAGGTTTTATGAACTGGGAACTGCCGCCGGGAGAGTATGTTGTTTGCTCCTTTGAAGCTGAAAACTTTGAGGCTCTTGTAATGGATGCACTGTACAAAGCACAGCGGTATATCTACAACATATGGCTGACAAATCGAAAGCTGCAGACAGACACTTTTTGTGCTGAGCGATATGCAAGTCATTCTCCCGAAACCACAAGCATGGAGCTATGGCTCAAACTGGTATAATAAGCTATTTAAAGCTTGGTTCAATTACATTTAAATATATTTCATGGATTAAGAAAAGAGAACTGCTGCCGGGTGAAGGGAATTATTCATCGGGCAGCAGTTTTTGCGTATATTTGCCCATATTAATATGAATTTGAAAATATAAATTATTTTATAATATTTTATTATTGACAATAGTGTACGACGTACAGTATAATGATTTTGAGGTGATCAAATGGAAAGTTTTAATGAATTGATAAACTCTCTTATAATTGAATTAAAAAGAGGAACTCTGGTGCTTTCGGTGCTCAGCCAGCTTGAAAAGCCGGAATACGGCTACTCATTGGCACAGAAGCTGGAGGAGAAAAATACCCCCATAGAAGCAGGAACACTTTATCCTCTGCTTCGCAGGCTGGAGAAGCAGAATCTTCTCACCAGCCAGTGGGATACCAGTGAAAGCCGGCCAAGAAAATTCTATGTTTTAAGCGATATGGGAAAAGAGGTCTACAAAAGCCTCAAGGAGGAGTGGAGGGCTTTATCACGGCAGCTCCAGGGATTAATAGAGGAGGAAGAAGCATGAGTATTATAGAAAGGTATATTTTAGCAGTAACAGAACGTCTGCCTGAGGAGATCCGTTATGATGTTGCAGAAGAGCTCAGGTCCAACATAGAGGATATGCTTCCTGAAAATGCCACAGAAGAAGAGATGCGTGCGGTGCTGGAAAAGCTGGGCAATCCAAGGAAGCTGGCTCAGGAGTATAACCCCGGGAAAAGATATCTGATCGGCCCGGCGCTGTATGATAATTATATCTCGGTACTTAAGACAGTAGTGGCAATAGCAATTCCCATACTGATGTGTCTTTCCTTGTTGGATTTGTTCACAAAAGGCACTTCGGGGGATGTTAGTGAGGTGTGGACCGGCTTGTTTTCAAATGCCATCGGCTCCGCCTTTGAAGGAGGACTTCAGGCTGCCTTCTGGGTGACGCTGGTATTTGCAATCCTTGAAAGAAGCGGCGTTAACGAGAATGAGCTTCCTTTTTCCAAAAAAAAGTGGTCTATTGATGAGCTGCCCACTTCACCAGTTCCCAAAAAAGCTTTGATTAAAAGAGCGAACCCCATTGTATCAATGTTTTTAACAATACTCTTTACGTCGCTTATTTACCTGAAGCCACAGCTGATAGCAGTATATATAAATGACCCAGAGAAAAGTGAAGTTATCCGGCTGTTTGAGGGTGACAGGCTGAAGCTGTTTATTCCTGCAATATTATTGCTTGCATTGTTCCAACTGTGTATTGCCGTGTGGAAATTCATACAGAGAAGATGGACTCTTCCGCTGGCGGTGGCAAACTCAGTTCAAGGGTTAGGTACAGGAATACTGGTTGTTATCATGTTAAATGACAGGCTGCTGTTTAATCCGGAATTCTTTGAAAAGCTGTCTCAGTGGCTGAAGCTTCCTCTGGACCTGACAACTGACAAGTGGTTTATAGGAATGCAGGCAGCCGCGGCTGTAATTCTCATAATATGTGCAATAGATATCATATCCTCCCTGAGAAAGTGCAAAAGGTAATGAAGTAGTAAAAGCGTCCTGTGAAAAAGTTACCCGTCAAGGCTGCCTGGAAAGTTAGAAAGGCAGCCGACGGGTTTTTTCATATTGCATAGCATTGACTCACATTATCCAAATTGCCCAAATCACCAAATTACCCGAATTGCCCCTAATACCTTATGTTACTCCACGCCCTTCAGGGAGCTTACCATATCAATTCTTTTTATTTTTCCGGTGAAAAGGAAACTAACTGCAATTGAAAGTAAACAGGTTATGGAAGAGCTTGCAGCTATATTGAAAATTGTCAGCCTGCACATCATGTCAAAGCTGTCTCCCATGAAGGACAGCATAAAATCTATAAGCCATTTGCCGCATGGGATGCCCAGGAGGATACCGGCTGCCGAAAGCCAGATGTTCTGGGTCAGCAGCAGATTTCTTATTTTTCCGGATTGAAAACCCATTACCTTCAAGGTGGCAAGCTCTCTCAGCCTTTCTGTGAAGGACAGCACACCAAGATTGTAAAGGACTACAATAGCAAGGAGGGCAGCAGCTAAAATAAGTATATAAACCATGATGCTCATTGCCTCGGTCATGGTTTCATAGCTTTCTGTCAGGGCCCCGGCAGACCATTGACTTTCAACACCTGGCGGGAGGGTGTGAATAAGCCTGTTTGTAACCACTGCTGTAGGGACAAAATTAAAGCCAAGCTTTTCATACAATTCCTTAGAAAGGGTGATTCCCTGTGACACAGGGGACCGATATACCGCGCCAATTTTTCCTGTGACCCATTCCTCCTGGCCGTATACATGCCAGGAAACGGTATCTCCCCGGGTTACCCCCAGCAGCCGGGACATTTTGTAGCTTATGGATATCATATCAGGAGTCAGTTCCATAAAATTTCTTTGGGGGTCTGTATATTTTATAAGGGAAACCTTGTCTGTTACCAAAAGTTCTCCGGACTTTTTCACACCATTGGCTTTTATTTCTACAGCGCCTTCCATAAGTGCTTCACCGCCTGTCTGGGCCAAAACAGAGTCCACAGTGTCACGGGACAGGTTTTCAGCAAGTGAAAGCTTGGTAGTGAACCTGTTCAGGTCCTTATATTGCCATTGCAACACATCGTCCAGGCTGTCCTGCATCCCGAAGGCACACACCAGCAGTGCACTGCAGCCCAGAGCACCAGCCACCGCCATTACGGAGCGGACCTTGTTTCGTCCCATGTCTCTGAGATTCCACTGCAGGTTGAAGCCCAGACGTGTCCAAATCCTGGAATAATCACGTTTTCCCTGCCTCATTTCCTTTGGAGTCTTTGGCCTTAGTGTTTGAGAGGGCGAATCCTTCAGATTGCTCCGGCAGGCCAGATAGGTGGTAAGGCAGCACATGAGCACTGTAAGCAGTGCCATTATAAATATTTCCGGCGGGATTTCCGGTTTCCATTCCGGCAAGGTGTAGGTTGTTTTTAATGCTCCGTAAAACAGCCGGGGAAGCGTCAGCGGCCCCAGGAGTACTCCCAGCACTGCCCCTGCCAGCGAAAGCCAGAAGCCATAGGATATGTAGTGGAAAAGTATTGCCTTGTTTTGAAAGCCAAGGGCTTTTAGGGTTCCCAGCTGGGTTCTCTGGCTGTTAACCAGCCTGGTCATTGTTGTGAGAATGGTAAGTAGGGCGATAGCGAGAAAAACCAACGGAAACACCGAACCCATGGCCTTATGCTGTTGAATCTCGTCGGAAAACATTGAGTAGCTCAAAAAATTCTCCCTGTTCAGATATACGCTGTAACGTCCTTTAAGAGCACTGTCTATATGGCTTTCAAGAGCTGAAGCTGATAGGGCTTCAGCTGCTTGAGAAGAAATAGGTTCCGTCTTGACCAGCAGGTCGGTAAAGGGTATGTCCAGCCCCTTGGGAAGAGCGGCGGCAGATAAGTAGGCAAAGCCAAAGTTGCTATGATTGGGAACAATATCATTTGCTCCCGTAGCGAAAACGTACTCGGGACTTAATATGGTTCCCAGTATCTTCTTTTGGATATTCCTTCCCAGGACAGAAAGCGTTATGGTATCGCCGCTCTTCAAATGCCTGGCCTGTGCAAAAAGCTCGTCCAGCCAGATGCCGTCACTGGCAGCCGAGAAATCCTCTCCCGAGATTAAAAGGAATTTTGAAATGCTGTTGTCCTCAATAATATGCAGTTTTACGGAGGGGCTGTTAGAGAGGCCTGCCACTGCGTCCAGGGATAGTCTCCTCTGAACCTGCAGGACGCCGGGGGACTTTGAAACTGAAGCGGCATCCTCTTTAGTAAAATTTTTTCCATATATCCATACGTCTGCAAGATTTGTAGCCTCATAATAGCCGGAGGAGGTTTTATAAAGGCCGTACCATTCTCCGCCTATTCCTGAATAGACGAAGACTCCCAGAAAGGCCATAAGGAATATTGATATAAATTGGGTTTTATTGTGCTTCATATCTCTGAGCATTTTTTTCAGAAGCATTACCAGTTCACCTCACTTACAGCAAGGGGAGAGGTGTTGACCGATATATCCCTTACTTTGCCGTTTTTCATCCGGATTACTTTTTGGGCAATCTGAGCAATTGCAGTATTGTGTGTAACTATAACGACGGTCTTGTTGTGCTCTCTGCTCATTTTTTGCAGCAAGGACAAAATCACTATGCCGGTTTCGCTGTCCAAAGCCCCAGTGGGCTCGTCGCACAGCAGCAGTGCGGGATTCTTGCAGATTGCCCTTGCAATGGATACCCTCTGCTGCTCACCTCCTGACAGCTGAGAGGGGAATTTTCCCATATGCTCTCCAAGACCAACTGAAGCAAGCATCTCCCCGGGCTCCAAAGGGGTTTTTGCTACATTTTTTATAAGTGCTACATTTTCAAGTGCCGTCAGTGTGGGAATAAGATTGTAAAACTGGAATACAAAGCCCACATTTTCTGCACGGTAGCCGGTTAGCTGCTGTTCAGTGTATTGTGATATATTCCGCCCGTCAACAATTATGTCGCCGGAAGTGGCCAAATCCATACCTCCCAGCAGGTTCAACACAGTTGACTTGCCTGCTCCGCTTGGCCCCAATAAAACTGCAAATTCTCCCGCTTCAATGTTAAAAGTCGCATTGTCTGCTGCCAGAAACTTCTTTTCGCCGACAGTGTATTCCTTGGTTACATTTTTGAATTGAATCAATGGGTTCATAATAACCTCCATATGTAAAAAAAATAGATGGGGACTGTATTCAAAACGAGTACGAGTAAATCTGAAATGTATTTCATATTTAGTATAGCTTTAGTGGATTTATATGTCAATCAAAACATGAAATAAATTTCATATTTTAAGGTTGCACTGCCTCTATTAATAAAATATAATTAGCATAGAGGCGGAGACAAGCAGATGCAAAATTCTGCTGAAAGTATGACAAGCCGAATACGGGGAGGAGAAGGGTAAGCATGAGTACTTCCGGCATCAGGGAACCCAGACAGAAGCGTTCCATTGAAAAAAAGAAAAAAATTGTTGAAGCCGGCTTCAAGCTTTTTTGCCTGAAGGGCTATTATAATACCAACACAGCCGAGATTGCAAAAGAGGCCGGTGTTTCCACGGGTATTGTATATAATTATTTTAAGGATAAAAAGGATATTTTTATTGCGGTGGTCAAATTTTATTCCGAAGGAATAACAAGCCAGCTTTATAAAAGCTTTATGGAGCTGAAGGAGCCCTTTGACTTGTTGGAAGTCCTTGAACAGATAATTGATATAGTTACCACCTCACATACTTTGGCAAAGGAGGCCCACGAAGAAATGATGGCCATGTCCCACACCGATAATGACGTGAGGGAATACTTCTGCAATTTTGAATTGGCCACTGCCGATAAAATAGTGGAAATCATGTACCAGCATGGGATAAAGCCTGAAAATGCTCGTGAGAAGGTACACATTGCCATGGGTATGATTGAGAACTATTCACATGAACTTGTTTATCACAAGCATGAGTACATGGATTACGACATTATGAAAAAGCAAATAATAAATATTGTGGCAGCTATAATGAACAGTTAGCCAGGGAAGCCCTGAAAGCTGTTTATGACTGAATCCAGCAATCCCGGGAATTTTAGCTCCAGGTCGGTATAACGTATGGATAGAAACCTTTGCTTGCCTTCGATTCGTACATTTATTAGACCTGACTCCCTGAGGACCTTAAAGTGGTGGGAAAGGGCTGATTTGGGCAAATCGATATTACAGCTGGCACAGGTGGTTTCATTTTTATGTGACAGATTTTTTATTATCTGCAGGCGGATAGGATCACCTAAAGCACTTAACACGGTTGAAAGACATATCTGCTCAAGATTGGGGTGAAATAATTCACGCAAAGTATTACCTCCTGACTTTGAAGGGGACTGCTTGAAAGAACCCCTTTTTATAAATCACTTGAATTATATCATAACTCGTGATATATTAAAATAGTTCAATAATATTTGAACTATTGAACCAAAAGAAGTACTGAGGTTGTGAGCTATATCAGGTAACAATTTTTTAAGGTTATGAATAAGTAACAAAAGTCAGGTGGAATATTAGTGGTATGTCTGCCTGGTAAACTTATTTTAATGTATTGTGATTACGTACCGCACGTAATGGGTATCTATTTTTAAGAAATTTCATAATTGTACTTTGCTGCAAGCCCGCAGATTTTTGCCTTTTGCAGGGAGCAATTGAGGTAATATTGTAAGGAGGTGAAGAAAATGATTACAAAGGACTGGTCAATAACCGATATAGTAGAGAAATATCCTGAGGCGGCGGATGTGCTCCTGAACCACGGAATGCACTGCTTCGGCTGTATGGCTGCAAGATTTGAAAATATTGAACAGGGAGCGCTTGCTCACGGAATTAATGTTGACGAATTGATGAAGGAAATAAATGCTGCCGTTAAGCAATAACATTAATTCAGCAGACTAAAAAGAGAGTGCGGCAAGGGTTTGGCTTGAGCTTGCGCACTCTCTTTTATTTATTTTACAAAATACCTCAAAGCAACGAAGTGCCGGGACAAATCAGCGGGACATTCCCATTATTGCACCGGATATAAATGGTATCAGCCATATTATCCAAACCACAATGCTGAATCTGTGAAAAACAGACTTGATTTTTCTGTTGTTTTTAAGCAGTACATAGGAGGCCCACAATGCGTGAACCAGCATAAGCATAATGGCCAGCAGACCTGTAAGCCCATGAAAGTTAAATTTGAAACCGCCATCTGCCAGCCTGCTCATAAGGCTTGTACCAACCGTGTCAAAGCCAAGCCCTATCCAGAACAGGGCCAGATGCCACTTTTTCAGGATTCCCTGGATTTTTTCTCCCCAAACGCCAACCGAATAAAAGACCAGTGCAAGGTTAATAGAAATTACTGCGTATAAAAGCATAAATCCTCCCATGAATGTTGATAAATAGTATAATATAATATACAGGCAGTACAGAGCATGATTTTATGGTTTATCAGCTAATGAATAATATGTGTATTATAAACAAAACTATTTTAAATTGGCAATATATAAAATATAAATGGAGTAAATATATGGACAACGATGTTAATCCCGAAATAATGGATAAGCTCACAAAGGTATGCATTTGTAAGGCTGTATCCAGAGCTTCCATAAAGAAGGCAATTCAAAACGGAGCCGGGACACTGCTGGAGGTTCAGCAGGTGACCGGTGCGGGAAGCGGACCTTGCGGAGGCAGACGGTGCACCTTGAAGATATTGGAGCTGCTAGAGGCAGAGGGCTCCAAACAGCAGCTGTAAATCACAGGCTGCTGTTTGGGCATCCGGGTCAATCCACCCGTTAAAACAGGAATATTACTGCAAAATAAATGATCAGCAGGCCTATGCCTATGGGAAGCCCTATTTTAGCCCACTCTCTGCTTTTGATGTTCAGCTTGCCTGCTGAAATAATATTGGGTATATTACCCGGAATAAGCATGCCGCCGCTGAGCAGCAGTCCCATAAGAATAGCCTGTACCTGCTTGAGGCTCATTGCCGGACTCACTTCGGCTGCCGCCAGTGTTGCATTGTCAAGAACTGCCGAGGACATGTTTATCCAGTACAGGATTCGGCTGTCCAGCTGTATGATATAGGTGTTTATAAGAGGCTTGAACCCTGAGCCCAACAGCTCCAGCGCTATTATGAACAGGAATATTTTAAAGGCTCTCATAAACACATCCTTCAGGCTTTCTGCCTGTGCTATGTTTTTCTCCTCCAGATTAAAGCTTTCCTCCTTCTCTGCCGGTTCGTCGTTTGTCTCTTTCCGGGAGGCAATGAAAGCTCCTAAAAGCCCCATAACGATTACTCCCGGTATTACATAAGCCCCGATATTCCTGGTGAGATAAAAGAAATCTGCCTTTAAGGCGGAGACCACGATTGTAGACAGGGGCTCTCCTATGGGGGTCAATGCAGCTCCCAGTCCGATGGAGAAACAGGCTGTTACAGTCAGAATAACCTTGCGTGTATGTTTAAGCGGAAGAACATGTATGATTTCCACAAGAATAAGCGCTGCAATTATTGCAGTAATTAAGCTTGAGAGAAAGCCCAGGAGGACTATCAGCAGGAAAACGAACAGGGCCAGGGGCATCTTGCCGGTAACAAAGCCCACAAAGCCTTTGATTTTCTTGACGGAAATCCTGAAAATCAAACCGGCCACCAGCACCGCAGCCGTAATGAAATATAAAAGGTAGTTCATAAATATATGCTCTGCCAGGTGCAGGGAAAGTGTACCTGATATGATGGTTGCAGCCAACCCCATTACAAGAAGGAAATACTCCAGGTTATGCTCTATTCTCCTGAAGGAAAAGGGCAGTACCAGTATTAGTGCCAAAACTATGATTAGTCCGATTATCATTACAAACCTCCACAATTTTTTCTCTGCTATCGGGTGAAATCGTACACCGGATGCGACTGTTTTATTAATTTTAATTATTACGCATACCGGATAATTCACCGGCAGGCTTAGATTTTATTTCATAACATTTGCAACAATGAGTACAATTATTACTGCTGCTATTAAATAGCCCAGAACAAACAGCAAATTCTTTTTTAAGTTATCCATACCCGCACCTCCTTAAACACATAATACGGCTGTGGACAAAAAAAAGCGGGAAGCTCGTCAAAAACGAGCTTCCCACCCCAGAAGCCTTTAGTCATCTTGAAAGCAGAAAATCTGCTCAACCGAAAAACCAACTGTATGAAATTGTACCCATTATAACACCAGAAACCACAGAGTTCAAGTTTGACAGCATATAATTTACCTTTTCAACAAATTCATAAAGTCAATTGCGGTTGAACCCTTTGGCCTAAAACCCAAACTATCCGCTTTCAGCAGTTAGTAATTGACTTGAATTGAAAAGTAATTCCTATTGACTATTGAGAGCAAATGGTATAAATTAAAGTTAGTAGATTACTAAATTACTGAATTACTAGATTACTAAATGTACAGGAGAATTTTATGAAAATACCAACAAATTTAAAGCATAAGCCTGTAATTGTATCAGAAAATTATGAGCAGGTTGATGGCAGATATGCATATAACACTGATGCCAAAGGGCTTTCACTGGGACTGGCTCAATGGAATGACCGCGGTAAGGTAGATATTTCCGCGAAGGTGTGGAGATTCACCGGAGAAAAATGGTCCAGACAGTCGGAGGAGCTTCCTCTGCATCGTGTACTTGATCTGGCCATTCTAGTGGCAAGAACCCGACTGTACTTCAGGGAGGATGCCTACAGGCACCCGGAGCTTTATGACGGCGAAAAGCCGGTAATTGACAGGGTTGGGCTGCAGGGAGATGCCATGACGGTATCTGTTTGTACTGAAAACGAAAAAATAAATGAGGATATTAAGCTGTTCAGCCAGGCACTGAGCAATGATGACGAACTTATTGGAGAACGCTTAAGTACCTTGTCCAGAATTTTGAAGGAGATGGGATATTGATAATGGATAAAGCGCGTAAAAAAGAGCTCCAGCAGGAATATGCAAATACAAAGCAGCCAATGGGTGTATTCATCGTACGCGGTAAAAGCAATAACAAGTGCTATATTCAGGCAACGCCGGATTTAAAGGGAGTAATGAATGGCACCTATGTCAGATTGCTCAACAGCAGACATCCAAACAGGGAATTGCAGAAGGAATGGAATGAGCTGGGTGAAGAGAGCTTTGTTATAGAGATTTTAGAACAGCTACCATATGATGAAAAGGACCAGGAAAAGGAAGATTATTCCCAGGAGCTTGCCCTGCTGCAAATCATATGGGAAGAAAAGCTGGCAGGTGAGGATAAGATATTTTATATGAAGAGGCTTACCTTATAGCAGTTGATAAATAAGGTGTTAACGTCCTTTTACAAATTTCGTCACAATAGATGAATTCAAGACATATTATGTAAACGAAGGAATGTAAAGGAGTTGATTATTATGGCTGGAATTCCTGTATTTCAGGATTCACCCGATAACCTAAAATCATTACAGTACGGTTATGACGGAACCACAGTCAGAACCTTAAAGCTTGATACCAGCGGAAGGCAGGTTATTGCAACCGATATTGGAACCTCAGTTGAGGTCAGTGCCACAGACCTGGATATCAGAAATCTTTCAAATACCCAGGACAATATAGTAGTTTATGGAAATGACGGCACGGATAATAAGGCTTTAAAAACAGATACCAGCGGAAGGCAGATAATTGCCACTGATGTGGGAACCGCCATAGAGGTCAGTGCCACAGACCTGGATATCAGAAATCTATCAAATACCCAGGACAATATCGTGGTATACGGTAACGACGGCACCGATAACAGAGCGTTAAAGACAGATGCTACAGGCATACTTCAGGTGGCTTACACCAAAATCTTCACAAATGCAACCCAGAATATTACAACAGCAAATAGTTATGCAGGCTCAACAGCACGGGATATTTCACTTCAGAGCCAATACTCTTTCTTTGTAAACAACACAGGTGCAAATTCAGCTACGGCAAAGGTACAGATAAGTCCTGACAACACCCTGTGGATAGATGACAGCACGGAGTTCGAGGTGGCTGCAGGCGAAGCAGCCATATTGTCACCCTCCAGATTTGCGAATTATGTTAGAGTAGCATATAAATCAACGGTGGCAGATTCAAGTACCACTGCGGATATTATTTATCAGGCACAGTCATAAGGTATCGCTTAAGGCTTATGAACCTGGCCGGGTAACAGAACGGAAGCATGGCGGACTGCCCAGAAGCAGTTAACCATGCTTCTGTGATCAAACTCAAACTATCGGCCTTCAGCCCATAGTAATTAACTTCTTTACAATCAGGTGGCAATGATATATCATACTAAATGCAGAATGGCGTTTACATAAAATCTGAAAATTAATAAATCAACACTTTTTTATGCTCATAATCTCAAGTAAAACAATGGTTACACAACTTAACAAAAATATGCCGGCACAACTGCGGAATTAAGAAGCTGTACAATATTTGGTACAATTTTTACACAATTATGATTAAAGTGGTAATTAGGTGGTATTTATATACTAAATATTAATCTTATAATTTCCATAAATATTGTATGAATTTACATGTCAAAAACTTAACAATTTTATTGATTGTTTAGTGGTTCTTTGCTAAAATTGTAACAGGAAATGTAGAATAATGTTGAAAAATGTAATTTATTAGATAATGCTGCTGGAGGAAAATATGAAAAAAAATATTTTGGTTATCGGAGCTGGGTATGCGGGTATACTTACAGCAAAGAAGCTGGCAAAAAAGTTTAAGAAAAACGATGCCGTAGCTATAACGATTATTGATAAGAACCCATTCCATACAATGCTTACAGAATTGCATGAGGTGGCTGCAAACCGTGTTGATGAGGACAGCATCAAAATAAGCCTGAAAAAGGTATTTGCCGGCAGGAAGGTAAATGTGGTGCTTGACACTGTCAAAAACATAGACTTTGATAACCACACCGTAGTTGGAGAAAATAACAGGTATGATTATGAGTATCTGGTTATTGCAGCAGGCTCAAAGCCGACTTTCTTTGGTGTTCCCGGCGCAGAAGAGCATACTCATAAGCTTTGGTCTTATGATGATGCGGTGAAATTGAAGGATCATATTCACAATTGCTTCAGAAAGGCTGCAACAGAAACCAATATTGAGAAGAAAAAGCTGTTATTGTCCTTCTATGTAGTTGGTGCCGGCTTTACCGGCGTTGAAATGGTGGGAGAACTTGCTGAATATGTACCCTTTCTTTGTGAAAAATATGAGATAGACAGGGAATTGGTGGAGCTGGTAAATGTTGATGTGCTCCAAAGAGCAGTACCAATTTTGCCTGATAAGCTGTCGGATAAGGTTGAAAGGCGTCTGGAAAAAATGGGCGTTAAGATGATGCTCAATTCAGGTGTCTGCGCCGTAGGTGAAGACTTCATAGAGGTTAAGAAGAACAGCCAGTGTACCAGATACAGTGCTGGAACTGTTATTTGGACAGCAGGTATTGAAGGTTCGGATATTACCAATGAAGCTGCTCAGAATTTACAGTCCGTGGGCAGGGGACGTATTAAAACCGATTCATTTCTGAGATCTTTGGATAACGAAAAAGTATATGTTGTAGGCGACAATATGTTTTACATTCCTGAGGGGGAAGAAAGACCTGTTCCTCAGATGGTAGAAAATTGTGAGCATAGTGCGGCCACATGTGCTAATAATATACATTGTGCGATTACAGGAAAAGGAGAGATGGAGGTTTACAAACCGTCCTTCCACGGTGTAATGGTATGTGTGGGCGGGCGCTACGGAGTGGCGAGAGTCGGACTGCCAAATCACATGTTCAATTTGCCATCCTTCTTTGCAATGTTTGCAAAGCACTTTATTAACATTATTTATTTTGTACAGGTATTGGGCTGGAATAAAATATTCAGTTATATAAGGCATGAGTTTTTCACCATAAGAAATTGCAGGAGCTTTGTGGGCGGACACTTTTCAAACAGGACTCCAAGCTTCCTGCTGGTAGCTTTAAGAGTCTGGCTTGGGGCAGTATGGCTCTTTGAAGGAATAATGAAAATAGTTGAGGGCTGGCTGTCGGCTCCCAAGCTGACAGGCTTTTTCGGAGGAGCAACCACCTGGTATAACAGCATTTTGGGAGTTGCACAAAAAACAGCCGAAGCAGGTGCCGCAGGTGCAGCCACAAGTACTGCTGCCGCAAGCACGGTGCAGGGCGCAGTCGACGCAGTATCCTCTGCGACCGGAGCTGCGGAAAGTACAGTCAAGGCCGTTACCGATGCGGTAAGTGCCGCCACCGGCGCAGCTACAGACGGTACTGTGCAGGAGGCTGTAAAATCCATTGGAACAGCAATTATGAACTTTGATTTTCTTGGACTGTTCCGTTTGATATTTGTAAGCGGCAAGGATTTGTCCCACTCGGTTATAGGTGATTATGCCTTTAAGATTGATGTACCTTTGATGAACGATTTCCTTAAGAGCTTTGTGCTGCCCCACGATTCAGTGCAGGTATTCATGCAGAGCTTTATAGTTATCGCCGAGATACTCATCGGCCTGGCGTTAATAGGAGGACTGTTCACTACTCCGGCTTCAGCCTTATCTCTGGTACTGCAGTTCATGTTCGTGTGTACTACCGGACTATATCTGGGAACCTTCTGGATGATATTTGCTGCAATAGCTGTTTTAATAGGTGCCGGAAGAACCTTTGGCTTGGATTACTATGCAATGCCGTTCTTGAAAAAACAATGGAAGAGACTACCTATTGTAAGAAGGTTGTATATTTATAATGATTAATGAAAACATTGAGTTTATAGCTTATGACGGAGCCCTGGACATGGTCAGGGATAAGGTTGACAAGGCCCTTTCCACGGCACCCGTCATTATCCGTAAATATACCGGGCATTTGACAGCCTCTGCGGGCAAACATATCCGGGCTGTCTCACTGCTCATATGTGCTCAGAACAGAGAAGGCAAAATACATGTCAATGCCGTCAGCTTTGCTGCAGCTATTGAATTGCTGCACCTGGCAACCCTGGTCCATGATGACGTCATGGACAATGCAGGCATCAGACGGGGCAGGGTTACACTGCAAAAAAAGTACGGCAGGAAGACCGCAGTCATATGCGGGGATTATTTATTCAGTGTGGCACTGAAAATGGCTGCATCGGTTCCAAACAAAGAGGATTATATAAAATTGAACATGCCGGATTACATCAGCAGAGTTTGCCTGGGAGAGCTGAACCAGCATATTAACAACGGCTTTTTGGATTTGTCTGCGTATCAGTATTTTAAAATCATTTCAGGTAAAACGGCGGCACTGTTTGAAGCTTCATTTTGTGCGGGAGCAATTTTAAGCGGGTATGATTCTGAACACCCTGACGGAAAGGATTGTCAGCCGAATACTGAAACAATAGCAAAATACATGCGGCTGGGTAAATATGCGGGCATGATTTTTCAGATTCAGGATGACTGCATGGACTTTGAAAAAACCCCGGAGATAGCTAAAAAGCCTGTTCAATCCGATTTCCAGCAGGGAGTCATTACACTGCCCCTTATATATGCCTTTAAGAAAATGCTTGGGCTGAAGGAGAAGGCCGACATGAATGAGCTTACCCAGGAGGAATTAAAAGCAGCGGTGACTCAGTCGGGCGGACTGGCTTACACACATACCATAGCCGGAAGGTATTATGATAAAGCACTAAAAATAATTGACCAGCTTGATATTTCCGCCGATAAAAGGTCAAAGCTTATATATGTTCTTGACAAGGCATATGGAAAATCCTAACTTACAGGTGAAGAAAAATGATTTTAAAGCTTCTGAACTATACAGAGATAAAGACAAAGATAACAAGCATTTTTGCTTTTTTAATGACGATTGCTTATATATTCTACCTGGATAAGCCCATAAACTGGAAACTGACACTGATGTTTTTTGTCTCCATGTTTGTATTTGATCTTACCACAACTGCCATTAACAACTATATTGATACAAAGACCAATCACCAGACCCTGGATTTTAAAAGAAGCACGGCACTCATTATAATATATGTGCTTTTTATGGTTTCAGCCGGTTTTGGACTGTATCTGGCATATCTGACGGATGTGGTGGTATTGCTGCTGGGGGGAGTATGCTTCATATGCGGAGTATTTTATACCTTCGGCCCTGTACCCATATCAAGGCAGCCACTGGGAGAGGTATTTTCGGGACTGTTTTACGGCCTTTTGATTCCATTCCTTCTATTATATATAAATATGCCGGAGGGAACATATCTGACCTTGAAGCTGGGCCTGGACCTTATAAGCCTGGACATGAGGGTAATGCCCCTGATAACGGTCATATTGCTGTCAGTAGCACCCATTTGTACTACTGCAAACATCATGCTTGCCAATAACATTTGTGATGTGGACAAAGATATCTCAGTTATGAGATATACCCTGCCGTATTATCTGGGAAACAAGCCTTCGCTGTACTTGTTTGCAGTCCTTTATTATATACCCTATGCCGCGGTTATTGTCATGGTTGCAGCGGGAATGCTCTCACCCATATGCCTGACTGCTCTGGTGACGCTGATATTTGTTCAGAAAAATATAAGTGCATTTTTTAAATTGCAGGATAAGGGAAAGACCTTTATTTGCTCAATAAAAAATTATGTGATTATAATGGCGTCCATTACGCTGGTGATATTTATATCCGGATTTTTTTAGAATTGTCTGATTTTTTTAAAGCCATGGGATTTTTTTAAGCAGGATTAGTTAAATAATTAACACCAGAATCACCCATTGTAAAATCCTTAACCTCCGGTTCCTATTTGAGCTTGTTTTGCAGGCGCAACACTGCCTGCTTGCCGAGGAGTAAGGTTCAATGAAACTTTGAGCAGATAAAAATGTGGCACCGATTCCATGCCGTGACTTTCATGGATTTTTGTGCGAAGTGGGGGCATGGAAATAAATATGAAGTTTTTTAAGAAAAGTGATATCGTGCTTGTATTAACAATTTTAATTATCGGTATATCATCAATGCTCATATACAGGTATATTTTTGCGGCGCAACCTGCCAAGGCTGAGATATACTACAAGTCCCAGCTTGTAAGGACTGTTGAGCTGACAAAAGGAAAGGATATACATTTTTCCATTCCACAGAACAAAAATGTGGTGTTTCATCTGGAGCCTGATGGAAGTATAGGCTTTGAAAGCTCAGACTGTCCCGACAAGATATGCATAAAGACAGGTAAGCTGCATACCGTAGGACAGACAGCGGCCTGCCTGCCCAATGAGATATTTCTTAAGATTGTCCCCCAAGGCGGCCATAGCAACCAGGATATTGATATGATAGGATGAGGTCGGTATAATGAGCAAAACAAAACTATTAGTTTTAACAGCCCTGCTTTTTGCTGTTGCATTGGTACTTTCCGTAGTTGAAAATTCGCTGCCCTCTGTAAGCTTGCTGATACCCGTTCCGGGAGTAAAGCTGGGGCTATCAAATATTGCCGTAATGTATGCACTGTTTTTTCTGAAAAAGAAGCCGGCCTTTGCCATTGCAGTATTGAAGGGCCTGTTTGTGGCCATGACCAGAGGTCCCATCGCCGGACTGCTGAGCTTGAGCGGCGGTGTTCTTTCAGTGCTGGTCATGTCCCTGCTCATATTTGTTTTTAAAGACAGGATATCCTATCTTGCTCTGAGCATATTTGGTTCCATTACTCATAATGTGGGTCAGTTTATAGTCGTATCACTTATATACACCAACATGTATCTTTGGGTATACCTACCCGTACTGCTGATTTCGGGCGTGATTGCCGGAATTGCAACATCAATTCTCTTGAGATTTATTTTACCGGCTTTCAACAGGCTGGTTTTAAATAAATAATATATTATAATATCTATTTGGAGGAACTACTATGAAAAAATTACTATCACTGGTACTGGTTTTAGTTCTCGCAGTAACCTTTATAGCAGGCTGCGGGTCTTCATCAACTTCTGAGCCAACCTCAAGCACCGGTACTGCAACCAATACTGAAGGCACCGCGCCAAGCACGGCTTCTACCGAGCCGGGAGCTGCCGATGCTGTAAAGACAGGTCTCGCAGTTATTTCATCAGTTGCCAATTCCGCTGATGCAGGTGAAAAGGATGGAGCTGCACAGGTTGATTCCGTTGCTGTAGCAGTTACAGTTGACAAGGATGGAAAAATTGTAAAGTGCGCCATAGATACTGCACAGACTAAAATCAATTTTTCAAAGGAAGGAAAGCTTCTTTCTGATTTGAAGGCTGAATACAAATCAAAGCAGGAACTTGGGTATGAATATGGAATGAAGAAGGCTTCAAAAATAGGCAAGGACTGGTTTGAAGAGGCAAATGCCTTTGCTGCTTATGTTGTAGGAAAGACTGTTGCAGAAGTTAAGGGTATAGCAGTAAATGAAGAAGGTGTTACAACCGACGCTGAGCTATTGACATCAGTTACAATACATATAACTGATTATGTAGCTGCCATCGAAAAGGCTGTTAACAACGCCAAGGATCTGGGTGCAAAGACTGATGACAAGCTGGGACTTGCAATTGTAACAAGTATTGCAAAATCCACTGATGCAGGTGAAAAGGAAGGTCTCGCGCAGGCTTACTCAAATTACTCTGCTACAACCTTTGATGCTGCTGGAAAAATCACAAGCTGCGTTATTGACGCATCACAGTCAGATGTTAACTTCTCAAAGGCAGGTAAAATCACTACAGACTTAAAGGCTCCACTACAGACCAAGGTTGAGAAGGGTGAAGGCTATGGAATGAAGAAGGCATCAAAGATAGGCAAGGAATGGTTTGAGCAGTCCGACGCCTTCTCAAAATATGTAGTTGGAAAATCAGTTGATGAAGTTAAGGGCATAGCAGTGAACGAAGAAGGAGTACCAACAGGCGCGGATCTTTCAAGCTCTGTTACCGTTCATATTACAGACTTTACAAGCTTGATAGAAAAGGCTTCAAAAACTGCTAAATAATTAGGAGCAATTGTAATAAAACCATTACAAGTTGCAAAAAATGTAGTATGGCTTTACAATAATATTTAAACTTGCAGTGATTACAAATAATGTAATAACGAATACAGGGTTTAAGATATTTGTTGGATTAGTTGGCTCATCATAGGTGTTTTTATCGTAAAACCTGAACTATGCAGGGTTAAGTGTACATGAGGCGGAAGGCTGAGTGTCGGCTTCGGTAAAAAGGCATATGATGGGCCATTACCAATTAAACAATTATACAGCCGTATTGAGGTGACAAATGTTAAAAAAACTGACAGCCTTTATTTTATTATTGGCATTTGCAGCAAATATCACGGCCTGCGGGCCTACGGAGAAAAAGAGGTACGAGGCTGAGTTCCTTGAACTGTTTGATACTGTTACTCAGATTGTGGCCTATACCAACAGCAAGGAGGAATTCACCCGGCAGTCCCAGATGATTTACGATACTCTCAAGGAGTACCACCAGTTGTATGATATATACAACGATTATCCCGGAATTAACAATATCAAGACCATAAATGACAATGCAGGTATAAAGCCTGTAAAAGTGGATAAGAAAATAATTGACCTGCTTCTTTTTGCAAAGAAGTGGTATAAAGATACAGACGGAAAGCTGAATGTGGCGCTGGGCGCGGTTCTGAAAATATGGCACAAGCACAGGGAGGCAGGCATTGAGGATGAGGCTGCAGCCACCCTGCCGTCTTTGGAGGAACTCAGGGAAGCCAATAAGCATACTGACATAAATAAAGTGATTGTGGATGCGGAAAATTCTACTGTTTTCCTGGAGGACTCCAAGATGAGCCTTGATGTGGGCGGAGTTGGGAAAGGCTATGCCACGGAGCAGGTTTGCCTTAACGCAGAAAAAAACGGGTTTACTTCGGGACTGATAAGCGTTGGAGGTAATGTCCGGGCCATAGGGGGAAAGGGAAACGGGGAGGAATTCTGGAACGTAGGCGTACAGAACCCGGACAAGGAAAGTGAGAAGAAAACCTTGAATATAGTGAACCTCAATGAGATGTCACTGGTGTCCAGCGGTGTTTATGAAAGATTTTATACTGTTGACGGAAAGAGGTATCACCATATTATTGATCCTGACAGCCTGTTTCCTGCGGACAACTTTTTACAGGTAACCATACTGTGCAAGGATTCCGGTGTGGCGGATGCCATGGCCAAGGCGGCCTTTATTCTTCCTTTTGACCAGGCACTGGCATATGTAAATGCGGCACCCGACGCAGAGGCAATGTGGGTTTTGAAGGATGGTTCCATCAAGTACAGCAAAGGGTTTGAAAAGTTCATAAAGAAATAGGCCCTGCCGGCTGTTTTCATAAATCGAACACAATCTATTATTTCAGTGATTTGTGCATATAATATATCCAGACACTGATAAGAATTTGGGAGGCGGGTATGGAAACCTTTAAAGAGCTATATGAGCGTTTGGTCAGGGCGGCAGTTGAAAACAGGGTCGCTACAGAAGTTGAGGAAATCCATAAGCTGGATTTCGACCCCCACCAATTGGACTGCCTGCTGCATCCCGGGAAGTATGGGCCTGTGTGGCGTTTCGGCAAGTGTGACTGCTGTGATGAGTCGGGAGGCAACTGCCCCACCAAATGTCTTTTTGAAGCTCTGGAAAGGGATGAAGCAGGGAATGTGTCCATAAATGTTGATAAATGTGTAGGCTGTTCGGATTGCATAGACAGGTGCAAGGCCGAAAGGCTGGTAGGCAGCAGGGATATCCTGCCGGTCCTGGATGCGGTGAATAATTCCAGCGGCCCTGTTTATGCCATGATAGCTCCTGCTTTTATCAGCCAGTTCAGCAGCCAGGTAACGCCGGGAAAACTCAGAAGTGCATTTAAAAGGCTGGGCTTTGCAGGTATGCTGGAGGTTGCCCTTTTCGCCGATATACTTACTTTAAAGGAAGCCCTTGAGTTTGACCGTAAAATCCATGATGAAAGGGACTTTCTGCTCACAAGCTGCTGCTGTCCCATGTGGATAGCCATGATAAGGAGGGTTTACAGCCAGTATGTGCCTCATGTCCCCGGCTCTGTCTCGCCTATGGTAGCCTGCGGGCGTTCCATAAAGCTGCTGGAGAAGAATGCCATAACGGTATTTATCGGGCCATGTATTGCAAAGAAGGCTGAGGCACGGGAAAAGGACATAGCTGATGCAGTGGACTATGTTCTTACCTTCCAGGAGGTCCAGGATATTTTTGAGGCGGCTGGGATTGACCCCGCGCTGTTGCAGGAGGATGAAAGAGATCATTCTTCAAGGGCAGGCAGGATATACGCCAGGACGGGCGGAGTAAGCGAAGCGGTTCAGGCAACTGTGGAGAGGCTGAATCCTCACAGGACCATACGGGTCAAAGCTGTACAGGCGGATGGAATGCCTGCCTGCAAGGAATTGCTTGCAGCACTGAAGGAAGGACGTATAACTGCCAATTTTCTGGAGGGTATGGGCTGTAACGGGGGCTGCGTAGGAGGGCCGAAGGCCATACTCAATCGTGAAGAGGGCAGGAGGAATGTCACAGCCTACGGAAACCAGGCGGCATACACCACTCCCATAGACAATCCGTACGTTATTGACCTGCTGCACCGGTTGGGTTTTGATACTGTTGAAAGCCTGCTGGAGCGCAGCGACATTTTCACTCGAGAATTCTAGTATTTAACTTTTTCTTTGACAGTAAACATTTATTATTGTTCTTCCGCTGCTTTTGTACAAACTCCACTCACTAGAGGCTACAGACGGCCAGTCATAGCTGTAACCTATTATGGTAAACCTTCATATACTATATGGGGATATTGCACTTGTGGTGCAAAACCATAGAAAACAGGAAAGAGTGATATGTTTGAGAATACATGTAGTTCGCCGAGGTGAAAGTATATACTCCATAGCGCGCCGGTATAATGTTTCACCGCAAAAGATAATTTCCGACAACGAGCTTAAAAATCCAACCCAGTTGGTGGTAGGACAAACTTTGGTCATACAGGAAGGAAACAGGAATCATGTGGTGGCACCGGGACAGTCCATATATTCCATTGCTGCCGCTTACGGAATAAGTGTCAACGAAATACTCCAGGCAAATCCTCAGATTACAAATCCCTCCCAGATCTCAGCGGGTCAGACAATTGTTATTCCTCCCCGGACAATCAATTTTGGTACAATTGAAGTTAACGGCTATGCCTTTCCCAATATAAACCGGCAGGTGCTTGACAAAACACTTCCGGATCTTACCTACCTGAGCATATTCAGCTATCAGGTAAGAGCGGACGGCAGTCTCAAGACAATAAATGACCAGCCGCTTATAAATGCTGCCAGGGCCGCGGGAGTGGCACCTCTGATGGTTATAACCAACCTTGGGGAAACAGGGGGCTTTAACAGCGACATCGGCCATGCCGTGCTGACAAACCAGCAGGTTCAGAATACGATGATAAATAATGTTTTAAGGACCTTAAGAGAAAAGAACTATTTTGGTCTGGACATAGACTTTGAATATATATATCCCTATGACAGGGAGAGCTATAACAATTTCCTGAGAAGAATAGTGAGCACCTTGCGCCCGTTGGGATATACCATCACCAGCGCACTTGCTCCCAAGACCTCAGCCGGCCAGGTGGGAAAGCTCTATGAGGCACATGATTATCCTGTACATGGGGCGCTGCTGGATCATGTCATACTTATGACCTATGAGTGGGGCTTTACCTACAGTGCACCTATGGCAGTGTCCCCTGTGGACGGTATTAGAAGGGTGCTCAACTACGCGGTGACTGCCATTCCCAGAGATAAAATATTCATGGGCATGTCAAATTACGGCTATGACTGGACTCTTCCCTTCAAGCAGGGAACCCCGGCCAGAACCGTCACCAATACCGGAGCGGTAGAGCTGGCATGGAGGAGAGGGGCGGAAATCCAATACGATATGACTTCCCAGGCACCTTTCTTCTATTACTATGATGAAAGAGGCAGGCAGCATGTGGTTTGGTTTGAGGATGCCAGAAGCATTTTTGCCAAATTGTCACTGGTTAATGAGTACCGGCTGGGAGGAGTGAGCTATTGGACCATAATGAATTACTTCCCGCAGAATTGGCTGGTGCTTCGCAACGTATTCAATATAAGAAAAGTCCTCAGATGATATAATTTTTACCTTTTGGCTATACTTATTGACAATAAGTGCAGCATGTGTTATTGTCTGCTTTGAATAGTTTATAATTATTCATTACCTGGTGTGGAAAGCCTTGGAATAAGGGTGGTGAGCTTGCTGCAAACCACTGTATTTACAGGTGTTTGGTGGATTTTAAGGAATCTGTTTAAGTGAAAGGAAGCGGACATGAACAAGGCGGAAGTTTTAGGGAGATGGACTAGGGAAAAATCCGAAGAGCTTTACGGTATTAAAAACTGGGGCAATGGATATTTTTCTGTTTCAGACAGTGGTGAAGTACTTGTAAACCCCAATAAGGATAATGAATCGGCTGCAGTCAGCCTTATGGATATTATTTCAGGTGTGCGTGAGCGCGGGCTCGACATGCCGGTGTTATTGCGTTTTGAAAATCTATTGGATTCACAGATATCTTTTCTGAACAACTCCTTTAATGACGCTATGAAAAAGCTGAATTACAAGGGTGCCTACAGAGGAGTATATCCTATTAAGGTAAACCAGCAGCAGCAGGTTGTGGAGGAAGTGACCAGATTTGGCCAGCGATATCACCACGGCCTTGAAGTGGGCAGTAAGGCTGAACTGGTGGCAGCCTTATCCGTAATGAAGGATAAAGAGGCCTGTCTTATTTGCAACGGCTATAAGGATGAGGAATTTATAGATCTGGGCCTGTATGCCGTAAAGATGGGCTTTAAGTGCTTTTTTGTAATAGAGATTCCCGGTGAACTGGAAATCGTAATGGAGCGGTCCAAGGCGTTAGGTATAAAGCCAAATATCGGCATAAGAATCAAGCTATCCGCCAAGGCCGGAGGCCATTGGACAGAATCGGGCGGCGACAGAAGCATTTTCGGCTTGAATATGTCACAGGTTATAGCCATGGTGGACGAGCTCAAGGAAAAAAACATGCTGGATTCCCTTAAATTGCTTCACTACCATCTGGGCTCACAGATTCCAAATATAAGGGATATTCGTTCTGCCGTGCTGGAAGCTGCCCGTGTCTATGCAGAGCTGGTAAAGGAAGGCGCTCCCATGGGTTTTCTGGATCTGGGCGGTGGGCTGGCTGTTGACTATGACGGCTCAAACACCAACTATACCTGCAGCCGCAACTATACAGTTGAAGAATACTGTACCGATATAGTGGAGGCAGTCATGACAACTCTGGACTCCAGTGAGGTTGCCCACCCCATTATCGTTACAGAATCGGGGAGAACAACGGTTGCCTACTATTCAGTACTGCTGTTCAATGTTCTGGATGTGGAGAAATTTGAAGAGCACGACATACCGGACAAGCTGGATGAAAATACCTCTGAACAGATAAGAAACCTTTATGACGTTAACAGAAACATTACCCAGAAAAATATACAGGAATGCTATAACGATGCCCTTTACTACAGGGATGAAATACGGGACATGTTCAAGCACGGGCGATTGAGTCTGAGAGAACGTGCATTTTCCGAAAAGATTTTCTGGAATACCATAAATCAGATTGCCAAGGAAAAGAAGAAGCTGAAAAATGCTCCCCCTGATCTTGAAGACATTGAGAGTGCTATTGCTGATATTTATTATTGCAATTTTTCAGTATTTCAGTCAATCCCGGACAGCTGGGCTATTGACCAGCTATTCCCTATTATGCCGCTGCACAGGCTTTTGGAACTGCCCAAGCGCAATGCGGTTATAGCTGATATAACCTGTGACTGTGACGGCAAGATAGATCATTTTATTGATCTGCACGACGTAAGAAACACCTTGCCGCTCCATGAAATGAAAAACGGTGATGATTACTATCTGGGAGTATTTCTGGTGGGAGCATACCAGGAGACTTTGGGAGACCTTCACAATTTATTTGGGGATACCAATGTTGTAAGCGTCAGAATCAACGGGGACGGAACCTATGATTTGGTGAAGGAAATCCACGGTGACAGTGTTTCGGATGTCCTGTCCTATGTGGAATTCGACCCAAAGGACATGCTGGTGAGCTTTCGCGAAAAGGCGGAGCTGGCTATCCATGAAGGGCTTATAAGCGCAAGTGAAAGACCTGAAATAATGCGTGCCTATGACAATGGACTCAGGGGATACACCTATTATGAGAGGTAGGTGCAGTATGATTTTAGCCTAAGCATTGGAGCTACTTGAAATAACGGGTAAATTAGTACCTGATAAAGCTTTTTGCGCGGATTTACGGCTCAGTATTGATGGTTTCCGCAAGACCTGCATACCTGCAGATTTTGGTGAAACTATCAATACTGAGCCTTTTTGCATTTTCAAAGGATTTCAGATATATTGCAGTTAACCTCAATTCAGGTTCCGGGGATATATCACTTGTTATTTCCTTTCATCAACAACCACTGCATTGTTGTTGATTTCGGAAATTTCCTCAATATCCTCATAAGGTGCTCCTTTACCGTTCAGGCTTGTAACCTTTATATCAGTATTGTTGGGAAGCCCCAGCCAGTTGTTTTCAGCCAGTTATGAAAAAGCGCCATCCACACATATTCCGCACCAGGTGTCTGATATATTGTTTCCGGCCAATATTCCCTTTGACAATTCCATAAGGTGTATTCCGGTATCCAGAGAACTGATCCTGTTATTTTCAATGACAAAATCTTCGGCACACTCTCCAATGGCAGTAATCCCTGCCAATACCCTGGAAAATCTGGGTTTTCCAGAACCCGTCAGGTTGCAGTTTACGATTCTGGCGCTACTTGACATAATCCTGATTAGTTCGGTTGACACATGCCCTGAATTTGTTATGGAAATTCCATTGAGGGTTATACCGGGTGCATTCAGGATTACGGGTATGGAGCCGGTAGTAGCTTTAAGCTGAGGATCGCCCTCACCCAGTAAGGTAATACCCTCCTTGTCTATTTTCAGGGAGCCTATTAAATCAAAATCTCCTGAAAGGTGGATAGTTCCTCCGGCTTCTACAACCGAGACAGCTTCCTCCAGGGTTCCGAGAGGATGGAACGAATTTCCTGCTCCGTCTTTGGCACCTGCCTCAACGTATATATTTGAATAATCCACAGAGAATTCAATGGCATTATCCAGTACGGCCTGTATATCAGCGGCACTGTCATAGCCTGTTTCAGGGCGCTTCTGTATCAGCTCGTTGAGAATCTGGGACTGCTGGTAGCCCGATACAGCATCAAAATCTGAAAGGTCCACAATTGAGCCATATACTGTGAGAGCAATCCTCATTTCAACTTCGGAGGCTGCCTCATTGACGGCCAGCAGAGGCTCAGCCTGAACTTCCTGAACAGCATCTATCTTCAGAATAAGTATGGAGGCGGAAATGTTGTATTCAGCATCTTCCAGCCAGTTATTCAGCTCAATTATTTCCATACGGCTGCGGTTTTTAAGAGTAAGCTCATCGCCGGATTTTAAATCTATTATGGACATTCCGGTATTTGTAGCTTCAGAGCCGATTTCATAGGCTGTGCCGGGAATAAGGCTGTCATTTGCGTAGAGAGCAAATTGATTTGCCATATTTCCGGTTACGGTGAACCATACGGCATATGTACCCGAATCCTGAATTGTCAGTACACCGCTTTCCGGGATATATTCAACACTGCTTAACAGGCCGCTTGTGTTGAAGGGGATGCTTTCAGACGGAGAGACGCGGGTATTCCCGGTGTGATAAACATAACCGTAGGACCTGGTTGCATCTTTTGATACAGCTTTGTCATAATTTAAAACAAGCTTGGGAAAATAAGGCTTCCAATTTATATTGTTACTTCCGAACTGAACCAGTGAAACCCCGTCAGAGCTGGTTAAAGCCAGACCGTAATTTATATGGACTCCTCCCAGCCAATCGTTCACAAGCGGGGTTATATCAATTTGTACAGTTTTATATATGTCATCGGAGGTAACTTTTAATTCAGATGGGACTGGTGTAATATCAGGCATGTTATCATAGGTTACATAGGCGGAATCAAAGGACTTGGTCACCCTGTTCACAACAATTTCAACAGGGTCTTCCTCTGATTTTACAATTACGGCCAGTTGAAGAAAAGCACTTTCCACAGCGTTGGTAGCAACGGTTGTAAAATCAAATTTAAGTAAGCTGGTGCAGTTTCCGAAGCCTTCGGCTTTACCGGTGTAAAGCAGCGGTTGATATGAAAAGTTATCCTTTGGTTGTTCTGAAGATACAAAAGAATTCTGAGCGACGGTAAGAACTACAGGTGGCATAGTTTACTCCCTCTTTCATAATTATTTAATATAAATACATCTATTTAACATGATATTTATCTTTGCAAAATAGTGTGACATACAGAACAACTAAAAATATAGAAAGCTGTACCCGGAAGAGCATGGTTTTGACTTTACAACAAGGCAGCCAGGTAGTAAAATTAAGTATAGCGAACGGAGGTTCATTATGCCTTACCTGAAAGAGGAAGTGAAAGAAAAGATACTTGCTTCGGCTGTAGCAAAGTTTAAGGAACAGGGCTATTCCGGTGCTTCAATGAGGCAGATTGCATCCAGTGCGGGTGTATCCCTTGGCAATGTGTACAGGTATTTTGAAAACAAGGACGCATTATTCAATGCAATTGTTGAACCGGTATACACGAGCTATATTGCTTTTATACACCATATAGACAACCTTATAGTAAATGATGGCAACAACGTGGAAGCAGGTGCTTCTGATACTTCCAACATAGCGGAAATCAACAAGATACAGGAAAAGCTCCTGGAAATCTGTGAGGAACACTATACGGAATTACTAATTATAATGGATAAAAGTGCAGGTACCCGGTACGAAAATGCAAAGCAGGCAATGATATTGCTGCTGGACAAAATACTTAAAAAAAAGTTTCTTCCATTTATGAAAACCGAGGACTCCAACGAGCTTAATGATGATGTGACATACATTTTTTCCTCAGCCTTCATTGAAAGCATTTGTCTCATATTAAGAAAATATGAGGCAGGGTCTCAAATCAGGCTATTAATAGACAGACTCATAAGAATTTTCTTTGACGGTCTGGAAAAGCGACTTTAGGCGCTTAATATTTTTTTGCTGTACAGTGAACAACTGTTCATTCGTATTGAGCTGATTGGTCTGAATTTCATAGGCGGTTGTTTTTTTTTCAGCATAATAATGAACAACTGTTCACTGCTTGTACCCTTATTTTTTAATGAAAATAAAGGCAGTTTAGGGCAGTATAATGAACGAATGTTCATTGCAAATTGTAGCTACCTGGAGCCATATGGAAGGGGCGTGAAAATAGGAAATAATACAACTTGTTTGAACCTTATTCACAGTAATTTTTTATGACAAGCAGTGATAGCTTGAAAGATACATGTTGTGTATCAAAGTGACTTTCAAGCAGCGAAGCCCCTGCGTGTCTTTCATTACTATTTGTGTACGCGCCATGCGCGTAGATTGGAGATGAGATGAAAAATATAATTAAATTTAAATGGGCCATAATTGCCATATGGATAATAGCTGCCATAGTTCTGACCATTTTTATGCCCAATCTGAACTACATCATAAATGAGAGAGGAAATGCGACCATAGGTGAAAGCTATCCCTCCCAAGTAGCACAGGAGATGATGAATGGGCTGTCGGAGACTAAAGGTGAGTCGGGTATATTTGTATTTTACCAAAAAGATAAGTTGTCAGAGGCTCATATGAAAAATATAGAGAGCGTTTTGCGCAAGCTTAAGGAGAACCGGGAGAAGCTTGGAATCACAGGAGTACTGGATGTCTTCGATGTGCCTGATGCCAGGAGCCAGATGATTTCCAAGGACGGAACCACCATGCTTGCCCAGTTTACCTATGAGAAAAACGGCAGAGATATACAGGAAATAGTGGATGCACTGGAGACACAGCTGGAGGCTTGCCAGACAGAGCACTACATAACTGGAGGTGCCTTTATTGCAAACGATTTCCTCAAGGTGACCAATGAGGGCGTGGAAAAGAGTGCTGCTATCACAGTAGCATTTATACTTATAGTACTTATTATCATGTTCAGGTCAGTACTGACACCTCTGGTATCCCTTTTTACAGTAGGCATATCATATCTGGTATCAATGGGAATCGTAGGACAGCTCATAGATAAGCTGGGCTTTCCGGTAACCAGTCTTACACAGATGTTTATCATACTTATCCTGTTCGGCATAGGAACAGACTACAACATACTGCTCTATAACCGATTCAAGGAAGAGATGCTGAAGCATCAGAACATAGACGACGCAATCATAGCAACCTATAAAACTGCCGGAAAGACTGTTGTGTACAGCTCCATAACTGTTTTCTTCGCCTTCCTGTCACTGAGCTTTGTCAAGTTCGGAGTTTATCGTTCAGGTGTTGCCGTGGCAGTGGGTATTGTAGTACTGGTGGCGCTGTTGTTAACCCTTACTCCAGCCCTTCTCAAGTTGTTGGGAGGACGGCTTTTCTGGCCTTCCAAGGGGAATAACGGACACAAGCCCAGCAGGGTATGGGAAGCAGCTGCCGGTTTTTCCATAAGGAAGCCCTATATTGCCATGCTGGCAATACTGCTTCTGGTGGTACCCATGCTTATTGTAGGTTCCTATAAGCTGTCCTTCGACAATCTCAAGGACATGGGAGGGGACGCTCCTTCTGTGATAGGCTTTGACACCGTAGCCGAGCATTTCAGCAAAGGCACTACCATGCCTGCCACAGTGGTTATCAGGAATAAGGAAGCCATGGATACAAGTGAAAGCCTGGCAATAATCGATACAATAACCAATAAAATCAAGAAAATAGATGGTGTTTCAGCAGTTCAGAGCCCCACTCAGCCTTTGGGAGATGAAATAGCCGACTATTATACCGGGAACCAGATTGGCAAGGTTGTAGGAGGACTGGAGCAGGCTGATGACGGAATAGGCAAAATCGGTGAAGGGCTTTCAACCATTCAGGAAAAGCTCACCACCCCGGATCTGTCCCAGGTTTCCAAGCTGGTGGACGGAACTGCTGAAATACAGGGGGGAATGCAGAGCCTCACAGACGGCATCAACCAGATTAAGACAGGAATAGAAAAAGGTGCCGCCGGAGCCGACACAATTGCAGAAAAAATCACTGAAGTGAAGACGGGACTTGAAGCAATTGAAGCCGGTCTAAATAATCTTACAGGTGAATTTACCCGGGTTGAAGGAGGCTTTAACACCTTCGGAGCAAAATATTCCGAACTGGAAAGCAGTCTGGGGATGCTGGTGCAGTTGTCGGAAGGTATCAATCAGGCATTGGGTCAGGCCTCCGGCAGTGACCCTGCGCTAAAGGCCGTCAAGGAGCAGGCGGTGCAGTTGAATGCGGGACTTAAGCAAATTTCCGAGGGCTTTAAGCTTTTAAATGCCGAATACGGAAAGGCAGTGCTGCAAACCGGCGGAGGCCTGAAACAGCTGGATGAAGGTCTCAAGAAGACAATAGCAGGACTTGACCAGCTGTCACAAGGACAGAAGGGGCTGTCCCAAGGCTTGAAGCAAGCCGGTGCCGGACAGGGAACAATTGCGGATAATATGCAAAAAATGACCAGAGGCCTGGGAGAAATCACAAATGGACAAAAGCAGATGACGGCAGGCCTGTCCACCCTGGGAAGTTCCTTTGAGCAGCTTAAAAACGGCCTTGGAGACAGTGGGGATGGTCTGAGCCGCATTTCAGAGGGCATAGACAAATCCAATGAATTTTTGTCCCAGCTCTCTGAAAACAAAACCATAAATATTCCCAGGGAGGCTTTTGAGAACAGTGACTTCCAGAAAGCCCTGGACGCATATATGTCAAAGGATCGCAAGACTTTAAAACTGACTGTCATACTGGAAAACGACCCATATTCCGATGAGGCCATAGCCTCTGTCCGGGAAATCAACAAGCAGCTTCCTGACATGCTCAAAGGAACTGCTTTGGCCGGAGCGGAGTTTGCCACTGGCGGTGAGACGGCTGTGACAAATGATATACAGGATGTGGCTGTGAGTGATATGCGGCTTGCCCAGTTCATGGTTTTACTGGGGATTTTTATAGTTCTGGTATTTATTATAAAATCCTTCTGGATTCCGGTTTATATTATAGGTTCACTGGTACTTTCCTTCTATTCGGCCATATCCATAACCAGTCTTTTTGCAAAAGCCTTTCTGGGTACCGGTCAGCTTGCATGGAATGTGCCCTTCTTCGGCTTTGTAATGATAGTGGCTCTCGGAGTGGACTACAGTATATTCCTTATGACACGTTACAGGGAATATGGAGAACTGGGGCCAAAGGAGGCCATGATTAAGGCATCTGCCAGTGTAGGAGGGGTAGTGTTGTCTGCCGCTCTTATTCTTGGCGGTACTTTTGCAACGCTGGCCCCTTCAGGAATAAATACACTGGTTGAAATGGCTGTGTGCGTTTGTGTGGGAGTATTCTTCCTGAGCGTAATAATGTTGCCTCTGGTAATCCCCTCATTTATTTCTGTAGAGGATAAACTAGTAAGAAAATATTCAAGATATTCAAAAACAATGTAGTGCAAGACAGTGTAGTGCAAAACAATACCTTTATAGTAATAGCTTGTGTCAAAAAAGGCCTGCAAAATCGGTGACCGCCGTTTTGCCGGCCTTTTGCCGGGCATGAGGAATAAAGCCGGTCTGGAATTGAAAACGTAAACCGCATAGATATAGCAGGGCTGGGGCATAATAAATAATCGGTTTAAGCGGACAAAGCCATAAAAGAGGCCTTAGCGTGAAAGATACATGTGGTAAGTCAAAATGGATTTCACGCAGCGAAAGCCACTGCATGTCTTTCATTACTATTTGTGTACGCGCTATGCGCGTAGATGGGAGATAATATGTTTAAAAAAAGGGATATAAGATTTAAGCTGGCTCTGGTATGGTTAGCAGCATTTTTGGGCCTGTGGCTGTTATTCTACATTTCATTTGGATTAAACAGCTTTGAGCAGACCCTGGATAACATTATCAGTGCGGTGGAAGCCGGGGACTGGAAGGGTGCGGAAGCTTATACGGCCAGGTTCGTAGATAGCTTTTACAAGAAGAAATATTTACTGCAAATGAACAATGCCACTGAAGCATATACAACCTTTGAGCCTTCCGTAAGGCAATTGGTCACAGCAGTTAAAAACAGGCAGGAGAGCGCTCTTGAGTATGCCGGCTTTCTGCGGGAGGGCATTTATTTTGTAATAAGGCCATTTTCAGGGCCCTGAGCCACAGAACCGAAATAGTTTTTATTAAAGTCGGAGCCACTATGAATATATTAATAAGTTATAGTGTCAGAGTTATTCTGGTGTACTTTTTTACTTACCTTTCCACCAGGATTCTGACCAAAAAGGCCATAGCTGAAATGACTGCATATGAGATGGCAGGGCTGATGGTTTTTGCAAATGTAGCAGCAGAGCCTTTGGTTGACAAGGTGGTTATAAAATCCGTATTCGGGTCGGGTCTTATAATACTTCTTATGCTCATAACAGCCAGGCTTGCACTGAAAAACAGCATGACTCCCATAATGGAGCACACGGCCACGATACTCATACACAACGGAAATATTGACTTCCAGCGTTTGAAGACTTTGAGCCTCAGTGTGAATCAACTGCTTGGACTGCTCAGGCAGCAAGGCTTTGCCCGGGTTTCGGATGTAGGAGCCGCAATTTTCGAGCCCCAGGGAAAGCTGTCGGTGTTTCCCAAGCCTCAGAGCGGACCTGAGGGGAAAGGTGAGGATTCTGTCAGTTTCCCCTTTATAATTGACGGAAAAATCCTTCAGGATAACTTAAGGTATTCAGGCAAAAATGAGGTGTGGTTGATGGAAAAACTGAAAGAGCAGGGAGTAGAGGATTACAGAAAGCAGGTCATCCTGGCGGAACTGGATTCACAGGGAAATGTGGCGGTGTTCGGAAAGTGGGTATAAATGCTTTTGTACTGCCCCTGTGCGGTTATGCATATGCGGTTATGCTTGTGGAATGTGAAAAAGAGGCTGAAAGAATTGGCGGCACCTTTAATTATTGAAAAAAGGCTGTAAACTTATGTGAAATATTGAGGGATTTAAAGATTTTTGCTTTATGACACCGGTAATTAAGAATATTTTCGATTTTTGTTGATTTTTTAAGGTTTTTTTTGTATAATCACGCTTGTATTTATTGACCGGCTGCAGTTTCGGGCCGCGGATATTTTTTTGTTGCAGTCTTCAATTACTGTTTATATTGCTGCGGCGCAGCGGAATGGAGGTTAATATGGGAAAGGCTTTAATTATTGGCGCAGGCGGCGTTGCAAGTGTTGTAATCCATAAGTGCTGCCAGAACCCGGACATATTTGAAGAAATATGTATAGCAAGCAGGACTGTTGAAAAATGTGAGGCCATAAAAGCCAAGCTGGATGGAGGAAAAACCAGAATCCAGACTGCCCGGGTTGACGCTGACAATACTGAAATGCTTATTGAACTTATAAATAAATTCAAGCCTGATATTGTTATAAATGTGGCATTGCCTTATCAGGACCTTACAATAATGGATGCATGTCTTGCCACAGGAGTGCACTATCTGGATACTGCCAATTATGAGCCGCCTGAAATACCGAAGTTTGAGTATAAATGGCAGTGGGCATACAGGGAACGCTTTGAAAAGGCAGGAATCATGGCATTGCTGGGCAGCGGCTTTGATCCGGGAGTGACCAGTGTTTTCTGTGCATATGCCCAGAAGCATTATTTTGATGAAATACACTATATTGACATAGTTGATGCAAATGCGGGAGACCATGGCTATCCCTTTGCTACAAACTTCAATCCTGAAATCAATATCCGTGAGATTACAGCCCCCGGAAGCTATTGGGAAAACGGCGGTTGGGTTGAAACCGAGCCGCTGGAGCTGAAAAAGGTGTATGATCTGCCGGAAATAGGGCCAAAGGATATTTACCTCCTTCACCATGAGGAAATAGAATCCCTGGCCGTAAATATAAAGGGCGTAAAAAGAATCAGATTCTGGATGACCTTCTCGGAGAAGTATCTGACTCATTTGAAGGTTCTGGAGAATGTCGGAATGACCTCTATCGAGCCTATCGAATTTGAAGGCAAGAAAATCATACCTCTGCAGTTCCTGAAGGCGGTACTGCCCGACCCGGCATCCCTTGGGCCCAGGACCAAGGGTAAGACCAACATTGGCTGTATCATACAGGGTGTAAAGGATGGAAAACCAAGAACCTACTATGTGTACAATGTTTGTGTACACGAGGAATGCTATGCGGAGGTGGGTTCCCAGGCCATATCCTACACTACCGGAGTACCAGCCATGATAGGTGCCATGATGATGCTGAAGGGTTTGTGGATGAAGCCCGGAGTATTTAACGTGGAGGAATTTGACCCCGATCCCTTTATGGAGGCTCTCAACAAGCACGGGCTTCCCTGGAAGGAAGATTTTTCTCCAACTCTGCTGGATTAACAGGTAAATTCTCTGCATGTCTTACCCGGCTCACGGTAGGTTCGTGTTTTATAAAAGTATATTATGTGAGCCGGAAAGGCTGGTAAGGCTGGTGGATATAGATATAAGCAAATTGCCCACACCCTGCTATCTGGTGGATGAGAGGCTGCTGGTCAACAATCTTGAGATACTTGACTCAGTACAGAAGAGAACGGGCTGCAGGATTCTTCTGGCACAAAAGGGCTTTTCCATGCATGCTGTTTACCCGCTTATAGGGAAATATCTTAAAGGTGTTACCTCCAGCTCGCTTTTTGAGGCAAGGCTGGGCTATGAAAAGATGGGCGGGGAAGTGCATGTATATGCCCCTGCATATATTGAAGGTGAGTTCGAGGAACTGCTTAAGTACTCAGATCATATAGTTTTCAACTCTTTTGAGCAGTGGAGCAGGTATAAGTCCAGAGTAAAAAACCATCCGGGTAAGAAGATAGAGTGCGGCATCCGTATAAATCCTGAGTATTCCGAGCAGGAGCATGCCATATACGATCCCTGCTCCAGCTACTCCAGGCTGGGAGTCACCCGCAGCAATTTTAAGCCCGATGAGCTGGAGGGCATAGACGGACTTCACTTTCATACCATGTGTGAGCAAAATTCAGACACACTTGAGCGCACTGCCAGGGTGGTGGACGAAAAATTCGGTGAATTTATAAGGAGTATGAAGTGGCTGAATTTTGGCGGAGGGCACCATATTACAAGACCGGACTATGACATGGAGATACTTGTGCGGACTATAAACCATTTTCAGGACAAGTACGGGGTGCAGGTTTATCTTGAACCGGGAGAGGCTGTGGCTCTGAATACCGGCTATCTTATAGCCGGTGTGCTTGATATTGTGGAAAATGGAATGAATATAGCCATTCTTGATACCTCTGCGGCTTGCCATATGCCAGATGTGCTGGAGATGCCCTATCGGCCCAATATAATCGGGGCAGGCAGGCCTTCGGAGATGAAACATACTTACAGACTGGGAGGGCACACCTGCCTGGCGGGAGACATAATAGGGGACTATTCCTTTCAAAAACCGTTGGTTCCCGGTGACAAACTGGTATTTTGCGATATGGCCCACTATACCATGGTAAAGAACAATACCTTTAACGGTGTCAATCTGCCGGCCATAGCTCTATATAATGAAAAAGAAGGTATAAAAGTCATAAAAGAGTTCCGTTATAGTGACTTTGAGACCAGATTATCGTAAATATTGTTCATAATTTCACAGCAAATTTTGTATAAACCTAACAAACAAGTTAGGTTTTTTTATGTCACAAAATTATATGAAGAGGTAAGTTTTATAAATTAATTTGATTGTCCTTTGATGCTATTATTAGTACATAAATATTAAAGGAGGTCATGAATAAATGAAAGAAGCTATCAGAAAGGCCCTGGCTGCCGGTTTGGCAATTGCCATGACATTGTCCATTGCAGCCTGCGGTTCGGCAAAACCATCAGAATCTTCATCCTCAACAGGTGCGGCTCCTTCATCAACAGCCGCAGATTCCTCAGCACCAGCTGGTGAACCTGTAAAACTCACACTTTGGCATATACAGACTACAGAACCTATGCCAACAATCATCAAGGACAGTATAGCTCGCTTTACAAAGGACAATCCAAACTATACTGTTGAAGTTTCACCAATGCAGAATGATGCTTTCAAAACAAAAATTGCAATTGCTGCAAGTTCCGATCAAATGCCTGACATATTCCCCCACTGGTCAGGCGGACCAATGAATACATATATTGATTCACAGAAGCTGGCTGATTTGACAACCTACATGGACGAGAGCAACTACAAGGATCGTTTCCTGCCGGCTGCTGTAAATCAGGCTACCTATAAGGATAAAATATGGGCAGTACCTGTAGAAAACGTAGCTGTAGCAATGTTCTTCTACAATAAGGACCTGTTTGCAAAGTTCAACCTGCAGGTTCCAAAGACAATAACAGAACTTGAAGCAGTTTGCGACACCTTGAAGAAGAATGGCATAATTCCTTTCTCACTGGCAAACAAGACCCAGTGGACCGGTTCAATGTACTATATGTACCTGGTTGACCGTTTCGGCGGAGCTGATGCTTTCAATGCAGCAGCACAGCGTACAGGTTCCTTTGAAAATGAAGCCTTTACCCAGGCTGGAAACAAGATTCAGGAATGGGTTAAGAAGGACTACTTCAACAAGGGCTTCAACGGTCTTGATGAAGATTCCGGACAATCACGTACACTTCTGTATTCCGAAAAAGCTGCTATGACCTTGATGGGCTCATGGTTCCTGTCAACGGCAGCAGGAGAAAACAAGGAGTTTACACAGAAGAAGATCGGTTCCTTTGCATTCCCTGCTGCTGACGGCGGAAAGGGTGATCCAAACTCAGTTGTTGGTACAGTTGGAGACAACTTCTATTCAGTTGCTGCAAACAGCAAGGATGTTGCAGGAGCATTTAAAGCCATTACTTACCTTATAGACGACACATCTGTTCAAAAGCGTATTGAAGCCGGCAGAGTTCCTCCTGTAAAGGGTGTAAAGGTTAGTGATCCATTACTCCAGGATGTATTGAATGCAGTTGAAAAAGCTCCTTCAGTTCAGCTGTGGTACGACCAGTACCTGCCTGCTGATGTGGCTCAGGTGCACAAGGATACCTCACAAGCTATATTCGGTCTTGCAAAGACTCCGGAACAAGTAAACAAAGAAATGGAAGCTGCAGCAAAGAAAGCTTTCGGTAAATAATAAGCACCAGTAATTCCTTAATATATTTATAATTGATTGGGTATCACAAATCTGATACCCATCAATTATATTTATACATAAATTTTAGTCCCATAAAATAACCGGTCTGAATTAAGCTTACTATTCAGAGGGGGAGGAGAAACAATGCAAAATACCAAATCACTATTAATTCACAGAAAACGCAGCACTGCAATTGCAGCAACTGTATTCCTTATTCCGGTATTCTTCTTTATTTTGATTTTTATACTTTATCCCATTTTTAATTCCTTTTGGTTGAGTCTTCATGATTGGAACGGAATCAGTTCCAATAAGGCATTTTCTGGCTTGGATAACTGGAAGACACTTGTGACCGATGTGGTGTTTTACAAGTCTTTTCTTAATAATATACTGATTGTTATTCTGTCTATAGCTATACAGCTTCCAATAGCAATGGCGCTGGCATTTTTGCTGGACAGCGGAGGAAAGAAGCTGAATTTTCTCAAGATGGTTTATTTCCTTCCCATGCTCATGTCTTCCGTTGCCGTAGGCTTCCTTTTCAAATACACCTACGACCCCCAGTTTGGTCTCATCAGTGCTGTTTCTACCATGTTTGGCGGAGAGGGCATGGTAGATTTACTGGGTAATCCCAAGATAGCCATATATGCCGTAATAACGGTTGTATGCTGGCAGTTTATACCGTTCTACATGGTTTATTTCCTGGCTGCCTTCAGCTCACTGCCTGTGGAAATATATGAAGCTTCAGTAATTGATGGTGCCACACACGGACAGTATTTCTGGAGGGTTGCACTGCCCTGCATGAAGGGCTCTGTCAAGAGTGCGGCTGTACTGTCACTGGTAGGTTCCTTAAAGTACTTTGACCTGATATATGTTATGACGCAGGGGGGACCAAACGGTGCCACGGAGCTAATGGCTACATACATGTATAAAAATGCCTTCCAGACAATGAAAATGGGTTATGGTTCAACAATTGCATCAGGAATGTTTATCGTAATCACTTTAATTTCATTGTTAACCTTAAAGGCTTTAAACGGAAAAGAGGAGGCGTAGAGGATGACTAGGAAAAAAATAACAATAGGCAAAATATTTGTAGCAATACTGGCCCTGGCGTGGCTGGTTATAGCAGGAGCTCCCTTTTACTTCATGGTGGCCTCAGCCTTTAAGGAGCAGTTTGAGATTTTGACAACAGGCGTTTTCGCACTGCCTAAAGGAATATACTTTGATAATATTGTTGGTGTTATAAAGAGCCAATTTTACAAGTACTTGTTCAACAGCACCTTTGTAGTTGCCGTTTCACTGGTCCTTATATTAGTAACTGCACTTTGCGCGGCATATCCTTTTTCAAGATTCAAATTCAAGTTCAACAAGCCTTTGTTCGGACTAGTGGTAGCTGCAATGGCAGTTCCAATCCATGTGACACTTATACCGGTGTTCCAGCTTACTCAGAAGATACACCTTTACGATACGGTTTTTGCTCTCATAGGCCCGTATACGGCCTTTAACCTTCCAATATCCGTATTCATACTCACCAGCTTTATGGCGGAAATTCCGAAGGAGCTTGAAGAATCAGCAGAAATAGACGGCTGCGGAAAATACAGAACCTTTTTCCATATTATTGCACCCTTATCAAAACCGGGTTTGGCTACACTTGCCATATATAATGCAGTAAACATGTGGAATGAATTCAGCTTTGCCCTTGTATTGACACAATCAGCCAAGAGCAGGACCCTGCCGTTGTCAATATGGGAATTCCAGGGTCAGTATAATTCCAACATCCCGATGATTATGGCCGTGCTGACCTTGTGTGCGCTGCCCATGATATTGGCCTTTGCCATAGGACAGGATAAGCTGATTAAAGGTATGATGGCAGGAGCTGTAAAGGGATAGCGGCACGCAAAATTTTTAGGTTGTTACAACAGGAGAAATGTGATATATATAAACTAAGAATATAAATCTGATGTTTTCAGGTTGAGAAGGTTTGCCATGCAGAGGAGGTTAATGTGAAGAAGCTGCTTCTGGTTCTTATTGCACTAATAATAGTTTTGCCTCTGCAGGGTTGTTTCTACGACGGGCAAATGGGCATGACAGTACAAAAAACTCAGAAGAAGCAGCTGACCTTGTACAGCATACAGGGGGATTCTGCGGTAAATGAGGTTATTGCCGATTCAGTAAGCAGGTTTGAAAAAAGCAACAGCGGGTTTGAAGTGGTACACGAGCTGATTCCCAACGACCTGTATAAAAACAGACTTTCTGTCTGTGTGGCAACAAATCAGATGCCGGATGTTTTCCCCACCTGGTCTGGAAGCATATTAAAGGAATATGTCAGCATCGGCGGGGTTGTAAACCTTTCAAATTATATGAAGGAGGATTACAGCTCCCGATTCAATAAAAAAGCACTTGATATGGTAACCTTTGATAACGGGATTTGGGGTGTTCCGGTAGAAAACATGTGTATTGCCATGATTTTCTATAACAAGAATATTTACAACAGTCTGAATCTATCGGAACCTAAAACCTTTGACCAGCTCAAAAAAAATATCGAGGTACTCAAAGAACATGGATATACACCGTTTGCCCTTGCTAACAGAACAGCCTGGACAGGCTCCATGTTCTATATGTATTTCGTTGACAGGCTTGGCGGACCCGCGGTTTTTGACAATGCTGCCAACAGAAAAAACAACGGTTCCTTTGACAATGAAGTATTTATAAAGGCTGGAGAAATGGTGCAGCAGCTTGTTGAAATGGGTGCATTTCCCCAGGGGTTCAACTGGAAGGACGAGGATTCCGGTGATGCCCGCAATCTGCTGTATAACGAAACTGCAGCCATGATTTTGACAGGCAGCTGGTTTATGAGCAACGTCATGTTTGAGTTCCCGGAATTCTATAACAATATAGGAGTATTCCCTTTCCCTGCTATTGAGGGAGGAAAGGGTAATCCAAACAACACCATCGGCACCATGGGAGATAATTTTTATTCGGTTGCAAGCTCCTGCGCATATGTTGACCAGGGCTTTGAGCTGGTGCAATATCTCATTGATGATACTGCTGTTCAGAAGCGTATTAATGCAGGAAAGATTCCCCCTGTCAATGACGTCGTCATAAAGGACCCGTTGACCAATGAAATATTGGATGCAATTAAAAAGACCCCAAATGTACAGTTCTGGTATGACCAGTACCTTCCTCCAAAGCTTTCGGAAGCTCATTTGTCGGTAACCAGGCAAATCTTCGGAGGAGAAGACCCAAAAAGTGCGGCCAGAACCATGGAAGCTATTACACGACAGTACTATAATCAATAAAGGGTGAGAATATGAAGAAATGGCTTTTGCAGTTTGCCAAACATAAATTCCGAAGCATTCCATTCAGATCAAAGCTTACCTACTATCTTGTAATAACAATTTGTTTGACAGTATTGATTGTAGTCAGCTTTTCATATACAGTCACCAGCCGTTCCATAAAGCAGCAGGCCAAGGATATGACAATGCTGCAGCTGCAGCAGAACACATCAAACCTTGAGGACTATCTTCAAAATATTGAAAGTACTCCTGACAGCATAGTCACAGACCGAAGCCTTCAGGAATACCTTTCCAAGCCGGATGAGGACAATCTGGATTTTTCTACTACAGTAGACGATGTATACAGGTCCATGTCAAATATCATCGGTTCCAAAAGAGACATACTATATGTATTTCTCTACAAGGCCATGGATAATAATGTACTGTACCTTGGGCCTACTAAGGCAGGTCAGGAATCAGACTTTTCAAACGTGTCAGGTTACCTGGCCAAGAGAGATATCTCCGGAAGCCCTATCAGAGTGGGCTTCCGACAGGACCCTATTATTAGAAAAAGATATACCCTTACCATATACCAGCCCATATTTGATATATACAGGATAAAAAGGCCCATAGGGATGCTGGGAATATCAGTGACAGAGGATGTTGTGGCCAGATTTTACTCAAACAGTAAAAGGGAACTGCCTCTGGAAACCTTTATAATGAACGGACAGGGCATGATAGTATCCCACACCGACAAAACCAGGATATCCACAGCTGCTCAGCTGGATGAAATATTGGATAAGCATGACGGTTCGGCTGAGATAGGCGGAAAGCTGGTAGTCTATAAATATATAAAGGACTGGGACTGGTATGTCGTGGGCACCCTTCCCATAAGCTATCTGCTGAGGGATAATAATGTCATGCTGCTGGCAATCCTGGTTATAGTCATAATAACAATCATACTTGCATCATTTATTTCAATGATTATAAGCAGGCATTTGTTAAGACCTTTTAATGACCTGATTTACAGGATGTCCATGGTTTCAAAGGGAGACCTTACCACCCGCATAAACCTGTCGGAGCACGGCTATGATTTTGAACAGGTTTCAAAGGGCTTTAACCTGATGGTTGAACAGATAAATGTGCTGATGAAGAAGATATATGATGAACAGAGGCAGTTGAAGGAAATCGAATTTAAGGCCCTTCAATCTCAGATAAATCCGCATTTCCTGTACAATACCCTGGAATCCATCCACTGGCAGGCCCTGTTATACGGTCATCAGGAGATATCCACCATGGTTAAGGCGCTGGCGGGCTTTTACAGGATAAGCCTGAGCAAGGGAGAGGCAATCATTCCAATGAAAAGCGAATCCCAGCATGTGGAAAACTACCTGACCATACAGGAAATGAGATATAAGGATAACATGGAGAGTTACATTGACATTCCTGAAGAATTTCTTGAAGTAATGATACCCAAGATGACACTTCAGCCCTTGGTGGAAAATTCAATATATCACGGTCTGAGGATAAAGCAGTCAAAGGGCTTTATTAAGATAACAGCTATCCGGGACGGGGACGACCTTATAGTAAAAGTCATAGACAACGGGGTGGGAATGGTTCCCGACCAGCTTCAGAGCTTGAACCGTACTCTTGAGGATAACGATTCGGGTGTGGGCTATGGAGTAAGAAATGTCCACAGAAGGATAAAGCTTTTTTACGGGAATCCCTATGGCCTGTTCTATGAAAGCAATGAGTACGGTGGAGTTACTGTAAATGTCAGGCTCCATATGAATCCAACCGAAAACAATATGTAATTTTTGGTGTATTTCTTTATGACAATGAAAAGCAGATAGAAAGAAAAGGTGGTGAAATATATTGTACAAAGTTTTGATAGTAGACGACGAGGTAATAATTCGCAATGGCTTGTATAATATGATACCTTGGAAATCCCTTGAGATTGAAGAGGTCAGAACCGCTTCCTGCGCCCAGGAAGCCCTTGAGCTTGCCCGGGAAACCAAACCTGACATTGTTTTGACGGACATATGCATGCCGGAAATGGATGGTCTGGAGATGACGCGACTGATGCTGGAATTTCTGCCAAAGCTCAGGGTGCTTGTGCTCACAGGGTATGATGATTTTAAGTACGCCCAGAAAAGCTGTTCTCTGGGAGTCAAGGAATTCATACTGAAGCCTGTAGACGAGGTCAGTCTGATAAACAGTGTGAAACTGCAGGTGGAGAACATAAAAAGCGAGCTTCAGTCTTCGCTTAAGTGCAATATCCTCAACAGAAAAAGAGTCCTGGAAAATCAGAGAGCCTTTGAAAAATCACTTATGCAGCTAACTGAAAAGACGTCCGATTCAGACGAGATGGAGATAGATGAGCTCAGCCTGGAGGAGAACTGCCAGTATCAGGTCTGCCAGATATCTCCCGTTTTATCCGGAGACAGTGTATGGCTCCAGCACAAAAATCTCCTTTTAATATCCATTAAGACCATTCTTATTGATATGATAGATTCAAACAACTCGGGCTGGACCTTCCAGAACCGGGAAGGGAATATTGTAGTTATTTTCTATATAAAAACTAATGGTGAAAGTGCTGAGGAGCAGATAGCAAAGCTGCAGGAAATTGTCACACTGGAGTATGATGTTGACCTGGATATAGGCATGGGCCCTGTAGTATCCAATATTTCAAAGATAAAGTCCTCTTACAGCAAGGCCGGCGAGGGTTCAGGCCTGAATAGGCCGGCACAGCCCAATACCCTTGAGGATGGAGGAAATCCGGAAATTATAAGGCAGAAGGATAAGCTGCCCTATTACAAGGATAAGATACTGGAGAGCTTCCCTGATACCGAGGCGGTAAAAATGCATCTGAAGCTGTACATCGATGAGGTGAAGAACTCGGGCTGCAAGAAGGTGGATGCGGAACAGAAGTTTTACGAGCTGTCCTCGGCCTTCTACTGGCAGTATTTAAAAACAACCGGGTACCCGGCAGACGGGCGTCTGGAAACCTTGATAACCACCCTTTCCAGCAACGATATTGAAAACTGCTGTGTCTTTACTGAAATGTTCATAGCCAAGCTCATGTATACCAATAAAAAACAGATGCATGAGATTGTTGAAGCCGCCACCAAGTATATAAACGAAAGGCTTACGGATGACCTTACGGTATTCACTCTGGCGGAACAGTTCCATGTGGCCAGGAATTATTTCTCCAGACTTTTTAAAAAGGAAATGGGAGAGGGCTGCAACGAATACATTACCAGGCTGCGCATTGAAAAAGCAAAGCAGCTTTTGGGTGCCTCAAGGCTTAAGACCTACGAAATAGCTGAAAAGGTTGGTTATCATGATACAAACTATTTTTCCCTGGCCTTTAAAAAGAATACGGGGCTGTCCCCCAAGGAGTTCAGAGAAAAGCTCAACAATCCGGAATAAGCCCTAGACGGATATTTTATAAAGGCTTGCAGAAATGCGAGCCTTTTCGTGCGTTGTGCTTCCAGCAAAGCTGGAGCACGCCAGTCGGTGTAAGTCGGGTTCCTGTCACAATTTTCAAAGAACCATGCTATACAAAATATTGCAAATTTTTTAATTATTGTATGGTACAATTTGAATTGAAAATATATTATGGGAGGCAGGAGCAAATGAAGAAAATTTTTAGTTACTTAATTTTGCTTTCTTTTTCGGTACTGGCATTAAGTGGGTGTGGTAGCATAGAGAAGGAACAAAGCATTAAGGATACCCCGCATCAGATAGGCCTAAAGGGTCAAATGTCTGCCAGCGTTATCGGCTTTGATTTTGATGAATCTTACAAGAAAGCGGATATTATAGCACAAATTAAGATTACGCAATGGCTTGGTGAGGTTGACGAGGAAATAGAAAGAACAATATTTAAAGCGAAATTGGAAAAAACTTTTAAAAATAATGCAGACGATAGCCTTAAAGAAATAAAGCTGGTACAGACAGGTAATTCTAATTACACTATAAAGGATTATCCACTATTCAAAATCAATGACAGATTGATATTATATCTTGTAAAGACAGAAATGGAAGGCTATGGAGAGGTTTACTCCATATTAGGTGCACACACTGGTGTGTTCAGAATTGTAAATTCCGATGGGCACGATTACGCCATAAAGCAGTTTGGCAATTGTCCTGAATTATCAGAAGCCATAGCAACGGCTGATAACAGTAAAATCAAAAGCGCTCTGCTTAAGAACATTACCAATAATGATTCTGCACTGTTTTTCTCAAGTCCACTCAATGTTTTTAACGAAACCTATGATTTAGAGAAAATGGATAAGTTGATTGAAAAACAAAAAGATAAGTGAGGGCCATAATGAAAAACAAAATTATGAAATTTAAACTATTAGTCATTGTGTTTATAATATTTGTAATTAGTAATCACCCAATTTTTGCACACCCATCTAATCAGTCTGGAATAATTGAATGGGGCGAATTGTGCGGATGGAGTATAATCGAGAACTGTCATTCTCAATCTACCAGCACTACATATAAGTTTGATCCAAATGATAGAAACATGAGTGACACATACAAAAACATAATAAGAAGCGGAGCAAGTAAATGGAGCAGTTATGGAAATATAAGTGAAAGTTCATCCGGGATAGGTACTATACATACTTATGAGGTACCTAACGATTCTATTATTGCACTTTTTTATGATCAATATGCTAATTCATCTGGTCATCTTACATTTTGGAAAATTAAATTTAATCGTTATTATTCCTTTACTGCAGTAACCGCAGCTCATGAATTTGGTCATGCTTTTGGACTAGGTGATATATATAATACTGGTAATTATGATAAATTAATGTGCGGAATGGAGCAGCGTTTCGCAACAGCACCTACTACTCAGGATGTCAAGGGCTTCAATGTGATTACAGGACTGCACACTTATCATTACTCATGGGCATATAAAGCTGTTCCCGGTTATTCTACAGGGGTTCCTGTACATATGAGATATTGCACTGCATGCGATGGCTACAAAATTGAAAGTTGCTCACCAACTACTGGTGTATGTACCATATGTGGTATTTATCATTAGTTAGATAAAATCTTGATCATATCTAAATTTTATGTACACCCGAATGATTTCGCGGGTGAATGCGTGAATCAAAAATGTAATCTAATTATGTTTTTCAGATAAAGAATAAAAAGCTTGAGAATTTTTAACTCTCAAGCTTTTATTCTTTTAGTGCGTTCATCGAAGCTGGAGTACCCGTGCCAGTATAAGACTGGCACGGGTACTTGCAAAAAAGCCCGTTAGCCAATCCTGGTGCATAGCAGAAACAGAATGTGCTGCACAGTTTGCCGCAGGGAAAAGGCAGGGTAGCAAACAGCTAAACTTGAGTGTTGTAAATAATTTACAAAAAATTCATAAAATGTTTACAAATAAAGTTGGTGGTGATAACATTTAAGTGTTATAAAATGTAAATAAACGGAAAAATAATAAGTTCCATGGTTGTGGAAACAGGACATATACAAGGCAGAAGCGGCTGAAGCAGGGGGCTGCAGAAAGCTGAAAAAAGCTGCATAGAGCTGCATAGAGCTGGTAATGCAAATGAAGATGAAGGGAGAATCCAAGTGAATTTTAAAAAAGTATTTATCAAAAAAATTCTTTCGCTGGTTTTGATTACAGCAATACTGACAGGAGTGTTTGGCCTTACCCTTTACGCTGAGGCATCGGAGCAGACGGGGGAAGCTGCTGCAAAGGCTCACGGGTGGCTGGAAACAAGCCAGAATGCAGACGGAAGCTGGGGGGGAAGAGCTACAGCCTTTATTGACACCAGTGAGCTTGCACAGTATCTCTCTGACAGCGGAGTAATCCAGGACAGTCTGGAAAGAGCAATTGCCTGGCTGGAAACTCTTGCACCTAAAAATAATGACATGGCAGCAAGGCTTTTGCCGTTTACAGGAAATGTGGACAAGCATTCAGCCATAAAGGCAGACTTGCTCCGCAGCCAGAATAAAGACGGCGGCTGGGGTATATACAAGGGCTACGAAAGTGATGTGCCTGATACAAGCCTTGTATTGAGTGCGCTGCTCAAGGAAGAGGCTCCTGACGTAGAGAGCGTAAAAAAAGCGGTTTCCTATTTGATTAACAGGCAGCTGTCCAACGGTACCTGGACTTATACGGAAGATGGCGACACCTCGGTGGGACTGGTGGCCCGGACGGTCATTACCCTCAATTCCTTTGCGACTACGACAGGACTTACTTCTCCGGAATTGCAGGCTGCCTTGAGAAAAGCGGGAGAATATCTTCTGTCTGTTCAGCAGGAGGACAGAACCTGGGGATTGGATGAGGGGGCAGCGGCGGACACCCTGCTGGCCTACAGGGCAGTGCTGAGTACCCTGGGGGCGGATGCCGCCGGAAATATTGATTCTGAAATATTGAAAATTCAGAAGCCCAACGGAAGCTGGTACGACAGCCCATATCTTACAGCACTTGCTCTTGAGGCACTCAAGGAACGGCAGGATATGCCTTTTGCAAAAATCAATTCCATAAAGCTGTATAAATTATCAGGGGATATACACGAGGAAGGCTATAGCTTTAATGCATACCAGACCTTTGAAATAAAGGCGGATACCTCTGTGGGCAATACTGAGGCAGAAATTTTATATTTCATCAAAAAGCAGGATGGAGGCATTATAGCGCTGCAATCCGACGGCTTGCCCGGTTGGAACACAAAAAACAGTGCTCCGGGAGAGTATTCTGTTATTGTTCAGATTAAGGACAAGGTCAGCGGCAAAATAGTTGCAGACCAGGAAAGAAAGTTTGAAGTCAAGCCGTATTTCAAGATTGGCAGCATACTATTGTCATGCGACCCGGAAAATACCAGGATAAACAATCCTTGTACGGTTGAGGTAAAAACCACCCTTATATCCGAAGCCAACGTAAACAGGAAATTAAACTATAAAGCCTCAGTGCTTGACGCGGGAACAGTAATCAAGGAAGAGACAGGAACCGTGGAAGGCAAAGCCACAGGGCAGATAGAAAAATACACAGCAATCACCTTCAGTCCGGATGTGTCGGCTGTGAAGGAGTACATAATCAAAACCCAGGTGTTTGAGGGAGAAGCATTGCTGGCAGAAGGTGAAACCGCCTTCCAGGTATTGCCTCCTCTGCCTCCTACACGTATAAACTTCGAGCAAGTTGTGGGAAAAACAGTTCTATACCCTGGTGAGGACTCTGTTCCCCTCAAGTTCAATCTGACTGGAGAGGGCATACCTGAGCTGCCTCAAAGAAATCCTATAGATATTGTTCTGTGCATAGACGATTCCGGCAGCATGGAATGGGGAAATATTGACGAGTCTACTACCAAGCCCTGGAGAATAGATTTTGCCAAGGAGGCCTCCAGCCATGTCATTGACTTGCTGCAGGCAAACGACCGCGGTGCTGTGGTTGAGTTTGCAGGAAATGTATGGGTTCAGCAGGACATAACTGAAAACAAGGACCTGCTGAAGACAAAAATAGCCCAAACCCCTGCATCACCTTGGAATGGAACGGCTATAGGGCTTGGGCTTCAAAGTGCCAACGGCATTTTGAACGCAAGCAGCACCCAGTCCAGGACAAAGATAATAATTCTCCTTTCGGACGGGGTGGAAAACGTATGGTCCACTTCAAGCGTTATAAATCAGGCCAACCTTGCAAAGGAGAAGGGCTATAAAATATATGCCATAGGACTTGGGGCAGGGGCGGATCAAAATCTGCTGAGCACCCTTGCAAGCATAACAGGCGGTAAATATGTCTTTAGTCCTACAATGGAGCAACTGGATAAAATGATGACTGAGCTGGCAGGTGAAATCTTTGACACTGCAGGAAAGAATATTGAGCTCCAAACCACATTGCCTGCAGGAAAAATGAAAGTGTACACCTCAAAAATAGTACCGGCGCCTGAAAGTATATTAAACGGTACAGATGGAGCAATAACTCTGAAATGGAGCATGGACAGGCTGGTGATGGGAGGCATAAAGCTTTTCGGACTGGATTTCAAGGGGACAGGCCTTGAGCCCGATACAGAAATTACTCTGACAAGGGATACCAAATTGACATACCTGGACAGAAACTCCTCTCCGGTTACCCTGAGGCTGCCGGATGTAAAACTGCCTGTAAACAGGTATATGCTTGATTCAAAGGTTTCAACCGACAAAGCAGGCTATGGTGCAGGTGAAAATGTGGTCATTGCCAACGAGGCAAAAAATCTTACCGACTATCCGGCTGTTCTCACAGGAAGGGCGGAGATACTGGACAGCAGCGGAAATCTGGTGAAAGTTATTGGGGAAAATGAACACGGTGCATGGGAGGCTGGACAAACCAGGGCTTTCTCTTTTACCTGGAATACGGGCTTAACCATGGCAGGTACATATAGTGCACGGATTACCTGGAGCGATGGGCAAAAGGTAATAGCTGCTTCGCTAGCTAGTTTTGAAATTGCAGCCCTGGCAGAAGCTTCAGCCTCCATGACTGCGGACCGGGAAAAATATTCCTCCGATGAGGAGGTATATATGACCCAGTCAATAAAAAACAGCAGTGAGAACAGTATACTTACGGAACTGTCAGTGCGGACCAGTATAAAGAACCCCCAGGGGGATGTTATCTGGACCGGGGATAACCTGCTCCAGGAATTACTTCCTGACAGCAGGACAGTGTTAAAAAAATCCTGGAATACGGGTAAAAATCCTCCGGGGCAATACACTGCCTATATGGAGGTGTATAAAGGCGATGCACTGCTTTGCCAAAGCAGTACTGACTTTGAGATAATGGCAGGGACCCAGGGGATTTCGGGAGTCTCAGGAACCCTGGCAATAAAGAATAAGAGCATATACCGGGGGGATGACGTCAATCTGGCATATACAATCAGCAATACAGGGAACACAGCTTTGAAGGCTGTCACTGCCAGGTTCAGAATAGTGGAGGCCTCCACGGGTAACGTACTGGGCACAATAACTGAGCAGTGGGACCTGAATGTGGAAGAAAGCCGCTCGGGAGAAAAGGTATGGGTGCACAGTCCTCTGAACACCGGAAGCTACATGGTGGTTTTTGACGCCCTGCTGGCTGACGGAACTGTGATAGCTCTTGCAAATGGCTACTTTACGGTTGAAAAGCCTTCAATCCTGCAAAGTGAGGCCTTTAAAAACACACTATTCTCGGGAAGCACCAGCGACGCTCTTGTCATGTACCTGTACAGTGCTGATATTCAGGGGGATATAAGGACGAACAAGGCCTTTGAGTTTGCGGGTACAAACCTGAACGTAAGCGGCGTTTTGTCCAGCTTTGGGACTATAACCACCCGGGGGGGAAAAGTACAGATCGGCCAGAAGAAAACCGAGCCGGTGGTAGTGGAAATGCCTGATGCGGTGGCGGAAATCAGAGAGATAGCAGCAGCTGATGGTAATATTCACAAGGATGGATTAATGCTTACAGATTATGGAGCTGGCATTAAGCTTAGCAAATCTGAAATCAGCGACGGGAACCTTCAAATAAACGGTACGAAGCTTGAAAGTAACGGCTATCTTGTGGCAAAAGGAAATGTTTCCTTTAATGTGAACAGCTTTGAAAGTACAGCCCCAGAGGGTATTGTCATCTGCTCCGCAACTTCGGATATATCCATAAATGCTTCTACCGCAAATATAAAGGGAATCATTTATGCTCCAAACGGAACGGTATATATAAATACCAGCACCTTCAATCTGGAAGGTAAAATCATTGCAAAGAGTATAGTTATAAACTGTTCCAGTTTCAAGGCAGCGGCATTTGATGGTGCAATGAATTTACTGGATGTAACTCTGAGCAAAAAACAGGAGGACAACTGAAATGACATATAACAAACCTGTAAAAATTATTGCTATAGTGCTGCTTGTGGCGTTTTCGGTTACTTTCGGACTCCCCACACAGCAGCTTGCTCAGGCCATGCAGCAGGAGCAGATAGTACAGGCTAAAAATACGGCAGCTGTTGCTGTAAGACATGAAAAACCCACAGCTCAAACCAGGCTTGGGAGCTTTGCGGAGGAGTTGGGTAAATGGTATGAAAAGCTGAAGACGGATGCGGCTGACGGCGATTTCAGCAGTTTAAAGGCTGACGTCAAAAGTGCGAGAAAGACATTGCAAAGCATTCGCAAGGACATTAATACCGAGCTTACAAACAATGAAAAGACACTTAAAAGGCTGTCTGCCAAGAAAGCTCAGGGCAGGCATGATAAATACAAGACACAGCTTAATACTCAGCTGGATGAGTTTTCTGCTATTTTTGAAAAGCTGGACTCGGTTTCGGCTGTTCTCAATAAGTCAAATGTTTTCAATAAGTCAAAGAACAGGGATATTGAAGGGGTTAAGGAGCAAATTGAAGAGATAGGCGACCTGCTAAGCCCTGAGCAGCCTCAGGAGACCCTTGGGGCTCTCCCATATGATAATGTTGTTCTTGAGCCGCCTGTTCCTTCAACGGGAGCGGGAAGCGCCCGGGGCTATACCGGGACTGCTGCAGGAGCGGAAGCCGCCAGTCTTCCAAAAGAACCCTCCCAGGAGGATCTTGCAGAAACGGGAGAGATTCATTTCTCACAAAATATAAAAGCTGCTGCGGACAGTTTGAATACAGTTGTTGATATATATGAGTATGTAAAAAATAACGTGGACTTTATTCCATATTACGGCTCAAGGAAGGGCGCTGACGGAACGCTGGGCCAAATGGCCGGAAATGACTTTGACCAGGCCTCCTTGCTTATTTCAATGCTGAGATACAAAGGGATTCCCGCCAGGTACGTGAGAGGTACTGTGGAAATACCCGTTGAAAAGGTTAAGCAATGGACCGGCGCACAAACAGACGAGGCTGCAGTCAAAATACTTGCAGGCACTGGTATTCCCACCACTGCCCTGGTGTCCGCAGGAGTAGTTTCCGCCGTAAGGATTGAACATATATGGGTGGAGGCCTATGTACCCTATGAAAATTACCGCGGTGTGGGTAAAGGCACGGGGAAAAAGATTTGGATACCGCTGGATGCCAGCTTTAAAGAATATGAGAAGAAGGAAGGTTTGGATGTAGAAGCGCTTACGGGCGTGAGCCGGCAGGAAATTGAGAAGGCCTTTACCCATACGGGAACAGTTTCCTCTGACAATAATGCCCTCTCGAGAATAAGCACCGATACAATACAGCAAAAGCTTGAGGAGCAGAAGCTGGCCATAGAGGAGTACTTGAGCAGCAACAATATAGACGAACCCCAGTGGAAGGATATATTCGGAGGCTATGAAATAATCTCCCAGGAACTGGGATTGCTTCCTTTGACCCTGCCTTACAAGACAGTTGCTGTGCTTGGAGAGTATAGGGCCATTGGCAGCGAGTTCATGGATTCAATCACATTCAGTATCTCGGGGGCAGATCCCTATGGCCTTAACTTCGCCGGAGGAAAGGATTTTGAATATACCTCGGAGGCGTGGAGACTCTATGGTAAAAAGCTCACTCTTTCGTGGATACCGGCAACCTCTGAGGATGAAGCTATTTTGAAGCAATACGGGGGAGTATTCAAAACACCTGCATATATGGTACAGCTCAAACCAGTGCTAAAAGCCGACGGGGCTGTGGTGGCTACGGGAAAAGCAGTGGGAATGGGCTACCGGCAGCAGTTTACCATTACCATGAAAATCCCCGGGCAAACAGAGTCGGAGAAAGTAACCAATGCAGTTACAGCAGGAAGCTATTACTGTGTAGGTCTGGACTATGACAAAATAGCACCTGATGAGGTAAAGGGCATTGCAGAGAAGCTGAAGGCGCTAAAGGCTACAATAAACCAGCAGAATATTTACAGTGACGAAGCCATGGGTGAGATACTCAACGGGGTTGCCAAGACGTATTTTGCACAGTTGGATATTTACAATAAAATGCTTGAAAGCCAGTTTGGAGTCAAGGCCTCCCGACTTTTAAGCGAAGGTATCACAGGCTATAACGCAGATGTGAAATACCTTTTCATGACGCCTGTAGAGCTGGCTGAAGGAAGCATGTACATTGATGTAGACAGGGATGTGCACAGCGTAATGAGCATAAACGGTGACAGGGATGCCGAAAAGGCCTTTATGCTGGCAGCGGGAAATATGGCATCCTCAATGGAGCATGCCATATTTGAGCAGATGTTTAATACACCCTCTGTTTCAACAATAAAAATACTTTCTGAGGCCAATAGAATGGGTATACCTGTTTATACCATAGACAGGAGCAATATTTCCTCAGTGCTTCCAAAGCTGGAAGTTGCAAGCAGCGTCAGGACAGATATCTCAAATGCCGTAAACAGCGGCAGGATTGTTACAATACCCCAGAGAAATGTCCATTACTTTGACTGGTCAGGTACGGGCTATGTGGTGCTTGAGCCCGAGACCGGTGCCGCAGGTTACATGATAAGCGGAGGAACAGCCGGAGGCTCCATGAGTGTCAAGCAAATGCTCATGGAATATGTGGAGGGAGTAATAGCCGGAGTTTTATTGATGGTAATGCTGGAATTGGCAGAGGCTCTTGCTGTTGCACTGATTCCCGGGGCAGGCTGGGTTGCGGCAGTGTTTACAGGAATAAAGCTGGCGTTGGTTGCAATGTACATTTACAATGTTATTACCATAGCATATATGTATTATGCAACGGGGGATACCTACTATTTGCAGGAGCTTGTAGTGCAGCTGGCGGTTTTTGCCACGCTGGGACTCATTTCAAAGCCCCTGTCCTCAAGAATATCTGAAAACATATCAATGCTGGAGCAAATGGCAAGAAGTGAGGATGCATATTACAAATATACGGCAGAAAGAGGATATTCAAGGGAGACGGCTACGGATTATTACCAGAAGTCGGGAACAAAAGGACTTGAAGAGGCTCAGAAAACTCTGGACGCTTTCAAAAAGGAAAATGTATCTGATGAGAATGTGTCTGATGCCGGGAAAAACCTGGACAGTGACGGGATAAAAACCTATAGGGATATAATAGAGGATAATTCCGGAAAGTTTGATAATGCTGATCAGACAAAGGTATTGGATATTATAAAGCAATGTGAAAACAAAACCGAAATGGAGTCCTTGAGGAGCAATGTCGACGACCTGGCGGGCAAGGGGCTTGAGCCGGGTGAATATGAGCGGCTGGGCTTAAATTCTCCTGAAAGGGTAAGCCAGGTTGAGGATGCCCTGGACCCTGTTGACGGAGTACCTAAGAATGAATTGACTGAGGTTACGGAACTTGTAAAGAATGACTTGAGGTCCTCTGAGCCTGAGGTGGCCTTAAGGGAAGACACTGAAGGCGGGGTGACGGCAAACTCATATACCGATGGGGGAGTTGATCCCTCTGCACCCAAGTATCCATCCTTAAGCGGAAGCTGGCACAGGGTCAACGAAAGCATGAGTACATATTCGAGGGAATACCAGACTCAGGTAACCGGAAAAACAGGTGAGGCATGGATTCAGAATGGTGTCAAGTATGATGGTATGAGAGACGGAACCTTGTTGGATGCCAAAGCAAAATATAACCAATTTGTTGACAAAAACACCGGTAGATTTTATGATTGGTTTAAGGGCAGGAATGCTCTGGTTAATGAAGCTATTAGACAAATAGATGCTTCTGAGGGAGCTCCCATAAAGTGGTATTTTGCAGAAAAAGGCGCACTTGATGCCACAAGGATACTATTTGCCGAAAGGGGTATAGAGGGCATAGAGCTTGTATTCCAACCAAAGGAGTAATGAGGTATAGATAATGGTACAGACGTATACGATGATTTTGTGGGCCCAGCCTAAAAAAGAGGATTTTGAGACTGTTGTGAAAAAAGCGTATGCTACATTGCAGAGTCTTGCCAAGTATGGTGAGGATATCAGTCCCAACTACCTTACTGCGGCCAGGAAAAAGGATGCATTGCCTTTTCAGTGGTCTTATGAGGCCTTTCTGGAGCTGGTGGACGGCAGTGTAAATAAGGAGGGGGGAAAGGTATTCTCCGAGCTGGGCTATACCTTTAGCTTCTTCTCCTCACTTAATAATAAAGATTCCGCGGGGATAAGCATGACCACAGGAATGGTCAATCCAAGGTTTAAAAATACATTTACACTTAATTTCCCCCAAAGCTACAATATGTCTGACCCTGACAAGGCTGAGAAGGCCGCCGCCGCCTTTTCGGACTGCATAAGTGCTTTTGAGCCTTTTTGGGGTTGCGTGGCAAATTCCGCAAACTCCTTGCGGTTTTCCGGGTATTACAGGGAGGGCTTACCCACCTCGTTTCACTGGCTGAACTATTTTGGCGGTGAGATAACCGGGAAGCTGGGAAAGGATAAGCTGGAGAAGCTTCCCATACATACGGCCAGAGCTGTTGCTGACGGCTATTTATTAAGACTGGACCAGGCTCCTCTGGATGATGAAAACTGTGAAGCCATAAGCAAGCAGAAACAGGTAAATGAGTTGTTAGGTTTGAAATAATCTGCTGAAAGGCTTACTCAACAAAATTTACTCAGAAGACCTGCTGAACAAGACCTGCTGAAAAAGACACGCTGAACAAGACTTACGAATTTAAGACAGGTTAAGTAAATGGATATGAGGCTGCTGTAAAACGTGTAAATATGCATTTTTTCTATAGGAAGTGTTGAAAATGAAAGTAATTCCAATTTCAACACTTCCTTTCTTATTGGGGTGGGAAAAATGCCGTAATAATGCAATAATATATTAATATAATAATACATTAAAATGGCTGTGTTGCCATAAGGGAGGTTGAGGATTTTTATGGAGAAAACCAGATTGGGACGTACGGGGCTTATGGTGACCAGGTGCAGCTTTGGAGCACTTCCTATACAAAGAATAACCTTTGAGGAAGCCAAAAGGCTTCTGGTCAAGGCCTATGGGGCCGGGATCAATTTCTTTGATACTGCAAGGGCCTATACCGACAGCGAGGAAAAAATAGGCTTTGCTCTTTCAGAGGTGAGGAAAGACATAATTATTGCTACCAAATCCTTTGCCCAGGATAAAAAGACCCTGCTTGAACACCTGGAAACGAGCCTTGGGAATTTGAAGACAGATTATGTTGATATACTGCAGCTTCATAATCCGGCACAAACACCTGATACGGAAGACCCTGACGGTGTATATGCAGGGCTGCTGGAAGCTCGGAAGAAAGGTATGGTGCGTTTTATAGGCATAACAAATCACAGGAGGGATACTGCAATCCAGGCTGTGAACTCGGGCCTTTTTGACACCCTGCAGTTTCCGCTGAGTTCTCTTTCCTCACAGGCTGACCTGGAGCTGATAGACCATTGCAGAAAAGAGGATGTGGGATTGATTGCCATGAAAGCCATGTCAGGAGGGCTCATAACCAATGCTGCCTCAACCTTTGCCTTTCTGAGGCAGTTTGAAAATGTTGTGCCCATATGGGGAATACAGAGGGAAGCGGAGCTGGATGAATTTCTGCAACTGGAGAAGAACCCGCCTGCTTTGGATACTGCCCTGTGGGAGATTATCAACAGGGACAGGGAGGAATTGGCCGGAAACTTCTGCAGAGGCTGCGGGTACTGCATGCCATGTCCAGCAGGTATAGAAATACCCATACAGGCAAGAATATCACTGCTTTTAAGAAGAGCGCCCTATCAGCAGTTCCTTGCGGAGGGCTTCAAGGAGAAAATGGAGCTTATAAACAAATGTGCAGGTTGCGGCAACTGCAAGGAGCACTGCCCATACAAGATAGACACACCAAATCTTTTGAAGCGGCAGTTGGAGAATTATACAGAGTTTTACAATACGCATACTCAGGCTATATAAAATTTCAGGATATTTGCAACAGGAAGTTGCTTTGAGCCCAAGCGAGACAGGAGGTTGAGTATTGGGCGACGGCTAAAAGGTTTATTCTGAACTGTACTATTTGTGCCTTTTGTTTGGGAGCAGGCATTAAAAATATTTAAACTTTAAGGATAGTTGCCGCAACTGGAATAGATACAATATAAAAGTTAAATGAATCAGTACGTGAGTACAGCATAAATAAATGGGAAGCACGATTAAAATAAAAACCACCAATTTGTAGGTGAAGAATAAAGGTTTAGCCGTTAAAGCAACAGAAGGTTGCTTTGAGCCCAAGCGAGACAGGAGGTTGGGTATTGGGCGACGGCTAAAAGCTTTATTCTGAACTGTACTATTGGTGCGTTTTATTTTGGTGCAGTCCATTAAAATTATTATTTTTCAGGATAGTTGCACTGCGAAGATGCAATAGACAGCACTATTGTATTCCAGTACGTGAGTACAACTAAAAATAAATGACTGATTTAGTTAAAACAAAAGGCACAAAGCTGTAGGTGAAGAATAAAGAGTTTAGCCGTCAAAGCAACAGGAAGTT
>JAEXFI010000002.1 GCA_023400235.1 Bacillota bacterium
GGATGCTTTTACATGGATTATGATTCTGACTACATCTATGTAGGGGGTAATTTTATAACCCGGGCAACTAGCTCTCAACGAAATGAGCTTGGAAATAGGAGATTAACAGCAGGAGTATTAGAAGTGAAAGGAGATTTTACTCAAAAATCTAGCCCTGATGATAATTTTTTAGCATGTGAAACACATAAAGTGATATTGAGCGGAAACACCCTCCAAAAAGTAAGCTTCGAAACCCCCGGTTACTCCAAATTCAACATCCTCATAATCACAAAGCCCCTGGACTCAGGCTACAGCTTCAACAGCTACAGCGTCTGGAACGTCCTTATAGAGGATTACCGCTATCAGCAATATTTCGGGCAGAGCGGCACCAACCCCGCCACAGGAAACTTTTCGCGGTCATATACCGATTTGACCATGGAGGCTCCCGGCTACGACATTAATTTCACCAGGACATATAATTCCAGGAGCAGCAAGACTTCCGGCTTTGGCAAGGGCTGGAGCTTCAGCTACGAGGGAAGTGTCAGGGATGCCCAGAACAATCCCAATGCCAAGGAGGTAAGCCTCCCGGACGGAAGCGTACAGAGCTTTAAAAAGAACAGTGACGGAAGCTTTACAGCCAGTGATTCTCACAATGTCCTCGTGAAGAACCCTGACGGCACCTATACTCTCACCTCAAAGCAGCAGGATGTTTTCAGCTTTGACACCAACGGATATCTGGTAAAAATATGGGACAAAAATGGAAATAGCGTAACCATTACAGTGGATTCCCAGGGAAAGGCCACAGGGGTTACCGACCAGGCTGGTAGACATTTTACCGTCAGCTATGAAAACAACCTTATAAAAAATATAAAGGACGATACAAATAACAGGACAATCTCCTATGAATACACCGGAAGCCATCTTACCTGTGTTACTGATGCCATGGGAAACAAGACAAGGTATGTGTATGACACCGAAGGCCGCATAGTTGAGATAAGGGACAGCCTGGACAGCATAACTGAGGAGGTCTCATACATATCTTCAGGAGAAAACAAGGGCAAGGTAAATAAAAGGACAGATGTCAACGGCAACACCTTTACCTACACCTACGACAATATAAACTGTGTCACAACCATTACAGACAGCAATGGAAGGGTGACCCGAGAAAAATATGACGGCTCTTACAGCATAATAAATTCAACGGATGCAGAGGGGAAGTCCACTGTTTATGAATACAGCAAGGATGCCACCGGAATAAACAAATACGGGGAGGAAAAAGCGGTAACAGACCGCAATGGCAACAAAACCCAGTATGACAGGGATTCCAACGGAAATGTAACAAAGGTCACAAACCCTGACAGCAGTACAAAATTAATGACCTATGATGATAAAAACAACATAATAAGTGAGAGGGATGAAAGCGGGAAATATACCTTCTACATATATGACTCAGGTAAAAAGAACCTCATAAAGAAGGTACAGCCGTTGAACGGCACCGACCAATATGTGGATGGAAGCAGTGATATAAGTAAGTTTGCAATAACCGTTTACACCTATTACCAGGAGGCCGAAAGCCAGGAGCTTGGATACAGGGCCAAGGGTCTTGTGAAATCAGAAACAGACCCGGAGGGCGGCACCGTCACCTATACTTATGATGTGTATGGAAACATAAAAACCCGTACCGATGCAGAAGGCAACACCAGCACCTTCCAATACAATACTCAGAGTCAGGTAACCGCGGCCCTCACACCAAGAGGAAACAGTACCGAATACATTTATGACAAAAATGGAAGCCTTGAAAAGCAGGTGGCAGACGGTGACAAGGTCACAAGAATAACCTATGACCAGGAGGGCAGAAAAACAAAGGAGGTATCACCGGAGCAGTATGAGCCTTCAAGGGATGATATACAGAACCACTCATATAATGCGGATACAGGGTACAGGTATACCTATTTTGCCAACGGCAAGATAAAAACCTCAACCGACCCTGAAAATTATACCACGGCCTACACCTATGATATATATGGCAACCTGGAAACCGAAACAAAGCCAAACAGCTCAAAATACATATACCAGTACGACCTGCTGAACAGGCCGCTGCGTATTTACTTTAAAGCCGATGCCTCTGTGGAACAGCAGCTCCTTGAGGAATATACCTATGAAATACTGGCGGGAGGAAAAAACCGGCAGACCTGCAAGCAGTACTTAAATGATACAGATGTGGCAATAACGGTCAGAACCTGCGACTATGCAGGAAGAATGCTTTCAGAAGCACGGCCCGACGGTACAGCCGTAGCTGCAGCCTACAATGCAAACGGCACCACAAGCTATACCACTGATGCCAACGGAAATATAACCTACTACAAATATGACGGCCTGAACAGGCAGACAGAGCAGTGGACACCCTTTGAAACAGCGGGCGGAAGCACCAGGTACACATATGCTAAGGCCGTATATGACAAGGCAGGGAAAAGGCTCCAGGAGATGGCGGGCAGTGAAACAGTCCTGCAAAACCAGATACCTGGGAGCTTCATAACAAAAACCTATGATTATTATAAAAACGGCAAAATAAAGAGCATTACAGACAATGAAGGCAGACGGACAGAGTACCTCTATGACGCAGACGGAAATGTAAGCCGTGAAAGAGTATATGCAAGTGCTGCGGAATATAAGACAACGTACTACCATAACAACTATCTTGGGAAGGTTATTGAAAAAAGGGAGTATGTAAAAGCCGGAGACTTGGCTGGAGATTACCTGGACGGCACTCAGGACATAGCTCTGATAACCACCTATACCTATGATAAAAACGGAAACCTCAAAACGGTCACAGCCCCGGACCTGGTGAGCACCACCTATACCTATGACGGCAGGAACCTGCAGACCTTGGCAGCGCAGCCCGGCCGGGATGAATACGGGAATCCGGCGGAACTGAAAACCACAACCGCTTACAACTGGCAGGGCCAGCCCGTGGAAACCACAGATGCCAACGGCAACACCACAAGGTATACCTACGACAAGAGGGGGCAGCTTGTAAAAATCACAGACGCAGCCAACAACACTACAGCATATTACTATGACAGGGCCGGAAGAAAAACAGCAGAAGTAGCACCTGTGGACTACGATTCATCAAAGAGCCTTGAGAATATGAACAGGGTAGAATATACCTATGACCTCATGGGCAGAGTAACGACAAAAACATATTCAGGAGAAGAACGGCGGTTTGATCCTTCGGCAAAGCTATGGACAGCTCAACCGGTAACAATAGTACAGAGCGCCTGCAAGTACGACAGCAGCGGAAATCTGATAAAAGAGCTGGATTCCCTGGGCTATGAAGCAGCCTCCGACAAGACAGGTGCGGCAGCCAGGATAAACACAGGCTATGGCACGGAATACACCTACAACCTTGCAAATAAGGTTATTACCGTGCAAGATCCCGTATCTAAGGAAAGGGGACTTTCCTATACCACAAAATATGGCTATGACGCCTTGGGCCGCAGGGTAACGGAGACAGATGCCAACGGAGTAGTAACAGGCAACTGTTATGACGGTGCGGGAAATATAACAAAAATTACCGTAAGGAAGACAGCAAATGCACCTGAACAGATTATTGCAGCAAAAACCTGGGACTTTCAGGGCAGGCTGCTGACTGAAACAGATGCAAACGGCAATGTAACCACCTATGAGTACAATGCCTTAGGACAAGTCAGAAAGGCAGTATATCCGGGGGATGCCTCAATACCTGCAAATGAAATAACCTGCCTGTATGACGAAATGGGCAGGCTGAAAACGCAGAAGGACTCAAGGGGAGCAGTAGACACCTACATATACGATAGCCAGGGCCAGGTTCTCCAGCATACACAAGGGGCCCTGGACGGCACTGAAGCAATAACAGTGTATTACAGCTATGATAAAAACGGAAACCTGAGATATTCCATTGATGGAAACGGAAATGAAACAGAATATATATACAGCAAGCTGAACAAGCTGGCTAAGGAAAGGCGTACGGTCTCAGGAGCGGTGCAGGAAACCGGCTATACCTACGATGCCAACGGCAGCCAGACAGCAGTAACCGATTGGAGAGGAAATACCACAACAAAAAGCTATGACAGCTTGAACCGGCTTATAGAAACAAGGGATGCCTATAGCATAAGCACACAGAAGCTGGAATACAACCATAACAACAGTCAGGAAAAGGCCTATGATGCCTTGAACGGTATAACCCGGTACAGCTACGACAGGAATAACAGGCTTGTCTCTGAAATCAGCCCTGAGAGCAGGGAAACAAGCTGGACCTATGACAGCGCAGGCAATCTGGAAACAAAAAAAGACGGAAAAAGCAACAGCACAGCCTACACCTATGATGAACACAACAGGCTTATAGCGGTAACAAACGCCAAAAACGAAACTACCGCCTACACCTATGACCCCAATGGAAACCTGCTCTCGCAGACAGATGCAAAAGGCGGCACCACCTCCTATGAATACAATGCGGCAAACAAGGCCACCAGAAGGACGGACCAGGGAGGCAGAGCGGGAACCCCGGGCAATTATACCTATAATCCCGGAAAAACCGAAACCTATACCTACAATGCCGACGGCAGCCTTGCTGCAAAGACAGACAGGAATGGGGTAACGACAGCATATTTATATGACATACATGGCAGGCTGCTGAGTGAGACGGCGGGAGAAGAGCGCATAGCCTATACCTATGACAAAAACGGCAACCGGCTCACAATGACAGACGGCACAGGCACCACCGCCAGAACCTATGATGAACTGAACAGAGTATTGACCAAGGAAGTACCAGACATTGGCAAAAGCGTATACACATATGATATAATTTCAGGTATGGAAACAGGCTGCTGGGCAGAAACGGCGGCAGACCCCAAGGGAAATGTGACTAAAAAGGAGTTTGACCGGACAGGCAGGCTGATGGCAGTAACCGCAGACGGGAAAACCACGGTCTACACTTATTTTGACAATGGGGCAAGGCAGAGCGTAAGCTACAGTGACGGTTCGGGAGAGGAATACACCTATACTCCTGACGGCTTGCTGCAAGCCCTCACCAACAAAAAAGCGGACGGAAGCATAATAGATACTTACAGCTACACCTATGATGCCGCCAACAACCAGACCTCAAAAACAGATGCCAGGGGCACCACCGTCTATACCTACGATGCACTGAACAGGCTGGAAACTGTAACAGAGCCAAACGGCACCGTAACCGCCTATACCTATGACAAGGCAGGCAACAGGGAAACGGAAACAATCCGGCAGGGAGCCAATACAATACTGAACACCTACAGCTACAACCAGCAAAATAGGCTGCTCCAGGTGACGGTAAGGCAGAACGGAACTCTGACAGACACAACGGAATACACCTATGACAGCAACGGCAACCAGCTTGCCACAACAGTAAACGGAACAGTAAAAATTATCAACAGCTATGACTTGAGAAACCAGCTTGTAAGAACCTTCACCTCCGCAGCTACTGTAGAGAACCGCTATAACGGAGAGGGCTACAGGGTGGAGAAAAAAGTCAATGGAGCAATAACCCGATACCTGTACGAATATGACAAGGTGGTGCTGGAAATAGACGGCGCAGGACAGCAGACAGGCAGGAACGTATACGGTACAAACCTGCTCATGAGGACGGCAGACGGCACCTCCTACTATTACATGTACAACGGGCATGCCGATGTGACAGCCCTGCTGAGGCCTGACGGAACCATAGCTGCAACCTACTACTATGACGCCTTTGGAAACATAACCGATACTACGGGAAGCGCAAGCAACAGCATAACCTACGCAGGCTACCAGTATGACAAGGAAACGGGCCTGTACTACCTGAATGCCAGAATGTACGACCCTGAAACAGCCCGGTTTGTACAGGAGGACACTTACAGGGGAGAGCTGAACGACCCTCTGAGCCTGAATCTGTATACCTATTGCAGCAACGAGCCGCTGATGTATACAGACCCAACGGGCCACATCTCGCTCAGTTGGATTAAAGGCAAGGTAATAGACCCATTATATAATGCGGGAAGTAATGTTGCGTCAGGAGCCAAAAAGTTAGGGAAAAAGGTAGTAAACAAGGCGGTAGAAGCCTGGGACTATGTTTCAGACAAGGCGGGAGAGGCATGGGATGCATCCACAAGCTATGCTTCAGAAAAAGCCTCGGAAGCCTATACCTCACTGAAAAATGATGCCAAGGCTGTAAAGCAGTGGGCAAAGACACAGGTAGCCAATACAAAGGAAGGCTTTACCACTTTAACAAATTCAAAAAAGAGAAAAGAAGCCTTTGAACTGATAGACACTTATGGCTCAGAATCAGATAAAATACTGGCAAGAGTTGCAGCAGGGACGGCGCTAGTTGCAGGCACGACAGCAGTAGCGGCAACGGCTGTGTATGCAGCACCAATAGTTTCAGCAGCAATGTTTACAGCTTCTGCACAGGCATATGGTGCCATATCAACCACTGCTTTAGGAACGTATTTGTGGAATAATCCTGATGTAGGTTTAGATGCGTACAACCTTGGCTCGGATATTTATAACAAGAACTGGGGAAATATCTCCACGGATATTTTAGCCTTTGCGTATAATGGTGCAAACTACGGTTCAAATTACAGAACGGGTAAAGCAGCAAATACTCAGCTTGAACCCACAGAGACACAGAGAAATTACAACGCAGTGATGGCTGGAAGGGATTCTCAGGCGGGGGTAAGTGATGCTAAGCTACTATCAAAAGCAAGAAGTTCCACAGCAATCAGAAATTCTCAAAGTATGGTTACAGGAGGAAATAATCTTTCAGATGCTACACGAATGATGCGTGGAACAGATGGAAATATTGGTGTAATTCCGAAAGAAATTGCCGATAATCTGAGAGGTAGGACATTTAACAACTTTGATGAATTTAGAAGTGCATTCTGGCAGGGAGTAGGTAATTCTAAATATGCAAATGAATTTAATTCTTCGAATATTTCAAGAATGCTGAACGGCAATTCACCAATAGCACCTAAATCCCAGCATTATGGCAAGATTAAGAGTTATGTATTACATCATAAACAACCAATACATGCAGGTGGAGGGGTGTATGATTTAGATAATATTATGATTAGCTCACCTACAATGCATCAATCGATATTAGAATCAGGCTATCATTTTGGACGCTAAAGGAGGTTTATATAATGGCTGATAAATTAACCAGAGAAGAATTAATAAAACTCGTTGAAAGAATGTGTAATGGAGAAGGTTCAGACGATGAGATAGGGGAATGGATTGAGATTTTAGAAAGAAATGTACCTGACCCAAATGTTAGTGACCTAGTATACTGGAATAATGAGGGTTTAACTCCAGAACAGATTATTGATAGAGCTATGAGCTATAAACCAATTATATTGCCTTAACAATCTATACATATACTAAAGACGGTTATCTAATCAGTTGATAAAATTCTGCTGGCATGAGAGCGATTAAATTTATCTTATGTATCAGAAAAAGCCTCAGATGCTTATACCTCGCTGAAAAATGATGCAAAGGCTGTAAAGCAGTGGGCAAAGACACAGGCAACCAATACAAAAGAGGGCTTTACGGCATTAACAAACTCAAAAAAGAGAAAAGAAGCCTTTGAATTAATAGATACTTATGGCTCAGAATCAGATAAAATACTGGCAAGAGTTGCAGCAGGGACGGCGGTAGTCGCAGGCACTACAGCAGTGGCGGCAACGGCTGTGTATGCAGCGCCGCTTATAGCAGCTGCTGGAGCCTCTGTAACAACTTCAATAATGGCCTCTTCTGCGGCAACCTTTGCAGTAGCAAATGCCGAGGCTGTAGCCTGGGGAGCGGTTGGCCTCGTAGGCGGAGGCATAGCAGTAAAAAGCGACATAGAGAACAAGGAATACGGACAAATACCCATGGATTTGGCTACGGCAGTCCTTGGTGGACTAATGTTGAAGGGAACGGCAAGCAGTTACCGTTCAACTGTGGGTATGAGACCGAATGTTGGAGTAAACGGAGGCAGCAGGTTAAAGCCTAATTATCAGCAGTTTGCTGATGATGCGGGAGCGTCTGAGGTTACAACAAGTACACGTAGAATGTCAGGAACATTTGCGGAATTAAGAAAAGCAAATGTAAGCGATAAACATCATATTATACAAGACGCTGCTGTAAGAGATTTACCTGGGTATGATAGAAATCTTGCTCCAGCAGTACAGCTTGATGGACAATCATGGAAGTTTGGTTCACCACATTACGAAACTAGAGTAGTTCAAAGACAACTTGGTGGTGGTACTTATGCGGCCGAAAGAAGAATTGGATACAAATCATTAAGAAGAGCTGGAGTGCCAGAAGAAGCGAGATCATTGATTCAACAAGCAGATGATTATTTTAGCAACTTGGGAGTAAAGCCTAATACAAAAACTAATATACCTGGTGATAGGAGGTAGTTGCATGAATATTGAGAATAAAATTGTAGAAGAGTTAAAAAAACTGATTGTTGATTTAATTAATAAGGATTATTCTAAGATTGTTCGGGATGGTAGAAATGGAGAAATGCCTGAAGAGGTCATAGAAGAAATCATTAATGATTATGGTGGTACTTTAACCTATCCTACTGAAGATGCATTTGTTAAAACTGACATATGCAAAATTGATAATGTAGATAAGTACTCAGTAATATTTGATTTGTGGATTGATAATAAAAGAAGTGATTTATCTTTAATGTGTGAAGCCTATATCGATGGTAATGAAGTTACTTTAGTTTTAGAAGATATTCATGTTCTTTGATTGAGTCAATATGATTGGGTAGGTGTAACAGCCTGCCCTTATAACAACAGGATAACATAGAAAAACAGCTTATAGCACATTTGGGCGGCGATAAGGTATATGCTGCCGCTATCACAAGAGAAATTATGATGTACGGTGGATAACGAACATTCCCTAATAGCCGGATAAATGGGGGAGGACTGCTCATGTTGGGCAGTTCTCCCCATTTTAGTGCTTTGTCAAAACAAGTCACTGTGTGTACCTGTTCTGGTAAGTGTCAGAACTAAAATATCGTTGTCAATTTTGTATATCAAGAGCCAGTCAGGGGTGATATGGCATTCTCTATGCCCCACCCAATTGCCGGATAGTGCATGGTCTTTGTTTTTCTCTGGCAGAGGACTGTCGGCTGCCAGCAGGGAAACAATGCCTTGCAGCAGTTGAAGGTTATATCCCCGTTTCATAATGGCCTTTAAATCCTTTTTAAATCTACCCGTTGCCAGAATTTCATAATTCATTTTTAACCTCCGCTACCAGTTCCTCAAAACTTGAATAGCGTTTAGCGTTTGGGTCACGGCTTATTCGGTTGGCTTCTTCCATAGCGGCTATTGTTTCGACATTAGGCACATTCAAAGAAATTTCAAAGGGGATTTTTCCCTGCCGTACGGCCTGACGGACAAAGACGGTGAAGGCTGTCGTCATGTTCATGCCTAACTCAGAGAAAAGCTGATCTGCCTGCTCCTTCAGTTCTTTATCCATGCGTATAGTTAAATTTGTTGTTTCAGACATTTGCAATACCTCCTTTGCTATCATTATATGCATTTTAGCACAAAACATGTGCGTTGTAAATGCAATGCACATAAAAATAGTATTATCCTTCATATGGCTATACCTACTTCATTTTTCCATTTTTCCAGCCACAATTTAAAATCGGTGAATTGTAATTCAAGATTCCCGTTTGTAGCACGAGAATCCCATTTTGAAAACGAGTTTCTGATTTTGTAATCAAAAATCCCGTTTTGTAAATAAATTTCTCGTTTTGTAAGGTAAAATCCAGCTTCCAAGTACTATTTTTTTGGAAAGTTGGCTATAATGACGTTGTTTAGACATAAATAAGTGCAAAAAAACTAGAGGTGAACTTAAGGTCGATTTCTTTGTAATCGGAAAATCCACCCCTTCAAGGGTGATAATTAACTTCGCTTTACTGGTGGCGGTAACTTTTTTATGTGTTACTTTTTGAGAAGTACAGCTAATTATAAAATATTATTCATCATATATTCACCACTCAACAACAATATGATACAATTTTTGTAAAAAATAACATATTTTAAGGGGACTTCAAATGAAAAAGCTTTTTTTAGCATTACTTATTCTCATAAGCCTGCTGGGTATGAACACCTTTGGCAGCCTGGCGCAGGTACAGGCTGCTGCGGAGAAGGATTCTGCAAGCATAACAAAGGTATTGATTGACAAGAAGGTTGTAACTCTGAAGCAGAATCCCGTAATCCTTAACGGAGAGGTTTATTTTCCGCTGAACAGTGCATTGCTTGCAACCGGCATTTCAAACGACAGCAAAACTGTTAATATCGGAAAAGGGAATAAGGATATTACTATTACAAAGGGCAGTCTGAAGGTATACGCAAAGGTAAACAGCAATAGTGTTACAATAAATAAAAAGCAGGTGACATTAAAAGCGCCTGTGGTAGTAAAGTCAGGTATATTGTATCTACCTGCCGGTTTGATAAACAAGTATTCCGGCAAGCTTGTTATATACAGCAGTACCCTCAAGACAGTATCGGTCATCAGTGAGGCTGAATATAGAAAGGTGGAGTCTTTCTTCAAGCAGGTGGATAGCTCCTTGAGTCAGCTTAAGGACTGCGTCTACAAAGTAAATTTTAACATGGATATGGAAGCGGATGGAATGAAATTCCAATATAACACCAAGGCGTCCGGAACAGTTGATGCGGTAAATAAAATAATTTCGGCTGTTACTTCCACAGCTACAGTTTCGCCCATGGGCAAGGAGGTAGAAAATTCAGAAAGCTATAAGGTAAACGGCAAATATTATGTAAAAACTGCAGGTGAAGATACCTGGGCTGAAACAGAAGAGGGTGAAGACATATCCATGGTTTCGGGATTTCTCGAGGGGTTTGACAGCGGGGATACTTCTGATGACCCTGATTATGATGCTGTGATGAACTCCAGCTGTATTTTGACAACTGACAAAAGCAGTGCTGTAACCACCGTAAAAAGCAGCCTGTTTACAGACCTTATGATGCAGGAGCTTACCAAGGAAAACTTCAAGGACGGCAAGCCTTCAGTTTCAAGTACCACCTTTTCGGTAGATAACAAGACAAAGTTAATTAATGCTTTTAATATAACAATGTCGGGAAATACAACATCCGATGGAATGAAAATAAAAGTTTCCATTAAAGTGGATATATCTTTTGAAAACTTTAACAAGGGCAATGCTGTAACCCTCCCAAGCGAGCTGGTGGAGTACATCAGCTCCGGCAAAAAGATATAAACTCTTTATTGCCTTCCTGTATTGTGTTGGAGTCATTCCATAGGACTGAAAGAAGGCTCTGTTGAAGGTTCTGTAGTTGCCATTTTATATTTACCTTCAAAGTTTAGTCCGGATGGGAAATTAATAGATATTAATGGTAATTCACTAAGGCTTAGTGAATTAATGAAGATTTTCAGAGTCTTATGCCTGCAGGTATTGATTTGGGTGAATTTTATTCGACTGATTTTTCAGGCATGGATATCAGCGAGTAAACTTCTGCACTGTATTTGAAATTATCTATTTGGTTTATTGCAATTTCAGCCCTGAGCCTTTCTTTACCGTTTTTAAGCGCAGAAACAATCACCTTGCTTTTCTTTATTAATGTGCCGTCTTTGGACAAGGGAGACCAGTATATTGTTTCCTCCGCCTTGCATTTATAGGTATTTCCCTTGTCCTCCACAATGCCGTCAGGGGCTTTCCATGCCAGAAGCGCTCCTTTGTCAACGCTCACATGGATTTCATCAGCCTCTATGCCTATGGCAGGCATAATGAAAGGAATCCCGGGTACAGAACTAGTTAAAGGCGAATATTCTTTCAATGGAATTACAGCATTGGCGGACAAGGCGATTTCTTCTCCGCTCGCTGCATAGGTCCTGATTGCAAAGCCGTCAAATAGGGGATCGGATTTACTGCGGTCATGTAAAGACGGCATACCAAGGTTCAGGCTGCAAAACAGCAAAGCTAAGATTACTACAGCAGCTGACTTCCACATGTAGGTTTGCGTTTTGGGCTTTTTCCGGCGGTTGCCTAATTCAAGTATTTTTGCTTTAACTGACGGATTGACATGGATTCCGTTTATAGCACTGATAATATCTTTTTCTCTCATGGCTGCTTCTCCTCCTCCAATTCAACTTTTAATAATTTGCGTCCCCGAAGCAGGCGCATTTTAACGGCCGACCGGGATAGGCCTATTATCCCTGCAATTTCTTCAACATCATAGCCCTCAATATAATAAAGGTGAATAACAATTTTGTATTTTGGCGGCAGGGTCAGTAACTGCTCAAGCACATGCTCCTGAGCTTCACCAGAGCAGTAATCAGATAGTTCATTGATATCAAGTGTATTATGGCGGAGCTTGAATCTTCGCATGTCCTTGCAAACATTGCTGGCAACCTTTATAAACCAGGCCTTCTCATGTTCGGGCTCATTAAATACGGGCCTTTTATTTATGTAGCGAAGGAAAGTATCCTGTAATGCGTCCTCTGCATCAACTGTGTTGGATAAAATTACGAAACATAATTTAAACAGCATGCTGCCGTACCTGCTATAAACATTTTCTAAATCCTCCTTCGATGAACCTGAGAGAAAAGGCACCTCATCATCTCCTTTCACTATAAACACGTTCATAAGGCATGAATGGTCACAAATTAAAGTGGATATATCTTTTGAAAACTTTAACAAGGGCAATACTGTAACCCTCCCAAGTGACCTGGAGGAGTACATCAGCTCCGGCAAAAAGCTATAAACTCTTTATTCCCTTTCTGTACTCCGTTGGAGTCATTCCATAGGACTGAAAGAAAGCTCTGTTGAAGGTTCTGTAGTTGCCAAAGCCCGACATGAAGGCAACCTCCGTAAGATTTGAATTTCCGTTTGAAATGAGCTGGGCTGCATGCCGGGAGCGCAGTGCATTCATGTAGCTGTTGAACCCGCAGCCCAGATAGGCATTGAAGAATTTTGAAAAATAGTCCTTGTTATAACCAAAATGCCTTGCAAGAGTCTCAATTGAAAGTGTATCCAAAAAATTCTGCTGCAGGTACTTAAGGATTTTTCTGGCAAGGTCGGTGCTGCTTGCGGCAGGCTTATCTATCAGCTCCACGCAGTCCCAGAGCATTCCCAGGATATAATAGGCCGCACCCTTGCTGACCAGCTCGTTGGCAGAAGACTGGGTCTCCAGCAGCTTGTCCAGCATGGCCAGAATATTGTCCGTTTTTCCACAGGCTTCAATAAAAGGGCTAGAAAATACCTTTGAGCGGATAGCTGCTACATAGCTGTCCACAAGCTCCACAGGAATAATCATAACTATGATTTCAGAGCTTTCCTTGTTTGTATAGGAATGTATGTCATAGCTGTTGGCAACGGAAAGACAGCCCTTTGTCAGGGTCTTAACCTGCCCGTTTATATTCACGATGATTTTTCCGCTTACTACATACACCAGCTCAATATTGGAGTGAAAATGGGGCTCAAAGTAATTATCAGAAACTCTGAAAATGTGGATCTTATGGTCTGATTCTCTGGATATTTCAAAGTAGGCACTCATAAACTACCTCATAAATAAAGCTCATAGCTGGAATTCATATCAGTTTCTGTCTTGAAATTCATACTAATTTACTATCGATATTATCAAAACAACGATATTATTGTCAATATGGCATGCAAGGCATACAGAATATGCTGCTTTCAGCAGGCGGCTTTTTCACGCTCCAGCAGGGGGCATATTGCTGCTGATTGATGTCAAGTTTTGACTGGCAAAGCAAAGGAGTGGATGAGTAAATGAAATTGGGAGTTTTTACGGTTATGCTGGCTGACCAAAGTCTTGAGCAGACTTTGGAATATTTAAAATGCATAGGTGTGGACGCGGTGGAAATAGGCTGCGGAGGCTATCCAGGCACTGCCCACTGCAATGCGGTACAGTTTTTGAGGAATAAAATGCTTATAAGGGAATTCAGACAGACTCTGGATAAATATGAAATGACCTTGAGTGCACTCTCTGTACATGGAAATCCCATACACCCCCAAAGGGAGCTGGCTGTGAAGCACCATGAGGAGTATGAGGCTGCCGTGAGGCTGGCAGGAGAACTGGGCATAAAAAGGGTGGTGACCTTTTCAGGCTGTCCGGGGGACAGTGCAGGCTCCAGGTATCCAAACTGGGTAACCTGTGCATGGCCTGAGGATTTCCAAGAGATACTCCAATGGCAGTGGAATGAGGTATTAATACCCTATTGGCAAAGAACAGCCTGGTTCACAGCACAATATGGCGTGGAGAAGATAGCTCTGGAAATGCATCCGGGCTTCTGTATTTACAATCCGGATACGGTATTGCGGCTAAGAGCGGCTGTTGGCGATATTATAGGAGCCAACTTCGACCCCTCACACCTGTTCTGGCAGGGAATAGACCCGGTTGCGGCCATCAGGGAGCTGAGAGGGGCCATATATCACTTTCACGCAAAGGATGTTAAAATAGACGCTTGCAATACCGGAAGAAACGGTGTACTGGATACACGTAACTTTGGACAGCAGGCAGATAGAGCCTGGATGTACAGAACCGTGGGCTATGGCCACGGGGAGGAGGTCTGGAGAGACATATGCAGCGAGCTCCGGCTCTCGGGCTATGACCATGTGATATCCATTGAGCATGAGGACGGTCTCATGACATCAGGAGAGGGTCTGGGAAAGGCGGTTGCATTTCTGAAAAGGCTGATGATTTTTGAGCAATAATTACATGTATTTTTCCTCCCGCACACTGCAAATGTGTTAATTTAATGACAAACCTATTGAAATAACCCTGAAAAAGATGTAAAATTACTTTGGTTATCTAAATACATTTAAAATACCAGTGGTATACAGTCATAAAGTCAATTGTGGTTGAAACCTCCGCCATCCAGGCGAAAAATGTGTCTCTAAGCATTTTTAAGAGGCTTCAACGGTTTTGGGTTAAGAGTATTTACATATGATGGCATTAGTGTCAAACTCAAATTATGGGCTTAGCGCAGATACCAATTGACTTTGGCATAATTCAAAATAATCATGACACTGAGGTTATGATTATATGGAAAATTGGACAATATACAGAGTATGCGTAAAAGCAGACAGTAAAAGAGTTTTCCTTGTATTCCCACACAGTTTATTAACGAGACCACAGATGTACGGTTGCCTCAAAGGCAGCATACAGCCTGCCGCCTTCTTCTCATGCGGCCGGAAAAAAGTCTTGTTGAAACGGCATATATGGCAAGAAAATTTTTCTTATTGAAAAATTTTTATTGAATCTATGCATTATAAAAATATATAGGAGTGTGAACATATGAGTATGATGAACAAGAAGACCATCGAAGATATTGATGTGTCAGGAAAAAAAGTTATTGTAAGAGTTGATTTTAACGTACCATTGGATGCTGATAGAAATATCACTGACGATAAGAGAATAGTTGGTGCACTTCCTACCATCAAATATCTTGTGGAAAAGGGTGCAAAGACAATACTGGTTTCCCATCTGGGAAGACCAAAGGAAGGCTTTGAAGATAAATACAGCATGAAGCCTACTGCTGTAAGGCTGGGAGAGCTTCTTGGCAAGGAAGTCCTCATGGCAAAGGATGTTATCGGAGAAGATGCAAAAGCCAAGGCAGCCGCATTAAAAGCCGGTGAAGTACTTATGCTTGAAAACGTAAGATTCCACAAGGAAGAGACAAAGAACAATCCTGAGTTTGCAAAGGAACTTGCAGACATGGCCGAAATATTTGTAAATGACGCATTTGGAACTGCTCATAGAGCTCACGCTTCTACAGCAGGTCTTGCCGACTATCTGCCGGCAGTATGCGGCTTCCTCATAAAGAAGGAAATCGAATTCATGGGCAAGGCCCTGGCAAACCCTGCAAGACCGTTTGTTGCTATTCTGGGCGGTGCAAAGGTATCTGACAAGATTGCAGTTATTGAAAATCTTATAGATAAGGTTGACACCTTGATAATCGGTGGTGGTATGGCTTATACCTTCTTGAAGGCAAAGGGCTATCATATCGGAAACTCCATCTGTGAAGACGACAAGATTGAACTTGCCAAGACCCTTATGGAAAAGGCCGAGACAAAGGGCGTGAACCTTATGCTTCCTATCGGCAGCATGGTTGCACAGGAATTCAAAAACGATACCGAGATCAAATACGTTCCTTCCGATGCAATGCCTGACGGATGGATGGGTATGGATATAGGCTCACTTACCATAGAAAAGTTTGCAAAAGAAATAAAGAAGTCCAAGACCGTTATCTGGAACGGACCTATGGGAGTATTTGAATTCCCCAACTTTGCTACAGGTACAAAGGAAATTGCAAAGGCTGTTGCAGAATCCGGCGCTCTTTCAATAGTAGGCGGAGGAGATTCTGCTGCTGCTGTTGAGCAGTTGGGCTTTGCCGATAAGATCACCCACATTTCAACAGGTGGCGGAGCTTCACTGGAATATCTGGAAGGAAAGATTCTTCCCGGTATAGCTGTTCTCATGGACAAAAACCCAAGAAAGACAATTGCAGCGGGAAACTGGAAGATGAATAAGACTCCAAAGGAAGCTGTTGAGTTTGTAAATGAATTGAAGGCAAGTGTTGCCAATGCTTCAAATGAAGTAGTAGTAGGAATTCCCTTTGTTTGCATCCCCGGAGTTGTTGAAGCAGTTAAGGGTACAAACATAAAGGTTGCGGCACAGAATATGCACTGGGAAGAAAAGGGAGCCTATACCGGTGAAGTTTCAGGCCCCATGCTGGCTGACCTGGGAGTTGACTATGTAATAATCGGACACTCCGAAAGAAGAGAATATTTTGGTGAAACAAACGAAATGATCAATAAAAAGGCTCACGCCATATTTAAGTATGGTATGACTCCTATTATCTGCTGCGGCGAGACACTTACCCAGAGAGAGCAGGGAGTTACAGCAGACCACGTAAGATACCAGATCAAGGTTGCTTTACTTGGCTTGACTCCTGACCAGGTCAAGAAGACAGTCATAGCTTATGAGCCTATCTGGGCTATAGGAACAGGAAAGACCGCTACCAATGAACAGGCAAATGAAGTTTGCACAGTTATCAGAGAATTGGTGTGCGAGCTCTATGGTGAAGAGGTTGCTGAACAGGTAAGAATTCAGTACGGCGGAAGCGTAAATGCAAAAAATGCTGCCGAGCTGTTCGCAATGTCCGATATTGACGGAGGCCTTGTAGGCGGAGCTAGTCTTAAGGTTGACGAATTTACCGTAATTGCAAACGCTTAATAACGCGAAGCATAGAATTGTGCTTACATTGGTGAGCTTCGCTTATTAAAAAGCCGTATTAAGCTTTTTGTAAGGGCCAGAGCTTAAAATTAAATAATCAGTAATTTGACCCTCCGGTATTTGCTGTGCTGGGGGGTCAATTTGTAAGATTTCAAGTATATGAGCCAAGTTAATTACTGTCAGCTTAAAAGCAATAAGTTTGGGTTTGAGGCCAAAGCCCCCTGAAGTAAAAAACTTTTTAACCCAAGCTGCGTTCAAAATCAGCTTATATGAAATAATCACATGAAGATGATTTTTACTTAAAAGTGCAGGCTATAAACTGTAATTGACCTTGGTAAGATTATTAACCGTTAGAACAAAAGGGAGAATATGGTATGGATAAGAAATTAGTTACATTAATGATCCTGGACGGTTTTGGCAACAATCCCAGAACGGAAGGGAATGCAATTGCTGCTGCAAATAAACCAAATCTGGACAAATACCTGGCAACCTGCCCCAATACAGTCGTACACACAAGCGGTATGGATGTGGGACTGCCTGAGGGACAGATGGGAAACTCAGAGGTGGGGCATACAAACATCGGAGCGGGAAGAATTGTCTATCAGGAACTGACCAGAATAACCAAGTCAATAATTGACGGAGATTTTTTTGAGAAGGAAGAATTTCTTAAGGCTATCGAAAACTGCAAGAAAAACAATTCCGGACTTCATCTTTTCGGCTTGCTTTCGGACGGAGGCGTACACAGCCACAATACTCATTTGTACGGACTGCTGGAACTGGCCAGGAGAAGCGGCTTAAAGGATGTTTTTGTCCATTGCTTCTTTGACGGAAGAGACGTTCCGCCGGACAGTGCAAAGGGTTACACCGAAGAGCTTGAGGCAAAGCTTGCACAAATCGGCGTGGGAAAGGTAGCGTCTGTAATGGGCAGGTACTTCTCCATGGACAGGGACAACCGCTGGGAGAGAGTACAGCAGGCCTATGACGTTATGGTGCTTGGAAAGGGCTTTACTGCAAACTCAGCTGTGGAGGCTGTTGTCAATTCCTATGAAAAGAAGGAATTTGACGAGTTTGTAAAGCCTACTGCCATATTGGAGAACGAAAAGCCCGTAGCTACAATAGAGGCAAACGACTCTGTGATATTCTTCAACTTCAGACCGGACAGAGCAAGAGAAATCACCAGAACCTTCGTTGACCCGGAATTCAAGGGCTTTGAGAGAGCAAAGGGCTTCTTTCCCCTTTACTATGTGTGCATGACTCAATATGACAAGACCATGCCCAATGTAGTTGTTGCCTTCAAACCACAGACCCTTGAAAACACCTTTGGTGAATATATCAGCAGACTGGGCTACAGACAGCTCAGAATTGCAGAAACAGAAAAGTACGCACATGTTACCTTCTTCTTCAACGGTGGAGTTGAAAACCAGTATGAAGGAGAGGACAGAGCGCTTATACCCTCACCCAAGGTGGCTACCTATGATATGAAGCCTGAAATGAGCGCCTACGAAGTTGCAGACGAGTGTGTCAGGAGAATAGACTCAAAGCAGTATGATGTGATTATATTGAATTTTGCCAACTGTGACATGGTTGGACATACAGGGGACTTCAACGCCGCAAAGGCAGCGGTTGAAGCAGTGGATGCCTGCGTGGGCAAGGTGGTGGACGCTGTCGCCGCACAGGATGGTATAGTACTTATAACTGCCGACCATGGTAATGCGGAACAGATGATTGACTATGAGAACGGTGGAGCCTTTACTGCCCATACAACCTATGTGGTGCCCTTGATAGGTATCGGCCTGGGTGCTGCAAAGCTCAAGGAAGGTAAGCTTGCCGACCTTACGCCGACTATTCTGGATATTCTGGGAGAAGCTCAGCCGGCGGAAATGACTGGAAATTCTCTTCTGGTCAGGTAAATATATAAAATAAATATAAATCTGGAAAGCAATAAATAAAACCAACTACATTAAAAATGCACTCCGGTAGTCAGATTATTCTGATTGCCGGGGTGCATTTCTGTTTTAAAAGCTATTAATAGCCTTTTAGCCTTATAAAGCGAGTCTATGTAACCTGAACATAAGGCTTATTGAGGCAGTTATTCCTAGTCCTCCGCATTGACCGTAATAGTCTGTGAGTTGGTTACGCTTCCGCAGGTCATGGTGATGGTTGTAGTTCCTGCGCTGACAGGTGCGATCACGCACATGCCGTACACGTCAGGCTGGGATACTGTGGCAACGCCAGGATTGGAGGAGGTCACTGTAACGTTTCCAAGAGCATTTACAGGAACCTTGTATACGTAAAGTTCTATAGGTTCTCCGCCAACAGTGGCTTCTGTATCAGAAAAATCACAGTCAATAGCAGTCAGTATAACCTCTTTTATTGTTACCTTGCAGGTGCCGATAAGCTTTTTAGGATCAGGGTTTTTTGCATTCTCGTATATCTTTACTTCTGTGGTGCCTTCAGCCAGCCCCTTAAGATATGTGTTACCATCATCAACATAGGCTTCTATCATTTTATCATCATATTCAAAGTAATATCCTACATCTGTTCTGGCGTTATCAATTAATTCAAATGCCAATAATTCAGAGGAACCCAGGTCGATTTTGCCCTGTGGAACAACTGTTGCCTTTTTAACAACATACTTGAGGGTTCCTACTGTCCTGGTAACCTTGTTATAGGTCTCCTTGACGGTAACAGTGTATGTACCGGCAGCAGTGGCAGTAAAGCTGTGCTTGATAAAATACATACCGTCAAACTTGCTCTGAGTTTCCTTCATGGTGAAGTTCTTGCTGTTTGAGACATAGGTATAGGTTGCATCGTTGTTTCTGCTGACTATTACAAGAGGCTCGGTAGCTGCACTTGTGCCGATAGTGAGAACTGGAACATAGTCCTGTATAAGGGTGGATGCTTTTACAGTCACTGCGCAGGTTCCGATTTTGGTGGTCTTTCCGTTAAGCTTCTGATTGCAGGTGATGGTGGCTGTCCCGGCCTTTAAGCCTGTCAGGACGGCTTTGGCACCGCTGGCCTTTACAGTGAGGACCTTGGTATTGCTGGAAGTAAAGGTGTAGGTTGCCTTTTTGTCGGCATTGGAAACAGACAAGGTATATTTGTTCTCTTTCGAATAATAATCAAAAGAGTCTACTGTACTGCCTGTGCCGATAATCATTTTTGCCACAATGGCAGGTTTTGCTGCAGCCTGGGCTGGATTTGCCGCAAATCCTGCGGGAAGTAAAAGTGATGCCAATAATACTAAACACACCAATACTTTAAATATTGCGTTTTTCTTAGTCATTGATAACTCCTCCGTAAATAAATAAAATATTGAATTGCATAAATTGACATGATGCAACTTTTTTCACACATAAAGCATAAAAAAATATCAATTTATGTCAATTGTAGCATAAAAGCCGATATGTTTACCATAGTTTAGCATAAATATAAAATAAATTCTGATAAATAAAGCCTTTTCCGCAGGTTGCTCATATTTCCCATAAGCAGGTAAATATTAACTTATATAGAAATTTAATACATACACTTAAGGGAGGCTGGATATATGAAAAAACCAATAAAGACTGTTTTATTTTTTAAAAAGGTTTCAAAGAACTATAAAAAATTTGGCAGACTTGTACACCGGTTATATAAAATCTTGAGGTCCCCTTTTATAAGAACCTTGATCAACTTCCTCTTCACGTTTGTATTTGCATTTCAAATGCAGCTGACGGATTTTCACAAATATAGGTTCAATCAATTGGAATTTTACGGCGACAAGGTGCATATACTGATAACATTCGTGTTTATTGTGGTGTACAATTGGCTGGTGCTTGTAATTGACAGCTATCAAAAATACCAGGCCCAGGCCATAAAGTGCATCAAGGAAACCGTAAACAGGGAGACAGTCATAAATCAGACCATTGGCAGGAAGCTGTACGACATAACAAGCAGTATATCTTTAAGATCAAGTATTATCCCAACCAAATCCGACTTCGGCAATATCAGCTACCAGGATATCGCTGCGCTTGTATGCCATAATATTTATGATGCCATAAAAATCTCTACCGAAAGAGAATCCCACCAGGTTTCCCTCATGCAGAAGTTTAAAGAGAAGCGTTCCGGGTTAGAATATATTAAGATGATCAGCTACGGAAATGCCAACCAGATTTCACCCAGCCAGTTTGACCGGCATTTTTACCTGGACAGCGATCAAAACTTTTTCCAGGTAAGAATTTTTAACAATAACCAGAACAGTATTTTTATTCTGAAGAAAGCAGAGGAAATTAAGAAGGAATGTGTTTATGGAAAAAACAGCAATGAAAGGATAACCCAGTATATAGCCATACCTGTTTTCTGTGAAAATCAGGGTATTATCTCCCTGCTGCAGATTGAAATTGCTGATGATGTGCATATAGGAAGAACCTTTGATGAAATAAGAGAATTTGTTAAGCCATTTATGGCGTATATACATATACTGACAGTGAACTACTATCAGAATGAGTTATTCAAGGTATTGGTCAAAAAATTTGATATACTGAAGAAAAGTAAAGAGAGGAAAGTTTTTAATGAAGGGATGAGGCAGTATGAGCAAAACTATGGGGAAACTAATACATCTATTGCCCCAAAAGACTAATGATGCCGAGTATAGGAAAATCAACTTCGTTCCGGAGGATACTGATTATATACAGGATCATAAGGCATTTGAGGACAGGAGACAGCAGCTGATAAGTGAATATGAATTACAGTTAAGGCAATATATAAACAACACCACCCTGCAGATAATGTAAATGGATACAAACATTAAAAGCTCCCAGTCAACTGAGAGCTTTATTTATTGGTTCCGGACCTGCGGGTATTATTGTTTTTGCCTGCGCTGCTCTTGCCCTGGGTGGGCTTGTACTTCAGCCGCATCAGATCCACATACTCCTTGACCCGCTGTATGGCTTCGCTGGGCAGGTCTTTAAGCTGGATATCGTAGGCTTCTGGAGATTCGGCAATGTACTCCTCCAAAGGCATGCGTTTATTGGTACGGCCAACAAGGTAATCCAGTGATACTCCAAATAAGTCTGCCAGCTGCTTTAAAACATATTCATCCTTTGGAAATCTGTTGTTGGCTTCATAGTATCCGATAACCCTGTCGGATATATTTATGATCCTGCCCAACTCTCTTTGAGTCAGACCCTTTTCTTCTCTTAATTCTCTAAGTGTTTCGCCAAATCCCATATCCTGCCTCCATGAATATTACTATATCACCTGAATATTTTAATTTACAAAAAACGAATAAAATATTCTTAATTTTTGTTGAAATTGAACGAAATATGCGTTAAAATATTACTAAATGAAAATGTTTTCTTTTTATACATAAAATGTAAAGGAAGTAAAAAGGTGTAATGGGAAAAACGGGTGAAAAATTAATGGCATATGGAGGTGCTGATGAAAAGAATCAATGAAAAAATCAGGAATGAGATTCGGGAGCTCAGGGAAAAATTGAACAAGTATATTGATGAAAGGGGCATAAATGATGAACCCGAACTGATGGCTATCAATGCAAGGCTTGATGAGCTTATAATCCAGTGGTTAAATGAGACCTACCGCAACAGTTCTGCAAGCTAGGCCGGAGGTTGACGGGGTCGGACGGGTGATGCCTATGCCGGATTATGTTTATAGTTCCATCTCCAGGGTAAATATATAAGTAGTAAAAAAATACTGCTTTGTATGATATTTAGAATTTTACATATAATATTTATTGCCTTGTGACAAATTAAATCCCTTTAGCTGCCGGGGAATGTGGGGCAAAAGCAATGCTTCCCATACATAGGCAAAGTTTTATAGGGAAATGTTTACAAAAATAATGTTGCAGTGTTATTCTAAATACGAATATTTATCTTGAAGGGAGAAGTTGTATGAAACAATATATACCTATAGAAAGTGTATTTGCCAGGGAAATTATAGATTCGAGAGGAAATCCCACTGTTGAAGTTGAAGTCATAGCGGAGGGTGGTTTTATCGGTCGGGCTTCAGTACCTTCAGGAGCATCTACCGGCGCCTTTGAAGCTATAGAACTTAGGGACGGAAACAGTGAACGCTACCTGGGCAGGGGTGTGGAAACTGCTGTGGAAAATGTAAACAGCACTATAGCACCTGAAGTGGAAGGAATGAATGTATTTGACCAGACTGCCATAGACAAGCTTATGATTGAACTGGATGGAACCCCAAATAAGGAAAGACTCGGGGCCAACGCCATCCTGGGAGTCTCCCTGGCGGTTGCCAAGGCTGCTGCAGAGTCTCTGGGACTTGGCCTGTACCAATATATTGGCGGAGTAAATGCAAAAACTCTGCCGGTACCCATGATGAATATTATTAACGGCGGCAAGCATGCGGACAACAGCGTAAATATACAGGAATTCATGATAATGCCTGTAGGTGCGGAGAGCTTTAAAGAGGCGTTGAGAATGTGCGCAGAGGTGTTTCACAATCTGAAAAAGGTCTTGCAAAGCAAGGGCCTGAGCACTGCAGTTGGTGATGAGGGCGGATTTGCCCCAAACCTTGAAACTGATGAACAGGCTATTCAGGTTATTTTGGAAGCTGTAGTCAAGGCAGGCTACAAGCCCGGTGACCACTTCAGAATTGCCATTGATGCCGCCGCCACTGAAATGTACCAGGAGGACGGAACCTATTTCTTCTGGAAGACAAACATAAGGAAGACAAAAGAGGAAATGGTACAGTACTGGGCTGACCTTTGTGAAAAATATCCCATCATTTCACTTGAGGACGGAGTTTCCGAGGAGGACTGGGAAGGCTGGAAAATGCTTACTGATAAGCTGGGCAAAAAGATACAGCTGGTAGGGGACGATTTATTCGTAACAAATACCAGAAGGCTTGAAAAGGGCATAAAGATGGGGGTTGCCAACTCGATTCTCATAAAGGTCAACCAGATTGGTACTCTTACAGAAACCCTGGATGCCATACAAATGGCAAACAGGGCAGGTTATACGGCAGTTACCTCACACCGGTCAGGTGAAACGGAGGATGCCACTATAGCTGATATTGCAGTTGCAACAAACTCCGGTCAGATAAAAACGGGAGCACCCTCAAGAACAGACCGGGTTGCCAAATACAATCAACTGTTGAGGATTGAAGAGGAACTGGATGAAGTAGCAGATTATCCTGGAATTAAGGCCTGGTTCAATTTATACAAATAATTGTGTATGGCATCGGAAGGGTTTTGAATTAAAACAATTCACAGCAGTTCTCCACTTATATAGGCCTGGATAACTGGAAAATTTATTATTGCTTTTTGCAATTATATATGCTAGAATGTTACTTGTCTATTTTAGGAGGTGTTTTGAGTGGAAGTTGCAAGATGGATTGTTAATATAATTCACATTATTTTTGCCATCTCGATAATTGTCATTGTATTGCTTCAATCGGGAAAACAGGCTGGTTTGTCAGGTTCAATTGCTGGTGGAGCTGAAACCTTCTTTGGAAAGAATAAGGGACGTACTATTGATGCATTGCTTGGAAAGTATACAGCATTTGCAGCCATTGCTTTCCTTGTTACGTCAGTTGCACTTTATTTACTGATTAAGGCCATATAAATAGTTAAAACGGAAATAAGCCCGGAGTATTTTTACTCCGGGTTTTTGTTATGAAAAAAAGGTTACAGTGTCGTAACCTTTTTTTTGCTATTTTGTCACCCTTTACAACTCATTAAATATTAGAATAGCAGCATAATAATTTTACAAAGGAAACCAAGGGTGGCATCTATGAAAAAACTTATTCAGATATCATTTTCACTATTGATCATAATATTTATAACTGCGGGTTATACAAACGGCTATATGTTCGGCAAAAAGCCTTTGCAGACAGTTGAAGCGACCCAGGGGAGGCAGCAGACAGCCCGGCAGGACAAGAAAGCCCTGCCGGACGAGAAAGCCCTGCCGGAGGCTGCTGTGACTCAGTCTGCCATAGGGCCGGAGGCTGCCGGGAACCTTTCGAAGCCGGTCCAAGAGCAGGATAAAACACCAAAGCAGGAGAATACTGCCGTCCACGGGCAGCCACTGGCGGAAACAGGGGACAAGTCTGACGGAAACAGGCCTATGGTAGCGCTCACCTTTGACGATGGCCCTCATCCAAAGTATACCCTGGAAATACTTGATGCCCTTAAAAGGAACAATGCCAGAGCAACCTTCTTTGTAGTCGGGAGCAGAGCGGAGAGATACAAGGAGGTTATTGGCCGTATACGTGAAAATGGAAATGAGATTGGCAATCATACATATGATCACAAGGAACTTACAAAGCTCAGCGGTGGTGACATTACCGGAGAGTTAGGCAGAACCACAGGCATACTGGAGCATATCACCGGTTCAAAGCCTGTTCTGACAAGGCCCACCTATGGCAGTGTAAATGATAAAGTCAGGAAGTATGCCGGTTCTCCCCTTGTATTGTGGTCCATTGACACTCTGGACTGGAAGACCAGGAATACTGATAAAATAGTACATCAGACCATGAAAAATGTTAAGGATGGGGATATCATTCTCATGCATGATATATATAAAACAACTGCAGAGGCTGCGGGAAAAATCATAGAAAAGCTTAATGCCCTTGGTTATGATATTGTTACTGTAAGCGACCTTTATAAGGCAAGAGGAATTGACCTTCAAAACGGAAAGGAGTATTACAGCTGCAGTCCGTCCAAAGCAAAAAAGTAGGCCGGAGGGACTGGTGTTAAGAGGTTGGAAATAGAATCAGCCGGCTCGTTGCAGATTACGGAAAAAGTCTGCGGCGGGCTGCTTTATTTTCTGCTGCAGGCTATTTTGTCTGTTGATTAAAGGAAGAATACGGTATAATTATTGTAGCGTGTTAGAGGAGATAAGATATGGACAACAGAATTCTGATAGTTGAGGATGAAGAGAGCATCAGGGGCTTTCTCAAAATAAATTTCAGGAAGAACGACTTTTTGGTTCTTGAAGCGGGCACCGGCGAGGAGGGTGTGGAAAAGGCCAGGCAGGAGAAGCCGGACGTGGTCTTGCTGGATGTAATGCTGCCTGGTATGGATGGCTTTGCAGTCTGCGAAGTATTGAGAAAGGAATTCCCTGAGATGGGAATAATAATGCTTACTGCCAGAGGTCAGGACATGGACAGGATAAGGGGCCTTGAGTTTGGAGCCGATGATTATGTACTAAAGCCCTTCAATACTACCGAGCTTGTTTTGAGAACAAAGTCCCTGCTCCGCCGGCTGGGCGGAAGGCACGGCAGTGATGGAAACGAAACCGTCAAATGCGGGGCATTCAGGCTGGAAGTATACTCACAGAGGGTTTTTAAGGATGAAGCCGAGATTATGCTTACCCCAAAGGAATACATGCTGCTTAAGCTTTTTCTTGAAAACCAGAACAAGGCGTTTACAAGAGACGAGCTGCTGGATAAAATATGGGGCTATGATTTTGTAGGTGACACAAAGATTGTTGATGTAAATATCAGAAGGCTGAGAAGCAAGATTGAAGATAAAAAGACCACTTCTATGTATATAGAGACTGTCTGGGGAACTGGGTACAGGTGGAGGAAGGAACAATGATATGTCGGCGGCTGAAAAGGAAAAAACTGCGCATAAGAGTATCAAGGCCAGGCTGGTAGGGAATTTTATAATTATCATATTAATCAGCGTCCTGGCGTTTGAAGGACTGCTGATTTACTTTACCCGTTTTTATTTTTATGGCAACGTGGAGGGTATACTTACAAATCAGATACGTACCGCTTCTGATTTCTATTCCCAGTACTTTTCTAATGTTTCACTTGAGGTGAATATTGCCGACAATGCAGACGTTTTTTGGAGACAGACCGATGCGCAGGTGCAGATAGTCCGGCAGGACGGAGAAATACTGCTGGACTCTGAAGGGCTGAAAAGCAGCAGGAAGGTTGAGACCGGCGACTTTAAAAATGCTGCCGCAGGAGAAAAGGGTGTGTGGACGGGATACATTCACGGAACGGGTAAAAAACAGCATGCCATGTCTGTGGCCTATCCCTTAAAAGCAGACGGTGAGCAGGTGGGAGTTCTGAGATTTATTACCTCCCTGGAGGAAATAGACAAGATAATTTTCAATATCTCGGTCATATTTATAGTCATTGGAGTTTTTGTAGTACTTGTGACCATTGTTATCAGCCTCATTCTGGCCCACAGCATAGTGCAGCCTCTGAAGCTCATAACGGCTGCAGCGGCGACTATGGCAAAGGGCAGCATGGACATCAGGATTCAAAAGGACAGAGCTGACGAAATAGGAATCTTGTCAGACACTCTTAATTATATGGCTGCCGAGGTACAGAAAAGAGACGGAATAAAAAACGACTTCATATCCATGGTATCTCACGAACTGAGAACCCCTCTTACATCTATCAAGGGCTGGGCAAATACCATAATTGATGACGGGTTCAGTGACAGGGAAATCCTTAAGGATGGCCTGAATATAATTGTCAAGGAAAGCGACAGACTGACTAATATGGTGGAGGAGCTGCTGGATTTCTCAAGGTTTGTATCGGGCAAGGTGGAATTGAACAGGGAAAAAACCCAGGTAGGTCAACTGGTTGACTACCTGGAGAAATATATGCTCACCAGAGCGAAAAAAGAGAATATACATTTTACCGTTGAGTGCGGACAAATCCCTGAAACTGAATTGGACAGGGATAAGCTCAAGCAGGTACTGCTGAACCTCCTGGGAAATTCCTTCAAATTTACCCAACCCGGAGGAAATATTTCACTTAAAGCACACTACAGCCAGGGGCAGATTGTTTTTACGGTGGAAGACGATGGCTGCGGTATAAGCAGTGAGGAACTCCCGTTTGTAAAGGAGAAGTTTTACAAGGGCAAAAACAGCAAATCCCAGACCGGACTTGGCCTGTCAATATGCGATGAAATTGTCAGGCTTCACGGAGGAGAGCTGCACATAGAAAGCCGTCAGGGACAGGGGACCACTGTTACGGTAAAGCTGCCCCATACGGCTCCGTATAGCAGCGGCGCAGGCCTATAAATGGGAAATGAGGAGAGACATGAAGGGAAAATATCGGTTTTTTATTATTACATTAGCAGCAGTATTCTGCTTTATATTTACCGGGTGTTCCAGCATAGGCTTTGATATAGAGGATACTATAAGCGCTCCTGAATATGATACTATGGCGGTTCAGGGCACGTGGAAAATAGACGGGTTCATATCAGCCCTGCCCCAGGGGAAAAATGCCGGAGAAGATCAGGAGCTTGTTAAAAGCAAATATCTGCAACAGTGGGCGGTCTTTGATAACGAGCTGGGGGCCGTTGGGCCGGAAACCTGTGTAAATCCCAAATACAGAATAATTAAAACAACTGCCGACTCCTTCATACAGGGCAAATACAGAGTGGATGAAGCAAAGCTGGGGCTGCTCAAGCAGGAGGTGTATGTAGCCAGCATATCAAGCGGCAGCCAGCTTTTTTACGAGTTGATTATCACTGACTCAAGTACGGCATATGTCTATATGGATAACGGCTTCCTGGTGCTTAAGAAAACCTCCGACCAGGTGGACGCAAAGCTCAAGGAAAAGAGTCTCAGCCACGTGGGACAAAATGTCAACAGCGGACGATATGAGGAGGACCCTTTATTGAGGTCGGGAATTCTTCTGGGCATACGTGCCGCCGACAATTCCTACAGAACCCTGTGGATATATTCCAAAAACAGGAATATAGAAACCACCGACTGGATAAAGCAGCTGCTGGTTCCCAGGGCAAAAGGCTTCTGGCAGGTAGGAACCATAAATGAGAGCAATATTCACGCAATATATGCACAGGCCTTTAATGATAAATACATGCCTCCCAAAAGCCTTGGGGATGTGCTGGACGGAAATCTGCTGAAAATACAGCAGGGGACGAAAATAAATTTTGCAGGAAATGATTATATAGGCATTGAAGACAGTGACCTTCTGAGGGTTTATCCCGTTGAGCACCTTAAGTCCGGTCTGACAGTCTCACTGCAGGATATAGCCCAGGGTGGGGCGGACAACATATTTGAACAGTCTTATATGGACTTTGCAGCCTCTGTTAAGGGGGCAGCCTACAACAAAATAATACGCAAAACCGATACAAGAAATTTTACGTTAATGAGACGTAACGGACACTGGGTTTTAAAAAGCAGGCTTTATTTTCAGCAGCCCTTTGAAAAGGATTTTATGGATTTTGATATAAGGATGATGGTACCGGACAGGCTGATTCAATATGACGAAATGAATATTCCGTGGAATGATATAAAGGCAAAGCTTCCGTGGACATCTGACGCTTTCATGTCGCCCAACAAGGATATTGCCGTCCTGGCAGACAGTAAAAGCCTGTGTGTATACTCCATAAAAAACAGCAGCAGTATAAACCGGCAGCTTCTTAAGCTTGAGCTGACCAAGGGGGATACAATAGTAATGGCGGAATGGTCTATTGGAAGATATGCTGTTTTGTGGGATAATTTTGTTAATAAGCTGCAAAAAATGAATTATTGATTATATTAGCAGGAATAATATAAGTTATGCTTTAGCTATTTGGAACATAATTATGGCAATTGAAAGGTAGAGGGTTATGACTGAACTGGAAGCAAGAAAAGAACGCATAGTGGCATTCATGAGGGAATCGGCATACAAGCCGCTGTTATTCAAGGAGCTGGCAATGGTACTTGATGTACCGTCTGAAGATATTGAACTTTTCAAAGAAGTATTGACCGAACTGGAAGAGGAGGGAAGGATATTTTTGACTCATGCCAACAGGTATGGTGTGCCCTCCAGGCTTAACCTGGCTGCAGGGAGAATCCAGGGGCATGAGCGAGGCTATGGCTTTCTGATTCCAGATGATGAAATGCTGGAGGACGTATTTATTCCTGCCGACAGTCTAAATGGTGCCATGCATGGTGACAAGGCTGTGGCAAGGGTAAATAAGAAAAGCTCCTCCGACAGGAGGATGGAGGGCGAGATTGTAAAAATCATCAAGCGTGCCAACACCACCCTGGTAGGAACCTTTGAGAAAAGCCTCAGCTTTGGCTTTGTAATACCTGACAACAAGCGTATATCCGGAGATATATTCGTATCAAAGGGTGAATTCAACGGAGCTAAAAAGGGGCAGAAGGTGGTAGTTGAAATACTGAAGTACCCTGAACAGAGGAGAAATGCCGAAGGCCGGATAGTTGAAATAATAGGTGATGCAAATCAGCCGGGGACCGACATACTTTCCATAATAAAATCCTATAACCTGGAGGAGGAGTTCCCGGCGGAGGTTATGGCTCAGACTGAAAGCATCAAGGATACCGTTACAAAAGAAATGCAGAAGGGGAGAAGGGACTTAAGAGGTCTGAGGATGGTCACTATAGACGGTGAGGATGCAAAGGACCTGGATGATGCGGTGTCGGTGGAGATACTGCCCAACGGCAACTACCGGCTGGGAGTGCATATTGCCGATGTTACCCATTATGTTACTGAGAACTCACCGCTGGATATTGAGGCCCTTAACAGGGGCACCAGTGTCTATCTTGTTGACCGGGTGATACCAATGCTGCCCCGGAAGCTGTCAAACGGTATATGCAGCCTGAATCCCCAGGTTGACAGGCTGAGCTTTACCGTAATGATGGAAATAGACAAATACGGCAAGGTGTATAACCACGAGATATTTGAAAGTGTAATAAATATTGACGAAAGAATGACCTATACAAATGTATATAAAATCTTGAAAGAACAGGATGAGGAGCTGATAAAAAGGTACAGCCATGTTGTGCCGGATTTTCATATAATGCATGAGCTGGCATTGCTGCTGAGAAAGAAGCGGTTTCAAAGAGGGGCAATCGACTTTGACTTTGACGAAGCGAAGGTTGTGCTTGATGAAAACGGGAAGCCTGTTGAGGTTAAGAGATATGAGATAACCATAGCAAACCAGATTATAGAGGAGTTCATGCTGGTATGCAACGAGACAGTGGCAGAGCATTTTTTCTGGACAAATACGCCCTTTGTGTATAGAATTCACGAAGATCCGGACGAGGAGAAAATTGCTGCACTGAACGAATTTGTATACAATTTGGGCTACAGCATCAAGGGTATCAATAAAATCCATCCCAGAGCTCTACAGGACCTTTTGGAGAAAGTTAAGGGAACACAGCATGAAAGAATCATAAGTACTGTCATGCTCAGATCTCTGCAGAAGGCAAAATACAGCAGTGAAGGCGTCGGTCATTTCGGACTGGCTGCAAAATACTACTGCCACTTTACTTCGCCAATCAGAAGATATCCTGATTTGATAATACACAGGATTATGAAGCAGTACCTGAAGGGAGAAATGTCAGAGCAGAGAATAGGACATCTGGAAGGGCTGCTGCCCGAGATAGCAAAGCAGTGCTCTGAGAGGGAAAGGGCGGCGGATGAAGCAGAAAGGGAAAGTGAAGACCTGAAAAAGGTTGAATATATGAAGGCTCATGAAGGAGAAGTGTTTAAAGGCATTATAGCCAATGTCACCTCCTTCGGAATGTTCATAGAACTTGACAACACCATAGAGGGGCTTGTGAGAATGAGCAGCATGGAGGATGATTATTACAACTACGATGAAAGACGGTTTTCACTGATTGGTGAGCGGACCAAAAAGGTGTTCAGGATTGGGGACACTGTGAGCGTAATACTTGCCAGGGCGGATATTTCAACCAGGAAGATAGAGTTTGTGCTGGTGGATGCAGAGGATGAGGAAGAGGATGACCTGGGGGAATTTGACGAGGCGGCGGAAGATAGATTTATATTCAGCAGCCAGACAAAGCAGGGGTCAGGCCGTTCAAAAGGGGCGGGAGCCAAGTCGGCAGGCCCGCGGACAGCAGGCCCAAGGGAAGGTACAAGGACCGGTACAAGGACAGCAGGGGCCGGGCGGAAGCCCTTGACCAATAGGGACAAGGCTCTTGGCGCTTCACAGATATCCGAAAAAAACACAACCGCCGGAAGCAAGCCAAATAAAAAAGGCAAAATCATGGATAAAAAAGTTTACGATAAAATAAACGGCAAGGGCAAAAGAAAGAAAAAGTAGAATCATTTTAATTATTATAAAATCTGACTTAAATCAAAAGGAGCTGTAAAACCAACTGAAAAATTGGCTTTACAGCTCCTCATTCTGCGCCTTAGCGCCTGGATTCCAATTAAAACGGCTTAAGCCTGAAATTAAACTACAAAACGTTTGATTTCATCGCAGAAGTTTCCGCAATCATCAATCTGAATCTCTACTCTGATGGGCTTGCTCAGATCAAGACTGAAAATGCCCATAATTGACTTGGCATCTACAATATAACGTCCTGACGACAAATCAACATCAAAATCATACTTGTTTACAATATTAACGAAATCTTTTACATCATTAATAGATTTTAAAGAAATATCAAATGCCTTCATATTATCCATCCTCCTATAAAAGGTAAAAATCAAATTTGCTAAATTTATACTTTAATATTATCTTCTTTTTATATTTTAGTCAATCGAGATGTTTGTATACCCTGGGACAAATTATGGGGGGAACCCCTTAAACCCGCATGGATAAAGGGGTTGGGACAGTGTTGTGCATATTTTACAAACTTTTCTTGTTGTTTTCATTCAATAATATCAGTGCAGCCGTCACCAGGCTGTGCAGTTACAAGGGTTACAGGAGTATCTTTGATTAATGGAGTCTGGTAATGGTAATATATAAATGGTATTAATTTATCAGATTGTACAGATAAGAAGCTTCAGCTTAGCCGGAACAAGCAAAAATTATCATGAATTCCATGAAGTTATTTCTTATACTATAGACATACAGAGGGGGTGATTAAATGGAGACGGTAAGCTGCATTCAAAGGGCAATTGACTTTATGGAGGATAATATACTTGAGGATATAAGGCCTGAAGTTATCGCAAGTCAGGCATATATGTCAAGCTTTCAATTTCAGCGTGTGTTCTCTGCCGTATGCGGTGTTACGCTTGGTGACTATATCCGCAATCGAAGATTAGTACTGGCAGGAGTTGAGATATCATCCTCCGAGTCAAAGATAATTGACATTGCTCTCAAATATGGTTATGAGTCACCAGAGAGCTTTTCACGTGCTTTTACTCGTTTCCATGGGGTTTCTCCTATGACAGCGCGCAGTCATATAGAGAAAATCAATTTATTCCCCAAAATATCTGTTAAATCTATATTAGGAGGAAAACAAGCAATGGAAGATCTGAAGGAAAGAGGGTATTCGGTTAAGGAAAACGGTCCTGTCTATTACACGAAGGACATGGATAAAACCGCCAAATGGTTTGAAACTGTATTAGGCTGGTACGTAAATATTGATGAAAGAAATAAGGATGGAGTAGGGACTTATGGATGTGCATTGCCAATACCCGGGGAATTGGTCAATATGAAGATAACCACATTTAATGGCATTCACCTGTTTTATGGGGAACCAGCAAGACAAACTGTTTCTTTCATGCGTGTTGAGGGCGTGGAACAGCTATACTCATTTGTGAGGAAAAATGGCTGGGATCAGATAACGGAAGTTAAAACCCAGAATTGGGGAGGTAAGGAATGCGAGGTAACAACAATTGATGGCAGTATCATGAGATTTTTTCAGTTGGATTGATAATTCTCAGGCTATTAATGTGAAACTTTGCAGGTGAGCTGGTTGTATTATTTAGAAATTCAGAAATATGTGTATATCTAATAAAGAAAAAACCAGAAAATGTGCTCAGCAAGCTTCACTTGAATATGAACGACGGTGTTGCTATTTCTGCAATTACTCTTGCAGAACTTATGCATGGCGTAGAAGCAAGTGCATACCCGGAAAAAAACGCAATTGCACTAAATCAGTTCTTGTCAATTGTGGACATCTTGCCATTTGATGATGAAGCAGCTGCAGAATGCGGGATAATTTGTGCGACATTATGGCGGAAAGGAACTCCGATTGGAGCTATGGATATGCTGATTGCAGCACATGCGAAGGCCAAAGGTCTTATTATCGTCACTAATAATGTCCGTGAATTCGAGCGAGTTGAAGGACTTGGGCTCGAGAATTGGGTCGATGCATAGAAGTCACCCAGAATAGCTTAGCATATCAAGAAACGAGGCACTTAATTGCGAAGTACCTCGTTTTTCTTATCGGTTTGGGGTATGGTTCAAAAGCTTCCCCATTGAGCTGCGTATTTGGGCGGGTTCTTTTTAATTATGGGCAACGATATACCCCGTGCTGTTAAAACCTTTAAAGTTGTGGTAAAATAACGGTACACTTTTATATGGCAATGAGGGGAATAATACCGGCATGGAAAAAAATAATATGGGAAATGCAGATCAAAACCCAAATAGTAATGGGCTTACCAACAACAAAAAGACCGTGAGTTTCCACACTCTTGGCTGCAAGGTCAACCAGTATGAATCAGAAGCTGTATCAGCCCTGTTTGAAAAGGAGGGCTATACTATTGTTTCCTTTGATGAAACCTCGGATGTTTATATAATAAATACCTGTACCGTCACAAATCTCAGTGACAGGAAGTCCAGACAGGCAATAAGGAAGGCAAAGAAGCAGAATCCTGATTCCATAGTAGCCGTCATGGGCTGTTATTCCCAGACTGCTCCCGAGGAGGTATTAAAAATACCCGGTGTGAATCTGGTCATAGGTACAAAGGACAGAAACAGGATACTGGAGTATGTGGACAGGCTTGAAGCCGGGGAATGCAGGATAAACGCAGTGGATAACATAATGACTTCCAGGAGCTTTGAAGAGCTGAAGGTAAGCACCTATAAGGAGAGAACCAGAGCGTACCTGAAGATTCAGGAGGGCTGCAGCCAGTTCTGCTCCTATTGCATAATACCCTATGCCAGAGGCCCCATCAGAAGCAGGAAGCCACAGGATATAATTGCTGAAGTCAGGGAATTGTCAATAAACGGCTATACGGAAATTGTACTTACCGGAATCCATCTGGCTTCCTATGGCAGGGATTTGAAGACCACAAGCCTTCTGGATATCATAAAGAACCTTAATGAAATAGAGGGGATTCAAAGAATAAGACTGGGCTCCATTGAGCCTACCACCATAACTGAAGAATTTGTAAAGGCAGCGGGAGAAATGCCCAGGCTTTGCCCTCACTACCACCTGTCGCTGCAAAGCGGCTGTGACAGGACCTTAAAGGCTATGAACAGGAAATATACCTGTGAGCAATATGAAAAGAGTGTTGCCCTGCTGAAGACCTTTATACCGGATGTGGCAATTACCACTGATATAATGGTGGGCTTCCCGGGTGAGACTGAAGAGGATTTTGACCATTCCCTGGAGTTTGCGGAAAAAATGGGTTTTGCAAAAATTCATGTGTTCAAGTACTCTCCCAGAAAGGGCACACCAGCTGCACAGGCGGCGGAACAGGTGGCTCCGGAAGTCAAAGAGGCCAGAAGCGAAAAAATGCTGTCATTGTCTGATAGGCTGGAAGAACGGTATTTATGTAATTATATCCAGCGGGATATGGAAGTCTTGTTTGAACAGGAGTCCCATGAAATGAAGGGCTGCATGGAGGGCCTGACCAAAAACTATATACGGGTGGCTGCCCAGGGCGGTCCGGAGCTTTCAGGGAAGCTTTTGGGTACAAGGCTGAAAAGAGTTAAAGGAAGCCTGTTTGAAGGGGATATTTTATGGTAAATACAAACTATATGCAAATTTCCCAAAAAGCATTGGAAATATTTAGCAAGTATTTTGTCGTTGGTACAGCAAAAATGTTGCAAAAGCTTTGAGGATATATTAGTATTATTATATAGCGTATATGGATGATTCAAACCTGTTATTCAGGTCAGGCAGTTTACAAAAGCATATAAAACAGAGACTACAGCTACGCTAGGAAGGTGATGAAATGGGCATTAATGAAACCATGATGTTTAAAGTTGATAAGGAAAAGGATAACGAAGCAAAAGAGATTTTGATTTCAGTTTATCAGGCGCTGAAGGAAAAAGGCTATAATCCCATTAATCAGATGGTGGGCTATATTTTGTCCGGAGATCCTACCTACATTACAAACTACAAAAATGCAAGAAGTATTATTCGCAGGCTGGAAAGAGACGAGCTGCTGGAGGAAGTTTTGAAGTATTACCTTGAAAGCAACAATACTGCTGTTGAATAAATATTATCAGTATTATGAGGCACTCTAAATAATGGAGTGCCTGATTAATTTATTTCGGCTGTCATATTAAGGATTTGATACAAATCTGACCGTTAGGCTTTCAACGGATGGTAATTAACTTTTAAAGCGGCATGGAGGGTTAAGTGAGAATACTGGGTATAGATTATGGGGATTCCAGAATAGGTATTGCAGTCAGCGACCCTATGGGCTGGACTGCGCAGGGCCTTGAAACCGTTAAGAGCAAGGAAAGCCTCAAAAAGGCCATAGCAAGAATTCTGGAAATAATAAAGCAATATGACATAAAAGATATTGTCATCGGCTATCCGTTAAATATGAACGGGACTGCCGGACCAAGAACCGAAAGGACCGAAGCCTTCATAAAAAAGCTGCTGGAGCTGGATAACTTCAATATAGTCAAGTGGGACGAACGGCTGACCACGGTTTCTGCTCACAGGACCATGAACGAGCTTGGCGTTAAAGCCTCAAACAAAAAGAATATTGTGGACACCTTGTCTGCGGTGCTCATCCTTCAGGGCTATCTGGACAGGAAAAGCAGAGCTTAGTTTGTACCGGACCTACTAAGGTTTAAAAAACTTTAATATTGGAAATCCTGTGCAAGTGTGATATTATTAAATCAATAATTTTGAAGTTTGCAGGATGTTGAAATTATTGAAGAAAAGCTATTCTAGCAACGCAGTGTATTATATCGGGAGGAAAATAGATATGAGCAACATGGATGAAGAAAGAGACGACATTGTAGTGTTTATTGGTGAAGATGGTGAAGAAGTAGAGTTTGAACACATTGATACCATAGAGATGAACGGAAATGAATACGTGGTGCTTCTTCCTGTAGAAGAGCAGGAAAACGAAGAAGTGGATGAAGTTGTCATTCTTAAGGTGGAGCACAATGACGACGGTGAGGATTCCTTTGTAACTGTTGATGACGAAGAAGAATTAAACAGTGTATTTGAAGAATTCAAAACCAGAATGGAAGAAGAATACGACTTCGAAGAATAATCCTGTATAAAAAATAAGACCTCCAAATGGGTGAACAAGCATCGGTTTGGAGGTTTTTATCTAGTTGCTTGATCCTTTATATTGCAGTATATTGAACCTATATTATTGCTGATATTCCCGGCTGTACGAGCCATTCATATTTTAATTGCAACAGATTGCAACAGTTCTTATTAACAAAAATACTCTTTAAAACAATATATATTCACTTGAAATAAATAATTATGCCTTATCTATAATATGGTAATTTTTTACCAGCTTTATTGAATATTAAAAAATTATTTGTTATAATATTAACGAATATTGTTAATATTATAACAATTATATTAAACACATTATTTTAAGGGGGTCTGAAGTAATGAGTGAAAATGAGTGCTGCTGCGGATGCACAGACGTAAACAGCTCAAAGCTCACAGAGATTATTGCAAAATATGTTGACACCAGAGGTGCGCTGATACCTGTTTTGCACGAAGCTCAGGAAGTATATGGCTATTTGCCCGAGACAGTTCTGAAAAAGATATCTGACGGGCTGAAGGTGCCATTGGCTGAAATTTACGGCGTAGTAACTTTTTATACTCAATTTTCATTAAATCCGAAGGGGCGTTTCAAAATCAATGTTTGCATGGGCACAGCTTGCTATGTAAAGGGTTCGGGAGATATTCTGGATGTCTTCAGAGAAAAGCTGGGAATCGATGTGGGACAGTGCACGGAAGACGGAAAGTTTTCGCTGGATGCGTGCAGGTGCATAGGAGCCTGCGGTCTTGCTCCTGTAATCATGATCAATGATGATGTTCATGGAAGATTGGTTCCTGAAGATGTCGGCGGGATTCTGGAAAAGTATAAAGAGCTGTAAAGCTGTGCGGGAGCACAAGCTGAAGAAATTATAGAGAATAAAAATCCGGAGAAGAAATATGAGAGACTTGTCACTTCACATACTTGATATAGTACAAAATTCTATTAATGCAAAGGCAACAAGTATTACTGTACATATGGAACAAAGGTATGCTGCCGTGCAGAGGAAAAAAATCCTGGAATTGAAAATTGGAGATAACGGAACAGGGATGGACCACAAGCTGCTTGCCAGGGTGGAGGACCCGTTTGTTACTTCAAGAACCACTCGTAAGGTGGGTCTGGGTATTCCACTGCTGAAGGAATCAGCAAAAAAATGTGAGGGCAGCTTTTATGTTAAATCTCATAAAAATGTCGGAACTGAAATTTCGGCTGCTTTTTCTATTAACCATATTGATCGACTCCCTATTGGTGATGTGGGTGAAACCATGATTACCTTGATTTTATCGAATCCTGGAATACGGTTTGTTTTATTTTTAACCAGTGAAAAGGGAAATTTCAGACTGGATACTGAAGAAGCTGCTAAATCGTTTAAGGGTGTAACTGGTACGGAATACGAATATATAACTTGGCTAAAAGAGTTTATTGATGACGGTATAAAAAATATTTTCGGAGGTGTACTTAATGAAGTCGATAGCTGAATTGGATGAGATCAGAAAGAAAACTCTTGCTCAGATCTCGCTCAGATCAAATGAAAATGGCCTGAGAGTCATAGTAGGAATGGCTACCTGCGGGATTGCGGCTGGAGCCCGACCTGTTATGAAGGCGTTTATGGAGGAAATTAACAAAAGAAAACTTCAAAATATTACCGTATCTATGACCGGATGCATCGGTGCATGCAGGCTAGAACCCATAGTAGATATTATTGACAATGATGGAAATAAGGTAACCTATGTCAAAATGACTCCTGAAAAGGCGCAAAGAGTTGTTTTGGAACACCTGGTAAACGGTAAGGTATGCGCTGACCTCACAATTGGGGCAGAGGAAGCAAAAAAATAATAAAACGTAATTTTCACAGGAGGGTTAAAAAATGCAATTATATAGAGCACATGTGCTTGTTTGTGCAGGTACTGGCTGTACTTCCTCCAATTCATTAAAGATAATGGAGGAAATGGAGTCCTTACTTAAAAAAAGTAACCTGGAAGATGAAGTAAAAATAGTTAAAACCGGCTGTTTCGGACTTTGTGCCGAAGGCCCAATTGTTGTGATATATCCTGAAGGTGCCATGTACGTCAGAGTTGAAGCCTCAGATATACAGGTCATTGTAGAGGAACATCTGCTTAAGGGCAGGATTGTAAGAAGGCTGCTTGCAGGAGAGAAGGAAGCAGAGGACATATCAAAGGTACTGGAGAACGTGGACTTCTTTAAAAGGCAGCAGCGTATAGCCTTAAGAAACTGCGGCCGCATTAATCCTGAAAATATTGATGAGTACATAGCTTTTGACGGATACAAGGCACTGGAAAAGGTCTTGACGGAGATGACACCGGAGGCGGTTATTGACACGGTTAAAGGCTCAGGCCTGAGAGGCAGAGGGGGCGGAGGCTTCCCCACAGGCATAAAGTGGGAATTTGCGGCAAAGCAGGTGTCAGATCAGAAGTATGTCTGTTGTAACGCCGATGAAGGCGATCCGGGTGCTTTTATGGACAGAAGCGTGCTTGAAGGCGACCCCCATTCTCTTATAGAAGCCATGTCCATTGCAGGCTATGCCATCGGAGCAACGGAAGGGTTCATATATGTAAGGGCGGAATACCCTATAGCTGTTAAGAGGCTTCAGCTGGCAATCGACCAGGCAAAGGAATATGGGATTCTGGGAGACAATGTTCTTGGAACGGGCCACAGGTTTGACCTGGAAATAAGGCTTGGTGCCGGAGCTTTTGTCTGCGGAGAAGAAACCGCTCTGATGACTTCCATAGAGGGCCATAGAGGTGAGCCCAGACCAAGGCCTCCATTCCCTGCGGTAAAGGGCTTATGGCAGAAACCTACCATACTTAACAATGTTGAGACCTATGCAAATATTCCGGTGATTATTTTAAATGGTGCACAGTGGTTTTCCAGCATCGGCACTGAGAAGAGCAAGGGCACGAAGGTTTTTGCCCTGGGCGGAAAAATAAACAATACCGGCCTTGTGGAGGTTCCAATGGGAACTACCTTGAGAGAGGTGGTTTATGATATAGGCGGAGGAATTCCAAAGGGCAAAAAGTTCAAGGCCGCCCAGACAGGAGGTCCGTCAGGAGGCTGTATCCCTGCTTCACATCTGGATACCCCCATTGACTATGATTCACTTATCGCCCTTGGCTCCATGATGGGTTCAGGCGGCCTTATAGTTATGGATGAAGATAACTGTATGGTGGATATAGCTAAGTTTTTCCTTGAGTTCACAGTGGATGAATCCTGCGGAAAATGTCCTCCCTGTAGAATTGGAACCAAACGCATGCTTGAGATACTTGAAAGGATAACGGAAGGTAAGGGAGAAGAGGGTGATATTGAAAAGCTGGAGCTGCTGGCCAAGAATATCAAGGCTTCTGCTCTCTGCGGTCTTGGACAGACTGCTCCAAACCCAATACTCAGCACCTTGAAATACTTCAGGGACGAATATGAAGCTCATGTTTACGAGAAAAGATGTCCTTCAGGGGTTTGCAAGTCCATGCTCAGATACACCATTGAACCGTCCAAATGCAAGAGCTGCGGACTGTGTACCAAGGTTTGTCCTATGAACTGCATAAGCGGTGAGAAAAAGGTGCCTTACGTTATTGATCACAGCAAGTGTGCAAAATGCGGCGCCTGTGTGGATAAGTGCCCATTCAAGGCAATCGCTGTAATGTAGGTTTTCATATCTATAATTTGCGTGCATATGAACGCTAATAGGAGGTTAGTATGTCAACGGTTAATATAACAATAGACGGAAAGAAACTGCAGGTTGAAAAAGATATAACTATTTTGGAGGCTGCTAGAAGAGCCAATATCAAAATACCAACTCTTTGCTTCCTGAAGGATATAAATGAAATAGGCGCATGCAGGATGTGCGTTGTTGAAATAAAAGGGGCCAGGGCGCTTCAGGCTGCCTGTGTCTATCCTGTGGCAGAGGGGCTTGAAATATACACCCAGAGCCCAAATGTCAGGGAAGCCAGAAAGGTTACTCTGGAATTGATATTGTCAAATCATGATAAAAAATGCCTTACCTGTGTGAGAAATAGAAACTGTGAGCTCCAGACCCTGTCCGAGGAATTGAACATCAGCCAGCTCAGATTTGAGGGAGAGAGCACAAAGCTGCCTCTGGACAATTTTTCACCATCAATTGTGAGAGACCCAAACAAGTGTATACTTTGCAGACGCTGTGTCAGTGTCTGTAAGGATGTCCAGACGGTTTCGGTCATCAGCGCCACGGAGAGAGGCTTTAAATCTGCCATTTCATGCGCTTTTGACAAGTCTCTGGCAGATGTGCCCTGTACCATGTGCGGACAATGTATAAGTGTTTGCCCGGTAGGAGCACTGAGAGAAAAAGACGATACCGACAGGGTGTGGGAAGCACTTTCCAATCCGGACCTTCATGTGGTGGTTCAGACTGCTCCCGCAGTGAGAGTGGCATTGGGTGAGGAATTCGGCCTGCCCATAGGCGCAAGGGTTACTGGGAAGATGGTTTCCGCCCTGAGCCGTTTGGGTTTTGCCAAGGTATTCGATACAGATACGGCTGCCGACCTCACAATCATGGAGGAGGGCACGGAACTGCTGAACAGGCTCAAAAACGGAGGCAAGCTTCCTGTGATAACCTCCTGCAGTCCGGGCTGGATAAAGTTCTGTGAGCACAACTATCCTGAATTCCTGGATAACCTGTCTTCATGCAAATCTCCCCATGAAATGTTCGGGGCTGTACTTAAGACCTACTATGCTGAAAAAATTGGTATAGAGCCTTCTAAAATCTTCGTGGCATCCATTATGCCCTGTACGGCAAAGAAGTTTGAGGCCCAGCGGCCGGAGCTTTCTGCATCGGGCTTTGCGGATGTGGACGTGGTACTTACCACAAGGGAACTGGCTAAGATGATAAAGGAAGCGGGAATCGACTTTACAAATCTTGAAGACGGCCGGTTTGATGATCCTATGGGAGAAGCCACCGGTGCAGCGGTTATTTTCGGAGCCACCGGTGGAGTAATGGAAGCGGCACTTAGGACAGTAGCTGAGATAGTAACGGGAAAATCCTTTGACAATGTGGAGTATAGAGCTGTCCGAGGTGTTGAGGGCATTAAGGAAGCTACAGTGGAAATAGGCGAAATGAAGCTGAAGGCTGCCGTGGCTCATGGTCTTGGCAATGCCAGAAAGCTGCTTGACAGCATAAAGGCCGGAGAGGCCAGGTATGACTTTGTAGAGATTATGGCATGCCCTGGAGGTTGTGTAAACGGAGGAGGGCAGCCTATACAGCCGTCCTCCGTCAGAAGCTGGACAGACCTGAGAAGCGAAAGGGCAAAGGCCATATATGAGGAGGATGAAAGCCTCACCTTCAGAAAGTCCCATGATAATCCCATAGTGAAGGAAATGTATGAGAAATATTTTGGAGAGCCTGGAAGTCATAAGGCGCACAAGGTTCTACATACCCACTATGAAAAAAGAGAGAATTATCCTGTAAAAGAAGAGATATGAGAGAGCTTGAACAACCATGAATTTTTATAACATTCAGAGGCTGCTGCAAAACGTATAAATATGTAGCGTTGAAGGGGAAAAGTGCTGTTTTGCATCCATTTTTGGAAAAATGGATGCAAAATGCGGGCCTTAGCGTTTGGCCCGCAAGCAGTTTTTCCAAAGGGAGTATTGTAAAATGAAAGTAATTTCATTTTACAATACTCCCTTTTCATGCTTTTCTGGACGGGTTCCCCTGCTGACCATTTAGTAAATGAGGGAATTTGCCGAATAATATATAGAAGATTATAAATTTAAAATTATTTAAAGCTTTAGTGGTTTCAGAAAGATTGCAGATTCGTTCGAAAGCATAGCATAGCAGGATTAATAATTTTACAGCTGCAAATAAAGGGGATCAGGTCATGGTTAAGAAATTGGGTTATTACATACTGTCAGTGGTGATTTTTTTTGCTTCATGGGGTAGTGCCGCAAGTGCTCCCGTATTCTCTGATGTGGGAAATCACCGGGCGGCAGAGCACATCAACAGGTTGGCAGCAGAAGGAGTTCTGGGAGGATATACTGACGGAACCTTCAAGCCCGACAGGAATATCAGCAGAGTGGAGCTCCTGGCAATAATAAACGGTATTTTTAATAATCAGGAAAAAAGCTCCAGAAAGTTCAAGGATGTAGCTCCAAAGGATTGGTTCAGCGGAGAAATAGCCAAGGCTGTGGCCGCAGGCTACATAACCGGCTATGACGACGGGACTGTGAAGCCAGGAAAAACTGTTACAAGGCAGGAGGGCTATAAGATAGTAGCAGATGCATTTGGACTGTCTCAGCTGATTTCCAACTCCTATCTTGCATTCAGCGATGCGGACTCTATTCAGAAATGGGCCAGAAACAGTACCGGAGTGCTGCTGGACCGGGGATATATAAAAAAAGACAGCACTGGAAAACTCCTGCCCGGTAAATATATGACCAGAGCAGAGGCAGCAGAGCTGCTGGACAGGGCGGCAGGCATGATATTGAATGCTGCTGCGGATTCCTTTGAAGATAAAACCGTGGAAGGAAACCTTCTTGTACGCTCATCGGTCACCTCACTGAAAAATATCTCAGTAAATGGAGACCTGTATATTCCCCAAAGCACCTTGAAGCAAAATTTGGTATTGGATAATGTAAGGATAGGGGGCCGGCTTTATATCAGGAACAACAAGCTGGGCAGCATACTTATACAGGGCGGAGAGGCAGGAGGCATAATAATAGCAGGACAGTCCTCCCGAGTACAGCTGACCCTTGAGGATAATACTGCTGCGGACACCCTGAGAGTATTTGCAGCTTCCTCAATAAATGTGGGGAGGGGCTGCAGGTTGGAAAAGTTGGAGCTGGAAGAGACGGCAGCCGGGACTGTGATTGAGGCGGTACCGGGAGTCCACATAAGCAATCGTTCCAAAAACATTATTGTAAACGGAGTTGACATTGACGTGGGTACTGTCTTTACAACCACTGATAGCCTGGATTTGATAAATATTTATTAACATGAAACAGACAGCCTATAAAAGGAGTTATGGAGTTATTATGAAGAAAAGATTACCAGTTTATATGCTTATTTTGGCGCTATTACTTTCAATGCTCACTCCCATGGGGGTATTTGCAGGAGAAGAACCCGTATATACAGCGGCTTCAACTGCTGATATTGAAAACATAATTTTCATGGCCATAAAAAACCGGGAACCGGCCTTTAAGATAATATATGAGGGAAATACGGAAAATATAATGAATGAAATAAAGCAGGCACGCAGCAGAGCTGTTCTGAGAGACCCCTATGAGGAAGGCTGCATAAGCCTTGTTTCTGGGTTCAGTGTCAGCAGCTCCAGCGGTGGGGCGGATATTTTCTTTGACTCGTTCAAGTACTACACAACAAAGGAACAGGAGTCGTTGGTAGACATAAAGATACAGGAGATTACCGCTTCCATAATAAATACGGGGATGAGTGACAAGCAGAAGGAAAAAGCCGTATATGACTATATTCTGAAAAATGTCAGCTATGACAACAGCCTTTCGGGCTATACTGCATATTCGGCACTATATGGCGGCCAGACCGTATGCAATGGCTATGTTCAGCTTGCTTACCGCCTGCTTGCTGCTGCTGGCATTGAAAATAAGATAGTAAAGGGAATGTATGCTTCCCTGGATCACAAGTGGAACCTGGTAAGGCTGGATAACAAATGGTACCACCTGGACTGCACCCTTGATGACAGTGCTTCCCCGTCTGAACAGGTACAAAGCTATAGATATTTTAACCTTACAGATGCTGAAATCAGGAATACTCATGTATTTGACACCGGGATTTATCCTGCGGCAGATACTGAATTCATGCCGGATAAAACTGAAGTGCCATCGTACAACGGTGCTGTCATACCGGCGGCAGCCAACGGCGTAGCTCAACTGCCGGGACCGGAGGAAACTGTTGAAATAAAAAGCTTTTCAAAGGCTTTACAGTCTCCGGACAAAGTGTGGACTCTTAAGTTCAACCAGGCAATTGACTTTGGGACTATTACTGGCCTGACTGCCTTTGTGGTGGATTCCCGGGGAAATACCTTGAAGGGTGTGACTTTCAAGAAGGGCCCCAAGGACAATATATTGCTGGTTCAACCACCTGCCGCAGGCTATGAAAGTGGGAAGAGCTACTGCATATACATACTGAAGGGTGTAGCCGCCGGAAATAGCAAAGGGCTTGAAAAAGCCCTTAAGATACCGTTTACTGTAAAATAAATTTTATTATTAATAACTACTTTAACAATGTAAGCACATTTCCGGAGCTTTGATTGGTCTGGGCCAGCAGCGAAGTTCCTGCGCTGGTAAGTATCTGTGCCTTGGTAAACTCCATCATGACCTTTGCCATGTCTGCGTCCCGGATGCGGGATTCAGCCGCGGAGGTGTTCTCCGATGCGGTGCTGAGGTTGTTGATGGTGTGCTCAAGGCGGTTCTGCATAGCCCCAAGCTTGCTTCTTTCCGTTGATAAGCTGTTTATAAGGGGATCAATATTGCTTAACACCACATCTGCATTTCCCTGAGTACTCAAATCAACATGCACGCTGCCAAACTGGTAGGCTGTGCCGAAAATCAGCATGGAATGTGGCAGGTTTGTTTTATCAATGAGCAGGTCTACGGTTTGGGCACTGTTGGCGCCCACCTGAAAGGTGATGGGTGCATTGGCACCAATCAGCAATTTCTTTGTGTTGAATTCCGTAGATTTTATTTCTTTATCTATTTCATCTCCAAGCTGTGACATTTCAACGGCTATCAATTCCCTGTCCTGGGAGGTCAAGGTGCCGTTAGCGGCTTGAACGCTCAGTTCACGTATCCTGTGCAGAATATTGTGCATTGTACCCATGGCACCTTCTGCTGTCTGTATGAGAGAGATTCCGTCCGAAGCATTCCTTATTGCTGTGTCCAGCCCCATAATCTGAGAACGCATTTTTTCCGATATTGCCAGCCCGGCGGCATCGTCACCTGCCCGGTTTATCCGTATTCCCGAAGCCAGCTTTTCAGACGACTTTGCCCGGAGGTCGGAGTTTTTTCTCAGGATATTTACTGTCTTCAAGCCTGGAATATTGTTTCTGATATAAATAGTATCACCTTCCTTCCGACCCTCTTAAGGTTTAATGGTATACAGGAACTGATAGGTCTGGCCGTTATAGGTAAAGGACAGCACAGTTATACCTGCATTTACGCCTGTTACCAGGCCGCTGCTTACTGTGGCCACCTCGGGGTATTCAGAGGCCCAGATTGCAAGAGCTGTTATATCAAGTGTACCACCATTTTCAAAAGTTGCAATAACCGTTATCTGCTGTGTAGTGCCAACCTTGCACGTACCCACGGTTCCCGAGGAAACATAGGGCGTTATCTTGACAATCTTGCCTGAGGGAGCCAGCGTATCATTATCGGTAATGGTTATGTTGGCATCCGCTGTTGCAATTACTCCCCCCACTGCGCCGCTCAGATGCAGCCTGAAGGTTTCAGCGGGTTCGTATACACTGTCGTCTGTTATGTTCACGGTGACAGTCTTGCTGGTTTCGCCGTCTGCAAAGGTCAGAGTTCCGCTAACGGGGGTATAATCGCTTCCGGCAAGGGCTGTTCCATTTACTGTAGCATAGTTTACCTTTACGATTCCAGAGGTATTCACGCCTCTGGTAATAGTAACAGTAACGCTGCCTGCGTCCTCGGCTGCGGAGTAGCTTACCGGGGAGAAGGCGAGCTGGGGTGCGGGCTCATCGTCAATGATAGTGACTATTGCAGCAGAGGTTGTAATTGTTCCGGAGGAAGGGCTGCTCAAATTCACTGTAAAGGTTTCATTTCCTTCATAGGTTGTGTCATCCAGAATGGGAACCGTAATGGTTTTGCTGGTTTCACCCGGTGCAAAGGCAAGAGTGCCGCTTGTGGGTGAAAAATCATTGCCGGACAGGGCGGTGCCGTTGGAGGTGGAATAGTTTACAGTAATAGCTCCTGAGGTAACAAGGCTTCGTGTGACCGTCAGCGCAACGCTTCCGGCGCTCTCGTCAACGGTATAACCGGTGGGATTGAAGCCTATACGTGCAGTAGGGAGCTCGTTGTCATGTATTGTGACTGTAGCAGTATCGTTTAAAATCTCAGTCAGATACACATCGGTAAGCTTGACTGTAAAGGTCTCGTCTCCTTCATATATACCATCGTCCAGTATGGGGATGGTAATGGTCTGAGTCAGCTGGCCGGGTGCAAAGGACAAGGTTCCGTTTTTTGCTGTATAATCAGAGCCCGCCGTGGCTGTGCCATCCACTGTCGTATATTTAAAGCTGGCTGTCTCACTGCTTTGGGATACGCCTCTTTTCACAGTCAAGACTACATTTCCCGCATTTTCCGCAACGGAATAGTTCAAGGTGTTAAAAGCAATGTCTATATCCTGTATGATTATTTTTACCTTGTCATTTTGCAGGGTTCCCCATGAAATGTTGTCCAGCTTCAGATAGAAGATTTCCGTATCCTCCAGAACACCATCCCAATATACTATTATGCGTATGTTCTTTTTTATTTCTCCGTCGGCAAAGGTAAGCGTGCCGGAAAGAGGCTGGTAATCCTGTCCGCCTATGGCAGTGTCGTCTATGGTGTAGTAGTCAACCGTTACAGTGCCGCTGGTGTTTCCAGAGCGGATCACAGAAAAGTCATAATAAAGATAGGTGCCCGGAAAGGTTCTCTCTCCAACACAGGTCAGCTCCAGGGGGCCAATGCCCAGCTTAGTGGGCTGTACTTCATTGTCGCTAATGGTGACTGTGGCGGAAGCTACGTTTATGTTTCCGGAGGAGGCATTGCTCAAGGTAACTGTAAAGCTCTCACTTCCTTCATATATGGTATCATCAAGAATAGGTACGGTGATTGTTTTGCTGGTTTCCCCCATGGCAAAGCTAAGTGTGCCGCTGGCAGCCGTATAATCGCTGCCGGCTGTTGCCGTACCGTTGGAGGTGGTATAATCCACCGTCAAAATGCTGGAAGTGCTGCCTGTCCTGGTTACAGTCAGAGCTACGCTCCCCGCATTTTCCATAACGGTATAGGCAGCAGGAGAAAACTGCAGGCCGGACGGATTTCCAATCAATACCTGCATGGCTGTTGCTGTGGCATCCAGGGTCTTGACGCTGACATTTGAGGAAGCGCCGCTGTACAGCCTGCTGTTAGGACTGGTGGCATCTGCAAAAAGGTCGTTGGGGCCGCCGTTCCTGTAATAGGGCGCGGAGCTGCCCGGTACGGCTCTTTCTATATCCACTCCTCGGTGGGCGGGATTATTATTCACAGTATTGCCGGATATATTGGCTGAAATAACCGTTTCATCAATATGCCATATAGCAACTCCTCCGTTTGCAATGCCGTCATAATATAAGCCTGCATCATAACCTGACAGGTTTCTGTTTTCCACAAGGAAATACTGGTTTGAATCGGAGGTGGCAACCTTCAGAACATTGTACTGTCCTGTACTTGCAGCTTTAACGGTGTATATTCCGTCAGAGGCATCTACGGGAGAGGCGAAACCCAGAAATATCTTGGACCACGGATCCAGATGGGCAGGACAGGCACCTGGCTTCTCCGAAGCCCTCATGCCCCAACTTCCGTTGGACATAAGGCTGCTTGCGCCCACAGAGGGGTCTGAAGAATTGGAAGTATTGTATTCATCAAAAAGGCCCAAATCGTGTCCCAGCTCATGGCAGAGTATTCCTATGGTGGCCAGGTGGTCTCCGTAAATTGAGTGGATTTCGCCCTGCTGGGTGTAGCCGCCGTAAGAGGCTTGTGCTACGAATTTGCCATCCAGCTGAGGTGCCGGCACCGACCAGCCCAGGGCCCAGCGGTGTCCCCATACGCTTGGGGCGGTGGAACCGCAGCTGGCCTCATAGCCTGCGGTAATTGTAACTATGTGCAGTTCGTTGAAATCAATATATCCGTTGCTGTTAGTGTCGTAACTGGAAAAATCAATATATGTATCTGCTGCCAGCAGCGCATTTTTTACAATTGTCCGGTTTCTGTCGTCTGTGCTGCCTCCGGGATTGGGGTGGGGGTAATTCAAGGTGACCTTGATTACTCCGTCATTGGCGGTACCATATGTTTCACCGGCAGGGGAGAAGGAGAAGCTGCCTCCGGAATTTTCACGGTAGAAGTTATTGACTGTCTGTCCTGAACTTCCGAAAAACAGGTTGTTCCATACTGCATCAGAATATTGAATGGTTCTATCTGAAAAACTGACCAGCAAAACCAGAATTTTTTGTGAGGAACCTGCAGGCTGCGGGGGGATTACATTGCTGGGAGGTGGAGTTCCGCCTGCATAATAGGTTTTAGGTATTTGGGCGGCTTCGCTGTATGTTTCCAGGTTTTCTGCCCAGTCTGCGCTTTTTAAGGCTGCTTCGGGAGCCGGATCAATGCCTACACGGGCATTCTCAGCCTCCAGCTTGCCAAAGGCTACGCTGGTGTACTTCCAATAGCCGTCGGTATCCTGGAGAATGACACTCTGGTCGTCGGCTTTTGTTACCCAGTTTTGAAATTCATCTCCATTGAGCTGAGCCAAAAAGGTTTGTCCTGAGGGCTGAGAGAGATCGTAGGCGCCGGGATATGCCGTTATTGCTCCACAATCGGAGGTTCCCGTTCCCATGTATATTAAAACAGATGCTGCAATCAAAAATACTACCTTAATAAACTTATTAAACATATTGACGCCTCCGCCTAAAATATCCATTCTTTGCCATAAAAATGGGTAAAAATGCATATCTAATATTTCGGCAGAATATGACAGTTTTTTTAGCACTAAATAAACAGCATAAAGTAATTCATACCTGTCTGTTGCAAAAATGGAGAGCACTGGAAAAAAGTGTTGGACGGCAGGTTTAAAATAGGACATAATTGAAATAGAACATAGATTGAAATAAACAGGCAGGATGCTTTGCTTTCAGACATTGAAACCAGTGGATTTAAGAGGTACATGAAGGAGGGAGCAATGAACAGGAAAAGAATTTTTTCAGGTATTGCCATTACAGTTTTATTTCTAGCGGTTTTGACAGTATTATATTTTAATGGCTTAGATCCCAAGGACAAAAAGACGGAGCTTGTCCTTAGACCTACATATAAAGAGACCAGCTATGTGGATGCGAAAATCGGAGCGGGTGGATTAATGGTGCTGAAAAATCCCAAATATATATCTGAGGTTATCAGTACCTCCGGTATCATAGTGACGGGAGAGATAATTTCCATAGACTCCTATAAAAGGGTTTTGGAGTTAAAGGAAGGTACTCCTGAAAAGGCAGTGGCAGATAAGCAGGGAAATTCAGGTGTTTCTGAGATTGGCGGCAAAAATCTTATGGTAAGGCTCTCAGATATTATCAAGGGGGCCGGACTTCCAGAAGATATTGCAGTATATATCCCCTCTGTATATGAGGACCTGGTACCCAGGCTGGAGGAGAATAATGTTTACGTTTTCTTCCTCAACTGGAACATGGAACTTGACGGGTATATTTTCGCACATCCTGAGGCGAGCTTTTTTGAGGTGGGAAAGGACGATAAAATAAGGGCCTTTTACCAGGAGACCTCGGACTTTTATGAGCAGGACGGAAAAACCTATGAGAAGTTCAGGTCAAAACTGCAAGCAGAAATCAAGGCGCTGGAAGACAGGTAACAATGTTTTTCAGTTTTTAGACAATTTGAGTTCATCTGTAAATAATTTGAGTTCCATATTGACATTGACGTAATGACAACCTATATAATGGGTATTAAGGTTATAAGGGGCAAAAAATCTGGTATTTATGTTTTTGCCGGAACTTGGAGGATGTATGGAAACCAGACTTACAGTAGGGCAACTGGCTCAGAAGCATAACATATCGGCGCGTGCCATACGCCACTAAGATGGCGATATAATAGGACTATACCAAGGAAGCCCTAAAAGCAAAGGGTTTCGCCGGTATAGTCCTATTTTTTTCAGAAAGACGGGTACGAAAACTTTGTGAGGAAAATCGCATACAGGGAGTAATTAGGTTCGGGCGTATGTGGATGATATCTAAAGACGCGGGAAAGCCGGAGGACGCAAGGCGAAAACAAAATAAAAAAACAAAAAAAGTTTGTAAGATTTTTCGGAAAGCTCAGTCTTATAGGTGAGGGGGTGAGAAAGTGGCGGAGTTTGAGGAAGGATTAAGTATGAGAAAATCTTTATTTGGATTTGCTGACGCATTAGAACTATGTGCCGCATATATATTTTGTTTCTTTTTAAATTTGCTATTTGATTATGTAAAGACTTTAGATTTAGACTCTTATATTTTAAAAGCTTTTTTGGGGAAATTTGTGGGCTATCAACCCCTAATTATTTTTTTATTTTCATTTATGGTGATAGTTTTTCATTATCAAATGTTATACAGAAAGAAAACAGAAGTTTATTGTAGAATACTTGTAGGAGCTACTATATTCAATATCACTATTCGGTATTCACTAGATTGCCTAATGATATTAGGCTTCGTTTACCTGCTATTTACTTTGGTAAATGTGTTTTTAAATTTCAGCTTAACCGGCAATCTGTACTTGGTTCTTATTTTTATTACATATATACTAATTAGTGCAAGGCAGGTGCGAAAATATGAAAATTTTTAAGTTTTTTATTACAAAAATTCTTTTAAGGAGACCAATACTTGCTATAGGTATGATTCTATTGCTTTTTATAGCGAATTATATAACTTTTACTGCCGCTCGTTCGATTTTGTCAACTTTTCAAGGGTATCAAGAAATAGAATGTATGAATCAAGAAGGTACTTACATTGCTAACTTAGACCCGGATAGTGATGTTGACTTTGATGTAATTGGAGAAAATGGAACACAAATAGTATATGACTATTTAAATAACAATTTGAATTACGCTTTTTATGTAGATGGATTTATTATATCTGTACCTAACATTGATGATATGGAAATATCATTGATTTATATGAATGAAGAGTATTATAAATTAAATAAATTTGAACTTTCACAAGGGACGGATTTGGATTTTGATTACCAATTTGACGACAAGGAAATACCTGTTTTAATAGGAAAAGGGTTAAGTAAAACATACCCTGTGGGTTCATCGATAAAAATTGAAGAATCTGTCCTTGGGCCACCGATAACTCTAAAAGTTCAGGGGGTTTTAAAACAAAATTCTTATCATTCTAATTATTATGCTCTCAATTCCAAGACATACTACAATTTTTCGATTTTTTTGCCTGTGAATGAGGAATTTATTGATCATGCTAATATTGACCTTCAATTGAATGGCCTCATGGATGTAGCAATTCTTCAAACTACAAAAGAAAAAATAACGGATTTAAGTGCGGTTATGGAAGATAATCTCGGTTTGAAATTTAATTTTTTTAGTCAAAAGGAAAATTTTAATTTTTTTTATGAGTATTATCTGTCTTCATTAAAAATCATAGCAATAATAACCTTTATTTTGCTTGTAATTATAATTTGTCTTTCTATTTGGAATGCATTAGTCAGTGTTCGTTTAATGTTGAAAGACTTTACAATTAATTTATTAGTTGGATTAAGTTATTCAAAGTTAAGAAAAATATTTTATAGTTATTTTGGGATATTGTCCTTTATTAATCTAACAGCTATTTTTATAATCACTGCTTTTAGCAGATATGGATGTTGGTTAAGAAAAGACGCTACGTTTGCCACTTACGGGTTCTTTGGTTTAATAGGAATGGACTGGTTGGCTTTATTAGCAGTATTCCTTTTTGATATTATTATGGGAATGATTATTGTCGAAAATATGTTAAGAAAAATCAGAAAAATCCAAATTTCTTTGGGGGTATTACAATGACGAATATTATCCATTTGAATATTAAAGAAAAAGTGTTTAGGGATAAGAAGACGCAGCTTTCAATCTTGAATAATTTTAAACTTGAAGTTAATGCCGGTGAAAAAATTGCCGTTGTAGGGGAATCCGGAGTAGGGAAAAGTTCTTTGCTCAATATTATCGGGTTGATAGACACAGATTATAATGGTAAATATACTCTTTTGGGTTCGCCAACTGCTAATTTACATGCAAGTAAATTAGCGCAATGGCGAAATCAAATGATTGGTTTTGTCCTTCAAGAGTCAGCGTTAATCAACTCTTTGACGATTGAAGATAATATCAAATTGCCTTTACTTTATGCAGGCTCCGGGAAAAAAGAATTTAAGCCGGAGGCTTTCGAAAATGTAATTAATGCAATTGGGATTAAACCTATATTAAAAAAGAAGCCACTTGAGTGTTCCGGTGGGGAAAGATCCAGAGCTGTATTTGCCAGAGGAATAATTATGAAACCTCAAATTATCTTATCTGATGAACCCACGGCATCTTTGGATGTAGAGAACAGAGAAAGAATTGTAAATTTACTTTTTAAAATGAATAAGGAATTTAACACTACTATTATTACTGTAACTCATGATTTAGAAGTTGCAAATCGTCATGATAAAGTAATTCATATTGAAAAGGAGTAAATAAAATGGGATTTTTTATAATGATTATTTCAATGTTGCTAGGGCTATTTTTTATTACCTCTGGAATTATTCGTAGAAAGAGTAATCGTTGGTATATAATCTTAATTGCACTCGGAATAGTACTTGTTCTTTTTGCGATTTATTTAGGATTTCCTAAATAAAGAAATAGGTTTGTCAGATTTTTAAAAAAACAAGTCCTATAGGTGATGAGGTGAGAAAGTGGCGGAGTTCGAGAAAATATACAAGGCATATTTTAACGACGTTTTTCTATATACCAAGAGCTTGTCCAAGAATGAAAGCGTTGCGGAGGAAATCACAAGTGAAACTTTTTTTAAGGCTATGCGCTCGATAGATAGGTTCCGAGGTGATTGCGATATTCGCGTCTGGCTATGTCAAATAGCAAAAAACTGTTTTTATTCCTATGTGCAAAAACACCCGCCTTTTGTAGAGTTAGAAGAAGTTGAAAGTGTCGGGCAATTAGAAAGCCAAAACACTATTGAAGAATTGATAAATAACCGAAGCGAAGCCATGCAAATACACATCGTATTGCATGATTTAAATGAGCCGTACAAAGAGGTATTTATGTTAAGAGTATTTGGGGAGTTAAGCTTTCAGCAGATAGGTCGTATTTTTGGCAAAACAGAAAATTGGGCTTGCGTTACTTATCACCGAGCGAGAAACAAAATCATCAATAAAATGGAGGGAAAACATAATGAAAAATGATTGTAATATAATTCGGGATATACTTCCCCTGTATATTGAAAATATGGTAAGCGAAGAAACAAAGGGATTTGTGGAGGAACATCTTACGTTATGTGCAGATTGCCGCGCAGAAGCTGAGAAAATGAAAAAGCCTGCAGAGTTCGTTGCTGACACAGACATAGCTCCTTTGAAAAATCTAAAAAAGAAACTATTGATTAAGAAAGTGCAGACCATTCTATTTACAACAGTTTTAGTATTTTCCATTGTCTTATCTGTTGTTTCCTTCTTGACTGCTCCGCAATATTTTCCCTATTCGGATGATTTGTTTAGCATTACTGAAAATGGAAACGGAAGCGTTACCATAGCATTTGACGATACTGTTACCGGTTATACCTTTTTGAAGGATACTGACAACGCTACCGGGATAGAAATCTATCGAATTAACGCATGGAATACGACTTGGGATTTACATTTTACAAAGCGGGAAACACAGAACATGGTGATTTCTTGTGATAAACCCATAGCCGTTTACTATTCACAAAACAGCGGCGCGGAAGATGTTTTTATCTATGGAACTGACCTTAATCCGAATGGCGACACAATGACTTTGCCCCGATTAATATTAGGACAATATTTTACATTAGCTTTTATCATAGCGATTGTGTTGGGCGTTTTGCTATTCATCAACCGTAAAAATAAAACAACAAAAGTGTGGCTTGAGCACATTTTCCTTTTGCCCGTTTCATATGTCGTAGCGCACATATGCATAAAAGGCATTGCAATAAAATCTTTTTCTACGCAAAGGGACGTTTCCATCATTGTGCTTGTTGCGATATTGGTCTATTGCACCTTCTTGTCTGGATTGGGCTTGTATCGGTTAAAAAAGGAAGAAAAAGAAATCAAGTGAGTGTCCAGAGGTACAGAATGGTTGTTATGCCCTGTCTGCAAAAATGAAACGCGGACAAAAATCCGGGCAGATACAGAACTAAGAAACTTTCGGCTGTTCTGCCCGAAATGCAAACAGCAAACGCTAATAATAGTTGTGACAAATCAATAAAGCCAAGGGTCTAAGACTCCGTGCTGTATGGAAGCCAAAGAAAGAACAGGCTTACCCGGTTGGCAATTGCCAAAGGGTATGATAACATTGGATATTATCAGGACAATGGACACAGTGGCTTAAACTTTGAACGTCCTGCATTTTTACAGACGTGTGAAGACATTCAAACTGGCAATATACAATGTGTTCTGGTTTTTGGAATATCGAGAATCGGACGGTATTTACTTTCGGTCAGCCAATGGCTTACTGAATTATGGCTTTCTGGAATCACTGTCATCGCACTTGATGAAGAACTGACCCCATATTGTGTATTAAGCATATTTTAAATAATATTATTAAAAATTATTAGTCCCTACTTGACAGCACCATATGAAAATATCGGCCTGCTGAAAATATCGGCCTGCTGGAGAGCAGCAGGGATGTGGAATCCAGCTACAGGATATATGGAGAGGATGAGTCTCAAAGGCTGTCGCAAATATTGCTTTTTAAGGGAATGGGTTTCTCCCTTAGGAACCCTTTCTTGAAAAAATGTCCATATTGTCCGACAAGGCGAAAAATACGGAAAAGAGGTACAAATATAATGCAGGGTAAGTTGTCAAATTTCTGGTATTACCATAAAAATCATGTATTGGTAGCAATAATCCTTCTTGTTATAGTTGTTTTTGTTATGATAGTTATACCGGGTGGTACTCCCAGCCCGGATATACAGGTGGGATATGTTACAGACGGCAGGGAGGTGGGAGACACCCTTATGAAAGAAATGAACAGTTATTTTGAAAATGTCATAAAGGATGTGGACGGTGATAATGAAAAATACATGGACTTCATACCTCTGATGGGGCCCCGTGTGGATGTTGAATTTTCGTCGGATGGAGTGCAGTTGATTCTGATAGACGGCAATACACTGGACATTTATAAAAATCAAGGTGTTTTCGAGCCTCTGGACGCTGTGGCAAAAAAATATGGTCTGGAGATAGGCGCGGATGAAAAGGTGCTTTCCAAGCTTGAAGGACAGAAGGAAACCCATATTTTTGCATTGCCTGTCAGTAAAATCAGATACCTGCTGGACAAGGGCTTTCCAGGTGATAATTACTACCTGGCTGTGAGAATGGAATATGAAGATACCCCTGAGGCCAGGACAAAAAACGAAAACTCCTATTCGGTTCTTGAAAAAATGCTGGAGTACAGGGGGTGAGAACTCCGGTGTCTTGTTTTATCTATGAAAAGGATACCATGATACCTGAGTTACATTGGGAACCTGTCCGTTAAGCTGCTCGTTTAAACTTTAAAAGGGCTATTAATATCATATTCAATTAAATGCAATGATAAGATACTCAAATTAGGGTAATACTAAACTTAAATACATTTAAACGTCAAGAGTTTTGGGATAGCATATGCTGCATCAAGCGCACCTTTGTTTATTAAAACCTATCAATGAGTATGAATGGGAGACCAAAGTTGAATGAAAATTTTAAGCAAATAAAAATGTGGCACCGATTCCATGCCCTGACTTTCACTGAGCTTTGTGCGAGATGGGGGGCATGGAAATAACTATGAAAGTTGCTATAATGGGCGCCGGAATGGCAGGACTCTCCTGCGCCATAACACTGGAAAAGAATTCGATTACTCCGTCAATTTTTGAAAAAAGAAGTTGTGTAGGCGACCGGTTTGTCAACGCAGAAAGTATGTTTCATATTCTGAACAGGCCCATTAAAGACTGTTTGCCGTATTTAAAGGATAATTTTGGCATTATATTAAATCCCATATCGGAGGTCCATCAAATCGTCCTCCATTCCAAAAATGAGTCAGGATGTATTAGCGGAAATATCGGGTATTTAAATACCCGAGGTCGGCAGAAGGATTCCTATGAGATACAGCTCGAAAAATTGGTGAAAGCACCCATTGAATACAATTCCAAACACGAATACGAGGAACTGTGCAAAAACTTTGACGCAGTCGTCCTGGCAACTGGGGACGGGGCTTACGCATCACATCTTGGCAATTACAGAGCCGATATGAGCTGTACCGTACGCGGTGCTACAATTGAAGGAGAATTCCAGAAGAATACTCCTCACGTCTGGTTCAATTATGAGGTTCTGCCCAAAGGCTACGGCTGGGTCATTCCTTATTCGGAAAAGGAGGCGAATGTTGTAATGTTCTATCCCGACTATCCCAGTATAACAAAAATGGATATTAACCAGATGTGGGATGATTTTTATGCCCTTGTCACGAAAGCTTTCCACCAGAGTTTCAGAATTACCGATAAATTTGAGGTGACCAGATATATGGTGGGCATATGCAATAAACCAAAAATAGAAAACACGTATTTTATCGGGAATTGCTTCGGAGCCATTTCTCCGGGCTTTGGTTTCGGACAGTTTTCCTCAATACTTACAGGCGTTTACAGCGCTTATGATATCTGTGGCATGGGGGATTATGAAGATCTCACAAAACCGCTTTTTCAAAATTATAAAAATTCCCTTATTCTCAGAAGGTTTTTGGAAAAGCTTAAGGATTCCGACTTTGATGCAGCGGTTAAAGACTTGAATATCAAAGTGATTACTCGACTGGCTGATTTTATATGTGACAGTAAGAGTAAAATTGATTTGTTGAAAGACATGGCGCCGATTATGAAAGTAATAAATCAATTTAAACAGTAGATAATCGGCACTTTAATATCAGTAAAGCACAATTTATGCTTCTATACTGATTATATTTTCAATCCGAACGATAGGAAAATGTATCGGTTAAAAGCCTTTTTACTCTATAAGTGCCAGAAAATCTGATAAAACCGCGTTAACAGCCACGTGAGTTCTGTTTTTACAGGACAGCTTATCTAGTATTACCTTTATATGAGATTTGGTGGTGTTTTCAGAAATATGAAGACACTTGGAGATTTCCTTATTTGAATACCCCAGTTTCATCAGGTTTAGTACATTCTTTTCGCATTGACTCAGGCTTGAAATGTTAAAGTGGGGCTGCATGATCTTATATGTAAAATCTGAGGCTCCTATTTTATTCACATACAGTTTAAGATTCATAGCCAGGTATTCGGTAAAAAGTAAGAAATGGTCAATGGAGACCTTGTCCATTCTGGACCCCAGGAAAAAGGCTGAAATATAGCAGTGAGTGCTGTTGCCAGTGGGAACAGGGACAGTGCAGTTTGTAAAGCTGCTGAAAACAGATTTTCGGGACTCATGGCAATACTGAATGCTTACGGCATTACTTTTCTGGGCTTTTGAAATGGACGTCTCGCCAATCCTATCCTCTCCCAGACAGGCGCCGGTGTAGAAATTGACCCTGCTCAGCATTTTTTCACTGTTTATGTGCCACGAGACCAGTCTGAAATCCTTATCCAGGAGCAGTATAAAATTATAAAAAAGTAAAGTATTAAATAGAAAATCGCAATTTGCTTTTACCAGCAGCTTTAATATGTCCAGCTGAATCCCATTTGGCGGCATGTATTGGCCCATGGCGTTTATGGGAGTGCCCGGCCGGGTTTGTAACGGTTTTAAGTCAATAGTATCCATGACATTTACCTCTCATATAAAATTATTTTACTGTCATTGCGTTTATAATGAAAGACTTCAGAACAAAATCATACAAAAGGATGCGTTAAATTAAACTGTCATACTTTAGAATATAGCATATATTATTATATTTTACAAATTAATACATAATAATCAATACAATGACAGGAAAAGGAGGAGAAAACAGCTTGACAACATATATCAGAGTGATATAATTTACTATATCACTCTGATATATGTTGGGAGATGCATATGAAAAATAAAACCATGTATGCGGTACTTGGTGTTCTGAGCCTTATGGGGCCAATGTCCGGCTATGATATTAAAAAATTCTGCGATAACAGCATATCTTATTTCTGGAACGAAAATTTCGGTCATCTGTACCCTGTACTGTCCCGGTTGGAGGCCGGAGGCCTTATAAAAAGGCAGGAAGAGGCTGAAGACTCCAGGAAAAAAAGCTACAAAATAACCCGAGAGGGTGTGGAGGAGCTGAAGAATTGGCTGACTCTGCCGGTGGAATACCAGCCTGAAAGATCCGAGCTGCTGCTAAAGCTGTCCTTTGGAACCAGAATGGAGCTTGAGGATACCTTGTCAATGCTGGAGGCCGCCAGGCAGAGGAATGCGCTGAAACATGAACAACTGAGCAGGATACACGCTTACTACCTTGACAATGAGGACGCAAAAAGCAAGCCTCAATATCCATATTGGCTGGTAACTCTGAAATACGGTATAAATTCTCTGGAGGCATCACTAAAATGGTTTAAGGAAACAATGGAATTTTTGCGGGACTACGCACAAAATAATTCTGTAATGACAGGAAAGGGGAGGTGAAGGGCTTATAAGCCCGATTATATGAAACTGGACGAAGGAATGGCAGTACTTGAATTGGAATCCAATGTTCCAAATGTCAGCGGAAAAATGTACCTTGTATTACTATGGGATGAAAAGGAGGCCATATTGGTAGATGCAGGTTTGCCCGGGCAGGCAAAGACCATATGCAGCCTGATTGAAAAGGAGGGAATTCCGGCAGGTGCCTTGACGAAAATATTCATAACCCATCATGACATGGATCACATCGGAAGCCTGGCGCAGCTGATTAAGGCTGCGCAAAGCAGCGAACAAGGACGGGAGGGAATCCGGGTGTATGCGCATCAGCTGGAAAAACCTTATATTCAAGGTGAATTGCTCCCCATCAAATTCAGTAAGGAAACCCTTGATAAAATGAAGAGAGACCTGGAGCAATTACCGCCGGAAAAAAGAAGGGAGTTCCAGGAGCTGTTCACAACCGGCAAACCCAAGGTCACCCATACAGTGGAACACCAACAGGAGGTTTACTGCTGCGGAGGCATTCGTGTACTTCATATACCAGGGCATACACCGGGGCATATTTGCTTATACTTGGAAAAGTACAGAACCCTCATAGCGGGAGATGCACTGAATATTCAAAATGGAGAGCTGGTTGGGCCAGACCCCGTGCATACCTATGATATGAAGGAAGCAAGGAAAGCATTAGCTGTTCTTCTGGATTATGAAATCGACAGAATTATGTGTTACCACGGGGGTGTATTAGAGGGGAATTTCATGGAAAAAATCAAAGAGCTCTCCCGTGGCTGAGTACCCTGAAACTTGTAACCAGTTTTAAAATCCACTGTTTATGTGAAATAAATATGATATAATAGTCCATGTATTGATAATGGAAACAGGAGGATTAACATATATGGATTGGGATTTTCTTATTCCCATAACAGCTCTGGTTTTAATATTCGGACCGAAATTGTTCAGGGAGGTTAAGGATTATTTATTGAAAAAACAGCAGTTAAAGGCTGAAATTGAGCTTAAGGCTGAAGCACTCAGACTTAAGAACAGCCTTGAGCTTGAAAAATTCATAAATTCCGAAAACATTTTCAGTAATTGGAATGACAGCCCCCAGGACAGGCAGAAGCAAGGCGGCCATAATATTGACAGCACTAACAACAGCACTAGCAACAATGACAACTTGAATCAAAAAAGGAATTCCAATTATGAAAGATATTGATGTTCAATATCCCCAGGACAGAGCACAGAGCTATAGGCTGCTTTTTTCACAGATGAAGGCGCTGCTTGAGGAGGAAAGGGATGTAACTGCAAATTTGTCCAACGCGTCTGCACTGCTTAATGAAGCGCTGGAACACATAAACTGGGTTGGCTTTTATATAATGAAAAACGGCCGGCTGCTACTAGGGCCCTTTCAGGGGAAGGTGGCATGTGTGCACATAGCAGTGGGGAAAGGGGTTTGCGGTACAGCTGTACTTGAGAACAAAACCCAGCTGGTTTTGGACGTGCATGAGTTCCCTGGACACATTGCCTGTGACAGTGCTTCCAATTCGGAGCTGGTAATACCTCTGAGAAGCAAGGGCCGGATAGTGGGTGTTCTGGACATTGACAGTCCGATTATTAGTAGATTTGATTCATTAGATGCTTCGGAGCTTGAGAAAATTGCCGGAGTCATAGAGGAAGCCTGCGACTGGTAACTGTTAAGGAGCATTGCCTGCCTGCAGGGAACCCAGAATATGATTTATGGGGAAAAATTAAAGTTCAATCAAGGCTGTCTTGAAATCAGGGGGCTCACCATATGCAGAAAATCAGCAGATGGTGAGCCATTACGGTTTAAGGTCAGCTTTATTTTATCTTCCAGGAACCGTCCTGGCAGCATACGGATTGGGTGCCGTCCTCATTGACAATTATGGAGCCTACTGCATGTCTTTTGTGGTCATAAACACAAAAGGGCTCCTTGTCAGCATTTCCCGTAGGCTGCTGTGAAAGTGGCCTGACTTCATTCTGTTCGCTGATGAGATTTACCGAAATACTGTCCTGTTTCTTATGATTCTGCATTTTATCAATCCTTTCAGCGGTTTGTCATAAGCATTTCAGTGGGAGGCAGCAGCTAAAGCCCTATTTACCGGAGATACGTTTTAACTGCCGGAAGTATATGGATTTAGCTGACGCAGACCACTTGATATAAATATGCGTAATTTTATTAAAATAAATTCAATGACCAGCCCCATACCTGCTGTCAAAAATTTCTCGTGAAATAATTGCACTGGCAGGTCACCGTAAGTCACTTAAAAAAGTAATAAAATCTTCATATAATCTACATAACATATTAATAATTATTAAGTATAATGTTTATATAAGTTACTATGTTGGTATTAAAGCTTTGAAAGGAGTGTGTGGCTTTGTTGGATTCAAGAAAATGTCTGGAGATATATGAGTTTTGCCAGCAGCAATATGAGAAACTGGAAAAGAAAAATGGATTTTACAGCCCGAAGCATGATAAGATTGTCATGGAGCTGGCTGCCAAGGAATTTCAAATGAGCGATGTTATAATAAACAAAGCATTTGATTTGGCCGCACAGACGCTAAGTAAAAATAGCAGGGCAACCTCCGAGAAAATTATCAGGAACAAGCTGATTGGTAAAATGATATAAGAAAAATTATATTAAATTATAAAGATGCTGCCATTGGCAGTGTGATAAGCCCCCCTCCCTATGCCTGAATTTCTCAGGCACAGGGAGGGGGGCTTATCTGGCTTTGATGCATATAGGTTTTATATTGTGTTTTAACATTTCATAAGTTCACTCCTTTTGTACAGTTCTAAGTATCAGGGTATCAATTCTACAGGATGAGGGTGCTATAAGCCGTTATTTGCTTAATTTACCGTATAATGCATACCTTGCGTTGGCAAAATCATGGGAGCAGGTGCATAAGGTAATGAGCCGGTCATCAGCCTCCACAAGGGTGTCGGTTTTAAAGGTCGATTTCTTTTTAAGTGAATCAATATAGCCTTGAAAATCATGCTTATCCTTAAAAGAAAAGGGGACAGACTCCGACTTGCCGTCCACAACAATGCCTGCAAACCACTCGACTGTGAAGCTGCCGCCAGGAGTATAAAGCAGCATTGTTGGGAAGCTGTCGTAATATTGCTGAGTTTCGTACTTTGTTAAGGAAGAAAACATGGAGCCATCCTTCATATTATGTCCGTAAATAATAGTGTTTTTGTCTGAAAAATCGCTACGATTCCGGTAATCCATGAATATTGAGCCCAGCTTGTTGCGCTGGCCCGTGAATAAATGGTCGAGATAAAAAGAGTTGTCTTTACCCTGAACCACGGGATAGTCAAGCACTGTACCTTCGGCAGCCAGCCATCCCACTACGTCTTTATTTATTTTGAACAGAGCTGCGAAGTCAACGGCTCTCCGTTCATTCTCATTTTTCTGTGCCGGTGCTTTTACGTCAGTATTCTTCAGGGAGTCAGCCGACTCTGCAAAGGAGGCCGGTGATTCACGAAAAATGCCGGCTTTCTTATAGACTGCAGCACCTTGGGCGTATGCCAGACTGTCTGAAAACAGGATGAAAACGCAGAGCAAGATGCCCGCTGTGCTAAGTGCCGTCAAAACGTGCAGTATCCGTCTTAAATTAAGTCTTTCAAGACTTTTCATCCTGTTCTCCTTTCTATAAAAATCATCGCAGATATTTACTGTTGCTGCTTTGGACGGTATTTTCCGTTATTTCTTGTTTCTCCCGGCGGAGTACTTCTTACGCAGGGCGAAGTCGAAGGCTATAACAGCTACAAGCACCGCCGAGAAGAAGAGCAAGCCAAGCTTGGCAAGTCCGCCGGCTCCATTGTCTCCGGTCTGGGGCATGCCTCCGGTATTACCTCCAGCTGTCCCTCCGGGGGACCCGCCTCCAATGTTGGTGTCTGGAATTTCCGGTTTTCCGGGGGTGCTGGGAGAATCAACATAGGTATTTGTAAAGGTGGCTGTCTGCAAGGCAGACACGTTTATGATGCCCGTTGCACCTGTGCTGGAAGCGGTATAGCCTTCACTGGTATAATCTGCCTCAACCGCCGTATATTGTGTGCCTGCGGGCAAGCCGGTGATGGTGATGCTCTCTCCGGCGGCAAGTGAAAGGGTGCCCCCGCTGCGGATGGTACCTTCCGCTGCTCCGCTGTAAGAATATTCACCTGTCGCTCCTGTAAAGCTAACGGTGAAGTCAAACCTTTTCCCCATATCCGCTCCATGTCCGGTGACTTTTTTGCTTATTTTCAGGCTGCCGGCGGAAACAGGCAGCTTTGTGTTGGTAAAGGAGGCAGTGCTTTCCATGGAGGAGGAAATAGAACCTGAGCTTCCTGTACTCTCAACGGTGTAATCCTGTGCAGAAGCTTTTTCTTCGGTAACCTGGTATGCCATACCGGCCGGCAGTCCATTGATTGTAATACTTTGGCCATGTGCAAGGGATATTATGCCTCCGCTCTTAATTGCTCCGTTTGGAACACCGTTTCCTGTGTAATTATAGGAGCCGGCTGCCCCACTTAAAATTACTGTGAAATTAAACTTCTTAGTGTTGTCGGCATCAGCTCCGGCAACTGCTTTTTTTATGGTCAAAATTCCTGTGCCTTGAGAGATACCAGGCTGCCAAACATTTCTTGTGTTGATGAAGGCTGCCTGGTGTGTGGTGTTGGTCAAGATGCTTCCGGTGTCACCTGTACTGGTGGTGGTATACCCATCCCCGGCATAATCTGCTTCGCTCACCTTGTATACTGTACCGGCAGGCAGTCCCACGATAGTAATGCTCTGTCCGTTTGCAAGAGAAACAGTGTAACCGCTTGCAATGGTTCCTCCAGGCACACCGTGGCCGGAATAGGTATAAGCAGCTGCAGCACCGCTGAGCGTCAATGTGAAATCAAATGTTTTTGCGGTATCTGCGCCGTTGCCCGCTACTGTCTTGCTGAGGGTCAGGCTTCCCACCGGGTCAGTGGCCTTGTAATTGACTACAACAAAAGGGGTGCTGCCCGTGACTATGTACGAACCGTTCACAGTGGTTTTAAGATCGGGTGATACTGCTACGCTGTATTCAAGCGGAGGATTCTCATAATTGCCGGGGGCTATGGTCTCCGCAAGTATGTAGTTGCCGGGGGCAAGACCATAAAATTTGACTGTCCCGTCTATACCGGTGGTTCTCACTGCTCTTGAAGAAGCCTTAGACCCGTCGGAATTAGTATTGTAGAGGGTGAACTCCGCGTTCGCCAGAGCAGCGGAGCCTATATCAGTCTTTTTCACAAGCAGATAGCCGCTGCGCCCCATGGTGGCCATACCCTGCTGTGCGGTGACGGCAAAGGCTTTGCTTGTGCCGGGGCCGGTGCCGTCCGCAGACACCAGCTTCACTGAGTTGGATACATTGGCCGGTGTGCCGGTTATGTCGGTGACATAGGTCAGCTTGTAAGCCTTAGCTTTGTCAGGGAAGGCAAAGGTCAGTTTGCGCGTATTGTTGTCGTAGCTGACAACTGATTTCAATACATTCTGAGAAAGCTCAGAGCCCTCCGAGTACTCGCCGCTGCCGTCAGTTTTCAAGGTCAGCTCCCGGATGCTTATATTGCTGCCGCCATCCTGTTCCCAAATCAGCTTTCCGCTGGAATCGGTGCGCAGGTCTATACCCTGAGGCAAGGTATCCTCAAGGCCGGTACCGATTTCCCGTCCGAAGGGGGTGTAATTTACGGACCAGGTCAGAATACCCTGATTTTGCTTGCTCAAATCCAGGGTTTTATCCAAAACCTTGCCGTCCACCTTTAAAAGTTGAGACACGTTTTTGCCGGGCTGCCAATTGACGGAATTTATGCTGAGGATATTTGCTTCATTGTGTATGCTATTACTCATTAAATAGGCGTCAAAGGTGGCGTTGGAAGGCCTTGCTTTCACAAGAACAACATAGGGGCGGTTAAGATTGTCAAAGCTAAAGGTGGCGGTATGAGTACTGCTTGTGCTGTCGAATGCCGCGGTCAGGCCTGCTACTGAAGCCAGGGCACTGCCTGAGGTTGTCAGAGAGCCGGTGGGGGGATAGCCGTTTCCCGTGCTTAAGTTTTCAGCTGCTTCGTAAATCAGGTAATCCTGCCCGCCGGAAAACTTGGCAAACTCCCAGCCCACAGGAAGCGTGTCAGCCACTGCAACAGTTCCAAAACCGTTTGTCAGGTTGGTAGCTACGTTTGAAAAATCTATCCCGGAAGCATTAATGTTTAGGCGGAAGATGGCCTCTCTGTACCCGTAGTGGAAGCCGCGGGCCGCATCTGTGGTGCGGTTGTCGGCGTCTATGGCTGCTCCTGACGTATGTTCATTGTTTACCTCGGAGCGGTTAAGAAGCTCCTTGGAAAGGACTTTATTGTTGTAAAGCACAGAAGCTTCTGCCTTGCCCCGGCAGTCAACGCCCTTGTAAAGCGAGGCAAGGTTATATACATTTTTAGTCTGGTCATTTCCTGCAAGTGTATCAGGAGCAATAATCCGGCTTTTCAGGGAAAGCTGATTGCTTCCGCTGTTTCTGAGGGTTTTAATCTCTACCAGGGTTGCGATAACCTTGCCGTCTTTTATCAAATCAATTGAGTTTACAGTAAGATGCCCATCCTTAGAGACAACCGCAACAAAGCTTTGACCGTTGTTGCGGGCTATTCCGGCAGAGCCGGGTAAGAGACCAGACGGCCAGCCTGCTGCGTTGACAAGTTCGGAATTTGAAGTGCCCGCATCGTGGACAAAAAGGTCGTAAACCTTGAAGTCCCCAGCAGACTGCCCCTTCATATTCACATCAAGCATCCAGGTGATTTGGTGGTTTTTAACATCAGAGATGCTCTGGGTGCCGCTTTTTGAGATGGCATCATATCCTATACCAACGCCGGGATTAGTGGTTATAGCACTTCCGGCAGCTCCGCTGCTGCCGAGCCAGCTTACAGCAGCCTGATTGTGATAGTCAGTTGCTGTGACGGAGCCGTCAGGACTGTCGGGAACTTTGGTGACAAGCTTCAGACGCCCGAAATAGTTTACACCGCCGCCGGTTTTTTCGCCAATTTTATACCGGTTGGCATCGGGTTCGGTCGTCCAGCTGACACCGGGAATGTCCTCCCACTTGCTGTCTGTGTCATTCCATTTTTGCCATTGGGCCCAATCGAAGCTAAGGCCGTTTTTTAATTCATCGGTAATGGTCAAGTCATTCAAGGTTCTCCCCTGGCTGTTAACCTCAATATACCAGGTAATGCTGCGGCCGGTGGGGTCATAGGTTATTCCGCTGCTGTCGTCGTCGGTCTGTCCCCATTTGGTGGCCGAGGGCTTGGCAATGGTGGCGGTGAAATCGCCTGAGCCAACTTTTTTATTGGACAGATAAAGGCCTGCGGCGTTGGTGATACTGCCGCCGGCTGTAAGAATATTCTCTGGGATTTTTGTTTTGAAGGCAAGCGTCTGAGGGCTGACGGAGCCAGCAGGGAAGGTGTAAGTCAGTTTGGTGGAGCTGGCGTCCGGCGTTGAAAGGTTAGACTGTAATACCGTGCCCCCTGCCAGTAAAAAGCTGCCCTCATACTCGCCTACGCCGCTCAGGTCGTCCTCAAAAACATAGCCCTCCAGATCAATGTGGGTGGGAGCGGGCTCTGTGTTCTTTGCAGCAGTGATGGTGACCGTCCAGGTGACGGTGCCTTCGTCCAGGTTTACAGCAGTTCCTTCCGCCTTCTTATCCACCATATATGTAACTATATCTCCCGGCAGCTGCAATTTATACGTTTTTTCCAGCAGGCTGACTGTTTTATTGCCGGAGGCATCCGTATCATGGCTGCCGTTGTACCTGAGCTGGGCCTTAAACATACCGGATACGCCTGAGTAGGGGTTTTCCCCGTTTGTTAGCTTGCCAGGATCAAAAACATCCTCATCGCCGTCAAATTTGATTTTGGAAACAGCTTGGCCTTCCTCGTTATTGCTCAAGGTAACAGTACCTAATTTTTTTGCCCCGTACATCAAATCAATAGAGGCAGCGGGGAGGGGATCAAATCTGAATGAAGTGCTCAGCAGGAGTATAACTTCATCCTGGTAATGGAAGTAGTCCAAAACGCCGTCACCTTCAACGGGGACAGGAAAAGCAACCGACACCTCAACGCCGGTGGAACCGTTTATGGTACCTCCATCCGCAACGCCGGTTACGCTCACACCTGCGTTAAGGGTGGAGGGAGTTGCGGCCAAAGCTCTGCTGATTGGAGAAAATGTGCCGGAAAATATTGTCAGCAGCATCGCCCAAGCTATAATACAGGCTGTTAATCGCTGTTTTTTTCTTTTTATCATGCTATTCTTCATATCGCTCTACTCATTTCTTTAAATATTTTTTGTATACCTTCCTATCCTATGTTCTCAAGGGAGTCAGCAGAATATATTAATTTATAATATGAGTAGAAAATATTATTTCAAAGCACTACTATAATAGTAGTCTGAAAATCCGTAATATTATTTCCTGCCGGAATTTATCTTTCTACCGGGGAAATTTCTTGATTTATCCCCATATTCCTGAGTGACTAGATTACCTTGGTGAAAAAGAGGCTTTTCGCGGGTGGATAAATCTGATATAATTAATACATATAGTGGCGCGGTAAAACATTTCATAAACATCAAATCAGCTTTAAAGTCTTTAAATTTTAACAGATAGACCGTATAAGTCATAGGCTTACACTAATTTTAAACTTATTAGCCTGTATTGCAGAGGGAAAACTGATTAATCGGCAGCAAAAGAGCTGATTGAAAAATCAAAGAAATTCTTGTTTTTATGAAAAACGGAGAGAATTGAAGATTGAGAGACATTGAGCGAGATTGGATATTAACCGTGATTTAGAATTCACAAGGTAACTCAAATAGAGTTGTTTTAATCAAAACCCCTATATAAGTCTATTTGATAAATATCCGGCCACTAGCTATAATGAATCTATATTCTTCGAAGGAAAATTATTGAAATATATACTAATAATTGTGAGGTGATTAATATGTATAATTTTTATTTGGTAGTGTTTTTTACAGGAGTCTTGTACACCCTTGTATCCTTGATTATCAGCGGTATTTCGGGAGCTTTTCATTCGGGAACCGATACAGGAGGGGGGGACGGACATTTTGTACAGCACGGACATGATTCAGGGCATTTGCATGTAGATGCGGGCAATGGCGATGCCGTCCATCTGGGACATGTTGATATTGGCCACCATGGTGGAGATGTTCAGGGGAATCATACTCATCATGGAGATTCAGGAGGACATAGCGTTTTTTCCTGGCTGGCAATTTTAATAAATCCTCTGGTGGCAGTATCCTTCCTTACAGTATTCGGAGGACTTGGAATCATGGGAACCAAAATTACCGTCTGGGCTTCAGCGATTGTGCTTCTCGGGTCACTGGCAGCAGGTATTGCCATAGCGGCACTTTTGTACAATTTTATTGCAAAGCCCATTTACCGCAGTGAGAACAGTTCCGATGTATCCAGGGAAAAGTTGGTGGGAACTCCCGCAGAGGTGACCACGGACATTTTGGAAAAGGGCTATGGAACCATAAAGTATACTGTTAATTCCATAAGGTATACAGGACCTGCAAAGCATGTAGAGGAAAGAGCTGTAAAGCAGGGACAGAGAGTAGTTATCTGCAGGATTGAGAACAATACATTTTATGTAAGTGAGCTGTCTGAAATACTAAATATGTAAACTTCTTTTACACCGTTGCAGGGTTTTTCCGCTTACCGGTATAAATTGTACAAAAGCGGCCGGAAAACGGTGTGGAAGTTGAATATAAAATAAAAAGGAGAGTTAGAATGGAAGAATATTCAGTATATTTTATACCTGTGGCAATTGTGGCGGTTATAGTTATTTTGCTTTTTATGTTTGTTTCAATGTACAAAAAGGTTCCACAGGATAAGGCACTTGTAGTTACAGGTTTTAGAGGAAGAAGAGTTATTACCGGTGGCGGTGGCGTCGTAATTCCAATGCTGGAAAGAACGGATGTCATTTCACTGGAAAATATGCAGATAGACATCAGAATTGATGGGGCACTGACTTCACAAGGTGTTGGAATAGTTGCAGACGGTGTGGCTGTTGTCAAGGTCAAATCCGATAAGGATTCCATTCTTTCTGCGGCAGAGCAGTTCAATACCTCAAAGGGACTGGATTATATGCTGAGTGTTATAGCTAAAACCACTCAGCAGGTGCTGGAAGGAAAGCTTCGTGAAATCGTATCAAGAATGACTGTTGAGGAAATATACAAGGACAGGGAAACCTTTGCATCTCATGTACAGGGCGTGGCTGCAACAGAATTGCAGAATATGGGTCTTGAACTCAAGGTTTTGACCATAAAGGACATATCAGATAAAAACGGGTACCTAGAAGCTCTCGGAAAGCCGAGAATCGCCGAGGTAAAAAGAGATGCCCAGATAGCAGAGGCAAATGCTACAAAGGAAACAAAGATTAAGACCGCTGAAGCCAACAGAGAAGGTGAGGCAGCCAGGATTCAGGCCGAGACACAGATAGCCGAGGCGATCAAGGACAAAGAGCTGAAGGTTCAGTCCTACAACAAGGACCAGCAGACAGCCAAGGCTGATGCGGACCTTGCCTACGACATCAAATCAAATATTGTGAAAAAGGAAGTTGCCGAAACTTCCATGCAGGTTGAAATTGTTAAGAAGCAGAAGGAAATAGAGCTGGCAGAGCAGGAAGCCCTGAGAAGAGAAAAGGAACTTGAAGCAACCGTAAAGAAGCAGGCGGATGCCGAAAACTACCAGGCTGCCAAGGTGGCGGATGCCAGCAAGTACAGAGAGGTGACGGCTGCCGAGGCCAGATCCAAGGCTATCGAGATGGAAGGTGAAGCCAAGGCCAAGGCCAAGAGAGCGGAAGGTATGGCGGAAGTGGAAATCATCAGAGCCAAGGGTGAAGCTGAGGCCGCTGCCATGGCAAAGAAGGCCGAGGCCTTTAAGATGTACAATGATGCTGCTGTTACCCAGATGATAATTGAAAAGCTGCCTGATATTGCACAGGCCATTGCAAGTCCTCTTGCGAAGACAGAAAAGATTGTCATTGTTGACAATGGCAATGGCGGAGAGGCCAAGGGTGCTGCAAAGGTTTCCGGTTACGTGACCGACATAATATCTCAGCTTCCCGAGACTGTTGAAGCCTTGACCGGCATGAATGTGCTGGATTTGCTGAAGAAGAATCCGGCAATTGCACAGGAAATCAGGAAGACGGACGATAACATCTGACATACCCAAGGATTTAATTAACATCGAATGTGCTCCCCTTGAGTTGCACAGTTTGAAATGGAACCTATAAAGCGGACAATAAAAAGTCCCTTTGCAGGTTCCATTTTACTGTTTACCCCAGGCGGGAGTTATATTTGATTTTATCTGCCTGCGTTATTTCTGATTATCCTGCTTTTGGGTTATACTTTTGGACAGCTCATACAGTAAATCAGGGGTAATATGCAAATCAAACTTCAGGAGCTCATAATATTTCATAACCTTGCCGTCTGTGGATATTTCATGATTTCCCTTGATGAGGCCTGCGGCCTCCAGCTTTCGCAGGTGCATATAAAGCAGGGGTCTGCTGATATTCACTGTTCTGGCAAGTTCACTTACATATTGCCTTTTTTCATATAAAATACCCAGGATTTTCAGCCGCAGAGGATGGGAAAGAGAGTCAGACAGCCTGAGCAGTTTATCTCCGGTATTGACAAGGCCCGTCTCATTATCATTGATGTGTGACATCCTATTCAACTTCCTTAAGTAATCTTTCAATGGCATCCATTTTCATATTTAACTCTGCAAAACCTTCCTTAAGCTCCATATTTGACAAGGCCAGACTATTGGCCAAAGCCTTTATGGAATTTAACTGCTCCAGTTGGTTTTTTGATTTTGACCTTGTCAGTAATACAAGTACAACGATTGCAGCAATTATCAGCCCTACCAGGATTATGGCGGCAAAAAGGAAAAAGAATATGGAAAAATTCATCATTGCAAACCTCCAATTAAAAATATTATGTGTTAATATATAATTTACACCTGTAATAATTTTATTACAGGTAACCTGCATTGTCAATGTGAATTTAGTGCGACTTTTCTTTTGACTTCCATATGACGTTTCGGTTATACTAATTTTCGTCAGTGTATAAAAAAATGAGCTTTAATTGGAAATAAACTTTGCAAGTGCATTATGGAGGCAATAGCGTGAAAGATTCATGTGGAAAGTCAAAGTGACTTTCACGCTGCGAAAGCCACTGCGTGTCTTTCATTACTATTTGTGTACGCGCTATACGCGTAGACGGGAGATAAAATGAGCATATTGACAGTTGAAAATGTAAGTCATGGTTTTGGGGCCAGAAAAATTCTGGAGGAAGCCTCGTTCAGGCTTTTAAAGGGAGAGCATGTGGGTCTGGTGGGAGCAAACGGAGAAGGGAAATCGACCTTTTTAAATATCATAACAGGAAAACTGATGCCCGACGAGGGAAAGGTGGAGTGGTGCAACAGAATAACCACCGGCTATCTGGACCAGCACACGGTGCTGACGCCGGGAAAGACAATACGGGAGGCTTTGAGAGAGGCTTTTCAGTATATGTTTGATCTTGAAAAGGAAATGCTGGAGCTGTATGAAAAAATGGCAGAGGTTTCAGAAAACGAAATTAATGCCATGATGGAGGATGTGGGAGACATACAGAATGTACTGGAGCACAACGGCTTTTACATTTTGGACTCCAAAATAGAAGAGGTGGCCAATGGCTTGGGGCTTGGAGATATAGGCCTGGAAACTGACGTGGCAAATCTCAGCGGAGGCCAGAGGGCAAAGGTTTTGCTGACAAAGCTTCTGTTGCAGAATCCAATGATTCTGATTCTGGACGAGCCTACCAACTTCCTGGATGAAAATCACATAAACTGGCTTAAGAACTATCTGAAGGAATACGAGAATGCATTTATTCTGGTATCCCATGATATTCCTTTCCTCAATGATGTGGTAAATGTCATATATCATGTAGAGAATGCCGTACTTACCAGGTATTCAGGCAACTATGACGAGTTCCAGAGAATGCACCAGTTGGCCAAGCAGCAGACCATGCAGGCGTATGAAAAGCAGCAGAAGGAAATTGAAAAGCTGGAGGACTTCATTGCCAGAAACAAGGCCAGGGTTGCCACCACCAATATGGCAAAAAGCAGACAGAAGAAGCTTGATAAGATGGATATTATAGAAAAGGTTAAAGAAAAGGTCAAGCCCATATTCAAGTTCAGGGAGGCCAGGGCTCCCGGCCGCTATGTTTTTCAGACACATAATCTTGTCATAGGCTATGACTCGGCTTTGACCGGTACTTTGAACATAGCGCTGGAGCGTGGACAAAAGGTTGCAATCAAGGGTGTCAACGGCCTTGGAAAGTCCACCCTTCTAAAAACCCTGCTGGGGCTTCAGGAGCCATTCGGGGGAGAGGTTAAGCTGGATGATTATCTGTATCCCGGCTACTTTGAGCAGGAATCCCAGCGCTATAACACCAATACTGCACTGGAAGAGGTGTGGAACGACTACCCGGGCATGTCCAATGCAGAGGTAAGAGGAGCTCTGGCAAAATGCGGACTTACAACGGAACACATTACCAGTCAGATGATGGTGCTCAGCGGTGGTGAAAATGCCAAGGTGAGGCTGTGCAAGCTTATGCTCAAGGATGTGAACTGGCTGATTCTGGATGAGCCCACAAATCATCTGGATGTGGAGGCAAAGGAGGAGCTCAGGCGGGCCTTGAGGGAGTTCAGGGGAACCGTACTTCTGGTATGCCACGAGCCGGAGTTTTATCAGGACTGGGTGACCGAGGTTTGGAATGTTGAGAACTGGACTACTAAAATAGTGTGATGGCGCCGTGATTAAAACAGAAAAATCTGGAAATCAGGTTCAGAGGTGAAGTATGCCCTATAACAAGTATGATGAGAGTGTGTTTTTTGAAAAATACAGCAGCATGGATAGGTCAAAAAAGGGCCTGGAGGGAGCAGGAGAATGGCACGAGCTTGAAAAGCTGCTGCCTGACTTCAGGGATAAAAGAGTTCTGGATTTGGGCTGCGGCTTTGGCTGGCACTGCAGGTATGCGGTTGAAAAAGGAGCAAGCTCTGTATTTGGAATTGACATATCACAAAAAATGCTGAATGAAGCAATAAAAAAGACAAGCTCCTCCAAGGTTAAATATTCTTGTAGGTCAATTGAAGACATTGATTTTGAAGAAAACTCCTTTGATGTGGTAATCAGCTCCCTTGCCTTCCACTACGTGGAGTCCTTTGAGCATATAGTGGACAGGGTAAGCAGGTGCCTGACACGGAACGGTATACTGGTGTTTTCTGTTGAGCATCCGGTATTCACTGCCCAGGGACCTCAGGACTGGTACTGCGATAAAAGCGGCAGCAGGCTCCACTGGCCGGTAGACAGTTACTTTTCGGAAGGGGGACGTGAGGCTGTTTTTCTCGGTGAAAAGGTGGTCAAGTACCATAAAACACTGACCACCTATATAAGCAGCCTTATAAATTCGGGTTTTGAAATAACCGGGTGCGTAGAACCAAGGCCGGCAAAAAGTCTGCAGGAGGCCCAGCCTGAAATGTCGGATGAATTGCGCAGGCCCATGATGCTCCTGGTATCTGCAAGAAAGAAATAAAGACCATAAGAGATAATATTAAGAAAGAAATAAAACAAAAGGGATGCCAATAACCGTAAGGCCAAGGCATCCCTTTCAACATGCCGTAATATTACAGGTGTAAGTTTTTAATCATGCTGCTGCATCAGCCGATAGCTTCGGAGCCTTCTTCCCCGGTTCTTATCCTGTAGCATTCATCTACGGGAAGGACAAATATCTTTCCGTCGCCTATATTACCTGTTCTGGCTGATTTCATTATGGCATCGATTGTTGGCTTCACAAATTCATCATTAACTGAGATCTCAAACTTTACTTTATTAAGCAGGTTGACTTCTGTTACTGTACCGCGGTAACTTTCTGTATATCCCATCTGCTGTCCGCAGCCCTTTACGTGGCTTACGGTCATTTTGTGAATCTGAGCGTCAAATAAGGCCTGCTTGACATCCTCAAAAGCTTCCGGTCTTACTATGGCAACCACCATTTTCATATAAAATCCTCCTAAGTACCCCAAATTATTTTTTATAATTATATTATATATAATTTTCCAGCTGAACACTAGTGGTTTATAACACCTGAAAGTTATATGCTGCCATCGGTTAAATTACTGAAACCACTTGATTATTCCCACACTTTTTTTGTACATAGGAAGAAAAATTATGTTATAATTTTATACGTGTAAATTTAATTAAAAAATGAGAAAAAATCGGGATGGCTGCCGGATTAGAGATATGCCGCCTATTCCCGCATAATTTTGTTTATGGTCGGTTTGGCCGGCCTTTTGGAGGTAAAATGGTAAAAAAATTACTAATGGGTAATGAAGCAATTGCCCTTGGAGCGATATGCGCAGGGGTCAATGTGGTAACGGGCTATCCTGGGACTCCCTCCACAGAAGTATTGGAAGCTATAGCCCATAATAATCCCGGAGATATATATGTTGAATGGTCGGTAAATGAAAAGGCTGCCATGGAGATAGCCGCAGGTGCAGCATACAGCGGAGCCAGAACACTGGTTACCATGAAGCAGGTTGGACTCAATGTTGCGGCGGATCCTCTGATGTGCCTTTCATACATAGGAGTAAAGGGGGGCATGGTGGTATTGGTTGCAGACGACCCCGGCCCGCTTTCTTCTCAGACAGAGCAGGACACACGGCATTTTGCCAGGTTCTCAAATCTGCCTGTTTTGGATCCGTCCACACCTGAAGAAGCCTATGAAATGATCGGGTACGCATTTGAATTATCAGAAGCTGTGGAATTACCGGTATTTTTAAGGCCTGCAACAAGGGTGTGCCATGCCTGCGGAACAGTTGAAATTGATGAAAACAGAGCTGCACATGAGCCGGAAGGTTTTGTAAAGGACCCTAAATGGGTTATATTCCCAAGCCTTGCATATAAAAAGCACCTTCATATAGAGCAGCTTCAGCAAAAGCTGTCGGAAATTTTTTCACAATCCCGCTTCAATTGCATAGAGGGCAGCGGAAAGCTGGGGATAGCAGCTTCAGGTGTTGCCTTCACCTATGTATCTGAAGCGTTGGAGAAGCTGCAGGCACAGGCAAAGGTTTTCAAGGTTGGAACGCCGTATCCGCTGCCCAAGGCCAAGGCTGAAGAATTTCTGGATGGGCTGGAGCAGGTTTTGGTTTTTGAGGAACTGGACCCGGTTGTGGAAGAGGAGCTTATGCTGCTGTGTTCTTCAGAGGATATTGATGTAAGGATACTGGGCAAAAAAACCGGAAATCTGCCATTTGCGGGAGAATATACCTTTGAGCTGGTTTATGAGGCACTTGAGGCCTTCCTCGGAATAGAGGGGTCAATGGCAGATAAGACAGCTCTGCCGCAGCTTCCGGTCAGACAGCCTGTTTTGTGTGCCGGCTGCCCGCACAGAGCCTCCTTTTATGCGGTAAAAATGGCTGCCAAGGGTCAAAAGGCAGTTTTTACCGGAGATATCGGCTGTTATACCCTGGGAAATGCCAAGCCTCTGGATATGGTAGACACCTGCCTGTGCATGGGAGCAGGCATAACCGTAGCCCAGGGAATTAAGAGAACCGAACCTGACACAAGCTGTATAGCCTTTATTGGAGATTCCACCTTCTTTCACACTGGAATTCCCGGGATAGCAAATGCAGTTTACAACAATACGGATATAACTATAATAATACTTGACAACAGTACTACAGCCATGACAGGCCACCAGCCGCATCCAGGCATAGGCAGGACCATGATGAACAGCATATCTGAGAAAATAGACATATACGGTGTGGTCAAGGCCTGTGGCGTAGGACACATAGAGAAAGGCAACCCCCTGGATTTCAAGAACTCAGTGGAGCTGATTAAAAAGGCAGTTGCATACAAGGGGCCGTCGGTAGTCATCTTTGAAGCTCCCTGCATTGCATTGTTCAAACCTGAGATCAAAAATACCGTAAATGATAAGTGCAGAAAATGCAGGAAGTGCATTACGGAAATAGGTTGTCCTGCAATTTCCGTGGACGGCGGAAGGGTTGTAATCGAGCCGTCCCTTTGCTATGGCTGCGGTTTATGTGTAAACGTATGTCCCTTTAATGCCATAGAAAAGGCAGAGGTATGACGGATGTAAGCATGGAGGTAAAAGGTTTTAAAGAAATTTTGAAGAAGATAAAAATGTGGCACCGATTCCATGCTGTGACTTTCATGGAGTTTTGTGCGAGTAGGGGGCATGGAAATAATGATGAATAAGCATGAAATAAAGGACAATAAATACGATATTTTAATAGCAGGAGTTGGGGGGCAGGGGACTGTACTTGCTTCACGACTGCTTGCGGCGGCGGCCATCAGTCAGGGAAGCTTTGCCAGGACCTCTGAAACCATTGGGATGTCTCAGCGCGGCGGATGTGTTGTAAGTCATGTGAGGATAAACAGTGAGAAAAGCAGCTCCATAATTCCCATGGCAAGTGCTGATTTGCTCATTGCCTTTGAACTTTCCGAGGCGGCGCGAAGTATGCCAAGACTGAAAAAGGGAGGCTGCTGTATTGTCAATACCCAGATAATCAAGCCGGTTTCAGCATCCCTTGGAACATCCCGGTACGATATACAGGAAATTACAGACTATATAGACAAAAATTCAGCACAGCTTCATTATATTGACGGTTACAGCCTTGCCAACAAGGCGGGCATAGTCAAGGCTGTCAATGTAGTGCTTCTGGGAGCGGCTGCTGCGGCGGGACAAATGCCCTTCAGCAGGGAAATAATTGAGCAGGCTATAATTGAAAATATACCCCGGAAATACAGTGAGCTCAATCAAAAAGCTTTCAGGCTGGGCTATGATTTTATTCTTGAGCAAATGTCCAAAAGCTGATTAAGCCGCATAATATTTATATTCGACACAATGAATCCAACAAAAAATAAACAGCAGAAAATGGAGATTAAACATGAGCGGAAACAAATTAGGAAAGCAGAAGCACATAGCACTTGTAGCACATGACAACAGGAAACAGGATTTAATTAATTGGGTAAAAAGCAAGTCGGATATTTTAGGCAGACAATTCCTATGCGGAACAGGAACCACTGCTCAATTGATATCCGAAAATACCGGACTCCCTGTGAAACGCTTTAAAAGCGGCCCTCTGGGAGGAGATCAGCAGATAGGCGCTTGCATTGCAAACGGTGAGGTGGACTTTATGATATTCTTTTGGGACCCTCTCACCTCACAGCCCCATGATCCGGATGTAAAGGCGTTGCTGAGAATAGCAGTGCTGTATGACATACCTGTTGCCATGAACCAGTCCACAGCAGATTTCCTGCTTTCGTCCAATTTGATGGAAAGCGAGTATGATAGGAATGTTGTTGACTATTACAGCAGGATAAGAAAAGAGCATTTTGGCGGCTATTAACGGTCAGCCTGAGAACGCAGGCCGTGGAGGCTTAGCTTCGCTGTGCTGGGAGGTCAAAAATGGAGTAAATGTATTTAGTGTACAGGGATAATGTACAAGCTTGCAAAAGGTTAAAATTTATAGAATTATATAAATTTACAGAAAATTATAGAAAGAAGAGATGAGTTCAGATGAGTTCAGGTCAGTTTGATATTTTTAAGGAGTTGCTTATAAACGTAAGTAGCAACAGTCCTTTTTACAAGGAGAAATTTCAAAAAGCAGGAGTTGACATAAACGAAATAACTTCTATGGAAAAGATAAGCAGTCTCCCTTTTACCACAAAGGAAGAGCTGAGGGAAGCATATCCCCTTGGACTGCAAGCGGTTCCGGAAGAAAGGATTGTAAGGATTCACTCCTCTTCGGGAACAACGGGAAAGCCTATTATTATACCCTACACTGCCAGGGACGTAAGCGATTGGGCTGAAATGATGGCCAGGAGCTTTGCTATTGCAGGCATTACACCTATGGACCGAATCCAGATAACTCCGGGCTATGGGCTGTGGACTGCGGGAATAGGTTTTCAGGCAGGCTGTGAAAGGCTGGGGGCCATGGCAGTACCCATGGGGCCTGGGAATACTGACAAGCAGCTTCAAATGATGATGGACCTGAAATCCACTGTAATTATCGGAACTTCCTCCTATGCTCTGGTTTTGGCAGAGGAGGTTGAAAAAAGAGGTATTAAGGCTGAAATAAAGCTAAAAAAAGGTGTCATAGGCTCTGAACGCTGGGGAGAAAAAATGAGACAGCGCATCAAAAGTGAGCTGGGCATTGAGATATATGACATCTACGGGCTTACCGAAATATACGGGCCGGGCATTGCCATAGATTGTGACTGCCATGACGGAATGCACTATTACGATGATTATCTGTATTTTGAAATAATTGACTCTGTTACGGGACAGGTGCTTCCAGAAGGGGAAACAGGGGAACTGGTAATAACAACCCTTAGAAAAGAAGGAGCTCCCTTGCTGAGATACAGAACCAGGGACCTTACCAGAATAATTCCCGGCAGGTGTGCCTGCGGACGCTCCTACCCGCGTATTGACAGGATAATCGGACGAACCGACGACATGGTAAAGGTCAAAGGTGTAAACATTTATCCGGGACAAATTGATGAGATTCTCAGGGATGTGGAGGGTGTCAGCAGTGAATATCAGATTATCATTGATCATATAAACGGCAAGGATGTCATGACCTTGAAGGCGGAGTATAACTCAGACGGAGACACCTCCAGGGAGGATATGGAGTACAACATAGTTGACCTGTTCAAAAAGAGGATAGGCATACATATTATTGCGGAAGTGAGCGGCTTGGGCAGTCTGCCTCGAAGTGAAAAGAAGAGTAAGAGGATTATTGACTATAGACAAAACTAATATTTTGATTGCTGTTATCAGAGGCTGTTGCAAAACGTATAAATATGCAGAGTTTTTTAAGGGAGTGAAGTAAAATAGTAATTTCATTTTACTTCACTCCCTTTTTGTCCCATACATGGCTGTAACTTAACATTTTGTTCACAATTCAAACACAGGTTTTACATATTAGTTTAATACTATTGTTATAAAAACAAAGGTACTTTTACCCATTCATAAACAATAATCAATTGAAGAGGTGGAACCATGGCAAAAGGTATAAAGCATATAAAGTGGAATAAAAAAAGATTTTTTATACTTTCCATAGTGGCTTTAGTTATCATTTCAGCAGCAATAGGAATCATTTTGGTGACAAACAACAGGGCGGCCAGCAATTCATCAGCCTCTGCCAAGAGGCAAACCCAGGCAGTGAAGGGCAACATCGAAGTGGCTCTGTCAGGTTCGGGCACCGTCACATCGGCAAACACATCAGATGTCATGTCAAATGTTCAGGGAAAAATAACAAAGGCGTATTTTAAGGAAGGGGATAAGGTTAAAAAAGGAGATTTGCTTTTTGAGATTGACGATACGGATGCAAAGCTCAGCATTCAGAAAATTGAGAATCAAATAAGCCAGGCCCGTTTAAGTGTCAGCAGCAATCAGAAAAGCTTTTCCAATCTGACAGTCACAGCACCCTTCGACGGCAAGGTTACCGGGATAAATGCAAAAGAGGGAGAAAGTGCCGGCAACAACACATCGCTGTTTACAATAACCGAAACCTCCAGACTGAAGCTTTCGGTTCCTGTCAGCACTACATATATCAAGAATATCAAGGTTGGACAAAAGGCCCAGGTAAATTTGCAGGAGATAATGGACACTGTGGAGGGTGTTGTTACCGCAATTGATGACAATACATACACGCCGGCCGATGGGGGCCTGGTCAGAGATGTTGAGGTAACTGTCAACAACCCGGGAAGACTGGACGATACAATGACGGCCAGCGTAAACATAAACACATCTGACGGAGTGGAAATAACCAGCCAGATATATCCCCTGTCCTACGCAAACAAGCAGTCGGTTAAAGCTGCCACCAGTGGTACCTTGGCTTCGGTAAATATAAAGGAAAACCAATATGTTAAAAAAGGACAGGCGCTGATACAAATAGAAAACGACGATCTTGAGATAACCTCCCAGACAAACGACCTGAAGGTGCAGGATCTTCAAAACCAGCTGGATGCTGCTAAAAAGCAGTTGGAGGACTACAGGATATATTCTGCCATAGACGGTACTGTAACCGGTGAGACTGCAGTTGCCGGTGACAGCGTAAAATCCGGGCAGGTGCTTATAGGCATAAGAGATTTTGATCAGATGCAGTTTACCATATCTGTGGATGAACTTGATATATCAAAGGTAAAGGTTGGACAGGAGGCTGCTATTACAATAGATGCACTTGAAGAGACTGCCGGAAGGCCGCTGTCAGGCCAGGTAATATATAAGGCAATGGAAGGTTCTGCATCAAACGGTGTGGCCACCTATGACGTTAAAATAAAAATCAATGAAACCGAAAATCTTCTGGCAGGAATGAACGCCAATGCAAGCATAATTCTGAGCAAAGCCGAAAATGTCCTTATGGTTCCGCTGGAAGCCATAACCAAGATGGGGGACCGGGCATTTGTGAGAGTGGCGGGAGAGACTTCGGGCAATTCCCAGCCAGAGGGCAGGAGAGCTGCCGGAAACTGGGGGCAGAATAGTAATCCAGACTCTTCTGACAAGAGCAGTCAGTCAGGTGCACAGGGACAGGGAGAAGCAGGAGAAGCTGTCACAGGCGGTGAGCGTGCGAGTCAGCGCAGCGGTCAGAGCGGCAGCGGTGCTTCAAACAGAAGACAGATGTCGGGAACTGCCAACCAGGAATATTATGCCGGAACGGTAATGAAGGAAGTTGAGCTTGGGATTAATAACGACCAATATGTTGAAATTAAAAGCGGTTTATCCGAAGGGCAGGTAGTAGTCCTTCCGCCTCTTGTGACAAATTCAGCCACGGGCAGCACAAACAATCAGGCAGGTTTTAGCCTGGGAGGCCTTGGCGGCGGTTTCGGAGGAGGAGCCACCAGGATGATGCCTTCAGGAGGCATGCAGCAAGGGACACAATATAACAGAAGCGGCGGAGGTGCTTCAAACAGGCAGACTAACTCTCAGACACAGAGGTAATGGAGGTCCATATGATACAAATATCAAATATGTGTAAGGTTTATGAAATGGGAGAAAACTCGATTTATGCACTTAACAATGTATCCTTGCATATTGCAAAACATGAATTTGTAGCAATTGTAGGCCCGTCAGGTTCAGGAAAGTCAACGCTTATGAATATGCTGGGCTGCCTGGATGTACCTACATCGGGGAGCTATTACCTGGACGGGCACGAGGTCAGCAGGCTGAATGACAACCAGCTGGCTGAAATCAGGAATTTTAAGATAGGCTTTATATTTCAGGGCTTCAACCTGCTGAAGAAGCTTACAGCAGTTGAAAATGTCGAATTGCCCCTTATATACCAGGGGGTGGGCCATAAGGAAAGAACAAAAAAGAGCATAGAGGCGCTGGAAATGGTGGGTCTTGGTGACAGGACACACCACACTCCCAATGAACTGTCGGGCGGGCAGCAGCAGAGAGTTGCTATTGCCAGGGCACTTGTAAGTAACCCGCCGCTTATACTGGCGGACGAACCTACAGGAAATCTGGATACAAAATCCGGCGCAGACGTGATGAAAACTCTTCACCAGCTGCATAAAAACGGAAATACCATCGTGCTTATTACCCACGATAACAATGTTGCCGCACAGGCCGGCAGAACAATAAGAATCCAGGATGGAATGATCATGGAAGACAGGGAGGCGGTGTAGATGAGCTTTCTTCAAGCCTTTAAGATGGCTTTGAAAAGTATTGCAAACAACAAGATACGCTCTTTCCTCACCATGCTGGGTGTTATTATTGGTGTGGGCTCGGTAATAACGGCTGTGGCGTTTGCCCAGGGAAGTACCAAGAGCATTACTGACTCCATTGAGGGCCTTGGAAGCAATATCATAACAATAAGCATAACGGGAAGGGGGAGCAACAGAAACATCACTTATGACGAGCTGAAGACCTTCTCGGAGGAAAACAGCAGTGACATCAGTATGATTGCTCCGATAATAAATAGCAGTATGACTCTAAAGGCAGGAAGTAAAAGCAGAGACACAACCGTCATAGGGACTAACGAGGATTATGAATTTATAAGAAGCAGGCATGTCCAGTCGGGACGTTTCATATTGTCCTTTGATAATGATTATATGCTGAAGACGGCGGTCATAGGAAGTGCAGTTGCAAAGGACCTGTTTTCCGGGGAAGACCCTATCGGACAGCAGATAAAAATCAACGGACAGATATTCAAGGTGGTAGGTCTGCTTCAGGAAATATCAGACGGACAGGATTCCTCCGATGACGATCAGGTCATTATTCCGGTAACGGTAGCACAAAGACTTGGAAGAAATACGAGGATTTCCAATTTTACGGTCCAGGCGGCGGATTCGGCAACGGTTGAACCTGCCATGGCCAAGCTGAATACATATCTTACAGAAAAGTTTGGCAGTGCCGATGCGTTCTCTGTGCGAAATCAGGCACAGATGCTATCCACACTTAACTCCATCACTGATACCCTTATGATAGTACTGGGGGGGATTGCCGCCATCTCACTGATAGTTGGCGGTATAGGGATTATGAACATCATGTTGGTCTCTGTTACGGAAAGAACCCGGGAAATCGGCATACGAAAGGCCATAGGAGCCAAACGCAAAAATATAATGGTGCAGTTTCTGATTGAAGCAATAATGATTACCGGCATCGGCGGAATAATAGGCATATTGATCGGCCTCTTCTGTATCCGGTTTATTATTGGGGGGTTGAAAATAACCACACCGGTGTATTCGCCGTTTTGGATGACGTTGTCCTTTGGGATTTCTTTGGGAGTAGGTATTGTCTTCGGGCTGTTCCCGGCGTATAAGGCTGCACGGCTAAATCCTATAGAAGCTCTGAGGTTTGAATAAATAATTTAATTGTTTGTGTGCAAAGCGCGCAGATAGGAGGTTATAATGCACAGAATAAAAAAGCTGCCGGTGAGGCTGGTAACACTGGCCCTGATTTTCATAATTGTCCTTTCTTCCACTGTTTCATATGCTGCTGTAGCACAGGGGCAGCAGGATTATACCAATGCGGTTGAAAAGCTGGAGGCCTGGGGTGTGGTAGATGCTTCCGACCTGAATAACAACGGCAAAATGACAAGAGAGCTATTTGCAAAAGTAATAATCAACTCCACAGGAAATAACGAGCTGGCACAAGCCATGAACGGTTCCACAACCTATCCGGACGTATCGGCCAAGTCCAAGTACTGCGGCTACATAAACGCCGCAGCCAAGCTGGGCTATCTGTCAGCCTATTCCGACGGAAAATTCAAGCCTGGTACTCCCGTAACCTTTGCTCAGCTTTGCACTGCCATGATAAAGGCACTGGGATACACACCGTCTGACATTGTAGGAGCATGGCCAACCGGTTATCTGGACAAGGCAAAAGGCCTTGGACTGACAGCCGGTTACAGTTACACCAGCGGAAGCTCTGTAGCTTCTGACGCGGCAATAATAATGATTTACAGAATGCTCAATACCAATATAAAGAAAACCGGTACCCAGGCGGCAGACCAGACACTTCTGGAAGCATCAGGACTGCAGGAGGATCAGAATAACTGGGTTTATGGCAAACCGGAGGTAGCCATGAATTTCAAGCCGGAAACCATGAATCTGGGCAGTATAACCTTTAAGCCCGGAGTGCCGGTTCTGAGGGATACTGTGAATAACGCCGTTTCTCCGGCGTCAAAAGTAACTGGTGAAACCATTTCACTCAATGATATAAAGGATAAGGACGTTGTTTATGAAGTATACAACAAGCTTAATGTCCTCATGTATTATCTTGTGGTGGACAACAGGATTGACGGAGAAATCACAAGTATACTTCCCAGCAAATATTCCCCCAAAAAGGTGCAGATTAACAGTGTGGACTATGACCTGGGAGAATATGCAAAGCTCAACAAGTTCAATTCCACCGGCGGCTCCTTTAATGTAGGTGATACTGTCGGCGCAGTACTGGGCTATGATGGGAAAATAGTAGATGTATACTATGCAGAAAATTCCACTGTAGAAGATTATGCATTTGTTGTAAACACTGCAACAGAGGTTTCAAAGAAGGCCGCAGATTACGGCAAAACCTATTACACAGTCAGTCTTATGCATGTGGATGGAACCACGAAGACCTACAAGATAAGTGAGGATCCAGGCAGTTACAAGTGGAGGCTGGTGAAGTATTCTGTACTGTCCGACGACTTTGTAGCACTGCTTTCGGTAAGCAATAATATGTCCAACGAGCTGACCATAGACAGGTACGAGAAAAGAGTGGGACAGAGTTATGCAACCGACAATATTAAAATATTCAATTACACCGATTCTACCGTAAGTATATTAAAGTGGACGGATATTCCAAATGGAACCCTTCCGGCAGGAAAGGTGCAATATATTGGAACAACCGGGGATTTTGGAGATGTGAACCTATTGCTTACCAGCGATTTGCTGAATCAGCAATACAAGAACTATGTGGTTCAAAAGGTAACTGTGCCGGACGGCAAGAAGACTACCACCTATACTTATAATCTGGTATCCGGCACCGATTCCTATACATATACCTCAAAGTCGGAATTGTCGGGAGTGCTTGTGGGTTCTGTGGTAAGTATGAAAATGTTCAACAACAAGGTAAGCTCTTATGATAAGCTCGTAGACACCAGTGCACAGGGCTGGTATGTGCAGGCCATTGACAGCAAACGTATAAAGATGAATGAATGGGTTTATATGTTTGGTTCAGATGTTAGCTTTTACGTAAAGGATTATTCCGACAACCTGACGGCTAAGAAATTAACTGACATAACTGTGGGAACAGAGGCCGGTTATGCCAACGTAAAGATTTACTGCGACAGGCCGTTGAACAATGGGGGAAAGGTACAGTATGTGATTATTAATATGAAATAGCAAAACAGCAGGTTTACTTCTGAGAAGTTTCCGCTGCAGCATACACAAAGCTGCAGCGGATTTTTTTATGGAAAATTTGTATAAATTTAGATGTATTACTAATAATATGAGTAATTCGTTTCTATGCAAACAATATAAAGGAGGAAATTTAGAGGAAATGAAAAAAATATTTGCAGTACTTTTAATAGCTGCCTTTGCTATAAGCCTTGGCGCTTGTGCCAAAGACCAGGAGCCTGGTGCCGGAACTTCCTCGGTGACAGCCACACCTTCAACTACGCCTGCGACTGCTTCTCCAACGCCAGGAATGACCACAACATCTCCAGGGGCTGCGACTACCTCGCCTGCAACTTCCACAGCCTCACCGGGCGGAGCTACTGCCACAGCATCAGCTACAGCAACTAAATAAGCTGAATAAAACCGTACAATATGAAAGGCATAAAACGCAAGCACTCATACCGAAATATATAACAGACCATGGAGCAATTTACGTAAATGAAATACTGATAAAGGCAGGGTATTTACGTAGATTGTTTCCCTGTGCAATTTTCAAGCTTTTTTGATAAATTCATAATTATATATATTGATATTTATCAAGATTTAATATAGAATAAAAAAGTCAGAAACACATGGCGTAAGTTGCTTGTTTTGACATAAAAATTGGCAGAGTAGATTTTTGCGCGTTAAGTGCTAAAAGGACGGGAAGTTGCCTTTTGGACGAAAAACACTGAGTGTTTGCGGTGCAGATTTCGCATTCCGCTGCCACAAAAAGAGATACCTCTTTTATGTGGCTTTTTACAGTACATCTCTTGTTGTACTGTACCCTTAGGGACACAAAAATGAGGCATTTTTTATTTTTGCATGTAAAATTATGCAAAATAAAAGGTGCACTCGAAAAATTAAAGGAGGTAGTGCCCATGATGCACAATAAACTCAGAGACATTCTGTTGTTGGGACTTTTTGTCGCCCTTGAAGTAATCTTGACCAGATTTCTGTCTGTAGAAAATTTAATTGTCAGAATTTCATTTCAATTTCTCCCCATAGCTATTTCAGCTATTTTGTTCGGACCTGTTATGGCGGGCATTGGTGCGGCTGTTGCCGATGTGTTGGGGATGATGATCTTCCCGAAAGGAGCCTACTTCCCAGGCTTTACTTTCAGTTCGTTTGTATCCGGGTTTCTTTATGGAGTGTTTCTCTATAAGAAGAAAATAACCCTGCTGAGAACCTTTTCCGCAGCATTGGCAGTAATAGTCGTCTGCAGTTTGGTACTCAACACAATATGGCTCATCATTCTTACACAAAAAGGCGCGTATGCCATAGTATCTGCAAGGTTGGTCACAAATGCCGTTTTTCTGCCGGTTCAAACCATTATGATTTATTATGTATGGAAATATGCCGGAAGTATGTTCACCCGGTCTTTGACTAATCAAACCTAAAACAATGAAAATAAATTCCCAACTTTTAAGACATTTTAGTAAATAAGCCGTATCTTATGTATATATTAAGAATGGGAGTTGAAGATTTTGAAGAAGAAATATTTTTCGTTTATTGCCCTTATTCTGGTATTTGTTATGTTTCTTATTGCAGCAGGCTGCGGAGTGAGGATTAACGGCAAGGAATATGAATTTTATAAATCAAATCAAAGTGAAAAGAAAAATGGCGGCATATTCAGCGGGATAGGCCAGGAAACCTCAGAGAGTCAGGAATATACCCAGGACAAGGCAGAGGGTGAAGAGCTGAAAGTCAAGACAAATGCCGGAAATGTGGATATCACGAAAAATAACGGCTCCGGAATAATTGTAAATGCCGACAAAAAAGTCAGGGGTACTTCAGAAGAAGCAAAGAAGACTATTCTTGAAAACATGATTGTTTCACTGGAGAAGAGCGGAGACAGGCTTGAGGTGGTTGTGAAGACCAAGGACGGCAAGGATTTTTGGGATTGGCAGAAAGAAAACTACAGGACGTATCAGATTACAATCAACTACGATATTGAGGTGCCGGAGGGTGTAAAGAGCCTGAATATCAGTACCGGCGCCGGAAACGTCAATGTTGAGAGCCTGGCTGAAAAAGTTAAAATCAGCACAGGTGCCGGAAATATCACTATAAACGAAATGACTGCCCTGTTTGATCTCAGCACCGGAGCAGGTAATATAGACATTTCCGGTTCTTCGGCAAAAGGTGACTGCAAACTGAGTACAGGTGCAGGAAATGTAAATTTTGAAGGTAATATTGATTCAGTAGATGAATTTGATGCTTCCACCGGTATGGGAAATCTTGACTTTACCGTGCCAGGGGAAACAAAGATGTCACTTGAGGCCAGCACAGGCGTAGGAGCTTTAAGCGGCAGCTTTGTCAGGACCAACGAGGACAGCAAGTTCCGTTACAAAGGGGATATTAACGGCGGAGGTCCCTCCGTGAAGCTTAGCACCGGTGTGGGGAATGTAGCTGTAGATGAGGATTAAACTCTGAAATTGAAAAAAGTAATGCAGCAAAACTCAAATCAGTAGGTTTTGCTGCATTACTTATGTATTCAAGTATTATAAATAAGCCGGTAACGTAACTGTGCTGGAATTCAGGCTTTGTACAAACTATAAAACAGCCTTGACTGATTCCCAAAGTATATCGCAGAGTTCTATTTCCTTATTGTTCTGATCATAGGATATGGAACCTGAGATATTGTTTTTTCCCATTTCGAGAACATAGTCTCCAAGTGTTGCCGAAAGGTAGAAATCGCCCTCTCCGAAATTTTTTCTTTCAAGGATGTCAATCATCTGGCCTATATCCAATAAAGGCAGGCAGTCTTGTTTAATGTAAGCATCGGGACGTTGGAATTCAAAGTTGAAATCCTCATCAAAGCTGAATTCTTCCTCAGGCTCTCCCTCCGAACAATCACAGGATGCCTGGGCAGCATCTGCAGCTTCCGTCCTGTCAGCCTCCGCAACGCCTGAAAGGCTGTCGTCATCTTCTTTGAGTTTAACGGTCTCATCCGCCATGAACTTTAGATCGTACAAAAGCATGTCATTGTGCTTCTGCAGCTTTATGCCACCGACAACATATATGATTTGCTCATATCGTTCTTCGGCAGCATCCACGCAAACATTGGCAATAACAGTATCGTAGATATGAGGAATCCAGAGATCACAGAGATTCTGCCTCTGTTCCAGAGTCAACTCCTCCAATTCCTTACGGGTAATTCTTAATTTCATCAGGCTGTCCTCCCAAAAAATTCGCACTAAAAGCATTTCTCTAGTATCATTTATAATTATAATATAATTATGGTATATTGTCATATATTTTCCTTTTAACAGGTTTAGCATAAAAGTAAGGGGCTGGTGAGACGATGAAATATTATGACGCAGGAAGTATCCCATGCAGATTGATGTATAGGCCGTATGTAAAATAGCTTGACAGAGAACATAAGTTTGATAAATAATGTTAAGGAACACATCACACGTGGAGGAGCTACTAATGACAAAAGAAACCAGAAAGACTGAATACGGTAATGAGAGTATATCATCCTTAAAAGGTGCAGACAGGGTAAGACTGCGACCGGGAGTTATATTTGGCTCTGATGGTCTGGACGGTTGTCAGCATTCCTTTTTTGAAATTCTGTCCAATTCTATTGACGAAGCCCGTGAGGGGCACGGGAATGTCATAGAGGTGACCAGGTTTGCGGACCATTCCATAATGGTTCAGGACTGGGGGCGAGGGCTACCTGTTGATTACAACACCAAGGAGGAGCGTTTTAACTGGGAGCTGGTATATTGCGAATTATATGCGGGGGGCAAGTATCAAAACAACTCCGGTGAAAATTATGAGTACAGCCTTGGCTTGAACGGATTGGGTGCATGCGCAACCCAGTACAGCTCGGAGTTTTTTGATGTGACCGTATTCAGAGACGGGCACAAATACCAGTTGCATTTTGAAAAAGGTGAAAACCTTGGCGGACTCAGCAAGGAAAAATGCAGGTATGAGCAGACCTCTACAATTCAAAAATGGAAGCCTGATATTCAGGTTTTTACCGACATAAGCATACCGCTGGAATATTTTCAGACCGTCCTTAAAAAGCAGGCAGTTGTCAATGCAGGGCTGCGCTTTATACTCAAGGACGAGGAGTCGGGTGAAACCTTTGTGTACTGCTATGAGAACGGCATTGTTGATTACATAAAGGAAATAACCAGGGAGGACGGTTTCACGGAAATTCAGTTTTATGAAACCTCCACCAGAGGCCGTGACAGGGAAGACAAGCCGGAGTACAAGGTTAAGATGCAGATAGCCTTCTGTTTCAACAATATGACAAATCTACTGGAGTACTACCATAACTCAAGCTACCTGGAATATGGCGGCGCCCCTGACAAAGCGGTAAAAAACGCCATGATTTATGAAATAGACAAGTGTATAAAGGCCAGAGGCAAGTACAATAAGGACGAGGCAAAAATAACCTTTGCCGATATTGAAGACAGCTTGATACTTGTGGTAAATTCCTTCTCAACGGTTACAAGCTACGAGAACCAGACCAAGAAATCCATAACCAACAAATTCATTCAGGAGACAATGACAGAATTCCTGAAACAGCAGTTGGAGGTGTATTTCATTGAAAACAAGATGGAAAGCGACAAAATCATAGAACAGATACTGGTTAATAAGCGAAGCAGGGAAACTGCCGAGAAGACCAGGATTAACATAAAGAAAAAGCTAAGCGGCAGCGTAGACATTTCAAACAGGGTTAAAAAGTTTGTGGACTGCAGGACAAAGGACCTGTCAAAGAGGGAGATATATATAGTGGAGGGTGACTCTGCCCTGGGTGCCTGCAAGCTTGGAAGAGATGCGGAGTTTCAGGCTATCATGCCGGTAAGGGGTAAGATACTGAACTGTCTTAAGGCTGAGTACGACGGCATATTTAAAAATGACATAATCGTTGACCTCTTAAAGGTACTGGGCTGCGGAGTGGAAATCAAATCCAAGCATAATAAGGAGCTCAATACCTTTGATTTGGACAATCTGAGATGGAACAAGGTGATAATCTGCACCGATGCCGATGTAGACGGTTTCCAGATAAGAACGCTTATACTTACCATGCTCTACAGGCTTGTTCCCACGCTACTTCTGGAGGGCAGGGTTTTCATTGCAGAGTCTCCCCTTTTTGAAATCAATTGCAAGGGGAAAAGCTATTTTGCCTATTCCGAAAAGGAGAAGTCCGATATTCTATCCAGGCTGGAAGGTAAGAAGTATACAATTCAGAGGTCAAAAGGTCTTGGAGAAAATGAGCCGGATATGATGTGGCTTACCACCATGAACCCTGAGACACGCAGACTCATAAAGGTCATGCCTGCGGACGTGGAATTCACGGCACAGATGTTTGATGTGCTGCTGGGAGACAATCTGCCTGGAAGAAAGCTGTTTATAGAGGAAAACGGCAGCAAGTATCTGGATATGATAGATGTAAGCTGAAAAACGGAGTTTATTGTAATTCAACTAAACGGAAAAGAGGATATGCATGTCTACTCATAAAAATATGGTTGAACAGGATATTGTGTCAACCCTTGAAAGCAACTATATGCCGTATGCCATGAGCGTTATCGTATCAAGGGCCATACCTGAAATAGACGGCTTTAAGCCTTCACACAGAAAGCTCCTTTATACCATGTACAAAATGGGGCTTCTGACCTCCGCCAAGACAAAATCATCAAACATCGTAGGCCAGACCATGAAGCTCAATCCTCATGGTGATATGGCCATATATGAAACCATGGTCAGACTGACCAGAGGAAATAACGCCCTGCTGCACCCTTTTGTTGACTCCAAGGGGAATTTCGGCAAGCAGTATTCCAGGGATATGAAGTTTGCCGCACCCCGTTATACCGAGGCAAAGCTGGATAAGCTCTGTGAGGAGATATTCAGGGATATTGATAAAAATACGGTGGATTTTACGGACAACTATGACGGGACCATGAAGGAGCCGGTGCTTTTGCCCACCAGCTACCCCAATATTCTGGTGAATGCCAACCAGGGAATTGCAGTAGGTATGGCCAGTAATATCTGCAGCTTCAACCTGCAGGAAATATGTGAGGCAACCTCTGCTCTGATTGATAATCCGGAGACTGCGCTGGAAGAGTATATCAAGGCTCCGGATTTTTCATCCGGGGGACAGCTTATTTATTCCGAGAAGGAAATAAGAGATATATACACCAACGGAAGAGGCAGCTTCAAGGTCAGGGCCAAATACAGGTATGACAAGGACAACAACTGCATCGAAATACTTGAGATTCCATATACCACAACTGTTGAAGCCATTATGGACCAGATTATCGAGCTTATAAAGGGCGGAAAAATAAAGGAAATTACCGATGTGAGGGATGAAACAGACCTGGGTGGCCTGAAGCTCACTCTGGACATACGCAAAAGCACCGATCCCGACGCTTTGATGAACAAGCTCTATAAATTGACTCCCCTGCAGGACAGCTTCAACTGCAATTTCAATATTCTCATAAGCGGGAAGCCCAGGGTTATGGGAGTGCGAACCATATTGAACGAATGGCTGGCTTTCAGGGTTGAATGCATAAAGCGTCAGACCCTGTACGATATAGAAAAAAAGAGTGACAAGCTGCATCTACTCATGGGGCTTAAGAAAATACTCATGGATATTGACAAGGCAATTGCCATCATCAGAGGTACCGAGCAGGAAGCCCTTGTCCTGCCAAATCTGATGAGCGGTTTTCAGATAGACCAGGTTCAGGCGGAATACATAGCTGAAATAAAGCTCAGAAACCTGAACAAGGAATATATACTGAACAGGGTTAGCGAAGCCGATGAGCTGATAAAGGAGATTGCAGAGCTCAAGGACATATACGGCAGTGAAAGCAAGGTAAAAAAGATTATTCAGAAGCAGCTCAGGGAAGTTTCAAAAAAATTCGGACAGCCAAGGCGCACTGAAATAATACATGAGCAGCATATAGAGGAAATAACTACCGAGCACCTGATTGAAGACTACAATCTGAAGCTTTTCCTTACGGAGCAGAATTATTTAAAGAAGATAGCACTGGTATCCTTGCGGGCAAATCCTGAGCACAAGCTAAAGGATGACGATACCATCGTCCAGGAAATAGAAACACATAACAAGGCTGATTTGCTGCTGTTTTCAAACAGGTTCAACGTATACAAGACAAAGATATATGATGTGCCGGATTGCAAGGCCAGCAGTCTGGGTGAATACCTGACAAACCTGCTGGGACTTGAGAATGATGAAAAAATAATATATATTACAGCCACAGATAACTATGAAGGCCATATGCTTTTCTTTTATGAAAATGGCAAGGGTTCCAAGATAGAGCTTTCCAGCTATGCCACCAAGACCAACAGGAAGAAGCTGGCCAACGCTTATTATGACGGTGTTCCGCTTGTGAGGATGATGTTTGTAAACGAGGATATTGACCTGGCTGCAGCCAGCAGTATAAAAAAAGTACTGGTATTCAACACTGAAAATATCAGCCCCAAGTCCACCAGGGCATCTCAGGGTGTTCAGGTGCTCACCTCCAAAAAGGGCAGCACGCTTGTGTATATCAAGACCCTGGAGGAGATGCAGCTGAATGATGTGGATTATTACAGGACCAAGAATATCCCTGCAATCGGCTGCTATATCAGGGATGAGGATAAGGCGGAAACCCAATTGACCCTGGAGCTGGAATAGCAATATCAAATATATAAAGATTAAAAATGGCCTCCGGAGGTGCGTTTGAAGCCGGAGGCTTTTTAAACCGGAGATGCAAGTGTGAAAGAAACCGCTTTCAACCCTTTGAATTCATATCTGCAGAGAGGACAGGGAAAAATATGCTAAAACTGTATATAACCAGACATGGGGAAACGGAATGGAATGTTCAGGGGAGAATGCAGGGGTGGAAAAATTCAAATCTGACCCCCAAGGGAGTTAAAAATGCTGAGGCCCTGGGGAAGCGCCTTGAGAGCGTTCCATTCAAAGTTATTTATTCCAGCTCCAGCCAAAGGGCCATACATACCTCAGAGCTTATCAGGGGGAGCAGGAAAATAGAAATCATAACAGATGAAAATCTTAGGGAAATAAATCTGGGCCATTGGGAAGGAAAAGCCAAAGAGGAGTTCAGCCAGGAGGACAAGGAAGGCCTGGAAGCTTTCTGGAACAGGCCTCACCAGTACAAGGCAAAGTCCGGAGAGGATTTTCATCAGGTTAGGATACGCATTGAGGCTGTGCTGAAAAGAATTTTCAGTGAAAATACGGACTGTAATGTATTGATAGTCACTCATGCAGTAATAGTAAAAACCATAATGGCAATATTTAATGGCATTCCCATTGAGAAGCTGTGGGAACAGCCCTTTATACACGGAACAAGCCTCAGCGTGGTGGAAGTTGACAATATGACAGAGGAGGGACTCTTTGAAGCCAGGGTGTTGACAGAGGGGGACATGTCCCACGTTCAGGACGGCTGAGTTTTTTGGGGGTCACATATCACATAATATCTTTGATGCACAAGGCCGTGGCAAACAGCTGAAACAGCCCATACTCACCAGGGCCAACAGCATAAAATCATGAATATACTTGACATCCCTGTCGGAAACTATAAAATAGTACTGACAAATAATTTATGGATAAAGCTTACGGCATGACTGTGCCGCAGCTTTTCGAAAGGAATGAAAATATGAGTAAAAACCCAGAAGTTACAATCGAATTGGAAAATGGAAATATAATCAAGGCTGAATTATATCCGGAGATAGCGCCAAATACTGTTAACAACTTTATTTCTCTTATACGCAAGGGCTTTTATGACGGAGTAATATTTCACAGGGTAATTCCCGGTTTTATGATACAGGGCGGTGACCCGGAGGGAACAGGCATGGGCGGCCCGGATTACAGCATAAAGGGGGAGTTTTCTGCAAACGGCTTTAAAAACGAGCTTAAGCACGACAAGGGTATATTGTCAATGGCCAGGACCATGGCTCCCAACTCCGCCGGCTCGCAGTTTTTTATAATGGTGGCAAAGGCACCTCATCTTGACGGACAGTATGCTGCCTTTGGAAAGGTTACCGAGGGTATTGAAGAAGCCGACAATATTGTAGGCACCAAAAGGGATTACAACGACAGACCCAAGGAAGACCAGAGAATGAAGAAGGTAACGGTGGACACCTTTGGAGTGGAGTATCCTGAACCTGAAAAGGTATAAAACCAAGTAACGGTATGCTTCAAGACCAGACATAAAGGTCTTGAAGCATTTTTTTTATTTGTTTGACATTTGCCAAGTATCAATTTAAAATATATGATTAAAATACATTTTACCGGAGCAGAAGTATGAAAACAAAGATAAAGACAAAAACAAAAACTAAGGCACTAAGGGCGCTTAAGGCGGCGTTCCCTCATACCCTGCCGGTATTGGCCGGATTTTTGTTTCTGGGAATAGCCTATGGTATTTTAATGAAGTCCATAGGCTATGGAGCAGGCTGGACCTTTTTAACCAGCTTTCTTGTATTTGCAGGCTCCATGCAGTATGTGGGAATAACACTGTTATCAGCGGCTTTTAACCCCTTGTATGCACTTTTTATTACCTTGATGGTCAATGCAAGACATATTTTTTATGGCATATCCATGCTGGAGAGGCTGAAGCTTTCAGGTAAATTCAAGCCTTATCTGATATTTGCCATGTGTGATGAGACCTTTTCCATTTTGTGCTCTGCGCGTCCTGAAAAGGGCGTTGACGACGGCTGGTTCATGTTCTTCGTAGCCCTTCTGAACAGATGGTATTGGATAGCTGGTTCGGTGCTGGGGGCTTTTATGGGGGATTACATAAGGTTTGACACAAAGGGGCTGGATTTTGCCTTGACGGCTTTATTCGTGGTAATATTCATAAATCAATGGCGGGAGCAGAAAAGGCACTATCCCGCCGTCATAGGAGTCATAAGCTCGGTTATCTGCCTGGTGGTGTTGGGACGGGACAATTTTATCATACCCTCCATGCTTCTGATTCTGCTGGTACTTACTTTTACTGATAAAAAAATGAAAGGGGAAAGCCTGTGACTTTAAATCCTGTTCAAAGCCTTATAATTATTTTAATGCTCATGCTGGGCACCATGTGCACCAGGTTTCTGCCCTTTATATTCTTCAGAGCGCACAAGACCACCCCGGCTTATATACAGAGGCTTGGCAACGTGCTGCCCTATGCTGTTATCGGGCTGCTGGTGGTATACTGCTTAAAGGGAGTTTCCTTTACAGGAGGCTCCTATGGCCTGCCCGAGCTCTCTGCAATACTTGTAATAGTGGCACTGCACCTGTGGAAGAAGAACACTCTGCTCAGCATATTTGCAGGTACTGCGATATATATGCTGCTGGTGCAGTATGTTTTTTAGAAGCCATTTTCATAGATGATAATATTGCTGCAATCCATAAAAAGGGAGTGTTGTAAAATGAGATTACTTTCATTTTACAACACTCCCTTTAGAAAAACTGCACATTTATACATATAATTTACTTGTGGAATTGCATTTATTACGATTTGCTTATCCTGTCCGAAATGGTCCTGGCAACATGAACACCGCTGGCACTTGCCTGGGACAGCCCTCTGGTCACGCCTGCGCCGTCGCCTATGGCAAACATGTTGGGCAGCTTGGTTTCAAGTTCCGTTGTAAGTTCAAGCCTTGAGCTGTAGAACTTGACTTCAACTCCATATAGGAGGGTATCATAGTTTGCGGTACCCGGAGCAATCTTGTCCAGCGCGTAAATCATTTCAATTATGTTGTCCAGATGCCTCTTTGTGAGAACCAGGCTCAAGTCACCGGGAGTAGCGTTAAGCGTGGGGTGTGTAAAGCTCTGTCCCAGCCTGTGGGCATTTGTCCTGGCTCCCTTTATAAGGTCGCCGAACCTCTGAACCAAAACTCCTCCTCCCAGCATATTTGAAAGGGAGGCTATCCTCTTTCCGTACTGGTAGGGCTCATTGAAGGGATGAGTGAACCTGTTGCTTACCAGGAGAGCAAAGTTTGTGTTTTCGCTTCTGAGGCTTGGATCGGTGTAGCTGTGTCCGTTTACCGTGACGATGCCGTCCACATTTTCAGAAACAACGTGGCCGTAAGGGTTCATACAGAAGGTACGCACCAGGTCGCCGTACTGCTTTGTCCTGTATACCAGCTTTGACTCATATACAACATCTGTAATATGCTCGAATACTTTTGCGGGAAGCTCAACCCTGACTCCTATATCAACCTGGTTGTTGATCATATTGAGCTTGAGCTGCTTGCACTGCTGTGAGAACCACTCCGCACCGGATCTTCCGGGAGCCACAATAAGGTATTTGCATTCCACGGTTTTTCCATCCTTCAGTTCCACCGCATAGCCTTCACCGTTGGGAGTTATGTTTAATACCTGAGTGTTGCAGAGCATTTCAAGCCGCTCCAGCAGATATTTATAAAGACGTTTTAGTATTTGCAGGTTGTTCTCCGTGCCCAAATGCTTTACTGCCGCCTGCAGCAGGTGGAGATCGTTTTCCAGGGCACGCTTTTCTATGGCCTTGGCTTCGGGAGTATAGGTGGAGTACATCTCCTCTGTTGCACCAAATTCAACATTGACACTGTCAACGTAATTTATGAGCTCCATAACATCTTTATCTTCAAGGTAGTCATTCAACCAGCCGCCGAATTCAGTTGTAAAGTTGAACTTACCGTCGGAAAATGCGCCTGCGCCGCCGAAGCCCCGCATTATATCACAGGTTTTACAACGGATGCAGTCTTTTATCTTATTGGCTATAATAGGACAGTTTCTTCCAAAAATATCATTACCCTGCTCTATCATTACAACCTTCAAGGCAGGATTTTTTTTAGTCAGCTCATAGCCTGCGAATATTCCGGAAATACCACAACCAATTATTGCTACGTCATACATAGTTTTTACCTCCATAATCCACTGTATCAATGTTGCCGTCAGTAGGGCAATTTAAAAGATATCTTCAAATTGTACAAATATAGAAACATTGTCTTCCCAAATAAAATATTATACATGACTTTGCATATTTAGTAAATGGTAAAACGCTTAATTACAAAAAACAATATTTTTCTCAATAATATTCTGCACTATATATTCCACTGGGGCAAATTATTAATAAAATCTTAATTTTTTGCTAAAACGTTGAAAAAATACGGCAGGTAGTATACTTTATAAGTAACATAAGTATGTACAAATAGCCAATAATTTACACTAAGGATGAAGAAAGAGAAAGCTGCCCATGTTAAATTACTTATTGCCCTTTTTACTTTCGCTTGGAATAATGCTGATTGTTACTCCCAAGCTGACAAAACTGGCGCACAGAATAAATTATACAGAAAAACCCAATAAGGACAGTCAGAGAAAGATTCATACAGAGAGCAAGGCCTATCTTGCGGCTGTAGGAATATTTTTTGCCTTCTGGTGCTGCTATTTCCTGGTTACCCGGGATTTTAGCACAAAGGCCCTTGCTGTATTCGGAAGCTCCTTTTTAATATGGATAGTCGGAATGGCGGATGATTGGTTCAAAATCAACGGGCGGGATTTAAAGGCTCTGCCAAAGTTTGTTTTTCAGCTTATGGCCTGCATTATGGCGGTATACTTTGCAAATATAAAATTTATAGGTATTTCCAATCCCTTTAATGATGTATATATTATGTTTCCCTTGTGGGTTCAGTATGTATTGTCCGTGCTGTGGCTGTTCGGTGTCACCACCGTCATAAATTTTTCGGACGGTCTGGATGGCCTGGCAGGCGGGATTACCTGCATTTCCGCAGGAACCTTGTTTATAGTCTCAATAGTAAAAGGAAATTATTTGCTGGGAAGCATGTCAATAATCCTGGTGGGAGTGTGTCTGGGATATCTCAGATACAACAGGTATCCTGCAAAGATTCTCATGGGGGATGCTGGAGCCACCTTCCTGGGCTTCATGCTTGCGGTCATATCTCTGGACGGGGCCTTTAAGCAGGCAACGGCAGTTTCAATATTCGTACCTATTCTGGCACTGGGACTGCCAATCTTTGATAACATCTTTGTAGTTTTTAAAAGGCTCAGGGAGGGTAAAAAGGTATATGAGGGAGATGCCTCCCAGATACACTACAGGCTGCTGGCCAAGGGGTTTACGCAAAAGCAGGCGGTGTACTTCCTTTACCTTGTATGCATATGCCTCAATCTCAGTGCCATAATATTGCTGCTGCTGGGGACGGGCAGATATTAGGCGGGGGTTTGTTTATGTAAATAATTTTTAATTATATATTAAACAATAAATAATTGTCTTAAATAATAAATAATGATATAATTTGAAAAAATAAATATAGACAGTTCGTGACCATCCTGTCTGAAGCCTGTTATCATTGACTTAACAGCAGCTTCCAATAAAACTACGGCGACACTGCCTGCTTATGCAGGGCAGTATTTTGTTTTGTATCCGGCCTCTGCACATTTGCAGAACTTGTTACAGCCTGGTTTTACGCCGGGGGTCTCGGCAAACGAGAGGGGTTATCCATGAGAAACAAGAAAATACAATACCTGACGGTTTCAGCAATGATAGCGGCAGTATACCTGGCACTGACCATGCTTTTTTACGCAATCAGCTTCAGTCCCATGCAAAGCAGGCTGGCAGAAGCGCTAACAGTACTTCCGTATTTTACGCCCCTTGCCATACCCGGACTTTTTGTGGGCTGCCTGATCTCAAATATCCTTGGGGGAAACGGCATCTGGGACATTATAATAGGAAGCCTTGCGACACTGCTTTCGGCTTTTCTTACGTATAAGCTGACCTTTAACAGACCCCGCAGAAAGTGGCTGGCACCGCTGCCTCCTGTTCTCATAAACGCTGTTGTTATCGGTGCCATGCTCAGTGTACTCTATGAACTTCCGTTGTTTGTCACAATGCTTGAGGTGGGAGTGGGTCAGATTATAGCGTGCTATGTGGCAGGATTTCCATTAATGTCATTATTTGAAAGCAGTAAAAAAATTAGTGAACTTTTTAAGCGCTTTTCTTAAAAATGTTCATTTTTAAGCTTGATTTTTTCTAATGACTAAGATACAATTACCTTGTTGACGGAAAGTCATATATTTTAAAATTAAATAATGATGTTTTTTAATATGCATTATATTAAAAAATATCCCGTATATACTCGGTGATATGGTCCGAAAGTCTCTACGAAGCCGCCGTAAATGGCTTTGCTACGGGTGTTCATCTTTGACATTTAATTTATTGTCGTAAGAAATTAGAGCTCCCAATCCATGATTGGGAGCTTTTTGATTAACTGGCGCGGGTTTTTGTGCTGTTAGTGATTTTATTATGACTTGGGATATTATGTTTTATACATTTTATTTCATATTTTCTGGAGGATTAAGATGGAGCTCTTAAAGCAAAGGATTTTAATGGATGGTCAAGTAATAGGCAATGATATCTTGAAGGTGGATTCCTTTTTGAACCATCAAATGGATGTTCAGCTCTTCAATGAAATGGGCAGGGAGTTTCACAAATTATTTGCCCACAAAAAGGTTACCAAAATATTGACAATTGAATCCTCAGGTATTGGTATTGCCTGCATTGCGGCACAGTACTTCAATGTTCCGGTTGTTTTTGCAAAAAAAACAGAAGCCAGGAATCTGGATGCCGAAACCTATCTGGCAGAAGTGTTTTCATTCACAAAGGGAAAAACCTATAATGTAAGAGTTTCCAAAAATTATATAAATTCAAGGGATGTTGTTCTGATAATAGATGATTTTCTTGCCAACGGCAAAGCCGCCCTTGGTCTTGCAGAAATCGCAGAGCAGGCCGGAGCAGCGGTGGCGGGGATTGGCATAGCAATTGAGAAGGGCTTTCAGAATGGTGGCAAGCTGTTAAGGGAAAGAGGACTGGACGTTCAATCTCTTGCAATTGTAGATGGAATGCAGGATGGAAGGATTACCTTCAGACAGTAGGCTTTGTCATGGCTATTGGGTGATTGCGGTTTTATGTAAACAATTTTTGATTAAATGCTCCGTTATGGATGCATTATAATATATCATTAATTTATTTATTTAGAATTAGGGGGATTACAAAATGAAAAAGTTATTAGCATTAATGCTTGCTGTTGTTATGATCAGCACAGCGCTTTTAGCCGGTTGTGGAGCAAGCTCGTCCGGGGACAACTCTGCTGCTTCCACCGACAGTACCGCAGCTTCAACTTCCGCTGCAAATGATTCGGCAGCTGGTGCAAAAGCTGTAAAAGCAGGTTTTATCTACATCGGACCAATCGGTGACGGCGGATATACCTATGCTCACGACCAGGGCCGCTTGTTTCTTGAAAAGGAGCTGGGAGCTAAAGGCGTAACCACCACCTTCCTTGAAAATGTTGCTGAGGACGCATCCAGTGAAAAGGCTATGAAAGACCTTATAGACCAGGGCTGTAATGTTATATTTGCAACCAGCTTCGGCTACATGGAATATGTGGACAGGGTTGCAAAGGAATATCCCGATGTGAAGTTCTTCCACTGCTCAGGCTATCTTTCAAATGACACAAACTTTGTTAACTACTTCGGAAGAATAGAACAGACCAGATATCTTTCAGGAATAGCTGCAGGACTTAAGACAAAATCCGGCAAAATCGGTTATGTTGCCGCAAAACAGATTCCTGAGGTTATAAGAGGTGTAAACGCATTTACATTAGGAGTTCAGTCGGTAAATCCAACAGCAACTGTAAATGTTAAATGGACTGATACCTGGTATGACCCCACCTTGGAAAAGAATGCCGCAACAGCACTTTTGAACGACGGCTGTGATGTAATAGCCCAGCACCAGGATACTACAGGTCCTCAGGTTGCTGCAGAAGAAAAGAATGCCTTTGCCATCGGTTACAATTCCGACAGCAGCAAGGCAGCTCCAAAGGCATATATAACAGCTCCCATCTGGAACTGGGGTGTATACTATGTTGACCAGGTGCAGAAGATACTGGATGGAACCTGGAAGGCAGAAAACTACTGGGGAGGACTTAAGGAAGGCGTTGTAGACCTTGCTCCTCTCACCGAAAATGCTGCGCCAGGAACAAAGGAAAAGGTTGAAGACATCAAGGCAAAAATTCTTGACGGTTCCTTCAATGTTTTCGCAGGTCCTATCAAGGATCAGACCGGTGCGGTCAAGGTTGCTGAAGGCGCTGTAATGAGCGATGACGACCAATTGAGCTGCAAATGGTTTGTTCAGGGAGTAAACGGTAAAATAGACAACTAATAATGTTTATCTTCGGATAACATAAATTGACAGGCTTTTATTAGCAGTAGTCCAGGCCGGATACGGTTTATGACTACTGCTAATAAAGTTTTTAAAGAGGCAATAAAGAGGCAATAATGTAAAATATTTTTATTAAAAGGTGACGCCGTGAATAATGAAGTTTATATTAAAATTGAAAATCTGACAAAAACCTTTGGCTCCGTAGTTGCAAACAACAATGTTTCGCTGGAGGTAAGAAAAGGTGAGATTCATGCCTTGCTGGGAGAGAATGGCTCCGGCAAAAGCACGCTTATGAACATGCTCTCCGGTATATATACCCCGGACAGCGGCGCCATATACATCAGAGGAAAAAAGGCTTCCTTCAGGAATCCAAAGGAGTCCATGGCACTAGGGATTGGGATGATTCATCAGCATTTCAAGCTTGTGGAAGTGCTGACGGCAAAAGAAAATATCATAGCAGGTCAGAAGGGCACTTTTTTTATAGGCAGCAGGAAGCTGTCCAAAAAAATCCGTGATATCTCCGACCGGTACGGCCTGGCAGTAGATCCGGATAAAAAGGTTTATAACATGTCGGTGGGAGAAAAGCAGACTGTGGAAATACTAAAGGTGCTGTACAGGGGTGCTGAGATTCTCATACTGGACGAGCCCACTGCAGTTCTGACTCCTCAGGAAACACAGAGCCTTTTTAATATTCTGAGAAAAATGAGACAGGCAGGCTGCTCAATAATCATAATTACTCATAAATTAAATGAGGTCATGGAAATATCAGACAGAATAACTGTTCTTCGAAAAGGGGAAACCTTCGGAACGGTAAACAAGACAGATACAAATGCAAATGAGCTTACCAATCTTATGGTTGGCAGAGCTGTTGATCTTTCTATTAATAGGGTTTTGAAAAAGAACAATAGTACCATATTGAAAATAAAGGACCTGACGGTTACTGACGAGGAAAATGTAAAGGCATTGAACGCCGTGAGCTTTACTCTGGATGCCGGAGAGATTCTGGGAGTGGCTGGTGTTGCCGGAAGCGGTCAGAAGGAGCTTTGTGAGACGATTGCGGGATTGTATCCCGTGGCTTCCGGAGCAATTGAATATAATGACGAAAATATCGTAGGTAAAAATCCGCGTGATATAATCAAAATGGGTATCAGCATGAGCTTTATACCCGAAGACAGGCTGGGAATGGGTCTGATAGCCTCCATGGGCATGGTGGACAACATGATTCTCAAGGAGTACCAGAATCAGAAGGGCCTGTTCATTGAAAAGAAAACAGCAAAAAACCTATCACAAAAACTGGTAGAGAAATTGGAAATCAATACACCCGGTATATACCATCCTGTCAGGCAGCTGTCCGGCGGAAATATTCAGAAGGTGCTGCTGGGCCGCGAAATAGAATCCAATCCACATTTGCTCATTACCGCCTATCCGGTGAGAGGTCTTGACATCAATGCCTCCTACACCATATATGACCTGCTGAATGAGCAGAAGGAAAAGGGTGTGGGGATACTCTTTATCGGGGAGGACCTGGACGTGCTCATAGAGCTTTGCGACAGGATCATGGTTTTGTGTAACGGCCAGGTTACGGGAATAGTCAATGCGGCTGATGTGACAAAGGAACAACTGGGCCTGATGATGGCCGGAGAAAAATGGGAAGATGTTATGGGGAGGGGCGCCTGATGTTCAGAGTAGTAAAACGTACCGATTTAACCCGGAGGAAGTCTGTAACCTTCAGATTACTGGCCATTTTGGCCGCCCTTGTTACCTCGGGTGTATTCCTGATGCTTCTGGGTTTCAATCCCTTGAAGGTATATTTATCAATGCTGGACGGCTCCTTCGGTTCTGCATATAGATTCAAGGAGGCCATAATAAAGACCGTGCCTCTGGTGGTCACCTCCCTGGGTATAGCCGTTGCCTTCAGGATGAAGTTCTGGAACATAGGTGCCGAGGGACAGATTATCATGGGTGCTTTTGGAGCCACCTATTTTGCACTGTACTTCAATCAACTGCCCGCTGCAGTCCTGATACCTTTAATGATGCTGGCGGCGATTGCAGCCGGTGGCTTATGGGCTCTTATTCCGGCTTTTTTCAAGGCTCAGTTTGGTACCAATGAAACCTTGTTTACCCTTATGATGAATTATATAGCCTTGAAATGGATTAACTATCTGCAGTACGGACCCTGGAAGGACCCTAAGGCACTTGGCTTCGGGAAAATAGCCATGTTCAAGGACAACGCCCTTATGCCGAAGCTTTTCGGAATTCATATTGGCTGGGTTCTGGCGGTAATCCTGGTTGTAATAATGTACATCTTTATCAATATAACCAAAAGAGGTTATGAAATACAGGTTATCGGAGAAAGTGAAAACACTGCCAGGTATGCAGGAATGAATGTGAAAAAGATTATTTTATCCTCACTTTTTATAAGCGGTGCCATATGCGGACTGGTGGGAATGTTCCAGGTTTCGGGGGTTAACGGAACCCTCACCTACCAGGTAGCCGGAGGAGTGGGCTATACGGCCATAATCACCACCTGGCTGGCAGGTCTGAGCGCTCCGGTAATAGTTGTTGTCTGCTTCCTTTTTGCGGTGCTTCAGCAGGGAGGCACGTTCATACAGACCGCCTTCCAGATTCCTGCCTCGGCAGCACAGCTTATCCAGGGTCTGATATTGTTCTTTGTACTGGGAAGCGAGTTTTTCGTGCAGTACCGATTGGTTTTGAAAGACAGGAAAAATTCTGAAAAAGTAAAGGAGGCGGCATAATGGAGGCATTTTTAAGTGTATTGACCTTTGTACTGATAGATGCCATAAGAGCGGGAACACCTTTGCTTTTTGCAACTCTTGGCGAAATATTTGCAGAGAAGGTAGGAAACCTGAATCTGGGTGTGGAAGGCATGATGCTCATGGGTGCGGTTATGGGCTTCAGTGTGGGTTTATCCACAGGAAGCCCCCTGCTGGGTGTGCTGGCGGCACTTGGGGCGGGAGCCTGCGGTGCGTTGGTTTTTGCCTTCCTTACCATAACCTTGAGGGCCAACCAGATAGTTTCAGGACTGTCACTTACCATATTCGGGACAGGCTTTTCCAGCTTTGTAGGTCAGAAGCTGGTTGGAGAAGCACTGCCGGAATCAATAAAGACAGTGTTCAAGGCAGTAAAAATTCCGGGATTAAGTGAAATACCCGTTATAGGACCTGCTCTATTCAACCAGGATATATTGGTCTATGCAGGCTATATTGTTGCTGTGGTTTCAGGTGTATACCTTTACAGGACCAGAACCGGACTGAATCTGAGAACAGTGGGGGAAAACCCCGGAGCTGCCGATACTGCCGGAATTAATATCACCTTGTACAAGTATATTCATATATTGCTGGGAGGAGCTTTCGCCGGTCTGGGAGGAGGTTACCTGTCACTGGTGGCGGTTCCGTCCTGGCAGGATGCGGTAACCGGGGGCAGAGGCTGGATTGCTGTGGCCCTGGTTATTTTCGTAACCTGGAATCCATACAAGTCCATGGTGGGAGCGTATTTCTTCGGCGGCCTGAGCATATTGGGACTGTACCTTCAAAGTCATTCACCCATTCCTCAGAGTATTTTTGATATGCTGCCTTATCTGGCAACAATAGTTGTACTGGTTATGATATCTCTTAAGAAATCAAAGGAGAATTGTGCTCCCAAGGCGCTGGGTGAACCGTATTTCAGAGAGGACAGATAGGCACGGAACATGTATATATGGGACTGTTACAGAACATTCATCTAAATGTGGGTTATGTTTGTAGCAGTCTCTTTTATTTGTTTTGAAGGCTATGCTAAAGATAAATATTTATATTCTTTGTATAATGACAACGTAAACATTTAACAGTTTGAAAGAAATATACCTGTTTTAGTGATATAATATTAGGATAATAATCAGAGGAAGGGTCTGAAGGGTTGCCATGAACAAGATTATCAGGCTGGGAAGCCTGCTGTTTACTTTAATGCTGCTGGGTTTTTCGGCCTTGAGATACTCCGCCGGCAGCAACAGGTCAGCCATATATTTTCTTACAGCGGCCGCAGGCTTTCTGTTGGTATACATATCGTACCGCAGGAGGGGCCCGCGGTAAAAGTGAAAATAAGCCAAAACAGGTCAAAATGTTTGACGGGGTTGTAAATGTACATAAATATGGATAAAACACCTTGTTATAACTTATACTTTAGTGATAAAATCATTTATGGTGTTTTTAACATGCAGTTTGTGTGGATTAACATGATTTCTGAAATATAACATTTAATAATATTAGGTTAAGGATGTGTTTGCAATGGAAAAGGCAGAGCAAAAGAAAAGGATTTTCAGCGGTGTACAGCCCTCTGGTAATCTTACCATAGGAAATTATCTGGGAGCTATCAAGAACTGGATTCCCATGCAGGATGAATTTGAGTGCCTGTACTGTGTGGTTGATCTCCACACGCTCACGGTAAGGCAGGTTCCTGCAGAATTGAGGCAGCGCAGTCTGAATCTGCTGGCCCTGTATATGGCCTGCGGTCTTGATCCCCAAAAGAGCATACTTTATTTACAATCCCATGTAAGCGCTCATGCTGAGCTTGCATGGATTTTAAACTGCTATACCTACATGGGCGAGCTGAACAGAATGACACAGTTCAAGGACAAATCCGCCAAGCATGCCGACAATATAAATGCAGGTTTATTTGCGTATCCGGTGCTGATGGCAGCAGATATTCTGTTGTATCAGACAGATTTGGTTCCCATAGGCCAGGATCAGAAGCAGCACCTTGAAATAACCAGGGATATTGCCGAAAGATTCAATAAGGCATATGGTGAAACCTTTACCATTCCGGAGCCATATATACCTAAAATAGGTGCGAAGATTATGAGTCTTCAGGAACCTGAAAAGAAGATGTCAAAATCAGACGAGAATGAAAATGCGTATGTATTCATACTTGATTCAGAGGATGCAATTATAAGAAAATTCAAAAGGGCTGTTACCGACTCTGAACGTGAAATACGCTATGATGAAGAAAACAAGCCAGGAGTCAGCAATCTGATAAGCATATATTCCGCCGTAACCGGAAAAGGCTTCTCCGACATAGAAAAGGAGTTCTCTGGTAGCTCCTACGGAGAGTTGAAGGAAGTTGTGGGACAATCTGTAGCCCAGATGCTTAAACCCATACAACAGAAATACAATGATTTGACTGCAAACAAGGATTACCTGAATTCAATATTAAAGGAAAACTCCGAAAAAGCGTCATATATGGCCAGGAAAACTCTGTCAAAGGTTCAAAGAAAGATTGGACTGCTGCCAAGGAGCTAGAGAAAGGAACGGGGATCATTTCATGAGTGAAGGTGGCTCTTGGTGAAATGGTGCCTGTTTTTTTGAAATATGAGCAGTTTATATATTTAAGAGATTATTACGTATGCTCCTCTGGTCCTAAAAAAACTGCCGGACAGGCAATATAAGTTTTAGATGTCTGTTGCCTGAATATAAATAATATGTAGAGATTACAACTGATAGTTTTCCACTGAAAAGCAGCTGAAGCGCTTACTGAAAATTTGACTGAAAAATTAATCGTATTGCTAGGAGACAAAAATGGCAACCACTGAATTGATACTATTAGCATTGGGGCTGTCAATGGATGCATCGGCTGTGTCCATTTCCAACTCGCTGTGCATAAACAAAATAAGATTTAAACATATTATCCAAATGGCATTAATGTTTGCTGTTTTTCAGGGACTCATGCCCTTAATAGGCTTTTTTGCGGCCAGCAGGTTTGAGGCATCCATAAGCCGCTTTGACCATTGGATAGCCTTCATACTCCTTGCTATTATTGGAGGAAAGATGCTGCACGAGGCAATCAAGGCCGACATAAACCAGGAATGTTCCCTGTTTTCTCTTACCTTAAGGCTTTTGCTGGTACAGGGCATCGCCACAAGCATTGATGCGCTGGCTGTGGGTGTCAGCCTCTCCGCCCTAAATGTAAACATATACTATTCCATAGCTATTATCAGCACGGTAACCTTTATATGCTGCGGCCTTGCTGTACTGGTTGCCAAAAGATTCGGAAATCTTCTGGGCAAAAGGGCAGGAATTGCCGGGGGAGTTATTTTAATTGCCATTGGACTGAAAATTTTTCTGGAGCACATGTTTTTTCAATAGGCCTTTAAAGGGTGTACAGCAGGTTTGCAGAATTTTTGCCAAGAATTGTGAAGACGCAAAAACAAACGTATGTTTGATTTTGCGTCTTTTTGTGATATAATTTGATGTAACTGTTAAATTAAATTATTCTTTTGCAGGTCGTTAAATATAAAAGTCAAGCTTTGGAGTAAGCTTTGTGTTGTATAAATGGGAGGGCATATGAACAGATTTGAAGTGGTTTCGGAATATAAACCAAAGGGCGATCAGCCCAAAGCCATAGAAAGATTAAGCAGCGGTATTCAGGAGGGGCTGAAGCATCAGACGCTGCTGGGAGTTACCGGTTCGGGAAAGACGTACACAGTGGCGAAGGTCATAGAACAGGTTCAGAAGCCTACACTGGTAATTGCCCATAATAAGACTCTGGCAGCTCAGCTTTGCAGTGAATTCAAGGAGTTTTTTCCAAACAATGTGGTGGAGTACTTTGTAAGCTATTACGATTATTATCAGCCTGAGGCGTATATTCCGTCCACAGACACCTATATAGAAAAGGATTCCTCTGTAAACGAGGAGATAGACAAGCTTCGCCATTCAGCAACCGCTGCGCTTTTTGAAAGACGGGATGTAATAATTGTGGCCAGTGTATCATGCATATACGGCCTGGGTGACCCTGAGGACTACACCGATCTTATGCTTTCCCTGAGAGTGGGAATGCACAAGGACAGGGATGAGATTATACGGAAACTGGTGGATATTCAGTATGAGAGAAATGAGATAGATTTCAGAAGAGGAAAATTCAGGGCCAGAGGGGACGTGCTGGAAATCTTTCCTGCCAACAGCTCTGAGATGGCGCTAAGGGTTGAGTTTTTCGGTGACGAGATTGAAAGGATCACCGAGGTGGATTACCTTACAGGAGAGATTAAAGGTAACAGAAGCCACATAGCTGTTTTCCCCGCCTCCCACTATGCAACCACCCGTCCTAAAATGGAAAAGGCAATGGTTACTATAGAAAAGGAGCTGGAGGAAAGGCTGGAACAGCTTAAGATGGAAGGGAAGCTCTTAGAAGCCCAGAGGCTTGAACAGAGAACCAGATATGACCTTGAGATGATGTCTGAAATCGGTTTCTGCCAGGGTATTGAAAATTACTCAAGACATATCAGCGGCAGGGAAGCAGGCAGTTCACCCTTTACGCTTATGGACTACTTTCCCGACGATTATCTTCTTGTAATAGACGAATCCCATGTCACTGTATCCCAGGTGGGAGCAATGTACAACGGGGACAGGTCGAGAAAGGAATCACTGGTGGAATACGGCTTCAGGCTGCCCTCGGCCTTTGATAACAGGCCCCTGAAATTCAATGAGTTTGAAGAGCGCGTAAATCAGGCGGTATATGTCAGTGCTACGCCGGCAGCCTACGAAAGAGAGCATTCTACACAGGTTGTGGAGCAGATTATCAGACCCACAGGACTTATTGATCCTGAGATAATAATAAGACCTGTAAAGGGGCAGATAGACGATCTTATAGGTGAAATCAACCAAAGAGCCGAAAAGGGGCAAAGAGTGCTGGTGACAACGCTGACGAAAAAGATGTCTGAGGATTTGACCGATTATATGAAAGAGCTGGATATCAAGGTCAAATATCTGCATTCGGATGTGGCCACCTTTGAGAGAATGGAGATAATCAGAGATTTACGTCTGGGAGTATTTGACGTGCTTGTGGGTATAAATCTGCTGAGGGAGGGGCTGGATATACCTGAGGTATCTCTGGTTGCCATACTGGATGCTGACAAGGAGGGCTTCCTGAGATCTGAAACCTCGCTGATACAGACTATTGGCCGAGCCGCCAGGAATTCCGAGGGAAAGGTAATCATGTATGCGGACAAGATAACGGGTTCAATGCATAGGGCTATAAGTGAAACCAACAGAAGAAGGCAGCTTCAGATGGACTTTAACAAGGCTCACGGAATTGTGCCCACAACCATAAAAAAGTCAGTCAGAGACCTAATCGAGGCCACAAAGGTTGCAGAAGAAGGCGAAAAATATTATACTGGTAAGGAAAAACCGAATCTTATGTCGGTTGAGGAGCTGGAAAATTTGATTGCAAAGCTGCAGAAAGAGATGAAGCAGTCGGCGGCAGATTTACAGTTCGAAAGGGCTGCGGAGCTCAGGGACAAGATAGAAGAGCTGAAGCAGAGGACAGAAGGAAAATAAAGCATGTACTTTATATGTATGTGGGTGTCAGGTCGGGAGTCCTAATGAAATTACTGAGGCAATTTTTAATAATACTTATTATTTGTGTGATTGGGGAAGTGCTGAACAAGGTGGTTCACATCCCTTTGCCGGGCAGCATTATTGGTATGCTGCTGCTGTTTAGCTGTTTGTTATTTGGTTTGATCAAAGTGGAAATGCTTGAGGATATAAGCAGATTTTTATTGGATCACCTGGCTTTCTTCTTTATCCCTTCAGGAGTGGGGTTATTGGCATACGTTGGCATACTCAGGGCGAATTTAGTTCCGCTGCTGGTCATATGCTTTGTCTCCACAATTCTTGTAATGGTTGTTACAGGATTTACGGTACAACTGATTAAAGGGAGGAAGCTAAAGTGAGAGAAATTATAGCAACACCTGTTTTTGCACTGCTGATATCTCTTCTGGCCTTTGAAATCGGTATATTTATTAATAAAAAAACCAGGCTGGCACTTTTTAATCCGCTTATGCTGGCTATTTTAATTGTAATGGGGATACTTCTTGTTTTTAAAATACCACTGGAGGAATATAAAAAAGGAGGGGACTTTATATCAATGTTCTTAACTCCCGCCACTGTAATACTGGCTGTTCCTCTATACAAAAACCTGCATTCCCTTAAAAAGGATTATGCAGCTATAATTGGCGGGGTGATCGCAGGAAGTATCACAGCCATATTAAGCATATGGCTGCTGGGAAAGGCCTTTGGCCTGTCACCCCAGTTGCTGGCTTCACTTATTCCAAAGTCGATTACCACGCCTTTGGGAATCGAGCTTTCAAAGCAGCTTGGAGGGATTCCATCGGTTACGGTGGCTGCCATTGTAATAACCGGAATAGTGGGAGCTGTTCTCGCACAATCTGTTTTGAAGCTGCTGGGGATAAAGGATAAAACAGCAAAGGGCATTGCCATTGGAACCTCTGCCCATGCTCTGGGAACCACCAAAGCAGTTGAAATGGGAGAGATAGAAGGAGCCATGAGCGGCTTGGCCATCGGCCTTGCAGGTTTGGTAACGGTGATTGTTGCCACTATACTTGCAAGACTTGGAATTTTTTGACGAGTATCATACATTTTAAAGCTGTTAACCGTATATATGAGCAGTGGTAGCACTGCGGCCTCCCTGGGGGAGGTGCGCCGTATGACATACTAATTCTTAATGGAGGAATGTTGTGAAGAATATATACGTGATATTGTCCGCCACTCCTACAATCATGGGGAAATTCATCCGGGTTTTCACCAGAAGCTGCTTTAACCATTCGTCCATAAGTCTGACGGAGGGCTGGGAGGAGATGTATTCCTTTGCGCGATACAGAGCGTCCAATCCGTTGGTGGGAGGTTTTGTAAAGGAATTTCCGGGCAGGCTGTCCCACGGAAGAGAACAAGAGGATGTTTATATAAAGGTATACAAAATTCCTGTTAGCAACAGGCAATTTGAACAGATTAAAAGGTTTATCTACGGCATCCGGGATGACCATGAAAAGAATATATACGACACACTTGCAGCCATAGGTATATTTCTGGGATACAGGATTAACACCTACAAGGCCTTTACCTGCTCTGATTTTGTAGCGCAGTCCCTTTCAAGAGGCCAGATCATATCAGAAAGCTGTGTAAGAAAGAATATAGTACCTGATGAAATGCAGCAGTTTCTGGATAAATATACGGTATTCTGCGGCTGCTTGAAAAACTATAAACCTGTAATAAATTCCTGCTGTGAATCGGAGGAGTTTTATATCAGGCTGGGCTTTATCAGGGAGGTGGCAAATACCTTCTATCATTTTTACAGCCTGCTCAGGCGGAATAATATGTACGGAATCTCTTTTTTTCAGCACAAGTCAAATATAAATATGTAACTACGCCGCATTTCGCCGCCTTGCGGCTCATGCCGGACGATGTTATTATCCTCAAAAGTAAGACTTTTTGCGGTAATAACGGCTAAGGAAGATAATAGAGCCGCATTTCACCGCCTTGCGGCTCATGCCGGACTATGCTATACTTATACAAACTAAACCATTAAATGGTTATTATCGTTATTTTAATGAATTTTAGGAGGTTAAGCTGTAAGATGGATAGCATGGCAAAACTTAATTTGTGGCTGGAAAGCGATTATTTTGATCAAGAAACCAAAAATGAACTTATATCTATAAAGAATGATGCCAAAGAGGTAGAAGATCGTTTTTATAAAAGTCTTGAATTCGGAACGGGCGGGCTTAGAGGTATTATCGGTGCCGGCACCAACAGAATTAATATTTATACCGTCAGAGTTGCATCCCAGGGCCTGGCAAACTACATAAACCAACTGGGAAAGCAGGACAAGGGAATTGTTATTGCATACGATTCCAGATTCATGTCACCTGAATTTTCTCTTGAGGCTGCCAAGGTATTCTGTGCCAACGGCATCAAGTCCTATCTTTTTGATGAACTTCGCCCAACTCCCCAATTGTCCTTTGCTGTAAGATACCTGAAGGCGGCTGCAGGGATTGTGGTCACCGCAAGTCATAATCCCAAGCAGTACAACGGCTACAAGGTATATGGAGAGGATGGCGGACAGCTGTCCATTGACGGCTCCAATGCCGTAATCCACGAGATAAATAAAATATCAGACATAACAAAAGTCAGCACCATGTCAAAGGAAGCGGCCCTGGAAAAGGGACTCCTTGAAATAATAGGCGGCGAGGTGGATGATGCATATATGGAAATGCTAAAAACCTTGCAGATTAATAAGGATGCTGTGGCTCAGGTGGCGGACTCCTTCAAGATAGTATATACGCCCTTGCATGGTGCAGGAAACAAGCCTGTAAGAAGGATTCTTTCTGAGAACGGCTTCAAGCATGTGCTGGTGGTAAAAGAGCAGGAGCTGCCCGACTCACAGTTTTCTACCGTGAAGTCTCCAAATCCTGAGGAAAGGGCAGCTTTTGAGCTTGCCATAAAGCTTGCTTCTGAAAATAATGTTGATCTTATCATAGGCACTGACCCTGACAGTGACAGAGTTGGTGTGGTTGTGAGAAAGGGTGACGGGGAATACGCCGTCCTGACCGGTAACCAGACCGGCTGCCTGCTGCTGGAATATATACTCACGGCCATGAAGGAAGCAGGAAAGCTTCCCCAAAACGGCTTTGCAGTTAAGACAATTGTAACCACAGAGCTTTCAAGGGAAATAGCAAAATTCTACAATATTGAGCTGGTTGAAGTTCTCACAGGCTTTAAGTTCATAGGTGAGCAAATAATGCTCAGGGATGAACAGGGAGACCAGAAGTACCTCTTTGGCTTTGAAGAGAGCTACGGCTATCTTGCAGGCACAGATGTACGCGACAAGGACGCAGTGGTTGCCTCCATGCTGGTGGCGGAAATGGCTGCCTACTACAAAACCAAGGGCATGTCTTTGTATGACGCACTTACTAAGCTGTTTGAAAAGTACGGCTATTTCATTGAAGGCATAAATTCCTTTACTCTGGAAGGCAAGGATGGCCTTATGAAGATAAAGTCTGCCATGGCTGCAATGCGCACCGCCAGACATACTGCGTTCGGAGGCTTAAAGGTAAAGGCCATAAGGGACTATCAGAATTCCGAAAGGTATGTGACAGCAGGTAATACTGTTGAAAAAATTACGCTGCCCCAATCTGATGTGCTTTATTTTGAAATGGAAGATGGCTCCTGGTTCTGCGTAAGGCCTTCTGGAACAGAACCCAAAATCAAGATATATTACGGGGTATCAGACAAAACTCTGGAATTGTCACAGCAAAGGCTGGAAAACCTGACAAACTGCGTGCTTGACGTTATAAAACCCCTGCTTTAAGCAGAGGCTGAAAAGAGCAACATTAAAACAATAACCTTAAAAACTGGAATCCCCGGTCGGAAGGCCTGGGATTTCAGTTTTTAAGGTTTAAACATGTATTCAGTAGCTTAGACGATTATTCCATACGGTATTCCATACTTAAATTAACCTGTAGTGCCAGTTAATAAAGTCATTAAGAGACGAGTTGCAAGTCACGTGAGGACGACTTTAAAGAAATGCGCAGTATGATTAAAAGCTCGTCCGGGAGTGAGTGGCATTTTCTGACTGTTACCACATTCTTAATTAGCACTACAGGTTAAATTAATTCCCATATTTTATTCCACCAGTGCTTTCATCAGTGTTTCCAAGACTTACTGGGAGCTGAATTACCGCCACCTCGGGAAGGGAAAAGAACCGGAAGGGAAATATGACATTTCCCAGTCCCCTGTTAATGTACATATTAATGCCGTTTATTTTGTGAAGTCCCCTGAAGCATTTCATTTTACAAAGCTTTTCACTTCTCATAAGCTTGAATTCCAGATTGAAGGGCATCCATATCTGACCGCCGTGAAAATGCCCGCAGAGCAAGTAATCCGCTTTGTTGGGGGGGAGCTGAAAAACAATATCAGGATTATGAGAGATTGCTATATTTATACAACCCGTTTCGAAAGAGGGACTTATGTCTTTGAAGGCCTTGGTAATATCCGGCCTACCTCTTCTCAGGTCGTCAATTCCGATGAGATTATAGGTATACCGATCCTTGCGGATTTTTGTATGGGAATTAATCAGAACCTCCGCACCTGCTGCCTCAAGCTGCCTGACAAAATCAGAAATTCTTTGTGTATTACTGTCCAGAGCATTATGGTCGTGGTTACCCAGGGTGAGACATACCTTGCAGATATCTGTCAAAGGTTTGAGAAAGTCTATGAATTTGGGTATATCCCGGGGAACTTCAATGTAGTCACCGCTTATAATGATTATGTCAGGGGCAGCCTGTCTTATACAGCGTAGCAGCCTGGAAACGGGTATGAATATTTTATTTATGTGTATGTCTGACAGGTGCACAATTTTAAGGCCCTTGGAGCTTGTACTGAAATTAATCCTGCTCTTGGACAGAAGGGTTGTCTCTATTCTCATATAGACAAGAATTATTGCTATTATAACAATTATTATGATATATGCCATTTTTATGATTCTCTCCCGAATAACAGCGGACTTATTGGTCAAAATAAGTATATAGAAAAAAGTTGATTTTGTAAAATGTGCTTTGTTTAATTCCACTAAAGTAAAAAATTTGTTGCTAGTTTTTGGAACAGTCAGTATAATTATGTTATTAAACTGCATAAATATCAATAATTTGGGTTATAATTATTCGTTATTGAGCGGTATATAACTAACACTTTAAGAGGACAAAATGAGAAAGATAAGGATATCGAACTGTGAGCCGGGTATGGTGCTCGGAAGGGCAATATTCAACGGAAGCGTAATACTACTGGAGTCAGGCGCCGTTTTGAGCAGGCAGTATATTGATCGTCTTAAGGAGCTTGGAGTTTCTGAGGTTTACATTGAAGATGATATCTCTGATGACCTTAAAATAAAGGATGCCGTAAATGAAGCCACCCGGCGGGAAGCTGTGGCCTTCATAAAGGAATCCATGGAAAACTACACTTCCATGCAGTTGTTAAATTCTTCCGAAGCCATTGAAATAGTTAATAAAATAATGGAGGAGATTTTGTCCTCTGACGATATTATAGTAAATCTGATGGATATAAAGACCTGTGACACATATACCTATTCTCATTGTGTCAATGTTTGCATACTGTCCATTATAACGGGAATAAAGCTCAATCTCAGTGCTGTTCAGCTTAAGGAGCTGGGGGTGGGTGCTCTTTTGCATGACATTGGAAAGCTGATGATACCCACAGACATACTGATGAAAAAAGCTGCTCTTTCCAGTGAAGAATATGATATTATCAAGGAGCATTCCCTGCATGGCTATAATATCTTAAACAGGCTGCCCTTAATAAGTGAGACCTCTGCCCGGGTTGCGCTGGAGCACCATGAGAGATTTGACGGCAAGGGCTATCCCAACGGCTTAAGGAAAGACGAGATTCATTTGTTTTCAAGAATAGTTGCAATTACGGATATTTTTGATGCACTCACCTCCAACAGAATCTACAGAGAAAAAATCAGTACAAACCAGGCAATAGAATACCTTACCTTTATGGCGGCACCAACGCTGGATTCCAGTGTTTTAAACTGCTTTGTGCAAATTATCCCTCCATTCCCCATAGGAACGGGGGTTGTGTTAAATAACGGTGAAAAGGGCGTTGTAATAAGCGTTAACAGGCATTATCCCACCAGGCCGGTAGTCAGGCTGGTTTTCAATGCAGACGGCAGCAGGAAGGAGCTTTTTGAGGAAATAAATCTTGCTGAAAAGGGAAATTACACAATTGTAAACAATGCGGAGCTTATAAGGTAAGAAAAGCAATTTTATAATTTTATAATGTGGGCGATAATATCTAATTTGTTGTTGACAAACACCTTGTTTGTCATTATAATGAAACATGCTCGTGCGGATGTGGCGGAATTGGCAGACGCGCTGGATTTAGGTTCCAGTGGGAGACTGTGCAGGTTCAAGTCCTGTCATCCGCACCAAGGTTATTAAGCTGAAACAGATGCTCAATCGCATTTGTTTCAGCTTAATTTTTGTGTTATGCTTAATAAAAAGATTTGAATTTCGTATTTATATAATCTTTGCAGGAGGCTATCCATGCAAACTAACAAAAAAGTGAAAGTTTTTATTACAGTGTTTTTAATTGTTATAATTGTTACTTGCATAGCTGGATTTTTAATTGCTTACATCCCTTCAAAGATGTCGGAAGAACACACAAATGACATTATTGATTTATATTTTCAAGACACGGGGTTTGACATAAATTCTTTTAACAGTGATTGGCAAGAAAAAATCCAAGAGTTTGAAATCATATCCGATTTAGGTCATACAATTCCAATATATTATATAGCGCAAAATGATAGATACGATAATAAAACTGTTATTTTAGTACATTGGCATGAAAGCAATCATGCTGCAATGTATCCGATTGCCGAGTTGTTTTTGGAAAGCGGTTGGAATATAGTATTATATGACCAACGCGCACATGGAAAAAATACAGCTAAAACTGTCACATTTGGCTATTTAGAAAGTCTTGATTTGGATCAGGTGGTTGATTTTACTAAAGCGAAAACCGACAATAATGCCGTGGGTGTTCTAGGTCAATCAATGGGTGCATCTACCATAGCATACTATCTTGGAAGCGATGAAGCGAAGGAAAACCTATCGTTTGCCGTAATTGATTCTCCATACAGCGGAATGTATGACGAAATATCATGGGAAATATCAAAGGGCAAGGTCCCCATAGTCGCAAGCGGATTAACTTCTCTTGGGAGTGCTTTTTGTAAGGCTTTATACGGATATTCATTTAAAGATGTTGACATTATTGAGAGAATAAAGAATAACAATACACCAACGCTTTTATTGCATAGCAAAGATGACCAAAAATGTCCTTACTATATGGCTGAAGATATTTTTAAAGCGATTCCACATGACCAAAAGGCGTTTATAACTTACGAAAACTCTGACCACTTGTTTTCCTTCTGGGATGAACCGGAAAGATACTCAGACGAACTGTTTTCTTACATAATGAATTTTACAGACAGCAAGAAATGAGCATAATGAGAACGAAATGTCTGTATCTTTTTTTGTGGTGCGGCAGTTCAGCCAAAACTTAATCCTATAAAAAAATCCTTGGGTAAGGCTTCTCCGTTTGTAGCTTGTAGATTTTATGGCAAAATGTTAAAATTGTTCTAAGTTACACAACTGGTTATAAACGGAGGATATAATATTGGAATTACTAACAATCATCTTATTATTAATGCTTGGACTCATGATATCCAATGTTGTCGGTCACTATATTCCTTCCATCCCTACGGCTCTGACACAAATAGTATTTGGGGTAATTGTAGCGCTGGGCATAGGAAATTATACTTTTGAAATCGGAGCGGAATGGTTTTTATTATTGTTTGTCGCACCTCTTCTATATAATGATGGCCGACATTTTTCCCGGGAAGAATTATGGGGTATGAGATCTCAGATTTTTGGCAATGCCTTCATCCTTGTCATACTAACCACAATACTCTGCGGCTATGTAATCAACCTGCTCATACCGGCCATTCCAATGGCTGTCGCTTTTGCCCTTGCTGCAATTCTTTCTCCCACCGACCCTGTGGCTGTCAATGGCATAGCCAAAAAGATAAGAGTACCCGAAAAGGTCATGTCGCTGGTGAGGGGAGAATCACTTATAAATGATGCCTCAGGACTTGTTGCCTTTAAATATGCCATAGCCGCTGCAGTCACGGGATATTTCTCACTCAGGGAAGCGTTGTTGGACTTTTCCTATACATTTCTAGCGGGGGCTGCTGCAGGTATATTCCTGGGCTTGCTGATAACCTTCGTCCGCTTCAGATTGGGCAAGAGCGGAATAAATGATCCTGTGTTTCATTCGCTGCTGCAGATTATGACTCCGTTTGGCATCTATATTGTTACCGAGCATACTCTGCATGCTTCGGGAGTGATTGCCGTTGTGGCTGCCGGAATAATTCACTCCATTGTCAGGGAACATACCGAGACACATATGGCTGAAGAACAACTGCTCACAGAAAACACCTGGTCTATTGTATTGTTTGTCCTAAACGGATTTGTATTCATTTTATTGGGGATGGATATTCCTTCTGCAATGCTGGACACCATTTCCAGCCCTGAGCTGGGAAATTGGCTGGCTTTTGGCTATGTGGCGGTTATTGGATTTACCGTTCTCGCTGTTCGTTTTTTATGGTCCTTTGGAAGTAGAGCTTTTGATTTTTATTTGAGGAAAAGAAGCGGCGCAAAAAAACCTGATATGAGGGAAGCCCTTATCACAACGCTTGCAGGTGTCCGCGGTGCTGTAACCATGGCGGGTGTCCTCACGGTACCGGCTTTTTTAGGAAACGGAGAGACTTTTCCGGCACGTTCGCTGCTTATTTTCATTGCTGCCGGAGTAATTCTGCTGCTATTAATTCTTGCGACGGTTTTCTTACCACTGCTCTGCAAAAGGGAAGGGCCTGCCGGAGGTGCTGAGGAGCGTGCAGCGCTGACCGGAGCAAAAAATAAGCTTCTGATGTCGGCAATTAAAAAAATCAAAGCCGAAACAAGTACGGAAAATGAGTTTGCTGCCTTGGAGCTGATAAACGAATACACGCATAGCTTTCAGAGGAATCTTTCTCAACAGAAAGCCCAGGAACAGCATGCCGGGAATTACAACCGGAAAACAAATGAGGCCCACCTGCTGGCTTTAAACCTGCAGAGAAAATTTATTAAAAATCTTTGGGTCAATAATGAAATAGATTTAAAGGTTTTTGACACTCTGACACGTTTTCTTGATTACCGTGAAGGGGCCTTGGATAATAATTTACGTTTGGGAACCATATTTTTCTTAAAACGGGCTATGCGTGAAATCGGCCGGCTGGGTGGCAAGCAGCACAGGAATAAGGGTGCGGGCCTGGACGAACTTCATATTGTCAGGGACATACAGATGAGAGCTATGGCAGAAGCTGTCAAAGGTTTGGAGGAGTATGCGAAAACCCAGGGGCAGCCGGAGTATGTCTATGCAGTGCTGCTGGATTATGAGAAACTGCTGCAGGCTTTCAAACGTACAGGAGACCGCTATAATGACAAGCTCGAAAGGCAAAAGGAAGAATTGCGTTTCAAGGTATTGGATGCCGAACGCTCTGAAATACGCAGAATGTATGAAACAGGTGAAATTAATGCGGATCAGGAGAAGGAACTGAGGAGATTTGCAAACCATATTGAGAGTATTGTTTTGTATGAGCATAATGAGTAATAGTTAAAATGGAGTTTTCATAAGACAATCCGCCTATGCCAATGCATTGGCGGAGAAATCACTAGAGAAGAGGGGGAAATTTGCTGCTGTGCTGGCCGGAGTTGTCGTAGAAGTCATCTGTCTTTTCGCAAGATAAAATTCAGCACCTGGCGCAGTACTGCACTATCAGTTGCTGAAATTCCCCATTGGAATGCAGAAACCCGTATTTGGGATCGTTTTCCACCTCTGCAAGCAGTGCCGGCAGCATTTTTTTGCCTGGCGTTGTTTGATTTTCTTTGACGGCAATATGACAGTACAGAGGGGATTTTTTAATATCCCAGGGCGTAAATACAGCGGCAAATATGGACTTTAGAATTGATATGCTCTCCTGGACATTTTCTTCGTGTACGGCAACCTGGAGAGGGGCTACAAAGGAGCAATACTCCCACAGGCCAAATAGCCTGGCGGTCTCGCCGGAAATCTCAGCCAGACGGGCCGCGTTCTCAGTTCTGCCTTCCTTCAGAGCAATTTCTGCCAGACTTGTTAAAATGCTTTGGATTTCATTACTTTCCAGCAGCAATAATTTGCGTTCCAGCAGCTCTGCAGCTTCCGTCAGCTTTCCCTGGCTGCTCCATAGATTTGCCTGAAGCTGCATTTTATCAATAGAGCTTCTCTCCGGCAGCAAGTCCAGCATTTCCTGTGCTTTGTCATATTCCTCCAGGCCCATGTATTTGGAGGCCAGCATGAAGGTTGCCTTATTCCGAATCTTTTCATCCTCACTTCCTGCTGCACGCTTATACAAGTCTATAATCTGACTGCTGTATTTTTCCTTGCGTGGGTCAGTTATACCGGAAAGCATCAACGCACCGTCCAGCAGAAGTGCGGTGGTGTGGAGCAGCATACCGCAGCCCGGATATTTTTGTGTTTTATCAACAACCATGGTAAAGCCGCTTTCAAAACCATTTGCACCGATGGTATCCATAACTTCCTTGCAGAAGTGGCTGATTTCCTTCTCAGAAAGCCCTTCGTCAAAGCACAGCAAGGTGTTCAAATCTGTTTTCAGCAGCCGGGCCAGAGGGGGGAGCAATGAAATATCCGGGTAGGTAGTTCCTTTTTCCCACTTGTTTACAGCGGGTGTGGACACTCCAAGGTACTCGGCTATTTGCTCCTGTGTTAAGCCAAGCTCTTTTCTTTTTTCTCGAATTATCATATTCATCTGCATTATAATCATCACCCAATCTCATATTAAGAAAGCTGTTGCTTTGAGTACATTTTATCAGACTGACCCTGATTCAACAATTGGCGGGTTGTTAAATTAAAGGACATAAAATTTAATCACAGGTTAATTTCTGATATATCAAGTTTTTAAGCTAACCTGTTGTTGCCGCATTTTCAACAACAGATATTGGCATTTAAATACAATAAAGATATAATATACTAAAATCTTATTTAAGGGGAGGCGTATTTATGGACAAATATTTATCAAGTAAGGAAATCCTGCAATATAGCGAAAAGCCCATAATTAAAGCCGTTACCCTTGCCTATTTCTCAGGCACCGGCGGAACAGAAGCCATAGTCCGCTGTGTTGAAGCGCAGCTTATAAGAGCCGGCATAAAAGTAAACAGCGTGGACATCCCTTTTTGTACAATACCTGTGAAGGAAATAGATTCAGACCTGCTTATTATTTTTTCTCCGGTATACGCCTTCAGACTTGCTTCTGTAGTAGAGCGGTGGGCAAGAAATTTGCCCTGTGCAAAAAATACATCAGCCGCGGTTATCTCGGTTTCAGGCGGTGGAGAAATTTCTCCTAACACGGCTTGTCGCGCGTACTGCAAGCGCTTGCTGACTAGAAAGGGATATAGTGTTGTATATGAAAAAATGCTTGTTATGCCGTCTAATTTTGTTATTCAAGCTGAGCACAATATAAATCTGAGACTGATTAGTGCAATGCCGCGAAAGGCAGAGCAAATGGTTAAAGAAATCTTATCCGGCAAAGTCAGCCTGAAGAAGCCCAAACCATGGGATTATGCTTTAGCCTTCTTCGGTCGGGCAGAGCATTTTGGCGCAAGAATTTTCGGCTTTTCCCTCCGGGCATCAGAGACCTGCACAAATTGCGGACTGTGTGAAAGAAAATGTCCGGTGAAAAATATTAAATTGGTAAATGGTGTGCCAAGCTTTGGCCTCCGTTGTATCCTATGCTTGAAATGTGTCTACCGTTGTCCTCAGCGTGCCGTTTCACCCAGGCTTTTAAGGTTCTCCGTATTCAAAAACGGTTATGACCTGGAAGGAATGAGCAAGGAGGCAAAAGGCCTGTGTGGCATGGAAAGTGAATTTCCAAAGAGCATTTTCTGGCAGGGTGTCATTGATTACCTGAAGTCAAATACTATCGGCTGAAACTGATAGTTTGGGTTTGAGGCTAATGCCTCCTAAAGTACGGACTTCTTAAGCCCCAAACCGCTAGACCTTTAAACAAGTGCTGAAAGCGCATATTCGCCTGGAAGTCGAAGGCTTCAACCGTAATTGACTTTATGATGGGCATGCCGGGCTTTGAAATGGAGGGTGAAAATTTCACCGGAAGTAAGTCTTTTACATTAATTTGCTTTATTTATTGGTGTATGATATAATTAACTTGTAATTTTGTTTTTTTAACTGCTTGACTCTGATATGTGATTTAGAATTTATAGAGCGGGAAACTCAACTTTATGAGTTTGCTGCTCTTTCTGTTTACGGACAAAGAAAAGCGGATAGCGTGAAAGATACATGTGGTAAGTCAAGGTTGATTTCGCGCAGCAAAAGCCACTACGTGTCTTTTATTACTATTTGTGTACGCGCTATGCGCGTAGATGGGAGATAAAATGAGTAATGTAAATTTACAGGATTTGGTTGATAGAGCAGGGAATATGGCTTTGAACAATATCTGGGGTGAGAACTCTTACAAGATAAATATGGACATATTGAAGCTGGACCCTAATAATTGTGCAGCATATACAAGACTGGCGAAATACTACAAGCTTGACGACAATATGGAAGAGGCCAGAAATATGTACCTGAGAGCCTTGGAGATTAACCCCAACAACCGGGGAGCAATCAATAATCTCAATGAGATTGAAAAAGAGCAGAAGGAAAACGATGAAGTAAACCAAATGAAAACAATTGGTGATTTACTCAAAGCCGGAAAGAATTCTGTTGTAAAAGGGAAATATAAGATGGCAGTGAAGCTTTTTGAAAGAGCCTTCGGCATGGAACCTTCGGTAAAGCATGCTGTAAGCTTGGCTGGAGCGTGTGAAAAAGCTGGAAGGTATGACAGAATAGAAGTAATATATAAGCAGCTTCTTAGTGAACACTCCCAGCAGAACGATATTGAGGCTATTAAAAGTGAATTCAAGACCCTGCAGGTATATTCCAAACTCGGTAAAAAGGGATGAGGCGGAATTCTTACCTAAACAGGACAGCTAAGTAATTATAAGACAAAAAGCAAAAAGATCAAAAATAAGAGCGAATAAGAAATTAGAACAGAAACAAATTAAGAATAGATAAGTTGATAGAACAGTTAAAGGTGTTTAATCACTTGAGAATGGAGAAAAAGAATTGAGATTTGAAGAACTGAACATAATAGCACCTATCATGAAGTCTTTAAAGGCTGTAGGATATGAAGCGCCTACTCCTATACAGGAACAAGCCATACCCGCCATACTGGCAGGAAGAGACCTTCTGGGTTGTGCTCAAACAGGAACGGGAAAGACTGCTGCATTTACAATTCCACTGCTGCAGATACTAAAAAGAGACAAGGCGGCAGAAAAAAGCCAGGGTGCAATTAAGGCACTGATACTGGTTCCTACAAGGGAACTGGCGGTTCAGATTGGAGACAGTCTTTCTGCTTACGGCAGATTTACAGGAATAAGACATACTGTTATTTTCGGCGGAGTTTCCCAGGCACCTCAGACAAAGGTGTTAAAGGACGGAGTTGAAATCCTTGTCGCCACTCCCGGCAGATTGCTGGATTTGATGGGGCAGGGCTTTATCAGACTGGATCAGATAAAGTTTTTTGTATTGGATGAGGCAGATCGTATGCTTGACATGGGCTTTCTGCGCGATGTAAAAAAAATAATGGCAAAGCTGCCTGAGTCGAAGCAAATGCTGTTGTTCTCAGCCACCATGCCGCCTGAGATTCAATCAATGGCGGATAATATTTTATCAAACCCGGTCAAGGTGGAAGTGACTCCGGTTTCCTCCACTGTGGACACAATTGAGCAGTCGGTATACTTCGTTGAAAAGAAAGAGAAGAAAGCTTTGCTTATAAAACTTCTTAAAAACAAGTCGGTTGATTCAGTGCTTGTATTTACAAGGACCAAGCATGGTGCTGACAATGTTGTGAGAAATCTCACTAAGGCAAGGATAACAGCACAGGCTATTCATGGAGACAAATCACAGGTAGCCAGGCAGAATGCCTTGAATAATTTCAAGTCAAAGAATACAAGAGTTCTTGTGGCTACTGATATTGCAGCAAGAGGAATAGATATAAAGGAACTGTCCCACGTTATAAATTTTGACCTGCCGAATATGCCGGAAACCTATGTGCACCGAATCGGTAGAACCGGAAGAGCCGGAATGGGAGGCACTGCCTTGTCCTTTTGTGACAATGAGGAGAAGGAATATCTGAGGGATATACAAAAGCTCATATCCAAGCAGATTCCGGTTATAGAAGAGCTGCCCGTTTAAGGTGAAAGCGCAATATGACAAAGTGGCTGCAATTAAAATTAATATATTATATGGGAGGTGTCGTTGATACAAACAAACAGATTGCAAATGAATGAGGAAATAAAGGATAAGGAAATCCGTCTTATTGATAGTGACGGTGCCATGCTGGGTATTTTTTCCGTACAGGAGGCCCAGAAAATGGCCGATGAAAAAAATCTGGATTTGGTAAAAATTGTTGCAAATGCCAAACCGCCGGTGTGCAAGATTACCGATTACAGTAAGAGTATTTTTGAACAGGCAAAAAAAGAGAAGCTGGCAAAAAAGAACCAGAAGGTTGTCACTCTTAAGGAGGTACGGCTATCTGCGAAGATTGAAGACCATGATTTCAATTTCAAGGTGAAAAGTGCAGGCAAGTTTTTAGCCGAAGGTCACAAGCTCAAGGTCAGTATTAGGTTTAAGGGCAGGGAAATGAGATATACCCTGCAGGGCCAGGAGGTTATGGCAAAATTTGCAGAAGTCATGAAAGACGTTGGTATTGTTGAAAAGCAGTCCAAGCTTGAAGGAAGGCTTATGATAATGATAATGAGTCCCAAAAAACCTTGATAGTATTTATTGCATTGATTGGATTAATGTGGTATAGTCAAGAGGGCTTACTAAATATTAATATGGATTTATTTTTTTTAAAGCAACTCTCTTTATTTTTTGGAGCGTGAAGTTAAGAATGATTAGGTCCGAATAATAAAGGAGGTGTATAGATATGGCAGATAAAGTTATAACTTGCAAGGATTGCAGTGCTGAATTTGTTTTCACTGAAAACGAACAGGCTTTCTACAAGGAAAAAGGCTTCGATAACGAACCACAGAGATGTCCTGATTGTAGGAGAGCTAGAAAGCAGCAAAGAAATAACAACGACAGAGGCAACTTCGGTGGAAACAGAAGTTACGGCAACAGATGGTAATAAAGTAACCGAGCTTATACTGACAACTTCACACCGGTAAGACAGGCTTGTAGTGTTGCAGTTAAAGTGGCTTACTAAAAGCGAAAATCCAAAGGTATCAAGAATAAAATCTTGGTACCTTTGTTTGTTCAGGAGGAATTTTATATGACAGATGAAAAGTGCGACCTGGTTTCTCCAAACGGTGTGAAGGAAAAGAAAATGGAGGTTATTGACGGCTTTACGGTTAAATATCATGCCAACGGCAAGACAATGTGGTCCAAGGGGAAAATGGCGGAGGGAAAGCCGGATGGCTATTGGGAATGGTATCGTACAGACGGTACCATAAAGCGCTCGGGATATTTTACTATGGGAGAGCCGGTTGGAGAGTGGATTACCTATGACGGCAAAGGTCAGAAATACACTTCTGCTTTCCGGGGTGACAGTAAGAGTAACAAGAGTGAGTAATTGTGTAAATTTTATGCCGCGTCAAATGAATTGAGTTTATTATACGGGAGACTGTGATTTTCTTTTTAGAGAGTCAGAGTCTCTATTTATTTGCCAATGTGAGGAGTTACAAGGGCCAAATAGTTAAAATTGTGAGTCAATTTAAATATAAATAGCCACCAAACATTTAACTTTTGAAGTAAATGTTAAATTGAAAAGTTTAAAAAATACATGTGTGGGTGCTAAAGTAAATACAGCAAGATACAACATGTAAAACGCTAAACAATTTCAAATTGGGGGGAATATTTAGTAATGGCTGAAGTACTTTATGAAATAAACCGGTCTAAAAAAAAATCTGAGAAGAATGGATTATTACATGAAATAAAGAAAAATAAGTCCATATATTTTATGATTTTACCAGGAATACTTTTTTTCTTACTTTTTGCGTATGTTCCTATGGTTGGTGTAATCACGGCTTTTAAGGATTATGATATCAGAAAGGGTATTTTCGGCAGCAGCTGGAATGGTTTTGAAAATTTTAATTTCTTCTTTTCTTCAGGAGATGCTTTAAAAATTACATTTAATACATTTTCTTTAAATTTGTTATTCTTAATATTCAGTACAATCATTTCCGTGGCATTGGCAATATTTTTAAACGGAGTGATGAAAAACAGCTTCAAAAGAATAACGCAATCGTTAATGTTTTTGCCGTATTTTGTATCGTGGGCTATTGTGGGAATTATTACCCAGGGTTTTTTCGCAAGTGATAACGGAGCAATAAACAGCTTTCTGCGGCTGCTGAATATTGAACCTGTGAGCTGGAACAGCACACCAGGCCTATGGCCGTTTATATTGGTGGTTTTCTATATTTGGAAATGGTGCGGCTATAACCTGGTTATATACCTTGCCACCATTACCGGCTTTGACATGGAATGCTACGAGGCGGCATCAATAGATGGTGCAAGCAAATTCCAGCAGATCAGATACATTACAATTCCGCTTTTGATGCCCACAATACTGGTCCTGGCTTTACTTCAGATAGGCAAAATCTTTTATGGTGACTTTGGTATGTTTTATTCAATAATAGGTGACAACGGAATACTGTATGCTACTACAGATGTTATTGATACATACGTATACAGGGCACTGCGGCAGATGTCCGATTTCGGTATGGCCTCGGCAATCGGGGTTTACCAATCAGTACTGTGCTTTATACTGGTATTTGGCTCTAACCTGCTGGTAAGAAAATATCAAAGTGATGGAGCATTATTCTAAAAGAAGGGGGAATTATAGTGGGACAATCAAAAATTTCAAATAATAAAAGCAACCTTGTATATAATGTTATAGCCTATTCGTCAATCATCCTGTTTTCACTTTTCTGCCTTTTGCCTTTTTGGCTGATGGTTGCAGGAGCATTTACAAATGAAACCTCAATTATTCAAAACGGCTATCAGCTTTTCCCAAAAAATCTTTCATTGAGTGCATTTGAGACGATTTTTGCAGGAAATAGGGTATGGAATGCATATAAGGTCACAATTATTGTAACAATATTAGGTACTTTCTGTGCAATGCTCATAACATCTATGATGGCTTACGGACTTTCCTTAAGAACAGTTAAATACAGAAACCAGATATCCTTTTACGTTGTGTTCACCATGCTTTTTTCAGGAGGGCTGGTACCCTGGTATATTTTAATAACTCAGTATCTGAAAATACAGGATACTATTTGGGTCTTGTTTGTACCATATTTGATAAATCCCTGGTACATGCTGCTGTTAAAGAAGTTTTTCAGCACAATCCCGGAATCCTTAATAGAGTCTGCCAAAATTGACGGAGCTAAGGACTTATACATATTTGTAAAAATTGCACTTCCTCTGTCGCTGCCGGCTTTAGCCACTATTGGGCTCTTTTACAGCTTGTTTTTCTGGAATGACTGGTGGCTGGGTCTGCTTTTTATAAATGACAGACATCTTCAGCCCTTGCAGCTGCTGCTTCGTGCCCTGGTATCAAATCTTTCCTCAGAGGTGCAGGCGCTCAATCCAAATGCCAAGCAGGGTATCATCCCCCCGGCATATTCGGTACGAATGGCAACAAGCCTGGTTACTATAGGGCCTATCGTATTGTTTTACCCATATGTTCAGAAGTATTTTGTCAAAGGTCTGACAGTGGGAGCAGTTAAGGGTTAGAAAACGGTAACCTGGAAAATGGATATTACCGTCCACTTGAGTGCTATTGCCGTAAATCCGGTTAGCATATAAAAATTACTAAAGGAGGAAATTTTTAATGATTAAAAAGCTAATTTGTCTGGTGGTTGCCGGTGTTATGACAGTGTCCTTGTTTACTGCCTGCGGTTCAAATTCAGACGCCTCACCATCAACAAGTTCTGCAACCGATGCATCAACTGCGGGTTCAGACAGCTCAACATCAGGCGGCAGCAATTTGGCACCTTACTCACTTTCGGCAATATTGCCCGGAGATACTCCCCTCCAACTGGATGAAGTACTGGCTGAAGCCAACAAAAAGCTGGGAGAAGAGCTTAACACTAGTCTGAGCATAACCTTTGCATCCTGGACCGACTTCCCAAACAAGACACAGGTTATGTTGGCAGCCGGAGACCAGACCGATCTTATTTTTGACGCACCCTGGATGCATTTGTCACAGATGATTTCAAAGGGAGCATACCTGGACCTGGAGCCATTGCTGAATAAATCCGCACAGGATTTGCTGAAGGCCTTTCCAAAGCAGATGATTGATGCCAACCGCCAAAATGGCAAGATAATGGGCATTCCTTTGGGCGATGTACTGTCAAGTCAGCATGGTATATGGATTCGCGGAGATCTTAGAGAAAAATATGGAATGGCTCCAATTGAAACCGTTGACCAGTATGAGCAGTATCTTACAAAAGTTAAAGAGAATGAGAAGAGCATGATTCCCCTGACCTGGCTGGGAAACTACTGCATCGGCAGCAACGGCTTCTATGATGCTGGTTATGATGTTACCTTGTTTGGCGGAAACAATGCCGAAGTTGATATCTTCGCAACAGGAGACAAGGTTGAGGATATAGTACCCATATATGAGAATCCTCATGTACTGGACTGGATAAAAACTGCAAGAAAATGGTATAAAGCATACTTGATAGAAAAGGATCAGATGACGCAAAAGGATGAGATGGGAGCCTTTAAGTCTGGTAAGGCAGCCTCCATTAAGGGAGATTATATTGTAGGTACCATATCCAATCAATTAAATTCAATAATCCCAGGTGCAAAAGTTGAGTTTATTAATTTTGAAGGTAAGGATACCAAGCATGTAACCAACTTTGCACAGTGGAACTTCATTTGCATAAATGCAAATGCAAAAGATTCCGACAGGGCTGTTAAATTCCTCAATTGGATGTACCAGGATCAGGCCAATTACGATATTCTGAGATATGGCATCAAAGACACACACTGGGTTGATACAGGGGATAAGACCTATGACCTGCCAAAGGGTGTAGATGCCGCTAAAAATTATAACTTCCCAGGCTATGATCTCATGTGGAATCCAAACTTTGAAAGAACCCTGGCTACTTCCTCTGAAGATGACAAATTCTATTACAAAAAGTTAAGGGACCCAAATCAGCTTATTGCATCAAAACTTATGGGCTTTACAGCTGATCTTGATCCGGTAAAGAATGAGATTGCAAAGGTATCTGCTATCTGGCCATCTACAATGCTTCCAATTCTCAATGGTTCAATGGATATTTCGGAATTGCCGAAGGTTCAGAAAAAGCTCGAAGATGCAGGCTATCTTAAAATTGTAGCTGAAGCCAAGAAACAGGTTGATGAATTTTTGGCTTCGAAATAAATAATATTACTTAAAAGCTGCGTTAAAGTGGCCCGTAACAGTTGAATTCATACGTCTTCCAGGAGATATTTCTTCAGGAGGGTGCTAAAGGGCCACTCGTATGCATTACAAAATCCCAAAAGTAAGTTCGCTCTGAACTTTACTTTTGGTTTTTGTATTTTGTAAGTACTGCAGCTGAATTATGCCGGGTGTTAAAAAAACCTCCGGATTGTTAACATAATATAGCTATGATATACTTTGAAATGAGATTAACTCTAATAAGCAGAATAAGGTGAAGGATAAAAAAATTTTGAGATACATTAAAATGTGGCACCGATTCCATGCCGTAATTTTCATGGGGTTTTGTGCAGGATGGGGGGCATGGAGATAAATATGTTTAAAGTGTTTAATATGAGGAGTTCATTTAATAAATTATTTTATTCTTTGATTATTCTGTTATCCATAGTACTCTTAACTTGTGCTACAGTGTTTTATGATAACTATGAAAAGCAGACCATAAGGCAGGCAAGTGCCGCCTCCAAGCAGATACTTACCCAAACGGCATTGGCCGTGGATTTTGTCTGGGACCTGTCCAGCAACTATCTATACGATTTGTACGGGGATGGAGATGTTTACAACTGTATTTATAGCGGCGATGTTTCTGCAACGGAAGCAATAAATTCAAGCGTAAAAATAACAAAAGCCATATCCAACAGCATGTTTCTGGAATCCATATATCTGTACAACGGGAGGATGCAGAAGGTTTTCTCCACCAAAGGCAGTACATATGCAGTGGCAGAGTTCTACGATCAAGATAGCCTGAAGCTTTTGGATAATGAAAACGAAATGAAAACACTTCATTTTATCCCAAGGAAGGCTAATTATATTCTGAATGGCGTTGAAATTAAAGAAAACCTCCTCACATTGATTTCCAGCGAAGCCCCTGATGAGACCGGAAACCTGGAAGGGGCCCTGATAATAAATGTCAAGGAAAGCTATATCCGTAATATTCTAAAATCACTTATTCCATTTTCAGATGACGTTACCATGCTTATAGATGAAAAGGGAAGGATTATATCAGACTATAATCCCAACATGTTCCTGAAGGATTTATCAACTGACGAATATATAAACTCCATAGTGGCGGCAAAGGATAATTCCGGGCAGTTTACAGGGGAGGTAGAGGGTAAGAAGTCACTGGTGACTTATATTTCATCAAGCAAGTTGAAGTGGAAGATTATTCAGGTAACACCCTATGACAAAATAGTTGCTAAAGCATATAATATGCGGAATCTGATTATCATTTTTGTAATAATTCTATTCATCATAGGAGTCATTGTTTCATTTTTCATATCAAGGATATTCTATTTGCCTATACGCAGGCTTGTCAAAAGGGCAGATGATATCTCGGCAGGTACTGCCGTAAACAGAAGTTCGCAAAAGCATGAGCTGGAATATATATCAGATATTATTGTAAATATGAAGGACCAGCTGGTAAAGGCAAAAAGTCAATCCATGGATGATATGAGGCTGATTCGGAACGAGCTGCTCAAGGAACTTTTGCTGGGCGGACATAAGCACAGGGCCGAGCTGGAAGGCCGGTTTGATAACCTGGAGGCTGATTTTCAAAATGTTGTGGTTTATATATTAAAACTTGATAATTATTATAGAGATTTAATGTATGACTATTCCGTTGAAGATTTATCCCTATACAGGTTTGCTATCGGAAACATAGCCCAGGAACTGACAGAAAAGATATTTCCCAATGAAACCGTAGATATGGGAGAGGACACCGTTGCTGTCATTGTGAAGACCCAGGGAGGAGACAATGCTGAGATTCAGGGGAAGCTCAAAACAGTTATAAGGCAAATTCAGGAGGCAGTGCAGAAATATTTCGATTTTTCTTTAAGCTCCAGTATTGGAGACATTCAGGAGCGTATGGAGGATATTGGCAAGTCCTACAATAATGCGTTTTTAATTTCCAACTACAGACTTATTTATGGACAGAAATCCATAATAACACGGGAAATTGTGAACCTGAAGGATGTCTCAGAATATCATTATTCGGAAGATATTTTCATACCGGTGCTGAATAATTTAAAGCTGCGCAAATATGTCCTTGTGGAGAAGCAGGTGCATAAGTTTTTTGAAAAGCTGGGTCAGATGGAGTATGACGATATCATAGTGATACTTTCGCAGATCATACATGATTCAATTGCCACTATTAATCTGATGAATCATTATAACAATTCTGTGAATTTATACTCCTTTAAAGTAATGAGAGATCAAATAGAGAGATTTGATACCCTGGAGGAAATAAAAGCGTGGCTCCTTGGTATATATAAAAAGGAAATTGAATATGTGGAAGACAATCCCAAGGACACTAAAAAAGAATATATTGATTTGGTTTTCAGCATAATTCATAAGGAATACAATGATTCGGGTCTGAATATTGAAAGCATAGCCGAAAGAGTGGGGCTGTCTGTTAATTACCTCAGGGCGATTTTCAAAGAAGCACTGGGAATATCCCTGACTGATTATATAAGCAAATACAGGTATGAAAAGGCTTTGGACTTACTGGTGAATTCCAGTCACACAGTTGCGGCCATAAGTGAAATGATCGGTATGAACTCAGAGAATCATTTCTATACATTCTTTAAGAAATTTAACGGTCTTACGCCTACTCAATTCAGAAAAAAGCAGCAAAAATAGCAGGAATATTTAAAATCTTTGTATTGCGTTAAAATATGCAGTATTAAATAAATAGAATATTGAGGAATATTTAAATTCCATAGTGGAATTTGGGTTGTCGTATAAATAGAATTAGGGTAAATCAACAGATTATCTATTCTATTTTTATTCGGAGGACAAGATGGTACGAAGATATACGCACAATCCAATTATTTCACCTCAGGATGTAAAACCCTCAAGGCCGGATTTTGAAGTCTTATGTGTTTTCAATGCCGGAGTGGCAAAATTAGGAGAGGAAGTAATTTTGCTGCTCAGAGTTGCAGAAAGGCCCATAAATCGAAATCCTCATATTCATATAGCTCCAGTCTATGATGTTAATAAAGCTGTAATTGTTAAAAAGAGCTTTACTTCAGATGAACCTGACTGTGATTTTTCAGATTCACGCTGGATAAGGACTCCCGCAGCTAACTACATAACCTCCATATCTCATTTAAGAGTTGCACGCAGCAGGGACGGCATTCATTTTGAAATAGAAGACGAGCCTGCAATTTCACCTGAAAACATATATGAAATTTATGGCATAGAGGATGCCAGAATCACCCTCATTGAAGGCACGTTTTATATCAGCTACAGTGCCATATCCGATTTGGGTATTACTGCCTGTCTTGCCTCAACAAAAGATTTTTCCCGGTTTCAGAGGCATGGTGTCATATTCCATCCGGATAATAAGGATGTTGAGATTTTCCCGGGAAAAATAAATGACAGGTATTATGCACTTCACAGGCCCTCCATGTCACACTTCGGCAATATGGATATCTGGATAGCGGAATCTCCCGATTTGATTGCGTGGGGGAATCACAGGCATCTGGCGGGAGCAAGGGCGGATTCCTGGGACAATGGAAGGGTTGGGGGAAGTGCCGTCCCTTTCAGGGTGAAGGAGGGCTGGCTTGAAATATATCACGGGGCTACCAGGGAGCACAAGTATTGTCTGGGGGCTATGCTTTTGGACGCAGAAAGGCCCTGGGAAGTGATTGCAAGAAGTGACAGGCCCATTATGGAACCGGAGGAAGACTATGAGGTAAATGGCTTCTTCGGAAACGTAATTTTTACCTGTGGTGTGCTGTATGAAAATGAGACTGTAAAGCTGTATTACGGGGCGGCTGATACATATATGTGCTATGCGGAGATACCCATAGAGGATATTATGCTTTCGCTGGGCTTAAGATAGTCAGGTCAAATTTGGTGCTGTGCTTAAAAGCCTTTATATATAAAGATTTTGAATTATAAAATCTACAGCAGTTATTAAATTATCAGGAGGGAAATCATGGGTAAAAGTACTGAAAGAACAAGAAGTATTGCAAGACCGCTAAAAAAGGTGACGGCATTTTTATTGATTTTTGCACTAATGCTGACAGCATTGCCGGCACTGACAATTTCGACTGCCTCTGCAGCAACTATGTCGGATGCTGAAAGCGTGCAAATTATCAAAGACAGAATCATGGTGAATTTTCTAAAGAGTGATAGTTACCGTGTAGTTAGCGGCTCCGACATATTCGGGTATATATCAAGTTCAATGGAGTATGCCAATACCATTGCCGCCAATGGCAGCTGGCCGGACGTAAATTATGCCGACCGCACCAATAGTGCAAACGGTACGCTGTGGAGTCCATATCTTGCCTTATACCGTATTACGGCAATGGCTATGGGCTATAATCAGGAGGGCAACGAAGCATACCAAAATCCTGTAATAAAGGCTGCAATTGAAAGAGCCTTGACTTATTGGGACAGTGTCAAGCCCTCATCCACAAACTGGTGGGAAAATGAAATCGGACAAGCCATGTGTATGGGTGTGACAGGTATATTCATGGAGGGCAAAATAAGCAATGAGGCGTTGGACATATGTGTCAAATACAATCAGGGACGTCTGGACCCCGTAGGTGCAAACGGTGTTTGGAGAACCCAGGATTACTTGTATAAGATGCTGGTAAGGAATAACTACCCTGAAATAACAAAAGGTATTGCAACGCTGGCAAAATCACTGGCTGTTGATGAAACAGGAACCTCTATAGAAGCAGTTCAGTCAGATTCCAGCTTTTACTGTCATGGTGCAAAGCTGTACAGTGAAGGATATGGAATGGCGCAGTTCAACATGGTTGCCACCTGGGTGGGCTACACCAGCGGAACTAATTTTGCCTTTTCGGAAGAGGGCTTAAGGGGCTTGGAATTTTACATACTTGACGGTACCAGATGGATGATAAGGGGAGAATTTGGTTTCCTGTACCTTGGATACAGAAGGTATAACACAATTGAAGGAGTCGGCAGCTATGCGGCTGATATTCTGCCAGGCATGCTGATAATGGCTCAATATGATACAGACCCGGAGCGCAGGGCTAAATACCAGCAGGTGGTTGACAGCATAAAAGGGGATTCAGAAACTAATGGCTTGGTGGGAAACAAGCATTTCTGGCGCTCCGATTACAGCTCTCACATGCGTGACAATTTCGGTATCATGACTAAAATGAGCTCCAGCCGTATTAATGGCGGTGAATACCGCTCCACCTACCGTGGGTCCATAGGAAATGAAATATATTGGAATGCTGCAGGTACGACTGCAATTTTTGTCAATGGACGTGAGTACACCGACTTGGTGCCCGCTTTTGATTGGTCCCATTATCCAGGAACAACTGCTCCATACGAGAAGATGCCATACACACTGGAGTGCAGATTTAATGCAAATTCAAGCTTTGTAGGCGGAATATCAAATGGCATGTATGGCGCATCTGTGTTTACGCAGGACATGAACGGCACTTCTGCACGCAAAGGATATTTTTACTTTGATGACGAAATGGTGGCCTTAGGTGCCGGAATATCATCAACACGTCCTTATGAGGTTCATACAACCGTAAACCAGGCAATAGCAAAGGAAAATGCATCAGTTGACGGAGTTGCACTTCCAAAGGGTACGGAACCGGAAACCTATACAAATCCAAAATGGGCATATAATGACCAGATAGGCTATGTATTTCCAGAAAATTCTCAGGTCACCGTCTCAAATAAGGACCAGACTTCAAGCTGGCTGAACCAGGCAGCTCAAACCAAGCAGGCATTTTCACTTTATTTTAACCACGGTATTAATCCATCAAATGCTGCTTATGAGTATATAGTTGTTCCGGGTAAAGAGGCGTCTGAAGTTGAAGCGTACTCACAAAATATTCCGGTTAAGATTTTATCAAATACAACAGAGCTGCAGGCGGTAAGAAATGAAGCCTTAAAGCAGACACAGGTGATTTTTTACAATGGGGGCAGCCTTGAATACCGCCCGGGTGCCAAAATAACAGTAAATCAGCCCTGTCTGGCAATTATTGACGAGAGTGCTGGAACTCCAAAGGTTACAGTATCAAATCCCGATACCCCGGGCTTGATAGTTGACGTAAAAATTGAGGAAGAAGGAAGTGACACGCTGTATGGAAGGTATAACCTTGAAAGCGGAATTTATATGGGACGGTCAATCACCCAGACCTTGACGGATGTTCCCCTTTCTGCCAACAACATCAAAGCCAGCTCATTTTTACCCGGCTATGCTCCGCTAAATGCAGTAGATGAGGATGAGGCCACATCCTGGCACTCGGAACCTGAGGAAAGCCAGTATATAATTTATAATATGGAGACCTCAGGAACTCTTGTGGATAAAGTTACAATTGATTGGGGTGCGGACTACGCAAAGGAATATATAGTGCAGTATTCCATGGATAATGTCAATTGGACTGACGGATATTTGCAATGGGAAGGTACAGGCGGTGAGGAAGTAATCAACCTGCCGTTTGTTCAGGCAAATCATATCCGTATATTAATGTTATCCAGCAAGAATAAGAATGGATATGAGATTAAAAATCTTAAAATAAATAATTATATAAATCTTGCATTGCGCAAAGGTTCCTCAGCCAGCGGAACTGATTCCGGCAGAACTGCGAATTTTGCAAATGACGGGGACGATGCCACAAGATGGTCTGGACCAACAACAGCAGCCAATGCCTGGTGGCAGGTTAATCTGGGTCAGGAATCAAATGTCAGAACCATCAGAATTTCCTGGGAAAGCGCCTATTCAACCAGTTTTAAGATCCAGACCTCAGTTGACGGCAGTTCCTGGACGGACGTAAATACCTATTCCAACAACAAGCCTGGGGTTCAGATACTCAACTTTGCCGAGGGCATTATTCATAAAGTCAAATATATTAGGCTGCAAAGCATAAGCAAGGTTAATAACTTCGGCATATCCATCTATGAATTTGAAGTATTCGGAGAAGCTGATATACCTGCTCCACTGCCAAACTATGGAGGGCGGGAGAACCTGGCCTACGGCAAAACCGTCACAGTTGACTCCAGCTGGAACGGTTCAGCCAGTGTTGAGACTCCTTATACAACAACTGTGCCAACAGACGGAAATGTGGGAACCAAGGCAAGTACAGGCAGGGGTACTGCAAATGTGACGCCACGCTCCTTTTATTTGGACTTGGGTGAGCCTGCATTAATAAACGAAGTCAAGCTTCTTTGGGAAGTAAATACTCTGGGATTGACTTTAGAATATTCCAATGATCTTACCAATTGGACACTTATTCAAAAAATCACCAGAGATACACACTCGGACAAACAGGTGGATGAAGTGAAGTTCAAGCCGGTAACTGCCCGTTATATAAGAGCCAGCGGCATAATGGCCACTAAATACGGCTTGGCAATCTGGGAAATGGAGGTTTATGGGGATTATTCCTATAAGCTGGACACTCATGCAGTAACCTTGAACAAGGGGGATACCCTTGATTTGAAGGCACTCATATCTCCATATTTCCCGACGGACATTGTTGATTTCAAATCCTATAATACAGATGCGGTAACAGTAGGAACTCCGACAATCACCGGGGAGCCCCGGGAGGGAGAGCAGGGTATTTACAGTTCAAGGCTTGAAGCTGTTTCAGGTGGAACCTCAGTTATCATAGTCCGCCATTCAGCGGGAGCTGAATACGATTTGTGCACAGTAAATGTAAATACCTATAAAAATGATTTGCAGACACTTTATGATGAAGCGTCCAGGTTTGATCCCATAGACTATATATCGTCTTCCTGGACCGATTCTGACATTGACAATGCTCTGTCAAATGCCGGTGCCGTATTAAGCGATATCGCAGCAACGCAAAGACAGGTGGATATTGTCTTGGAGAACCTGCAGGCGGCAATGAATGTATTGGTTAAAAAGGCAGACAAAACCTCTCTGGTAACGGCCATGTCAATGGTGAAGTCGCTGAACCCGGCGGACTATACACCTGAAAGCTGGGAAAATGCCAATGTTGAAGCTTTGCTCAGCAATGCCGATGCAGTTTACTTCAATGATTTTGCGACACAACAGGAGGTTGCTCTGATTGTAGATGCTTTAATATCAGCCAGAATCGGCCTGGTCAGTGTTACCAGCCCGGGAGAAGCGGAGCTTATCACCTTTGACAGTACCTCCAAATCAGTATACAAGAGTCAGCAGTTTACAATTACAGCTACGGTCACTTCATCAGCTTCAATTGAAGCCGTACTGTTCAGCTCGGACGACGACTCGGTAGCTGTGGAAGAAATAGAGTATATTACTTCAGGCGGAATAGCCATATTACATTTGAGGGCAGTAAAGCCGGGTAATGCCGTCATTACCGCAACCTCGGCAGAGGGCGGGTTTGCAGCGTGCGCTATAAATGTTCTTTCCACAGGCGTAGTGCTGGACAGCACCTCAAAGGTGCTTTATCCTGGGAACAGCTTCACTCTGACTGCAACAGTCCTGCCCGAGGATGCTGAAAACAAGCAGGTAACCTTCAGGTCTGGAAGCGACGTGGCAACCCTGGGAACACCTTCCTTTGATGCAGAAAGCGGAAAGACTTCCGTGCAGGTAACCGCAGTGAGGACAGGAACCGTAACCATTACTGCAACCACATATGACGGAGCTGCGGCACAGTGCGGCGTCACAGTGCAGCCGTACATCAGCAGTGACAGTGGTACCGGCGGCAATACCGGCACTAACACCACCACCACTGCACCTGCAATAAACATTACTACCACGGATACCTCCGTACCGGGACAGAGCTCCGTTAAAAGCACAATTGCTGCAGAGGCAAAAACTGATACGGCTGGTAAGGCAACAGTTGCTGTTACTGAAGGTGAAATCACCGAGGCCATAAATAAGGCAGTTGAAGCCGGTAAAAAGCTGGGTGCCGGTACTGTTGCAAATCTGGAGATAAAAATAGCTGCTCCGTCTGATGCTAAGGCGGTTGAAGCCAGTCTGCCAAAAGCAGCGGTTGAGAAGGTTATTGAAAATAAGCTGGAGGCTATTACCATAGCATCAGCCATAGCAGACATAACCTTTGATAAGTCGGCTGTCAGTACGATATATCAGGAAGCCGCAGGAGATGTAAAGGTAACAGTCTCCAAGGCTGACAGCGCAGTCCTGTCCCAGGAGGCAAGGGAGACCTTGGGTGAAAGGCCGGTACTGGATTTCAGCGTTACAGGCGGAAACAAAACGATTTCTGAATTTTCAGGAAAGGTGACTGTATCCCTGCCATATGCTCCAAAGGCAGGAGAGGCTGCCGAAGCCATTGTCATATACTACATTAATACACAGGGTTACCTGGAGCCTGTAAGCAACAGCGTATACAACAGGGAAACAGGAAGGATAACCTTCAAAACCAGGCATTTCTCCAAGTATGCAGTGGGCTATAACAAGCTCAGCTTTAAGGATGTGGCTGAGGGTGCCTGGTATTCCGAAGCGGTGGGCTTTATAGCTGCCAGAGGCATTTCCACAGGCACCGGAGACGGTAAGTTCAGTCCTGAAGGAAAGCTGACCAGAGGCGCATTCCTCACAATGGTAATGAAGGCGTACGGAATAAAGGCTGATGAAAACCCCGCAGATAACTTTGCAGACGCCGGAAACAAATACTATACAGGCTATCTTGCGGCGGCCAGGAGGCTCGGTATTACCGAGGGAGTTGGAAACAACAGATTTGCACCGGAAAAGGAACTTACCAGAGAGGAGCTGTTCACACTTCTGTATAACACCTTGAAGCTCATAGGTGAACTTCCTGTGGGAGCTTCAGGCAAGGACATAAATGACTTCAGTGATACAAAGGAAATATCTGCATGGGCCAAGCCTGCCATGTCAAGCTTTACAGAAAGCGGAATTCTGAGCGGAAGCCTTGGAAAGCTCTCACCGAAGGCTAAGAGCAACAGAGCACAAATAGCCCAGGTATTGTATAATCTGATAAAAGTAAGCATGTAGCAAACGTAAATTTGAGACTGCAGGTGGTTGTGTGTTCATTCATACAGCTGCCTGCAGTTTTTTATTTGGAGGGAGACGAAGTTTTCATTGTCTTACAGAATAATAAATGATTGACAAAACAATAAAACTGAAATATACTGACTATAAAGTCAGTGAGTTAGAGGTCATTAAATGAAAAAGACAATGCGGCAGATAAAAAAGGAGAAAACTAAAGAACTGATACTTGAAACAGCATATGAAGCATTTTCAAGGAAAGGAATCCTGAACACCCGTATGTCTGATATTGCGCAGGCCGCAGGAGTTTCTCACGGAACAGTGTTTCTGCACTTCCAGACTCAGGAAAGCTTGATAGCAGAAGTTGTTGAGGTTTACTGCAGAAGAGTTGCAGAACGTACCCATGAATTAGCTGAAGCCTGTGTAAAGCTGCAGGATTTCCTGACTGCTCATTTACAGGGAATTATGGAATATGAGTCTTTCTACTCAAGGCTTGTCATGGAAAACCGCATGCTTCCCGTCAGTGCAAGGGAGGTGTGGATTCAAATGCAATCAGCAGTTTCTCAGCATTTCAGTCAGGCCCTGGAGCAGGACCGGATAGCTGTGAGAACCGACATACCGCATAGCCTGCTCTTCAATATGTGGCTGGGACTTATTCATTATTACCTGGAAAACAGTGATTTGTTTGCGCCTGGTGAAAGTGTGCTGCAGCGCTATTCAAGGGAATTATGCAGCAATTATTATAAACTTATAACAGCAGAAAGGACGGAACACGATGAAAAATCCATTTGATACACTTAAGCAGGAGGCTCCTCAGGTAGCAGAGGCTTTCAACAACCTCATAACAGCCATTTCAACCACTGGAGGGCTGGATGCAAAAACCAGACAGCTTGTCTTTATTGGAATTAAGGCGGCTCAGGGAGACACTGCGGCGGCAGTAGCCCATACGCCCATGGCGAGGCAGGACGGCGCCACCAGAGAAGAAGTACGGGACACTATACTGATGACTTTGACGGTGTCGGGAATACAGGGAATTACCCACTGCCTCGTGCCTGTACTGGAGGCATACGATAGGGCTGGAATGCAGTCATAGTAAGACGGACTATTATGTTGGCGCCAGACTTGAGATATGTCAATAAAAGGCTGAGACACAAGGCTTAAACTGTGCAGGAGGCTCAAACTGCGCAGGAGGTTCATGGGTGCAGAAAATACAGGAGGTGACAGGTATGGGTGTATTATCACAATTGCCAAATATCGGGGAAACAGTGGAAAAGCAGCTCAATCAAGTGGGGATCAACACCCTGGAGCAGTTGAAGGAATGCGGCAGCAAGCAGGCCTGGCTGAAAATCCGGTCAATAGATCCTTCTGCCTGCATCCATCGTCTTTATGCTCTGGAGGGTGCTATTCAAGGTATAAGGAAGCAACAGCTGCCTGAGCAGGTGAAAAAAGAGCTGAAGGAGTTTTATAAAGCCTTTTGAGCCGGGCTGAAAAGGCTTCTGCTTGAGAATAAATCTGCGATGAGCTGTTTTGTACAGGAATTTAAAATTCCTAAACATTATGGGATTCCGTGGCATTAAACCTGAAAATAAAATATAATCTAGTTATGGTAATTCCATAGCAATTGATTAAATTTTAGTAAGAGGAGGGGCCATATGTCAATATTCACATTGGAAACGTATTTATTTGAGAGAAAAGCAGCTTTTTGTAATTTCCTGAATTCGATTTCAAACAAAAAATATATATTTCACTTTCACAGCATCCTTGAAGCTATGTATATCAATTTAATGCTGCTGTCATACAGCAATCGGGAAAACAGAAAGTTTATTGTTTTTCCTCAAAAGCATCTGTCACTTATAATCTCCCGCAACCAGCCCTCCCCTCCCTTACTATTACTCAATATTTAAGCTTCGCGGTTCAGACAGCGGACAGGGATGCAGCTTTCAGGCATGGGCCTGAAAATAAGGGGGAACAGCGATGGAAAATAAGAAAATTCTCTTGTTAAATTTTAAAATGAAAGAAATGGGCAGCATCCAATGGTCACCTGACGGTGAAATAATCGCCTATATGCTGGCAGGAGAGTCTGCTCTGGCTATACAAATGGCCGCATACTTAAAAGAGATTATTGATGAAAAGAGCTTATGCGTCTTTAAGGCGGCTAAGAAGGTGAAGCAAAGAGGGGAGCCTTCAAGTTTGTCATTATTGGAGAAAAGGGCTTCCATAGCAATTAGCGATGAACTATTTCCTATAGCACTAATAACGGCAATCAACAATAAAAGGGATTGGGCTCAAAGAATATTTGCAATTCTTGAGGTGGATAGATAGAACATCCAGAGAACTAAGGACAGTAGTGGCAGCAAAGAATTCCAGCCCTGCTGTTTTTTTACGCACTTTTTAAACTAGTTTTATAAAATATTGGTAAAAATATGTTGAAAACCCACAATATTACATGGTATTATATTCTCATAAATAAATATAGTAGTAATCAACCCTATATATAAAATCAGTACTCTTACCTTTAAAATGACTGAAATACCTGTTGTACCAACTCGTCACCCAATACTCAAGTATATTATTGATTCAAATATCTGGTTTGCACATAGAACGCTTCTTCGGATATGTTTTACTTAAAGGCTGTCCGGTTACAGCAGTTTTTTGCTGTTTAAAAGCATTTATATTTTACTAGTGGGCGATTTGCGCACAAGGGAAACAAGGTATTCAGGTTTTAAGAGGGGCTTTCAGCTTGACATCACAAGGATTACTACCTGATTTTATATGAAAAGGAGGCTTGACTTGTATGCATATTGCTTTTTCAGGCTCAGCTTCAGGCTTGAAGGTATTATGCCTGTACTATTTTGGTGATTCAGTGGATTGAAGCTAAAGATCAAGTAAATAAAAGCTATTATGGAGGTAAAGAAATGCGTAATTTAAAAAATATGACGAAGGTGCTTTTGATTATGGCACTTATAGTATCATGTATTTTTATTCAGAATACGGTTATAAGTGCTGAAAGTGCCTCGGCTGCGACAGTACTGTGCGGAGATGTGAATAGTGACGGGAGTGTGGATGCCATCGATTTTGCATTGCTGAAGTCCTATATATTGGGCAAAACCACAGCTATAAATAAAGAAGCGGCTGAAACGAATGCTGACTCATCAGTTGATGCCATTGACCTGGCAAACCTGCAGAAATTCTTGTTGGGAACCATCAGCAAACTTCCGGTTGTGTCAAACAACAAGATTGTTGCATTGACCTTTGACGACGGTCCGGACGTTACCTTGACACCGCTGGTGCTGGATAAGCTTGCCAAGTACAAGGTTCCGGCTACATTTATGATGATAGGCCAAAAGCTTAATGATTCTACCGCTCCTGTAGTCAGCAGAATAATAAGCATGGGCTGTGAAATAGGAAATCATTCCTGGGGTTATTCAAGCATGTCCGGTATGCAGGCTTCAGAAATCAAAAAGTCTGTCAGTGATACAAATGCCGCCATATTGAAATATTCAGGTACCACTCCCAAGTTCTTCCGCGCCCCCAATCTTTCAACCAGCAGTACCATGTTCAGTGCTATAGACTTGACTTTTGTAAACGGTGTTACCTGTAATGACTGGGTTCAGTCAACCAGTGCCCAGGAGCGTGCAAATGCCATATTAAACGGTGCAAGGGACGGAGCCATCTTCCTGATGCACGATGTACAGCCTCTGCCACATCCGACACCCGAAGCTCTGGATATAATAATACCTGAGTTACAAAAGCAGGGCTATGAATTTGTAACCCTAAGCCAGTTGTTTGAGCGCAAAGGCGTCAAATTGAATCCTAATGACGACAAGGCTTATACATATGTACCTTAGGAAATTATAGCCTTATCACAATAGAAAAAGACAGGAGGCACTTTCCTTTGTTGGGGAAGTGCCTCCTGTCTTTTTTACTTTTCCAGCTCTTTCAACAGTATTTCCGCCTGGTCCAGCATGTTTTCATTGAGAACGGGAAAGCCTGCTTCACGGAGAAGCTCAACAGCCCTGCCCTGACCCTGGATTTTCGTATCAGTAAAAGTGCCGTCATAGATGCAGGTGCTGCCGCAGGAGGGACTGTCGTCCTTCATTAATGCAAAGGCAACCTCGTTCTCCTGAGCCAGTCTGACAGCTTCAACGGCTCCGGCCTCGTATTGGGCGGTGACGTCAAAGCCCGTGCAGGCCAGAACCTTTTCGCTCACCCGCTGGGAATCCGGACGTGGTGTTGGCAGTCCTCCGAAAACTTCGGGACAAACAGGAACTAATCTGCCTTCTGCCTTCCACTGTAAAAATCTTTCATCCAGACAGGGTATATCACCGTCGTCATATCTGCAATGCCATCCAAAGAGGCATCCGCTAACCAAAATTTTCTTCATGCCAATCAACCTCCAATCTGCATGAGCTGCACGCCGGTACAGCAAAAGCCGTATTTTCCGGCATGCTTATGCAGCTAATAATACTGACTACTTGGCAGCAGCCTGTTCCCAATACTTTGTATTTACACACTTGGATATATCTGCAGCCTTTGTGAGCAAGCCGTATTTGAGAGCATAGTCGGCAGTCTGCTGGATGGCCTTGTTGTCAATATACCCGATTTTAGCAGCGTCAAAGCCTTGGGGCACTACCAGCTTTGCAACCTCCTTGGCCATGTAAACCTGGTGCTCCAGGGATACGCTCTTGTCAACATTGAATACTATATTTCCTGCGGCCTCAGGATCCTTGCAGGCTTCCTCCCAACCTTTGATGGAGGCCTTCAGGAAGCGTACGAACACATCCTCGTTTTTAGCCACCCATTCTGAGTTTACAAACAGACAGTCCTCAAGCATGGCAACATTGTGTTCATTCATGTCCAGCTTGCTGAGCTCGGCTTCCGGTATTCCGGACTCCAGCAGCAGGCCGTATTCATTGTAGGTCATAGCTGAGGCCGCATCAATTTCATCATTTATAAGCTGGTCCATGGTGTAATCCTGCTGAACAAGTTTTAAGTCCTTTTCTCTGTCAAGGCCTGCCGATTCAATCATGGCATAGAGCTCGTACTCGTTTCCTCCGAACCAGGAGCCCACTTTCTTGCCCTTGAGGTCAGCAGGTGTCTTTATTCCAGCCTTTGCTTTTGAAACCAGAAGGAGAGCACTTTTTTGGAATATCTGAGCAGTCTCCACAAGATCCCAGCCCTGGCCCTGGTATTTCATCAAGCTGGATACCCAGGTTACTCCAATATCTGCAACGCCGTTGTATACTTGCTGCTCGGGAATAATATCACTGCCTCCGGGAAGTATTTCTATATCGATACCCTGCTCCTTGTAATAGCCCTTTTCCTGAGCCACATAATAGCCCATGAACTGTGACTGCGGAAGCCATTTCAGCTGAAGGGTGATCTTGTCCGGGGTTGCTGCAGAAGCAGTACCTTCGCTGCTGCCTGAGGCGCTTGCCGAACTTCCGGCGGTGCTGCTTCCGGAGGCTGCTGAATTTTCAGAGCTGCCGCAGCCCGCAAGTGCAAGGCTTAGGAATAGTACCATGCATAGTAATAGTGATAAATATTTTTTCATCATTCTCTCCTCTTTTCTTTTTAAATTTATTTTATTCTTTGTGAAGCGTGCCATTTCACGGCACGACGTTCTACCCTTGATATGATGAGATATAGTATTATGCCTGCCAGTGCCGCAATTGTTATATATGACCAGCCCATTGCCATCTCGGCCTTACGGAGGTTATCCTTTATACCGAAGCCCAGCCCTGAGGTGGAGGTGGCAAAGTATTCGCTTACTATGGCCGCAATCATTGAGGAGGTTATATTGATTTTCAGTGCGGTAAAAACACTGGGAAGGCAGTTGGGCAGTCTCAGTCTGAAAAAGACCGTTCTCCTGTTGGCGGCATATGACTTCATCAAATCCAGCGAAAAGGGCTTCAGGTCGGTGAGACCCCTATAGGCATTGATTGCCATTGCCGCCATTGTTACTACTGTTACCACTCCGATTTTCTGACCCATGCCGCTTGAAAACCAACGGTTCATAATAGGGGACAGAGCCACTATAGGAATGGCGTTTAAGGCTGAAACCACCGTAAGACCGCCATAACCCCACTTGGGGAATACTGTTGCAATAACTGCAATCACAAAGCCTATGGAAGAGCCGATCAGCATTCCAACTATGGCGCCTGATACTGTAATCCCGCAGTCCTTAAGAGCCTTGGTGAGGTTCTGGGCCAGTGTGACGGCTATACCAGTGGGTACAGGCAGCTGGAAGGGCTTCAGGTCAAGCAGGGCGTGGAAACCTCCAAATTGCCATATGAGCAGTGTCAGTACACCTATACTTAAGGGCAATAAAGTGCTTTTAAGCTTATCTGTCATTAATCCTCACCTGCTTTCGTATTAAATTCCTTTTTCCAGGGCACAAAAATTCTTTCTGCAATGATTACTATGAAATAGCTGATTATGCCCATCAATGCGCTTGTGACCACCGATGCCCAGAATATATCCTTGGTTCCTCCGTAGAGTGAATAGAGAAGCTTTACACCTATGCCGTTTTTTGAGCCCAGCATATCCACCAGTATTGAAGCGGTGACTGACAGGGGGGCTGCGATTTTCAAGCCCGAAAAAAGGTAGGGCAGAGAGAAGGGCAGCATAAGCTTCATATAAATGCCAGGCTTTTTTGCTGCATACGAGTACATAAGCTCCCGCTTGTCAATATCCACGCTTTTCAGTCCGCTGAGCATGTTGGCGGCAACTGGGAAGAAGGTTATGTATGCAGCTATTATAATTCTTGAGGCGTCCATATTCCTCACAAGGTTAAAGATTATTGGCGCCAGTCCAAGAACAGGTATCATCTGAGAAACAATCAGGTAAGGAAAGGCTATTTGCTCTGCTATCTTGGATATGCTCATAAGGATTGCAAGGATTATGCCTATGGATGCCCCCAGGGCAAAGCCGGTAGCTGCCTTTGAGAAGGTAACCGCGCCGGCCTCTGAAAGCGACTGCCAGTTTTTTATAAGAGTTCCGATTACCTCATGGGGAAAGGGGAGCTTGGAGGCTGCCATTTTGTCGTGGAAGATATTGACCAGAGAAAATGCACCCAGCTCCCAAAGGGCGAATATACCTGCAAACCACACCAGCAGTACCAGTGTCTTGTTCTTATTCATAAATACCTCCGTATAGAGAAAGGATAACTTCCACTCAAACTCCCTCAAAGCTGTTGCGTATCTTTGAAACCAGTGAGAAAAATTCGGGAGTCTCTCTTATTTCCCTGGTTCTTGGCCTGGGAAGGTCAATGTCCACAATGGCCGAAAGCCTTCCGGGATGCGGTGACAGCACACAGACCCTGTCTGAGAGGAACACCGACTCGGATATATTGTGTGTAACAAAGATAACAGTTTTGTTTGTTTTGCTCCATATGCGCAGCAAATCCTCATTGAGTTTTTCCCTGGTAAATTCATCCAGTGCTGAGAAGGGCTCATCCATCAGCAGTATTTCAGGCTGTATTGCCAAAGCCCTGGCTATTCCCACTCTTTGCTGCATACCTCCGCTGAGCTGGTGGGGATAGTGGTTTTTAAAGTTCGTGAGTCCAACCAGCTCCAACTGCTTGTCAATACGGCTGTTCTGCTCGGTTTTGTTGATTTTCATCATTTCCAAAGGAAGTCTCACATTGTTTTTAACGGTACGCCAGTCATAAAGCACCGGGTTTTGAAATACAATTCCGTATTTTTGCTGCATACGGGTTTCTTTCGGAGTCTGGCCGCAGACGGTGACTTTTCCCATGGAGGGCTCCAGAAGGTCTGCTATGATTCGCAGGAGTGTGGTTTTTCCGCAGCCGGAAGGCCCCAACAGTGAAATGAACTCTCCTTTTTGAATATCAATACTCACATTATTGAGTGCGTGAATATCATTACCTTTATTATCCTTATAAAACATGCTTACATTTTCTATCTGAATCTCTGCTGCTGCATTCATATTATCTCCCATCCACGCGCATGGCGCGTACATAAATAGTAATGAAAGCCACTTTGACTTATAACATGTATCTTTCACGCTAACCTCTCATCTACGCGCATGGCGCGTACACAAATAGTAATGAAAGGCACGCAGTGGCTTTCGCTGCTTGAAAGTCACTTTGACACACAACATGTATCTTTCAAGCTAAACCCCCAAAACAAAATAATAAGGCACAGAGAAGTGTTTTTTCTCTGCGCCTTTGCATTTATCAAGTCTTATATTCTATTATACTCACAGGTGCTTTGCTGTTTGTCTGCCTGTGTTGTTTTACATTGTAAAGCATTAATTTCACAGTTGCAATACTGAAATCATCAACTTTGCCCATTTTATGCTTTGGATTAAAAACAGTGGTTTTAATTGTGCTGGAGTTGAATTATAAATTTCTGGTATACTTAATATATTTATAAGGTGATAAAATACCGGGATAAATGGAAATGCTGGAAATAGAGCTTTCAGGCAATATTTTCATTTTTGGCAAAGCAGTACGTTTTTATGAAGGAATAAAATAAAAAAGAAAATAATATATTTACTTTTGCTTTTTTACGTGCTAAAATACAAAACAATTGAACAATGTCATATGAATTTTACCAGCGGGAATAATTTGGCTGTTAACTAAATTAATAATAACATAACTTATGCAAAGGCGCAAAGGAGACAACTCCGTTTGTGCCTTTGCTTTTTTTTTTTTTTTTGCATTCATCCCGGATTTTAACTTTTCGTACAGTCCGGCCATTCAAGGACTGTACGGCAAAGATGCCGTTATGACTTATATGAAATCCAGCTGATAATTAAATGCTTATGCTTACCAAAGTCAATTACGGTTCAAAGCTTTCACTTTTAAGTGTTTTTAAGCTGAGTTTGAAGCAGTTTGGGTACGAAAAGGTTTTTTACTTCAAAGGCTTTAGCCTCAAACCCAAACTATCGGCTTCCAGCCCATAGTAATTGAATTTATTAATATAAAGGAGGAAAGCAATATGAAGGATATTCTTAACAAACTGGCAGAGGAATATAAGCCCCAGGTTATAGAATTCGCCCAGAGACTCATACGCTGCCCCGCACTTTCAGGACAGGAGAAGGGAGTTGCCGACCTGTACCTGGCTGAAATGGAAAAGCTGGGCTATGACCGGGTTTTCAGAGATAAATGGGGAAATGTAATAGGGATAGTGGAGGGAACCCAGCCGGGCCCGGCCATAATGTACAATGCCCATCTGGACCATGTGGATACAGGAGACTACAGTGAGTGGCTGGGCTATGACCCTTACGGCGCCGCCATAGATATTGATGAAATGGAAAATCAGGACAGAACTGCGCTGGAAAAGGCAGAGGTCATCCACGGACGTGCTGCTGCAGACGTCAAAGGAGGCGGCGCCTGTCAGATTTATTCCGGCAAGCTGCTGCTCAGACTCAGAGAAATGGGCTATCCCCTTAAGGGAAGATATATATTCACAGGTGTGGTCTTGGAAGAGCCTGCTGAAATGCTTGGAATGATAAAGCTTGTGGAAGACACCCTTCCGTCAGAGGGTATCACCTACGACGGGGTGGTTTCCTGCGAGGCCACCTCCCTGAAGCTTTACCTGGGACACAGGGGCAGGGTGGAGCTCAAGGTGACCGTATCCGGCGTCACCTCCCACGGCAGTGCCCCCTGGCTTGGAATAAATGCAGTAAACAAAGCCACAAAATTCATAGATATGGTAGAGGAACGAATGGAAGCGGAGAAAAAGACCGACCCGGAGCTGGGTAAATCCAGCATAGCTCTGACCATTATAAATTGTACTCCCGGAGCCATGTGCATAGTGCCTGACCGCTGCAGCATCACCTATGACAGGCGCTTTGTGCCCGGAGAAACTTATGAAAGCTGCGTCGCTCAGCTGCAGGACATCATTGACCGGCTGCAGCAGGAGGATCCGGATTTTCGGGCAAAGGTTGAGATCGCCTCGGTTCCCCGCACCACATATACCGGCCTCACCGAAACGGTGCCAAATATGAAGGAGGCATGGAAGCTTGACAGAGAGCATCCTTTTGCAGCCGCGGCAGCCAGAGGGCTGGCGGAGGTGGAGCAACCCGTGAAATACGGCTATTGGGATTTCGGAACGGATCTTTCAGTGGTGTGCGGACGCCAGCACAAGCCGGCGGTGGGATATTCTCCAATGCAGGAATTTTACTGCCACCGCCCTGTGGACAAGGTAAGGACCGACTATATGGCAAAGGCCCTGGCTGGAAATGTTTCCATATTCATGGAGCTGACTAGGCTGGACAGCTCCGCCTTCAGGGTGTAGCCGGACTGAGCGGGTAACCGGAACGGCAGGATTTTAACTGGTGGATATGCGATTATGCACTTATAAATAGGATAATATGCCAAAGGGCATAAGGAGGTAGGGATTATGAAAGAGATATTGGACTCGGCTTTGATTGAAAAAATCAAAAGTCTCAGTGGTGAAATGTTTGACGACATGGTGGCTTTTGCTCAAAAGCTGGTACAGACTCCCAGCATAAGCGGAACAGAATTGGATTTGAGCGAGCTTGCCATCCTGGAAATGAGGAAACTTGGCTATGATGAGGTTTTCAGAGATGACCAGGGAAATATAGTGGGTCTGGTAAGGGGGAGTGAACCGGGCCCAACTATAATGTACAACTCCCATATGGATCATGTAAGCCCGGGAGATGCAGCGAACTGGGAGGGCTACCACCCGTACGGAGGTGCCCTGGATATTTGTGAGGCGGACAATCAGGACAAGACCTTGAAGGAACAGGCCCAGTGCATTCACGGACGGGGTGCCTCGGATGTGAAGTGCGGCGAGGCCGTGCAGATATATGCAGGAGGGCTGATTGCCGGCTTGCGAAGGAATGGGGTTCCCGTTAAAGGAAACTTTATGTTTACGGGTGTAGTACAGGAGGAACCTGCGGAAATGGTGGGAATGATGCATCTGGTGGATAAGACGCTGCCGGCCAGGGGACTTGACTATGACGCAATGGTGTCTTCGGAGGCAACCTCGCTAAAGCTGTACTGCGGGCACAGGGGAAGGGTGGAGCTGCTGGTGACGGTGTATGGCAGAACCTCCCACGGAAGTGCTCCCTGGCTGGGGGTAAATGCCATATATAAAGCCATACCGCTTATACAGAAGCTGAAGGATGAACTCTATCCTTCCCTTCCAAAGGATGAAAAGCTGGGTCAGGCATCAATATCTCTTAACATTATTGAGTGTTCACCGGGGGCGCTATCCATTGTTCCGGACAGGTGCATGCTTTCCATAGACAGAAGGACAATACCGGGAGAGACAGCTGAAACAGCCATAGGACAAATAAAGGATATAATTGCGGAACTGGCTGCAGCAGACCCCGAATTCCGTGCTGATGTGGTTGTAAAAAGCGCAGAGGAGACCTCATATACAGGTATGTCCTACGAGGTTGCAAAGGACATGGCTCCCTGGAAAATCAGCACGGAGCACGGCTTTGTACAAGCAGCTCAGGCAGCGCTGGAGGCTTTGGGCCAGACTGTAAAATACGGCTATTGGGACTTCGGCACAGATGCCAGCAAGACCTGCGGTATTGACAGAAAGCCCACCATCGGCTATTCGCCCATGCAGGAGCAATATGCCCACACTCCCTATGACAAGTGCAGGACGGATTACATGAAGACTGCGCTGGAGGGAAATGCAGCCATATTCCTGAGCGCTGCGGCACAGGGCGAAAAGGCCTACGAAAAGGTTACCTGGTGAGCAGTATATATTGATGAGGTAAAAGAGTGAAGACTTCAACCGTAATTGTCTTTATGAAGAAATAGCAGGAAAAGTGAATTAATTGTTTGCAGCAGACATACAGCTGCAAGGACAGGAGGGTTATATGGACCTGGTTATAAAGAATGGGACAATTGTCACGGCCGCAGAAACCTATGTTGCCGATGTGGCTATAAAAGATGGAAAAATTGCAATGCTGGGGAAAGATCTGGACACAGCAGGGGAAAAGGTGGTAGATGCTTCAGGAAAGCTGGTGCTCCCGGGAGCCATAGATGTGCATACACATCTGGCTATGCCCTTTGGAGGAACCGTGTCTGCAGACAGCTATCTGGCGGGTACCAGGGCAGCAGCCTGCGGCGGCACCACTACGGTATTTGATTATGCTATCCAGAGAAAGGGGCAGGGAATAGTGGAAACGGTTGAGGCCCGCCGGGCAATGGCTGAGCCTGAAGCCTGTGTGGATATTGCCTTCCACTGTGCCATAACCGATTTGGCCGGAGGGGCGCTGCTGGAGGAATTTGAAGCGGCGGTTTCCTATGGAGTACCCAGCTTTAAATGCTTCATGGTATATAAAAAGGAAGGCATGATGGTGGATGACGGAACACTGGCCCAGATACTTTTAAAGTCAAAGGAAGCAGGGGTTCTGACCAATGTTCACGCTGAGAATCCTGACCTTATAGATATAAGGATTGCAGAATATCTTTCCCAGGGAAAAACCTCCCCCTGGTATCACTATATGAGCCGTCCGGAATTTGTGGAGGCTGAAGCCGACCACCGCGCCATTCATTGGGCTAAAGCCATGAACGCACCGCTGTATATAGTCCACCTGGCAAATATGGAGGGTGCCGAGGCGGTGACCCGGGCCCGTGACCAGGGCTATGAGATTTATGCGGAAACCTGCCCTCAGTATCTGCACTTTACCAATGAAGTATATAAAAGGGAAGACGGGCGGAACTTTGTCTGCTCTCCCCCAATAAAGGGTGAGGAGAGCAGGGCGGCATTGTGGGCGGCACTGCGCAGGGGGGATATACAAACGGTGGCCACCGACCACTGTCCGTTCCAGAGCTACGAAAAAGACTGGGGAAAGGATAACTTCACTAAAATACCAAACGGCTGTGCAGGCATAGAAAACATGTATCCCTATATGCTCTCGGCGGCCAATGAAGGAAAAATAACCTTTAACAAGGCAGTGGAGGTGTGCTCGGCCAATCCTGCGAAAATCTTCGGCTGTACTGAAAAAGGTACCCTTTCTCCGGGAGCAGATGCGGATATAGTAATATACGATCCTCAAAAGGACTTTACCATCAGCTGCGACAAAATGCATTCGGATTATGACCATACCATATGGGAGGGTGTGACACTTCACGGCTATCCCGTACAGACCTATTCAAGAGGAAGGCTGGTATATGACAACGGCAGCTTTGTAGGGGAGCCGGGCTGGGGAAAATTTGTAAAACGTGCCGGCAGAAAATAAAAAGGGGGGATAGACATGCATTCATCTGAAAAAATTAAATTGAATTCAATAACAGTAGTTGAGGAAGCAGCGAGATGCCTGCTGTGTCACGAAGCTCCCTGTACCGCGGCCTGTGCTGCAGGAGAGGACCCTGCCAGAATGCTTCGTGCACTGCGGTTTGATAATATAAAGGGAGCTGCAGCAAGAGTGCCTTCCTCACAGTGTGAGTGTGGAGAGACCAGTGAACATATGGCTGAAGCCAAATGTGAGGCTGCCTGTATCAGAACCGATTCACCTGTGAAAATCAGTGCAGTAAAAAGCTATCTGGCTGAAAACCTGGGGGTGGGCGGTGAAATACCACAGGTGGAGCTCTCCATTGAGTTTTGCGGGGTGAAATGTGAAAATCCTTTTTTCTTGTCCTCCTCGGTGGTGGCCAGCAATTATGAAATGTGTGCAAAGGCACTGGAAATGGGCTGGGCAGGAGTTGTATTCAAAACCATTGGAATACTGAGGCCCAAGGAGGTCTCACCCCGCTTTGATACAATCGGCAAGGAAGGAACTCCTTTTATTGGCTTTCGAAATCTTGAACAGATTGCGGAACATCCACTTGAGGAAAATCTGATGTGGATGAAGCAGCTGAAGGAAAACTATCCTGAAAAGATTCTGATTGCCTCCATTATGGGGCAAACTGATGAGGAATGGACTTTTCTGGCCAGGGCTGTGACACATGCCGGAGCCGATATAATAGAATGCAATTTTTCCTGCCCTCATATGAGCGGCGAGAATCTGGGGGCGGATGTAGGGCAGAATCCTGAACTGGTCAAGCATTACACACGCTGTGTCAGAGAGGGGACACACCTTCCCATACTGGCAAAAATGACTCCAAATCTGGGGAATATGGAAATACCTGCTGCAGCTGCCGTAGAAGGCGGCGCAGACGGCATTGCGGCAATCAATACCATAAAAAGCATAACCGGCATCAATCTGAGTTCATTGGCGGCAACACCTGAAGTTGGGGGGGAATCCTCCGTTTCAGGCTATTCCGGGAAAGCCGTCAAACCCATAGCTCTTCGCTTCATCCACGACATGGCTGTTCATAAGGCACTGTCAGGTATACCCTTAAGCGGCATGGGGGGGATTGAGACCTGGAGGGATGCTCTGGAGTTCATACTTCTGGGCTGTTCTAATATTCAGGTTACTACTGCGGTAATGCAGTACGGCTACAGGATCATAGACGACCTCATTGAAGGCCTTTCCTTCTTTATGCGGGAAAATGGCTATGACAGTGTTGAAGAATTGGTAGGGAAGGCACTTCCCCAGATGGTTCCGGCGGATTTGCTGGACAGGGATACTGTGGTATACCCCAGATTTGACAGGGAGAAATGCATTGGCTGCGGAAGGTGCTATTTATCCTGTTATGATGCCGGACACCAGGCGGTCCTGTGGGAAGGGGACAAAAGACAGCCCGTGCTGTCCGCAAAGAAATGTGTGGGCTGCCACCTGTGTCTGCATGTTTGTCCAAACGGAGCAATAACTTCTGGCAAGCGAATAAAAAAGCCGGTGTCCTGATATTATCCCCGGGGCTGAAATATATAACCGCAACTGCTATAAAAATGAGGTGAGCTGATGGCAATTACACTTGGAAAGCTGTGTGCCAATGTTGAAAGTACGTATGGCATGAAACTCCTGGCTGGAGCAGCCGGCCTGGAAAATTTCGTAAGATGGGTTCATATGATTGAGGACAGGGAAGTTCCCAGCTTCCTGCACGGAAATGAGCTGGTTTTTACCACCGGAATCGCCCAGGAGGGCAATGACTGGATGCTGGATTTCGCAGCCTCCATGCTGGTGAAAAAGGCCAGCGGCCTGGTGCTGAACATTGGCCCATATATCGAAAGTGTTCCTGAGAATGTTATAGAATATTGTGAGAAACATAATCTGCCCTTATTTTCAGTACCCTGGTCTGTGAGACTGATTGACATAACCTATGATTTCTGCCACAGAATTGTGGCAAGTGAGGAAATAGAAATGGGTTTGGCAGCAGCCATGCGAAATCTTATTTTTATGCCACAGGAGGAGAAGGTTTACAAGCCCACGCTTGAAAGGAGGTGCTTTTATCCGGACTCCTTTTATACAGTTGTGGCCTTGGAACCCGTATACAAGGACAAAAGTGTTCTAAGTGAGGATGAAAGCAGGAATCTCAAGCTCCAGGCTCAAAGATTGCTGAACAAAACCGGGAGGCTTTTCAGTCTGTTTTTCTATGATACAAAGCTTATTGTCATTCTTCAGGAATTTAGCGAAAGACAGATAGATGAATTCATTGACATGCTCCAGAGAATATGTGAGCACCACGGTGTCCAATACAAGCTCCATGCAGGTGTAAGCCCGGCAGGCAAGGGTTATCTGTTTATTTCAGACGCATACCACAAGGCGGTAATGGGCCTGAGAATTGCGAAACTGCATGACAGAAAGAGCGTACGCTACCAGCACATGGGCTTGTACAAACTGATTGTATCGGTAAATGACAACGATATATTAAATGAGCTGTACAATGAAAGCCTGGGAGTACTTGAGGAATTTGACCGCAAAAACGGAACGGATTATATGACCACTCTCCGCTGTTATCTTGAGTACAATTCCAGTGTGCAGGAGGTAGCCAAGGTTACTTTTGTGCACAGAAACACTGTTAACTACAAAATAAAGAGAATCAGGGAAATACTCAAGTGTGATTTTGACTATGAAAATAAGCTGAAGCTCATGCTGGCCTTCTTCATTAAAGATTTGCTATAGGTTTTCAGGCTTTGGGCTGGGGCATATATATTTTTGTATCTCAATGAGTTTAAGCCCCTTTTTGCAAGTGTTATAATCAACTAAAATACAAAAACAGAGAGGATGTTTTCTATGAACAAGGATGAAATCAAAAGCTTATCAATAAATTACAACCTGCAATCCTGGTCAAAGCAAAAAGGCCTGAATCCAATACCTGTGGAAAAGGGAGAAGGCATATATTTCTGGGACCTTGACGGAAAAAGGTACTCGGATATGTCTTCACAGCTGGTAAATCTCAATGCAGGTCACGGAAACCGGAAAATCATAGATGCTATTAAGGAGCAGGCTGAAAAATACTGTTATATCTCTCCCAGCTATGCAAGTGAGCCACGTGCACGGCTGGCAAAAATGATAATCGACCTGATGCCGGCCAATATGGGAAAGGTCTTTTTCACAAACGGAGGTGCCGATGCCAATGAAAATGCGTTGAAAATGGCAAGAATGTTTACCGGCAGGAATAAGATATTTTCAAGGTACAGGAGCTATCACGGTTCTACATACGGAGCGGGCAATCTCACAGGGGAGCCTAGACGATATCCCTTGGAGCCTGGAATTCCGGGCTTTGTAAAGTTCTTTGACCCATATATTTACCGTGAAAAAATAGCCTTTGCCTCTGAACGTGAAGCTGGAGAGTTCTATGTTGCAAAGCTTCGTGAGCAGGTAATATATGAAGGTGCCGACAATGTTGCTGCAATAGTGCTGGAGACTATAACCGGTTCAAACGGTGTCATTATACCGCCTGAGGGCTACTTAAAGGGTGTCAGGCAGATTTGTGACGACTTTGGTATAATGCTCATATGTGACGAGGTCATGGCTGGTTTTGGCCGCACAGGAAAAATGTTCGGCTTTGAAAACTGGGATGTAGCACCGGATATGGTCACTTTCGCCAAGGGTGTCACCTGCGGATATGTCCAGTTGGGAGGAGTGGCAGTCAGTAAGGAAATTGCGGCTTTTTTTGAGGATAATGTGCTCAAATGCGGTCTGACCTACAGCGGGCATCCCCTGGCCTGCGCAGCTGGAATCGCCTGCCTGGAGTTCTACAGTGAAAACAATATTCTGGACAATGTGAACAGCAGCGGAAAGGTTCTGGGGGAACTGCTGGAGGAGCTGAAGGAGAAGCATCCCAGCGTGGGTGATGTAAGGTATATCGGTCTGTTCTCCGCGGTTGAGCTGGTAAAGGATAAAAATACCAGGGAACCCCTTGTCTCCTACGGCAGCGACCCGAAGGGAATTATGAAGTCCATTGTGGGAAAGCTGGCAGCAGAAGGCTTTATGACCTATTCCCATGAAAATATGATTCTTATAGCTCCTCCTCTGATTATAACTCCTGAACAGCTTAAGGAGGAAATGGCTAAATTGGACAGAGTATTGACCGTATTTGAAGGTGAGATGCCAGTGTGAAAATTATCTGATTGACTCTGCAAACAAGGGAGAGGGAGGTTACAATGAGTAAGTTTTATCATATGCCCACCAGGATAATAATGGGGGACAACTGTATTGCAGGAAACAGCGGGCTGCTGGCCGGAATGGGTGCCAGGGCGCTTATAGTGACGGGCAGACAGTCTGCAAAAATAAACGGTTCGATGGAGGACGTAACTGCTGTGCTCAAGGCAAATAATCAGCAATATTTCATATTTGACATGGTTATGGCCAATCCCACAGTTGAGTGCGTTTATGTAGGTGCAGCCTTTGCGAGGGAACAGCAGGTGGATTTTGTGATTGCCATCGGCGGAGGTTCGCCTATGGATGCGGCAAAAGCAATCGCCCTGCTGGCAAAGCAGGATATAAAGGAAGAGGACCTGTTTTCAGGCAGCTACGGCCGGGAGGTGCTTCCCATGGCCTTTATACCCACTACCGCAGGTACCGGCTCCGAGGTGACACAGTATTCAATACTCACAAATCACAAGGCGCAGACCAAGACAAGCATAGCATCCCCCATACTTTTTCCGGAGCTGGCGTTTCTGGATGCCCGATACATGGCTGCACTGTCGCGAACAACCACAATAAATACGGCGATAGATGCCCTCTCCCATTCAGTGGAGGGCATGCTTTCAGTCAGAGCAGGCACTATATCAGACAGTCTGGCCATGGAAAGCATCAGGCTGATTTCCTCCTGCTTCAGGGCAATGCAGGAAAACCGTATGGAGCATAGTGTGAGGGAAAAGCTTTTATATGCTTCAACCCTTGGTGGAATGGTTATTGCAAACACCGGCACAACAGCCGTTCATTCCATGGGGTATTCGCTGACCTATTACAGGGATGTGGACCACGGAAGGGCAAACGGACTATTGCTGGCTGCGTTTCTTGAATTTGTGGAGAAGAGCCTTCCTGAGAGGGTAAAAACTATTCTTGACTGTATGGGACTAAACCAGGTGAGGGAATTTTCAGAGCTGCTGGACGGGCTGCTGGGTGAAAAGGAGAATATCTCGGCAGAAGAGATTGAAGACTATTCTGCCAGGGCCATAAGTACAAAGAATATTTCAAACTGTATTGTTGTTCCAAGTCAGGAGGATTTGCTGAAGGTATTCAGGGACAGTTTCAGAATGTGAAAGGTGGGGTTCTATGATAAGGTTTAATCACAGAAACATACCGGAGTTAAAACTGAGCGATTATATTCCTTCTACGCGCTTTCGTACAATATTGCCCGAACTGAGGGAGATCCCACACGGAATACGGGAAATAAGCGTAATAATAGAGTTTTCAAAGGATTCCACCTTTTTCAAGACTGTTTTGCCATCTTTTTACAGCGGCATGATGTATATATATGGATATGTACATGACAATGACCGTATTAGGGAAATATTCCAGGGTGAAATGGCTGAAGAATACTCAAGCAGGCGCATAGGCTTGTTCGACTGGCAGGATGAATTTCTTCTTGTCTTTGAAAATGGCAGCAGGACTTGCGACAAGCGGTATATTGTGTCTGTTGAAGAGGTCTGGAACCTGTTGAGAAGCTGCTATCATCCCACTGAGGTCTAAGGGCGGAATAACAGGGGACAGGATGTTCCTGCCATAAAAATTAAATCAGCAGGACATAATCATATGGATGGACCGGCGGCATGAGCTGCCGGTCTGATTTTGCTTTATTCATTTTTCTTGACATAACCTCAAAATAAGTTGATAATTACATACGTATGAGCAAATATTAAACAAATATATTATCATATTGAATTTGTTCTGTTATAATAAATTTGAAAATAACTGGTACATGACAGAAATTACAAAAGAATTGATACTGTTCTTTTTTTTTGGCTTTTTGTTATGCCGTTAATATGTGGATTTGATTCCTAAGATTGATGGGAGAGTTTTTTGCCCGGTTTCAAAAAATGAGAAATGGAGCTTATAAATGGGGATAAAAATTTCGGACGGATTGCTGAAAAGCGTTGAAAAGCCGTCAAGATACACGGGTAATGAATGGAATAGTGTAATAAAAGACCCTAAAAGTATAAATATAAGATTTGCCTTTTGCTTTCCCGATACCTATGAAATAGGAATGTCCCATCTGGGGATGAAAATATTGTACCACCTTTTAAATGAAAGGCCGGACTGTTATTGTGAAAGAGTCTTTGCTCCGTGGACCGACATGGAAGACAAGATGAGGGAAAACAATATTCCCCTGTATGCCCTTGAATCCAAGGACCCTGTTAAAGCCTTTGACTTTGTAGGCTTTACTCTTCAATACGAAATGAGTTTTTCAAATATAGTAAATATGCTTGATCTTGCGGGCATCCCCATTCTTTCTGAGGAAAGATTACAGGAAGATCCCTTTGTGTGCGCAGGAGGACCCTGTGCATACAATCCTGAGCCTTTGGCGGATATTGTTGATTTCTTCATGATGGGTGAGGGTGAGGAGATAATCAATGAGGTAATGGATGTATACGGGCAATGGAAGGGAACAGGCAGGACAAGACAGGAGTTTCTTGAGGAGATAGCAAAACTGGAAGGAATCTATGTTCCTTCGTTTTATACGTTTGATTATAATGAGGATGGCACCATAAAAGAGCTGATTCCTCTGAAGCCCCAATATCCTCTCAGCATAAGGAAGCGCATTATCAAGGATATGGATAACGCATATTTTCCGGAAAAGATTGTCGTTCCGTATACCGATATAGTCCATGACAGGATAATGCTGGAAATATTCAGGGGATGTACCAGGGGCTGCCGCTTTTGCCAGGCTGGTTTTATATACCGGCCTGTAAGGGAGAAAAGTCCCGAAAGGCTGCTGGAGCTTGCACAAAAGCTGGAGGAGAGTACAGGCTATGAGGAGATATCCCTTACCTCACTGAGCACCAGTGATTATACAGGCTTGGAGCCATTGACCACAGGTCTTTTGGAGGATATGGAGGAGAGAAAGGTGAACCTGTCTCTTCCTTCTTTGAGAATTGACTCTTTTTCCCTGGATTTGATGGAAAAGGCACAGAAGGTGCGAAAGAGCGGCCTTACCTTTGCTCCCGAGGCGGGAACTCAGAGACTGAGGGATGTTATAAACAAAGGCGTGGAGGAGGAGGATCTGCTGAAGGCTGTTTCCCTGGCCTTCAATGGTGGGTGGAGCGGTGTCAAGCTGTATTTTATGCTGGGTCTGCCCACCGAAACTCTGGAGGATGTGGCAGGAATAGCAGATCTTGCCTTCAAGGTTGTGGACGTGTACAGAAATGTTCCCCGGGACAGGAAGGGAAAAGGCCTGAATGTGACGGTGAGCACGGCTACCTTTGTGCCAAAGGCTTTTACTCCTTTTCAATGGGAAGCGCAGGACAGCATAGAAAATGTACATGAAAAGCAGATGCATCTGAAAGACAAAATTCGTTCAAAGCAGATAACCTATAATTATCATGAGAATAAACTCAGCTTTATGGAAGCAGTATTTGCCAGGGGTGACCGCAGAGTCTGCAAGGTACTGATAAAGGCCTGGCAGCTGGGCTGCAGGTTTGACGGCTGGGGTGAGCATTTCAACTATGCCCTCTGGATGAAGGCTTTTGAAGAATGCGGAGTGGACCCGTATTTCTATGCTACCCGCAAAAGGGAATATGATGAAATATTCCCCTGGGATCATATAGATGTGGGAGTCTCCAAGAAATATCTTATAAGCGAGAATAAAAAAGCTTTGGAAGGCAAGGTAACTCCAAATTGCAGCGTATATTGCGGAGGATGTGGTGCCACCGGCTTCAAAAGCGGTATTTGTGAAAAGCAGGCTTTTTAATGAATTCATTTATTGCATGCGAGGCGTGCAGTTTGGAGGTTTGTTTTGGTTAATATTCGTGTTAAGTTCAGGCGTGGTGAGGAAGTTAAATTTATTTCACACCTGGATCTGATGAAGGTATTTGAACGGGCTATAAGGAGGGCGCGGCTTCCCATAGCCTATTCCCAGGGCTTTAATCCGCATCCCGGGATGGTATTCGGTCTGCCGCTCAGTGTAGGAGTTACCAGCGAGGCTGAATATGGTGATTTTGAAATTACAGACGACAGCCTGTCCATGGATGAATTTATGAGCAGACTGAATTCTCAGCTTCCGGCCGGTCTGGAGGTATTAGCTGCAAGGCCCAGACAGACGAAGCAAAATATCATGGCAACTATATCCGCTTCAGAATATACGGTTGTGGTGGGCGTTGGTGCCGAGTGCACCGAAAAGCGACTTAAGGACTGTATGAGCAGGTATCTTTCCCGGAAGGAAATCATAGTAAAGAAGAAGACCAAAAGTGGAGTTAAGGACACAGACATAAGAAACATGATTTTTGATCTGGATTTTGCGCTGCAGTCTTGCGGGAGCTTGAATATAATCAGGCTGTCCATGCTGGTCAGTGCCGGCAGCAAGGCCAATCTTAAGCCAGAACTGTTGGTGGAATCCTTATTTGGTACCTTGGAAACAGATTTTGAAATAGAAAGAATTCACAGGTCAAAGCTTTATGTCAGGTCAGGGGAAGAACTGCTGGAACCAATGGATTTAAGGGTTCTTTAATGCTTTTCCCGGATTCTGCCGGAAACGCTGGAACCGGATAATCGTGTAGGGCGCTAATTCCACACAGGAACGGAGATTTAAATGATTAACGAAATAATTGTAGATGTCAACGTCAGTGAAATCAGGGTTGGAATTCTTGAGGACAAGGAACTTGCTGAAATCCATATTGAAAGAACAAATAACCAGGGGCTTGTAGGAAATATCTACCGGGGCAAGGTGAGCAGTGTCCTGCCTGGCATGCAGGCTGCGTTTATCGATATAGGGTATGAAAAAAATGCATTTTTGTATGTGGGAGACGCCATACCGCAAAAGGAATACTCAGATGACGAAATAGAGGTCTACCGGGATTATGCGGAATACAATATCTCGGACATACTAAAGGTAGGCCAGGAGATAACCGTACAGGTCATAAAGGAACCTATCGGCACAAAAGGTCCCAGGGTTTCAACGCATATTACCCTTCCGGGACGTAACCTGGTGCTTCTGCCGAATGCTGATTATATTGGAATTTCACGCAGAATTGAAAGCGACGGCGAAAGGCAGAAGCTGAAGAGGATAGCTGAAAAGCTTAAGCCCGAGAACATGGGTCTGATTGTAAGAACGGTATCCGAGGGCAAGGAGGAGTCGGATTTTGTTGAGGACGTCTCCTTTCTGACCCGGCTGTGGGCTAAAATAAATCAGGCTGAGACCAGCGGGCCGGTTCCCAGATGCATACACAAGGATATAAACCTTATATACAGGTCTGTAAGAGATTTGTTTACCTGGAATATTGATAAATTTATAATAAATGACGAAAAGGAGTACTTCAAAGTACTTGAGCTGGTGGAAATGATTTCTCCGGTTTTGAAAAACAGAGTTGAGCTGTTTCAGAAGGATTATGAGATTTTTGACTATTACCAGATAGAAACTAAAATAGACAGGGCCTTGTCAAGAAAGGTATGGCTCAAATGCGGCGGGTACATCATTATTGACAAGACAGAGGCTCTTACGGTAGTAGATGTGAATACGGGTAAGTTTGTGGGAGATAACAGTCTTGAGGAGACCGTGCTCAAGACAAATATCGAGGCGACAAAGGAAATTGCAAAGCAGCTCAGACTGAGGGATATAGGCGGAATAGTCATAATCGATTTCATAGATATGAATGACGGAGAACATCAGCAGATGGTGCTGGATTCTCTGAAGCAAAGCTTGAAAAGCGACAGGACGAAGACGATAGTACTGGGTATGACGGCACTTGGGCTGGTGGAGATGACCAGGAAAAAAATCAGACAGGAGCTGGCCACCGTTATGAAATGTGACTGTCCCCATTGTGAGGGCACGGGTAAGATAAATATATACGACTCCGGCTTGTCCGGAAATATGAAGTCCAAATGATGAAATGTGGCAAATGGGGCGAAGGGACAATGAGGAGCTTTGATGAGGAGCTTTTGAAATTTTCACTTTTGAAATTTTGAAATTTTGAAATTGTGCCAAAACAGAACATTGACAAGGCTTCCGCCCTGTGCTAAAATATATCGGTAGCCGCTCGGCCAAGGCTTTTTAAATATAACGGGCCAGTTAAATGCACCTCACTTCTGCAAGTGGTGAGGATAGCTTGGGATTCAGCTGGTAAACTAGGGCTGGAATTCCGTTTTTGGTTTTAATAAGGTTATTGCCTGTGATGAACATATGATACATATGTATACGTCATTCAGGTCGGCGAGACTGTTAGTAGGAGGTGTATCATGTACGCTATAATAATGACTGGTGGAAAACAGTATAAGGTTCAGGAAGGCGATGTAGTTTTCATAGAAAAACTCGCTGCTGACGAAGGTTCAGCTGTTACTTTCGATAAGGTGCTTGCCGTATCAAAGGATGGCAAGGTTGACTTTGGCGCTCCTGTTTTGGATGCTGCTACTGTAAGTGGTAAGGTTCTCAGCCATGGTAAAGGTGAAAAGATCATAGTTTTCAAATACAAGGCAAAGAAGAACTACAGAAACAAGCAAGGTCACAGACAGCCTTACACAAAGGTTCAGATTGAAAAGATCAATGCGTAAGGAAAATGCTCGATGGTTAATGTAAATATATGCAGGGATAAGACAGGAAGTATTCAAAAGTTTACCGTAAAAGGACACGCAGGCTATGCAAGAGAAGGCAGGGATATAGTGTGTGCAGCAGTTTCTGCTGTAGCATATACCGCAGCCGGAGCGCTTGAAGACCTGATTGGTATAAAGGACTTTTTTGAAGAGAAGCATGGCTTTATGACATGCTCCATAGACGTTCATATTTCGCCTGAACTGAAGCATGATGCCGGAATAATTATGGCTTGCGCAGGTATAGGTTTTAAGCAGATAGAACTTGCTTACCCCAAACATGTAAAGGTAATGGATGAGGAGGTGTAATCTCATGTTAAAGATTAATTTACAGCTTTTTGCTCATAAAAAAGGTGTTGGTAGTTCAAGAAACGGCCGCGACAGTGCTGCTAAGAGGCTTGGTGTCAAGAGGGCCGACGGTCAGTTCGTTTTAGCCGGTAACATTCTTGTTCGTCAAAGAGGTACAAAGATTCATCCTGGCGTAAACGTAGGGATAGGTTCAGATGATACCTTGTTTGCACTGAAGGATGGAAAGGTTAAGTTTGCAAGACTTGGCAGAGACAAGAAACAGGTTATGATTGTTGCTGAGTAAAAATTTATCGCATTAAATAAGTTATTAAAGTAGGAAATGTGATATGCATTTTCTACTTTTTTAATGTTTTTTTAAGTGCTAAAAAGTTTATATGAATTTAGTATTCAGTAGTTTCTGAGATTTTTAATACAGTCACGGATTTTATTTTTAAATATGCCGGTACCGGGGTATAATAAACTCAGTTAAAGAGAAAGCAATTAAGCTTTTCATGGAGTTAGCTTGAAAGATACATGTTGTGTGTCAATGTGACTTTCAAGCAGCGAAAGCCACTGCGTGCCTTTCATTACTATTTGTGTACGCGCCATGCGCGTAGATGGGAGGTTAGCGTGAAAGATACATG
>JAEXFI010000004.1 GCA_023400235.1 Bacillota bacterium
TACTATTCCCTGCTTCTGCTGTACCGCATGCCAGCCCTCATGAGGAAGATACCTTTCCTGACCTGGGGCTATGTGAATATCATTCCCCTTTGTATATGCCAGTGCCCCAACCTGCTGTGGTTTATGGAGTTCTGGTGTACTTTTACATCTGACAGCTCAACACCTGACAGTTTTTCAAGCCCTGCTCTCAAATTATCAGGCAGGCCTGAGCCTGGAGCAGCAGGCTTACTTTCAAGCTTTGGTTTCTCTGGCAAAGGAGGGCTCATGCCTTGAAGCTTTCTTTGCTGCTTACGTTTCTTTCCCTCTTGCCTTAATATTGTTGCCTGTTGAAAGCCTACAACAGATTGCAAAAACAGAAACTCTTCCGTTGTTAAGGCATCCAGATCATTAAGCAGTATCGTCATCAATATATTGTGATCCGTTATCCTTACATTTTTCTTCTTTACGTCAGGCTTATTTTGAACAGGCTTGTTTGTCTTACCTAAAGTCGGCTCCGGCTTTTTTACCAGCAGCTTTTCCATCATTGTTAACTCACTCCCCAAATTCGTATAGCTTCTGTTATATTAAGTAAATTTTAGGAGTGGTTTAACAGCCAAAGCATTAAAAAATTTCACTTGATTAATTCATATATTCTGCTTTAACTCGTACTGCTTATGCCCCTGTGCCAAGAAAAGGCAAGTTTCTCGTTATAGAAAAACATAGCTCTATAAATTTTACCTGCTACCGAAATGACTAGGTTGCCTTTTGCTCTTTATAAAAAACAAGACACCGGAAAATCCGATGCCTTTGGTTTTTTCCTATATTAAATTTATGTTTTTAGGTGTTATCTATAAAATATAGAATGTCATCTATGAAAAGCCTAAAAAATCCGGGTCAAAAAACGCACTTTTTTGCCCGGATTTATGCTTAATTTTTGCTCAAAACCACTACATATTGTGGTTTCACTACCCCATTTATTCCCAAAACCACCATACGTCATCATTATCACGCACTCAACGTGCCTTGAACGGTCAATAATGATGCCGCTTGAAGCTGGTGGGGCCTTGGCGGCAGGTATATTTTATAAATGATCACATTAACAGATATTTAAAGCCTTGTCACATTATAAATTTCTGCTTCTAATCCTACCTAAAAAATCCACCCAATCAAAATATTCAACTGAGTCGTATTTCTGTAGCCAATAGTCTGGTCTAGGAGAAAGAATTATAGTCCTAATATTATAATTACTAATTTCTTTTTCCCCAAGAATAGATAAAACTGTTGACAAATTATTTTCAATAATATTTTTTCTTAATAGAGCTCTTTGAATATACTTTTCTCTGTCAGAAATTTTATATTTATCATCTATATTCAATGGCCATATTAGCGGTTTAAAAAATTTTATTTCAATGTTATAAATTTGCTTTTTGTATTTATCTAACGCTAAAACATCAATATCACCATAATTTTTATCGGAGTGGAGCAAGTTTATGCTTTTACCGTTTTCTTGTTTTAATAGACAAGTAATTTCTGCCTGAGGAATGTCATCTTTAGTTGGTACAATATATCCATTCAAAAACATCTGTTCAGATATTATATAAGCTAAATATGTTGAAATTTTCGATTCTATCTTTCTGAGTTCTTGTTTGAGTTTTTCAATATTACTAGAGTCTAGCAATTTAAAATACATCTCAGTATACTGATTTCGCATTAAAAATTTTTCAAAACAAGAAATATTCCAGCATAAATCTAATGGGTGGAATATTAGTGTGTCTTCCATTAAATAAATACTTCTTAACTCTATATTGCTTATATTAATATCCTCTCCATGTATCTTATTTAAAGAAAATAGCGATATAATGTTATCAAAGTTTATTTTCTGATCTGGGAAAAATTTTGTTATATGTTTTTTGCACTCATTAACTTCAATATATACAATATTACTGCTATCTTCGTTTCCTTTAAAACAAAAGTTGTTTAAATGCTCAAAAGTAAATCCAAGATTTATATATATACTTTCAGATATTTCATCCTTGATTGCTTGAATATCATATTTTTTCTCTCGTAAATAATCTTTCAATTCTTGAGTTTGTATTTCAGATTCTTCTGGAATAACTTCTTCTGAAATTCTAAGCATACTATCCATAAAATCATTATATTCTTCAGTATAAAAAAAGCCTTCCTTTATTACATCATATAAGCTGAAGTAAAAATCTATTTTACTTTTTTGTGAATTATACATCTCAATATTGTTCATTACTACATTATAGTAATAAGCATATCTAAATGACATAGCAAGATTTTTAGTACCATTTATAATGCTATTCCCTTTAAAACACTTATTAGTATTTCGAAGTAGCATTTTTATAAGTTGCAGTATCTCTGAGTGTCTATTAACCATTTCATAGTCACTTTGAACATTTTCACTTGAACTAATTGCACATCTGAACCGCGCTTTTAAAACTAATAATGCAATAACTAATTCCTCTTCATTATAGGTAAATAGAAACTTTGCAATTTCATTCTCAATTCTTTGTGAAAATATCTTTAACTTCTCATCTATCATTAGCTTATTGTCTGCCTGAATTTTAGCAATTATATCATTAATATTCTGTTCAACAACATATTTCAAAACAGAATCTGTTTCTGCCCATATATATGCTTGGTCTATGTAATCAATAAGTTCATTGTACCATTCGCTTTTCACTTTTTCCATTAAACTCATAGCTTTACCCCTTTTTCGTTCGTTATTTCCAACCACAGAAGAGATGCAATCTGAAACTCAATAAATTATAGTTATGGTAAAATAACTTTTACATAGCTTGTTATGTCCGGTATAATTAATCCCTCTTTTCCAGGATGCTTTTGAGGTATTGCACCATTAAAATCTATAAAGTTAATTAGACTGTTAATGCAATCATATATCGCCTTATGCACATCTTTTAGTACAATTAACGAACTGTCCAGATCGATTTCTATTGATTCAAAGTTAGAAGATTCAGCAATTATATTTCCTTCCACATCCGTCATTCTCATAAGAAATGGATCAGGGGGATTAAGTCCATTAAAGGATATTCCACCTTTATGCTTTATATAATTAGCCCATGAATTAATCTCAGATAATGAATTATAGCATTTTGTAATAATTCTCCACAATGCTTTGTAATTTGGTACTGCCTTATATTGACTATATATTTCTCCCATAGTATTATAAGTACATTTCTTCAGTAAGTCCTCATGAGAAGTTTGATCAATATATTCATTAGTTTTTTTATAAATAACAAAAGCAAAATAGACTATCTGCAATATATAATCAAAGCACGAATTATACCAGACTACTGCCGTAGTAAAATCCATTGTCCTTAATAAAAACTGCGGACCATATCCAGAGGACCAGTTAACTTCAAAATCCGCCTTAACCAAGTTGTAACTATTCATTAAATAATATCTTGCTGTTTGAAGACATTTTTCTGTTTTATTAATGTACTTAGCGGCTTTGTAATAGTCTCTATTGCTAACAATGAGGAGGTATTCTAAAGGATATATTTCTTTATTATATCTATCCATAAATTTTAATTCTTCACTAAAATCATAGTTTGCTTTACCCAATTCATCGTAGGTCATCCTTTTACCACGGTATACAATAGCAGCTTCTTTAAGTTTCTCATCAAGTGAAAAATCATTGGTTTTATATTTCTTAGCAAATTCCTCAAGTGAATACTCTATATCATCATAAGTTACATGCAGAAAATCTTGACATTCTGGTGTTGTTTTAGAAGTAAACGTTATATTCATATGCTCTTCTCCTATCTCAAAATTCAATTTATAAAGAAATTAATGATCTCAATATATTAATTGCTTTATCTTTTCTATGTTGAGGAATTTCATTTCCGAGAATTGACGCACGGATACATAAATCATCAATATACTCATCTACTGTTTTAGGTGATTGTGATAACATTCTTTCATACTGCCGAGCAAGTTTTTGTTGTACCTCAGAATCAAGCGATGACAATAATTTTTGGTATTCAAACTCACTGAATTTGATAAGCAAGAATTTAAATACTCCTTCATTTCCTATCCATTCATGTGTATTAATGTATTCCATCATCATTTTCATATTAATAAAATTCGATACAATCATAAACGTTTCGAAATTGCCATTTGGTATCAATTTATCAATTTCTATTTGATTTTTTTGATAACCATAGATAAAGTATACTGCTTCAATAAAATACTTTTCCCCCATTACTCCTCTTATCTTTGAGATTTCATTAATAAATTTAATTCTTATTTCATCATTTAGAAAGTTCGCATCTTCTAATGAGCTATAATAAATATTTCCCTCTTTAAAAATATATTTAAATGATATAAAAATCGCTAAACTCAAATATTCTCTTTCAGAACATCCTTTTACTATATTTTCATTTATTTGTGAGTTTATATTATGAAAAATCCATTTAATTAAATCAGAGGAAATTCTATGGCCAATATGACCAATATTATCATCGGCTATAGCTTTAACAACAAAATCCACGTTCCGTTTTCCAACTATGTTATCTTCATAATACCTAGATGAAATTATATCTTTAAAAAAGAGTATTTCTGTCTTCCATTTCGAATAATCTGGTCCTGTATATAAAATACGATATGTAATAAAAAACATAATATATTTTACTTCCATGAACGCACCTAATTTCTTAATAAAGCTTTGATTAAGTTCGTTATTTTCCAACTCAATAAAGTACTCCAGTAGCTTATACTTGAATGATTTTTTTAGTTCTTCTCGAAAATTTATATAAACCTCACTTGTATCCCTTCTTTGATCAAAATTCTTCTTGTCTTCTTTCCAGCTTTTAATGTCTAGTGTATACTCAATTTTTCTATTATCCATTTGCATGATTATTTCTTTTTCTTTGCCGAGAACGTTTACTATAAAATCACTATATAGTTCAATTACTTTTTCTCGCAACGACTCGGTACAGCAATAATCACTACTTTCAATCGAATGATATAACATCTCCATCATCTGAAGGTTGCGCGCTGAGTCACATAATGAAATAATATCTTTTTGAGAAGAAAGGGCTTTCCAAACTGCCGCAGGAAAACAAAAGAATTTTATTTCATCTAATGATGTATTGTCAGTTTCATAAACTGTCGTAAACATGGATGAAAATTTCTCTTTATCCCCACCAGATTCTTTTTGTATGAAATGGAACATAAGATCTTCTTGTTTTGTATATATTTTTAATAACTCCTCAAACGGTAGCTCAAGCTCACTTTGTTCATACTGATTCCAAAAATTCGAATTTATTGATCGTAAGCTTGCCAATTTATAATATGAGTTTTGTTTCTCGGACCTTTTTAAAATTTTCTCTAATGAAACTAGAATTTTCTTATCTTGGTTTTCCCAGATCCACTTGTACCAAGAATAAACATGACATAACACCGAATAGATCATTTCTCCTCTTTGTGATTTTTCTATATTGGATAATTCCGAAAATATTATTTCTACAAAATCATAATCATTTGATTTAATCGATTCGTTAAATAAAAGCTGATACTCATTAAAAATATTTCTTTCAATTTGATTGGTTATTCTGTCCCCGTCCTCTTGAACATAAAATAGCACATTACTAATCATTAAACCCTTTATAAATAAAACAATAAACTCCATCATAATAATTGTTATAGAAACATAAAAGAATGATTCGGCATAACCGTAATATTTACTCACTAAAAACATTTTCTTGAAATCTAAAATCGAATAAACAGATAAATACAAGAGTAACATCCTAAATAATGTCGAATTAAAAATCCTATATTCAATGCTGTCCATAATAATTAATTTTGTTTTACTTTTTCCCCAATAAAGATCCCTATTATTCGTTGATGAATAGCTAATTAAAAATTGTATAAATGAAACAAATATTCCATACATAGTATAAATAGCTACCGTTAAAACTATTGGATCGCAATTTAAAGGAATTCGTATAAACTGCGTTTTTTCTTGAAGAACAGTAAATATGAACAGTAAAATTATAGTTATATATCCAATGAGCAAATTTAAAATACTACTTATTGTAGGATATTTAAGTGCAAAATCTCTTTCTCTAAATCTAAACCTTATTCGCGTCATTTTTTTATCTACCAAAATAAATAGTAAATACACAACTATAGTACACATAAAAATAATTGATATATAATCCATCTAGCCCCCCTTGCTGCATGTGCATATATACTGCCAATCTATTTATTACGCATTGTTTCAAATAGATTCCACTGCATTAATTAGTCTATATACATCACTGTAATCCTCTAATGACATATCTTAAATAACTCTATACAAATCTCGATTCTTCAAAAGAGAAATTTCTCTTACTGTCTGGTTAATTCCTCATATTATGTAACCTTTGTAGTTGAGACTTATGGTTTAAAAGAACTTTTTGCCCATTTTTCTTTTTCTATATTCATCAATCTCTTTTTTCTCTGCTGCTTTAATTTTATCAAATTCTTTTCCGAGCATACTGTCTGGTATTCTTTGTTCATCTAAAAAAGTTTGATGTAACAAGTTCCAGTATTTAAACCGAATACTTCTGAGTTCTGGATCTTTTATTCTACTTATTTCTTCATTATTAAGAGTCTCTTTAAACTGTTCTTCTTCACTCAAATAATTATTATTGCCCATAATTAACCCCTTTGTTTCATAATTAATAACACTAATAACCTATATTGGTTTTGGATACTTTATCGCTCTAAATAATTCTTGAGCTTAACTTCATAGCTCTCTACTGATTCATTATCAAAAATGTACACCATACTTCTTTCGTTACTCTTATATTTTGAGGATAAATGTTTATAATATCCATCTTCAAACTCGATCGTCACCTGCATTACTAGCAAAATTGTTTGTAGTGATTCAATAAAGCTTTCAAGGATTGCTTTTTCTATGAAAATCATATCGCCATTACAACTAAAATTATAAATTTGCCCGTCATTATTAGAATAATACCAATACTGTGATTTTACAGGGTATCCAAACATTTCATTAGTACAATATGCAGCAGGATTTACACCACTTGTTCCAATATAATTTTCTATTATTTTTGATGGCTTCAATAAACTTAGGCCCATTTCACAATTATACGGATCAAACTTTTCACAACTAGAATCATTAGTATCTATCCAAGCGATTGTTTCTTGTATAAAGCTATTATAGGATTCATCTTCAAATTCGTCATTGTCATCCAAATAATAATCACCAATTCGGAAATTCACTTTTTTCAGACTTGTCTTAAATTTTTCTAGATTTCCTTTCTCAATGAAACCGGTCGAAATGTGAATATGCTTAACCCTATGGTTAGATTCAATTCTATTTGATGCATGTAAAATTAATTGTTCTTTATCGTTATAATTAAATTCAAAAATATTATTGAAGAAGTTATCACTTATAACGTAAGCTTTATCGTCCTTGTCAATATGTAGTGTAGTATCCAAAAATTGTGGTAATAATGGAGGCGTATCTTTTACATCAGAAATCCAGTATTTATCAATGCATGTCAAATGAGACCGCACCCAGCGCTCAAAAGTATAAATTGGGTAATCATCATCTGATATCGGTAATGTTTTACGATATTCATCAGCTACATAATACAATGCGTTGAGCTGTGCGTATTTATCAATAAGTTCAATGGGGGTATCCAAACCATATGTGCCATCGCGATATTTTGATTTTCTAAATTTTTTCTCCCATTCATCTACTATTTTATCGTTTATTCCAAATCTTTTAATATAAGGCTGGCATGATAAAGCGACTTCGGATTCTGATTTCAAGAAAATATCCCCTAACCAATTATAAACATGGGGCAGCATATCCATTTCGTCAAAATCAAATTCATACTTTATATTCTGATCCTTATTATACCGGTATTTTCGGTTATACTTAATTCGTCTAGTTTTAACAACATCACAGCATTTTTTTAAGTTTGCATTTTCCTGTATATCCAACTTAATAGCTATTTCCTTTGCAAGTTCTCGAGTCAATATATTAATTGTATCTGATGTTAGTGCAATTCTTTTAAAGAATTCATAATATCTCATTAACGCATCTGCATTGTCTGCAACAATACGATTGATTGCAATAAATAATTGCACTACAGATGTTTCACTAAATATATATGCATTATCATCTTTATAACTATTCGGGAATGAAGTAGTAACCATATTTAATAGGTTATAAATCACTTCATATTCACCCAATTTATAAAGATTATAGACTGTATGAGTTGCATACCACCTATTTCTTTTTTCAACATGTCCTAATAGTTTCCATAAGTATACCGTTATTGATTGAAACAGGTTATCGGAGACGGCATTCTCACTATCATGCTCTTTATCACTTGATTCCGAATGCACATATTGAATTTCTTCATTAATACACCATTCCAGAAAAGATGCCTTATTTCTATTATCCTCTAAGCGTAAAATTGTCTCCATATATGAAAATATCTGCCATGAATCACATTCTAAATACGAAGAAATATCTTCTAATAACTTTCTTGTTATTATTTCTTGATTTACAGTAAAAATCTTTTTTAAGTAAACAATGTTTTCCTCTTTAAAATAATCACTTTTTTCTTTATACCAAGATAAAACTTTATCTATGTTGGTTTCATTGGTACGCCATTGACGTATTTTAGGACTGGTATCCGACCATTGGTCAAGATAATGAATAAAAACATCAAAATGCTCTTTTCTATCCCATCTGCCTTTTCCGGAATATAACAAACTGACAAATGCATTTACATACTCTTCGCGATTAGCATAATCACAGTTATCGAGAAAATATGTAATTAGTTGAACTGTATCTTCATAGTTCAATTTTTCCATTAAATCATTCAAATTATCATCTGTAAATTCAATAGTTTTTTTGTCAACGCTATTCCATGATATATATTTTTCACTTTGATATTTACTATATTTTTCTTCATTAAAGATATCGCTTGGTAACTTATTTAAGTATTCATATGTGTTATTTAGCTTTTTAACACATGGTAATTTGTCCAGAGTATTTTTTTCACACCACTGAACTATCATTGAAACAATATTATTGTTTGTGAATCCGCTTGAAATCTTAGAAATATCATAACATAATACTTCTAAGACACTTTTAGCCTCCTCTTTGCCTTTAGATTCAAGCTTTTGAAGTACCATTTTAATAATATTGGAATAATTTGTTCCATATTTTATATCAATATTACTTAATGCAACCGCTAGGCCAGGCGATATAAAATCATTTTTTAAAAGTACAAAAATAATATTTGGCATTGTTTGATCAAAACTAAATATGTTCTCATCATCTCTATCATCCCATCTGCCTGCAGAAGCAATTGCTCCGCACGGATTCATATATGCCAGTGTTTGAAAAGCTTTTTCTGTGGGAAAATGCTTACTATCGTTTAGTCTTCTATACCCATCTTCTATTATTCTTGTCAAATTATACTCAAGTCGCTCAGAATCCTCTAATTTCAGATTATCCTCGACTGCGGCATAATATAAAATAAACCTACGATAAGCATCTTCATCAATTCCAGTTGCAATTTTCACAGCTTTTATGAAATACTCTTTACCTAACTCTTCGTCAATTACAGTTGAAATTTTTGAGCATTCTAAATAGAACTCTCTCATTTCATACGTTGATTGAGGGAATCTTAACATATTCTTCTCTAGTTCATTTATTATTGTTATAGCAATATCTATATATTGGCTGCTTTTTATTAGCATTCTCATCAACGTAAAATAGAATTTATTATTCAAATATTTATCATTTAATAATTTGTAACAATGCTCTTTTATTATTGACTTGTCTATTTTTACAGGAACAATAAGCAACTCACATATATTGGTGCATATGCAGCGATAATAATCAAATGAGTTGTGGTCTCCATAAAACGAATATTGCATTCGATCGCAGGTGTTGTATCCATCTCTAAATAATTTTAATAAATATTCTGAGCTAGTATCTTCAGACATAGCTTTTAGTCGAGCAAAAAAGGGAGGTACAATGTAATCCAGAATTTTTTTCTGATCATTTTTTTCTTCTTGAATTTTTCGTTCATCCATGTTCTCATATCTTCTGGATTTCGGATTCCAAAAATCATCAGAACTATATACTTCACCTTTAAAGAACTTTTTCAATGCATAATATTGAATACAATACTCTATTGGAAGATCGCCGTTTGATGCATAAAATGAGATATATGAGTAATCATGGCTGATTTCCGTATCACTTACTATTTTTTTAGCTTGTTCTAGCATATGTCTGCGAATTAATTGTTCCGCAAAACAAATTCTATACTTGAGATTACTTTTATGGATTTTATATTTTTCCTTGCCCATTTCATCAAGCAATATATCCACTAGATTCCATACAGATTCTGGAACCGTTCTAAGGCCATCGATAAATGCTAAAACACATGCTGCTAACATATCAATATTTTTAGAATTAAGTAATATCTTTTCTGCAAGTTCATCATGTTGAGTAATAAGTAAGCTATAAATTAAATCATAATATTCTTGAATTGGATATGGTGTCCACGATGAAAGCCAAGCGATCATAGCTTCAGGTGATTTTTCTATAGCAATAAATGTAGCTAAATATGTGATGTCTTTTTCTTTAGGCCCATGTAATCTATATCTTCTTTCATCCTCGGATTTGTCAAAATATCTTTTAATGGCAACTAATGCTGACTCAAAGTATTCATTAGCTAATTCCTCATTATTATTCAATAACAAAGCGGCGGAGTTTTCTGATAGTGTACTTATACTAGATAAATCCCGCTCTACTTCAACAAAATATCTCCTAATAGTACTTTGCATACAATATTTACTTGTTAGATTGATATCCTGTCTGATTAGATCCCTAAATGTTGAATCAGTAGTCATACATTTTGTCGATATATATAGTAGTTTTAATGTATCAACCCGATATTCAGGCTTTAATGCTTCTTGCATCTTGCCCGCACATTTAATTCGATCTAACAGTATTTCATTCTTTTCTTCCTGTGTAACAGGAACGAGTACTTCCTCTTTACTGAAAATTGTTGATACTAGAACTTCATATTGGCCTGTCCTTGATAAAAAAATATGCAGGTATCTCATGCAATAATCATTTATTAGTCTATTTCTAAACATAAAATCAGCAATACTATTTTCTGCTTGGCTATCTTCTTTTGAAACAGCTCTTAAATAAACTTCAAAATCCTCATCCCGAAATGAAATATGTAAATCACTAAGATAAATCCCCAAAAGGAAATCCGAACAAGCACTTGCTAACATCTCTCTTGAATATCCTGAAACACTTAATACAAGCTCAATAGGAATTGGCCTAGGCATTAATACGAGGATGCTACATAGTTTGCTAAAATTCATAAATTCGTTTTCAAATAAATCATTGGCCCTATTTAAGGCATCCTTAAAAATTTCATCAAGCATTTTGCCATTTGGCTTCATCCATTCTATGACATTATCAATATTGTAATTGGCCTTTGAAAATACATAAAATTGCACTCGTGGATTTCCGTATGACAAATTGCGAATTTCTTCACATTGAATATCCGTAGCATCTGGAAAAAATTTTCGCACATATAGTTTTTGTTCTTCTGGATTAAAACCTTCCAATTTCAATGGAATAGTTTTATTAGGTAATTTTAAGCGGCCTAATCTTTCTGTCCGAGCAGTTACCAAGAACACTACATTTTCAGGTATTTTTATTTTCAGAAGATCCTCTGCAAAAACTTCTTCTTTATTCGTCATTGATGCTTCATAGCTATTATCTATAGCATCTAAAACAATTACTAAAACCGCTTTTGAATTATATTCCTTAATAGCCTTGATAGCTCCATTGATTCTAATAGAAAATTGTTCTAACAGTTCGCTTTTATCTAATCCCTTTCCAAATAAAAATGGGGTTGAACATCTCAATGCCAAATCATTACAAAGTTGAGGAATAGCTCGTCTAAATAAATGACGAGGGGTAGCTGGGTTTAAATATTCACCTCCGCCAAAACAATCATAAGTAAGAACAACAGACCCCTCTGGTAGCCTCTCTTCTAGATGGTCGATAACAGTTGTCTTACCCATACCGCCTGTAGCATGCAAACATAAATATTGTTCACTTTTATCAATAATCTTTCCAGTAATTTCACCTATAATCTCTCTCTCAACATAATCCTTTGTATGTATTATCTGTGGTTTAGCCGGGAACATTGAAGTTGGCGTTTGTGAAAAAATATTCGCAATAACAAATTGGTCGATTGGTTCTGCATTTTCGGCTTCTGGGGTCATTTGCTTATTTATAAACATAATCAAGTCGTTATAATCCGATTTTAGATCAGTTTCACCCCATAATCCTAGTTTTTGTATTACTTCTGATCTTTGAATCTCTCTTATCGCAGTACCGCAATCATCAAAATTTAAACATATTAAAAATCCAATAAACTCTTTTGATGTAAGATGTGTTTCCTCATAAAGTTTCTTTAACATATCTTTGTCTGCTTGAGAGTCAAGTGTAGTTTTTAAATTTGAATACTGTACTATGTTCTCTTTAACAATTATTTCCTTACAGGTATTAAGTAATTGTTTTAATGGCGTCTCTGTCTTTCTATTACTTACTAATTTTAAAATAAGCTTTGATTCTAAAATAGAATACCTTTTAATAAATCCATTATATGTTTGAGCAAGCCTACGAATAATTGAATTATCTTTCTTTTTGTTTCCTGGTGTACAAAGTTTGGCTAAAGTCCAATCTTCATTTCCCATTCTTGTACTATATTTTAATTGTGAGAAAATTACTTTTGAAGCTTCTTCAAAAGTCTTTGCTCCATAATACTCAGCAATATCAATAGACAGCAAATCATTACTGTCTACTTCAAAATCCTTTGCATCCTGTGGACTTGGTCCTTCCACGCATAGGGCTTTAAAATCTGTATTTGGTTCAAGTAAAGCTAATGCTTTTTTCGCTGCCCATACCAAATGAAAATCATCACCTGCATTAGACTCTCTTGCTCCTGTTATCGGCTTAGCCAATATAATCACCAACCTCAGTATTCTAAATCAGCTTATTATCTTTGCATCATATCTTATATAACAATATAAACAACATTATTATCATAATTGTATATCTTTAGGAGATTCCCTTCAACAAGAAATGCGAATATTTTACTAAATTTTCGAAAATTACTAACTCATATTATATACTAGCTACCAATGCTAAACCCCTCAGGGTACTGAGGGGTTTAGCATTAATAAATCTATAAGCGGCAGCACAATTTTCTGAGAGTAGTACCTGCGCGCAGTAAAAATCAGCGTGAGTGCGTCCAATTGCTGCATCTTTGCATATTGCGCCAGCAACAGCTTCGGCTTTTTGGTATTTGTATGCGCCTGTGGCAGTTCACTAAACATATCAATGAACTGAAGGTACTTCCAGTTCTCGTCCGACACAACCGCAGGCGGCTTCCTAAGCTTGATATGGCACCCCTCTGGCAGTTTTACATTTTGACGATTGGTGCTGATTTCTATATCTCGCGGAATCAGAGATGTCAGCCCCAGCTTGTTGAGCAGGGTAGCACCGGATTCATAGCCTATTTTTGTTCCATTTTGTACCATTAGTGTTTTTATTAACACTTGGTTGATGTTTGGTATTACTCTCCCAAAAACGGTTTGCTTCACATGACAATATACGCCTTTTTGCAGTCGTTCAATTTCGCCCTTATCCGCCATCCGTTTCAATTTGACGTTGGTTATGGTCTTGGCCCGATCGTATGGAAGAGCGAACTTCTCGGCCAGTTGCCTTGCAATGTCCCCGGTTTGGATTGCCGCTTCATAAGGCACATTTCTAACTGTATTTGTAATGTGTTCCCCATATCCGGCCTGTTCCATATTCTCACTTCCCGAAATGATATTATATCAATGTTTTTCGTTTTATTTTATTTCTAATATAATATCATTTTATACTTTGAAAGTAAACTAACCATCCTTTAACTTTTTGCTATGCCTCAGAGCTTAAATCCTGTATATATACTTCACTTGAGTCTTCAAATGAAATGTTGACTCTCTTTTCAAACACATCGATTCTTTTTACTTTTGCTCGAATAACCTGTTCATCATAATGTCCATTGCAAACTGCATTACTTAGGATTCCTTTAATCTGGTCGTCCTGCAATGTAATAGAATGATTGCAAGCTTCCACTCCTTTTTCAATACGAGTGGCACACCTCCACACAATCTTTCCGCGTTCAGTTCTACGGCGATATGAGGCACCGCAATTTCCACAAGCCAACAAGTTGCTGAGCAGATATTTACTGCTATAGCGGTTTCCTGTGACTGTCTGTCCACCATCCGCATTAGTATTCAGGCGTGCGCGGTGAAACATTTCTTCCTTTACTTTGTCAAAATCTTCAGCCGATATGATGGCGGGATGATCCTCGGAGACATAATAGCGATTGCGCTGACCAGTGTTCTTTTCTCTAGTGCCTTTCAAATAATCCTTTGTATATGTTTTTTGCAAAAGAACATCGCCCTTATATTTCTCATTTTTAAGTATCTTCTGTATAACAGCAGTGGCCCATGCTTAATTTCCGGAGGCGGTTTTTATCTGATTTAATTCTAAATACTCTTTGATTTGCTGAAGCGTATTGCCATCGAGATAAAGCTGAAAAATCTTTCTAATGACCGCAGCCTCTTCTGGAACAATAACAAGCTCATTATTTTCACGGGCATATCCCATAAGACTTCTGCTTGCACTGCCTTTTTCAAATTTACGTTGATATCCCCATTGAATGTTTTCGCTTAAATTCCGGCTTTCTTCTTGTGCCAAAACTCCGCTAAATGCAATATCGATTTCTTTTTTGTCTTCAATGGAATTCAAATTCTCCTTCTCAAAATACATATTTATACCCCTTTCCTTCAAAGTCCTTATGATAATTAACGTATCCAGCACATTTCTTGATAGCCTGCTAATGGACTTCGTAATGATATAGTCAATTTCGCCCTGAAGCGCTTTTTTCAACATATCTTCCAGGCCATCGCGTCTATCTCTTCTCAGTCCACTTTCGTAATCAAAGAATACTCCTGCAAATTCCCATTCTGCATTACCTTGAATCAGATTGGTATAATATCTAATCTGTAAATCAATGCTGCTCTTCTGACTATCATACTCCGTGCTGACTCTACAATATGCGGCAACTCGTAACTTGCCGCTGGTCTTCGATGATTTTATAGGTGGAATATGTATAACCTTTTTCATAAACGTCCTCCTTGTATTTTAGCCAAAAATAAACAAAAGAAAAAGACGTGAAGGCGTTGCCTCACGTCAAAGCAATTCTTTATTTGTAATCCCGAAACCGCTTATTAATTAAGGTTTCTGTCGTTGCAACAGGACTACAACCTCACAATGTTCCGTACAATGGAACATATCCAGTGCCCAGCCCTTCATAGTAAAAACCACAAGGTCATTTGACCTTGTGGTTTTTTGTATTGTGGTAAGTTAGGTGAATATAGATGCTCTATGATTTACTTCGATTATGCTTGCTTTCCCACTGCACTATTCAATTGAATACAAAGCTGCTCTTGTCGCATGAATATATGTGGTATCAAATAATGGCGTTTTCGTATCTGTTTGTTTGATAAGCAGCCCGATTTCCGTACACCCAAGAATCACACCTTGTGCACCTCCTAATGAAAGCACTTCGATAATTCTCAGTAATTCCACCTTTGACTTTTGGGAAATTATACCTTGACATAATTCATTATAGATAATAGAATTTACAATCTCAACATCTTTTTCATCCGGTATTACGACTTCAATATGTTTATCTATAAGTTTAGATTTATAAAAATCCTGTGTCATTGTATATTTTGTCCCCAGCAAAGCTACTTTCTTGATATCATTCTTTTTCAGCTCATCTGCAGTTGCTTCAGCAATATGTATGATGGGAATTTTTATTCGGGCTTGTATATGTGGAGCAACCTTATGCATTGTGTTAGTACAGATGATTATGAAGTCAGCACCTGCTTTTTCAAGACTTACAGCTGCATTTGCGAGAATTTCACCACTCTTTTCCCACTCACCCTTAACCTGACATTCTTCGATTTCCTGAAAATCAACACTATACAGAAGACATTTTGCAGAATGCAGCCCGCCCAAATGCTCTTTTATTACTCTATTAACAATTTGGTAGTATGTTGTTGTGCTTTCCCAACTCATGCCGCCAATTAATCCTATTAATTTCACTCTACATCCCTCTTTCCCTGTTTATACCAATATTACTCCCTCACAGTATCACATGTAAAACGAAAGAAGTCAACTGCAACAGCAATCGACTTCCTTCGTCAAAAATTGTGGTGGAGATGAAGGGGATCGAACCCTTTACCTCTTGACTGCCAGTCAAGCGCTCTCCCAGGTGAGCTACACCCCCATATATTGGAAAACCCTTCATTCATGCGGTTTCCCGGCTTTTCCGTTTATAAAACTACTTGCTTTTTGTGGCGTTGCACATCCGATACTTGCACTAATGCCCCAAAACTTTTACCTTAAATATATTAACATGATTCCACCGCACATGCAACTATGTTTTTTGAATAATTAGCAGAATTTTTTAATTTTTTAATTTCTTAAGAGTTATTAATTATAGCTTAATTCCATAAATTTTTTCGGCCAGCCTAAAAAACATCTGACTTTTTAGGTATATTCCGCCTACAAATCCACGTATACCGGGGCATGGCCCGTATATGTCAAAAACTTCTCCAGCAGGTCTCCGGTTTTTATTTTCAGGCTGCTGGTGTTAACGCAGGGATGACAGCCAAAAAATTCAGACTTGACAATATCCCTGTCTATGAGCAGCTTCACCTTCTTGCCTCTGTCATTCATAAGGCCCAATATGCTGACGGAACCCGGCTTAATATTCAGATACTCCTCCATAAATTCAGCAGGGGCAAAGGACAGCCTGGAAGCTTCAATCTGCCTGGAAACAGCCTTTGTATCAAACCTTTTACTCCCCGGCATAACCAAAAGGTAAAAGCTTGTTTTGGCCGAATTGCACAAAAAGAGGTTTTTACAAATCTCTATACCCAAAAGCCTCTCAACTTCATGGCAATTCTCTATGGTAGCCGTTTCTCCGTGGTCCAGCCTCAAATAAGCTATGCCCAGTTCATCCAGCAGCTCATAGGCAGCCAGTTCACTTATCAGTCTTTCGTCTAGGCCGCTCTGTGGCTTTCCTATATAAATCGTTGTATCCGTTACGAGCTTTTCCATCAGCCTTATTGTCCTTTTATGTCTTTTATGTCCTTTTATGCCTTTTATGCTTTTTAATTTTAATGACTTTCGCTGTTTATTCCTTGTTGCTCTTATTCTCCTTGTAGTGCTTTTTATCGCTTGTTATGTTATTTCTTTCTATTCCTTGTTTTCTTTATTGTGCTTGTTTTCAGTCCCTTGAAACACAAACCAGAAGTATTCCTTCACCTATGGTTACGGTTGCTGTCTCGTTCACAAACTCATTGCTGACTCCCCAGGAGGTCCCCAGCTCCATTGTGGCGTTATTAAGGGGATATTTGAGACCTTTCGTGGTAACACCCGTCACCGCCATGGATACCGGCACAAGCGACAGCTTGCAGCCCTCCATACCCGGGAGGGAAAAGGTCTTGTCAAACATGTAAATCAGATTGTGTTCATCGGCTATGCAAGCCTTCACCTTTTTATCCATAAGCCTTTTCATAAGAAAGATATTGGCCATGGAATGATCAAATCGGGTACCTACTGCACCTATAAATATAACTTCATCTGCACCCAGCTCCAACGCCTTTTCAACTGCCAGCTCGGAATCGGTCATATCCTTTTCCGCCGGGAATTGGGCAACCTGAATTCCAAGCTCCTTAAAATATTCAATATCCTCCTTGTGAGCCGAATCAAAATCGCCCAGCAGAATATCTGGCGTTATCCCCAGCCTGCGCAGGTGAGCAGCGCCCCCATCAACAGCTATTACATAATCACAATTATCAAAAAAAGCTTTTATAATCCCATAGTCCCTTATGGAACCGTTGCATACAATAATCGCCTTCATTCCTCCACCGCCATCCACGCAGCTTCCGTACATGACCTCCGGGCGCTTCGTATTTATGAGTTAAATTAGGCCTATTCGCCCACCATGTGGGGCTCCCTTGCCTTTTTATCCTGCTTGCTTTCCACGCTGCCTTTTACGCTGCCTTTTACGCTGCCTTTTACGCTGTCTTTTACGCTGTCTTTTACGCTGTCTTGCCGTTTTGGTGTATTATTGAGCACCATCTGCTTTACAGCCTCAGGATCCATTTTCTTTAATTCCGCCATCAGATCGTCCTTATCAAAAAACACAACATCCTGTTCACTGGAAAAGTGCCGCACTGCTGCTGCCTCAGAAGCTGAAAAATAACCTTCAAAACTCCTGGGCTTTTCTACAGTAATTACACGGCGCCTTGTACCTTCCTCCGCATTTTTTCTCAATAGGGCGATTGCCTCTCCCACATCCGGCTTTCCATAAATGGCTGAGCCTGCCACAAATACATTTGCTCCGGCTTGAGAAACCATACCGATAGTATTGACGTCAATGCCGCCATCTACCTGGATATCAATGTCGCAGCCGGTTCTTTCAATCATCCACCTGAGCTCATTGATTTTCTGTGTGGAATACTCTATATACGACTGACCTCCAAACCCTGGATTAACGGTCATAATCAGAACCATGCTGAGCTCCTGCAGTATATATCCCAGTGCAGACAGTGAGGTGGCGGGATTCAAAGCCACTCCGGCTTTTTTCCCGCAGCTCTTTATCAATTGAATGGTTCTGTCCAGATGCACACAGGCCTCTGCGTGCACGGTAATAATATCTGCGCCGGCAGTAGCAAATTTATCTATATACCTGTCAGGGTCGGTTATCATCAGATGCACGTCAAAAGGCTTTTTAGTAACCTTTCTCAATTGTTTTATGACATCGGGGCCCATGGTTATATTTGGGACATAGTGCCCGTCCATAACATCTATATGAATATAATCGGCTCCATTTTCATCAACTTTTCGTATTTCCTCCCCTAGACGGGAAAAATCCGAGGCCAATATGGATGGCGCAATCTTAATCACTTTATCACTCTCCTGGATTCTGACTTTTTCGATTTATATTGCGGTATCTCTTTTAAGCTTTTGTACAACTGCGCATATCTCTGAAAACGGCTGTCATCAATTTCACCACGCTCAACGGCCTCACGTACGGGGCAGTCAGGCTCTGCAATATGGCTGCAGGAGCTGAACCTACAGGTATTAATATATTGCCTGAATTCCGGATAACATTTTTCCAGTTCGCCGTACTGCAAATCCGTCAATTCATAGGAACTGAAGCCCGGAGTATCAGCAACATAGCCTCCGTATTTCAGCTCCATCAATTCAGCATGTCTGGTGGTATGCTTTCCTCTTTCTATCTTATGGCTTACTTTTCCGGTCTCCATAACCCAGGCATCCATTATATGGTTTAGGATGGTGGATTTTCCAACACCTGACTGACCGGCAAAAACACTGGCATGGTCCTTCAGTTCCTCCTTCAGATGCCTGTAGCCCATGTTTTTAACCGAACTGATATCTATGCAATTATAGCCCGCCAGCGAATAAGCCTCTCGGATATGGCTGGCATTGCCATCGTCAATATCTATTTTATTAATGCAGATAAGAACATTCAAACCCTTCATTTCTGCGGTAATAAGCAGCTTGTCCAGCAGCATGAAATCAGGACTTGGTGCCTTAACCGCCACTACGATAACCATCTGGTCAATGTTTGCTATTGCAGGGCGCAGCAATTCCGACGTACGTTTTCGGATTTCATCAATATTTCCCAATTTCTCCTGTAGGTTCAGAACACTGAAAACAACCTTGTCCCCTGGAAGAGGAATAATTGAATCCTTTCTGAAAACTCCCCTGGGCTTGCACTCAAATACGTCTCCGTCTATATCCTCTTTTACGTAGTAAAAACCACCAATTCCTTTTAAAATCACTCCTGTTGGCAATAAGTTACCTCCTGTTTGCCCGTGTCCTAATTTCCTTCATTGCCTGTATTTTTATTCTGGTTATCTACCGGTAACGAGGGTTGGGAAGTGTCAGACGGCCCCTGGGTTTCTGGATCCTTTCCCCCAGAAGTATCAGAAGGCTGGGACTGCTGCGCAGTATCTGTGGAGGGAGACTGCTGCTCAACTGTCAGCCATATGGTGACGGTTTCTCCTTCTTCCACCTCTGTATATGCCGCAGGCAATTGCTTGTTGACAATACCTTTTGCCCCAGCCGGAATTATTGTTCCAAGCTGCAGCTTGTTATCCGCCAAAGCCTTTTGCGCCTCTTCCTCGTTTTTGCCAACCAGGTTGGGCACCTTGATACGCTTTGTTTCTTTTCCCTTGCTCACATATATTATTACTTCTGTTCCTTCATCAACCTCTTCTCCTGCGGCAGGCTCGGTCCTGATTACATAATCCGCCTCAATATCGTCATTGAATTCTTTTTCAATCCTGGATTTCAGATTGCTTGACTCCATTTCCTTCTGGGCTTCCCTGTATTCCCTGTCCTTAACCTCCGGCACCTTTGACATTTTTCGTCCGCTGCTTACTGTCAATTCCAGACTTGTATAATTTCCGCTCTTGTAATCTGTTCCGGGAGGAATGCTCTGGTCGATTATCATACCCTTTGCAATTGTTTGGCTTTCCTGCCAGGTAGGAGTAATCTTAAAACCTTTACCCTCCAACTCAGCCTTTACCGCTTCATATTCTCTACCCACATAATTGTCCAATTTGTATGGCTCTGTGTTGTCACCCTTTGTCAACAGGCTGATGGCCATAATAACCACGAATGTTATTACAACCACACTTGTAATACCTGCCAGCCAGTAAGTAAGATTGGTTTTCTTTTTTTCCTTTTTAAGATCGTTCTTTTTATTGTTGTATTCATTGCTTCTGGCCTCATTGGAATTCCTTGCGGAATTGACAGGCTTCATGCGTATGGTGGACTGTCCGTTGATATTGTCCCTGCCCACAAAGCCTCCCTGAGGCTGTACCAGCACCCGGTTCAAGTCATTTATCATTGAGGTGGCAGACTGATACCTTACATTCTGCTCCTTCTGTATTGCCTTCATTATTATTTCATTTACGCCATAGGGCAGGCTGGGAACAAGCTTATGCGGTTCCACAGGTATTTCCTGGATGTGCTTTAACGCAACAGAAACAGGAGTATCCCCGTCAAAAGGCACCTTGCCGGTAACCATTTCATATAAGGCTATTCCAAGGGAATACAAATCTGATTTTTCGTCTATAAAACCGCCTCTGGCCTGTTCTGGAGAAAAATAGTGTACAGAACCAATAGTACTGCCTACCATTGTAATGGTTGACGAGGTCACAGCCCTTGCAATTCCAAAATCCGTCACCTTGGCTATACCCTCTTTTGTCAGCAGTATATTATGAGGCTTTATGTCCCTATGTACAATGTTGTTCTTGTGGGCGTGCTCGATTGCAGAACATATCTGAATTGTTATTTTTACGGCATCCTGCCAGTTTATGGCTCCGTGCTTGTTGATAAACTCCTTTAAAGTCATACCGTCAACATATTCCATGACAATATAATGTATGTCCTCCTGGTGGCCTACATCATAGATGGAAACAACATTGGGATGTGACAGGCTTGCAACTGCCTGCGCCTCTACCTTAAAACGTTTCACAAATTCTTCGTCATTGGTAAACTCGGAACGTAATACTTTTATTGCGACAAATCTGTTCAGAAGGGTGCATTTAGCCTTGTAAACCACAGCCATTCCGCCGCCCCCGATTTTTTCAAGCAAAAGGTATCTGTTTCCTAATATTTGACCTTCCATATTTCACCTCTGTTTATATTTTCCCAACTATCACGGTTATATTATCTTCCCCACCATTATTATTAGCATTTTGAACCAAAGTATCACATGCATTCTGGGGTTCTTCGTTTTTGTTGATTATTTCAAATATTTCATCCTCTGAAAGCATGTTTGTCAAACCATCCGTACAAAGAAGCACCACATATTCCTCCTTGACCTCCAGTTCATATGTATCTACCTGCAACTCAGGTTCACAGCCCACAGCCCGGGTTATAAGATTTTTTTTGGGATGATTTATTGCCTCATCCTTTGTAATGGAACCGTTTTTTACAAGTTCTTCAATAAAGGAATGATCCCAGGTAATCTTCTCAATTGAGTCCGCTTTTATTATATACACCCTGCTGTCACCAACATGGCCTATATATAGTTTTCTGTTTTTAAGTACGGTTATTATCAGTGTTGTACCCATCCCCTGGGTGGCTTCATCCAATATGGAAAAATTATATATCTCGTCATTAACTCTTGTAATTATATCACTAAGCATTTCGGAAATATTTTCCTGCTGCCAATCAGCTTTAAGCAGTAAATTGCACACAGAATCTACAGCCATTTTGCTTGCAACTTCTCCGCATTTGTGGCCGCCCATTCCATCAGCTATAACAAAGCAGGTTGGTATGCCGGGATATCCAACCAATACGTTACAGTTGTCCTCGTTCAGTTGTCTTTTTAGTCCTCTATCTGTTCTAATACCGTACCTCAAAACAATCACTCCTGAAACAAACACCTAAATACCAAAAGCTCAATTTGCATTACTGTCAATTCTGTTTTTTCTAAGTTGACCGCACGCAGCATTTATATCGCTGCCCAGCTCTCTTCTAACAGTAGTTTCAATTCCTCTTGATTCCATAATGTTTTTAAATTTGTCTATCTGAATTCGCGAGCTTTTTTTATATCCGTTGCCCTGAACAGTATTAACGGGAATGAGATTAACATGGCAAAGCATCCCTTTTAATAAACCTGCCAGTTCTCTGGCGTCCTGCTCCGAATCGTTTTCTCCTGAAATCATTGCATATTCAAAGGTTATCCTTCTTTTAGTGCTCTCAGTATATATCTTACATGCTGAGATTAATTTGTCAATAGAATAGGCCTTGTTGACAGGCATCATGGCAGAGCGCTTATGGTCTTTTGCGCTGTGCAGCGACACCGACAGGGTGACTGGAATATTCTCCTCTGCCAGCTTGAGGATTCCTGGAACAATTCCGCAGGTGGAAAGTGAAATATTTCTCATGCCTATCATCAGACCATCTGGATGATTTATTATCCTCAGGAAATTTACTACATTGTCAAAATTGTCCAGAGGCTCTCCAATACCCATTAAAACTATATGCCCCACTCTATTTCCCGAATCCTCCTGCATTGTCATAACCTGATCCAGCATTTCTCCCGCGGTCAGATTTCTGGAAAAACTGGCTCCCGTGGAAGCACAAAAGGTGCAGCCCATCCTGCAGCCCGCCTGTGAAGATATGCATGCGGTATAGCCATGCTTGTATTCCATAAGCACACTTTCAATTATATTCCCGTCATCAAGTTCAAACAAATATTTTGCCGTTGAATCTATTCTGGACTGAAGCTTGTTGACCAGCTTCAGCCTGCTGATTTTGCAAACCTTGCTCAATTCCTGTCTTAGCTGCTTTGAAAGGTTTGACATTTCATCTATATTTTTTATACCACTGTTTACCCACTTGAAAATCTGCTTTGCCCTGAACTTCTGTTCACCCATTTGCAGGAGCAGTTGTTCCAGTTCCTCCAGATTCATATCCATTAAATTTTTCATATGCTTTTCTCAGCTTCTCCATATCCTGCAAATAAATACCGGCGTCCCGCGTGTTTTCCGGCAGATTATTTTTGATTATATACCAATTTTATTTTATATCAAAAATAAATAAAAAATTATTGCTTTTTCTTTACAATTACTTTACCCTCACCATGTTTACTAAAGTAAAATGGTATTAGTTGAATTCCTTGAACTACCATATCATATCTTCCTTCATTCAATTACCTTACCCTAACCATGTTTACTAAAGTAAAATGGTATTAGTTGAATTCCTTGAACTACCATATCATATCTTCCTTCATTCAATTACTTTACCCTCACCATTTTACTTATGAAAAAGCCGTCTGTCTGATGAGTGTTGGGGTATAACTGAATATACCCCTCCTGTGCTGTTGCTGTCTTAAGCTTATCAGGGAGCAATTGCTCAAAGCCCAACAGTTTGTAATCCTTGTTTTGACACAGGAAGGCTTTGACATTTTCCAGGTTTTCCTCGGGCTGTATGGTACAAGTACTGTATACAAGGCAGCCCCCAGGCTTTACATAGCCTGCTGCATTTTCCAGCACCTTTTTCTGGAGCGCCACTATCTCCTTCTGTTGTGACAGGTTTCCGGAATACTTTATATCGGGTTTCTTTCTTATAATTCCAAGTCCTGTGCAGGGCGCATCCACCAGAACCCTGTCAGCCTTTCCTTTAAGGCTTTCATCAAAGACGGCGGCATCAAATAATTGAGTTTTTACAATCCCTATTCCCAGCCTGGAGGCTGTACCTTCCACAAGCCTCAGCTTGTGCTCATGTATGTCCCGTGCCAGCACGGTGCCTTTATTATTCATAAGCTGGGCGAGATGTGTGGCCTTGCCGCCCGGAGCACTGCACACATCCAAAGCCAGTTGGCCCTCTTCCGGCTCCAGCACCACAGACGCCAGCATTGAGCTTTCATCCTGTACAGTAAAATATCCCTTTTGGAAGGCTTCCAGCCTGGATATTGAGGACGGGTTTTCCAATACCGCTGCCTCCTTCAGGTATTTTCCCGCTCTGGCCCTGCAGCCCTCCTGACTAAGAGCCTCCAGCAATTTCTCAGATGTTGTTTTAAGGGTATTGACCCTTACGCTAAAGTCAGGAACGGCATTATTGCTTTTCAGCAGTTCCTCGGTAAACTCCCCGCCAAACAGCCTAAGCCAGCCGTCCACCAGTTCCCTTGGATGAGAGTAAACAATGCTTAAATATCCGGCAATATCCTTCCTTTCGGGATAGGGTATGCTGTCCCTGCTTCTTGTGATATTTCTCAGCACCGCGTTTACAAAACGACTGGAAGCCTGGTGTCCATATCTCTTGGCCAGGTCAACACTCGTATTGCAGGCAGCAGACGGAGGTATCCTGTCAGTGTGCAGCAGTTGGTATATTCCCAGCCTCAGTATGTTTCTTATCCAGGGCGACATCTTTTTTGCCTTTACACTGGAAAAACGATCTAGTACATAATCAATTTCCATAAGCCATTTAACAGTGCCATAGGCCAGCTCAGTGGCAAAGGCCCGGTCAATTTCTCTCAGTTCTCCGGCTTCCAGGTGTTTATTCACTGAAATATTTGAATACGCCTTGTTTTCATTTATATCATATAATATTTTCAAGGCTGTTTCTCTAGCCTGATCTATAGCCATATATTCTCCAATACCCGTTATTAGTCTCTGTTCCTGCGGTTTCCTGCCAGCAGCAGCAACCTCAAAAAGTTTGCAATTGCAACCAGTGCCGAGGCCACATAAGTTAACGCTGCCGCGTTCAGAACCTTTTTAGCAGCCGTCAGCTCTTCATTTATTAATATGTTATGCCTGTCCAGGTCTTGAATAGCTCTCTTGCTGGCATTGAACTCCACCGGCAGCGTTATCAGATAGAAAAGTATTGCTGCGGCAAAAAGCAGCAAGCCGATGTTAATCAGAACAGGCCAGCTCATTACCAGACCCAGGATTGCCAGGGTTGGACCTGCCTGGGAGCCAAGGTTTGCCACCGGCACCAGATAACTTCTCAGAGCCAGCGGCCCGTAGCCGGCACTGTGCTGTATGGCATGTCCGGTTTCATGTGCAGCCACACCCACAGCTGCAACTGATATGCTGGAATAGGTGGAATCCGACAAACGAAGCTCCCTGCTTCTCGGGTCATAGTGATCTGTTAGCTGTCCGCCCACACGAGTAACCTTTACATCACTTATGCCGTTTGCCTGAAGCAGGTATCTTGCCACATCTGCTCCTGTCATGTTCTTAGAGTTTCCTGTATTCCTGTACCGGTTAAAGGTTCCTCTGACGCGGAAGGAAGCTATCATTGAAATAATTACTGCAGGTACTACCAAAGTCAGATAATACTGATCCATATAAAAAAATCCCATTAATTTACTCCTCTCCCTTCAATATTTATCATTTCATGACCACCCCTGCCGGTAAAGTCGGCTGTATAGGCCTCAGCCTAATAGGTCAATTGCTCCACCCTTTTCCTTATGTCCGACAATTCCACATCGGTATTGAAGCATGGGCCGCAGGGCTGCCTGTTTACCACCCCTATTACCGGAATCCCCCTCACATCCAGTATTCCGCTCATCAGGTCTCTTTCACAGGCTACAGAAATAATAAGCCTTGGCTTGTTTTCCTTGATTACCTTCCTGGCAACAGTTCCGCCTGTGGCTATATAAACACTGATGTTTTTTTGCGCAGTATATTCCAGCAGTTCTCCTATTTTGCATTTGCCGCACCTTTTGCAAACCCCGGGATTGCTGGTGACCTTGAGACCGCACTGGCTGTTTTGTAAGCAGTGCGGCAAAAGGAGCATGACCTCCGAGGAATTGTACTTTTTATTTTCACATTCCACAACTATATTGTTAAGCTCTATATATAAGAGCCGGATACTCTTTCTAAGCCTTTTGTCCGCCTTTGAAAATACCAGGGCCAAGGGAAGCATCACCTGCATTCCTGCCCTGGTTAAGAGCAGCCGCAAGCCTTCTGACTTCCTGTTGACAAAGGTCAAAACAATTGCAAGGCTCATTGCCAGCAGCAAAAGACAGCTCAATCCCAGCAGCGCAATAAGGCAAACCAGTATTATATTGTACGCTGTCAGTGTAGCATATGCATACGCCACACTAATGCCTGCAAGCAGAGCAGCAAATGCCCCCAGTATTATTATTGATGTCCTTACAAAAATTTTTATGTTACCTTCCAAGCGTTTCACCTGTTTTTATTTCATGTCCTCTTATATATTCCTTTACACTCATTCTTCTGGAGGAGTCAAACTGAACCTCCAGGAGCAGTAGGTTCTCATCTGAGCATTTTACCAAAATTCCCTGATCATCAACCTTCAGGATTGTTCCGTTTTCCTGGCAGCTATCAGCACTTTCCTTCGTAAGTGCGGTCTTCCACACCCTCATTCTGTTTCCCTCCAGGAGGGTATACGCTCCTGGCCAGGGGTCGGTCCCCCTTACCAGGTTGTGTATCTCTGACGCTTTTTTGCTCCAGTCTATAAGACCAAGCTCCTTGTTCATCATGGGAGCATACGTGGAGACAGAGTCATCCTGAGGTATTCTTTTCAGAGTACCCTTTTTAAGCTCCAAAAGTGTATCCCTTAAAACCTCGGCACCCAGCACCGCCATTTCGTCATGCAATTCTCCCACAGTCATATCCGGCCCGATGTCAAGCTCTCTTTTTAAAAGCATGTCTCCCGTATCCAGCCCCACATCAGTAAACATAGTGGTAATCCCTGTCTTTTCCTCACCATTTATAACTGCCCAGTTAATTGGAGCCGCCCCTCTGTACGCAGGCAGCAGAGAACCATGCACATTTATACAGCCCAGTACCGGAACCTCCAGCAGTTCCTTTGACAGGATTTTTCCATAAGCAGCCGTTATGAGAAGGTCAGGCTGCAGTTCCCGGATCTGCTCAACAAATTCCAAGGTTTTTATCTTAGCAGGCTGTAATACCTGTATTCCGTTTTTTATAGCAAATTCCTTTACAGGAGGTGCAGTCAGTTTGTTGCCCCTGCCCTTTGGCTTGTCGGGCTGGGTAACGGCAGCAACCACTTCATAGCCTTCACTAACCAGCATTTCCAGACTTGGCACTGCGAAATCGGGAGTGCCCATAAATACTATTTTCAAAATAAAACCTCCCTTACTTCTGCATTTCCTCTATTTCCTTGGGGGTATACATTTTATGAGCCCTGTCCTTATAAAGTATCCCGTCCAGATGATCCAGCTCATGGCAAACAGCTCTTGCAAAAAGCTCTTCAGCCTCAATTATCACTGTCTCGCCGTGTCTATCCATATATTTCACCTTAACATGCATTGGGCGCACCACATCTCCGGAGGTTCCCGGTATACTGAGACAGCCCTCGATTCCGTCCTGCTGTCCGCTCTGTTCCAGTATTACAGGATTTATCATTTCAAACAAGCCGTCTCCCACATCAACGACCACGACTCTCTTTAAAATACCCACCTGGGGAGCTGCAAGCCCAACGCCGTCAGCTTTATACATGGTGTCGGCCATGTCGTCCAGTAGTGTAAGAATCTTATTATCTATAACATCAACCGGTCTGCTCTTCTTTCTGAGAACATCGTCACCGTCTTTTCTTATTTCCCTGTAAGCCATTATTTACCTCCGGCAATCTATTTTTCATAATTATAGCATATTATACGGATTTATATCTATGCTCATTGAAATATCCTCACCCTTGATATTCTTCCATACATTATCAGACACTTCTGTCAACCGGTCAAGCAGTCCCTCCATGTCCTTTGCCTTTATTACCACCCTCCAGCGGTATTTCCCTGCAATCTTGGGTATAGGACACCTGGATGGGCCCAGCACTTCAAAACCGGTCATATGGTCCTCCATCAGGCTTGGCTTAATATCTCTGGCTGTTTCAAATATCTGTCTGTCCTTCCTGCCGCTGAAGGTAACTATTGCTATATTATTAAAGGGAGGATATCCCAGCCGTTCTCTTATGGTAATCTCCTGTCTGTAAAAGCCGATGAAGTCCTGGCGGCAGGCAGCCAGGATGCTGTATTCCTCCGTATTATAGGTCTGAACTATTACCCTTCCGGCTTTTTCCCCTCTTCCTGCCCTTCCGGCAACTTGTGTAAGAAGCTGGAAGGTCCTCTCGTTGGCCCTGAAATCCCCGGTATTCAGCATTCCGTCCGCAGCCAGGACACCAACCAGTGTTACGTTGGGAAAATCATGTCCTTTGGCAATCATCTGAGTTCCAACCATTATATTAATGTTCTCGTTTTTAAACCGGTTTAATATCTCCTCATGGGCATTCTTAAAGTTAATGGTATCGATATCCATTCGGAGCACCGAACTCTCGGGAAGCCTTGACTTTATTTCCTCTTCAATCTTCTGGGTTCCCACGCCAAAATGCCTGATACTCTTACTCTGGCAGGAAGGACAGGCTTCAGGATTTTTCACGGTAAAGCCGCAGTAATGGCAGATCAGCCTTTCATTTTTGGAGTGAAAGGTCAGCGCAATATTGCATTCCGGACATTTCATAGTATACCCACAAGACCTGCATATTACAAAGGTGGAAAAACCTCTTCTGTTGAGAAAAAGAATGCTTTGCTGACTGCTGTGTATATTCTTTTGCAGTTCTTCCATCAGCCTTGTGCTGAAGGGAGTCTTGTTGCCATTTTCCAGTTCCAGACGCATATCCACCATTTCTACCCTGGGCAGTTCCGCCGTATTTGGTCTGTGCTTCATTTGTATCAGCTCAAGATCTCCCTTTTCAGCCCGGTAATAGGTGTCCACAGACGGAGTAGCCGAACCGTACACCAACAACCCGTTGCTAATTTGACATCTCCTTGCCGCTACATCCTTTGTATTGTACCTGGGCATGGACTCCGACTTATAGGAGCCCTCGTGCTCCTCATCTATAATAATCAAGCCCAGGTTGGCCACCGGAGCAAAAACTGCGGATCTGGCCCCTACTACAACATCGACCTTCCCCTCGCTTATCAGTCTCCACTGGTCAAATCTCTCTCCCAGTGAAAGTCTGCTGTGCATAACCGCAACCCGCTTTCCAAATCTTGAAACAAACCTTTCCACCATCTGGGGGGTAAGGGATATCTCCGGAACAAGCAGTATGGCTCTTTTTCCCAAGCTGAAGCAATGTGAAATCAACTGAAGATAGACCTCTGTTTTCCCGCTGCCGGTGATACCGTGAATAAGACTTTCTTTAAAAATACCTCTATCCAGATGCCCTGTAAGCTTTTCCAGTGCAGCGGCCTGTTCGCTTGTGGGAGTAAGGTGCTGGGTTCTTTCGTACTGCCTGTCTTTTATTGGATTTCTCAAAAGCTCTATGTTTTTATAGTATATGTAACCATGCCTGCAAAGTGTGTCCAGCACTGAGGAGGTCACTCCCGCAAACCGCTGGATATCTCCCACTGAAACCAGTTCATTGTCAAGGAGTATTTCCAGCACCCTTATATGCTGAATTCTCTTGATAGCATTGTTTTCAAGTTCCTCCACAATTTCCTCACGGGGTCTGGCAAGGCTTACACCTTTTACTGCTTTGGCATTCACCTTCTGCTGATAGCATTCCTCCACAGTTATGGCACCGCTGTCACATAACTGCCGGATACAGCTTTTGAAGCTCTTTATTCCACACATGCCTCTCAGCTCCTCCAGCTCACATTCCCCTCCCAGCGAGCTTAAATTATCCAGAATCCCGTTCAGTTCGGGCTTGTTAAAAGCCCTTATGCCATTGTCTGTAAGCTTGACGGATTTTACCGCCTTGACGTTTATGCCGGGAGGAAGCATGCACTTTATGGCATCGGAATATGTACAGATATATCTTCTCTTCATCCATTCCAGAAGCAGAAGCATATCCTTCTTAAGAAGTGCATACGGGTCAAGCACCTGTTTTATAGGCTTGTATTCAAACTTCCTTCCTGCCTGGCTAGAAACCGCCTCCTCCAAGGGCCTTATCTCCAGAATGAACCCTTCCTTTGAGGTCCTTCCCCCTCCAAAAGGCACCAGAACCCTGCTGCCCTCGGTCACCTTTCCAACCATATCCTCAGGTATAATATATGTATATTTCTTGTCATATGCTCTTGCAGTATTTATTAATACCAAAGACGCCGTCATAACAGTCATTTTTTCATCGCTCCGAAATTATTCTGAATAGTATTTATCTTATTTCCTGTTTATTATATCATTTGTGTTTTACTTCTCAAAATCTATTTGCATTTTAATTACGGAACAACCGGACAGTCTTTTCCATATCAGATATTGGCTATGAAGTTAAATTTTTTAAGCATTTTAACCATAAAAGTATTGCAAATCCCTGTAAACACCCCTGTGAAAATTCCCCAGGTCAGAAGTACCGGAAGGCTTGAGGTTACTGAAAAGTCGCTCATAATAAAGCAGGCAGCTAATATTTGCGCCCCATTGTTGGCAACTGCTCCTGCAATGCTTATTCCAATAAGGCTTAAAAACCTTTGCATGTATTTTAGCAGCAGCCACATAACCACAGCACTCAGTATTCCTCCCGCAGCACTGAATATGAACAACATGGGCCCGCTTACCAGGAGATTTGCAAGGACACATCTTACAAGCACTATCAAAAGGGTATCGCTGAAGCTGAAAAATATCAAACTCACCATGGTTATCATATTTGCAAGTCCGGGCTTTATGCCGGGGATACCCCCAGGGACGGGCAGATGAGCTTCAATCAGGGCCAGAGCAATTGCCTGAATGGCAAGCAGGAGCAAAAAGATTAACTTTTTGTAGTCTGTATTTCTTCTTAAAAACATTTTCATGGTTTACCCCCTGTCCGCTATGCGGACATAAATTCGAAGGGTTGAAAGTTGTTTTCTTTCAATCTTTAATCCCCTCCTGCTCATTATTGCCCTTTCTTACAATTTTTATCATAGCCCTGTTATGGAGGCAAACTGCAAGCTGCCCCGGTTTGCCAATCCAGCCTGCTTTTACGCACAGCCTGTCAGGGCAGTCCGCGGACATAAAGCATATTTTTTTCTGATCGGCAACTATAAATTCGTTGAATTGACCTGGAAGCCTTATGACCTCACGCTTTTTAAGCCTTGTAAGATTTACGGTTCTGATAACCCTGTCGTCCTGCTTTATCACGGCCAGAACCTCCTCCCCTCCCGTGTTGTTTGCATTATTCCAGCTTATGGCACTGCCGTCATTGTCATTTTTGCCGATGACCGCCAGAAGAATCCCGAATACCAGTATGAGCACCAGTATTATATCACCCTTTTTCAGCATAGAATCACCGCTTTCGTACATATAGTGAATACCCATCCAGCAATATATATTCTCTGAATACAATTAACAAAAAATAAACATCCTATATATAAATGCAAGTTAACTGACCTGAGTCAATTCCTGTTCAAACCAGACTATCCGTTTGTGGAGGATAGTAATTGACTTTGGTCACCTGAATAATTTTTCCCTGGAATTGCTACTTTTATAACTTTTAGGAGAGATTAGCTTATGCCCAGAAATATTGTTATAGTCGGTGCCGGTTATGCAGGAATAGAAGCGGCCCTTCACCTGCAAAAGAGAAAAAGGAAGACCGAGGACATTAAAATAACCGTAATTGATAAAAATTCCTATCACACCCTGCTCACTGAGCTGCATGAGGTGGCTGGCAACAGAATAGCCGAGGAAGGAGTAATTGTACCCTTAAGGGACATATTTCATTATACGGGTATCAACCTGATAAAGGATGAGATAGCTAAATTTGACTTTGAAAATAACAGAATCCTCTCGGAAGAAAAGCAATACAAATACGACTACCTTGTACTTTCCTTTGGAAGTGAGCCCAACTACTACGGAATTCCCGGCATGAAGGAAAACTGCTTTCCCCTCTGGTCCTTTAAGGATGCAGTTAATGTTCGGGAGCAAATTTACAACTGTTTCATAAAAGCCAGCCAGGAGGAGGACCTGAAGAAAAGAGGTGCTCTGCTGACTTTTGTTGTGGGAGGCGGCGGCTTTACGGGTGTGGAAATGATTGGAGAGTTGGGCATTTGGGTAAAAAAGCTCTGCACACAGTTCCATATTGACCGGGATGAGGTCCAGCTTTACTTGATTGAGGCCTTACCCAAAATTCTTAACATTCTGAAAGACAAAAATATTGCTGCAGCTATGAAATATCTCACCCGAAAGCTAAGGGTAAACGTATTGCTGGAAAGCGCCATAACAAAGCTGGAACATGACAGTGTGGAACTGAAGGACGGAAGGTCCATCAACACCTTTACACTTATATGGACAGCCGGCATAAAGGCCTCCTCGCTTACCGACCAGGTAGACCTTGAGAAAACCAGAGCTTCCCGGATCATGGTGGATGAATATACTAAAACTGCTCTGAAAAATGTATACGCCATTGGTGATGTCAGTGCATTTACCTATGAGGGCAAGGTGCTTCCCCCGCTGGTGGAATCAGCTGTTCAGACAGGTAAAAATGCAGCTGCAAATATACTGGCGGATATAAGAAACAGGGAAAAAACACCCTTAAAGCCAAAGCTTCATGGTGTAATGGTTTCCATAGGCAGTAATTTTGCTGTCAGTGAAATAATGGGCAGGATTTTCCCCATTTGGATGTCCATCCTGATGAAGTATATGGTAAATATTCATTATTTATTTGGAATCGGCGGCTTTGAGCTGGTCTTCAAATACCTGAGCCATGAGCTTTTGCACAAAAGGCACCGGCTTAATTTCCTGGAATATCATTATACCTTCAGGACACTTGCCTTCTGGCTGGTGCCCCTAAGACTGTTTTTAGGCTACACCTGGTTTATGGAGGGTTATAATAAAATACTGGAGGGCTGGCTGCTAAAACCCATGCTGGCAGGAATTGCGGCAGATTCGGTATCCAGCGCTTCGGTTACCGAATCGGGAGACAAGGTATTCAGAATAGTTTCAGCACATACCCCCGGTTGGTATGCCTGGTTTGCCGACAACCTCATAATACACAATGCACTGTTTTTCCAGATAATGATTGTACTGTCTGAAATCGCACTGGGTCTTGCTTTTTTCTCGGGAACCTTTACTTTTCTGGCTGCATTGGCTGCATTGGCCCTAAATGTGAATTTTCTGCTGTCAACAGGCCTGTACGAAACCAGTTGGTGGCTTATACCTGCTGAAATTGCCATGCTGGCAGGAGCAGGCAGGGCTTTTGGCCTTGATGCGCACCTTATGCCCTTTCTTATGAAGGGCTGGAGGTATATAGTGAGGCGAAGCTCCTAGACCTCCCGGTTCCTCTGCCTTTAAAAAGCAAAAAGCACAATAACCCAGTTCAGTGATATGCTCCCTTTATGAGTGACAGTGAAATATAAAAACACTGTTAATTATGAAGGGAGCATATCAAAGCTGCCGGTGTTTGTGCTTTTTGCTTTTTACTTTTAGGCTTTATATAAATTCTTAGCAAATTAAAATTTTCGATTCACAGCTGCTGAAACAAAAATGCCGGGATTTTACTCTTCCGGTTCCTCTGTCAGCGGTCCCTCGTCTTTGTCCTCTTTGGCTGTAATCTCGTCGGATATTTCCATCTTTGATACTGAAACTTCATATGCTGTCTTGGAAATGGTATCACCGTTTTCAAGCTTTTTTTGATATTCTCTGCTTTGTATTCTTCCCCATATCTTAATATTGTCACCTATGGCCAGATTTTGAGAATACCTGGCATTCCGTCCCCAGGCTATGCATGGAATGTAATCCGACTTATTATAGGGTCTGTTTACCGCTACAAGAATGTCGGTTATTTCCCTGCCAAAGGGAGTCATCCTGTATATGGGATTTTTGCATATGTATCCATTTAAATATATCTGATTTGGATTTTTAATTCTCTTTTCATCCTCGGTAAAAATCAATTCTCTTGCAAATACAGTCAAAACAAGTTTGTTGGAATCACTCTTATAGCTGTTGTAGGATCTGAACTGGCCTTCTATTTCCAATGGAACACCTAATTGCAGTTTACTTTTTGGCACAAGACGCTCTGAAAATGTAACAGATATTTTATCGCTGCTGTCGCTTAACCTAGGGACCTCTAAATAAAATGAATAAAAGCCCTCTCCATAAACCTCGTGGCTATATTCAACCTCTGATACAACTTTTCCTGAAATGGTCACTACATTGTTTTCTATTACATTCCCGACCATTTTCCCCCCACTCCTCTCTTTTGCTGTTGTGTATCTCTTTGATTTATCTAATGTAATATGTATTCTACTGGTACGCAATTTAGAATATTTTTCTAACTTATTTTTCAAACTGAACTTAACAAATTAAAAAGGGAAACTTTTTTATTCATCAGCCGTACAGTTCAGTCCTATTGCATTTTAGAATGAAGGAACTGCATCTATGCCAAATAAATACAATCTTTTAATATTATATTACATAATTAATAAATTGAAAATCTTTTATTCTACAAAAAATACTGTTATTTTATATAGCTTTATAACAAAAACCAGCATTTTCAATCCGCTGGTATTCCTGGAATTGCTATGGTTGGATTATGATTTTAATAAATAGGATTCAATCGATTTTAATATTCCACCATAGTAGGATTTATTGTTAAATAAATACTTTGAAGCTTTTTCTTTCCTTTGGCTCCATCTGATTTCTCACAGGATTTTATACCCGATTATTGCAGCTTTAAGTCAGAGCCTATGACTGACTAAAACTTTTATCCCCTGGCCTTGCCGGCATCAATTTTGACAGTTTCCCTAATGTAATTAATATTATGGAAACTATCACCTCAGCATATACATGAACTTTTCAAATAAAAGAACATAAATACTGTTTGGCGTGACATAAGATTTACAGCCATATACAAGTGGAAGCTTCAGCATTACTTCTTCTCAGTCAAATGCGAACTGTCTTTTGTAATACCTTTTTATTAATATACAAATTAACATAATCTGTTGTGAAGCTGAATATGTAAGCCAATACCTTGAGATGTCAGAGTGTATTATGCCCGTCATTGTCTATTTATACCAGAATATAAAACAGCTTATGGACAAAAATAATAGCAGGTGATTATATGTTGTTTTTATTAGTTGTAGCACTCCTTACGTACAGGTTGACAGAATTGTTCAGGCAACTGCTGTACAAAAGAAAAATAAGTGAGCTTATAAACTGTGTACACTCCAAAGAGGATTTGCTTTATTTAAACTTCAGGGACTATATGTCGGTGATTGTTGAGGTGCTGAAGCGCTCAGGCTATAAGGTCAGGCATACTAATGCCTGTGGTGTGGAAGGCAGCGGCCTGGCACTTAATAATCTACAGTTTGCTGAAATATGGAAGCATGGTCTGGGTCAAATGGTGGATGTGGAGCTGGCAATGAACCTGTCCAAATGTATGAGGGATAACTCCATTTACCGCGGAATGCTTATTACTCTGGGCGATTTCAAAACCTGCACAAAAATTTACTGCCACAAATATGTAATTGAATGCATAAATGGTGACAGGCTTTTAAATATGCTTAAAGTTGTCCAAAATAAAAAAGCTGTCCTCGAACCCGTTAAATAAGCTTGCCATTAGTCCAAAACCGACCCGGAGGGGCTCTGATACTGCCGACTTCCTCTCAGCCTGTCAGAAGCCCCCCTGGAAAAAATTTCAGTCTTGTGTTCACAGCTGCTTGTAGTGCATCTGACTATAAGGACTTATGGTATCGCTCGGTTATAGGCAAGCTCCATATTTTTCTGCAGCAGTTCTCTGCTCATCTGCAGTTCCAGCCGCTCAGCAAGTTCCCAATTAATGTCGGGCATTTTTTCCTGTGCAAAGGGTTTTTTAGCCAATACTTCATAAAAATCCTCCGGCGACATATCGATCAGCTTCAGAAAAGCATCCAGCTCCGCCGGCGCCCTGTCATTATCATAGTATATTGTAGGCAGTACGCTTTCAAACATCTCTTTTGAGAACCTTCCCCATCTTCTTTCAGCAGTAAGCTCCATATAGTCCAGGTTCAGCATCCCCTGCCTGCTGGCAATATAGCCTTTCAGCGGTTCCATTATGCAGCTGGTGTGCCCCGCCTGGTGGGCTGACTCAGGCTTTTTCCAGCCATATTTTGAAAGTGTCTCGGTCATGGTTTGATGGTCAAAATTATATATTAAAGACAGGGTAATGATGTATCTGTCCTGCTGCCTCATTTGCTGGAAGTGCTGGAAGCAATTCTTCAGGTAGGACTCCATATCACTTGAAAACTTTCCGCTGATTACATCCAGCAAGGCAAGATTGTAAAAGCTTGGATCTTGAAAATGGAATATTCCCATTCCCCTGTCAGCCAGCATCTGGAGAACTGCTCCCCTTTCATCAGGCTCAAACTCATACATCATCCTGTTCTGAGTCAACGAAAGCTGCTGTCCGAAGGAAACTCCTATAATCACCAAGGGAGCCTGGGACCTGGCAATTTCTTCGGCACAGAAAAGTAAGGCCGGCTGGGTGCAGGCACAAAACCTGCCAAGCTTTTGGAACCTGTTCCTGTAGAATTGAGCCAGATTTTGGCTGCCTATTGAAATAAACTTATGGTCTATATCAAGATTTTTTATCAAGGTAGTCAGATTTGCATAGTGCTCCCCCCCGAAAAACCCGTTATCCCAGGTCAACGCCAGCACCTTGAGCTTCAATACCTTACTGAGGTAATAGGCCGCGTAACCGCTGTCTTTCCCTCCTGTATACATGAGCACCGCATCGTATTCCTGCTTTCCTCTTATCCTGTCGCAGAGCTCGGCAAAATTCTGCTGATTTTTTCGGAAATCCATGTTATACAGGCTTTGATATTTGTTATACTCGCTGCAATAATCACATACCCCATCCTCATGCATGTGGATGGGCTTTCTTCCGTAGGTCACCTTTAACTCCGGCATTCCGCACTGGGTACATTTTCTCCCCATTTTTCTCTCCCCCTCTATGATTATTTGAATGTTTCTGCCTGGTCAATTACATTTTTCAAGTAGGACATATATTTGTCCGCAATATATTCAATGGTTGACTGCCTGTGCAGATTACAACTGTAATTCCACTGTTGATGCAGCCTGTCTTCCTTAATGAAGCAGATGCATTCAAGCAGGAAAGTCCTAAGCTCCTCCGGGTGGTTGCGCAAACCCGGATTTTCCTTTGCAATTCTGATGCCTGCGGGTTCATTATCCTCCTGTCCCAGATAGTTGAAGAACAACTGCCGTTCCTGATACTCATTCCGGAGCTTTTTCACGGCACTGTTGCTCTCATCCCCCAGACGAGCAAGAAATGTATAGCCGGTTCCCTGACCTGGAATGTTGTTAATCTGTTCATCCATGCAGCGAATCCTGTTGTATACCGATGCAGTCTTGCCGTCAGGGCACTGCAGCACCAGTGAGCGGGCCGAACTTATCCAGCCCACGGTATGGCTCAGGTCCATGTTCCGGGAAAACGGGTTTGAAGTTCTTCCAAGATCCACTGCCTCAATATAAATCCAATCCATATCCAGCCACTGTCCCATGGTTTCAGCCAGGCATATTATCAAAAGCTTCTCCGGAGTTGTTTGAAGCAGCTTTGGAATTTTGGATATGAGCTTTTTGGTTTCATCCTCTGTCAGGGCTACGGTAAACTTCCTGTTGGACCCCTCGCTGTTTTTTCCCTCATACTGGGGGAAATCTGTTTTCAGCCTTGCAACCTGCTTCCAGGGCAAGCTCATCCAATAGTCAGCTTCTGACTCCAACTGTGAAGACCTGCAGTATGAATGCAGGTTTCGGGTAAATTCCGAAAAGGCTGTTATCTCTTTTCTAGGCTCAATACCACCGGTCTGGGCCAACTGGAAATAATAACTTTGAAGCTCTCTCAAAATAATGCCAAAGGAATAATTGTCGCCTACAATATGATGCATGACTATAAACAGCCTCTGGGGTATTTCAGCTCCCAGGATGAAATGCACCACCCCGAAAAGCGGCCCGTTTTCTAAATCGAAGGAGTCCTGCAACTGATGGCAAGCGTCTTCTATCGCCAGTTTCTGTTCTTGTTCCGGCAGACCTGCAAGATCAAAGGATTCAAACGGAACACCCTCGGGCATCTCCCCTATGTATTGCCTCCAGCAGCCGTCTTCCTCTACAAACCTTGCCCGTAAAGCCTGGTGACAGTTCATAATGCAGACAACAGCCTCCTTGAGCAATAGCGGCTTGAAGGAATAGTCCACCTCCAGCAGGGTAAAAAGGTTAAAGCGTTCAGGTTCATTGCGCTCTGATACCGTGCTCAAATACCATGCCTGGCTGCTGGTTACAGGAATCCAGCTGTTTAAGTCTGAGGCACCCTTCCAAGGGCTATCTGTGTCGACAACAGCGTTTTCATAAAACGGCTCTCTTAACGTCTGTACCGGAGGTTGTGCCTGCGGTTGTGCCTGCGGTTGTACCTGCATTTGTTCCAACGGTTGAGCCAACGTCTGGGCCAGCCTGGATATGGTCCTGCTCTGGGACAACTGAGCAGGCGTAAGCCTCAGGCCCTGTTGATGGGCCAGGTCTATCATTCTCAGCCCGGAAAGGGAATCTCCTCCTATCTGGAAGAAGTCATCATGGATGCCCACCTGTTCAAGCTTTAGCACCTTCTGCCAAATACCGCAGAGTACCGCCTCCGTTTCATTATTTGGTAAACCTGAAAAGGCATCAGCCATCAGCCTTTCCCCTGACTGCACCAGACTGCGGGCCTCAAGGGCAGGTTCATACGCCGCTGCTGCTTGTTCCGAAATGGCGCAAGCCAGCTTTTCAATAGTTCTAGCCTGTGACAGTTGAGAGGGGTTCAGCTTCAAGCCCTGCTGGTGAGCCAGGTCTATCATACGCAGTCCCGACAGAGAATCTCCTCCTATCTGGAAGAAGTCATCCCTGATCCCTACCTGCTCAAGCTTTAGCACCTTCCTCCATATACTGTTCAGTATCTCCTCCGTCCTGGTATTACCGACTGCTTCCGTACCGCTGGGGTGCTGTGAAGCTTCACCCGGGGCATTTTTCCCCTTCTCCTTCAGTCCGGAATTTTGGAGAGTAAGCCTTCGCCGGTCAACCTTTCCCGTCAAAGTCAAAGGAAAGGCCTCCACCTTTACAAAGGCTGACGGCACCATATACCCCGGCAGTCTTTCATTTAAATGTGCAAGCAGTTCCTGGAGCTCCAGTCCTGTCTGACTGTCCTCAACCATATACGCTACCAGCTGCCTGTCCCCCTGTGCATTATCCTCTGCTACCACCGCAGCCTCCCGGACCGACGCCACCTCCAGCAATGCAGTTTCGATTTCGGCGGGCTCTATACGTATTCCCCTTAGCTTTACCTGCAAGTCCTTTCTTCCAAGGTGCTCCAAGCAGCCGTCAGTTCTCAGCCTTCCCAGGTCACCTGTGTAGTAAAGCCGCCTGGCGGCATTTTCCGGATCAGGCCTGAACACCAGTCCGGTTTGTTCTTCCAGACCCCAATAGCCTGGTGACAGAAATTCGCTTTTGATTACTATTTCTCCGGGACAATTATAGCCCACCTCACTGCCTTCCTCGTCCACCAGCATAATTTCAGTATCGGCAACCGGATAGCCTACAGGTACAAGATTCCCCAAAATATCAGTCTCCTTGTTTATGCAGTACTGCCGTATTACGTTAAGTTCAGTGGCTCCCAGCCCATTAACCAGAATACAGGAATCAGGGCAGTATTTTTTGTAAAGCTGCACATCGGCACTTGATACCGCTTCTCCTCCAAAGTCTATTAGACGCAAGGCAGGAAAGCCAATATCACCTGTAACTGCAGCCATAAGATGGCGAAAAACAGTAGGCACCGAGTGATATACCGTTATTTCCTCATTAACAAGCCATTTTCCCAACTCCGCCGGGCCCTTTTCACGAAGGTTGAAGAGGCATAGGGTGGCTCCGTTCAGCAAGGCCGCGAAGGTATCCATCATGGCAGCACTGAAGCTGAAGGAGGGTATCAGAGAAAGCCTGTCGTTATGACTTATTTGCGTGCTGTTTGTATAGTTCATTATATAGTGCAGCACATTCCTGTTGCTCTGCATTACTCCCTTTGGATGTCCGGTAGAGCCTGAGGTATACATGATATAGGCCAAGTCTCCCGGTTGCCCGGTAACCTGCAGGTTTTCCTGATTTCCGCAGTGCTGAATCTCCTTCATGTTCAAAACCCTGATGCCCGGGCTGACTTTGTTCCTGACCCTTTCCGCAAGCGCCTGGTTGGCATCATCCGTGAGAATAATACGGGCTCCCGTGTCCTCCAGAATATATGCAAGCCGCTCCTCAGGGTAAGCGGGGTCCATTGTGACAAACATGTTGCCCGACTTCAGGACTCCCAATATACCTGCCACCATATCCACATCATGCTCCAGAAGAAGTGCCACAGCCTGCTGTCCGGGTTCAGAGGAACGGGCTTCGACGACTGCCCCGGCCCTGGCCTGAACACTGGACTGAGCACCCGTCCTGACACCTGCTGAAGCCGGAATGCGGTTCATACTGTCCGGGGCTTTCCGGGCCTCGCGTCCGCACATTGGGCAGGAAGGATTTTTTTCAATGCTGATCTCCTCCACATAACGTCCGCTGAAACCCTTTTCCCAATCAAAGCCCTGCTTCCTGCACAGCTCCTTGAAATGCTCTGAGAAGGGATAGGTAACAATTTTAAAGCCGTTTGTGGCTGGAAGCCTTTCTGAAGCCTGCTGATTGAAGAAAAAGTACTTGTTATAGGCCACATTTTCAAGACCCAGAATTATCTTCAACGCTTCATTGCAGGCAAAGCCCGTGCTTAAAAACAACGCCGGTGAAGCAACCGGATTTGGCACCTTGTCCCAGCCGCTTTTTTCCCTTCGCAGCTGACGGACGGTTTCAAGCCTGCTGCTGTCATAAAGGCAATGGAAGCAGGGTGTATGTGGACTGTGCAATACCGCCGAGTAGGAGCTTCTCTCAATCATAGAGGAAATAACATGGGGTATCCCTCTGGCAACAGCATACTCAGATACTACAAATTTTGCCTCCAGATCGTCCAGATTGTCAAAGATGATTGAGGCATTGCCTGCAAGCTCTGCAATATTCTCCCTGGTGAGCTTTTCACCCCGTGCAGTCACATTTACGTTTGGATTCATTCTCCTGACTGTCATAGCCGCTGATTCAGCCTTGTTCATTCCCAGCCGGGATTCGTCATGGAGAGCCTGTCTGTTCAGATTTGACAGCTCTACCTTATCAAAGTCGCAGATTATTATGTTTCCCACACCAAGCAGCGCCAGCTGCATTATGGTGGGTGAGCCGGAGCCTCCTGCTCCGGCTGCGAAAACAGTTACTTCCTTTAATTTTTCCTGAGCCTCTATTCCCCAGCCGTCCAAAAGGAGTTGTCTGCCGTACCGGATTTTTTCCTCCTTGGAAAGTCCCGGCCCGGGGCTATGATTTTCCATTATCATATGCCCTGTCCTATTTGCCAGCTGATTCAATTCTGAGTAGGACAAGGAACGTGTGCCTGATTTCAGGGCCACATGCTCGGGCCTTTTTGATACCTGCTTCTCAAAACGTTCAATCAGAGTCTGCTCTATTTCAGCCCTTTCAAAGGTGGTAAATGGATTGTCAGGCCGGATTCTTACATGTTCCAGGGGCTTCTTCAGCTGAGGCAGCCTGCACAGAAGCAGGTCGGGATTATCGGCAATTGCCTCCAGTAAGGTATTAAAGTGCTTCATAAGCCAAATGGCTGTGCTTTCAGCAAATACGTCCGCATTAAATGAGAAATCCACCTGGAGGCCCTCATGGTGCTCTATTACCAACAGTGCTATGTCAAATTTTGAATTCAGATTCTGGGCGCCGATAACCTCCATTGAAAAAGGCGTCATTTTCAAGCCTGGAAGCTCCAATTCAAAGGATGCGCTGAACATGTTGAACAGGACCTGAAACAACGGACGCCTGTTTTGACCAAGCGGGCTCTGTTGCTGCCTGATTTCCTGCAGCTCCTCGGCCAGCATTTCCAGGGGTACTTCCTGATGGGCAAACGCTTCGCCGGTGGTCTTCTTCACCTTCTGCAGCAATTCCGCAAAGCTTTCCTGCTGCAAAGGAGAATTCCAAAGCACTACCGTGTTAATAAAAACTCCAATGAGCCTTTCAAGCTCCTTACGGGTACGCCCTGCAACAGGAGTGCCCACCAGAATGTCCTTAAAACCCGTATATTGCTGCAATAATACCTGAAAAGCGGATAATACGGTAATATACAGCGTACAATTCCGGCTCTGGCTCACTTCCCTCAGTTTATCAGTGAGTGCAGGGGACAGGAGCATATACTGCCGGATACTGTTATGGGTCTGTATGCCGGTACTTACAAAGTCGGTAGGCAACGCGGGTACGGCAGCTATATTTTTCAGCTTTTCCTTCCAATAGTCAAGATGCCCCTTGAGTGAAGCACCTGACAAAGAGGTTTTCTGCCATATGGCATAGTCGGCATATTGAATACCAGGTGCAGTCAGTCCGGCCGGCACCCCTGTACTGTATGCCCTGTACAGTTCTGCCAGCTCGCCCATAAATACATTCAAGGACCAGTTGTCACTTACTATATGGTGCAAGGTAATCAGAAGAGCATATTCATCCTGGGCCAGCACCAGCAGCGCAGCTCTTATCAAAGGCCCGACTTCCAGATTGAAGGGCAGTCTGGTTTCCCTGCTCAGGTACTCGCTGACCGCTCCCTCCTTCCCGGCAGCATCCATGTGGCTCAAATCAGATACAGGCAAAGGAATTTCCAGCTCAGGCAGGACTACCTGATACAACTCAGTATCGTCCATGTGAAAGGTGGTTCTCAGTACCTCGTGCCGGCGTATTATTTCATCAATACTTGACTTCAGGGCTTCAACCTTCAGCTGTCCCTTCAGTCTCAGGGCAGCGGGAATATTGTAGGCAAAGCTGCTGGATTCCCTTTGGCTGTACAGCCAAAGCCATTTTTGAGCATAGGATAAGGGTATTTTATCCGGCCGGAGCTCAGGCGAGAGGCTGTTTTCCAAGGTCCTCTCACCCTGCCTCACTGCCTGCAGAAAATCAATTATTTCCTGCCTGCGGGCCAGTATTTCTTTTTTCAAATCCTCCGACAGCGCTCCTTCAGGTGCGCTGTAGCGAAGCCGCCCCTCTTCAAGCCACAGCCTGATATCCAGCTTTTGAAGCTCTGCCAGGAATACTGTTATAGACATATTTCCTCCTTCCATCAAGGCCGCTTATCTGACTTCCACTTCTTTATCGCGACTGATTTCAAAAATTTTATCAAGTATTTCGGTGTACCTGTCTAGTTCCATATCTGCCTCAAAGTGCTTATTCAGCTCAAACCCAGCTACCCAGGCCAAGCGCTGAATGGTTGCCTCCAGCATTATTGGGTGGATTTCCAATTCTTCAACCATTTTCAGGACTTCCTTCATTTCCCCTGCCTTCCGCTGGGCCAGCAAGGAACCGCGTATGAGCCAGAAGGCCATATCCTTTTCCCTGGGCAGATTTACCAAGGGCTTTACCAGCAATGGTTCCAGCAGCCGGATATCAATACCTGCCTTATGGGCACAGGCCGCAAACTCCAGATAGACACTCTGAACACCCTTCTGATATATGTTTACCAGAGCTTTAATGCTTGCCGCTGCCCCGGCCTCTCCGGGGATAACCTGTATATTCATGTTGTAGCAGTCCATTATCTTCTTAAACCTCTCGGCGCTGTCTCCTGAAACATACATCAAGGCTTTGCTTCCCACCTGAATAGGCAGTTCCAGCAGGCTCACATCCACAAAACCGGCACCGCATGCATTTATAAGCTCCGCAGCACGTCTTTTCACAGAGGGTATGGCATTATTGAGATCGGCAAAAATCTGCCCCGGAGTCAAGTACTCTGCAGCCTGAGCTGCAACCTCCAGGGAAACATCCCCCTTTACAGACGATATAATCACCCTTGAGCCTCTGACCAGTTCCTCAAGACTCAAGGCCAGCTCAGCTCCCACCTCTTGGGCACGCTGCCGCTGCAAAAGACCCTGTTCCGGATTCTTTGCAGCGCGGGAATAAACCCTCATACCCCTGATGCCCTCTTTACAAAAGCCTGCCAGTGTATGATAAACCACTTCACCAAAACCTACAAAGCCTATTTGACTGTTGGCTATTTCCCTGTCGGCATGGACAGATATAATCTTCATTAGTTTATTACCTTCCAAGGCTTCAGACCTCCTTACCTATTCCCGAATTTTATGGGGATACCTCCCCGGTCAACCCAATGGCAGAATCGGGATTTTTATTTTTCAGGCTTCATAACCAAAACATCTTCGGCTTCCTTTTCAACTTCCTGCTTTGAAAACGGCATCCCATGATATTTTACATCTGCCCAAAGCTTCATCTGGTCTTCTCTGTGGGGATTGAAAATATGACCGCTGGCTCCGGTAGAATTTACGGACTGCATATCATCCCAGTCCCCAACAGGTATAATCTGGCGTTGATTGGCACCAAAGCCTATATTGAACTTTCCGGGAGGAGTCCTGTAGCTGTAGGCAAAAGCCACTGAAGTAGGACTTCCCGAGAAGGGCAAGCTCTTTCGGCTGTTGAATATATCCTTGAGATAGGGCACATATCCAAATATCTGATGCTGCAGGTTAACTGTCTGAATACGGCCAAGCGTCCACTTTTCAACATCCTTGCCATACTCCCTGGACAGCCATTCTACTGCCTGAGTCAGACTCTTGCTTATCATGTCGTCCCTGGTTTCAACCTCAGGAGTTGACGCATCGTCAAACCAGGCGTTCTTTGCATCTGGAATCAATTCAACCAGGGCCTCGGTACGCTTTAAGGGATAGTAGTTCCCCCAGACATTGGCCTTTTGAAGTTCATCATCAAAGACATTTCTGTCCATATAGCAATACCATACTTTAAAAATAGCACCGCCAACACTGTCATTGTCAAAGCTTATATTCCATTTCTTTATATATTCCATTGCCTTGGCTTCAAGCTCATTCCCGGGCTTTATGGCAGTTACATAAGGCCACAGCGCCGCATCGGCATATGAATAGTTATCGGCCTGTATTACACGCATATCCTCCACGGAGATTTTATCTCCTTTTGAAATGAGCTGCTGCAGCATCTCATTTACCCTTCTGGCCCTGTAGCCCGGGTGAAACCAATCATAGGAGAGATTATACGGGTAGTCGTCACCTACGGTTTTATTGTTTACTACTGCAACGTATCCGGTTGGAGGATTGTAAAGAGAGGGCAGTTCATCAAAAGGAATTACGCCCTTCCAGTCATATTCACCTGTCCAGCCCGGCACAGGAACAGTTCCCTGATGGGCCTTGACCCTTATGGGTACTCTGGCCGCAGACTGGTAGCCAATATTTCCTTTAACATCTCCATAAACAAAATTCTGACTCAGGGAATCCCAGTCCCTTAATGCATCCCGGAATTCTTCCCAATTACCGGCCAGGTTCAGCTTATGTATGGAATTTATAACTATGCAGCGGTCATGGACCATCCAGTTGAGGGCAATAGGCTCTGCACCCTCCCAACGGTTTCGCCTCAGGGCGGACCAGTCTCCATTTGTAGGCTGGTAGTTTTTTACTGCCTGAAGGTCTCCGTCGGTAACTGTCACCAGGTCATTCATCAAAGGCCCGTGCCGTGTAAAAAGCAATTCCAGGTTCACCGGCTCTTGGTCCTTTATCTTAATTACCTCGGTCTTTTTTATAAGATTTTCCCACTTGCCCTTATATTGGTACTGTTTAGGATTCTGCGGATTGTCCAGCTTTTCCATATACAAATCCTGAACATCGGCGTTCATGTTGGTGAAAGCCCATGCAATATTGGAATTATGTCCTATCATAACCAGGGGTACTCCAGGAAGAGAGTAGCCTGTCACATCAAAGCCCCCTCCATGTAAGCCGTTTTCATACCAGAGTGAAGGCATTGACAGGCTCATATGCACATCGCTGGCCAACAAGGGCTTACCCGTCTGTGTGTGCTTTCCGCTTACCACCCAGGCGCCGCTGGCCCAGCCGAAGGTCTGAGAGCCGGGAAAGGCCTTTTCCATATCAATTACTCCTGTGATTTTCTCGTTGTTCAGCCATTGGTACTTTTCCAGTTCCTTGGGAACTATCAGGGGATTGCTTTTATCCCATGGAGGAAGGGCTTCATTTGCAAGCTTATCTCCCAGCTTGGCCGTTATTTGGGCACGGAAAAGCTCATACTCGTAATTCAGGCCATTATTCATAGCCATCATATTGGCCCAGCTCAATACATCCAGCGGAGTCCAGTGAGAAGGCTTAAAGCCGAGGATGGTGAATTCCACCGGCAGACTGCGCTTATTGTCGTCAATAAAAGCGTTGATTCCCTGGCAATATGCCTCCAAAATAGCCTTTGTACTTTCATCCACCATTGGAAGAGATTTTTCTGCAATACGTCTCAGGCCCATAATGCGGGAAACCTTGTCGGTATCCAGCCCGGGATAACCAACCACCTCACTGAGGGTTCCCGCGCCAAGCCTTTTGTTGATTTCCATTTGGAACAGTCTGTCCTGTGCATGGACATAGCCCTGAGCCAGAAACAAATCATGGGAGTTATCCGCGTAAATCTGGGGAACTCCCCACTCGTCCCGGTTAACAGTCACCTGAGACTGCAAGCCTTTAACTGATAGATTACCGCTGGTTTTAGGCCATGGATTGATAATGAACCAGGCTCCGGCAATTACTGCTAGCAGAATCAGTGAAGCAAGCACTATACCTGCCACTTTTAATGCCTTTAAGATTTTTTTCTTCATATCTTATCTCCCATCTACGCGCATAGCGCGTACACAAATAGTAATGAAAGACACCTAGTGGCTTTCGCTGCGTGAAATCAACCTTGACTTACCACATGTATCTTTCACGCTAACCTCCATTTCGCCGCTACCGCTGCGACACAAATAGTAATGAAAGGCACGCAGTGGCTTTCGCTGCGTGAAATCAACCTTGACTTACCACATGTATCTTTCACGCTAACCTCGCATCTACGCGCATGGCGCGTACACAAATAGTAATGAAAGGCACGCAGTGGCTTTAGCTGCTTGAAAGTCACTTTGACACACAACATGTATCTTTCAAGCTATCCCCCCTGTCCGCTATGCGGACATATATTCAAAGGGTTGAAAGTTGTTTTCTTTCAACCTTTATCCTCCATCTACGCGCATAGCGCATACACAAACAGTAATGAAAGACACGTAGTGGATTTTTCTGCATTACAACTCGCCCTCTTCCCGGTACTCTGCGGCAGCCGCAGCTTCTGTTCCTGCGGCGGCCCAACGGACAGCCTCTATATATGCGGCAATATAGGCAATAGTCGGTTCTTCAAAAATCTCATTTAGTGGAATATCTATCTGAAACAGCTCTCTTGCACGTGAAATAATCTGAGTTGCCAGCAAGGAATGTCCTCCCAGCTGAATAAAGCTGTCGAAAACTCCAATGGGCCTTATACCCATTAATTCCTGCCATATTTGGGCCAGCTGCCCTTCAGTGTCGCTTCTTGGAGCCGTATACTCTGTGGCCAATGCCGGCCTTTCATGGTAAGTCAGAGCTGGTGCCGGCGCTTTCCTGATATCCTCCTTTGTCTCCTGAGCAGGCTCTATCCAAAAATGCTTCCGCTGGAAGGGATAGGTGGGCAGCGGCAGTCTGTGGCGGTGCTGATGCATATGTAACCCCTTCCAGCTTACAGCCGCTCCTGCCAGCCATAACTTCCCCAGAGCCGTTAAAAGTGCTTCCTCAGGTTCGTTACAGCCAAAGGAGTGAATAACTGCCGGAAGCTGCAAGGTATATTCCTTGTTGTCAAAAGCAGGTGTTTTTTCATGTCCGCTGCCAATTTCCACAAAGATGTAACGAAGTGCCTCCTCCTTTGATGATATTACTGGAATTTCCGACGGCTTCTGCTCGATTCCCTCCTCAGTTTCAAAACTCCCTGCAGCTGCTGCAGCAAGGGCAACCCCCAAGGGCAGGCTTCCGGCAATACAAGCCCCAAGGCATTTCCCAAGCCAGTCCAGCCCCATGACGGCCTGCGGCAATATACCCCACTCCTGCCACAAAGCCGCCAGTGCATATTGTGCTGCAAAGACCGCCGTCCTGTCCCGGTCGCCTGCATTATTTCCTTCAGCACCGGCATTATCTGTGTATAGCTGCTTTTTAAGATCATACTGGAGCATATCCTTTATAATTAAAATACAGTCATCCATGGCTTTTTTATAGCCTGGTTCACTTTCATACAATTTTATTAAAACGGCCTTGGGTACAGGCTCTGTAAGCCCGTCCAACAAAAATGCCACAGGCTGTTCCCGGTTCTCCTGAAGGCATTTAAAAAGCTTACCCTCACCCGGCCTTTCAAGAATCCGTATGGCCTCTCCCGTATCCCGGCAGACAAAGAAAGCTCTGTGGGGGAAGGCTCTTCTCCCCACCTGAAGAGTATATGCAACATCCGAGGTGTTCAGCAGGGGCTCCCGTGACAGGCAGCCCTTAAGATTTTTCATTTGCTCGCCGAGAGCCTCCTCATTCCGCGCTGAAATGGGTATAAGCTGCCATTGTCTGGCACTGCCGGAGGCTGTATTTTGCGGTGCCTCCTCCAGAATCATATGCACATTGGTTCCGCCTATGCCGAAGGAATTTACACCTGCTCTGCGTGGTGCTGCACCGGTTTTCCATTCTGAATGGTGGGTATTTACATAAAACGGGCTGTCTTCAAATCTGATTCCGGGATTTGGGCTCCGGTAATTCAAACTGGCAGGTATTTGCTTATTTTTAAGTGAAAGCACGGTTTTTATAAGTCCTGCCACACCTCCTGCATTAACAAGATGCCCAATATTTGTTTTGACAGACCCGATGGCACAAAAACCTCTTTTCTCAGTACTCAGCCTGAAGGCTCTGGTCAAGGCCTCTATTTCCATGGGATCTCCCAGCGGGGTACCCATGCCATGGGCCTCCACATAACCGACTGTATCAGGAGCAACCTCCGCAAGGTTAAGGGCTTCTGCTATGACTTCCACCTGCCCCTGCATACCCGGTGCTGTGAAGCTCATTTTATTGGCACCGTCGTTGTTGAGAGCAGTTCCCCTTATAATGGCCAGTATATTATCACCGTCCTTCACCGCATCCTCCAGCCTTCTCAGTGCCACAAGGCCCAGGCCGCTTCCGCTTACCGTGCCGCTTGCCTCGCTGTCAAACGCCCTGCAGTGCCCATCGCTTGAACCGATGCCGCCCTCCTGATAAAAGAAGGCTTCATTGGGCGAGGCCTGCAGGGATACCGCCCCGGCCAGGGCCATATCACACTGAAAGGTGAGCAGGCTTTGGCAGGCCAGATGAACTGCAACGGCAGAAGAGGAGCAAAGGGTGGCTACATTCACACTGGGTCCCTTCAGATTTAATTTGTAGGATACCCTGGTGGCTATGAAATCCTTGTCATTGCCCAGTACTGTCTGAAAGCTTGTAGCCTGAGAACGCAGTTCCGGATTTGCCATAAGGTTCCGCAGCAGATAGGTGCTCAGGTTTGCACTGGCGTATACCCCTACCCTTCCCGCAAAGTGTTCGGAATCATAGCCGGCATTTTCCATCAGCTCCCAGGCACATTCCAAAAACAGCCTGTGCTGCGGGTCGGTAATCTCTGCTTCCCGGGGTGAAAACCCGAAGAATTCGGCATCAAACATATCCATGTCTTCTATTACACCGTCTGCTCCCACAAACCGCAGATCATTGAGCAGCCGCTTTTCCAAGTTGGTTTTCTCAAGCTGCTCCCGTGTAAAGAATGTAATGGATTCCCTGCCTTCTCTCAGGTTCTCCCAGAAGCTTTCTACATTACCGGCACCAGGGAACCTTCCTGCCATTCCGATAATTGCAACATGCTCCTCTGGATTTCCCTGATAATTTTCTAAAAAGTCATTCCAATCCATAAGGTTTACTCCTTCCTTCATTCAGTATAATATTGTGAAAACTCCTATTTATCCAAAGGAAAGCTATACAGCCGCTGATTATATGTGCAGTGCAAAGACTAATAAAAACTCCGGTCATACCCAGAGAAAGTACATATATACTTATATATACAAGGGGTATGGACAGTACGAACATCCGGAAGGTAATAAGAGCAAACGCTTTCAATGGCTGATCCAGACCCATGAAGGTATTCATGGAAATTGTCTCCACCGCAATCCCCAGAAAGGTAAGGGTGACTATCCTAACCTGCAGAACACTTCCGGCGATTACCTGGTCCACGTTTGAAAACAGCCTGAAGAAAACAGGTGCCCCAGCCATATAAACAAGGGCGGGTATCAGTACGGAAACAAGCGCATATCGGGTATTGCAGCGGTATATTTCCCTGATTCTGTCCCAGTTTTTCTTTCCGAAGTTTTGTCCTGTCATAACAAGGTTTGCACTGGAGATTGCATACAATGGAATAAATACAAACTGATCCAATCTGTTGCACAAGCCCCAGGAGTTCATTTCCAGCTGTCCTATGGAGCCAATTACCCTGTTGAGAATAATGAAGGAAAGTGTGACGGAAATCATGCTTAACACCTGTGACAGGCCTGTCCTGCATATTTCAAGCACTGTCCCCCTGTTGGCACTGGAGAGCTTTAGTCTGACAGGAACTCCTGATTTCCGTCTTGCAAAAATAACAATTATATAAACCGAGGTAAAGGCCATGGAAACCGAGGTAGCCAATCCCGCCCCCCCAGGCCCCATGTGGAAAACGAATATGAATAATGGGTCAAGTATGATGTTCACAAGGTTGGATATGAGCATGGCAATCCCCAGCGGAACTGTCCTGCCTTCTCCCCAAAGAACTCCCATGAAGACCTGCCCCAATATGAACAGTCCAAAGCCGGGCAGCATGTAATACAGGTATTGGATTCCCGCGCTGATTGCTGCCGGCTCAAGAGCATCACCTGCCATATTTCTGATGACAGGTTCACAGAAAAAATATCCTCCGACCATGATAACAACCGCTACAGGTACTGCAAGCAATAAGCCCGAATTAAAAATGCTCCCGGATTTCTCCCGGTTTTTCTCACCTATGCTTATGGCCACCCTGGTACTGATACCCACCCGTAAACCATTGCTCAAGGCAGCCACAAAATTGTATATGGGTGTAGCCAGTGTAATGCCGCTTATTATTGCTGTGGAGTCTCTATTTACATAGGACAGGAACAGGGTATTGGTAGCATTGTATAAAAAGGAAAGCAGCAAGGATACAAACATGGGCACACTTAACTTGAGCACAGCTTTAAAAACAGGGCCCTCAAATATTTCAGCCAACACCCCGGCCTGGGCCGGTTCAGCTTGACTCTGCGTTTGGATCAGGTCTTTTTCTTCCAAAGTACTCATTTTTTTATCCCCCTGTCTGCTCTGCGGACATAAATTCAAAGGGTTGAAGTGGTTTTCTTTCAACCTTTTGCCCCCAGCCTGTTTTTCATCATTTCCTGTCTTTTCTTAAGAGCATCCCTTTGCTGTCCGGTCAGTTCCTTGACATTACTCAGCTTGTCCTGCTCCGGTTCCTTCTTTTTCATGAATTGAACCAGGTCGGCTATATTTGGGTACTGAAGCAGATTGGCCAGTGAAACCTCCTCTTCAAAATGCTCCCTGAACCTGGTGTGAATCTGGGATATGAGCAGGGAATCCCCCCCCAGCTCGAAGAAATTATCATATATGCCCACCCGGTCTATGCCCAGAGCGTCTTGCCAGATGCCCACAATGGTCTTTTCCGCTTCATCACGGGCAGGGGCATATGGAGTGGAGAGATTTGGCCTGGCGTGTTTTGCTACCTGTACTTCAGTATTTCCTGATTGTTTTAAGATGTTCCGGTAGCGTTCCACATTCTGCGCAAGCCTTGCCTCCAAAGGCTGTTTTGAGACAATCACTTCCTTCAGTCCTCCAGAGAGCATTCTCATTAAGGCTTCCATACTCTCCTCATTGGTCAGGCCGAAATTCATGTTTTCTTCAAAAAGCTCACGGCGCAGCAGCAGATTGTCATTTATAACAGCCGGGTCGGGGTTGCTAAAAGGAATGATTCCGGTTATTTCTGTGAGCTCGGTTATCTTATGGCTATCCTGAACCCTCATAACAGAGAACTCCTCTATCCTGACACATATGTTTCCTTCCAGGTCATAAATCACAATATCAAACTGCAGTGTTTTTTCGTCATCCTGCTTTATAGAACCCGCCTTGTCCAGCATTCTTGCATGACTGTAAATAGCCGCAGGCAGGGTTCTGTAAACCTCCAGCTTCTTGTACCCGTAAGGGAGATAACTGCCTTGATTGGTAAACAGACGCAAAAAGCTGGTGGCAAAATCCAATAATGCCGGATGGAGCAGGTAACTGCCTGCCTCACCCACAAGGCTTGTGTCAAGTTCAAACAGAGCCAGGCCTTCATTGCCGGTAAACTGTACCTCCTTGAGACTCTGCCATCTGGGTCCGAATTCCATGAAAAGCTCCCGGTCCCCTTCCGCCGCTCCTATAATCATGCTGGGGACTGTAACAGCTCCCCGGGAAATTGTCCGGATTTGTATGGCCAAGCCCCCCAGGAAGTCTTTTTTCAGGGGTTCTGATATTTTTTCCCAGGAGTCAGCGGTAAGTTCCTGAGGCTTCATATTGCTTTGATTACCTTCAGGAATACCGGGTCGAATATATCCGTCCGCATGTGAAAGCCATTGAGGCTTTTGCCCCTGCAGTCTGCTGATAATATAAAATTTGCAGCCCCTGTCCTTCTTCTTTATTATTGTATAAGTATCCCTCCGCTGGTGGTCTGCCAGCACCAGTGGGGTATAAAAATGAACATCTGTAATTTCACCGCAGGAACAGCCCATATAGTCACTTAATGCCGCAAGGGCCATTTCAATATAGGTGGTTCCCGGTACAGTGGCTTTCCCCATGATGCCGTGTTCATTCAGTACCCAGTGGGTGTCAACCTTGTATTCTGTCAGGTATACCCCTTGACTTTCGCTTTTTTGCAGACAATTGTCCAAAAGCGGATGATATACAGGATTGGCAGCCATCCCCGCTTCCTTCCAGGTATCCCAGCCTATGGACAGGATTGGATAGTCTGCTGCCTTATGGGTCATATAATTTAATACCAGATTGGCTGCACTGTAATCAATTTGACCTATTCTTCCGACTATGGCGTTAATGGAAGAAAACAAAACCATGAAGTCCGGAGGAGTTGTGCTGAACAATTCCTGAAGTACCAGTGCTCCCTTTAGCTTTGGCGCAAATACCTCCTCTGCCATTTCCCTGGTTTTCAGCTGTATCATACCGCTCCCCTCAACACCGGCAGCATGAAATACTCCGTTTATTACGCCATAGTGCTGGATTCCCATTAAAAGAGCTGCCTCCATGTCCACACGGTCCGAAACGTCGGCCCGGAGCACAAGAACCTCTCCACCTAAAGCCTCTATCTCTTTTAGCTTTGTTATTACGCGGCTGGTTCTATTGCCTGACGGATGGGTTGCAAGCCAATGAGACCACTGGTCGGCCGCCGGGAATTGCGACCGGGCAGTAAGCAGCAGCCGTGCCTGATATTGCCTGGCAAGATACTCTGCAAGCACCAGTCCTATACCACCTGTTCCGCCTGTTATGAGGTATACACCCTTTGGTTTGAGCAGAACGGGCTGCTCCTTTCCAAGAGCAAGCCTTACCGGTTCAAAAGTGTGTATCCACCGGTGCTGCTTGCGGTAGGACACCATTTCAGCCGTTTTATTGCCTGCGGCCACGGACAGTTCTTTTAAAAGCAGTCCCGCATCCCCCATAGTCAACCCCTCCAGGTCAATGCCCCTGCAGCTGATATTGGGGTACTCATAGGGAATCACCGACATTGCACCCAGCACTGCACTTTTTGATGGTTCGTCAAGGCTTTCGCCAATCACCTCCTGAAGCCGGGTGGTGACTATAGCCAGCTCCACTGGCTGTGACAGATTCTTCTGCCCCATGGACTGCACCAGGTATAAAATACTGTAAAAGCCCAGTTCTAAAGCCGTTTGGGCTGCATCCCCATTTATTTTGCTTACGGATGCGGCCTGGTTCAGACTCCACATATGTATGATTTTAGTAACATTTAACTCCTGCTCTTTCAGCTCTGTGAACAATTGCTGGTAATGCTCCTGATTTGCAGGATTGATAGCGAAACTACTACTGCCAGACTTTGTATAAGTCTCAGCCTGTCTCACGGTAATTACCGGAATACGGGATAGCTTTTCCAGAAAAAGGTCTGCAAAGCCTTCACTGTCGCAGAATACCAGCCATTGCTCCCTCTGCGGCTCATTTTCCCGAGTCTCCCCAATGTCCTGTGACTGCAGCACCTGGGCCGGGAGATCCGCCCTTTTCCAAGAGGGCTGGTAAAACCAGTCCGCCCTGTCACTCTGGATATCAGCAGGGCTGTTGTCCATGTTTTTTTCCGCTGCTCCCGCTGCCGTATAATCAAACCAGTAGCGCTGTCTCTCAAAGGGATATGCCGGAAGCGACACTCTCAGCCGTTCCTCATGCTGGTAGTATCTGCTCCAATTAATTTTTACACCTTGAAGCCACAGCTTTCCAAGCACTGCCATAATATATCCGTCTGCCGGCTGTGGCTCGTCTGCGTTGGGGAGTGAATTACAGGCCTCCTGTGCAGGGTCCTTCCTGGGATGACGCTTTGCAAGAGTGGAAAGTGTGCGGCCCGGACCCACCTCCAGCAAAATCACCTCAGGCTTTGACAGCACCTGAAAAAGACCATCTGCAAACCGTACAGGCTGTCTCAAATGCCTGACCCAGTATTCAGGGTCGATGGCTTCTTCAGGTTTTAGAAGTTCTCCGCTCAGATTTGATATACAGGGTATTTGGGGTGGATTAAGTGTTACTCTGCTCAAGGCAGCTCTGAATTCCGGCAGAATCGGCTCCATCATGGAGGAATGGAAGGCATGGGAGGTATGCAGCCGCCTTGTAGTTATTCCGGATTTGGACAGGCTATCCTCCAGCAAGCCTATGGCTTCGGTTTCACCGGAGACCACACAAAGTGCTGCGCCATTAATGGCAGCAATGGATATTTTATCGTTCAGCATTTCAAGCACCTGTGCCTCAGGTAATGCCACCATCAGCATTGAACCTGCAGGCAGGCTGTTCATAAGCCTTCCTCTTCGTGCTACAAGGTACAGGGCATCACTGAGAGAAAACACTCCTGCAAGGCAGGCTGCCGCATATTCACCTATGCTGTGGCCTATCATGGCATGGGGCTGAATTCCCCAGTGGAGCCACAGCCTGGCCAGGGCATATTCAATCACAAAAAGCGCCGGCTGGGTATATTTTGTCTGTCCCAGGAGCTCCGCTGCCGGCTTCTGTATTTCTGTACCACTATCCCCGGCTTCAGGGAATAAAATATTGCGGAGATCCAAATTCAGCTCAGGCAGCAGGATATCACAGCATTCATCTACAACAGCCTTAAAAACCTGCTCGGTTTTGTATAGCTCCAGTCCCATGTTAATGTACTGGGAGCCCTGTCCGGGAAACAGGAAGGCAACCGGGCGGTTCACTGCCTCTTGCACTGCCGTCCAGCCATTTTGAGAGGTCTCCGTCAAGCTTCCTACCGCCTCTTCCCTGCTGCGGCAGGTCATTACAAAACGGTGCTTGAAGGTTTTCCTGCCTATGTTTTGTGTGAATGCAATATCGGCCAGCTCTTGCGGGGTGCTGTGGGATACATGCTGTGCAAGACGCTGCCGCATTTTTTCCAGGGCTCCTTCCGTTTTTGCTGAAAGTGCAAGTAGCTGTACTTGTCGAGCCGGCCCGGATATTGAGCTGGCCGGAGCCTCCTCCAATATGGCGTGGGCGTTGGTGCCACCGATGCCAAAGGAGCTGAGTCCTGCACGCCTGGGTCTCCCTGTACTTTCCCACTCTCTGAGACTTGTATTTACATAAAAACGGCTATTTGAAAAGTCAATCTTGGGATTGGGTTCCTCAAAGTTGAGACTTGCAGGAAGCTGCCCATAGTGAAGGCATAGAGCGGTTTTTATAAGCCCGGCTATTCCTGCGGCAGCATCCAGATGTCCGATATTGGTCTTTACAGAACCTACAGCACACTTTTGAGAGCCGTTATTTCCATACGCCTTGTTAAGTGCCTTTATTTCTATGGGGTCACCGATTGGTGTACCAGTGCCATGGGCCTCAACATAAGTAACCGTATCCGCTTCTACGCCGGAAACGGCCAGGGCTTCTGTGATAACTGCCGCCTGTCTGTCCAGGCCAGGTGCTGTATAACCTGCTTTTAACGAGCCGTCATTGTTGAGAGCCGAGCCCTTTATTACAGCATATATCCTGTCTCCGTCCTCTATAGCGTCTGAAAGCATTTTCAGCACCACCACACCTGCCCCGTTGCCGATAACTGTTCCGCCGGCTTTTGCGTCAAAGGCTCGGCAATGACCGTCAGGAGATAAAACTATACCCTCCTGGTATAAATAACCCGCCTTTTGCGGTATACGCAGGGAAACGCCCCCAGCCAGGGCCATATCGCACTCACCGGCACGTATGCTTTGGCAGGCCTGGTGTACTGCAACCAGGGAGGTTGAGCAGGCTGTCTGTACGGTCATGCTTGGACCGGTCAGATTCAGCTTATAGGATACACGGGTAGCCAGAAAATCCTTGTCACTGGCCACCATGGTATAGTATCCGCCACCCTCCTGCAACAGGTTGGCATGTGACTGCAAATTGCGGTAGAGATATGTATTCATGCCTGTACCGGCATACACTCCAATAAGTCCCGGATAACGCTCAGGATTATAGCCTGCATCCTCAAGGGCTGCCCAGGCCTGCTCAAGAAACAGCCTGTGCTGGGGGTCAATCATTGAAGCCTCCTTGGGACTGTAATCAAAAAAATATGCATCAAAATCTTCAATGTTCTCCAGACTTCCGCTGGCCCTTACGTATTTGGGATTCTCACGCAGACTCCGGCTTATACCGGAGGCCTGCAGCTCCTCGTCAGAATAAACCTTAATTGACTCCACGCCATTTTTAAGATTTCTCCAGAAGTCTTCTATTGAGTCAGCCCCTGGAAACCTGCAGGCCATTCCCACAATTGCTATGTCATTTTCATTATTATTAAGATATTTTCGTTCCATATTATCTCCCATCTACGCACATAGCGCGTACACAAATAGTAATGAAAGGCACGCAGTGGCTTTCGCTGCGTGAAATCCATCTTGACTTGCCACGTGTATCTTTCACGCTAACCTCCCATCTACGCGCCTGGCGCGTACACAAATAGTAATGAAAGGCACGCAGTGGCTTTCGCTGCTTGAAAGTCACATTGACACACAGCATGTATCTTTCAAGCTAACCTCCCATTTATAAGAAATCAGGAATTACCTGTATGAGCTCAATTCTCAAAACGGGCTTTTCGCCGTAATTCCCTGTCATCCCGCAAGGTATTTCTCCTGTTTCTGCGGATATTGCTCCGCTCCTCCTGCTGCAGCTCCGATTCAGGTTCAGCCTTGCTTTGATTCAGGTATTGGGCAAGGGAGTGTACAGTAGGATATTGAAACAAATCAACTATTGAAAGCTCCTTGTGGGGAAGCACCCTGTTCAGTTCCTGGTATATCTGGGCCAGTAATACCGAATGACCTCCAAGATCAAAAAAGTTGTCATTAATGCCAATCCTGTCAAGCTTCAGCTTATCCTTCCATATATCCGCCACGAGCCTCTCCAGATCGTTCTGGGGTATTTCAAACCGGGTTTCCAGTTCAGGCCTGGTATTGTCAGGCTTTGGCAGTGATTTCCTGTCTATTTTTCCGTTGGGTGTCTTTGGGAGACTATCAATGAACATATAATAGGAAGGAAGCATGTATTCAGGCAGCTTCTCCTTTAGAAAGCCCCTCATTTCAGATACACTGACAGGTTCAAGGGCTGAAGCCTCCTCACCCTGCATAGTCCCGGCAACTATATAGGCCACCAGCCGCTTCCCTTGGGCAGCCTCCTCCTGCAATACTACCAGAGCATCTTTTACCCGGGGATGCCTGCTTAGAACAGCTTCAATTTCTCCCAGCTCAATGCGATGTCCGTGCAGCTTTATCTGATGGTCTACCCTTCCCTGAAATTCTATAAGTCCGTTCTCCAGATAGCGGCATAGGTCACCGGTCTTGTAAATACGGCTGTTTTCACCGGGTCGGAACGGGTCTGGCAAAAAACGCTCCCTTGTGAGCTCAGGATTTTGGAAGTAGCCATGAGCCACTCCATCTCCGCCAATATACAACTCTCCGATCACTCCTGCCGGCACCGGCTTTAAATGCCCGTCCAGAATATAGACCTGTGTATTGTCAATGGGCCTGCCTATATACAGCGCATCCTCTTCACACTCCACCCTGTGTATGGTTGACCATATGGTGGTTTCTGTGGGGCCATACATATTCCAGACTTCCCTGGCCCTTTTGACCAATTTGGCCGAAAGATCGCGCGGGAAAGCCTCTCCTCCGCATAACAGCTTCAGCCTCCGACTTCCCTGCCAGCCGGCCTCCAGCAGCAGCCTGTACAGTGAGGGGGTAGCCTGAATTATTGTTATTTCGTTCTTATCCAATTCCTCTGCCAGGCGGGTGCCGGATATGGTGTCTTCAAAACCTGCCAGTACGACTCCTGCACCGGTAGTGAGCGGCAGAAAGATTTCAAGCCCTGCAATGTCAAAGGAAACCGTGGTAACAGAAAGTAATATATCCTCTGGCTTCATACCTGGCAGCTTGCGCATGGAATTCAAAAAATTGACCACGGCCCTGTGAGGTATCATTACTCCCTTGGGATTTCCTGTGGAACCGGAGGTGTAAATCACATAAGCCAAGGCTTCAGGGTCTTCTCCCACACCTGGATTATCAGGACTGAAGAGCCAAATTTCATCCCAATCCCGGTCAATGCAAATTACCTTTCCGGAGTTATCAGGAAGATTTGGCAGCAGCTTCTTCTCAGTAATAACCAGCGGTGCATGCCCTTGCTTTCCGGCATCTCCAAGTATGAAGGCTATTCTTTCCCTGGGATAGACAGGGTCCAGAGGCAGATAACAGCCTCCTGACTTCAATATTCCCAGCAGAGTTACCACCAGGTCTGCGGACCTGTCCAAAAATACGGCAATCATGCCCGGTTCATTGGCTTTCAGATGTCTGATATAATTTGCCAGCCGGTTGGCTCTTTCATTGAGCTGACGGTAGGTAAGCACTGAGGAGCCGCATATTACCGCACGGGTATTTCCGCAGGCCTCGGCCTGAGCCTCAAACAGCCCGTGCACAGAAGCTTTAGGGTAAGCCGCGTCAGTATTATTCCAATCAGACAAGACCACCTGACTTTGTGCCGGTGAAAGCAGTGACAGCTCAGAAAGCTGCTTGTATGGGTTTTCCAGTATATCCCTGAAAAGATATTCAAAGTTCTCCAGCATTCTGTCTATAGTACCGGGCTTGAATATATCCCGGTTGTATTGCACCGACAAGCCCAGACCTGTTTCCAGCTCTGCGGCGGTCAGGGATAAATCAAATTGGGCTGATTGGTTCCTTAGGGGTATAAGCTCCAGCCGAAGCCCACTCACTTGCATTTCCACCTTCTGCTGGTTATAGGCAAATGCCGACAACTGTGGCATATCCGGATCGGGAGCCTTCTGATAAGCAAACATCACCTGAAATATGGGTGAGCGGCTGAGGTCTCTTTTTATTTGCAGTTTGTCCACCAGCAGTTCAAAGGGATAATCCTGATGCTCAAAGGCGCATAAAGCCAGACCTTTGACCTTTGCCAGCAGTTGATGAAAGCTTGGGTTGCCTTGCATCAGCACCCTCAGCACCACAGGATTTACAAAATATCCTATGCTGTCTGAAAAAGCTGTGCTGCTTCTGCCCGCAGTGGGAGTCCCTATACAAATGTCCTCCTGTCCCGTGTACCGGTTCAGCAGTACTGAAAATACCGCCAGACAGGTCATGTAGCTAGTTGTACCGTTTTCCCCGCCCAAGGCCTTGATTCTGTCAAACAGCTCTCTGCTGAGAAGCCGGCTGCGGGTTGCCCCATTATAGGTTTGAACTGCCGGCCTCCGATAATCTGCCGCAAGATTGAGAGCCTGTAATTCCCCGCTTAGGTTTTCCTTCCAGTAAGCCTCCAAACCAGGATTATCAGACAGCAGGCCTGCCTGCCTTTGTATGTAGTCAAAATAACTGCTGTGGGGAGGTGCCAGTTCTACAGGTCTTCCACGCTCCAGGGACCCATATATGCTCCCCAATTCCTTAAGCATTTTTGAAAGGGACCAAAAGTCCGCAATAATATGATGAATTACCATTAGCAGGGTAAATTCCCCGTCACTGTCTTGAAACAGATAATTTTTAAACAATGGTCCTTTTTCCAGATCGAAGGGCAGAGCTGACAAGCTCTCCAGCTCAGAAACCAGCTCATCCTCCGGAAGCTGGGCACAAGACCTCTGCTCCAGCAGGAATCCAGGCTCGGGCATGCATATCTGTGCCAGCCCGGTATCCGTGGATTGAAAAGCGGTTCTTAGTATAGGATGCCTCCGGACAATCGATTCAAGTGTCCTTCCCAGTAATTCCGGCTGTATTGCTTCCTGAAGGTGTACTGCATAGGCTAAATTATACGCCGCACTTTCCTTTGACAATTGATGAATAAACCAGAGTGCCTGCTGCCCATGTGAAAGCGGCATGGGCTGTCCTTTTATGAAGGCCTCCAACCGGTCTGTCATACCGTGCGAAGCGCGTTCATTTTTAACAGCAGATAAATTCTCTAAAAGCCTTTCGGCTATGTCTGAAAGACTAAATCCCTCCAACAGCTGAGAGAGAGGTATTAATACTCCGAAGCTGTTTTCCAGAGAGTGGATAAGGTCCACCGCCATAAGCGAATCCAGACCAAGGCAGGTTAAAGGCTGGCTTTCATTGATTTGAGACTCCTTGACCTTTAATATTTCCGCTGCTTTCTTTCTAAGGTAAAGCATTGTCAATTTTTTTCTGTCCTCAGACTGAGTGACAAGCTTTAATGCTGATATTATGAAATCCTCGGCCTGTGTACTTTCCTCCGAGGTCTGGGATTCTTTTTCTACTGTATTGCCCGTTGTATTGCCAGTTGTACCGGCAGGTGCGTCAAGTATACTCTCTCCTGTTACCATAAGTTCCCCGGCCAGGTATTTCTTCTTGCAGAGCTGGCGTTGTACCTTGCCGCTGGAGGTCTTGGGAAGGCTCATTACCCTGATTAAAACAAGAGCATATACCTGTATTTCATGGCTCTCCGCCACAGCCTCCCTTACTGCTGCTGCAATAGCTTCCACATCGGGATTGCGGCAGGTACGCTTTAGCTCCTGGACTGCTACCAGGCGCTCTTCCCCATTAAGTTCAACAGAAAAAACCGCCCCGCCTCCAGGCTGGAAGGCCTCATGACTTCTTTCCACCGTCAGTTCTATGTCCTGGGGATAATGGTTCTTTCCCCGGATGATAATAAGGTCTTTAAGACGTCCGCTTACATAGAGTTCCTCGTTCAGTATAAACCCCAGGTCTCCTGTTCTCAGAAATGCCCCTTCCCCTGAGCCTTCAGGAACAGCTCCGAAGGTTTTTGCCGACTCAGCAGGAAGCTTCCAGTACCCCTTGGAAACACTTTCGCTTTGAACCCATATTTCACCCACCTGATTTTCCTCACAGGGAAGCCCTGTTTCAGGAGCTACAATTAATAATTTCCCGCCTTGGAAAGGCTTCCCCGAGCTTACCAGCTTTTTTCCCCTGCCCGAGTCATCAGTCTCTATCCGGTTCTGGCTTAACTCGTGCTCATCAACGGATATTACCGTAGGAATAGCACTTTTACTGCAGTTAGTCACCAAAAGGGTAGCTTCCGCAAGGCCGTAGCATGGGTAAAAGGCCTCTTTCCGAAAACCGTAAGGGGCAAATTCCCTTGAGAATTTTTCAATAGTATCCGCACGAACAGGTTCTGCACCATTAAATGCCACATCCCAACCGCTCAGGTCAAGGCCCTCCCTTAATCCCTCCGGAATTTTCTGCATACAAAGCTCGTATGCAAAATTTGGTCCGCCGCAGCTTGTCCCATTATATTTGGATATGGCCTTCAGCCAGGCCAGAGGGTTTTCCAGAAACTTGAACGGAGACATGAGAACAGCAGGAAATCCGCCATATGCAGGCTGTATAATGCCTCCTATCAACCCCATGTCATGGTAGGGTGGGAGCCAATCCACAGCGCAACTGTCATCTGAATGACCGAAAGCTCTGTAAATCATTTCAGAGTTGTGCATTATGTTTCCGTGGCTGACTATTACACCCTTTGGTTGGGCTGTAGAACCAGAGGTATACTGCAAATAAGCCGTATCCTCCCTCTTCATTCCGGGATCCTTCCATTTTTCACTGAAATATTCAGGAATGTTTGAGCTATCAACCCATTGAAGTTCTTTGAGAGCTGGTTGCCTGTCAATTGTCCGGCCGAGCTTTGACAGAATTCCACCGGTGCTCAGAACCACAGTTGCTCCTGCGTCCTTAATAATTGTACTCATGCGCAAATCCTGTGAATTGATTTTAGGAGGATAGGACGGCACTGCTATCATACCTCCATAAAGACAGCCGAAGAAAGCGGCGATATAATCCAGTCCCGGCTGAAAGAACAATAATATCCTCTCTCCGGGAGACTTGATACTTTGCAGATACCCGCCGATTTTTCTCGCTTTTTGATCCAGATCAGCATAGCTAAGGCATTGTTCACTGTCTGAATCCGTCAGAAAACGGTACGCCAGTTTTTGAGCCTGGTTGTTCCCCCTCCAGCTAATTACATCAATGAGCGTTCCGAACTTTACATAAGGGTTGTTTTTTTCATGATTTATCATTGAATACGGTCAGTCCTCCTTTCATTAAGCAGCAATTAAAATTGTAACCTGATATTACAAATGCCTTTAATAAACTAAAGACATAAAAAATAAACTTTTAATCCTCTTTGATTTATAAAGTGTTTCTTTACAAATTTAATCAGTAACCCACTCATGCGAAGTCAAATAGGTCTGACCCCTTATAAGGCTTTTGTGCAAAAGCCTTTTGGCAACAAATAGCCAATATATCAGCCTGAAGGTAAAACCCAGCAAGTGCCGGAATTCGTTCCTTTTTGAAACCGGTATGTACTGTGGTGCGGATTGTCTCTTACCAAGGAGTTGAATCCATATATCCAAATCAGTCGTTTCCACATGATCGATAATTTTCAGCCTTATGTCCTTTTGGTCCGAATACTTAATAACCGTCTTCTTTAAGTCCCCAAGTGAGCTTTTGTCCTTGAAGTTCAGCGTTACCCTTTTTGAAAATAGCTTTTTTCGTGGAGTCAGATCTATTTCCGCCAGCCCCTTAAGTACTTTATATACTAGATTTTCCGGAGCATTAAAAGCTTCAGGATGCTTTTTTAAGAAATAGCCTATATTTTTATCAACGTCTCCATACTTTTTTTTGCTGAGTTTCAGGCTGTCACTTCCGGGATGATTTTGATGGTATACTTCCAGCTTGCTGCTGAGGACTATTCTTATTCCCTCTTTCCACATGGCATAGCCTACTTCTACATCCTCCAAGCCCCAGCCTTTAAAGCCTTCATCAAACCCACCCGTTCTTTCAAGCCAGGATTTTGGAACTGCCATATTGCAGCTGAATACATCCAACCAGGGATAGAGCTGGTAATTTATATTGTAGGAGAATCTATAATATTTATAATATCTGGATTCAAGCTGTAAACGACTGTCCGGTGAAAAAAACACGTCCTCCGGGGCAGCCCTGTTGTGAACACTGTCAAAGGGCAGCTCCTCCCGCAGCATTATCCTGTTTCCTATGACAAGTATGTCCCTGTCCAGACCATAGCACCTGTCTAGCTCCAGGAGATAATTCCTGTTTACAAGAATATCCCCGTCAATAAATATGATAATTTCGCCTTCCGCGGCCTTCCAGCCATGGTTTCTGGCCTTGGCCCTGCTGGATTCGGCACTTCTCTCAATATATAAGTATTTTAAGTTATAATTCCTGTTAACGCCTTTTATGTATTCTCCTGTACCGTCAGTGGAGCCGTCATCCACCAAAACAACCTCATAATCCTTACTTTCATATCCTGTTTGATAATTTAAGACTTCCAATGTATTTTTTACAAGTTTCTTCCCTTGATAAGTCGGGATAACAAAACTAAACCTTTTCATATACCTGCTCCATCCCTCTCCTCTTATTAACAGCTGCAAATTCCAGAAGCAAAAACCATGTTTTTACGGACAACCATGTGTACGTAACCCGGTAAACCTTTGGTTTGTACGCATTTTACATAACTCATAATAAAAAAGTGTATTTTAAAAGGGCAGTGAACCAAATAGCAAGGTCAATCAAGGTTGAAATAACAGGCTTTCAGCCCTTGGTAATTGACTTTTTACACGAATACAAAATTCAGCAATTCTAAACGGTATTATTCAATTTTTGATTATGAAAATAAAAGAGTACATAATATTATTCATATTATTTTATTGTGATTCATTGGATATTTTAAGCCCAAGGACCTTCAGAATGCCCATAGCAGCGCCGGAGTTCCAGTAATAATCAGTACTGCCTGAATTTCAGCACATTAATAAAAGCGCGGCAAAAGCACTATAAAATATCTTCTAATGTTGTTTTGTCCCTATTCTCAAGTTATCCTTGAAAAACCCAGACCGAAATGGCTTATGATGGAGATGCCCAAAAATTAAATTGTAAATAACGCCTTTCCTCATTCATTAAGTCATACAAGTAGTCCAAAGTTCTTCTTCAAATCAGCCAAGCACCCAATAGATTTCCATACCAGGGTTTATCTGCGAATGTACAAGCATTATCAATTCATACAAATCCATGTCAGGTAGCTAAAGTGCATATCTTTACAAATTATATTTAAATTACATAAAAATACACCTCGCAACATATCATTACCAAAACCAATCCATAATTACCATTTATATTATTATACGTTAATATTTTACAATTATCAACATATATTTACAGCAGTGCTGAAATGCCAGTGAATTATCGGTAAATTAGTACTAAAGGCTCAGAATTGCCTGATGGAAATCTTGACTTTCTTCTGTCTGTTTCTGTTTCTGTTCCTGATTTGTGATAAAAATAGCTTTCCTACTGCTTCAGAGCCCACAGCTGCCGCCAAAAACAGAAAAATCAACTGAAAATCTCTATATCTGGACTGAATTTCTACCAGTGTATATGCAAAAAAGTTTGTGAATATAACAAAAAGCATTATTAAAGACACTCTATTACCTTTTACATTGCCGTTTTTTAGCAGAAGCCCTAATGTGGCCAGTAAAATTATGAAGGTGTAAAAAATTTTCTCAAGCTTTTGCATGTTTAATCTGAAAAAGGGATAAGTAACATTCCTGCCCAGAATATTTATACCGGGAGCTCTTAAATAATCAAACCCCCAGTCTATAGAGTCATCCAAGCTTGCCCACATAGCTTTTTGCTTGTTAATTAACAGACCGGACAAATGTCCGGGATCAGACAATCTGTCTCTGATCGCAATGGCAGCCTTCTCATCTCTCAACTTATGATCCCTTATGGATACATATGCATTTACATCATCTTGTGAATAAGAACCATTAGTTTTATAATTAAGTCCTACAACAAATTTGTATAATGGAAAATTATTGGCCAGGCCACTTTTATTTAAATTAGTTGCTTTAACTCCAAAAGAAAGTCCCTGCATCAAAAGTATGTAAATAATTAAAAAGCTAACAGCAGATACGATGCTTTTTGCAGCTATTGTTCTGTTTTTCAAGTTATACATGACTTCAAGTAATAAGGTTCCAACAACTGCAAAAACAACAACTATACCCTGAGGGCGCAATGCATTCCCCACAGCTATTGCAACTGCTGACATTACAATTCTTAATACTATGGACTTATGTTCGCTGGTATAAATAAATACTCCTAATAAAAATAGGAAATTTGAGATGTGCTGATTTGTTAATACCGATGCAAGAAAATAAGGCGCCGGATAAATCAGATAAACTAAGGCAATTAATCTGGCATAGCTATCGCTTACAAGCCTTTTTGATAATAAATACAGAATAGTATTGGAACCAGCCATAAACATGCAATTTATTATTTTAGGCACAAGCATACAACCTCCAAAGACTTTTACCACGAAGGAATAAAAAGCTACTATTCCTGTTTGGTATGCCCACAGGCTAAAGTATCCGTTAGCTGAAAATGAGAAATCTCCTCTTGCGGCTTTCAACGCAGCATTATAGATATTTAGGAAATCGGACTTTTGAGGTGCATTATAAACAATAGCTATAACAGCTTTTAAAAAAAACGACATAAATAAGATAATCAAAGCAAAATAAGCAGGCCTTATTTTGATATATCTTACCAGAAAATACAAACCAGCAATAATAAATATCATTGGAATAATCCATATGAATACACTTTCCTCTATAAAAGTAATAAAGTTAAATACATTAATCAGTCCCAGAAAAAGGATGCAAGATATTGTAAACATCCACTCAATAGAAGTTCTCTCACACATCAGTCATTACCTCACTATCCATGTTGAATAAATCTAAAGCAAAAGTAATTCTTTGAGACATTTTATCTTATGCTTTTATAAGCCTAACAAATAATAACATAAATTTATTAACATTTATGGACAAATCTGTATCGGTTTTATTAAATTTCCATTAAATTATCATGCATAAGGGCACTGATTTACTGTACCGGTATCCTTGATACCTTTTCATTATCTATCGTAAAAAGTTTTTATAAAGCCTCCAAATTGATTGAAAATATTTATGTTAAGTAATAAAATTAAGTTGCGTGTCAAAGTATTCACAAACAAGTCAATTATTATCGGTTGAAAGCCGATGGTTTGGTTTTGAGGCTGAAGCCTCCTGAAGTAAAAAACTATTCCAAACCCAAACTGCGTTCAAAGCCTGCTTGAAAGCATGCTTCGCCTTAAGTCGAAAGCTTTGAACTGTAATTGACTTTGGTAAAATATTTAAAATATCCAATATATCAATTTACAAAGGGACAGGTGATGTCATGTTTAACAAACTGAAAGTATTTCAAAAAATATCTTTATTATCAATACTTGTTTTGGCTTTGCTGCTGGCGGAAGGTATAGTATCATATTTTCATCTCAATAAGGCCAACAAGGATATAGACAGCTTATACAACGAGTATCTCAAAGGAACCCAGTACATAAATGACATAAGAGCAAGCGCCCGTGCAAATGAGGCAAATATCCTATATATTATTTTAAGCAAGGATAACCCGAAGCTACAGCAGAAAAAGCTGGAGGATATCAAGGCCATAAATCAGCAGATAAATGACGATATTAGCAGCCTAAAGGCAATAAATGCCAATCTTTTCGGTGTGGATGCTATTTCCTCCGCCTCTACAAATATAGCGGAATATGACGAAATATATAACAAAATTGTGGAGCTGGGGATGGCGGGCAAGCAGGAGGAAGCCAAAGCCTACCTCAATGAAAATGCAAAGGCCCTGGAAAACTACCAGCAGCAATACCGTGATATGGCAACGCATATGATGGAACTTTCCGAAGGCATATACAATAAAAATACCGAAGATTTGGATGGTGCTGTTATGGCACTTGTTGCAGCCTTTTTTGCCGCAACTGTGCTGGCGGTAGCCTTTATATATCTAATTGCCAGAAACATATCAAAACCCATGGGCATTGTTGCCACACACCTTAAAAAGATAGGCTCAGGAGACCTGACCGCTGTCGTATCCCATACATATGAAAAGAATCTGGACGAAGTGGGAGAAATAGCCCGTTCTCTTAACTTTATGCAGTCCTCCCTTACGACTATTGTAAGGTCAGTAATATTTGAATCCAAAAAGTCTCAGGAGAATGTAATACAGGCAAATGAGAGCATGCTGAACCTCAACTCTCAAATATCTGAGATTTCAGATACCACACGGCAGTTAACTACTGAAATGGAGGGAACTGCTTCCTCCATCCAGGACATAACCTCAACCGCAGGCGAAATAGAAAAGGCGGTTGAATTTGTTGCAGCCAAGGCTTATGAAGGAGCAAGCAATTCATCCCATATCACCAAAAGAGCCTCTCAGACCAAGAGTCAGGCCGTACAGTCCCTAAATGACACACAGCAGGCCTTTACGGAAGCACAGGGAAAAATGCAGCTTGCCATAAACAGTGTCCAAAAGGTAAAAAATCTGCATGAAATGTATAATTCAATTTTAGCAATTACAGAACAGACAAATTTACTGGCACTTAATGCCTCCATAGAGGCTGCAAGGGCAGGAGAGCACGGCAGAGGGTTCGCTGTTGTCGCGGACGAAATTAAAAAGCTTTCTGTCGAATCAAAAAATACCGTAGCAAAAATGCAGGAGCTGTCAAATGAAATCACCTCCTCTGTAAACGGCCTGGTGGAAAACTCTAATATAATGTTGAATTTTGTAAGCGATAAGGTTTATAAGGACTATTCCATATTGATAGACACCAGTGAGCAATACAGCAATGATGCAAAATTTTATAACGATATCTCCAATGAACTCAGTGCTACAAGCCAGCAGTTGCTGGCCTCAATACAGAATATGGTACAGGCTGTCATGGAAATATCCAAGGCAACAAACCAGGGAGTATCTGAGTTGAATTACATAGCGGAGAAAACAATGAATATTTCAAATCTGTCCAGTACTACCATTGACTTATCCAAAAATGTAACCGATAGCTCGGAAACAATGATACGCTCAGTATCTGCCTTTACTCTTTAAGCAAATACTGGCACTAAAAGGTTCATGACTTTGAGTGAAGTTACAGGCACTAAAAGTTCATGGCCTTTTTTTGTATCTTACTCACCCTTTGTCAATTTCTCCATGTGCCCTTTTATTTCTGCCGACAGAGCATCCATAAGATAGTTCCTGGATTTTAACTGGTTTTCGCTGTTCTCCAGCTCTAACTTTTGGTTGGCACTATCAATCTCCAGCTTTAATTCCCTGGCAGACAGGAGAAGGGACCCTGCTCCCCTGATAATAATCTGCTGGAGTCCGTCGGAGGTGGCTACTGTTATGTTGTACTTTTGCTGATTGTCATGGGCAAACTTTTCGATATATTGGTCTGCTGTCTGGGCCTCCCTGGTGTAAACCACATGAATATTGTTATATACTGATGCTTCCTCCCGGTGCCCCTGTACGCGGTAAGCATCAAAAACCGCAATTATCAGGCACTTGCGGATTCCCTGATAATTGCACAGAATATCCAGCAGCCGTGTCCTGGCACCGTCCATGTTCTCCTCTGCAAGAGCTTTCAGTTCCGGCCATGCAAAAATCACATTATAGCCGTCCACCAACAGGTATTCTTCCTTAACCACAGCTGCGCTCTGCCTGCTATTATAGCTTGAAGGTTCATAGTAGCTGTCACGGGCTGTCCTTCGCCTTTTCCAGGAAGACTTCCTGCCCTGGTTTGCATAGGATGTCCTGTTTAATATATGGTCTATCTCCTGAGGGCTGATATGTCTCTCCTCCTTGAAGGAGACCGATCTGGAAGAGGTTTCATCGGAAATTTTGGCTTTCGTTTGAAGATAGCTCTCCAAATGCATGTGTTTTTTAACCTGCTCCCAGCTCACAATAAACCCTGAGCCCTGAGAACAGAAAACCGACCCGGTGGGATTACCATAATCATTGTCAGGATTATATCCCAGCTCGGCTATAACCTCTGCCGTGTTATGGCACGGCTCATAGCCCTTGAGAGTACAAAACAGCCTGCCCCTCCCTCTGGTATACGCAACTACTTCCTTCTGATAGTTTTTCATGGCAATCACCGGTGCGCTTCCAGTGAGCGTGACAAGCTCTCCGGTTGTATTGGAGATTTCACAAAAGCCATGCATTTTTTCAACATCTGTCATAGCCCTTCCCACCATTTTTTCAGGAAGTTCCAGCGCAAAAGAATAAAAAGGCTCCAAAAGTATCGACTGCGCTTCCATTAAGCCCTGGCGAACCGCCCTGTAGGTGGCCTCTCTGAAATCCCCGCCTTCTGTATGCTTATTGTGTGCCTTGCCTGAAACAAGGGTTATTTTCATATCCGTAATGTCTGAGCCCGTCAGAACCCCCTTGTGGGATTTCTCCTCAAGATGTGTCAAAACAAGCCTTTGCCAGCTTTTACCCAGAATATCCTCACTGCAGTCTGCTTCAAACTCAAGACCGCTGCCAGGTTCTCCCGGTTCCAAAAGTAAATGCACTTCGGCATAATGCCTCAGTGGTTCAAAATGTCCCACCCCCTCCACTACATTGGCAATGGTCTCCTTATACACTATTCTTCCTGCGTCAAAGGCTACTAAAATTCCAAACCGGCTTTGTATAAGGCTTTGAAGTATTTCAAGCTGAACTTCTCCCATTAGCTGCACCTGTAGCTCCTGAAGCTCTTCCTCCCATACTATGTGAAGCTCGGGCTCCTCCTCTTCAATCTGGCGAAGCTTTGGAATGAACACTCTGGGATCGCAGCCCTCAGGAAGCAATATCCTATAGGACAGCACCGGCTCCAAGACAGGTGCATCAGATGCTTCCTCTGCTCCCAGGCCTTCTCCAGGCCTGGTTTTTGTAAGTCCTGTCACCGCAAATACCGAACCGGCCTCAATTTCAGTTGTGGGCTGAAACCTTTGGCCGGAATATAAACGTATCTGATTAACCTTTTCTTCCCAATTCCTGTTTTTTAAAACATCCCTTACCTTAAGTCTGCCTCCGGTAAGCTTCATATGTGTGAGCCTGTTTCCCTGCTCATCACGGGAAATCTTAAATACCTTTGCACCAAATTCCCGGGGATAGCAAGGAATAACCGCATATGTCAAAATTCCCTGCATAAAAGCCTCAATACCCACAAGCTTCAGGGCCGAGCCAAAGAAACAGGGAAATACCTGTCTTTCTCTGACAGCATGTTTTATTTTATCAGGCTCAGCGCTTCCCGTTTCAATGTAGTCCTCCATAATTGCTTCATTGCACATGGCCAGTTGTTCATAGAACATCTCCGACCCTTCCTGTGCAAAATCTACACACCCTTCGTCAAGCTTGCTTCTAAGTTCCTTCATTAGTTTTTTACTGTCCGTACCTGACTGATCCATCTTATTCACAAAGATAAAAACCGGAATCCGGTACATGTCCAGAAGCCTCCACAAGGTCATGGTATGGCCCTGAACCCCGTCGGCACCGCTTACAACCAGAATGGCATAATCGAGCACCTGAAGGGTTCTCTCCATCTCAGCAGAGAAGTCCACATGTCCAGGAGTATCCAACAGTGTTATTTGTATGTCTCCCATATCAAACACCGCCTGCTTTGAAAAAATGGTTATCCCTCTTGCCCTCTCCAGTTCATAGGTGTCCAGATAGGCATCCTTGTTATCCACCCGCCCAAGTTTTCCGATTTTTCCGCTCAAATAGAGCATGCCTTCAGATAAGGTCGTTTTTCCTGCATCTACGTGCGCCAGTATTCCAACTGCCAATTTTTTTGTCATCTATATCAAATCTTCCGTTTTATATTTTAGTATGTCTGTATGCTGCATTTACTTCTTACCATTATGATACTAGTAAAAGCCGTATAAAGTCAATGAAGGTTGAAACCTTGGGCTTCAACCTTCATTGTCAGTACTTCTTTAATTTTTCTTAAGCGAACAGGTAGTTTACTGCCTGTCAGTTGTCCATATCCATTAAAACAAAGGGTATCAAATGTGATGCTGCAAATTTATGGGCCGCCGAACCATAATTGCAATAAATAGTCAGATTATTAGCTTCTGAAAATGCAAAACTGTCAATATTAACAACACTGTCCGGAATAATCAGTTTTTCCAGACTGCTGTTGTTATAAAAAGCAAAAGCTTCTATCTCCGCTACGCCATCGGGTATTGCTAAATTGTCAAGGCTGGTACAGTCGGCAAACGCATATTCTTTTATAATTGTACTTGTGCCAGGGAGGGTAACCTTCTTCAAATTGCTGCAGTATCTGAAGGCTCCGTTGTTTATAACGGTGACGCTTTGCGGAACAGTCACCTCTGTCAGGCTTTCGCACCCATTAAAAGCTCCCGGGCTGAAGGATTTTATATTGCCCGGAATAGTTACAGCATTGGCCTTGCCTGTGTATCGTATCAGTATACCATCGCCTGCTACAACAAAGTCACCCTTAAAGGACTTCAACCAAGGAGTCTTGTCAAAAGCTCCTCCTCCAATAGCTTTAACAGTGCGCGGAATAGTAACGCTTTTGAGGCTGTCACAATTTTCAAAGGCGAAATCCCCGATGCTGACCAAACTGGCAGGAAAAACCACAGCTTTTAATTTGTAGTTGCCCTTAAATACACTGGCACTAATGATTTTTGTTCCATTTGGTATTGTGACCGTACCGCCCTTCCCGTTATATTTAAGCAGCAAACCATCACCTACCAGCATAAATTCGCCTTTATAGTCATTAACCCACCCAGTGCTTGAAAATGCATTGAGACCTACAGTTTTTACACTCTTTGGCATGGTCACTTTCTTAAGGTTTCTACAATCGTCAAAAGCCCTCATTTCTATAGTTGTAACACCCTCAGGAATGACTATGCTCTTGAGATTCTTACAGCCGGAAAAGGCAAAATCCCCAATACTGGTAACATCTTTTCCAATGGTCACGACTGCAAGGCTGTCGCAGCTGGCAAAGGTAAAGCTGTCAATTCTTTTCACACCCTTGGGTATCTTTATACTTTTTAATTTTGGAGACTCGGAAAACGCAAAACTTCCAATACTTTTCATGCTGTCAGGCAGAGTAACACTTTCAAGGTTTTTGCATTCAGTAAAGGCATTCCTTTCAATAACAGCTATTCCTTTTGGAATTGTAACACTTTTCAAACTGTCACATTTTGCAAAGGCACCGTTACTTATTTTAGACAGGTTCTTTGAAAGCACCAGGTTCTTTATGCTTGTACAATTCCTGAAGGCTGATTCACCCATTTCTGTAATACTGTCTGGCAGGGTAATACCTGTCAGTGCGGTACAGTCCATAAAAGCACCATATCCAAGGCCGGTAACGCTTTTGGGTATGGTTACACTTTTCAAACTGCTGCAGCCCATGAACATCTCATCACCAATTGCTGTAATGCTGTCGGGAATAACTACACTTGTAATATCTGTATTTTCAGCAAAGGCACCTTCAACCATGGTTTTAATTCCAGTCGGTATTACTGCGGCACCTTTTCCCTTATACTTTATTAGAATTTTATCGCCTTCAACCACATAATCTCCAGGGTAATTTTCAAGCCAGGGAGTATTTAAAAAGGCATCCCTTCCGATACTTGTGATACTGCTGGGAATGGTCACACTTGTCAGTGATTCACAATTTGCAAAAGCTTTTTTGCCAATACTTTTAACACTTTCAGGAATAGTTATGCTTGTTATTGATTCGTTAATAAACGCTTGAGAATCAATAGCGGTAATGTAATTGGGAATAACCACATCCTTGCTGTTACCCAGGTAGCTTTTCAACACATAATTGTCGTCAAGCACGTATTCCTGAATGTCAGCCGCCTTGGCAGGCAAACTGAGTAAGGCCAATAATATTAATAGCACAATAAATGTTCCGGAAAATTTCTTAATCGTTTTATCCATCCCTATCTCCTAACGTTTTAAATAAATTCATATGCAAATAATGCCATACTGTTAATATATTATTATTTAACCGATTTTTCAAGAGTTATGGAATATAATGTCGAATTAACTGCTTGTTCTGTGTGCTTTTGCAGTATTTATGCCGTATACTTTTTGCCTGCGTTTATTCAGTTTATTTTTTTGTCTATGTTTACTCTTTTGAGACTTTCTGTGCTTGTGCCTTGAGATAGTCAATATAATCGTTGCCCCAGGATTCTAAAGCTTCCAGTACCGGAAGGAATTTACGTCCCAGCTCACTCAAGGAGTATTCCACCTTGGGCGGTATTTGATTGTAAGCCTTACGGATAATCAGCCCATGGTCCTCCATCAAATGAAGCTGCTTTGCCAAAGTCGCCTGGGTCATATCTGACAGGGCCCTTTGAAGCTCATTAAACCGCATTGTCCTGCAGCTCAGTATATATAGGATAAGCAAGGTCCATTTACCGGACAATATCTTCTGTGCAGTAGTATATGGACATATCCCAAATAAATCTTTATTCATAATGCTCCCTTAATCATTAATAGTATTTTTAATAGTATCCTTAAAGATACTTACTATAATAAAAAATCGTACTTGTAAATAGTAGTGTAGTATATATAATTGTATCATTAAGGTTGTTGAACATCAAATTTATTATAAGGAGTATAATCATGAAAGAAGTTTACGAATTTTTGAAAAAATGCAATACCTACTATATTGCTACTGTTGATGGTGACCAGCCAAGAGTACGTCCCTTTGGCACAGTAAATATTTTTGAAGACAAGCTTTACATTCAAACTGGTAAAATGAAAAATGTAGCAAAACAGATAGCTTTGAATCCCAAGACAGAGATAAGTGCTTTTGACGGTAAGACCTGGATACGCCTGTCAGCTGTTCTTGTAGAGGATAACCGTATCGAGGTGCAGCAATCAATGCTGGACGCCTACCCCAGTCTGCAGGGAATGTACAAGGTGGGAGACGGGAACACGCAGCTTTATTACCTGAAAGAGGCCGAGGCAGTATTTACAACCTTTGGCGGCGAAGCTAAAACCGTTAAATTCTGATGCAGGTCTTATAAAACCCCGGTTATTTGCCGGGGTTTTTTCATAGGAATTAACCTGAGAGATTCAATCAAATGGAATAAAACAGCTGCCATTGAAGGAGCGCTAACCAATGCAACTATTATATTTACAGCTTAAATTCAGAAAGAATTTTTTCCGGCTTATCTGCACTATTAGCAATAATCTTTTCTTCATTTGTGACAAAATACAATAAAGTGTCTATGACTACTATTTCATTCAACCTGGAATACCCTTTATAATAATCAAATGCCTGTCCAGAAACACTAGTTAATAAAAAATAATTTGATAATTTTGAAACCGGAGAATATTCAAAACCTGTAATTGCAATAACCTTCAATCCCTTTTCTTTTGCGAGCTCCAAGGCTTGCACAACCTGCTTGGATTCACCGGACCTGGAAATAGCTATGACAATATCTTCAGAATCTGCCAAGTTTACGTGATTCATAAAATATTCCGGGATAGTGCTGTAAGTACATTTAACCCCAAGACGGCCCAACCTAAACCCCATATACATAGCTAACGGACTTGTATTTCCTACTGCCACCATATGAACCTGTTTGCTGGTTTTTATCAGGTTTACACATTCCAGCAGCTCACCTTGGTCCAGGTTTTTTCCTATTTCCATCAGACTGGAAGAGAAATCCTTAAACAAGCCACTTACGGAGTCGGTATTTATATTTTCCATTCCAACATCAGTTATTTGTTTGCGCCCCAGATCCCTTGACAAGTCAATTCTTAACTGGTAGTAGCCTTGATAGCCTATATGCTTGCATAGTCTAATTACCGTTGCATCACTTACGCCACTAAAATTAGCCAATTCCGATACGTTAGCATTTACTGCCTGCTCTGGATTTTCTAAAATAAAATCTGCTACTTTCTTTTCAGCTAAAAAAATATTATTATAATTTTGCTTGATTGTTTCTATAACCGTCATGCCTTTATTCGTTTCCATAGCTTTTCTTCCCCTTATTCAGTTTATTTCAAAATATTGTTTTGATATATAAGTTAATAAACCATATAACTAAATTTCTTCTCCATAGGGATTATCAAAAATACTGTTTTATATAAAATACTATAACATATAAGTTGGCTGTAAAAACATCTCTATTTTAAAATTTGAATCAAGAGGATCAAACCAAGCTTTACTCTGATATTTTTCTTTTCTTATTTCCGCTATCCTGTGTACATTATGTAAAATGGAGTTCCAAGCTTCAGATCGGTTTGCTCCTCTGAAGCTTAGAACCGATATCAGTTTACAATTTATGTACTGCTCTGAAGTCTCTTAGTATAGCTTGGCTTTACCGTCTGCGTTGAAGAGTTCGATCTTTTGGTAAGCTACCTCTTTTAAAGCTTCTATACAAGGAGGATAGATGGAATTTGGCTCTCTGGTAACCGGATCTTTAAGAATTTCACGGCATTTCTTATAAAATGCATCCTTAATATCACTTGATATATTGATCTTGTTGATCCCCAAGCTCACGGCTGCAGCAATTTCGCTGTCGGCGTTGGCAGAGCCCCCATGTAAGACTAAAGGAATTTGAACCTTTGACTTTATTTCCTTCAGCAGATCCAGTTTCAGCTCTGGTTTCATATCCTTGGGATAGATGCCATGGGAAGTGCCAATAGCTATTGCCAGGCAGTCTACATTGGTAGCTTCCACAAAAGTGACAGTATCTGCAGGATTAACATATATGATTACATCCGTACCGGCCTCAGCCTCAGGACCAGTAGTACCAATCGTACCCAGTTCACCTTCAACCGAAACGTTAACAGCATGTGCAAGTTCAACAACCTTTTTGCAGATTGCTATATTATCTTCCAGTGATGATGTGGAAGCATCAATCATTACAGAGGTAAAACCGCTTTGTATTGCTGTCATGATCTGATCTATCGTTGCGCCGTGATCCAGATGAATACACACGGGAACAGTTGCTTTATTTGCCTCATCAATTACAGTCTTCACAAAGGAATTACCCACAAAGCTCAATTCATCCGGGTGAATTGCGATGATGACAGGAGACTGTTTTTCTTCGGAAGCTTCAAGTACACCTCTCAGTATCATATTACTGCTTGTGTTAAAGGCTGGAACGGCAAAATTGTTTGCATTTGCTACAGCCAGTATTTCTTTCATATTCATTAACATAATTAATAACCCCCATAAAATGATAATTGTTTATTTTATTTTCAAAAAAACTTATTTTACTTTTACACTCTGAATCTGGTCAAAATATCCAGCTTTTGTTCTGCAACACTCATTACGGCATTTCTTGCAGCGTTCATAACCTCAACAATATCACATTGGGCGCCGCCCTTCTCCTGAAACACCTTGTAAATCGCTTGATTGTATGCATTAAAGAAATCAGTTCCTATATTAATCTTTGCAATGCCCATCTTCACCATTTTTTCAACTTCACTGTCAGGGGTGCCGGAGCCTCCGTGAACTACAATCGGGCATGCAACTGTGTCTATTAGTTCCTTCAGCAACTCAAAATTAATCTTTGGCGGGTATTTATAGCTTCCATGTGCTGTCCCAACGGAAACAGCCAGACAATCAATTTTTGTCTCTTCCACAAATTTCCGGGCAACAATTGGATCGGTGTAGCCCAACGCAATTTCCTCGGGCGTACAGTCGGCATCTGAAATAGTTCCCAACTCAGCCTCTACGGAAATTCCCTTTTCATGGGCCAGTGCAACAACTCTTTTTGTTTCCCGGACATTGATCTCATAGTCCTCCGATGCCAAATCAATCATGACTCCGGAATAATTATTATCAATACATAATTTTGCCTGTTCGTATGAACTACCATGATCCAACCCCAGCGCAAGCTTTACTTTAGCATTTCTTGCAGCTATATTGGCAATTGCCTGCATGTAGTCAGCACCCGCATATTGAATATGGTTTCGATATGTCTGGATAATTATCGGTGCATTCATATGATCCGCCGCCAGCGACACTGCTTGAATCATTTCCATATTTATTGCATTAAACCCACCGATTGTGATTTTATGTTCCCTGGCATATTCTAAAAGTTCCTTGTAATTTACAAGTGCCATAAGGCTCCTTTCTCCCGGTCACTTTAAACTTCTATTGAACCTGCTCCCAGCTTGCTGTCTGTTTCAGCATCAAACAGAAGATTTTTACTTCCTGAAATATTAATCATATGTTTTGAACCAATCTTGAAATCTTTACTTCCAAATACTACTGCATTTACTCTTTGTCCTCCCAGCTCTAAAATTACCATTGTCTCCATACCCGAAGGCAGTGACGAATATACCTTTGCTTCAATATTTCCGCCCTCATCAATTAAAATGTACTCCGGCCTTACTCCCAGTGTTACCTTAGTGGGTTTCTCAAATGGTTTCAATTCCATATTATTATCCGGCCTGAACTTTAATTTGAGATTATCATTCTTTAGAGTAAGCACATTTCCTTCAACATTACATATAAAATCCATAAGATTTATGGTGGGGCTGCCCACAAAATCTGCAACAAATTTATTGACCGGATTACTATACAAATCAAGCGGTTCACAATATTGCTGCAGCAGCCCTTTTTTCATAAGGCAAATCTCTGTTGATAGCGCCATGGCTTCTTGCTGGTCATGAGTTACATACACAAATGTTGATTTTGTATCCAGATGCAAACGTTTTAATTCCGCCCTCATATCCAGGCGCAGCTTTGCATCCAGGTTTGATAACGGTTCATCCATAAGCAGGATGGATGGATTTGTAGCCAAGGTTCTTGCAATAGCCACTCTCTGCTGCTGTCCTCCGCTCAATTCCGAGGGATAACGTTCTGCAAACTCATCAATCTGTAATGTCCCCAGCAATTCCTCAACTCTTTTTTTAATCTCCGGCTTGCTCCACTTTAAGTTTTCCAATCCGAATGCAATATTTTTATATACCGTCATATGTGGCCACAAAGCATAGTTTTGAAACAGAAACCCTATATTTCTTTTGTCTGGGGTTATATCAATCCCCTTTTCCGAAGAGAAAACCAACTTATCATCTATCCATATTTCACCTTCTGTTGGTGTTTCCAATCCGGCAATCATTCGCAATGTAGTTGTTTTTCCGCATCCAGAGGGCCCCAGGAGAGTTACATAGCTTCCATCTTTTATTTCCAGGTTCAGGCAATCTACAGCTACACTATCCTTATACTTCTTGGTAATGTTTTTTAAAATAATATTAGGCATTTTCTAGCCTCCAATTCCAGTTTGAATTGATGCCCCAGTCAGTTTGTTAATTAACTTGTCCGCGACAATTACAATCAATACAATCATAAGCGTTATTGCATTGGCATATTGATCGTATCCCTTTGAATTATATTGAAAGAGCAATGCAGTCAGAACAATTGATCCCGGAGTATAAAGCAGTACAAACAACTCCAGTTCTCTCATACCGGACATAAAAGGTAATAAATACCCTGATACAATACTCTGCTTTTGGATGGGTATCAAAATCCTTGTCATTCTTTTGGGCCAGCTTGCTCCTAGTATCTGTGCCGACTCTTCCAGCGTGGGGCTGATCTGGAACATAGAATTTACTCCTGCTCTGGAGGCCATGGGCAAATACTTGACAGTTCCTATAATCAACAGAAGAATAGGGCTTCCGTATAATGCCGGTATTACACCTCGTTGTTGTGAAAACATTGATAAATATATGGTTCCGAAGGCCAGGCTTGGAATCAGGTAGGGAACAAACGTAAGTCCGTTGACTATATTGGAAACCCGGCTTCCCCATCGCCTCACAATGGAATACCCGGATAAACATCCCAAGGTACCTGCACCTAACGCACAGCATATGGCTATAATAACAGTATTTTTCAAAGCTCTCCATACCGTGCTGTTGACTAAAACACCGTTAGTAATCGCATTATCAGTTCCTATCCAATATTTTAAGCTGAAATTGGATAAGGAATAATTGCCTTGAACTGTTATCAGGCTTTCAATAGCAAAACTGCAAAGCGGAACTATTGTTATACTGAATATAAATAAAACTGCCACTACACTGACAAGATTTCTCGCCCCACGCAATTTCGTCAATGTTATATTAGAACTTTTTCCTGATACCGTAGTATAAGACTTTCTGGTTCCTATCATTTTTTGATTGATACCAAGTACAACCATACTGAGCAAAATCATCATAAGCGATAACGCATAGCCTGCTCCGGGATTAGTTCCATTCAAATACCTGTACATCTGCGTTGTCAGCGTATAATATTTAACTGGTAGGCCAAGAAACTGCGCTGTAGCGAAGGAATTCATCCCCGACGAAAATACCAGAATAAAAGTTGATAATATTGAAGGCAGTGCCAGAGGAACTGTTATTTTAATGATCATACGTAATTTCGAGGTTTTAAGAACAGTTGCCGCCTCTTCCAAGTTTGAATCCATGTTTCTTAAAACTCCGCCTATTAATATATAAGCAAAAGGTGCATAATGTAAGCCAATGACCATTGATATGGGGAATGGACCATAAGCAAACCAATTTGGCGTTGTGATTCCTGTTAAGGATGTAAAAAGTCCTGTTGTTCCTCCAACCAAACTGTTTTTAAAAAAGTTATTCCATGCTAATGCCAATGTCCATGAAGGCATAATATAAGGAAGCATGAAAAGTCCTGCTATTGTTCTTTTAAATCTGATATCTGTTCTAACTACAAGCCAGGTATAAACACCCCCCACTAAAATGGCCACAAAGCAAGCACCCAACGAGGTAGACAGTGAATGCAGCAATGGAGTATAAAAGTTATTGATACTGGCCTTATCAAATAATATCTTCATCCAATGATACCCTGTGATATCACCCGCTTTTGAACCGGCTATTCTCAGTACCTCAGCATTATGAACTATGACTGTATCCTGAAAAATAGAAAGTAGCGGAATAACAACCAGATATCCTAAAACCAGTATCATTAAAGATAAGAAAACATTATATGGTTTTGAATAATAATTTGACAGTCTGTTTAATGTTGTTTTCAATGGTACACCTCTATTCAAAGTATCTCCAGATACCATGCTTTATGGTATCTGGAAATACTTTAACTTATTATTTTATGCTGGAAATGAAGTCTTCAACTGCTGCTCTATTCTCATATACGTAATCCATGTCCTCACCAATTGCAACTTTTTTCCACTCATCAAAAGAGATATCTCCAGCATACGGCAAAGATGTATTGGCATTGTAATCCCCAACATTTTTTGACCAGAAGGACCAGCCCTCTTCACTCAGCATATATTCTACAAAGAGCTTTGCCGCATTTTTATGCTGCGCATCCTTCAAAATAATTGAGTAAATTGGATAATACCAGCCCACCATAGGACTCATTTCTGTATTCATAGCAAGTGCCAGATCTTTTTCTGCTGCTGTGGCAAATCTCTGGACCGAGAAGAATCCCAGCCATGTATTTTTTTGACCTTTGGCACCTACAGCTTCTGATATTTTAGTGTCGGAAGTTCCCAGTACAACACCATTGCTATACATCATTTTAATAAATTCATACCCTGCATTATCTGTCGTTAAAGTAATTTCTTTACCATAATATTTCTGGTAAGCCTCTGCCATTTTTGCAGCATTGTCTTCTGAGGTAAGCATTGACAAGAAGTTGAAATTGACACCTTCCGAAGTAGGATCTTTCATTGAGAAAAGACCTTTATATTTCGGGTCTGTAACCATCCAGATATTTGTAAGATATGGAGTATTACCTGTTTTTTCATTATTATAGATAAATGCTTTTGCGGAATATTCAAAAACGCTTAAGCTCATATCCTTATTACCTGTAAGTGAACCTAATCTGTCGCTGGACCAGTTATAAATATATCCCGGTGAAACTAATTCTGCTTTAATTCTTGCTCCATCCTGTGCGAAAATAAGATCGGCACTATTAGCAATCTTTGACTGGCACTCGGTGGATACTTTATCCATAAGTTCTGTCTCTCCAAGCTGCGTCCACTCCACCGTGATTCCATATTTCTCTTGAAAAGCGGCTGCTGCTTTTTCAAGATAGCTATGTACTCCATAGACTCTTAAGGTACCTTCTGCTTTTGCTGCCGCAATTAGTTCTTCCTGTGACAGCTCTGTCTCTTTTACTGTCTCTGTGGATATGGCTTCTGTTTTTGTAGCACTTTCATTTGTTGCATTATTACCACTTCCACACCCCGACAGCATTGTTGTTGCCACAATTGTCCCACACAATAAAGCACATAATAATTTCAGCTTCATTTTCCTAACCTCCCCATTTTATTTGCAGATGTTTCTTGGTTACAACGTAATTATAGTCCTCATGAAATAAAATGTCAACGTTATTGTGTAATAATATTTTATTTCATGATATATTTTTAGATATTCTGTCTATATAATTAATATTTTAACGACGTTTTTTGTCTAATTTTATTTGCTCATGTAATTTTATTTTACGGAGCTTTATATTTGTTTTACCTGTACTTTTAATACTTCTATCATTGTATTTTCTTTCCCAACATGTTTTTTGGTTATAAGATAGTACATTTGTCAAAGGCTCAAGAACTTGGGCATATTGTATTTATTGTATTCAATCCTATCCAACCTGCACATGCTGCATAACCTGCTTTATGAAATTGAATGCACAAAAAAAGAGCGTGGAGCGGAGGTTTTTGCCTCCGAGCTCCTTGCTCTATTATGTGTTTAAAATCGTTAGTTATTACTGCCGGAGAAGATATTCTAAAAAATATTCTCTCTTCCAAATTATAATAAAACAAGCCTTCGTGCTATTAGCACAGAAGGCTTGATATAAATCTGGCAGAGACTTACTTTCCCGGGCCGTGTCCAGCCAAGTATTATCAGCACTGAGATGCTTAACTGCCGTGTTCGGTATGGGAACGGGTGTGGCCATCTCGTCATTTCCACCAGAAAAT
>JAEXFI010000009.1 GCA_023400235.1 Bacillota bacterium
TTAAAATGCAAATCTGGCCTTTTTTTAGAATATAGGAATTTATATATTTTAAAACAGGGATGAGATGCCCATAATACTGAGGTTGAGTGTGTACACCAGAAAATTCCATTCTATATAAATTCCTATACTCGAGGTTTGGAAAAGGGGACTCCCCTTCCCGGGTTGAGGGGGTTCGTCGAAGGGGGAAGTAGTTCCCCCTAGCGAATAAGAAAATTTGCTGCACTTCACACCAATAAGCACTGTAAAAACTGAGCGCAGCGAATTTTCTTACCCAAAAATGATAGCGCTAACATTAAACGTAAAACTGTCAAAAAACTTAGCTTAAGGACTTCAATATATAATCTGAAAATAATATTTTGGTTTAAGAGGAGGCAACCATGAGCACGGCAAATTTAATTCAAACCGCCAGAGATACTGGTGACAGGATGACTGAAAAAGGAGTATTCAAGCCGGACAAAAAGAAAAGGGAGGGCTGCGTACTTTCACTGGACCCGGATAAGCGCTTCCAGAAAATAATCGGTTTTGGGGGAGCCTTTACTGAGGCTGCGGCCTATACATATTCTAAAATGCAGCCTGAAAAAAGAGAGGAAATAATAAAAAAGTATTTTGACCCTCAGCTTGGAATAGGATATTCAATGGGAAGGGTACATATTCATAGCTGTGACTTTGCTCTTGGCAATTATACGTATATAAAGGAAAATGACAGAGAATTGAAGACCTTTGATATTTCTCACGAGGACAAGTGGACGATTCCCATGATCAGAGATGCTGTAAATGCCAGGGGAGCTGGTATTTCACTTCTGGCATCTCCCTGGAGTCCGCCGGCCTGGATGAAAACTAATAATGACATGAATAACGGAGGCCGGCTGAAGCCTGAGTACAGGGAGGTATGGGCAAATTATTATGTAAAGTACATAAAGGCCCTCAGGGAAAAAGGCTTGGACATATGGGCTGTAACCGTCCAAAATGAGCCGGCGGCAGTGCAGGTCTGGGATTCCTGTATTTTCTCCCCTGAAGAGGAGGGTACTTTTGTAAGGGACTATCTGGGGCCGATTCTTCATAAGTCAGGGCTTGAGGATGTAAAAATCTATATATGGGATCATAACAGGGATCTTATGGTTGAGCGGGCCATAGGAACCCTGAAAGACCCTGAGACTTCAAAATATGTTTATGGCATAGCCAACCACTGGTATGTTTCAGAAGCCTTTGAAAATCTGTCAAGGGTACATGAACTATTTCCCCACAAGCATATATTATTTACGGAGGGCTGTCAGGAAGGCGGGGTCCATCTTGGCTCCTGGCTGACAGGAGAAAGGTACGGCAGGAATATGATAGGGGATTTCAACAACTGGCAGGAGGGCTGGCTGGACTGGAACCTTGTTCTTGATGAGAGGGGCGGACCCAACCATGTGGGAAATTACTGTGATGCTCCTGTTATAGCTGATACAGTTACCCAGCAACTGCATTATAACAGCTCATACTATTATATCGGACAGTTCAGCAAGTATGTAAAGCCAGGTGCGGTGAGGATTCAGGTGACAGCCCACAGTGAGACTGTACTCGGGCATGTGGCGTTTATGAATGAGGATGGCACCGTGGCCCTGATAGTAATGAACGAATCGGACAGTGTACAAGGCTTTAATGCAAGCCTTGGTGAAGAATATCTGTGGCATTCACTGCCGGCCCACTCCATAGCAACTCTTGTCATTGAGCCTTAAAGCAGCATACAGGGCATCAAGCAGTCAGGTCTTAAAATGGACGAACCATGACTAAACAGTATTTGCAGACAGGGCGGCTGTCATAAAACTGGATAAGGATATGGAGCACTTGATAGAAGTGGAACTGGAAGCAAAAAATCTTAGCAGCACTGTCCTGGGAGGAAATATGAAGCCAAACTATGTTTTTAACCATAAGAATGAATTTATTATTGAAAATTATGATAAAGCCAAGACCTTTGCCAGTTTTCTGCCGGGTATAGCCGGTATAGACGGTATTCCCATGTGGGCGTTTTATGTTAACAGAGGACAGGTGATGGGCAGCTTCGGGATTAAGGACAGGGATGGTACGATTATGGAGTTTTTCCCTGCCCACACCATGTATCAGAATATAGAAAGAAAAGGTTTCCGGACATTTATAAAGTACAAGGGCAGGATTCATGAAATCTTTTCTTCCTCGTCCGGCGACAAGTATAAAAGGAGCCTTGTTATTGAGAAGAATCGTGTAAGGGTGGTTGAAGAAAATCTTACACTTGGACTGAGGATTACAGTGACATACTTTACAATGCCGGGAGAAAGCTATGCTGCAATGGTCAGAAAACTGACCGTGGAAAGCCTTGACGGTCAGGACAGGGAGATAGAGCTTCTGGACGGCCTGCCCCAGCTTTTGCCTGTTGGAGCCACTAATGCCACCTATCAGGAAATGTCCAATCTGATGAAATCCTGGTATGAGGTATATAATACCCAAAACCGTATAGCCTATTATAAGGTCAGGGCTTCAACTGCAGATACCGTAGAGGTCAGCGAGTTTGAAGAGGGCAATTTTTACCTTTCCTTTTCTACTGAGAGTAACGGGCTTCTGCCTCCCATCTATGATATTGACCTGATTTTCGGATATAATACTGCACTTTCAAGGCCTGACGGCTGGGACTGCTCCATAGAGGAGCTGAACCAAAGAAAGCAGATTGCACAAAACAAGGTATCAGGCGGATTTTCGGCCATAAGGACTGTTGCAGGTGAAGGGCCCTTTGTTCTCTGGTCTGTAATTGGGCACATATCCGGCGTTGACAGGATAAATGCCCTGGGAAGGGCTTTCTGTCCGGAATTTATACAAAGGAAGGAAAAAGAAGCCGCAGAACTGGTAGAGGACCTGGTGGCTGATACATATACAAAGACTGCTGCAGGCATGTTTGATAAATATATTGACCAGTGCTATCTTGATAATATTTTAAGAGGAGGATATCCCCTCATATTCCCCGCCGGTGAAAAGAGCCATGTATATCATGTTTTTTCCAGGAAGCACGGTGACCTGGAACGGGAGTACAATTTCTTTTCTCTGGAGCCTGCGCTGTATTCCCAGGGTAACGGTAACTTCAGGGATGTATGCCAGAACAGGAGAAATGATGTATTGATCAAGCCCCAGGTGAAGGATTTCAATGTAAAGCACTTTATGAACCTGATACAGGCAGATGGCTATAATCCACTGTCTGTAAAGGGCTGCACCTTTACCCTTAAAAAGGACTGCTGGGGTGAACTGGAGGCCTTCCTTGAAACTCACAGAGAGGATATTTACAGGCTGGTTACGGGAAAATTCACTCCCGGCAGGCTCATGGGGTTTATTACTGAACAGGGCACCAGACTGAATATACCTAAGGAAGCTTTTTTGGAAAAGGTGCTGGAGAAGTCTGTACAGAATTTTGAAGCCCAATTCGGTGAGGGCTATTGGAGTGACCACTGGACCTATAATCTGGATTTGGTTGAAACCTATCTGACCATATATCCTGATAACGAAGAGGATTTTTTATTTGAAGACAGGGATTACTGCTTCTATAAAAGTCCGGTATTCGTACTGCCAAGGACAGATAAATATGTTATTGCAGACGGGAAGGTCAGGCAATATGGGGCGGTAATTGAGGAAAAAGGCACGGAGGACACCAGGGAGGCTTGCTGGTTAAGGACAAAGCAGGGCAAGGGTGAGACTTATCATACAAATCTGTTTGCAAAACTGCTGTTCCTGTCACTTGTGAAATTTGTCAGCCTGGATCCGGAGGGCATGGGAGTTGAAATCGAAGCTGGAAAACCGGGGTGGAATGACGCCCTGAATGGGTTGTCGGGATTATTCGGCTCCAGCCTTTGTGAAACTGCCGAGCTAATAAGAATAGTGGACTTTATCATTAAGAGCTGCCGGAAATATGAGAAAAATGTGTATCTGCCCGAGGAAATTACAAATCTGCTGCTAACAGCGGATGACCTTCTGACAAGGAACCTCTCCCAGGGACTTTCCGATTTTGAGTATTGGGAGCTTGCAGCTGCTGCCAAGGAAAGCTACAGGTATGTCATACGCCAGGGCATAAGCGGTAAAGAGACGGCTTTAAACACAGGTGACATACTGAAAATATTCCTGAAATTCAGAACAAAACTGGAGCGTGGGCTTGAAAAAGCTCTGACCTATGGTGCTGGAATATACCCCACCTACTTCACATATAATGCTGCAAAGTATGAAATTGCTGAAAACAGAAAAAATCCTGTCAACGGTCATACAAATGTAAAAATTTTTGAATTTGAATGCCAGCCGCTGCCATTGTTTCTGGAGGGTCCCGCGCGAATAATGAAAATCGTGAACCAGAAGGAGACGGCCCTTGAACTTTATGATTCCATCCGCTCCAGTGATATTTTTGATAAGGGGCTGAAAATGTATAAAACCTCTGTTTCACTTGAGGACAGCAGCCCGGAAATAGGGCGTCTCAGAGCCTTTACGCCAGGCTGGCTGGAGAGGGAGGCTGTTTTCCTTCACATGGAATACAAGTATCTCTATGCAATGCTGCGGGCAGGCCTTTATGAGCAGTTTTTCAGTGACGTTACTACAATGCTGGTACCCTTTATGAAGCCTGAGGTGTATGGGAGAAGCACCCTGGAGAATTCCTCCTTTATTGCCAGCTCTGCAAATCCGGACGAAGGGGTGCATGGCCGTGGTTTTGTGGCAAGGCTCAGCGGCTCCACTGCTGAGATGCTGAGTATGTGGTTTCTGATGATGGCCGGCAGGGAGGTTTTCACCTTTGAGCAGGGGGAGCTTAGCTTTGAGCTTAGGCCGGTTTTGCCTGATTGGCTGTTTGATGCCCAGGGTGAAGTCAGCTTCAGGTTTCTTGGAGATATTCTGGTCAATTACAGCAATCCCCTCAGAAGGAGTACTTTTGGAGAGGATGGTGCCAAGCCGGCCAAATACATTTTACACTATAAGGACGGCTCTGTAAGGGAAGCAAAGGGGAGGTCCATTGCCGGGCCTCTGGCCAGGGACATACGGGAGGGCAGGATAGCCACGCTTGATGTGAGCCTGCAATAGCCCTTCAGCGTTCAAGGCTGTTAACCGGTACAGGCCGCCTGGACTGCCGTGATTCTGCCTGCCTGGTGGCATGTATTGGTGCATTTGTGTTATGTTAACGGTTGAAATAGTAATGTTTTCTAGTATATAATGAAAATGGAATGCTGCTGATGAAAACTAACATTTAATATTATCCTGGAGGGAATAACATTGGCTAAAGCATTATTGGTTGATGATGAGAAGTATATCAGGAATGGGATAAGAGCAATCATTTCAAGAACCCAGTCCATTTTTACGGAAATCGATGAATGTGCTAATGGGATAGAAGCTTTAAAAAAGCTGTCCGAGAACACATATGACCTGGTTATTACCGACCTGCTTATGCCGCAGATAGATGGAATAGAGCTTGTAGCAAGGATTGACGGCATGGAATACAAGCCCTATACGGTAGTATTAAGCGGATATGATGACTTCAAATACGCTCAGAAGGCAATCAAATATGGTGTTAAGGCATACCTCCTAAAGCCTGTGGACAGAAACGAGCTTCTGAATATAGTGAAAAAGGCTCAGGAAGAATATTATAAGAAGCAGCAGATGGATATAGCAGAAAATAACGGCAAAAGCCGGGAACTCATTTCAAACCAGTTCAAGCTGATGCTTCTGAGTGAAAATACCACCAGGGACGAGGAGGAAAGGCTGCTCCGAACCAGTGGCATGGATATGGAAACCCAGAACTACCGGGTTGTATCAGTTAATGCTTCAGAAACCTACAACTGTGAAGATAAGCTGGAAAACAATCAAGGGCTTGTCTCAAATATAAAGAATTATTTGGCTGAAACCGAAACCTTTGGGTATTGTTTTCTGGATAATAAGGACAATGCTGTAATGATTGCGGACTCCACAACGGATATTGAAAATCTGCTGGTGACTGTGGAGCGGTTATTCGGAACCACATGCACTGCCGGAGTGGGAAGGGACTTCAGCTCTGTTTCACCCATGCGCAGGTCTTACCAGGAATCTGATTATGCACTTAAATATAAGCTTTTGCTGCCTGACAGCTCTGTAATATATTATTCGGAGCTTGAAGAGCCGGAGACGGGCTTTGTAATGCCCGTAAGGCAGGTGAAAAATCTTGCAGGTATGCTGGATACCGAGCGCAAGGATGAGCTTGGCAGGATTGTTAATCAGATATTTGATGAAAAGTCTCTCAGGAGGTATCATCTCCAGTATGCGGAAAAATTGGCGGAGCTTTTAAGAGCGGAGATAATCGGCTACCTTTCCGAGCATATTCCCCATAAGATGGAATATATAAAGGAGCAGGAGAACAGCTTTAAGAGTATTTTTGAATTTTACAGTATTAATGACTATACAAGACATATAAAAAAGCTTGTTTTAAATATAAATGAGGTGCTGCTGCAGTTTAAAAACATCTGTAATACAGACAAGTCCATTGAGACAGCGGTACGGTATGTTCAGGACAACTTCCGCAATGATTTGACCATGGCCCAGGTGGCCAACCACATCAGTTTGAATTATTCATACTTTTCAATCCTGTTCAAAGAGAAGACAGGCATGAATTTTGTGGACTATCTCAGACTGATACGTATTGAAAAAGCCAAGGAATTATTACAGAATTCCATGTACAAAATTTATGAGGTTTCGGAAATGGTAGGGTACGGCAATACAAAGCACTTTACTACTACTTTTCGCGCACTTACTGGTATTTCTCCCAAGGAGTACAGGGAAAAGCTGTATATCAACTAGCGGTCAGGGCGGAGGCAGTCATGCGGATTAAGAAGCTGTTTATTTCATTGGTGGGATTCTTCAGTGGTCTGAGACTTGCTCACAAGCTCATGATAATTTATTCAATTGTTATTGGGCTTACCATTATAGTATTTGCCAGCCAGCTTATAAACGAAGCCAACAAATCCACTGAACTGGATTTGATAAGCGATTCCAGAGAACTGATGAAGGAAACCAGATACAGCATAGAAAGGGCAATTGACACCAGCTACAGAACTATAAATGCCATTTCCAGCGATTACGACACAATGGCCTATATAAAGGGCTGGGACAGGAGCGACCAGACCGGAGTTGTTGATTTCAGCATGGATTTGACAAAAAAAATACTTATGATTCGGAATCTCAGTCCGGATATATACCAATTTCGCATTTATGTCAGCGACCCCCAATTCCCGGAGATAGGCTCCATCATATACAGTGATTCCCGCCTCAAGAACAGAGAGACAATAATAAGAGAAACCTCCGCCAATCCAAAAGGCTTCTGGCAGTTTGACCATATTGAGGAAAACTACAATACCGGCACCGTTCAAAGGAAAAGTGTGGTATCTCTCTTTATACCCTTGAGATATTCAAATTATAAAGAACTGGGCTTTATTGAGACAACCATGTATACCGATACATTTTTCAGACACATGTTCTCCCAGTCTGAAAGTCAGAATCTCATGGCCTTTGTCATAGATAACAGGGGGAATATCATCTACGACAGCAAAAGTGCTTTTGCATCCAAATTCCAACTGGACCAGGCGGGCCTCAAAGCTCTTTATGATGGCCGTGACCTGAAAAAGGGAGGCTCCGAGCTGCATATAAAACATGGAAATGTTCCAATGACACTTATTCACGACTATATTGAGCAGTTGGATTCAACAATATGCTATGTGGTTACAAATGAAAGCATAAGGAAAAATCTCAGCAACACCAGAAACCTGATTATAGTTGAAAGCATCCTGGCAATGCTGGTAATGAGCGTGATTATATACTTCCTTACCAATATTCTGCTAGTAAAAATAAAGAAAATCATAGCTTCCATGAGAAAGGTGGAAAATGGCCGGCTGGATGTGCGGGTGGATATTTCAGGACAGGATGAGATGAGTGAACTATCCTTCCACTTCAACAGAATGGTCTCTAAGATAAGTGACTTGATTCAAGAGGTTGTAACAAAGCAGGAGGCCAAGAAAAATGCAGAGATACATGCTCTTTTTACACAAATCAATTCACATTTTATAATAAACACCCTGCAGAATATAAGCATGATGGCTGAGATAGACCGCAACTATGGAGTGGCAGATGCCGTAAACTCTCTGGGCAAACTGCTGAGATACAGCATGAAATGGACAAAAGAACACGTCCGCCTGAAGGAAGAGCTGGATTATATCAAAAACTATATAATTCTTATGAACATCCGGTATGATTATGAAATAAGGCTGAATATACAGATTCCTTTGCAGCTGATGGATTTTGAGGTATTGAAGATGATGCTGCAGCCGGCGGTGGAAAATGCCATCTATTACGGAATAGAGCCCCTTGGTCAAAATGGGGAGATAACTATTGCCGGTTATTCCCGGGAGGATTGCACCACCATTGAAATAACAGACAATGGTGTGGGTATGGACGAGGAAGCAATAGAAAAGGTAGTGGCGGCATTGGACTCGGATACGGCTGCGGAAACCAGGCGGGAAAAGAAGGGCAATGGAATCGGACTGAAAAATGTCAACCAGAGAATCAGACTGTTTTATGGTGCTCAATATGGTATCACCATAGCCAGCAGTAAGGGTGAATTCACCAAATTGACCATAAAGCTGCCGCCTGCTTCATCTAAATAGGCGGCAGGCTTCTATAGAAGAATAATATATTTACATAATATAAATGCATTGGACCATATGCTTGTATGTGGGCATATGGACATGCTTTGTATATAACTAATGGGCAGTATATACAAACAGACTGCGTGAAGGTATATTAATTTTGTACAAAACAACCAAAAAAAACGAACCAAATCTAAAACCACTTACCTGTTTATATTCTCCCCCCTGCCTTATAATTAAATTACAAACTGATCGTCGGCCACACAATTGCAGTTCTCGTATCCTTACTAATATTCTAAAAGACTGAGGAAGGTGTGTGTTTAATTTGTCTAATTTGTCTATTCCGGAAAAAAAAAATATACCAGCAAAAAAAACCGGTATTTTTGGTATATTCTACAGGATGTGGGCGCAGAAGGATTTGCAGGCCATGGCTATTCCTGGTGTCATATGGATGATTATCTTCAATTTTATACCCATGTATTTTATTATAATATCGTTTATGCGGTACAATGTGGCAAAAGGTGTGCTCAATTCCAAATGGGTGGGCTTTGACAATTTCATTGAGTTTTTTACGGATGAGCGCTTCTGGCTGGTAATGAAGGATACCTTCGGTTTGAATATATTAAGGCTCCTGGTGGGCTTTCCAATACCCATAATATTTGCCCTTCTCTTGAATGAACTGCTTTCCACCAGGTTCAAAAGGTTTGTCCAGACAGTTTCCTACCTGCCCCACTTTTTATCCTGGATCATAGTGGGAGGCATCATGTACAACTGGCTGTCTGATTCCGGGCTCATAACCACTCTGCTGGTAAACCTGGGGATACTAAAGGAGCCCATTCACTTAATAGGTACTCCACAATATTTCTGGGGTATACTTATAACCTCCGAAACGTGGAAGGAAATAGGCTGGAATGCAATCATATACATAGCTGCAATATCCGGCATAGACCCGAGCCTTTTTGAAGCAGCGGTAATTGACGGTGCAGGCAGATTCCGGAGAGTGTGGAATGTAATACTCCCTTCCATCAAAGGAACGGTGGCAGTTTTGCTTGTGCTTAACATAGGAAACCTCCTGGGTTCAAATTTTGATCAGCTGTTTGTATTTTACAAGCCTGTACTGTACGACGTAATAGATGTAATAGACATATATGCCTATCGCCTGGGTATTGAAAACGGAAGGCTTTCATATGCAACAGCCGTGGGCCTGTTCAGGTCGGTATTTGCATTCATCCTTCTATACACTGCAAATAAGGCTTCAAAGAAACTGACAGACACATCACTGGTTTGATTGGAGGTTCAACAATGAAGATAAAATCGTCTTTGGGGTCTAAAATATTTGATACATTCAATGTGGTACTTATGCTGCTCATATGCTTCTGTGCCCTGTATCCCATATGGTATGTGCTGATACATTCTCTCAACAACGGCTTTGACTCGGCACAGGGAGGGCTTTACTGGTGGCCTCGGAAATTTACCTGGGACAATTACAAGGAAGTTTTCAGAAACGATGAAATTATCACCGCCTTCTTTGTTACAATTGCGAGAACCCTTCTGGCGACCGCCGCTCACGTGCTTTTTACCGCAATGGTCGCATATGCTTTCCTCAAGAAGGAGCTTGTGGGAAGAAAGGTTTACATGACTATGGGGCTTATAACCATGTTTTTCTCAGGAGGCCTTATTCCTACCTTCATAGTTATAAAAAACCTGGGAATGTTTGATAACTTTTTGGTATATATATTTCCTGTCATGTTCAGCTTCTTTGATCTGATTATCTTTCAGGCCTTTTTCAGAACTATTCCCGAAGCCCTTGAGGAGTCGGCGAAAATAGATGGTGCCAATAGCTTTACAATATTCTGCAGAGTCATACTTCCGCTGTCAAAGGCTGTAATCGCAACTATTCTTCTGTTTAACGGAGTGTTCAACTGGAATGATTACTTTATGGGGATTATATATACAAACAATCAGGATCTCCATCCCATACAGACCTATCTATATAAAATCATAATGACATCTGATTCAGCAAAGACCTCACTTATGGCGGGCTCGGTAAGTCAGACCAATTTTACCTCCACTTCACTGCAGATGGCCACAATGATTATTACAACCATTCCTATTGTGTGTATATATCCATTCCTGCAAAAGCATTTTGTAAAAGGTATGCTTATAGGGTCGGTCAAGGAATAGGAGATGATAAATTGAAGGATTTCAACAAATAATAAATACTACGGCAGTATTGTTATAACCCCGTGTATAAATGCTTAAGCCCAGCTTAAGGATTATATAAAAAACACATAATTAACAGGAGGGAATAATATGAAAAGGATCAAAATTGCTAAGTTACTGTGCGTGGTTCTGGCATTGACTATGGCAGTTACAGTGCTTGCAGCCTGCGGCAGCGACAAGACCAGCGGCAGCAGTGATGCCACAAAGACCAGCGGCTCAGCTACGGTATCGTCATCGGCTGAAAGTACTACGGCGGCTGATGAGCCCGGCTGGAAAACCGATAACTCACCAATGAAGCTGGACTGGTATATTAATGAAACCTGGTTCAGCAATCCTGAGGGAAATCTTGCTCATCAACTTATAAAGGAGCAGACCGGTATTGATGTGAACTTTATTGTGCCTGTGGGAAATGCAGGTCAGAAGCTGAACACCATGATAGCCTCAAATTCACTGCCGGATATGGTAACATTGGGCTGGTATGAGCAGCAGGTTCCACAGCTGTCTACCGACACCTATACATATCCACTGAACGAGCTTGCAGACAAGTATGATCCGTATTTCTGGAAGGTCGCTGCTCCTGATATCGTTAACTGGTACAAGGATAAGGATGGCAAGCTTTTTGGTTATCCCTGTAACGGCAATACCCCTGACGATAATACAAAATATAATGTTATATCCAATAGATCCTTCCTTGTAAGAAAAGACATCTACGAGGCAATAGGAAAACCTGACATGAGAACTCCAGAGGGCTTCTTAAACGCATTAAAGGCAGCAAAGGAGAAGTTCCCCAAGATTGACAACGGACAGTCTCTGATACCGTTCAGCGGAAGCTTCTATACAGCAACAGGCAACAATACCTTCGAGGACATGCTGCTTGAATATCTGGCAGTTCCGAGAGAAATAGACGGGAAATTCTATGATGTAAAATGCGGAAATCCCAGCCCCGAATATATAAAATGGCTTAAGACCTTCAGAACCGCTCATGAAATGGGTATGATGCCAACAGATGTTTTTGTTGACGACAGAACCAAGATTGAGGAAAAAATTCAGCAGGGAAGATACTTTGCATTGTTCTATCAGTGGAAGGATGCAATGATTCCGCTGGGACAACTGTATACCAACAAGCCGGAGCAAATATACATTTCTGTTGACGGACCTGCAAACAGCAATCTGGATGCTCCTATGCTCAGCACAACCGGTTATTCAGGCTGGGAGCTAACAATGATAACTAAAAACTGCAAAACCCCTGAAAGGGCTATCAAATTGATGACCTGGGGTATGGGAGAAGAAGGTCAGAAGGCTCTTTACCTTGGTAAGGAAGGCGTAACCTATGACATGGTTGACAACAAGCCTGTTATAAGGCCTGAAATAAACAAGATGAAAAATTCTGACATGGCAACCTTCAAGCAGAAGTATAACACCTACGGAGAAATATGGATGTTTAATTCTTCAATGATGAACCTGTGGGAACCAGACCCGGGCCAACCGTTCAACCAGTACCGTGAATGGGCTACCGGAAAGAGCTCCCATTACGGAGTATATGACAACAACAGACCTGTGGCGGACAGCGATGAAGGAGAAATCCTTGCAAAGGCTGAAAACAAGTGGGGAGAAATTCTTCCCAAGCTGCTGATGGCTAAGACAGAAAAAGATTTTGACAAAATATGGAAGGATTATGAGGACTACAAGACTTCCATAGACTACCAGAAGGCTCTTGAATATCAGAGGTCAAAAGTTGCCGAAAACAAGGCAAAGGTTGGAATGAAATAAACTGTTAATAAAAGGGAGCATCGCAGCTGCTTAAAAGCAGCCGGCGATGTTCCTTTTTGTGCGCCCAGCATGGGCGAAATATAAAAGAAGTTAATCTTTTCATGGTGAAAGACATTATTTCCATCGTATATAAGTATTTTTATGAGGAATTATAATTATATATTTCTAATATAATTTTATAAAGCCTTGGAGGTAATTTTATGAGATATTACAAAGTAAATAAACATAAGCCGGAAGTTAAGACTGTTGTAAATATGGAAAATCCTGCAGAAGTAAATACGCCATACCCGGAAGCGGTGCCTTCTCTGTGGGAATGGAAGCTGCCCCAGGAGCAGGTGAAGATTGTCAATCGCTTAAATGACATCACCAAGCCTGGAAACGAGAATAACAAGTATAGATGAAATCAGCCGGCCCTGGTCCGGAAAAATTTAAAAAAGCATTGCAAACAATGATTTTCTGTAATATACTTAAGTCAAGGTCAAAGATAGTCAAAATCAGTTTTTGGAAATGGGGGTGATACTGTGGCAAGCTTAAGTGATATTATTGAAACCTTTATAAAGCAAATGATATCCGACACCAACGGAGCTGTTGAGATTCAAAGGAACGAGCTGGCAAACCAATTCAATTGCGTACCGTCGCAGATAAATTATGTAATATCCACAAGGTTTACTACAGACAGAGGCTATTATGTGGAAAGCAGACGAGGCGGCGGCGGACATGTAAGAATAAAGCGTATTAATGTTTCAAGACCGGGAAACTACCTGATGCATATAGTATCTTCCATGGGCGGCAGTATTTCGCAGCAGTCTGCGGAAGTGTTCATTAACAACTTTATTGATTATGAGGTTATCAGCGAAAGAGAAGGATACATTATGAAGGCAGCCATCAGTGACAGAGTGATTGGGCCCGTTGCCATGCCTGACAGGGATATGCTCAGAGCAACCCTTCTTAAAAATATGATTATGAGTTTATTAGTATAGAAGAGTGTCGAGGTGATTTTTATGCTTTGCCAGAATTGTCAGCAGAATACTGCAAGTGTTCATTTTACGCAGATAACAAATAATGCAAAGATGGATATATATCTTTGTGAGCAATGTGCAAAAGATATAAGCCATGGGGAGTTTGTTTCGCCATTTGGCTTTAATGACCTTATAAATGGCCTGTTTGGTGCACATATAAAGCATGAGGTGCCGGAGACACTTAAATGCAGTAAATGCGGTCTTGAATACGAGGAATTCCTTAAAACCTCCAGGGTGGGATGTGCTCAATGCTATCATGCCTTCCAGGAAAAGCTGGAGCCCATAATAAAAAGGCTTCACGGAAATGCGGAGCACCACGGCAAGGTTCCTGTAAGAGTCAGCAGCAAGGTAAGTATTCCTGACCAGATAGACAAACTGAAACAGCTTTTAAATGACTCCATAGAGAAAGAGGCCTATGAAGAGGCTGCCAAAATCCGTGACAGAATACGTGCATTGGAGGTGGAAGAATGAGCGGGATACCTTTAGAAAAGGGGCCGGAGCTTGATATTGCCGTTTCCAGCCGGGTGAGATTTGCAAGGAATTTTGCAGACATTCCCTTCCCGGTCAAGATGACCCCCAAGCATCAGGCTGCACTTGTTAAAAAAGTGCAGGGCATTATTTCAGAATACACGTCATATGGAAAGCTGATGTATGCCGATATGACAGCCATGCATCCCCTGGATAGGATCTCACTGATGGAACGGCATCTTATAAGTCCCGATCTGGCGGAGTCCAAAGGCAACAGCGGAGCCTTCATAAATGAAAATGAAAATGTCAGCATAATGGTTAACGAAGAGGACCACATAAGGATTCAGTCCATATTTCAGGGAATCATGCTGGAGAAGGCTTACAGGGTATGTGATGAAATAGACTCCATTATTGCCCAGAAGGCGGATTACGCATTTGATGACAAATACGGCTATCTCACCAGTTGTCCCACCAACCTTGGATCCGGCATGAGGGCGTCGGTTATGCTGCATCTTCCGGCGCTGGTCATGACAGGCTTTATGAAATCCATACTGGAAAGCTGTACCAAGCTGGGTGTGGCCGTAAGAGGCATTTACGGTGAAAACAGTGAAGCGGTGGGTGACATGTTTCAGGTTTCAAACCAGATAACACTGGGCAGGAAGGATGATGAAACCATAGCTGCCATAGACGGGATATGCAAGCAGATCATTGACAGGGAGAAGGCCCTGAGATATCAGCTTTACAAGCAGAATATCCACAAGTTTGAGGACAGGATATACAGGTCCTGCGGTCTGTTGGAAAATGCCCGTTTGCTCAGTGCACAGGAAAGCTTTAAATTGCTTTCGGATGTTAGACTGGGAGTAAGTATGGGAATAATAAAAGATATAGGTATACTGACTTTAAATGAAATACTGGTGCTTTCTCAGCCTGCCACACTGCAGAAGATTGCGGGAAAGCAGCTGAACCAGGAGGAAAGAGATATAAAGAGAGCAGAACTTGTCAGAACAAAGCTTCAGAAATGAGTATGTGAAGCGAAGATGGAGGTGTAAGTATGTATCAGAGATTTACTGAAAAAGCCGAACGGGCAATTGAATTTTCACAGCAGAGTGCTGTGGAACTGGGACATAACTATGTTGGCACGGAACATATACTGTTGGGCCTTGTAAAGGAAGGCACGGGAGTAGCTGCCAGAGTTCTTCAGGTGCAGGGAATAACTGAAGAAAAGATTTTAAAAGAGATAGACGAGCTCATAGGCAGGGGTGAGACCTCAGGAGAAACACCTGTTGGATTTACACCCAGAACAAAGCGTGTTTTGGAGCTGGCTTTTAAAGAGGCCAGAAGGATGGGGCAGGGCTATATCGGAACCGAGCACCTGCTGCTGGGCATTATGAAGGAAGGCGAAAGTGTGGCAGTCAGGATTATGATGGATCTTGGTGTGGACCCGCAAAAGCTGTTAAATGAGCTGGTGAAAATCCTAAATGAAGAAACCCCGGGCTCAAACGGTTCTCCTAAGAGCAACAGCACAAATTCCAGCACGCCCACTCTGAATCAGTTTGGAAGAGACCTCACCGACATGGCCAGGGACGGAAAGGTTGACCCTGTAATAGGCAGGGATAAAGAGATTGAGAGAGTTATCCAGATACTCAGCCGAAGAACCAAGAACAACCCCTGTCTAATAGGCGAACCAGGAGTTGGTAAAACTGCCATAGCAGAAGGTCTTGCCCAGAAAATTGTTGAAGGGAACATCCCTGAAATATTAAGCGATAAAAGAGTAGTGACGCTGGATTTATCTTCAATGGTGGCGGGAGCCAAGTACAGGGGAGAGTTTGAAGACCGTCTGAAGAAGGCCATGGAGGAAATACGCAAGGCGGGAAATGTCATACTGTTTATAGATGAGCTGCATACCATAGTGGGTGCAGGCGCCGCAGAGGGTGCCATAGATGCCTCCAACATCTTAAAGCCCTCACTGGCAAGAGGCGAAATACAGGTTATCGGCGCCACCACACTCAATGAGTACAGAAAGCATATTGAGAAGGATGCTGCCCTTGAAAGAAGATTTCAGCCAATAACGGTAGGAGAGCCTTCAAAGGAGGAAGCCGTAGAGATTTTGAAGGGTGTCAGAGACAAGTATGAAGCTCATCACAGAGTCACAATCACCGATGATGCACTGGAAGCCGCCGTCAAGCTCTCAGACAGATATATTACCGACAGGTTCCTGCCCGACAAGGCAATAGACCTGGTGGATGAAGCCGCTTCCAGAATTCGCCTTAAAACCTTTACTGCTCCTCCTGATATAAAGGATATGGAAGAAAGAGTTGAAAGGCTCAGTAAGGAAAAAGAGGATGCCATCCGCTGCCAGGAGTTTGAAAAAGCTGCCAGGATAAGAGATGACGAGCAGAAGCTGAAAAATGAGCTGGACAAAATAAAGGATCAATGGCATCAGAGGAACCAGACTAAAACAGATACCGTAACAGCTGACGAAATTGCCGAAATAGTGGCCAGTTGGACGGGGATACCTGTGAAGAAGCTGGCAGAGGAAGAATCCGAGAGACTGCTGAAAATGGAGGACACTCTCCATAACCGTGTAATCGGCCAGGACGAGGCTGTCAAATCCATATCAAGGGCAATCAGGAGGGGACGAGTGGGGCTTAAGGATCCCAAGCGCCCGGTGGGCTCGTTCATATTCCTGGGTCCTACCGGTGTGGGAAAGACAGAGCTTTGCAAGGCTCTTGCAGAGGCAATGTTCGGTGATGAAAAGTCAATGATACGAGTGGATATGTCGGAGTTTATGGAAAAGCACAGTGTTTCAAAGCTGGTTGGCTCTCCTCCCGGCTATGTAGGCTATGATGAAGGAGGCCAACTGACAGAGAGAGTAAGAAGAAGGCCATATTCCGTACTGCTCTTTGATGAAATTGAAAAGGCTCACCCCGATATATTCAATATTCTGCTGCAGATACTGGAAGACGGGAGGCTTACAGACTCACAGGGAAGAGTGGTTGACTTCAGGAATACCATCATAATCATGACCTCAAATGTTGGAGCCAGGTCAATTACGGAACCCAAGCGTCTGGGATTCTCTGCCGCCAAGGATGAAAGCGCCAAGAATTATGAGGACATGAAAAGCAATGTCATGGGCGAACTTAAGAGAATGTTCAGGCCGGAGTTCCTTAACAGGATAGATGACATCATTGTATTCCATCCACTGTCGGAAGATAATATCAAAGAGATAGTAAAGCTTATGACAGATGTGCTTGTTAAGAGATTGAAAGCAAACGAAATAGATCTTGAAGTCAGCGAAGAAGTACTTTCCCATCTGGTAAAGAAGGGCTATGACCCCGTATTTGGAGCAAGGCCGTTGAGAAGAGCCATCCAGAGCATCATAGAGGATAGGCTGGCGGAAGAAATGCTGGAAGGAAAGGTGAAAGCCGGCGACAGCATTAAAATAGAAATGGATGGAGATAACCTCAAAATCATCAAGCACCAGGACAGTTTGGTCAGGCATTAAGGGGAGAAAGAACCATAATATTTAGCGCAGGTACAACTTACAAAAATAGAGGCCCGGTTAAAAATATTTGCTTGAATTTCTTGCAATTCAGGCAAATATTTGTGGGGGCTCTATTTTTTAAGAATATAGGAATTTATATATTTTAAAACAGGGATGAGATGCCCATAATACTGAGTTTGAGTGTGTACACCAGAAAATCCCATTCTATATAAATTCCTATATTCGGGGTTTGGAAAGGGGACTCCCCTTCCCGGGTTAGAGGCGGTGCTCAGAAAACACGAAGTGTTTTCGTCGAAGGGGGAAGTAGTTCCCCATAGCGAACAAGAAAATTTGCTGCACTTCACACCAATAAGCACTGTAAAAACTGAGCGCAGCGAATTTTCTTGGTTTGTACTGAAGAACAATATTATGTCTCTTTAGTTTCCATTTTCCACGTCTCCAATACTTAGCTGCCTGGTATGGGCAGTGTGATTCCATTCCTTGTTATTTCGCTCCAGAAAGCCCTGAAGTGCGATTGGTGCCCAGGTGAGGCAATAGATTGGATAGATGGCAAAACCCAGCAGCACCTTCAGGTTGAATTTTCTTTCAGCCAGGATTATCAGAGGGCCGTACAGCATTTCAGACAGAGCCATGACATACCATACCTGCACCGGGAAAACATACTGCACTGTAAATAACGGGAACTCAGGGTATACGGTCTGAATCCACATAAGTATGGTCATAAGGCCCACAAAAATCAATCTTATAGGTTGAAACAGGTAAAGTGCGCAGTCCAGTGCAGTCAAATCCCCCTGTAAAAAGGCCTGCTTGAAAAGCGGGCGGAGATATCTGGACGCACAGTCCGCATGTCCCTGCATCCAGCGCTTTCTTTGCCTCCAGGATTGTCTTAGGGTAATGGGTTTCTCATCATAGACTATGGCATCATGTGCCCAGGCTATCTTAATGCCGTTCAGGGCAAGCTTCATTGTATATTCCAGATCCTCCGTCAGACAGGTGGCACCCCACTTCAACTCGTTGAGTACAGAGGTATCAATACAAAAACCTGTCCCGCACAAACCGCAGCTTAATTTCAAATAGTACCTGGGAAGCTGAAATATTCTGTTGGACAGCCAGAAGGCTATGGAATAGGAACAGGTTATCCAACTGTCAAAGGGGTTTTTGCTGTCAATGAAACCTTGGACAACTTTATGCCCCTTGCAAAGCTGCATATTCATTTCCCATAGGAAGTTGGTGGACACAAGGTTGTCGGCATCAAAAACTGCTACGGCATCGTATCGGCTATTCATCCGGAATATTCTTTCAAACATCCACTCCAGAGCATAACCCTTCCCGCGCTTAGTGTTATCATCACGGATATGTACCATGGCACCATGGTCCTGTGCAATCCTGGCGGTTTTATCGGAACAGTTGTCGGCTATGACAAAGACGTCAAATAGTTCCCGGGGATAATTCTGTTTAAACAGGCTGTCAATAATGTGGCTGATTACCAGTTCCTCGTTGTGTGCTGCTATAACCACGGCGAATTTTTTTCTGGGTTCAGCTGCCGTTTCCCTGTTCTTTCTCTTTATCCAGCCAAACATGGATATTCCCAGAAAGTAGCAGCCCGCAATAAAAATCAGCACTTGAATCAATTCGCTGAAATAAAAAATTGTATAATATAAAATGGTTTTCATCAACTTCTCCATTCTGCTGCAGCGCAGCACATAAATCCTCTACCAGAATAGTTTTGACAAAAATGAATAAAAATATTTATATGGTTTTAAATTGGTATAAACTTAATATGCTATAATAAAACTAGCCGGGAGGTATGTCCTCCGGTATTCAATGTCATTTTTTCCGGAGGGTTTATGCAGAAGTCCTATTACAATAATGCGGTTACGGGAAATTCTTCCATGCTGGCAGCCTTTAGCGACAGAGCTGAGTTACTCAGGCTTTTCTGGCCCAATATAGATTATATCCAGCAATTTGACAAGCTTTTGTGCGGAATTTACATAAAAAATACAAGCGGCAGTACGGTCTGGCTTAATGACCACAGATGTGAGCACCGGCAGGAGTACCTGCAGGATACTAATATAATCAAAAGTACCATAACCAATCATTTTGACGGCTACAGGGCTGTAATATATGACTTCGTCTGCTCTGAAGCGGATGTGCTGGTAAGAAGGTGTGAAATTGAAAATATTTCCGGTGAAGCAAAAGAGCTTGGGTTTATGAGCTTCTCCGCTGCTTCGGCCGCTGATCCCGATGTGGCAGGTGTATTATTTGATTTTCAAAATGAAGCCCTTGTGCATTACAAAGCGAACAATTACCTTTCCATCTTTTCCGACAACCCTGCCTGCGGCTTCCAGTTGGGGAATAATGCAAATGATGCTGCAGTGAGCACCTATCTCTTTGGAAAGGATGACATAGGCATGATGAAGGATGCTGCCGTTTCCTGGGAGCTGGGCGCCTTTGCAAAAAATGAGGTCAAAAGTTTTAATCTATACATATGTGCCGCCTCAAATCTTAAGGCCTGCAAGAGTTTAATAAGGGAGTGCAGGACACTTGGCGCCTCCAGACTTTTTGCCGGTACCCAAAAATACTGGAAGGATTATCTGAATAATACAAAGCAGCTCAAAACCGGAAACAGCTTGCTGGATAATCTGTATAAAAGATCGCTTCTGGTATTCAGGCTCATGTATGACAAAAAGAGCGGAGGCTTGATGGCAGCTCCCGAGGTTGACGAGTATTTTACAAAATGCGGAAGATATGCTTACTGCTGGGGAAGGGATGCGGCTTTTATTACAGAAGCCCTTGACCGGGCCGGGCTTCATGAATGCGTGGACAAATTTTATCAGTGGGCGGTGAAGGTTCAGGAAGAGGACGGAAGCTGGCAGCAGCGATACCATATGGATGGAAATCTGGGGCCCTGCTGGGGACTTCAGGTTGATGAAACAGGTACGCTACTTTGGGGAATGCTGAAGCATTACCGGCACACCGGAAAGCTGCAGTTCTTGCATTCGGTCTGGGACAGCGTCAAAGCAGGAGCTGTATTTCTGAAAGGGTTTATGGACAGTGATACCGGTTTGCCAAGGCCCAGCTTTGATTTGTGGGAGGAACGGCTGGGAGAGCACGCGTATTCATCTGCTGCTGTTTATTCAGGCCTGAAGGCTGCCACCCAGATAGCTGAATTCCTTGGAAAAAGTGATGCGGAGACCATCGGATGGGCGCAGCAGGCCGAAAAAATTAAAAAATCCATAACAGATTATTTCTGGAAGGAGGACTTCAACAGATTTATCAGGAGCATCAGAGTCAAGCTCAACGGCTGGGGTGAGGAAGCTTCATCCAGCAAGGTGCTGCTCCAGGTCAATTCAAAGGGCTGCATAAGGGATTTTACCCTGGAGGATTGGATAGTTGACGTGAGTCTTATTGGGCTTAGTATACCCTTTGAAGTATTTGATGTCCATGACCCCAAAATGAAAAGCATGGTTGCACTGATTGAAGAGACACTTACCTCCCACGGGATTGGCGGAATCAAACGATATGAAAATGACAGCTATATAGGCGGAAATCCATGGATACTTACTACACTGTGGGTGGCTTTATATCACGTAAGGACAGGTAACTACACCCGTGGAAAGGAATATCTGTTTTGGGCCGTCAACGGCAGGACTGAGCTGGGGCTGCTTCCTGAGCAGGTGAATAAGGATACCGGAAAGCCGGAATGGGTTATACCGCTCACCTGGTCCCACGCTATGTATGTTCAGGTGCTGTCAGAGCTTGTCGATGCTGGAGTGCTTTGAATTAAGTATGGTGGATATGCTGATGCCATGGTTGATTATGAGATTGAGGTAAAAAAATACTTTTTTTAGCCGTGAAACCATGATAATCTCCTATCTGCGCAATATTTATGCAACCTTAAAACACCTTTGTTTTCCGGCGGGAACCATGAAGTCTGCTATTATCACGCTTTATACTAATATAATATGAATATTCATCAATGATGTGAGTTTTCATTAACAGGAGTTGATTAAAATAAAAAACAAAACCGTATATAAATGCAGCAGCTGCGGATATGAGGCTCCAAAATGGGTGGGGCGTTGTCCCGACTGTCAGAACTGGAATACCCTTGAGGAAATTGCCGTGGAGGTAAAAAAGGGCGGCAGGGTGTCACAGCCCAGAGCCTTGAATAAAATAGCAAGGCTTACAGAGATAAAGGCAGGAAACAGTGACAGGATCCTCACCGGCATAAATGAGTTTAACCGTGTGATGGGAGGCGGAATAGTCAGGGACTCCATCACCATAATCACTGCTAAGCCGGGAGCGGGAAAGTCCACCCTGCTGCTCCAGGTTGCCGATGATGTGGCCTCCAGGGGCCTGAAGGTCTTATATGTGTCTGGGGAAGAAAGCGAGAGCCAGATAAAAAACAGAGCGGACAGGCTGTTTGACAGTATACAGACAGGGGTGTGGGTGTACTCGGACAACAGCATGGACAACGTGCTGGAGGTGGTGAACCGGCTTGACCCGGACCTGCTGATTATGGACAGTATTCAGACCTTTGTTCTGGAGGGTTTCCCCGGTTCCAGAGCCGGCTCTCCCACTCAGACCATGGAATGTGCAAATGAACTGCTGAAGCTGGCAAAGGACCCTCAGCGGCCCAGAGCGGTATTCCTTGTGGGACAAATGAATAAAAACGAAGAGATTGCAGGGCTCAGGTCCCTGGAACACCTTGTGGACGCGGTGCTGATATTGGACGGCGACAATGAGGAGGAGCTGAGAGGGCTGTCTGTTACGAAGAACAGGTTTGGAAGCACCTGGGAAAGAGGCTATTTCTCAATGACTGAGAAAGGTCTGGTTTCCATTGACAATCCTTCCGAGTTTTTCATGACTGCCAGGGATAAAAATGAGACTGTATCCGGGAGTGCACTTACAGTTGTCAAGGACGGCTCAAGACCTATAATAGTTGAGATAGAAAGTCTTGTATCAAAAACCTTTACCCCCTTTCCTTCAAGAATCGGGGAGTGTGTCAGGCGTGAACAGCTCAGTACGCTTATTTCGATCCTTGAGCAGAGAGGAAAGATATCTCTGTATGACAAGGATGTTGTCATTAAAACTACAGGAGGGCTCAAATTCAAGGAGCCTGCCGTAAATCTGTCCATAATAATGAGCATTGTATCTTCCGTATATGACAGGGAGATACCCGGCAGCACTGTATTTATATCAGATGTGGGCCTTACGGGGGAATTGAAAAAAGTCCCCTCCCTGGAACTGAGGATAAGGGAATTGGACAGGAGAGGCTTTAAGAGGGTATACATAGCTAAAAACGGGCTTATGAGGGCTCAGGACATCAAGAACCTGGAGATAATAGAGTGCAAAGCACTTCAGGATGTCATAAGACATGTCTTTCAGAAATAGATAATGTGATAACCATGACTGGATTATTTGCAAATTGATAAAGCTGAAAATCATTGCCTTTTTAAGCTTTGACGCTAAATAAATTTTCACTTTTATATTAATTCTGATTTCGAGTATATGGAGGGAGGAACTCCATATTTTTTTTTGAACATTTTTGAAAAGTTATATATATCATCGTAGCCTGTGCTTCTGGCAGCCTCACTTACAGAGTAGCCGTGCTTGGTCAGCAGCAGTGCAGCTTTTTCAAGCCTGTAATTTACTAAAAAATTTTGAGGAGTATCCCCGGTGTATTTGAAAAACACCCTGCAAAGGTATCGCCTGTCAATACCCAGCATGCTTGCAATGTTCATAACCGTTATACGGTTTGCATAGTTTGCCATAATATAGTCCTTTGCCTTTGCCGAATAAAGGCTTCCTGCACTTTCCTTCAAAGGGGGGTAAAATTCTGCCTGGAGATGTGAGAACATCTCAAAAATCTTGCCGCATAAATAAATCTCAGCAGAATAATGAAGATTGCTGGTTTCTTTCATACCTAAAAATATATTGCGCAGAGCAGGCGCACAGAGTATGCAGCCGTCATTTGCAAAGCCGCTGCTCTCCAGCAGCTCTGGGACCAGCCTTCCGTTGAAGCCAATCCATATGTATTCCCAGGGGTTACGGTCATCTGCTTTATAGAAGGTGATCTCATAGGGCCGGATTAAAAATATGCTGCCTTTTGCCAGAGAATATGCCTGTCCGTTTCTTTGAAAAATTCCCTGGCCCGACATAACATAGTGAATGAGGTAACAATCCCGTGATGCGGGGCCGAAGGAGTGACCGCTTTCACAGGTTTCCCAGCCGCACAGTATAGGATTTATTTCAGTAAAGTGTTTATTTAAAATAGAGATGTTGGTCATCACAGGCAAAACCTCCCGGCTATTAAGCAAAAATAACATTTAGATTCTATGGTTACATTATAACAAATTATAGTTACATTATTCAATTTCAATTTTGATTCAATATGATATTCTGTAGTTGAATATTAAATGGTTTGAATGCAATTATTTCAATGTATTGGAGGATAAGAGAAATGGTCAAAATAACATTTATGGGTGCAGGTAGCACGGTGTTTGCAAAGAATGTATTGGGAGACACCTTGTGCACCGAAGCATTGAAAGACGGTGAAATCTGTTTGTATGATATATCCGGCGACAGGCTGAAGGAATCAAAGATTATTCTTGATGCAATTAATAATAACGTTAATAATGGAAGAGCTAAAATAAAGACTTATTTGGGAGTAGAAAACAGAAAGGATGCGCTGAGAGGTGCGGACTTTGTTGTAAATGCCATTCAGGTGGGAGGCTACGATCCGTGTACAATAACCGACTTTGAAATACCAAAAAAATACGGTTTAAGACAGACAATAGCAGATACTCTCGGAATAGGCGGTATAATGAGGACTCTTAGAACTATACCCGTACTTGAGGAATTTGCCCGTGATATGGAAGAGGTTTGCCCGGATGCTTGGTTCCTGAACTACACCAACCCCATGGCAATGCTGACCGGCTACATGCAAAGGTATACCGGCGTGAAAACAATAGGACTGTGTCACAGTGTTCAGGTTTGCTCGGAAGGACTGCTGACGGCTTTGGGAATGGAAGACAGGCTTGAGGGCAGAAAAGAATTAATAGCTGGAATAAACCACATGGGCTGGCTGCTGAAAATTATGGATAAGGACGGAAATGACCTGTATCCTGAAATCCGCAAGCGTGCTGCTGAGAAGAATAAAAATGAGAAGCATGGGGACATGGTCCGGTATGAATATATAAATAGATTTGGATATTATTGCACGGAATCAAGTGAGCATAATTCCGAGTATAATCCTTTCTTCATCAAGTCGAAATATCCTGAATTGATTGAACGGTATAATATTCCCTTGGATGAGTATCCAAGAAGATGTATTGAGCAGATTGCAAACTGGAACAAGCAAAGGGATGAATTGGTGGATAACCCCAAGCTCTCACATGAAAGATCAAAGGAATATGCATCTTATATAATGAACGCTATTGTAACTGATACCGTCTTCAAAATCGGCGGAAATGTGCTGAATACGGGCGGATTGATAGAAAATCTTCCACAGGATGCCTGTGTTGAGGTGCCTTGCCTTGTTGACGGAATGGGAATTACACCCTGTCATGTAGGAAGGCTTCCTGTTCAGCTGGCGGCCATGAATATGACCAATATAAATGCTCAATTGCTGACAATCGAAGCAGCAGTGACAAAAAAGAAAGAACATATATATCAGGCTGCAATGCTGGATCCTCACACGGCGGCAGAGCTTTCTGTCGACCATATAGTCAGCATGGTGGATGATTTGATTGATGCCCATGGAACCTGGCTTCCCAAGTTTAAATAATCTTATTTTAAAGGTTTTATTCCGGGTTTTAATTGTTTAAATTAGTTTTAATTCGTTTTAAAGGATTTAACAGTTTTGATTGACATTTATTGTAAAATATGAAAAAATAAATAAAATGCAAGCCACAAGCCTCGCCCATAGGTCATAAAGTCAATTACTATTCGCTTTCAGCCGATAGTAATTGACTTAAGTGACTTTTGAGCGGGGCTTTAAGTTGGCTGGGTAAAACAGGCAAGAGCTGCTTGCACATTTGTTTAAAGTGGTCCTTATGGGAGCAAGCTTGTCTCTTTAAGACATATACTGACACTGCAGGCTAAGTTAAACTTAGAGCCGGAGGAAATTATGAATAAAACAGCATTGCTTATAATTGATGCTCAGGTGGGACTGCTTTCTCCTGGAAACCAAAAGCCCCATAACAGCTATGAGGTACTTAAAAATATAAAGGCCATTCTGGAGAAAGCCCGGGAAAAAAAGTTTCCTGTAGTTTACGTACAGCATACCAGTAAGGGGGCTTTTGACAAAGGCAACAAGGCCTGGGAGATATGTTCTGAAGTAGCGCCAGTTACAGGGGAGCCGGTAATAGAAAAAACAGAATGGAATTCCTTTTACGGTACAAAGTTAGACGAGGTGCTAAGAGGCCTGGGTGTCGAAAATCTGATTATTGCTGGAATGAAAACAGAATTTTGTGTGGATACCACCTGCAGAGCAGCCTATTCCGCAGGATATGGCCTCATCCTTGTGACGGATGCCCATACCACCTCTGACAGCTACATATTATCCGCAGACCAGATTATAAATCACCATAACAGCATATTAAGAGGAATAGCAGCTTTAAAAACCACCCGGCAGGTACTTGACGGGCTTTAAAGTACAAGGGCCGCAGACTGAGGCCAGGACAGCCCGGCTTGTACAAGGCCACGGGCAAAAAAATAAAGCTGGCGTTCATGCCAGCCTTTTATCTCAGGTTGTACTTACCGAGCATTCGTATTCGGTCATTTTCTTTAAGTATAATATCGTATAAATTCAAATCCATTGCATTACACAAGGATGCAAGATAAAACATATTCCTTCCCATATCTCTTTCAATGGCATCTCTGCAATTTTCGCACAGGGTTCCTTCCACATGGGTATCCGCCGAACTCTTCATTTCGTCAAAGCTGGCATCTTCCGGAACCTCCTGCTTATGGGCAGATATGGTCAAACAGCCGCACTGAGTAACTGACTTGATAATGGCTCTGTTTACTCTGGAATTTGAATCCTGATATTTTGTTATCAAATCAAGAATACTTTTATTTCTGGCCAATAATTCCTGTGCAGTGTATTGAAAATCATCAATAAGGATATCTTTCATGCGGTTCACCTCAATATTTGGATGTCTATTTTTATTATACTTTCATTAGTGAGAGGCTGTCAAACAAAAACATAGATTTTAATTAGAAAATGGAAAAAATTTAAATTTATTCCCGATGGATTTTGACAAGGCCTATAGTTTGTAGTATACTTGTCCTATGACAAATTAATACTGAAAATGGACAATCAAACGCACTCAAGGGATTATGGTGCGTTTTTAGTATTTTACCATCAAAAATAAAAACACGTGTTCTGCAATCTGAACATTCATGTTGATTCATATTGCACTTGGCTTGACAAACTGTCAGTTTATCGGATATTTATTTGCCAAGTCGGGATATACAAAAGACGAATATTATTGCATTGTTTATTTGGAGGTTACTATGTATAACGTAGGGGACAAAATTGTATATCCCATGCACGGTGCAGGAGTTATTGAGTCTATTGAGGAACGGGAAATATTGGGAAAGAAATGCAGCTATTATGTAATGAAAATCCCTATTGGCGATCTGAAGGTCATGATACCTACAAATAATGTAAATGATATCGGAATTCGAGATGTAATAAGCATTTCTGATGCGGACAAGGTCTTCAGCATTCTAGGTAGCGGCCAGCACGAATTATCTGCAAACTGGAACAAACGCTACAGAGAGAACATGGTAAAAATCAAAAGCGGTGATATCTTTGAAGTGGCTGATGTGGTAAGGTCTTTGATGCAGCGCGAAAAGGAGAGAGGCCTTTCTACAGGGGAGAGGAAAATGCTAACCAGTGCAAAACAGATACTTATAAGCGAACTTGTTCTGGCAAAAGGTTTAAATCAGCATGAAGTTGAGAGCAAAATACAGGAATATCTTTATGGCTGAGTAAAAATACCTTTTTAAGGAGAACTGTCGTGGTAAACAGGATTATTAAAATTTCTTTTTCTATTCTCGGTGCTGTTACCGGTTTCACAATTTTACGAACAATTTTTATAAGTAATGATATAAATTCAGGCGAAAATTTTAAAGTAATAATTTTTGTTTTATTTTCATCTGCATTTTGTGCCATGTTTTATTTTATGGCTACCAAGATAATAGGATTTGTGGGAGGCTTTATTGACAAGGTTGAAAACGGAATCCAAAGCATTACCCTGTCTGAAATGCTGCTTGGTGCACTGGGTCTCATAGTCGGCCTGATTGTTGCCAATCTTATAAGTATACCTATCATTAAAATTCAGATAATTGGAGTTCCATTTGCAGTTATAATTAATATTTTATTTGGCTTGACCGGAATTGGACTTTCTCTGCGGAAGAGGAATGAAAATTTCTTTGATTTGTTCAAGGAGAACAAGACCTTACCCAATGTTCCCAAAATAATTGATACCAGCACCATTATAGACGGCAGGATTCTGGATATATGCTCCTCAGGCTTTATAGACGGAGAACTGGTTGTGCCGTCCTTTGTTCTGGAGGAGCTCAGGCATATAGCCGACTCTGAGGACAGTCTAAGAAGAGCCAGGGGAAGAAGGGGACTGGATATACTGAATCTGCTTCAGAAGGACAGCAGCCATGTGGTAAGAATAGAAGAATTTGATTACAGTAATATTGAGGCGGATGAAATGTTGCTGAAGGCATCCCTGAAGCTCAAGGGAAAGCTTGTTACAATAGACTATAATCTTAGCAAGGTGGCCGCTTTAAAGGGCATAAAGGTTTTAAACATAAATGAGCTTGCCAATGCGGTAAAGCCAATAGCCCTGCCTGGAGAGGAAATGAATGTCCAGGTGGTGAAGGATGGCAAGGAGGCGGGGCAGGGGGTGGCATTCCTTGAGGATGGCACCATGATTGTTATAGAGGGCGGAAAGAAGTACCTGGGGGAGACAGTCCCGGTGATGGTTACAAGCGTTCTCCAGACGTCTGCCGGCAGAATGGTTTTTGCAAAGCCTGCAAGATAGGCAGGTAAATTAATCTGGAGGTTTGGGTATTGGAAACATATAAGGGGCGAATTTCCCATAAGGTGACTGCCGTCATTACTGCGGCAGGAAAGGGAACAAGGATGAATTCCAGCATAAACAAGCAGTACATTGAGCTGGGCGGTATCCCTGTGCTTGCGCGTACTATTGGAGTTTTCCAGCAGTGCAGTGAGATTGATGAAATAATTGTGGTCATAAATGAAGAGGATATTAACTATTGCAGGAAAAACATCGTACAGAAGTACGGCCTGTCTAAAGTAAAAGCGCTGGTGAGCGGTGGTGCCGAGCGGCAAAATTCCGTATACAAGGGCCTTAGTGCCATAGAAGGCGGTGGCATAGTGCTGATACATGATGGAGCCAGACCCTTTGTCACTTGTGAAAATATTGAGGACAGTGTGGGTGCTGCCAGAGAATTTGGTGCGTGCGGCATTGGAGTAAAGGTAAAGGATACCGTAAAAATATCCGATATGGAGGGTTTTGTAGCCTCGACGCCGGACAGGAGCCGTCTATGGAGTATTCAGACACCCCAGAGCTTTGAATACAGCATAATTATTAAAGCCCATGAGGAGGCAATAAAGAATAATTATCTGGGAACGGATGACATGGTGCTGGTGGAAAAGCTGGGAATTCCCGTTAAGATACTGGAAGGCAGCTACAGTAATATTAAAATAACAACACAGGAGGACCTCATTATTGGAGAATCCATTCTGGACGGCAGGTGAAAACGGATGCCCCAAAACAGTCACTACCTAAAGGGCAGTGAATAGTCACTACCTAAAGGGCAGTGACTATGCAAAAGGCCTGGACACCCTTTCCCTGGCCAAATTGGGTCAGACCTTCCCCAGAGGTTGCCGTTATTCCCACATTGTTTTCCGGAATGCCCAGCAACCCGGATATTACCCGTCTCATTTCGGGTATTTTGGGAGTGATTCTTGGATACGAGCATTCAATGGATATGGATATGTGCACGATTTTTACATCAACAAGATATTTTAGTGCTTCCCTAAGGTATTCCGAGCTGTCTGTAATACCTTTTTTCATGCACATTTCATCGGCAATCCTGCCGAGGATGTTCACGCAGGTAACGCCGGAAACCGCATTTGTTATGGCATGCAGTACTGCGTCGGCGTCGCTGTTTCCTGCCAGGGGAGTCACACCCTCAAAGGTTACTCCACCCAGAACAAATTTTTTATTTTTATTTTCAAAGTCAAATCTATGACTGTCCTGACCAATACCTACTTTCATTTACAGCACTCCCTTAAAATATTTTGATGCTTACCTGTGGCTGGGCTTATGTACTCACATTATATTATACGCTGTATGTCTCTTCAAGTGTATTGACATTACATGTTACATATATTATATAATATAAATTGGCGCATTTATTTGCAGCCGGTAGTAAAATGTTAACATATTAAAAAATATCAATATATAAAAATTGATTTGTGGCAAGGGCGCTGATAGAATCATTTGCTTGTGCCGGAAATGGAGTTTGAGATGTCAAAGGATAAGAAATTGGTTGAGGCCATCACGTCTATGAATGATGATTTCGCACAGTGGTATACGGATGTGATAAAGAAGGCTGAGCTTGTAGATTACTCAAGTGTCAGGGGCTGTATGATTATAAAGCCCTACGGCTATGCAATATGGGAGAACCTTCAGAAGTCCCTGGATGCAAAATTCAAGGCTACGGGGCATGAAAATGTCTATATGCCGATGTTTATCCCTGAGAGCTTGCTTTTAAAGGAAAAGGAACATGTGGAGGGCTTTGCACCCGAAGTTGCCTGGGTTACCCACGGGGGAGATGAAAAGCTCACCGAAAGATTGTGCGTAAGGCCTACGTCTGAAACCTTATTCTGTGAACATTATGCAAATATAGTCCATTCATACAGGGATCTGCCAAAGCTGTATAATCAATGGTGCTCTGTTGTGAGATGGGAAAAGACCACCAGACCCTTTTTGAGAACCCTTGAGTTTTTGTGGCAGGAGGGACATACAGCCCATGCCACAGAAGAAGAGGCACAGGAAGAAACCATTAAGATGCTCAACGTGTATGCGGAGATATGTGAAAATGTTCTTGCCATACCTGTAATAAAGGGAAGAAAGACCGATAAGGAAAAGTTTGCAGGTGCGCAGGCAACATACACCATAGAGAGTCTTATGCATGACGGCAAGGCTTTGCAATCAGGTACTTCACATAATTTTGGAGACGGCTTTGCCAGAGCCTTTGAAATTCAGTATACTGATAAAAATAATCAGCTGCAATATGTGCATCAGACATCCTGGGGTGTTACCACCAGGCTTATAGGTGCCATCATCATGGTACATGGAGATGACAGCGGACTGGTGCTGCCGCCTGCGGTTGCTCCCACCCAATTAGTCATAATTCCTGTTTCACAGCACAAGGAAGGTGTTCTGGAAAAAGCCAATGAACTGCTTGGAAATCTGTCCGCCAAATTCAGAGTGAAGATTGACGACAGTGACAAGATGCCGGGCTGGAAGTTCTCCGAATATGAGATGAAGGGCGTTCCCCTGCGTCTTGAGGTAGGGCCGAAGGATATTGAGAAGAACCAGGTAGTCCTGGTAAGAAGAGATACCAGGGAAAAGATATTTACGTCAATGGACAGCCTTGAGGAAACTGTTGAGAAGCTGCTTATTGACATTCAGAAGGCGCTGCTGGAAAGAGCAAGGGTAATGCGGGATAAGAAGACCTATACGGCAGCTTCTCTGGAGGAATTTGAAAATATTATCAATACCACTCCGGGCTTTATCAAGGCAATGTGGTGCGGTGAACAGGGCTGTGAAGACCAGCTCAAGGAAAAGACCGGAGCTACGGCAAGATGTATGCCTTTCGAACAGGAAGAGCTGTCAGACAAGTGCGTGTGCTGCGGTAAGCCTGCAAAAACAATGGTCTACTGGGGTAAAGCGTATTAATCTATAAAGGTGCCTTGAAGTGGCTGAGGAAAGAGCTTAAAGGGCTGCTGCAAACCAACGGAAAAAGTTGGTTTTGCAGCAGCCTTTTTATATAGCAACGCCTGCATGCCAAACGCGGGCTATGGGCTTGCAGCCCATGGCAGCTGATTTCAGTCAGATAACCGGCAGCGGAATAGAACATTGTATTTTTTACATTAAATCACAAATAAAAAGAACAAAACATTGTATTTATAATATTTCTTGACACGTTATTGAACGATTTGGTACAATAGGGAACATATTAACTTTTAATGTAAAAAAATACAATATCAGGGGGTTGGAGTATGTCATCAAAAGGAAAGAAATCTATTTCCTTAGTTTTATTTCTTCTTATTTTGTTAATGTCATTGCCGGGAGAGTCTTCTTATTTATTTGCAACGGCTGCAAATGTACAAAATGAAATAGCAAATCCCGATTTGAGCAAATTCGCAGGAAAAGCTGTAAGCATGAATGTAACAGCAGGGGGGAAGACAGCGGTAGGAGCTGCCGCAGTATATGTCTCTGACAGCTCTGAAACGGAGCAGGAGCCGGAAGGGCGTGTGGAAACACCGGTGTTCAGTATTCCGGCGGGAACCTATAACGGTCCTCAAAGTGTGGAAATAACCTGTGCAACCCCGGGAGCTGATATCAGATACACCACAGACGGTACCATACCGGAGATGAATTCTCCCAATTATATACGGCCTATAATAATTACAACTGACACCACCATAACTGCCGCAGCCTATAAAGACGGAATGGCGGCTTCGGAGACGGCGGCAGTCCGGTATATAATAGAGATTGCAGCCACAGATGCCGATGGAGCTCCTGTAGATATGAGCCTTTGGAGCTGCTATGAAAATCCCGACGGACTCTCTTATACTCTTTCGGCTTATTGCGGAGGAATTGCCGACGGAAGGATTTTTGGCAAGGTTCCGGCTGTAATTAACGGAAAGCCGGTTACGGCAATGAAGTGGACCTTTTCAGGCTGTATGGGCCTGACGGCTGCACCTGAAATACCCGGAAGCGTTACAGAGCTTTACTATACCTTCAACAACTGCATAAGCCTGCTTCAGGCGCCGGAAATACCTGCCGGCGTCACAAATATGGAGTACGCCTTTGCCTCGTGCCAGGTACTGGAACAGGCGCCTGTGCTGCCGGAGGGGATTGTCAGTCTGAATCATACTTTTTATAATTGCAAGAAAATCACCCGGGCGCCGGTTATACCTGCCGGCGTCAAGAATATGAGCTATGCTTTTTCAGGCTGTACCGCACTGGTGCAAGCTCCTGACATACCTTACGGAGTTACCGATATGAATTATGCCTTCTCAAGGTGTACGGGTCTTACAGGGGCTTCCGCCATACCAGGCAGCGTCAGAAATCTGAAATATGCCTTCAGCGGCTGCAGCAGCCTGACCTACGGGCCTGAAATATCTGATGGAATAACCGACCTGAGCTATGCCTTCGCAAATTGCAGCAGTCTGACAGCTATGCCGGATATTCCAGACAGTGTAAGAAACCTGAGCTATGCCTTCAGCTTCTGCACCAGCATGGCCGATGCTCCTGCCATACCGTTCGGTGTGACAAATATGAACGGAACCTTCAGCCATTGCGGCAATCTGGCACAGGCCCCCAGGATTCCCGGAAGCGTAACAATTATGAGCTATGCCTTCTGGGGCTGCTCCGGGCTCACAGGCAGCGTATACATACCTGACTCGGTAAACGAGCTGAGCAATATTTTTCTGGAGACTTCCATGCCCATAGACATGGTATACAATGCTGCAAACCTTACAGCTCAGGATTATGCTGCTCCTGAGAATGTAAAGAAGCAGAGGGAAAGCGGTGCTGAAACCACTGCAGCTCCCATATTTAATCCGGCACCGGGTATTTATCCGGGGCCCTTGACCGTTGAACTGAGCAGCGCCACTACCGGTGCTGCCATATATTATACCTTGGATGGCTCTGAACCCACAGTAGGCTCCATTTGCTACACAGAACCCTTAAGTTTGACAGAAACTGCTACAATCAGGGCTGTTGCCATCAGGGAAGGTATGGAGGCCTCTGACATAAGCCTGGCGGAATACACCATTGAAAAGCCTTTACCGGCTATTCCGGCCGGCTTTAGAACGACGGGAACCTCTGAGGACAGTATAACTCTGGCATGGGAGGAGGCAGCCGGGGCCACAGGCTATGAGCTTGAATGTGACGGGAGCATTTTCAATATGGAAACTGCTGGTCAGTTCACCCATGAAGGCCTTGAGGCAAACAGCCGGCATAGCTACCGCATAAGGGCAAAAAATGCTCAGGGTGAAGGAGCGTGGAGCCCAGCTCTGGTGGTCATGACAAAACTCCTGTGTCCGGCGGCGGAGGTCATAAGCAGGACAGATACAAGTGTAAGTATAGGTTGGAGTGCAGTTGACGGAGCTCTGGAATATGAGCTGGAGCTGAACGGAGCTGTTGTGGGGAACATATCGGGGACAGAGCACACCTTCACGGAGCTTCCTCCAAACACCGGCTGCACTATCAGAATAAGAGCACTGGCTACTGAAAGCCAGAGCAGCTGGAGTCAGGAATACAGGGCTTATACCCTGCTGCCCAAGCCGACTGGTATCAGACAGACTGTAAAGGCAACCTTTGTCCAACTGGACTGGGAACAGACAGACGGCGCAACAGGCTATGATGTAGAAATTGACGGAGAAACAGCGGCCCAGGTCATACAGCCTGCTTTTACCCACAGCGGTATAATTCCTGGCACGGAGCATACATACAGGCTTCGGGCAAAGACGGCTTCAAATGTGGGACAGTGGAGCGAGGAAATAGCTGTGAGGACATACCTGGACATACCGGCGGACATTTCCGCAGCTCCCTTGGCGGACGCTGTGGTATTGACCTGGAAGGGTGTGGAGGGTGCCACCGGCTATGATGTGAGTATTGATAATGTCACAATTGAAAATATATCTGAAACGGTGTACAAGCACACCGGACTTATGCCGTCAGAGGCCCACAGCTACAAGCTCAGGGCACGGTATAAGGAGGTGACGGGAGAATGGTCCCAGGAGCTGACTGTAAGTACTCCCCAGGCTGGCACCGCCCTTTGTAGGGTCAGCGGAAAGAACGGAAGGACTTTTGACATAAAGCTGTCTGCGGCGGATAAGGTGCTCTACGTACAAAAAACCTTTACCGTAACCTACGACCCGGAAGCAGCAGAGCTTGTGGACCTTTGCACCCTTACACCGGAAAAGGAGCTTTCGGAGACGGATATTCCCGAGGCCAACATAAAGGTAATACGGTGCGTGCCGGGAGAAATCACCTTCTGCATTAAAAATCCCAGGATAACAGCGGGGGATTCTTATAAAAACATCATAAATACCATCCGGCTCAAGGCCAAAAAGGACGGTATAATTACTGTTACCTATCAGATACAATAAGGAATGGGGGATAAGGACATGAGAAAAATAAGAACATTTCTAGCCGGGCTGATTCTCGTAGCATTTTTTACCACAACAATATTCTCCCAATACATAGCTGCAAGGCCGGAGGACGTGACAAGCGGAGCAAATGACCCTAAAGCCAGGGAAATAATAGTCAAATATAAAAATCAGAGTAAAAGTGAAGCAGTAAAGTCAAATGCAAAAAAGAAGGCAAAGCTTTCCAAACTCAAGCTGAAAAGGAAGCTCAAAAGCACAAGGGCTGAGGTGCTGGAGATTGGACAGAAGGATGATATGGGTGCCGCACTGAAGGAATTGAACAGCAGTCCGGAGGTGGCGTATGCACAGCCCAACTACAAGCTCACCACCAGAGCCTTTCCTGCGGATACATATTTTAACGAGCAATGGGGCCTGTATAACAACGGACAGACTGTGGGAGGACAGGCAGGGCTTGAGGGTGTGGATGTAAATGCCCTCCAGGCCTGGTCGCTGACCCAGGGCTCCCAGTCGGTGGTTGTGGGTGTAATGGATACGGGTATAGATATAAACCATCCCGACCTTCACAGCAGCATATTTGTAAATCCGGCAGAAATAGCCGGAAACGGTGTTGACGACGACGGCAACGGTTTTATTGATGATGTGAACGGCTGGGATTTCCTGAATGATGATAAGACAGTGTATGATTCGGGTGCGGCTGATGTGCACGGAACACATGTGGCGGGAATCATTGCCGCCTCCGCAGACTCACAGGGCATAGCCGGAGTTGCGCCAAAGGTAAGAATAATGCCTCTGAAGTTTATAAATGACGAAACAGGGTATACCTCAGATGCCATAGAAGCTATTGAATACGCAAAGCTTATGGGTGTCAAGATAGTAAACTGCAGCTGGAGCGGCTATGACTATAACGCAGCCCTGCTGGATGCCATGCAGAACACGGACATACTGTTTGTCTGCGCCGCAGGAAATAACGGCAGGAATTCCAGCTCCATGCCGAATTATCCCGCGGGCTTTGACATTCCCAATGTATTATCTGTAGCAGCACTTGACAATAAAGGGAAGCTGGCCTCCTTCTCAAACTTTGGAAGCAATGTGCAGGTTGCGGCACCGGGAGTGAACATACTGAGCACACTGCCTGAGAACAGCTATGGCTACATGAGCGGCACCTCCATGGCAGCACCTCATGTGACAGGCATAGCTGCACTTTTAAAAAGCTACAGGCAGGAAATGCTCTTTGTGGACATAGCGGCCAGAATAAAGGCAAATGCTGTTCCAATGCAGACCCTGGAGGGTAAGGTCAGCTCCGGAGGCAGGGCGGATGCCTATGCCGCGCTGAACAACAGCGTGCTGAACTATTCAAATGAGGCGGAACCCAACAATAATTGGGAAAATGCAACCGCGATCATGGCGGGCAAAACCAATGGAAGCATTGCCGCCATAGATGACGTGGACTGGTTTAAGCTGTCCCTGCAGGAAGGGAAGCCTGTCTCAATAAAGCTCAAGGGCATACCCGCAGGAAATGATTTCGACCTGGAGCTATATACTCCTGACATGTCAAGGGCAGATTACTCCTACAATACGAAAAATTCCCAGGAGACAGTGGGAATAGTGCCTGAGCAGTCCGGCACCTATTATATCAGAGTAAAACCCCATACCTTTTCGGGAGCAGGTGAACAGCCCTACGTGCTGGACATGGATATGTACAATTCCATACCTGGCGGCAATGAGCCCAACGATACCAAGGACACGCCAACCGGAATACTTGAAAACAAGACCTATTATTCAACCATTGATTATCCCGGGGATGTGGACTGGTATGCCATAGAGGCCACCAGGGCAGGAAAGCTGGTTACAGGCCTGGGTCAAATTCCCGAAGGGGCCGACTATAATGTTGAAATATATGCGCCCAACGGTGATAAGTTGGGAGGATCATATTTTGGAGGAAATAAAGAGGAAAAAATCGACATAATGGTAAATGCACCCGGAAGGTATCTGATTAAGGTGTATTCAGAGCAGCAGACCACACCGGAGGCCACCTACGGCATTGAGCTGAAGGACAATGGGACGGAGTACTCTGTAAACAGACAGCTAAACCCGGGGGCAAGCTCTCTTCAACCCTATGAGCTCACTACAAGGCTGGTAGTACCGGATTCTTATGAGGAAAATGACAGCTATAGGACAGCAAGGCAGATAAGCCCCACAGACACAGTAAGTGCCACCATTGACAACCAGAAGGATGAGGACTGGTACAGGGTAGAGGTAAGCCAGCTCACAAGTATGTACCTGAAGCTCAGCAGCATAGCCGCTGGCCTGGATTATGACCTGACCCTGCTGGACAGCAGGCTGGACTATGTGGCCGGCTCCTTTAAGAGGGGAAGCCTCAGCGAGGATGCCTTTGCGGAGCTTGAACCGGGAACCTATTACATAAAGGTGGACTCCTATGCAGGGTATTCAGATAAAAATGCCTACAGGCTGATTTTAAGTCCGTACAAGCTGGACGAATATGAAATAAACGATACGCCGGAAGCAGCGCGGGAGCTGGCTATAAACCGGAGCATAAATGCGACCATACACAATATAACCGACCAGGATTGGTACAGGTTTACCTTCCAGCAGGCAGGAAAGCTGGATATACAGCTTTCCAACATACCTGAAGGCTGCAATTATGAGTTGGAGCTCTACAACCAGTCGCTGGAGAAAATAGACGAAAGCAGACAGGCCGCAGGCAGCGATGAGGTCATATGGAGGGATGTGCCGGAAGGGGAGTATTTCATAAAGGTATATACCACAGGAGGCTTTGACTGTGAAAACGGCTATATGCTCACGGTAAACAGAAATATCGGGCTTGCAAACGCATTAAGTATTTCAGAGAACTCAACCAGCACCGGGAAAATATCGCAGGATTCCGGCAGCAACTGGTATAAGACCTCTGTAACCCAGACAGGTGTATTTACCCTCAGTCTGGATAACATACCGGAGAACTGCTATTACAAGCTGGAGCTGTACGATGCTGACGGGTATAAGCTGGCAAAATCCGAAAATGTATCTGAGAGCCAGCAAAGCCTGGATTTCATGGTTCAAGAGCCAGGAGACCTTTATATAAAGGTTTACTCGTTATTGGGATATAATGATGCTGTTGACTATACACTGACTTCAAAGCTCACCCCAGTGGCGGATTTGGAGGTTCCTGAGAAGGTGGCGGAAGGCGTTGACCTGGGAGAGGACACAGGAGACGGAGAAGCCCAGGCAAACGGAGCGGAGTCCGGAGGTGAGGCGGCAGGGCTTACAGCGCGGCTTCCCCAAGAAATAACCCAAAGAGCGGACTTTTCTCCGGATAGTATGGGAACAAGTACAGCAGAGGGCTTTAAGGTGTCTCTGGATGAAGCCAGGCTTCCTGAAAAAAGGAGTACCATAAAAGCCGAGGGCTTTACCGGGATATATACACAGGAAACTGAAAGAAACGACCTTACAATAAATGTGGACGGCAAGGATGAGGCCACCCATCAGCTGAAGCAGTTAAATGTAATAGTCAGCGGAAGCCTTAGTTCAGCCGATACAAATGACTACTACCTGTTCAGCAATAATAATCAGAGGGGCAAGTACATAGTCGAAATCGACAATTCTCCCACAGGAGGAAATCTGAAGCTGTACTTTACAGGTGTAAATTGGGGAGGCCAGTATTACCTCAGCGACGGAGTGAATCATGATGCCTATGTGGCGGCGCTGGTGACAGACCCTGCCCCTCAATATTACGTTATCAGGGTCATAGGCTCGGGAATAACCTCGGGCAGCGTGGCCTACAAGCTGAAGGTAACCTTTATGCCGGAGGATTTCGTTAGCTCTCATGACCCCGGTGAAATGGGCAACAATGACAGCTTTTCAGGCGCACGGTATATAAGCAGGTCCACCAGCGGGGACAACATAAACTATACGGCCCAGGAGGCCACCCTGGACTTCAGAAATGACTATGACACATACAGAATAAGCCTGGACAGCGGGCATAAGTTTACTGCCATACTCAAAAGCCCCCTGGAACACGGAAACTACTATTATGTGCTTTTAGACAGCTCATATAAAGAGGTGCAGGACAATCTGTACAACGGTCAGGACCAGACAGGCGCAGCCTGCTATGAGCTGCTGTATAATGTGCCTGTGACTGGAACCTACTACTTGCTCGTATTCAGTGACGAGAACAAATATTATGACGTGTTTAATAAATACAAGCTGGAGTTCTACAGCTCTAAAAACAATGAGGCCATGGAGTACAACAGCTCGGTGAAAAACTTTAACAATGCCTGGGAGTTTGCTTCGTCAATAAGCCTGAACACCGCATACACTTGCAAGCTGGACTCTCCCTTTGACTGTGATGTTTACAGCATCAGTATACCCTCGGAAGGAAAGCTGACCGTAAACCTGGACAAAAAGGGCTTTGGCGACAATTACTCGCTGATGGTCAAGGACCTGGACAGTACCATATACGAGTACATAAATTCAAAAACCGACTATGTATTCTATGCCCCAAAATCCGGCACCTACAAGCTGGCAGTTGTAAGAAGGAACCCGCAAAGCCCTGCCTCCATGAGCTACGGCCTGGCAGCGGCCTTTACGCCCAAATCAGGCTTTGACACCTACGAAAATACAAGTACCGTCACACCGGTAAAAAATGTTGACTTTCTGAAGTCAAACAACCAGTATTTAAGGGTAAACGGAAGCAGTACCAACCTGACAGATATAAGCAACCAGCAGGCAAGAAGCCTTAATATGGACAACAGGTATGATGTGGACTGGTTTAAAATCGATACCTCCAAAACGGGAAGCGGTCAGAACAGTGCAAAAATCAGCCTGACCGGAATACCGGCCGGTGATGATTACAACCTTGTGGTGGTTGATTCAGCCGGAAATGTCATAGGAAGCTCAAATAAGACCTCAAACCAGAGTGAAGCCTTGAATTTTATGATAAACAAAGCTGCAAACAGCTATTATTATGTCTGTGTATATGCGAACACCTATGGGGCCAGTACCCACAGTGCCAGCTTAAGCTTCAGCACCGTGGCGGAGAGCACGGCGGTTTATGTAAGTGACATAGGAATCCAGAATACCGGTGAGGAATACCTGGAGGACCTTGCAGCTGAAACAGGAGCTACCCTGTCCGGCAATACGGTATATTACATGAACAGGTCCATGACCTATGGAAGCAGCAACAGCAGGGTTGTGAACGGAAAGCTGGTGGTCAATGCATATGACTTCGCGGCATATTTTGTAGATAAAAATACCATAAGACAGCAGTTAATAGCCTTGGACCCTGGATTGTTTGACGGGGATATCGGAATTGCAGCAGTAAGTGATATCATACAGGTAGCTGTCCTATATGAGAAAAGTGAGAATGTACGGAATATTCAAAGGCTGCTCCAAAAGCTGGGCTGCTGGGTGGACAAGAACGGAAACAGGTCCAAGGCCAACGCCACCGGCTATTATGGAGAGACCACACAGGCATCCCTGATAAAATTCCAGAAGGAATACATGAGTAAAAGCGACCAATCGGTCATAAGGCAAAGTGTCACCAGGGAAATGGCACAGTTGCTGTCAGTAAACTACTCAATTACCTTTGGCATAGAAAACGCATACCAGAACAGCTCCAGCATCAAAACCGCAAAGGAGAACCTTGCCAGGCTGGGATACGGCGGAAAGCTGAAGAGCTACTACTACGACCCGGCGGCTGGAAAAACAGTCTATGGCTACAGCGGGCAATGGAGCTATGATTTTAACGATGCTCTGTGGAATTTCACAACGGATTACGGCTACAAGAATACCTACATAAACAATGGCTTTAACAAGGCTGTGCTGTATAAATGGATTCAGGATGCTGCGGATAGGATTGGGAATGCTAATCCGAATGCACCGTATTATGACAATTGCAATGACTACACTCCAAAAGACAGAACTGCTACAGCACAAGTTTCAAAAAGTTTTGGATTAGGTGTCTTGGCGGCAATATTAAATAATGGCCTGGACGATATAAATAATATAAATGCCGTTATAACAAGTATTTTTGGAAGTAATAGCGATGTCCAGAAGGCATATCAATCAGTGTCATACGCAAAACAAGATTTTTTAAACAGGATATACAGTATGGTAACAAATGATCAAGCTTATTATGCTGGAAAGACACTTACGGATATAGCATGTGTGGAACTGGGCGTATTGGGAACAGTGGAAGGATTAAAAACCTTTTTAGCAGGATTGACAGGTGATGCTGCTTCTGCCATAATCGAAGGTTTGTCATTGGGTACAGGTACGCCTGTACTTGCCATAACAGCAGCAATTAGCACAGTAGTGGCTGCCGTGGGTGCAGTGGAGATTGGAGTAAGCGTATCATTAGCTGTAGCTGGTGTGGGAAATGGAATAAATGATTTAGGCAGTCTTAAGAATGCAATATTAAAGTGGAAATCAAAGGTTACAGCAAATGAAATACGTGCAGTTGACGACAGCACAATTTATGATATGCTGAAAGCGGAGGATGGACACTTGCTTGAAAATCATTCATCAATGACAAATGAGGAATTGATAAGCCGCTCTTTTTATGATGATGTAAGTGCCACTTCATTTGAAAATCAAAGTACTGCAATAAGAGCAGTCAAGGAAAATTTAAGAAGTAATGCAGATGCCATTGCTGATTGGATTAATAATTCAAATACTGGCAAAAAGGCATTTTCAGTAGAACACGCCAATAGCGTGGGTTATGGAGCGTATTCAAAAACCAAACAAGTTACCAATGGACTCACAAAATCTCTTGTTGTATTAATTAGAGACCCTCAACAAGCTTTAGGTTTTAGAATTTTAACTGGTTACCCTTTATTTTAGCGTGAATGGAGAAACTCATATGAATGAAAAAAAGCTAGAAGTATTTAAAGATTTTATACAAGCATATTTCAATCTTGATGTTAAATATTTGGAATTAGAAAAGCTTGTATTGGAAATAAAAAATACTGAACCCTATGAATTTACAGAACAGCTTTTAAAGGAAGCAAAATATATAATAAAACTTAATAATTGGGATTATATTCATGATTTTATTTTAGAAAATGGATTTAGAGATTACGAAGAAGAGAAGTTAAAGGAAATGATTTGGAAGATAATTATGGTCCTATCAAAATAGTGTGCAGATCGAAGGTGGTTGAAAATGGGTAAGTTATGCCAGTACATAGGCTTCCAATTTTTAATTCAGGAGTAGATATAATGATTGAAGATAAGGATTTAGAAATATTTGATATTTTATTGAGTGCTATTTTGACTCAGATAGAGATTATTCTGAATTAGAGAAAGCAATTTTAGAAATGAAGCAAATGGAATTACCGAAATATTTCACAAGATTGCTTGAAGAAGCTAAATATATAATTAAATTAAATGATTGGGAATATATACATGAATTTGTATATAAACATGCTTTTAGATTTTATGGAAAGGATAAACTTGTAGAAATGATTTGGACAATAATTAGAGTTTTATCAGAATAGTCATTAAATGTTTCAAGGCGGTTGTCTTTTTTAATATCTCCTCCATGTCGTAAACAGTTTTATCATTTTAATTGTCTACTACAAGAGGAGTATATCAAAATGATAACCGTCTTTTTTATTCTTTATATTGTAAGTACTTAATATTCGCTATACACGGTTATATAATGACAAGGATTTGTATGTTATAGAGTTTCATCATGAAGGGCGGATAACAATCGGGTTTATATAAAACGATAAATATTGAGATATTATTAGAATTTAATTCTGATTAAGCATATTTAATCAATAATAAGGCTAGGTAGAAGTGTCACGAAGCTGAGGCTGAGGCATTTGGGCTTAAAATGCTGCAAATTTTTAAAGGAAGGGCACAATAATATGATGAATAAATGGATACCGTTTTCACTAACTGAAACTAATACGATGGGTGCTAGTGCAATACCACTTGAAGATAGTTCAGAGAGGAAATGTTCATCTTGTGGAGAACTTTCTGTTCGGTGGTACTATAGGGAAATAAGTATATATGCGGGAGTGTCATGGTTTTGGTGCGCTAGATGCCATAAGTACCAACATTCAAGGATAACTCCACTTTCTAGAATTTATGAATTTAATGACCCCATTTTTGGTTTTCCTGAGAAACAGGGCAATAAATGGTTCGAATATTTGGATTCCCTGTGGGATGAAGGTGTTTTACCACAAGTATTTAGACGGAAAGATTAACTGAATGCCTGCATTTTTCTTAATGATATTATTGGAAGAGTAGGGAAGTTAATAAAAAACAATGAGGTACATAAATATTTTTGGAGCAATTTCGAAAAGAGTAAACTTGAGACCCTGTGAGGATGATATTATAGAGGATTTATTATAGGCTTGCAGACCATAAGCCAGAAGGCTGGAGGGAGATAAAATGGCAACATATGTTTTAATGTTAAAGGAATTTGAAGATAAGGATAAGGTTATTTATAAATTTGGTCCTGATGAAAAAAGGCTCGGAAAGGTCGAAATTAACAAGATTACTAAAGAATATTTTGAAATTGAACCTGTACCTGATGTTGAAACAAAATTCTATTTAAATTGCACAGTCTCAAAACTATTAAAGCATTTAAAAGAAAATGGAGATAAAGAATTTCCACAAAAAACATTTTATGCTTCTTAGTTCTTTTGTAGGTTAGCCTCGAACATGATATCTGCTGTTCGAGGCTGCTATTTTTAGCGACTTTTATATAAATAAGGTTAAGAATATGAGTAACCAAATATAAAGCGCTGTACTTTTGCTTGAGTATAATCTGGTTCCGGGAGTCAAATTCATTTGCAATACTCAAGTTCTTGTTTGTTATTTATATAAGATAAGTGATTAGTGAAAAAAAACTCATTTATTCTGTAAATTAGGAGGAATTTGATAAAGAATGTGGAATATGTGGAATATAAAGGGCGAAGGAGGGCGAGTGATTCTATAATGCGTTGGAGCTTATTAAGCGATTACGCAAATGTAAGTAATAAAGAGTAAAATATAGGAGGTAAATATTGTGAAGGTTAGAAATTTAAAAAAAATTATGATTTTCTGTTTGCTTATTGCTTTTACGTGTACTTCTCTGTTAGTACTGCCTGTATCTGCAAATAGCCCTGCAAGTGCTCCGTATAATTGGGGTAATGTCAAAATAGGCGGCGGGGGAGGATATGTTTGCGGAATAGTTTATAACCCAACTGAGAAAGGCCTTGTTTATGCCCGCACCGACATGGGTGGAGCATATATAAGGGACAAGCAGACCTTAGAATGGAAGCCTATTACCGACTGGGTATCGCCGGATGAATGGAACCTTTTAGGATGTGAGAGTATAGCTACCGACCCGGTTGATACAAAGAGAGTTTATATAGCAGCCGGTACATATACAAACAGCTGGACAACAATGAACGGATATATTCTTCGTTCTGAAGACTACGGTAAAACGTGGGAAAGGACTGAGCTGCCTTTCAAATTCGGAGGAAACATGCCGGGGCGTTCAGTTGGTGAACGTTTGATGATTGATCCCAACAGTAATAATATATTATATTTTGCGGCAAGAAGCGGTAAAGGTCTATGGAAAAGTACAGACTACGGTAAAACATGGGCAAAGGTCAGCAGCTTCACAAATCCAGGAAACTATGTTGAAGATCCCAATTTTGAGTATTCATCGGATAATCTGGGATTGTGCTTTGTAACATTTGATTCATATAAAGGTACAAAAGGCACGCCCACAAAGGACATTTATGTAGGTGTCGCCGATAAAAAGAATCCGCTGTATGTCAGTCATGATGCAGGAGTAACCTGGAACCCGGTTACAGGCCAACCCACAGAAAGTACTTTTACACAGCATAACAGTAAAGCCTTGAAAATCGGTATCCCTCAGCATGCAGTTGTAAGCAGCAAAGGAATTTTGTATGTTACATATTGCGATAGGGGAGGTCCTTATCAGTGTGATGACGGTGCAGTTTATAAATACGATACAAATACAGGCGTTTGGACGGATATAACACCTCCTTCCGGGAAAAACTGGGATGGTTCTCCAAAGTATGAGAACTACTACGGATTTTCAGGTTTAAGTGTTGATGCACAAAAGCCTGATACACTTATAATATCGTCACTTCAATCCTGGTGGCCTGATAACTTTATTTTCCGATCAAATGATGACGGTAAAACTTGGGATGCTATTTGGGAACACGGTGAGTCATATCCGTCAAGAAACCTTAAATATACAATGGATATTTCCAAAGCTCCCTGGCTTACATTTGGAAATAAGATAAATGCGGCAAGCGGCGGTTTGATAAAAGGCGACGAGATAATGAATTATCCTGCACCAAAGCTTGGCTGGATGATGAGCGCTCTTGCAATCAATCCTTTTGATTCCAATGAAATGCTGTATGGTACAGGCGCTACTATTTATGGTTCAAAAAATCTGACTGATTGGGATATTGGTAAATATGTAAATATAGAGGTAATGGGAACAGGAGTTGAAGAAACTGCTGTTTTAAGTTTGATATGTCCGCCAGTCAACGGCGTAGAACTGATAAGCGGAGTTGGAGATATCTGTGGTTTCGTGCATAAAGACTTAAAAGCAGGCCCGGATATGATGATGCTGACTCCCAGATTTACCAGCACTACAGGCTTGGATTATGCAGAGCTGAATCCGAAGACCATAGTAAGAGTGGGTAATACTGATAAGGAACAATATGAAATGATTAAGAAAAGCGTCGCCATCTCAAAAGACGGAGGTACGACGTGGGCTGAAGTTCAGCCAAATATAAGTTATACCTTCCCTGCAAAGTCTGAAGATGACATTATACAAGGTGGTACTGTTGCAGTGTCTGCCGACGGTTCAACATTTGTCTGGTCAACAGGTACAAGTCAGGGAGTTGTATGCTTTGTAAACGGGGGATGGAAAGCAGTCAGCACGCTTCCGGCAGGAGCAGATGTCTGCTCGGACAGAGTTAACCCAAAAGTATTCTATGCGTATGCGAAAAATACTTTCTATTCCAGTAACGATGGAGGTCTGACCTTCACAGCAGTAAAAACAGGCCTTGAGTCTTCTGCTTCCAAAATCAAAGCAGTTCCTGGCAAAGAAGGTCATGTTTGGATTCCTGGTTCCACGACAGGTCTTTCCTACACAACTGACGGAGGTAAAACAATTAAAGAGGTAAACGACATTACCAGAGCTGATGTGGTTGGATTCGGTAAAGCCAAGGCTGGTGAAGACTACCTGGCAATCTATATGTGCGGTGAAAAAGACGGTCTGTATGCAGTTTATCGTTCGGATGATATGGCTAAAAGCTGGGTCAGAGTAAATGATGAGCAGCACCAGTATGGTTCTATAAACTACTCAATTACCGGAGATTTAAGAGTTTATGGACGTGTATTTGTTGCAACCAATGGAAGAGGTATTGTATATGGTGAGCCTGACTCAGATACACCTGCTCCTACTATCGGAGACATTAATGATGACGGCCTGGTAGATGCTCTGGATTTTGCATTATTAAAAATGTATCTTCTCAGTACTACGACACTTACTGATAAACAAAAGCTTGCAGCCGATATGAATAGTGATGGTTCAGTAAATTCTATTGACCTTGCTTTAATGAAAAGCCATTTATTAAAATAGTTACCTCTTTTTAATGCTTGATTTAGGTTTTCGTCAAGATACACCAGTTCAGAGGTGTATCTTGACGAAAAAAGCCCAGGGAAATAAAATACACTGTATAAATGTTGTTTTTGACTGGCCTTGAAGATTGAACCTGTACCTGATGTCGAAACAAAATTCTATTTTAATTGCACAGTCTCAAAACTTTTAAGGCATATAAAAGAAAATAGCGATAAGGAATTTCCACAGAAGCTGTTTTATGCTTCTTAGTTCTAAAACATTGCCTCCTCTCACTTGACAGTAAATTCAAACCATGGTAATATAAACCAGTTAGCGTATGCTAACTGGTTTATATTTTAAAAGCTTTTTTCCAAAGGCTTTTTTAAAGCCGCTAAGTTAGCGTATGCTAACTTAGCGCTGGATGCTTTTATATGTGTTTATAGCCGCCGCCGAATTGCTGCAAACAAAAAAGTTGGCGACGGTATCTGTTCAGCAATGCGCTTTGCGCATGGATTGGAGGTCTTATGTTATTTGTTATAGCTTTATTTCTGGCCATATTTTTTGTTCTAACTGGAAGGAGGTTTTTAAAAAAGCACCCGAATTTATGTTACTTTACGGCAGTTGCTTTGGCAGGTTTAGTATTTGCGGGAATTGCTTCGGGCATGGTTTTTCATTTGCCGGCCTGGCTGCGTCAATGGGCTGTTCCGCTACTCTCCAGAGGTGCCTTTCCCACGGCACTGTTTGTAATAGTAATGTATACCGGAGCTCTCCCCAACAGTTCCCGGCTCATAAGGGTACTGATGCCTGTCAGGGCGGAGCTGTCAATACTGGCAAGCCTTCTGACTCTGACACATAATGCCGCATACGGAATTACATATTTCAAACGGATGTTTCTTGAGCCGGGAAAGCTTCCAACTTACCAGCTTGCAGCCGGGATAATCACAATAATCCTGCTCTGCCTTATGCTTCCGCTTGCGGCAACCTCTTTTCCGTCAGTGCGAAGACGTATGAATGGCAAGCGCTGGAAGTCCCTTCAAAGAAGCGCTTATCTCTTTTATACATTGCTGTACCTTCATGTGATATTGCTGTCTGTTCCTCCCATGCTGGCGGGCCGCAGCGGATACAGTCTGACTGTACTGGTATACAGTGTTGTATTTATCGGCTATGGAGCCATGAGGGTGCAAAAGGCATTAAAGAGCAGAAAGTTATCCCCTGTAACTACATTTGTGCCGGTGGTTTCCGGACTTGTGCTTTTGCTGTTGCTGGGAGCTTCTATTCTAAATATGAACATGAATTCCGCTGATACCGGTACAAAGCTTTTAGCTGCAGCAGATCAGAAAGAGCAGGCTGGAGATCAGATGGTCCCGGAGGGAGATACGGACAGCCGACTGCAGCAGCAACAGGAGAGTCCCACTGGCGGGGAAGAGGCTGCGAAGCCCGGCGGACTGCAGCAGGAAGAAAAGTCTGGAGAAAGTCAACCAGACGGTGTATTTCCGGCTTCAGGAGAAGATGAACAGCCCGTTGGAAAGGGGACTGCAGCTTCCTCTGAGAAGTCGGCAGATATGTCGTCAGAGAAGCTGGCTGAGAGGTTGGAGCAGGCTCAAGACAAGCCTGTGCAGGCCCAAGGCAAGCTTGTGCCCGAAAACCGTGGGCAGTTGTCCAAAACGCAGACAGGCGGAAAAGCACCGGGCTCCTCAGACAAGATATCCCGATCAGGAAGGTCGGAGGAGGATGCAGGCTTAAAGTCTGGAGAAGTGCCACCGCCACAGGATACAGCAGATGTATCCGCGCCCCCTGAAAAAAAGTACAAATACCGTGACGGAGTCTTCACAGGAACCGGCAAGGGGTATGTGGGAGATATTACCGTGAGGGTAACTGTCAAGGCTGATAAAATAACCGGCATCACCATTACGGATTCTTCTGAGGATGAGCCCTATTTTTCCGCTGCGGCAGAAATAACCGGAGCTATGCTTTCTGCCCAGAGTGCAGCCGTAGACACTGTCAGCGGTGCCACTTACAGTTCCGAAGGCATAATAGCAGCAGTCAGGGCTGCATTAAAAAAGGCTGAAAATTAAAGAGTATGAAAAACATGAAAAGAATGAAAAGCATGAGAAAGCATGAAAAAAGGGAGCATTTGACATGAGAAAAATAATCTTATTATGCATAGTGCTAAGCATAGTGCCGTCTATGCTTCTGACCGGCTGTAAGGCGGATGCAGCATCCGTCGGACAGGGGCTTGAGCCGTCTGCTGCTACGGTATTTGCCATGGACACTGTTATGGAGATTACGGCTTACGGTGCGGACGAAGAGCTTATGAAAAAGGTTTCCTTCCGTATTAAAGAGCTGGAGGCTGCACTTTCCACCACTGATAAGTCCAGTGAAGTATTCGCAGTCAACTTGTGGGGCAGAGGCAAGGTGTCGGTCGATACCCTGCGGCTGGTAAAGTACGGTATAGACTTCGGGGAATTGACAGGCGGACTGCTGGATGTGACTGTTTATCCTGTGGTTAAGGAGTGGGGTTTTACCACAGGAAATTACAAAATACCGGATAAGTCAGTCCTTGCAGAGCTTATTAAAAAAGTTGACTACAGAAGGATAAGGCTTGACGAGGAGACTTCCACTGTCTCTATTCCAGAGGGGACAATGATTGATTTCGGCAGTCTGGCCAAAGGCTATACAGGAGACGTGCTTCTGAAAATGCTTAAAGCAAATGGAATCAGCTCGGCAATGGTAAATCTGGGAGGGAATGTGCAGACCCTCGGAACAAAACCCGATGGAACAGAGTGGAAGATAGGTATTGAAAGCCCCGGCAGAGACGGTCATATAGGCATTGTGCCCGTGGCAGACAAGGCTGTAATAACCTCCGGCGGCTATGAACGCTATTTTAAGGGTGCTGACGGAAATATTTACTGGCATATCTTTAATCCCAGAACGGGTTATCCTGCAAAGAACGGCCTGATTTCAGTTTCCATAGTCACAGATACAGGCATCTACGGGGAAGCCTTATCCACTTCCCTGTTTGTAATGGGGCTGGAAGCTGCCTCTGAATTCTGGAGGAGCCACAGGGATTTTGAGGCGGTGTTTATTATGGAGAGCGGGAAGATATTCATTACAGAGGGACTTGAAGACAGGTTCAAGCTTGCCGGTGCTTCAGACGGAGCCTCTGGCGGAGGCGGTCTGTCCGTTATACGTCCATGAAAAGGACATGTGTATGGCTTCTGGTATTTATTTTTATAATGGCAGCTTCCTTTGGGGTTCTTATTTCAAGAAGGCTGGATGCACGTGGAGGCAGAATCGCACGTATTTATCAGGCGGGTTCGCTGCTGCACTCCATAGCCCTGAACGGTGTGAAAAAGCCATATTCCATTACAATTGACGGGAAAAGAGGTGTTAACACAGTGAGCGTGGAGCCTGGGCGTATTTGTGTTGCAGATGCCGACTGCCCGGATAAGTTATGTGTAAAGTGCAGGTGGATTTCAAAGCCTGGCCAGATGGTGGTATGCCTGCCAAACAGGCTAATGGTTAAAATCGAAAATGAGGCGGCCGGCGGTATAGACGGCCTATCTCGGTAAAGGAGCTGGAAATTTGAATACTAAAAGGCTTTTAAGGATGGCCCTGCTCACCTCGGTGGCACTTATAATATTTTCAGTAGAGGCACAGCTGCCGCCGGTAATACCCGTACCCGGCGTAAAGCTTGGGCTGGCCAATATAATTACTATATACGCCATTTTTTACTTCGGAGCTTCTGATGCATTAGTGCTTCTTCTGTGCAGGATTTTCCTGGGAAGCATTTTCGGAGGCCAGCTAATGACACTTTTATATAGCCTGGGAGGAGGAATGCTGTGCTTTATAACGGTTTTCCTGCTGCACAGGCTGCTTACCATGAAAGAGGTGTGGATTTCAAGTGCGGCAGGAGCAATTTCACACAATCTTGGACAGCTGCTTGTGGCGGCTGCCCTTATGAAAACCGCGGCTGTCTTTTGGTACCTGCCTGTACTGCTTATTTCAGGAATATTGTCAGGAACCTTTACAGGGCTTTGTGCACAGTTCCTCTTAGGCCGCATGGACAGGCTGGGACTGACCTTCAGAAAAGGGGGTGAGGCCGGAACTGAATATATTCTGAAAAATCCCCGGGAGAGGGAACTGCTGAAAAAAGATAATTATAAAACATTTGTGGGAAGGAAAGGAAGGTAAAGATGAAAATAAAAAGACTATTCGGCATGGCCATGGCAGTGGTTTATACCGTGGGCATGCTGCTGCAGGCTTCTGCCCACGGTTCTGACAAAATTACAGATGTCAGCGGACATTGGGCTCAGCATGTTATGCTCCAGTGGCAGGAAGAGGGTCTGCTCAGTGCGGATGAAAAGGGAAAGCTGAATCCTGACAAGGAGATAACCCGCGGAGAGTACATGGGCTTTATAAATAAAATTCTGAATTTGAAAGAAACCTCCCAGGCAGTTTTAAAATATACCGACCTCCAGCCGGATGCGCAGTATTACTCAGATGTTTCAAAGGCACTGGCTGCGGGCTACATAAGCGGAACAGGCGGTTCCTCCATATCTCCCCAGGCCGGACTTAAGGTTCAGGAGGCGGCGGTGATGCTGGTGCGTGCGGCTAAACTCCAAACCGGGAACAAGGCTGAAAAGGTGCTGGATAGCATACCGGATGGCAACCAGGTGTCTGCCTGGGCAAAAGAGGCCGTCTCTGCGGCAATCGGCTGCGGTTATCTGACAGGTACGGAGGGCAGGCTGAATCCCAAAAAGATCATGACCCGTGCGGAAGCTGTTACAATGCTGGACAGATTTCATTCAGACAAAAGAACACTTTATTTTCAGGGAGAGTACACACTGGGCTCGGCAGCAGAGGTGGAAATCGCAGGTGACGGGATTACCCTTTCAGATACAGTTATAAAAGGCAATCTTATTACGGCTTCCAGAGTGGCAAAGGGCAGTGTCGCCCTTAAAGGGGTTACCATAGAGGGCCTGCTGAAGCAAAAGAGCCTGGATACAAAAGTGCTCCTTTCAGACAGAAGCAAGGCTGCAAAGACGGAAAAGCCGGATAGCTGGGCAGACGGTACTTACAGCGGAGAGGCTTATGGCTTTAAAAGCGATATAAAGGTAAAGGTAACGGTTAAAGATAAAATACTGGAGGCTATAGAAATCGTGAGCCAGGCGGACGACAAGCCGTATTTCAATGCCGCCGACTGCGTTGTGGACAAAATGCTGGAGGAGAATTCAACAGATGTGGATACCGTCAGCGGAGCGACCTTTTCCAGCAGAGGAATTATAAATGCTGTAAAGAATGCCTTAAAGCCTGCTGTGACCCAGAAGGGCTACCCAGTGGCTGATAAGCTGTCAGGCCAATACCGGGATGGCACCTATATGGGAGTAGCCAGGGGGCTTTATGCCGGACTTCATGTGAACGCCGTCGTTAAGGACAACAGGCTTGTAAAGATAAGCCTGGGTGATAACAAGGAAGACCGCCCGTATATAGATCAGGCTGCAGAGGAAGTAATTTATTCAATGCTGGAGCTGCAGTCCACCGATGTGGACACTGTGAGCGGTGCCACTTATTCCAGCAAAGGTATAATAAATGCTGCAAAATATGCACTTAACCTTGCAGCATTGAACCCTGAAGCACCTCCCCCGGAAGAGCGGAAGGATTATTCCCTGCTTGCTGCATTCGGCGGACAGGGTACTGCCGACGGAGACAGCTGGTTTTATGATGTTGAGGAAGTGGACGGAGGCTATGTTGCCACAGGAGTTACCAGCAAGGACAAGGTTTCAAACGGCATTGTTGCAAAGTATGACAGCAAGGGGAACCTCCTCTGGAAAAAGCTTATACCTGAATATCGCTGCGGAAATATACTCAAAACCTCAAAAGGTCTTATCCTTACCGGCTATCATACTGCTCATAAGGATAAGACGGCAGAGCATGAAGCGGAAGAGGACACCAATGCCGCCGCCATTTTGCTCTCTGCTGCGGACGGAAGGGTTATATGGAGCAGAACCTACGGGGAAGACGGCCTGACGGCAGAGGGGAAGGCCAGCAACGATGCCTTCGGACAATACTGGATGTGGGCCAATAATGCGGTGGAAATGGGAAATGGGACAATCGTGGCCGGCGGCATGACAAATGCTTCAAAGGGAAGCCTGGGCTCGGCTCTCAAGGAACACAATGCACTTCTGGCAGTAATTGATATTGAAACAGGAGACTTAAAATCAGTAGAGGTTTTTGGCAGCGACAAGACTGATATGGTTGTGAGCCTTGGAAAAACCAGCGATGGAGATTTGATTGTTGCAGGTTCCTCCAACGGAACCGCCCTCTCCTTCAAGGACGGAGGCTGGAGTGACAACAAGTGGGATGCCAAGGTATTTGTCATGAAGGTTACCGCCGACCTGAAAAAAGTCAAATGGACAAAGCTCTATCCTGTAGCGTGGAATTCATATCAGATGGGTGTTGTTGTGGACTCCCGGGACAATATCTATACGGCGTACAGCTACCGCTCCAAAACGGAGCTTGTCACAATGGCAAAGCTTGATGCCTCAGGTGAGGAGCAATGGCAGAAGGATTTCAAATATGCGGATACAGATTATATAAGTGCCTTGAACCTGGGTGCAGACGGACATCCACTGCTGACTATAGAATGCTATGAGGATGAGGATTCCAGAAAGTTTGGCTGGCTGGGTTCAATTAATCCGGAAAAGGGAGAGGTGGATTGGAGCTTTGTATTCTCTACAAGCAATGGAGGACTTCTCTTCAATGCTGTTCCCGCATCTGACGGGAGTATTGTCGCGGCCGGAATAGAACAGGACCATATGGGCTATTATATTGCGGATATTATAAAGTATATGCGCAAATAGGTCCTGGAATTTACATATTATGCAGGACTTCATGGAAAATAGGGAATCTAAAAAGGATTCCTTATTTTTTTATGGAAAAATGTTAATAAATTTTTAAAACCTGTCAATACTATAGCATATGGGTAGTATTCCCAACACAGGCCATTCTTGGAGTGACCGATTGTTACACGTATCTGTTCAGGAGGGGTTTTATGAAAAGGAAGAGGCTTTTTAGCATAGCTGCGGTTTTATTGACAGTTGTTTTTACAGTTGCACCTGTAAGCACAGGACAGTATCTGGCAGATGCTTCAGAAGCTTATCAGAAGGTGGACAGCAGTTCGGGCGTGATAACAGCAAATGAGGTTAATTTGCGAAATGGCCCATCAACTGCCTTTGATATAATCTGCAAGCTCAAAAAAAATCAAAAGGTGACGGTTATGGGAAAATTGGGAGACTGGTATGCGGTGTATGTAGGCGGCAGCGGCAATGTGGGTTCTGTATCCTCACAATACCTGAAGCTTGACAAGGCTGTAAGCACTGCCAACACCAAACAGAATTCAGCTCAGAGCAAAAACAGCTCCGGGTCGGCTGCCAAAAACAGCCAGTCCTCTGGAAATGCAGCTCCCGCGGCAAAGAGTACCGCTGTGGTCAAATCCACGGCAGCTAAATCTGCTGCAACCAAAACTTCGACGGTAAAAACCACTGCAGAGCTGGTCAAAAGCATTTCTGCAGAGGAAAAGGTTTTGTTCCAGCTGGTAAACGATATGAGGAAGGAAGAAGGCCTGGCAGCCCTTCAACTGGATGAAGGGCTTATCAAGGTAGCAAGACTTAAGGCCGGGGATATGAAGGATAATAACTATTTCAGCCATACCTCCAAGCTATACGGCTCTCCCTTTGATATGCTGAAAAAGTACGGAGTAAAATTTTCAGCCGCAGGTGAAAACATAGCAGGAAACCAGTCTGGAGAAAGAGTAGTAAAGGCGTGGCTGAAAGAGAACAGCAACAACATATACAATGGCAAATTTACTCACACAGGTATTGGGATAGTTGATAGCCCCACCTATGGAAAGTTATTTGTCCAGTTGTTCATTAAAAAGTAGCATATAGGTTTAACCGGAAAAAAGCTGAGGCCACCAAAGCCTCAGCTTTTTTCCGGTTTCAAGCCTGTCAGGGTTTGCGGTCTGTGTACAGCTTTTCAAGGTCAAAGGGTGGAGCAATGGTAAGGGACTTGCCTTTGAGATAGTCCAGATGCCCCGCAGGAGACTTGAAATCAAAGGAGAGCTTGCTGGCACAGAGCAATTGGTATTTGGAGCCATACTGCCGGTTTTCGGAATTCCTACCATATTTGCCGTCTCCTATTATGGGATGTCCGTAATAGGCCAGATGCGCACGTATCTGATGGGTACGGCCGGTGACCAGCTCCACTTCCAACAGGCTCAGGTCATACAGGGTTTGCAGCACTCTGTAGCGGGTAACAATCTCCAGGGAATCCCTGGTTTTCTTGTGAGACACAAAAACCCTGCTTATTTTTTCATTTTTCTCCAGATAATCCACCAGCTCTGCCTGGCGCTTTTCCATTATACCTGAAACAATACAGGTGTAGAATTTACTTATTTCCCGTTCCTTTATCTTATCAAGCATTATATCCAGTGAAGCATTATTTTTTGCCAATATGACCATACCGCTGGTGTTCCTGTCAAGCCTGTGGCAGAGAGCCAGTTCGGGTCCGTAGGTCAGCTGGAGCTTGTCAATCAGAGTGGCTTCAGTTTGATTGTTATCGGGATGAACAGGAACACCGGAGGCTTTGTTCACCACCAGCAGGTTATTGTCTTCATATACGGTAGAATAACCTGCATTGCTTTTTCCCAGCAAATAATCATCAATAATGTAAATCTCTATGGTATCTTCTGCGGAAACTGTATAATCCTCTCTGATTCTTATGCCATTGACCTTCACATCCTTTCTTCTCAAAGCTTTAAACAGCATGCCCGAGGACAGGTTGGGATAGAAGTCACGGATAACCTTGTCAATTTTCTTGTCCTGGTGTTTTTCTTTAGCAATTACAGTTCTCATTTATACTCCATTTCAACTAGTGGTGTTTACCTAAAAGTCACATATTGCCGACGGTTAGATTCCCGCAAAATTTCGTTGTCGTTCTTGCCAATACATACAGTATTGCCTTCGCACTCCGCCTTGTATTTCAAAAAAAATCTCATCCAACTTATTCACCCTATTTGCCGAAGGTTGTACTAGGAATTGTTTATTATCTCATCTAAAAGTGCATGATACACATTGCAGAGTGCCTCGGATTCAACTTGGGTGCTGCTTTCTGCAATTATTTTAAATACGGGTTTATCAGCTCCGGGAACAATAAGTATCCAGCCTCCTTCAGTATAAAGCTTTATTCCGTCCAGAAGCTCCAGCTTGTCTTCCCGGTGTTCATTGATAACTGTCCGCATTACAGTGCCTTTTAATTCCCAGGGGCACTTGATGCTTTTCCTGGTTATGAAAAAGTCGGGTATTTCGGCTAGCAGCATACTCAGGGTGCAGTCCCGGTAACATAAAAACTCAATAATTCTGATAAGGCTCTCAATAGCATCAAAGCACAGTGTAAGCTGATCAGGAATGAAGCCTTCATCACTTGGAGGCAGTATGTCTTCAGGAATTTGGACGTCTTTTTTTCGGTGGGAAAGAATTTCATCCATAATGGCCTGTGAACAGTTTTTTATCCTCTTTACCCTTCCTCCGTAGTTCTGGGCGAGCTTTTCCAGGACATGGGAGCAGGTGATGGGTGCAAAAAAAGTGGAGCCCGGTACTGTTTTAAAAATTATCAAAGCAATCAGTGCCTGAAACAGATCGTCCTTGACTATTTTGCCGGAGTTATCCATCAATATGAGCTGCTCTGCATTCTTGTCTATAACAGCCGCGAAATCCGAGTCCGTTTCCCTGAGCTGCTCCTGAAGGGAGGATAAATCTCCATAATCTCCATGACTCCCGATAATGCAGCCCAGCTCAGTTAGCAGCGGCACAGCAATGGAGAGAACCTGCGGGGATTTGGAATATACGCAAACCCGTGGGCTTTTCTCCTTGAAAATGGCAGTGTTGGATCTGCTTCTCAAACTGCGGACATAATAATCGCTGAAGTCGGTAATATTGTTGAGATGGCTTATTTGCTCCGCGGAACAGCGCTGGAAGTCTTCCTTGAAAAAGGAATTTTCTATTTTCCTTTCTGTCAGCCTGCTTATTGCCGCTCCCCTTATATCCATAAAATCTACTCTTATTCTGTTAATGTTGTCAATGTCATTTTTTATATGTATTCCGCCCTCTACAGCAAGAAAGCCTATTGCCGTTCTCGCTATGGGGGTGAGAAGGCTGCTGAGGTTATACACCTCCATCCCCACGGAGAGCATTCCTGAGATGAAGGCATGCTTGAACATCCTGGCGGAGTTGGAGCTGGTTGAGCTGACTACTATCCTGGAGCCCGCATTGAATTGCGAGCCGTAGGCAGCTCCAAGCCTGGTGGCGAATTCCGGAGATATATCCACATTCACAATGCCGGAAATTCCGTTATCACCAAAGATTTTATTTGAATGCCTGGAGCCCCATATCATATTTCTGTCAATTATGGCAAAGGGCTGTATTGTCTTTTCCGGCCATATTTTGATGTTGGGTTTTACGATAACACGCTCGTTTAGCTTGCAGCCTTCACCTACTACAGCATTTTCAAAGACCGATACATAGTGCTTCAGATTGACTCTGTTGCACAGAATGGCCCCTCTCAATTCACTTCCGTAATCAATATAGCTGTTGTCCCAGACTATGCTTCTAATGACTGAGGCATCATCCTCAATGGTTACATTGTTGCCGATGACACTGTAGTTGTCTATATGTGTACCATTCCCTATCCTGCAATTGGAACCGATAATGCAGGGCCCGTTAATTTCAGCATTTGCTTCGATTATGGTCCCCGGGCCTATCCACACGTTATCCTTGTATTTCTCACCACTGAAATTCAAGGAAATTTTATTGTCCAGTATGTCACAATGAACCTTTATGTATGAGCGGATATCTCCCATATCACACCAGTAGTCTGAAGAGATATACCCGTACATTTCCCTGGAGTTCACCAGCAGCAAGGGAAACACATCCCGGCTGAAATCCGTGTTCCTGTCACCTTCAATATAGTTGAGAATTTCCGGCTCAAAAATGTAGGTGCCTGTATTGACGGTATCGCTGAACAGCTCCCCCCAACTGGGCTTCTCCACAAATCCGGTTATCCTTCCCGAATCGTTGGTGAGAACCACACCGTATTCAAGAGGAACTTCCACTCTTGAAAGCACTACGGTGGCAAAGGAGTTCTTTTCTCTATGGTATTCTATTGCCTTTTCAAGATTAATATCAGTAATGGAATCTCCGCTGATTACAATAAAGGGTTCATCCAGAAACCATTGGGCGCTTTTTAATCCTCCCGCAGTACCCAAGGGGGCTTCCTCGATAAAATATGTAATTTTTACTCCAAGATTTTTGCCGCTGCCCAGATAATCCTTGACTATTTGCGGGTGATACATTAGTGTAATACCTATTTCTGTGATTCCGTATCGCTTCAGCAACTCAATAGTGTGTTCCAGGACAGGTTTGTTTAAAACCGGAATCATTGGTTTTGGTAAATCGCATGTCAGCGGTCTCAGTCTGGAACCTTCTCCGCCAGCCATAATAATAGCCTTCACACTGACCTCCCTCTTCGCACGGAGCGGCTGAGGACTTGGTTGCTCAGCACAGGCGCGACGATATTTAGTAATGAAAAACGAACCCCACAAAACTGGTATTTACACAACACTGGTTCTTATCAGATAGAGCTTATAATATTATATTCCATATCCGGTGCAATAATCCTCTCAAATTGAGGAATATAAATTGAAAGTAAACCCTTCTATTCAATAACACCAAAGCTGCCCTCCAGTATGGAAAGAGCATTTTCCCTGCCGGCTCCGCCTACATCTATCTCAAGCTTCACCAAGGTAGAAGGTACGGCTCCTGGAAATTTGCTTATTCTATGAATAGGATTTATTCCAAAATGGAGTCCGCACTCAGTGGTGTTAAGACAGGCCTTCCTTATACCGCTTGTTTTTAATGAGCCCATTGCACTGTTTGCATCATAAAGGTTTGTATATAACGCTGTGATTTTTTCAGTCAAGCTGCTTACCTCCATATTATAAAGATTGTGATAAATACCAGCTGTGAGATTCAGGTTTAGTATTTGCATATCTTTATGGAAATAAGCCCTCTGAATAATTATTTTTTAAAGGTAAAAAGTTTGTTTAAAATATAGCTGATGCCCGTATAGAATACCATTCCCGCAATTGCGGATATGTTTTTATCCAGGAGGAGTTTTTCAGCAAGCACCAGCACCAGTCCGTGCTGAAGCAGGAAACATACTGCGAAAACTCCTGTGAATTTAAGAAATTGTGCAAGAGTGGAGGCCTGTCTGCCCTTGAAGGTCCATAGCTTGTTGAGTATGAAGCTGTTAATGAAGCCGGCGATATAACCCACCACATTTGATATTCTCAAGGATACTGAAAACATATTCATCAAGACAAACATTATGCTTGCTGTTATGAGGGTATTTATTATTCCAACCATGCCATATTTTACGACACTGGAATTGAGCAGTTTTTTCAATAAATTCGTATATTTTCCCATCTGTTTCTCCCCTGGCAGTAGTTTCAAATAATGCCCGGGTCTCAGAAGATAAAGCCTTCCAACCCTTCAGCCGACTTTTGACATATTTGAACATCTTTAAGTATATATAATAATATAAAATTTTACCATAAACCACTGCAATAATACTTCTCATTTAGCATTGATCTTTGATTATACATGGGACATTGCGGCGGGGTGGCGGAAAGGCATTGACATGAAGCTGAAAAGAAGAAAATATTCACTGATAAATGCCTCCGGAAAGAAAGTGCCCTTTAAAAAAGACAGGCCGCTGCAGCTTATGCTTATGGTATATGTTATAGTATTCGCCGTTTTGGCGCTGAACCCTGTTGATTCCAGACAATGGTGGTATCAAAACGGCATATCGCTGCTGGTGGTTGTAGTGACGGCTGCCTTTTACAAGGCCGGCAGGCTGACAAATCTCTCTTATGCCGGGATTATGCTGTTTCTTATTTTGCATGCTCTGGGGGCTCACTATACTTATGCCTTATGTCCGGTGGGAGAATGGATGAAGGGAGCCTTGGGCTTTGGCAGGAACAACTATGACAGGCTTGTCTGCCTGGCCTTTGGTTTCCTGGTGTCTGCTCCGGTAATGGAAATACTTTACCACCGGTTCAGGCTCAGGTATATTGAGGCCTGTCTTATATCAATATTTGTCATAGTAGCCTTCTGTGCTCTTAATTCTCTGTCTGAAATGCTATGGGCAGCCATGAGCAGTTCACAGCAGCAATTCATACTGAGTCAGGCTCAGGGCGACATATGGGATTCCCAAAGGGACATAGCCATGAGTCTGCTGGGTGCCTGCTTCAATATGGGCAACAATATTTTCGTAAAGCTTAGAAGAAATCAAAAAATTCATATGGTGAGAGCCTCCAAGTAAAACAATAAGTATTTATTAACTTGTCTGGGGATAATATTTATCAATATCATCCGGCAGTGTGATGAATCTAAACCAACGGAGGCTTTGCATGAATTTCAGATTGGGGTATGTTGCCATGACCTTGAGCCTTGAGAACTGTTCGCCGTCAGGGACTGTTACTTATGCCGTATACAGCAGGCTCAAGGATGAAGCGGCCAGGAAAATCAGACTTGAAAGGGTTGCAAGACAAAATATTGAAAACACCCTGAGAATTTTAAAATATAACCGGGCCTTGAATATAAAAGTGTACAGACTTACCTCCAAGCTCATTCCCCTGGCAACCCACAGCGAGCTGAACGGGTGGGATTACTGCAGGGAGTTTGAGCCGGAATTGAGGAAACTGGGAAACTTTATTAAGGAAAATGATTTCCGCATAAGTGCCCATCCCGACCACTTCACCATTTTAAACCCTGTGAAGGCTGAAGTCCTGAAGAACTCCATAAATGACCTGGACTATCATGTGAAACTCTTTGAGACCATGGGGCTCGAGGATTACAGGTACAAGCTGGTGCTGCATGTGGGAGGGCTGTACGGTGATAAATACGGCTCCCTTGAAAGGTTCAAGGAAAACTATGAAAAGCTTCCCCTGCGCATAAAAAAACGTATCATAGTTGAAAACGATGATAAATGCTTCACAGCCTCTGATGTGCTTAAGCTGTGCGAAGAAATAGGCACTCCCATGGTATTGGACGTACACCATCACATATGCGCCAATAAGGGAGAACAACTTTCCCACCTGCTGCCGGGAATATTTCATACCTGGAGAGGAGAACCATTCCCCCCTAAAATACATTTTTCAAGCCCGAAGAGTCCGAAGGAATTCCGAAGCCATGCTGACTATATAGAGTATGACGGCTTTATGAATTTCCTTCACCTGGCAAAGGAGCTGGGCCATGACCTGGACATCATGCTTGAGGCAAAAATGAAGGATAAGGCCCTTCTTGAACTCTCCCAAAGGCTGAATTCTGAAAAGGGGCTTGTAAGGCTGGACAATGCCACGTTTACCATTTGACTTTTCGGATTATATTTTTGTTTTAAAGTGTAAAGAATAAGCAGGAATACCTTTGCAGGTAGAATATTTATAGAGAGGGTGTATTTAATGACTTCAAACAAGGATAAAAACAATGATGTTCCTTTTGACAATGATCAACTGGGAGAAAATAAAAACAGCAACGGCGGCGGAAAAAAGGGCGGCTCGGGAAAGCCAAAGCCCACAAACAGGATTGTTTGAGCCAGAGCACTAAAAATAAGAATTGGGGATAAGCCCAATTCTTATTTTTTTAAAACCTTAATTTCAATTCACTTATTTAGTGTTATAATTATATACGATTTACAAAATTTACACATGGAGGCTGTATGATAACAGCATTATCGCTAAGCCCTGCTGTTGACAGGATATATATGATAGACAGTTTTACGCCCGGCAGCCTTTACAGGGTGGGAAATTGCATTCAATCAGCAGGAGGAAAAGGGATAAATGTCTCAAGGGTCTTAAAAACTCTTGGAGCCCGGGTCGGGGTTCTGGGATTTAAGGCAGGGCATACGGGACATTGGCTCGAGAAGAGCCTGGAGGACCTGGGTGCGGAAACAGGCTTTATACCTGTTGAAGGCCAGTCCAGGACAAATAATAATATAATCGACAGGGTAAATGGCCTGGAGACGGAAATACTTGAGGAAGGGCCCACCATAGATAGTCAAGCCTGGGAGGTTTTTCTCCGGAAATTCAGGAGCTGTCTGAGAGACACAAAGGTCCTGGTATGCTCGGGAGGGCTGCCCAGCGGTCTGGGAGCCGGCACCTATGCCGACCTCATAAGAGAAGCCGGAGAGGCTGGTGTAAAAACCATACTGGACTCAAGCGGAGAGGTATTGAAGCAAGGGGTGGAGGCGGGGCCATATCTGATAAAACCCAACCTGAAGGAACTTTGTACTTATTTCAACAGACAGTTCGCAGCAGATGCCCAGATAGTTGAAGCCTGCAGGGAAATATTAAAAAAGGGCGTCAGCATCGTAGTGATATCCCTGGGGGAGAGGGGAGCTCTTTTGGTGTCGGAGGAAAAGGTGCTCAAAGCTCACCCTGTTAAGGTTGAGGCAGTAAACACCATCGGTTCGGGAGATTCCATGGTTGCAGGCATAAGCCTGGGCCTGGCGGAGGAACTGCCCCTGGAGGAGTGCTTCAGGCTTGGGTGTGCCTGTGCTGCTTCAAATACTGAATTTATCGAAATAGGGGTTATAGATAAGGCCAGGGTTGAACGGTTAAAGCGGGAAATAGCTATTTATGAACTATAGCTGTATGTGATATTGCATGAATGGATTGCATGAATGGATTGCATGAATGGATTGCATAAAAGATAGATAAAAGTTGATGGAAAGATTGTATGAAATTGAAATACACATTCCATTAAACAGGAGGAAGGTTTGAAAGAAAGTTTGAAGCATATAAAAATGTGGCACCAATTCCATGCCGTAACTTTCATGGGGTTTTGTGCAAGATGGGAGGCATGGAAATAAACATGGATATTATTGAACGACTGGTGAAGGAATTCAGCTTAAAACCTTTTCAGGTGCAGAATGCCGTTAAGCTCATAGATGAAGGAAACACAGTACCTTTTATAGCCAGATACAGGAAAGAGGTTACCGGCGAATTGAATGACCAGGTACTCAGAGAGCTTTATGAAAGGTTGTTGTATCTGAGAAATCTTGACGAGAGAAGAGAGGCTGTCAGACGGCTCATAGACGAACAGGGCAAGCTGACTGAGGAGCTTTCCCTTTCACTGGACAAGGCTGCCGTTCTCCAGGAAATAGAAGATATATACAGGCCGTATAAGGTCAAGCGGAAAACCAGAGCCTCAGTTGCCAAGGAAAAGGGACTGGAACCGCTGGCGGCCATTATTTTTGCTCAAATGCCCTCCAGAACTCCTCTCCAGCAGCTGGCAGCACAATATGTGGATGCTGAAAAGGGAGTAAACTCAACAGAGGAGGCTTTGGCCGGAGCAATGGATATAATTGCCGAGGAGGTCTCAGATAATGCGGAATACAGAAAGGCGCTGAGAGAAACGATTTTTCGAAATGCCCTGGTTATTTCCTCCGCAAAAAAGGATGAGGACTCGGTTTACAGAATGTATTACGATTTTAAGGAGCCTGTTTCAAAAATCGCAAACCACAGGATTCTTGCATTAAACAGAGGTGAAAAGGAAGAGTTTCTCAATGTTAAAATAGATGTGGATGCTTCTCTGTGCCTTGCGTACCTGAAGGGGAAGACATTAAAAGATACCAACCCGGAGATGAGAGCCTATGTTGAGACTGCAGTTGAGGATTCGTATTCCAGGCTCATATTCCCTTCCCTTGAAAGGGATATCCGGAATCAACTGTCGGAAACAGCGCAGGAGCAGGCGATGAAGGTATTTGCCGAAAACCTCAGAAATCTTCTGCTGCAGCCTCCCGTCAAGGACAGGGTTGTTCTGGGACTTGACCCGGCATACAGGACAGGCTGTAAAATCGCCGTAGTTGACGAAACCGGAAAAGTGCTTGAAACAACTGTAATTTATCCCACGCCGCCGCAGAATAAGACTGAGGAGGCTAAGGCCAAGCTTAAACAGCTGATTGAAAAGTACAAGGTGGATATAATTTCCATAGGTAACGGAACCGCATCAAAAGAATCGGAGCTTTTTACAGCAGAGCTGCTGAAGGAAATTGACAGAAGGGTATTTTATATGGTGGTCAGTGAAGCAGGAGCGTCGGTGTATTCTGCATCAAAGCTTGGAGCTGAGGAATTCCCTGATTTTGATGTTGCCCTTAGAAGCGCGGTATCAATAGCAAGACGTCTTCAAGACCCTCTTGCTGAATTGGTTAAGATAGACCCCAAGGCAATCGGCGTGGGGCAATATCAGCATGATATGAATCAGAAAAGGCTGGACGAATCACTGGGGGGAGTTGTTGAAGCGTGCGTGAATAATGTGGGGGTGGATTTAAATACAGCCTCCGCACCTTTATTGTCATATATCTCCGGAATATCTTCAGCAATAGCAAAAAACGTAGTTGAATACAGGGAAGAAAATGGGAAGTTTAAAAACAGGAATGAAATTAAAAAAGTAAAAAAATTAGGGAACAAGACCTTTGAGCAATGTGCCGGTTTCCTCAGGATACCTGACGGCAACAATATTCTGGACAATACCTCCGTGCATCCCGAGTCTTATTCCGCAGCAGAAAAATTACTGAATAAGCTGGGGTATACTCTTGCGGATGTGAAAAACAAAAATATCGGAGAGCTTGTCCAAAAGGTTGATCAGGCAGGAAAAGCTACCGTTGCACAGGAACTTGGAATCGGCTTGCCAACCCTTAAGGATATCCTGGGTGAATTGCAAAAGCCAGGCCGTGATCCCAGGGATGAATTGCCCAAGCCGGTGCTCCACACGGACATCCTTCATATGGAGGATTTGAAGCCAGGAATGGTACTGACAGGCACGGTCAGAAATGTTGCCGATTTCGGTGCCTTCGTGGACATAGGTGTTCATCAGGATGGATTGGTTCATATTTCACAATTGGCTGACAGGTTTGTTAAGAATCCCATGGAGGTTGTAGCCGTAGGAGACGTGGTCAAAGTGAGGGTGCTGGAGGTTAGTGCCGAGCGCAGGCGGATATCCCTCAGTATGAGAGAACTGGGCTGAGACGACGGTATAATATAATGTGCACTTTATTTGGAAGGCTGATTATGGTATTATTTATGTTATGATTTTCTTTCCAGCCAATTATGTGTTCTGTTTATGTCTTAAGCAATACATTTTAGCTGTAAAGCCACTTTAAGAAATATGAAAGAAGGACCGGATAAATGGGAACTATTAATAATGCTGTCCGTTTGCTGGCCAAACGGCCATCCATTCTGATTTTAACAATTGTAACAAGCACTGTGTTATGCGTTATGGAATACCTGATGATGACTCTTTTATACAGTATATCCATGTTTAAGACAGGAAGCCCTTTTGATGCTTATGTGAATATAATCCAGTTTATTGTGGATACAGTGCTTGTACCTCAAACGGCGGTAAAAATTATTCTGGCACTTGCGGTTTTAGTGGTTGCGGCTGCTTTGATTTTCGGATTTTTGCTCTCAGGTTCCTTTTATATACTCACAAATGCTGTTCAAGGAAAGGCTAAAAAGCCGGGAAGTGAATTCCTGGCGGGTGTAAGGCGATACTTTATAAAAATGGTTTCCATCAATTTATGGACACTGTGCGCTGTGGTTATTTTTATAATCTACGCTGTTGTGGCCACGATACCTGCGGCCATATTCATTGACAACGCCATAAGCGGAGAAGTAAATATAGTGGGAGGTCTGCTGCTGTTCATATTAACACTGGTTGTACTGTTTTTCAGCTTTGCATTCTTCAGACAGTATATCTCTTTGTGGTATCCCTCTGCTTTTATTCACAAGAAAAATCATTTTAAGGCAGCAAAAAAAATAGCCGACACTAATTTTTGGAGTTTGCTGTCAAGGTTTATTGTTTTTGACGTAATTCTGGTTGTGTTTGACGCAGTATATGTCATTGCCAACTTTTCCATGGCAAACGCCCAGGTGATATCAGGAGTTACAAGCAGTGTCCTGCTGGTGGTTAATATAGTTTTCAAGACAATATTTATAGCCGTGTTGGTTTGCTTTGTATTTTCCGCCTTCAATAGAATGAACCAGGAAGGCCTGCTTGATAATAAAACGGCCCCTTAAAACATATCCAGAAGCAGATACAGGAGCACTATAAGGAGTATTTCATCCTGTACCTTATCTGTGAGCAGCAGAATTATCAGACCGGCAAGTATCAGGTCATCCAGATACAGGTCAAAATCAAACAGGGAAAACAACGGACTTCCCGATCTTTCCATCTTGTCTCCTCCGAAAAATGAGGAGAGAAAGCCCAGAGGTTGGGATTTTTTTCGTTCCTGGGATCTGTTTTCTTCGGTGGTTGATATAGCTGCACCTTCTAGAAGAGGAGTCTCTGCAGCAGGAACATGCGGTTCTTTCTGAGAGCTCTCCTGAGAACCGGCTTTTTTATATCTCCGGGATTTAGAAGGACGCTTCCTGTAAACCATCTTAATCTCCCATCTACGCGCATAGCGCGTACACAAATAGTAATGAAAGGCACGCAGTGGCTTTCGATGCGTGAAATCCACTTTGACTTGCCACAATTATCTTTCACGCTAAGCTCCCATCTACGCGCATAGCGCGTACACAAATAGTAATGAAAGGCACGCAGTGGCTTTCACTGCTTGAAAGTCACATTGACACACAACATGTATCTTTCAAGCTATTCACGCCAATTCCATTTCCAAATTATTTATAGGATGCTCCTTATACAGTCCGATCTTCCGAATCATCCAGTATCTGAGTCAAGCTGCCCAGCCTCATAAGCTTTATACAGTTTTGAAGCTTTCTTTGTCTGCTTTTATTAAGATACGGTCGTATTGCGTTCAGCAGGTTTACTCTGGGATCGCTGCCGGTACCTAACTTGCCCATGGCTTTTTTCATTTTTCTTGCCATATCTGCAAAATCATCTGTTTCATTGCTGCCGGAATTATGGCTGCTTCTGGACTTCTGGGACTGTTCCTCCGAAGAGTTTTCTTCCGAGGAATCTTCATCTTTTGAGTCATTGGACATGAGCATGCTGAGCAGACCCTTTACATTATCGGGAATGTTGGGGTTTGAATTCTGTCCCAGCATATCTGCTATTTGCTTGATCTTTTCACCCATGTCGTCACTCATGTTGTTCTCCATTCCGCTGCTTCAGGCAGCGATATAAAAAGTAATGAAAAGCCGGCGGTTTTTTATGAGTTCAGGAAGTCATTCACCTTTTTCATAATATCCTTGCTTTCTTTGCCCAAAAGCTTTTCCAATTTGTCAAGGTCACTTTTGGTTACCTTCTTCTTTATTTCTTCCTTGTCAATTTTCATGTTTTTAATTTTATCCTCGTCGAACTCGCTGATTTTTTCCATTAATTCCTTTTTATCTACCTTTTCAAGCTTTTTTGCCAGGTCGTCGGAATTGTCTTTCTTCAGCATATCTATGGCTTGATTTACTTTTGACTGAACCATTTTATCCGCTAACAGTTCCTGTAACTTTTTGCTCAATGAATTTTCTCCCATAAACCCCCCCATCCCGCTGCTAGGCAGCGAATATATTAAAGTGACTGAGATAATTAGCCGCTATTACAGTGTATGCAGGCTGACAAGCCTATTATGTAAAAACCGTTTGTGAATTTGAAATAGAAGCTTGGATTTATAACCCAAGCTTCTATTCAAATAGTTTTCATATGGACGTTGAGCAATTAGCAGTCGTCGTGACAATTGTCGCTGCAGCATACGAACAACAATAAAAGAATTATTGCAAGCCATACCAAAGTGCAATCGTCAAATAGATCTGAGAAGCAACCGGATCCATTGTTGCAGCAGCAGAAGAATATGATAGCAAGAATTATAAGCCATTCACATCCAAAACCATTACTTGATCCACCAAAACATCCCATAACTTTACCTCCATAAAATATTTAAGATATTGCATACTATGATGTTTTTATAAAAGTTGTTACAGGAGAAAAAATAATTTTAAAAAATTATATTGATGGTATATTATATATTATTGAAGCTTTTTGCTCTTATATTTTCCGCCGGAAAATACGGCGTACAGGAGGTTTTTATGTTTGACGCAATAATTATTGGAAAGGGTCCCGCAGGCTTGTCCGCTGCCATTTACACTGTCAGGGCGGGCTTGAGAACCTTGGTACTGGGACAGGATAAAAGCGTTCTGAAGAAAGCTGACAGGGTTGAAAATTACTTTGGCTTCGCAGAACCCGTATCTGGCAAATATCTGCTTGAGCAGGGAGAGAAGCAGGCACTTAATCTGGGTGTGAAATTTGAGCATAGTGAGGTGGTTGCCCTTGAAAAAAGTGAATTCTTCGAGGTGTATACCACCGACAACAACTATTCCGGCAAGGCAGTACTCCTGGCCACAGGACAACAGATAGCCAGGGTAAGAATAAAGGGCATCAGCGAATTTGAGGGAAATGGAGTGAGCTATTGTACAACCTGTGACGGATTTTTTTACAGAGGGCTCAAGGTAGGCGTACTGGGGTACAAGGATTTTGCCATTCATGAAGCCATGGAGCTGGAGCCCCTTACAGGGGATATAACCATTTACACCAACGGCAGGGAGCTTGAACTGTCGGAAAAGTTTAAAAGCGTCGCTGCAAGATATAAAATAAATAAGGATATGATAACTGCTATTGACGGAAAGGAAGCCGTTGAAAGTCTTGTGTTTGAAAACGGTTCCAGTGAGAAGCTGGATGGTTTGTTTGTGGCTTACGACTCTGCAAGCAGCATTGATTTTGCAAGAAAACTGGGTGTAATAACAAATGGGAGTGCCATTGCCGTTGATGAAAAGCAAAGGACCAACCTGAGCGGACTATTTGCCGCAGGAGACTGTACCGGAGGGCTCAAGCAGGTTTCTACAGCAGTGGGTCAGGGGGCGCTGGCAGCAAAGCAGATAATTGAATATGTAAGAAGCTTTAAGAGCTGATTTTATGTATATTTTTCATAAATAAAAGTCTAAAGCCTTGAATAGCCTGTCGGTTGAACAGGTGGTGTTTTTGTGATAGAATTGACACGGTAACTGTAGCACAAATAAAAACAGGAGACTTGTCATGTTTGTAATTTTTATTCTATTATGGCTAATTGCAATACTGCTCATATATGCCAACCCAAAGACACCCTGGGCATGGTGGGTCAGCAGTTGCTTGTTTCTGAACGGCTTTGGAGGAGTTGCAGTTATTTTTAAGGATAATATTATTCCCTTTGTGGGCAAATTCGGCAATGATGAACTGGAGTTTATTGCGGTTGCAGGCAAGGGCATTGCAGATGTGCTGCAGCATTATATAGCTACTTATGCCTTGCTTGGATTTGTTTTGTATCTTACCAATTTTATGGATTTTAACATCAAAGCCATTACAAAAAAAGTCATAATGCTCCTGCTTTCAATTCCAAGCATTCTCATGTTTTTCATGTATCCTCTGGACCCATACTTTAGTCCGGACTATAAAGTACTCTCTGCCTGGGTGGTGTTGTATACATTGGCATCAATCATAGTTCTGTCATTAAGCATAGTCAGAGAAAAGGACAACAAAAAAAGATACAATATTATAGTTACCAGCATATTTGCCATCCCAACCTCACTGAGCATCATGTGGACCAGCTATCTGTCCGTGGCCGTAGGCTATCACGAAGTCTGGTATCTTAATATCTGGATTATTCTTTTCCAGTTTATTGTTTTTGTATACCTTGCAGTAAGATATGGTGTGCTTGGTATACGATTGAAGGTGGAACGGTTCAATCTGGGCGAGACCATTGAAACCATGATAAACGGAATGAGTATGGTTTCACATGCCGTGAAAAATGAGGCCTCCACTATCAACCTTTGTGTTGATACTATAAGATCGGTTGAGAGTATTAGTTCAGGAACAGACAGAAAACTTGCAATAATAAAGGAGTCCTGCAAAAATCTTAATGAGTTTACCCACCGGATAAACAAGTTCAGAACGATGGAAATGGATATAGAGCCTTATATTCTGAGAATTCTTGTTGAAAAAGCCATAAATCAGGTACTTCCAATGATAAATGGAAAGCAGATACAGATAATAAACAAGATTTATGATGATACTACAATAATGATTGATGCCGTACATATTTCTGAAGTCCTTCGCAATCTGCTGATAAATTCAATAGAAGCAATTGAAAACCAAGGTTTGATTAACATAGACACAGAAACCTGCGACGATAAATTTTGCGTCCGTGTGACCGATAATGGCGTAGGTATAGAAAGGGATGCGCTGGAAAAGGTTTTGACGCCCTTTTATTCCACTAAAAAGGGAAAGAACAATTTCGGCCTTGGTCTCAGCTACTGCTATAAGGTCATGAGTTCACACAACGGTCAATTGAGAATTATCAGCAAGGTAAATCACGGTACCACCATGTCACTGCTGTTTCCTCTGGAAAGAGTAATAAGGTCCGGCAAAATTACCTGCCAATAAACATTTTTCATCAATCCTGGAGACTGTCGAAATCGGCAACAGTCTCTTTTTTGCATGCATTAATTCCTTTATAAGCCATTTTTCAAGAATAGTCAAAAAGAATAAAAAAAAATGACAAGATAGAATACTTCAATAAGCTTGGGCATAGAAATAGTTGTGTAAGGATGAATATTCATATTAACAGCTTTAACATTTTAATGTGAGGTGTCAAAGAGATGCGAAAAATATTAGGTTTGATTTTGGTTTGTATGATTGCAATGACTTTGTTTGCCGGCTGCGGTTCGGTTGATGAAAGCTCGGGCATTGACGAATTAACTCCCGCAAGCAGTGTTTCACTTGGCGAAAATCAGGCAGGCGAATTAAAAAATAAGACTCCCTATAAATTGTATTTTGTAAATGAACAGGGTAAACTTGCACCGGAAACCAGGTATATTGACAATAGCGAGGTGTCTAAGGGAGAGTCCAACCTGGCAACGGTTCTGGTAAAGGAACTAATAACAGGGCCTGCAAAAGGAAGTCTGCTGCAAGCGAGCATACCCCAGGAGACCAAGGTGCATTCGGATGTATCAATTAAAGATGGTATTGCCACAGTGGATCTCACAAAAGAATTTGTTGAAAAGCACCAGGGAGGAAAGAAAAATGAGCAGCTAACCTTATACTCCATAGTTAATACTCTGACTGAAATACAGGACATCAAATCGGTACAGTTTAAGATTGACGGCAAGGTAAGGAAGGATTTCAAAGGCAGCTATCAACTGGACATCTCTTTCCCAAGGTCGGCATACTTGAATTCTGACCAGCCGGAAGAGCAGGACGTTATAAAGCTTGACGGAGATACTGCAAAAGAAAATAAAAATAAAGGCAATATAAACAAGGGCACTGAAATTGAGAAAAATAACCAGATCAATGAAGGTCAACCGGAAAATAAAATCAATGAAGGTATTGAAAAGAATCAACCCGGTCCTTCCATAGAAAGCCCTGCAAAGGAGAGCCCCGCAAAGGAGAGCCCTGCCAAGGAAAGTCCTTCAAAAGAAAGTCCTTCAAAAGAAAGTCCTACAAAAGAAAGTCCTGCAAAGGATAGCCCTGCAAAGGACCAGAAAACCAGCTCAGATATTGAGACCGATTTGGACCCGCTGGAATAAACACAATATGTATGCTTTTCAAAATATGCAAGGTATCTTATTACAGATTCGATGAACTTGAAGCTGCTGCAGGTAATAAGATGCCTTGCTTTATTGCTGCACAATAAAGCTGTGCGTTTTGCCGGCCGGCAGGGCATATGAGCCTTTAGTGACTGCAGCAGCCACCGCATACATGTCTGTTTGGACATTCATCCTTTGATTTGGACTGGATTATATTAACGCTTTTAAATACGGTTTCCAACTGATTGCTGCCGCAAGCAGGGCAGTTTATCAGCTTGTTTTCCCTCTCGCTCATCTTGGCCATAATATTAAATTCATTGCCGCATTTAGGGCATTTAAGGTCATAAAAAGGCATTTCACATATCTCCTTCCGGTTGCTTTCAAAAAAATTCATGTTGTTTGTACAGTTCCATAACGTCAGAAGCGCACAGCTTTTAACGCTTAAAAACCACTAGCGCAATTATAGCATATTTAACAGGAAGCAGTAAATAATACTGGTATTCAATGTGTATAATTAAGTTTTTTATACGAAAAATATCGGTAAAGGAAAACACGAAATTCAAAATAAGACAAGACTATTTGCTTATTCTGGCGGGTAAGGGCAGAGGAGGATTTATGCATACGGTATGGAAGGGTTCTATCAGCTTCGGACTTGTAAATATTCCAGTAAAAATGTTTACTGCCACCGAAGACAAGGATATAAGATTCAAATATATTCATAAGGAGTGCCATACTCCTGTAAAGTACAAAAAAACCTGTCCGGCGTGTAACAAGGATGTTGGCCCTGAGGATATCGTCAGGGGCTATGAGTATGAACCCGGCAGATTTGTGATTATGACTGAAGAGGATTTTCAAGACATTGAGATAAAAAGTGAAAAGACAGTAGAAATAATGGATTTTGTGAGTTTGGAGGAAATAGATCCCATATACTTTGATAAGACATATTTTTTAGGCCCACAGGAAACAGGAGGCAAGGCCTATACCCTATTAAGGGAAGCCCTGGGCAGTAAAAAGAGAATTGCTGTAGCCAAAATTACCATCAGAGACAGGGAGTCACTTGCTGTAATAAGGGTTTATAATAATGTCCTGATTCTGGAAACAATCTTTTACCCGGATGAAGTAAGGGACTCCAAGCAGGTTCCCGGCGTGCCGGAAGGTCTCCAGACGACTAAGGCTGAACTGGACATGGCGGCACAGTTGATTGATAATCTCACAACTGAATTCAGCCCTCAAAAATATAGTGATACTTATAGGGAGCGGCTGCTGGAAAAAATCAATGCCAAGGTGGAAGGCAAGGAATTTGTGGTGAAAAAGGAAACTGACAAGGATAACATCGTCAGTTTGATGGAAGCGCTGAAACAGAGTATACAGATGTCTCAAAGCGAAGGTAAAACCACCGGCAAAGCAAATAAGAAGGAGAATTCCAGTATAAGAGCAGTAGTCGGGGAGGAAAAAGAGGATGAGAAGAAGAATGGCAAGAAAACCCGAAAAGCCAAGGAGCCTGTACAGCCATGAGCCTGATAATTCCCATGGAGCCGGTGGTTTCCAGTGAAATAAAGCAGGGACAGGGGTTCATCCATGAAATAAAGTGGGATGGCATACGGGGAATCACATATGTAAAGGGCGGAAGCCTGCGTATCTTCACGAAAAAGGGAAATGAAAGGACGGAATTCTATCCCGAATTGAAACAGCTCGAAGCCTTACTGGGTAAGCAGAATGCGGTGCTGGACGGTGAGCTGGTGGTGCTGGACGAAAGTGGACAACCCCGCTTCCACAATATCCTTGTGAGAGAAACCGTTAAAAACAGAAAAAACCTTCAGCATTATTTAAAAAACTATCCGGTCAGATATGTAATATTTGATATTCTCATGCTGGAAGACAAAATGCTTGTGCAAATACCCCTTTGCGAAAGAAAACAAATTCTTGAAAGGGATATAGCTCCCAAGCTGCAAGGAAGTGATTCCCTTTTTATTTCACAGGGTTTTGATAATGGTGCTGAGTTGTATGAAAACATGAAACTGAGGAACATGGAGGGAATTGTTTCAAAGAGGTCCCAAAGCTTTTACCTGCCGGGAAAGAAGCATAACGAATGGTTCAAGACCAAATTTACGAAAAAAATGCTGTGTGTTATAGGAGGGGTTTTATGGAAGGAGCAGCTTCCAAATTCACTGGTAATGGGAATCAGGGAAGAGGCGGGCTCCGGGCTTGTATATATGGGCAAGGCTTCACTTGGCCTGAAGGGCTCTGACATGCTTCTCCTGAAAAATTTCAAAAGCAGGCTTGTGCAGAAGGACAGCCCTTTTACCCCTGACAGCATCAGAGACATGGACTGCCGAGGCTGTGAGCTGACCTGGGTTTCTCCCGCCATGACCTGCTGGGTGGGCTTTCTGGAACTGTCCAATGACGGTCATTTCAGACATCCGAAAATACTGGGTTTTACAAATATATCTCCTGACAGGGCGGACGGAAAGGTGTTGACAGAATAATGGAAACGGTTCTTGATATAAAGGTTGAAATTGAAAATAGGATAATAAATGTTAAAAATCCGGATAAGGTGTTTTGGCCGGAAGCAAACATTACCAAGCTGGAATTTATAAAGACCATGACAAAGCTTGCTCCGTTTATCACCAGGTATTCTGGAAACAGGCTGCTGACTTCCATACGTTATCCCCATGGCATAGGCGATAAAAGTTTCTTTCAAAAGGAAAAGCCCTCCAATACACCTGAGTGGGTTAAAACCGTCCCCTTCAACCAGAAGAACTACATTGTTCTGAACTCGGCGGCAACTTTGGTGTGGCTATGTACTCAGGCAGCGCTTGAGCTTCACACCGGCTTTAACGCTTATGAAAAGCCTCACAATCCGGACTGTCTGGTCTTTGATCTTGATCCTGACGAGGGAAATACCTTTGATGAAGTGGCAGAAATAGCCGACCGCATACATGAAACGCTCATAGCCCTTGATATCCAAGGATTTATAAAAACATCGGGAGCAACAGGCCTCCAGATATTCATTCCCACTGGTGAAAAATATGACTACGATACCGCCAGAGCACTGAATGAATTTTTTGCAGGCTATTTTGTCCATAAATTGGGCAGGAACCTCACTGTGGAGAGGCTGAAAAAGAAGCGGGAAGGAAAAATATATTTTGACTGGCTTCAGATGTGGCACGGGAAAAGCATGATTGCTGCATATTCCGCCAGGGCTGTAAAAAGTGCCGCAGTTTCTGCACCAATAGAATGGGGAGAATTGGGCAATATTCGTCCTGATATGTTTACCCTCAAAAATATCACTGCACGCCTTGAACAGAAGGGAGATCTTTTCGAACCCATGCTGCGGTGCCATAACAGCCATCAGCTTGACCAGGTACTAAAGCAATTAAAGAAATGACAGGTTGCTTTATGGGGTGATTTTGTATACAATAGTGTCATCCAATTGTAAAGGAATATTATGCTAAAAATTAAGGAAATGTTAATTAATTGCATGGCAATTGATTATACAATAAGTTAAAGCTTACGCAAAAAACAAAAAAGCACTCAAATCAAAACAGCAGGAGGATATTATTATGTCAGTATTAGTTACCGGAGGCGCCGGTTACATAGGGACCCATACGTGCGTGGAACTGCTTTTGGCAGGTTATGAGGTCGTCATTGTTGATAATCTTAGCAACAGTAAGGAAACTGCCGTTGAAAGGGTCAGAAAGATAAGCGGCAGAGATGTCAGGTTTTATAAAATAGATCTGCTTGATAAAGCTGCTTTGGAAAATGTTTTTATTAACGAAAATATAGAGTATGTAATACATTTTGCAGGTTTGAAGGCAGTAGGAGAATCAGTTTCAATTCCTTTGAAATACTATCACAATAATTTGACCGGAACATTTATTCTGTGTGAACTCATGCAGAAGTACCAGGTTAAGAATCTGGTTTTCAGTTCATCTGCAACAGTTTATGGGGACCCTCACAGCGTTCCGATTTCTGAGGATTTCCCCCTATCAGCAACAAATCCTTATGGGAAAACAAAGCTGATGATTGAAGATATACTAAAGGATTTGCATTATTCAGATAACACTTGGAATATTGCCCTGTTGAGATATTTCAATCCTATAGGGGCTCACCCCAGCGGGATAATAGGTGAAGATCCCAATGGAATCCCCAACAATCTCGTGCCGTATATATCCCAGGTGGCAGTGGGAAAACATAAGGAAGTCAGGGTTTTCGGCAACGATTATGACACCCCCGACGGGACAGGAGTCAGAGATTATATACATGTTGTAGACCTTGCAAAGGGACATGTGAAGGCTTTGGAAAAGCTAAAGAAGGAACATGTGGGAATAAGACCGTACAATCTTGGGACAGGCAAGGGCTATAGCGTATTTGACATGATCAAGGCTTATTCAAAAGCCTGTGGAAAGGATTTACCCTATACGCTGATGGAAAGAAGACCAGGAGATATTGCGGCCTGCTATGCAGAAACCCGCAGAGCCCAGGAGGAACTGGGTTGGGCAGCGGAAAAGGGAATAGATGAAATGTGCAGCGACTCGTGGAGATGGCAGTCACAAAATCCTGAAGGCTATAAATAGACAAATAACCCTCCGATAGGGTTACAATAAAAAATTGCCTGTCATATGAGCACATATGACAGGCGCTTGCATGTTAAAAAAGAACTTTTCTTGTTAAGGGAGACATGAGGTTAAAAATAAATCCTGAACAGTTAAAAATGTGGCACCGATTCCATGCCATTACTTTCGTGGAGTTTTGTGCCGGGTGGAGGCGTGAAAATATCTATGAATAACAAGGCTACTTTAGTAATAATGGCTGCCGGAATGGGAAGCAGGTACGGTGGGCTCAAGCAGATTGATCCTGTGGGACCCAACGGTGAAATAATAATGGAGTATTCTATTTATGATGCCATTCAGGCAGGTTTCGGCAAAGTGGTATTCATTATAAAAAAGGAAATAGAAGAGACCTTCCGGGAAGTTGTGGGAAAGAAGATTGAAGGCCTGGTTGACGTGGAATACGTCTATCAGAGCATTGATAATTTACCCATAGGATTTAGCGTACCCGAAGGCAGGGTTAAGCCCTGGGGTACGGGACACGCCGTACTCAGTGCCAGAGAAGCTGTAAAAACTCCGTTTGCAGTTATTAATGCAGATGATTTTTATGGGTCCGAAACCTATAGACTCTTGTATGACTTTCTTTCAGGCAATCAGGAGAGTTCAGGAAAACATAAATACTGCATGGTAGGTTTTATTCTGGAAAATACCTTGACTGAAAACGGACATGTTGCAAGGGGCGTATGCAAGGTGGACCCTGCCGGCAATCTTGTTGACATAAATGAGAGAACTAAAATAATGAATTTCGGCCAACAGACCAAGTACACCGAGGACGACCAGAACTGGATTGTCATACCAAAGGGAAACATTGTCTCAATGAATACCTGGGGTTTTAAGCCAAGTCTTTTCAGCGAGCTGGAGGAGCAGTTCCCTATATTCCTTAAAAACAGCAGGGATAATATCCAAAAAGCAGAGTTTTTTCTTCCCACTGTGGTGGATAATATGATTAAAACAGGAAGAGCTGATGTGAAGGTACTTTCAACAAATGACAGATGGTATGGTGTTACCTATCAGGAGGATAAGCCTGTGGTGCGTAAATCCATAGGTGATATGGTGCTGGACGGCAAATACCCTGCCAGTCTGTGGCAGCGTTGAAATAGGCCGCGGAAAGCATTGCCGGCTCACTTGACTTTTATATGACAGACCTCCACAAAAAATAAATATTGAATAATGGTAGTGTATGTAATATAATGTAAAATATTAAAATACCTGTTAAGTGAGGGGCGATACAATGTATAATGACAAAACCTTGGTTTGCAAGGAATGTGGCGAGGAATTTATTTTTTCAGCCGGAGAGCAGGAATTTTACGCTGAAAAGGGATTCCAAAATGAGCCTACAAGATGTAAGTCTTGTAGAGGAAAAAGAGATCATTCAGCGAAAAAAGAGCTGTATGATGCGGTGTGCGCCGAGTGCGGCCAGCCCACAAGGGTTCCTTTCAAACCACATCTGGACAAACCTGTTTTCTGTAGCAAGTGTTATTCCAGCAAAAAAAATTAATAGATTATAAAACCAAAGCATATATTTTGGTGGGCTGGCATTTACATGGTCAACCTGCTTTTTTTATTCATCAGGTAAAAGGCCGAAAGAAAATTTGAAATATATAAAAATGTAGCACCGATTCCATGCCATAGCTTTCATGGGGTTTCGTGCAATATGGGGCATGGAAATAATTATGGTTGAAACCTTCGACTTTTGGGTAAATACATGCTTTAAAGCATTTTACTTTAAGTTTTAGCGGTTGGTTTTTTTAAAAGGTTTGTACAGGAGGCTAAGCCTCAAACAAAGCCATCGGCCATCAGCCGATAATAATTTGATTTTATGCAGATAATAGGGGGGGACTCAAAAAACGTATTCAAAGGTAATCCACAGGTTAAATTCCTCATTACAGCAGTTATAAACAAGGTTATGCACATTATCCACAGAAAGCTATACACAAAACAGGTGTTTTGTTGAAAAAATGTGTAAAACTCTTTTGTGTTTTGTTAATACTTTAATTTATGGTATTAAAAAATTTCGTTCCTTTAAATAAGAAAATTCATATAATTTGAAGGATTTTGTTCACTTAATGTAGAAGTAACAAATTGTAACAAGTACCGCTATAGAAATTGCTCAAGGTTTGAAGCACACAAAATTCAGAGAGGGGCTGTTATTTATGAAAATAATTATTACAGGAAAAAATATTGATGTTACCGAAGGTCTTAAGGAGAGGGTAACTAAAAAAATAAACAAGCTCGACAAGTTCTTTACCGGAGAAACTGAAGCTCATGTTACCTTGAGCGTGCAGAGGAACAGGCAGATCGTGGAAGTGACTATACCTTTCAATGGAATAGTACTAAGAGCAGAAGAATCAAATGAAGACATGTATTCCTCCATAGATAAGACTGTAGATCTTTTGGAAAGACAGATCAGAAAGAACAGAACCAGGTTGGAAAGAAGACTTCATGAAAATGATTTCAGATTTGACAATGTGAAGTTTGCTGATGAGGTTCCGGAGGAAAAAGAGTTCAGAATCGTAAGGTCCAAGAGATTTGCAGTAAAACCTATGGATGTTGAAGAAGCAGTTCTTCAGATGAATCTCCTGGGACATGAGTTCTTTATGTTCTATAATGCTGACACCAGACAGGTAAATGTGGTGTACAAGCGTAAGGACGGAAACTATGGCTTGATTGAGCCGGAATTCTAACACCGGTTCTGTGCAGGCAGCCGGATATGTAAGCTGTTAAAGCTCCTCTTTTTAGTCGGTTTGGACGAAAAGAGGAGCTTTTTAGGTTTGTGGCAATTGACTTTTCCTCTTCTAAAGTAATATAATTACTACAAATTTGATTTTAAAATAATGTGTTTTTGTGGGAGAAAATTCAATATGATGGCAAAAACCTCTTACGGTGTTACCGTAGCTCATAGAAGAAGCTTGAAACGGGGAACAGGGTTGTTGGGATACTTCCTTCAAGAGTGGTTATTCTTTTTAACTCTGGCTATGCTGCTCATAAAATCCATTGTGCTTATGGGCTTTGTCAACAGCAGCAACCAATCACTGATTGATATGTCCCGTGGTTTAAGGAATATAACATATATGCCCATATGTGTGGCATTCTTATTGATAATAGTGGCCTTAAGCCTGCTTGCCAGAAATAGGGGAAGGCTTTGGCTCCTCTTGATACTTAATTTTCTCTGCTCCTTCCTTTTTGCATTTGATGCTGTGTATATCAGGGCCAGCGGAAATTTCCTGTCAACCCAGCTTTTGAGGCAGACCGGAAACCTGAATAACCTGTGGGACAGCATATTTGCCATGTTCAGACCCTGTGACATAGTCTTTGGTTTTGACATACCTATTATAGCTGTCTTGATAATAGTGACCAGGAATCTGGTGGAATACTCCTCTCCTCTGTTTACAAGTCTGAAGGCCAGACTTATTGCTTTTTTTACCATAATTCTAATATCGGTAGGGTACATTACTGCCAGTCATATAGTTATAGATGTATATGGAAGCAGCAAAAATGATTATATTTTTTATACACATTGGAATCCTGCTCAGACAATCAGAAATACTTCACCCATGGGATATCATGTATATGATTGTTATGTTTTTTTCTCGGATTTCAAGCCCTACAATATATCAGACAAGGACAGAGCGAATATCCAGGCATGGATAGACAAGAAAAATGAAAAGCTGCCTCCAAACAGCTACAAGGGTATGTATAAGGGCAAGAACCTGTTGATTCTTCAGGTGGAATCCCTGGAAAACTTTGTTATAGGCAAGTCGGTAGATGGGCAGGAAATAACGCCCAACCTTAACAAGCTTTTGTCAAACGGGATTTACTTTGATAACTATTATACACAGGTAAATGAGGGGACAAGTTCCGATGCGGATCTCATGACAAATACCTCTGTTTTCCCAGTCAGAAAGGGCAGTACTTTTTTCAGGTTCCCTTATTCAAAATACAATTCCATGCCGGCTATAATGGAGAAGCAGGGTTACAGCACCAAAGCCATACATCCTGATAACGGAGAGTACTGGAATTGGATGGAAGCATTGAAAAACATGGGCTTTGCGCAGTGTATCGATTCCAAAAGCTTTAATATGGATGAGGTTATTTTTCTTGGCCTAAGTGACGGATCATTTTTAAGACAGGTAAAAGACACTGTAATAAAGCAGAAAACACCTTTTTATAATTTCATGGTAACATTGACCAGCCATTCACCTTTTGTAATGCCCCAGCGGCATCAGAAGCTGAAGCTGGAGGAAACGCTGGCTGAAACCAGGCTGGGAGGCTATTTTCAAAGTATAAATTACACAGATAGATGCATAGGTACCTTTATTGAGGAACTGGATAAGTCCGGAGTACTGGATAATACGGTCCTGGTGGTATACGGCGACCATGACTCGGTACACAAGTACTTTAACGATGAAATACAAAATATAAAGCCTTCACAGGATTGGTGGCTTGATAACGATAAAAGGATACCGCTGATTATTTACAGTAAGGGACAACAGGCACAAACCATTCATACCACCGGCGGACAGATTGATCTTATGCCTACGCTCCTATATATGATGGGAATAGATGAAGGTGAATATGAAAATACTGTGTTCGGAAGAAACCTGATGAATACAAAAGAAGATTACGTGCTTTTAGCAAATGGAGAATTCCGCGGTAATATTCAAGAATCAAGAAAAGCAGAAATTCTTGAGGGGCTTGAGTATGCCGACATGGCCATAAGATCAGATTACTTCAAAAATAAATAGCAGCCTGCCGGGGCATAATTCTGCCGTATGACTGCAAATATGACTGCAAATATGACTGCGAATATGACTGCGAATATAACCGGAAAGGGTTCAACGTGAAAAATATTGTATTAATTGGAATGCCAAGTGCAGGTAAGAGTACTGTAGGCGTTATAATAGCAAAGAACCTTGGAATGAATTTTGTGGATACTGATGTTCTGATTCAAACCAGGCATGAAGTCCTGCTTCAGGATATTCTCAACACTCAGGGCAGCCGTGGCTTTTTGGAGAAGGAGGAGGAGGTCATACTTTCACTTGCCTGCCGGAATACTGTCATAGCCACCGGAGGCAGTGCCGTTTACAGTGAAAAAGCAATGAAGCACCTTAAAGAGGATGGAATTGTAATATATCTTTATATTACCATGGACACCGTCAATAAACGGCTGAGGAATCTTAAGACCAGAGGTGTTGTATTGGGAAAGGGTCAGACCCTTGAAGACCTGTACAGGGAGAGAGCACCTTTGTATGAAAAATATGCAGATATAAAGCTGGACTGTTCAAATAACTCCATTGAGGATACGCTGGAAGCAGTTCACTGCCAGTTGGCTTCCTTGTCTTAACGCTGAAAATGAAATATAATAAATTTAATCAGAGAGACTTGCTTTTAGATTGCAATTTTCTATTTTCTGCAGCATGCCAATTATGCCGGGCTGAATTTTTACACCTCGGCATTTTACAATGTTATGGGTAAATCCGGCTGTGTGAATGCAGTATTTAGTATATGGTGAAGTATGAAAGAAATTTGGATTAAATAAAAATGTGGCACCGATTCCATGCCGTAATTTTCATGGAGTTTTGTGCCAGATGGGGGGCATGGAAATAAAAATGGATTTGTTAAACGGGTTGAACACTGAACAAAAAAATGCGGTACTGCACGATGAGGGGCCCCTGTTGATACTGGCTGGTGCTGGTTCTGGAAAGACACGGGTTCTCACCAACAGGATAGCATATCTTATAAAGGAACAGGGGGTAATGCCCTACAATATACTGGCTATTACCTTTACAAACAAGGCTGCAAGAGAGATGAGGGAAAGGATAGACAATCTTATCGGAAACCTTGGAAACGATATGTGGGTGGGAACCTTTCACTCAATATGTATTAGAATGCTCAGGAGAGATATTGAGAAGCTGGGCTACGATAAAAGCTTTGTAATCTATGACACCCAGGATCAGCAGGTGGTAATCAAGGAATGTATAAAAGAGCTCAATATCAACGATAAGAACTTTCCCCCCAAGTCCGTGCTTGAAACAATAGGTAAACAAAAGGATGAGCTGATAGATGCAGCCCGTTTTGAGAAACTGTATTCATCAGATTTCCGTATGGGGAAGATAGCCAAGCTTTACAGTCTGTATCAGAAAAAACTAAAAAGCAACAATGCCCTGGATTTTGATGACATAATTATGAATACCATAAGGCTGTTTGAACAATATCCGGAGGTTCTGGAATACTACCAGAGAAAATTCAGATATGTTCTTGTAGACGAGTATCAGGATACCAATACGGCGCAGTATACCCTGGTAAGAAAGTTGTCGGAGGCTCACGGGAATTTATGTGTGGTAGGTGATGACGACCAGTCAATTTATGGCTGGAGAGGTGCAAATATCAGGAATATACTGGATTTTGAAAAGGATTTTAAAGGCTGTAAGACCGTCAAGCTGGAACAAAACTACAGGTCAACCCAGAATATTCTGGATGCAGCCAATTATGTAATCAAAAATAATACCGGCAGGAAATCAAAAAGCCTTTGGACCGACAACAAGGGAGGCAGCAAGATAGTAATATGTGAGAATGACAATGAACACGAGGAAGCCCTGTATACCGCACGGGAAATTCAGAGGCTGGCAATGGAAGAAAACAGGAAGTACAGGGATTTTGCAGTGCTGTACAGGATAAATGCCCAGTCCCGCGTACTTGAAGAAATGTTTATGCGTGAAGGACTCCCGTATAAGATTGTGGGAGGACAGAAGTTCTATGACCGAAAGGAAATCAAGGACATAATTGCCTATTTGAGATTGATTCAGAATCCGGCGGATAATGTCAGCCTCAAAAGGGTCATCAATGTGCCCAAGAGAGGAATTGGTGATGCCACGGTTGATGCGGCAGAAGACTTGGCCTTTGAAAGCGGAGTGTCAATATTTTCAATAGTGTCCAATGCCGAAGAATGCCCCTCCCTTAGAAGAGCGGCAAATAAGCTGGCCAATTTCTCCACCATGATACTAAAGCTCAGAACCATGAAGGAAAACTTGGGTATCTCCCAACTGCTGGATTTGGTGGTGGAGGATACGGGCATTTTAAGAGAGTATGAAATAGAAAATACTGTTGAAGCACAATCCAGAATAGAAAACATAAAAGAATTGAAATCAGTTGCAATGGAGTTTGAAAAAAGCAGTGAAGACAGCAGCCTGGAAGAGTTCCTGGCGCATATATCACTTGTTTCCGACCTGGACAACCTGGAAGAGGAGCAGGACTATGTGGTATTGATGACCATGCACAGCGCCAAGGGACTGGAATTTCCAGTGGTGTTCATACCGGGACTGGAGGAGGGTGTCTTTCCGGGGTACAGGGCTATAACCGAGGGCCCGGAACAGTTGGAGGAGGAAAGAAGACTCTGCTATGTGGGGATAACCCGGGCAAGAGAGAAGCTGTATCTTTCAAATGCCCGGTTCAGGACTTTGTTTGGCAATTCCAGCTACAATAAACCTTCCAGATTTCTGTCGGAAATACCTGAGGAGCTGGTGGAGTGTCCGTTTAATTCCTCCAGAAGCTCAGGGCAGCAGGCAAAGGAGACTGTAGGCTGGACTAAAGCGCAAAGTTGGAGTTCAAATCAAAGCTGGAGTTCAGGTCAAAGCTGGAGCTCAGCTCAAACCTCCGGTTCATTACAAGCGCCCGGCAGCAGGAATTCCATGTCGGACAGAGGCCGTGGAGAGACAGGCAGTACAGGAGCCGGGCTCCCTTGGGAAACTTCTTCCCAGGCGGGTTCCGGTGCGGACAGGTCAAAAACGGCCGGGACAGGTTCTTTAAAGGATTTGCTGAGTTCCAACCTCATATCAAGAGGCTTTGGAGGAGGAACCCCTGCCTCCGGCGGAACAGCTGCCTCAAAATCGGCAGGAAGCACAGACTTCAATGTTGGAGAAACTGTTGAGCATAAGAAGTTTGGAAGAGGGACTATTACTAAGGCCACGCCGGACAGGGGTGACCAGATGCTGGAAATTCAGTTTGAGGGAGCCGGGATGAAGAGGCTAATGGCCTCAATGGCTAACCTGAAGAAAGCAGAATGAAACTGATTATATTGATACAAGGGCCTGGGAAAAAATGAATCGGGCTCTCAAACAAGGGCTTGAATTGTGGAATGGAGGGCCAGATATGAAGTTTACAGATGGCTTCTGGCAAAAGAGGAAATAACCTTTAAGATAGTTTACTAAAAAATTAATAAAATTAATAATCAAATAAAAAAGTTTTAGAAATTTTTTATATTTCTAAAACTTTTTTAAATTTGTGGTGTATATATATGAGAAGGCACAAGATGAGGGTGGTGATAAGGCAGTTGGAGGTCTCTGATTTAACAATTTTTAAGGAATATCAGAAGAATAGCAGAAAAGGTCTTGAACTTCTGTATGAGAGATATAAAAAATACGTCTACTCCATTGCCTTTCACTATTCAGGAAACAGGGAAGATGCCATGGACATAACGCAGGAGGTATTCATATCAGTGTTTAAGGCTTTCGGAGGTTTCAAGGAAGAATATTCAATCCTGCCCTGGATAAAAAAAATTACTGTCAACAAGTGTCTGAATTTTATCAGAAGCAGAAGGGAAAGTGTTTCGCTCAATGAAACCAATGAGCACGGCGATGAACTTCAAAACATAGTATGTTCCTCCGATACGGCGGAAGCCGCCATTGTGTGCAGGGACACCAAAAAAGCCCTGGAGGAGGCCATAAAGAAGCTTCCCGACAAACAAAGGATGGCAGTGCTGCTGAGGCATATGAAGCATATGAAATATGAAGAAATAGCAGGCACCATGAAACTTCCGGCAGGCACTGTAAAAACACTGATACATAAGGGCAGAGCCGCAATAAAGGAAAATCTGGTCAAACAAGGGGTCTGGGAGCTGTAATAGCTATAGCATGAAAAATTAACGGGAGGCGTATATGGAAGAAGCAATCTGCCAGGACATGGACAAAAAAAACAGCTGCGAAAAGATGGATAAAGCTCTGCTTCAGGATTATCTTGAGGGTACAGCCGATCCCCTTTCAAAGTTTTTCATAGAGGAGCATTTAAATAAATGCAAGGCATGCCGGAGAGAACTTTCAGAGCTAAAACTCATGTTTTGGGAGCTTGAAAATAAAAACAACTACGTCATAGAATATCCGGAGGAATTGGAGCACGGGGCTGAAGGTCTCATAGACAAGGTACTTGGCAGGGAGCAGGCAAGTCCGGCCAGACAGATAGTAAACATGCAGTTAAATAATATAAAGATGTCCCGTAAATTCATGGGATACCTGCCAGGTGCAAAGCAAACTCCCCAGATACTGAAGAATGCATCAAAAGACCTGGCAAAAGGAGTGGGCAAGGGGGTAAGCAAGGGTGTCAGGAGGATGCTGTCAGCAAAATAGCAGAATGTCCCGGGAGGTATGAAATGGCTTTAATAGTTCTAGTATGCATTTTAAAATTCATAGCTTTGATTCTACTCTCAGTGCTCCTTGCTGTATTCTTTGTTCCTTTTAAATATGGTTTTTCAGGAGGGAAGTTTGAGGAGGGCTGGTTTGAGGCCTCCATAACCTGGCTGTTTGGTAGGGTAAGGATAGATACCGTTTATAACCAGGGGAATCTTTCTTCAAGTATAAGGTTACTCGGCTTTCATAAAAGCCTGCAAGCCGGGGAAAGCAGGAAGTCCGACGGCAATAAGGAGGACAGTGAAAATCAGAAAAAGAGGCCCAGAAAGAAACACAGGCGAAAAAGCCCCTACAGCTATCTTACTCTGGAGGTTGCAAAAAAAGGATTTTACATAGTTTTAAAAATACTCAACCATTGCAAGCCCGTTAAATTTGAACTCAGTGTGAAAGGCGGTTTCGGAGATCCTATGTATGCAGGATTGCTGTGTGCCTTACAGGGACAGGGATTTGCAATTTTAAATAGATATAATATCGATATTTTGCCTGATTTTGATACTGAAGAAACAACAGGCAGCTTGACAATGGCAGGAAGTATCCGGCTCTACTACCTGCTGAAGGTGGGGATGGAATTTATTCTGACTCCACCTGTAAGAAGTATCTGGTTAAAAAATTTCAAAATAACATTAAAAAGGAGAATAAAAACATGGCGAACTTTGATTTTAAGGAAAGCGTAGAAACTATTTTTGACAAACTGGAGAATTTTTTAAAGACCAAGACAGTAGTTGGAGATCCCCTAAAGATTGGAGAAACAACAATAGTACCCTTTATAAATCTTTCCTTCGGGCTTGGAACCGGGGGAGGCAACGGCACCGACGAGAGAGGTAACGGAGGCGTAGGAGGCGGAGGAGGTACGGGAGCGAGAATATCTCCTACTGCGGTACTGGTGATTCAGGGTGAAAAGGTGGAGCTGCTGCCCATAAGAAAGTCAGGCGGACTGGATAAGCTTGTGGAAATGGTTCCCGGCATAATTGAAAAGATCCAGGAAAAGAAGGAAGAAAAGGTTGTTGAAGAAAAGCTGGAAGATTAGTAAGTATAGCTGATTGAACAGGCTCATCATAGGTGGTTTACCGTAAGTCCTGCGTGGTGCAGGAGACTGAGGACACTTCGGCATAAAATGCCAAGGTCCGTGGAGGTAAAAGCCATATGATGGGCCTTTTTCCATTTCAGGAGCAAACCTGCCGGCAGCTTGTTTCAATGGTCTTTCCCCCAACCCGACAAAATTCATTTTCCCGGGTCTTGTATTTTATATTTTCCCTATTGACTGGTATAATAAAATAAAATATAATAAGTGTGATTTATTAATCTACCGCTTTACAACTTTAGTGTGTAAAAGTGATATTAATAAAGTGACAGTTTAAGCATTTCAAATAAATTTACAGTGAGGTATTTATGTCAAAGTGGAAGATTTATACTCCTGACGGAGTTCAGGATATCCTGTTTGATGAGTGTTATGCAAAAAAGGAGATGGAAGACCGGATCAGGAAAACTTTCAGATCCTATGGCTTTTATGAAATTGAGACGCCTACAATTGAATTTTTTGACGTATTCTCAACAGATATAGAATCCTTTCCACAGGAGGGCATGGTGAAGTTCTTCGACCAGAAGGGAAGAATTCTTGTACTCAGGCCTGATATAACTGTTCCAGTGGCAAGAATCACCGCAACTAAAAACAGGGATGTACAACTTCCCATAAAGTATTCCTACATAGGAAATGTATTCAGGTTCAACGAAGTAGGCGGAGGACGCCAGAACGAGTTTACCCAGGTAGGAGTGGAACTGCTGGGGGATTCCTCCTGCGAGAGTGATGCGGAGATAATAGCTGTTGCCATAAATACTCTGAAGGCAGCAGGGCTGGAAAACTTTCAGATAGATATCGGACAGGTTGACTTCTTTAATGGACTGGCTGAGGAGGCAGGTCTTACCGAGAAGGACATTGCAGGTATTTCAAAACTTATTGACAGGAAAGACTACGTGGGGGTTGAGGAGATAGTAAACCGCTACAGTATGCTAGACGAGCTGCGAGAATTGATTCTGAAGCTGCCGGGGTTATTCGGTTCCCTGGATGTGATTGAAAAGGTGAAAAAGATTACAAAAAATAAAAAGAGCCTTGCGGCAATAGAGAACATAGAAGAGGTAATCAATATACTGGGGGATTATGGCCTGACAAAGTATATTTCCATAGATTTGGGTATGCTCAAAGGCCCTGATTACGATACGGGTATAATATTCAGAGGCTTTACCTATGGGGTTGGCTTCCCCATTCTTTCAGGAGGGAGATATGACAGTCTCACCAGAACCTTTGGAAAGGACTGTCCGGCCATAGGTTTCTCAATAGGAATAAACATGCTTATGATGGCACTGGGGAAAACCTTGCTGTCAAAATACAGACCCAGCGTGGATTCGCTTATCTGCTACAAGAAAAACAGCAGGAAAAGTGCCATTGAAATTGCAGAAACACTGAGAAAACAGGATATGAACATCGAAACCATGATGCTGGCCGAGGGTGTTGACAAGGGCTTGGAATATGCCCGTTCAAAGCAGATAGGCGGGGTCATACTTATAGAGTCCGACGGAAGGATTCTGGTGCATGACCTGATTAGCAATATTGTAAGCAAGACCAGTATTGAAGCTATACTCAACAGTAAATGAGAACACAATAAACAATTTGAGCGAGTGTGACGGAGGGAATATGAGGTATTTAACCATTGCCCTATCAAAGGGAAGACTGACAGAGATGTCAATAGAGCTGTTTGAAGCCATCGGAATAGATTGCTCGGAATTAAAGTCATCTACCAGAAAACTAATTTTATCCGATGAAAAAAACAGGATAAAGTTTTTCCTTGCAAAGCCGGCCGATGTTCCTACATATGTTGAATACGGCGCTGCCGACATAGGTATAGTCGGCAAGGATACAATACTGGAAGAGGGGCGGAACCTTTACGAGGTGCTGGATCTCGGCTTTGCAGCCTGCAAGATGGCACTGGCAGGGCCTGCAGAGCTTCAGGGGAAAATAGACGAGCTTACCATCAGAAGGGTGGGAACAAAATACCCCAATATTGCAAGAAATTATTTTGAAAAGACAAGACGTGAAAGCGTAGAGATAATAAAGCTGAACGGTTCGGTGGAACTTGCGCCGCTGGTGGGCTTGTCGGAAGTCATAGTGGACCTGGTGGAAAGCGGAAGGACCTTGAAGGAGAACGGACTTGTGGTGCTGGACAACATAGCAGACATAAGTGCCAGAATGGTAGTCAACAGAGTGAGCATGAAGATGGAAAATGAGAGGATTCAGAAAATAATAGACGGCGTGCGCCGGCAGCTGCTGCAAAAAAACTGAGTTATGCAAGCCGAGGGGAGATGGGGTTATGATGAACTTATTGGATTTGACCAAGGACGAAAATGGCATTAAGGAAAAAGAATTGATAAAGAAGCTCACACAGCGCACCAGGACACAGGAGGGTGCCAGTGTACTTAAAATAGTGGCTGATATTCTGGAGAATGTGCGTACAGAAGGAGACAAAGCTCTCAGAGAATACACTAAAAAATTTGACAGGGCCGAAATAGACAGTGTCAGAGTGTCGGAAGAGGAAATAACTGCTGCGTATGCTGCTGTGGAGCCTGAATTGCTGGAGACAATAAGAATATCAAAGAAAAATATACAGAGCTTTCATGAAAAGCAGCTTCAGAACAGCTGGATCAGTCCGGAAGAGGACGGAACCGTTCTGGGGCAGCTGGTACGCCCCCTTGAAAAGGTGGGCCTGTACGTACCCGGCGGAACGGCACCGCTGGTCTCGTCTTTGCTGATGACCGCAGTTCCTGCAAAGGTTGCGGGAGTATCGCAATTAATCATATGCACTCCGCCGTCACAGGACGGCAGTGTAAATCCTGCAATACTTGTAGCTGCAAGAGAAGCTGGTGTGGAGCAGGTTTTCAGGGTGGGCGGCGCTCAGGCTATAGGTGCCATGGCCTATGGCACCGAAACCGTTCCCGCAGTGGATAAAATATGCGGACCCGGAAATGTATATGTGGCTACCGCAAAGCGGCTGATATTCGGAGACTGCGGCATAGACATGTTTGCCGGGCCAAGTGAAATACTCATAATAGCCGATTCCACCGCAAAGCCGGAATATGTAGCTGCCGACCTCCTTTCCCAGGCAGAGCATGACAAGCTTGCCTCCTCCATACTGGTGACGGACGATGAAAACCTGATTGAGCAGGTCTGCCGTCAGATGGAACTGCAGCTTTCAACATTGAGCCGAGGTGCAATAACCCGGCAGTCTATAAAGGATTTTGGCTATGCTGTCCTGGTGGAAGATATTTACCAGGCTATAGGGGTATCAAACAGTATAGCTCCGGAGCATCTGGAAATATGTGTGGAGGAGCCCCTGAGCCTGTTGGGTGCCATAAAAAATGCCGGTGCAATATTTGTGGGGAACTATTCTCCCGAGCCTCTGGGAGACTATATGGCCGGACCGAGCCATGTCCTGCCTACAAGCGGAACTGCCAGGTTTTCATCACCGGTAAATGTGGACCAGTTTATAAAAAAATCAAGCCTTATATACTATAACAGAGCTGCCCTGGAAAAAACCAGCCAGGATATAATAAGACTTGCGGAGGCAGAGCTGCTGGATGCCCATGCAAATGCCATACGGGTGAGATTTGCCGGCAGCTCGGGAAAATAGCTCTGTTCGCCTTAAAAGCAAAAAAGGCAGCTGCGAAAATTGAGATAAGGATGGAATACATTATGATTAAAGAATTAATTAGGCCTGAGATACGGTCATTCGTGCCATATGATGCAAATCAGCAGCCCTACAGGATAAAGCTGGATGCCAATGAGAGTCCCTTCAACCTTCCGGCCGCTGCACGACAAAAGCTGGCGGAATACATTTTGAACGACCCACAGCTGAATCTGTATCCAGATACAGATTCGGTGAAGCTCAGAAAGGCTCTTTCTGAGCAATGGGCAGTGGACTATAGGAATATAATCGTAGGCACGGGCTCGGACCAGCTGATCCAGGTCATTGCCAATGTATTTGTGGGCCCCGGGGATAAGGTGCTATATCCCGCTCCATCCTTCGGCATGTATGGAGATTCCTGCATAATAGCAGGAGGTACACCGGTAAAGTATATACTGGAACCGGAACAGAGGTTTGAGTATTCAAAAGAGACAATATTTGAGGCTTATGACCGGGAAAGGCCAAAGCTTGTGTATATCTGCAATCCAAATAACCCCACCGGCAATATAATGCCTGTTGCAGACGTGCTGGAGGTGGTCAGGTACTGCAAAAATTCAGTAGTGGTAGTGGATGAGGCATACGCTGAATTTTGTGATACTACGGTAATCCCGCACATACTGGAGTTTGAAAACCTCATTATTCTTAGAACCTTTTCAAAGGCTTACGGACTTGCGGGCATCAGATGCGGATACAGCGTGGCCGGGCCTGCCCTTACCGGGGCGGTAAATCTTGCCAGAGCCCCCTACAATATAAGCAGCCTGTCCCAGTATACCGCACAACTGGTGCTGGAGGAGAGGGAGGAAATCAGAAAAAACATCCAATATCTTGTGGAGCAAAGAATACGGCTCTCAGAGGAGCTGGAGCAAATCAGGGGTATCAGCGTGTTCCAGTCACACTCCAACTTCATCCTTGTGAAGGTTGAAAGGTGTAAGGAAGTATACAAAAGGCTCTGTGAAAAGGGTATATTTATAAGAATATTCGGCTCTTCACCCCTTCTGGAGAACTGTCTCCGTATAAGTGTAGGAACCGAGCAGCAAAATACCATTCTGCTTGATGAACTTAAAGCAATCTGTTATAATAATTAACGAACATTTATGCTGAAAACCCAAAAATAGTTCGGAGTATAAGAATTGATTTGGAATCAGTGAATTATCATAGGGCACATTTGTTAACGAACGGGGGGATACCTTTGAGAGAAGGCTTGGTTAGCAGAAATACAAAAGAAACCCAGATCAAGCTTCAGATTAATATTGACGGAAAGGGAGACTGTACCGCCAATACCGGTATAGGCTTCTTTGACCACATGCTGGTGCTGTTTGCACGGCACGGACTTATGGATGCCGTTTTTGAAGTAAACGGTGATTTGCATGTGGATTCCCATCATACGGTGGAAGATACCGGCATAGCATTGGGGCTGGCTATCAGGCAGGCGCTGGGGGACAAGAGATCAATAAAGCGATACGGAACTGCTTTTGTTCCAATGGATGAAGCGCTGGTTCAGGTATCTCTGGATTTAAGCGACAGACCCTTTCTGGTATTTGATGCCTGTATGACACGTCAGATGGTTGGACAGATGGACACTCAGATGGTGGAGGAGTTCTTCAGGGCGGTGGCTTTTAACGCCGGTATTACTCTTCACATAAAGCTCTTGCACGGAAGCAACTGCCACCACATAATAGAGGCCATATTCAAGGCCTTCGGGAAAGCACTTGATGAAGCTACAAAAATTGATACAAGAATAGTTGGAGTGATGTCTACAAAAGGTACTCTGTAGACATGGCTCTCAAATAAATTTTAATTATTTTAAGGCAAACAGGTCAAACCTGGAGTTGGAGGATACTTATGCTTATTAACGACACTGATTTTATCAAATTACCCTTGTTCATAAAGGGCAAGGTAAGAAATGTTTACGATCTGGGAAATGAATTGCTGATAGTTGTAACTGACAGAATATCGGCATTTGATGTGGTTTTTTCAGAGCTTATCCCAAACAAGGGAAAGGTTTTGAACAGTATATCGGCCTTTTGGTTTGATTATACAAAGGACGTAATCGGCAATCATGTCATTACTACTGATGTGAGTAAGTACCCGGAAGGTCTTTCCAAATTCAAGGAAGAGCTGGAGGGGAGATCCATGCTGGTAAAAAAAGTGGAAATGGTTCCTGCGGAATGCATTGTCAGGGGCTATCTGGAGGGCTCAGGCCTAAAGGAATACCAGCAGACCGGGGAAATTTGCGGAATCAAGCTGCCTGCTGGTCTAAGACAGGGTGACAGACTTCCTGAACCTATTTTTACACCTTCTACAAAAGAGTGGGAGGGCCATGATATAAATGTATCCTTTGAAACTCTCTGCGAAAAAATCGGTACTGAGCTGGCTGTCAAACTCAAGGAGGCAAGCATAAGCCTGTACAGGAAAGCAAGCCTGCATGCCGAAAGCAAGGGACTCATACTGGCTGATACAAAATTTGAATTTGGTATGTCTCAGGGTGAGCTGGTGGTGGGTGACGAAATGTTTACGCCTGACTCTTCAAGATTCTGGGCTATGGACGAATATGAGCCGGGAAAGGCTCAAAAGAGCTTTGACAAGCAGTACTTAAGAGAGTATCTGGAGAGTCTGGATTGGGATAAGCAGCCTCCTGCGCCTGCACTTCCCCAGGAAGTTATAACAAAGACCGAGGCCAAGTATGTGGAAGCCTTCGAGAGAATAACCGGAAGAAAGTTTTAGGACCCTTTGCCGGGAGTAGCTTGAAAGATACATGTTGTGTATCAAAGTGACTTTCAAGCAGCGAAAGCCGCTGCGTGCCTTTCATTACTATTTGTGTACGCGCTAGGCGCGCAGATGGGAGATTAATGTGCCGGTATATGATTAGCAGTAGGTTGAAATAAATTTTGAAGCAAATAAAAATGTGGCACCGATTCCATGCCGTGACTTTCATGGGGAGTGTGCGAGATGGGAGGCATGGAAATAATTATGATTGCTATAATCGACTATGGTGTTGGAAATCTGGCCAGTGTTAACAAAGCCTTCACCTTTATAGGTGTTGATTCAGTTATTACCTCCCGGACAGACGAGATACTTGCTGCCGAAAAGGTAGTACTGCCCGGGGTGGGTGCCTTTGCGGATGCAATGAGCAGCCTGGAAGAGTCAAACATGATATCAGTAATACGGCAGGTGGCAGCAAAAGGCACACCACTTCTGGGCATCTGCCTTGGCATGCAGCTCCTGTTTGACTATAGCACCGAAGGTGGAGAAAGGGTGCCGGGCCTTGGTTTACTTAAAGGCAGCATAACACAATTTCCTCTTGACATGGGGCTGAAGGTTCCTCACATGGGCTGGAACAGCCTGAGTATAAAGCAGACGGACGGCTTATTCAAGGGGATAAGGGAACACAGCTATGTATATTTTGTCCACTCATATTATCTGACTGCTCAAGACAGCAGTGAGGTAGCCGCCGCCTGCAGCTACGGGATAACCTATGATGCTGCAGTTGCAAAGGGAAACATAATGGGTACCCAGTTCCATCCTGAAAAGAGCGGCGAGGTAGGACTTAACATACTCAGGAATTTTGCAGCATTGTGATAATTCATAACATATGTAGCCGGTTTTAGGCTCAGGAGGTTGAAATGCTGGTATATCCCGCAATTGATATAATAAATGGCAAGTGTGTAAGGCTTGTGCAGGGAAGCTACAGTGAGGTAACCGTTTTCGGGGACAGTCCGGTTGAGATGGCGCTGAAATGGGAAAGCCAGGGTGCCGGATATCTTCATCTTGTGGATCTTGATGCTGCCCGGTCAGGCAATACGGAAAATCATGAAATAATCAAGCAGGTGGCCAGAACCTTAAAGATACCCGTTCAGGTGGGCGGAGGCATAAGAAGTCTTGACACTATTGAGAGCCTTTTGTCCGGAGGCCTGAGCAGGGTAATACTTGGCACATCGGCGGTAAATGATCAGGAAATGCTTGAGACCGCCATAAGGGAATACAACGAAAAAATTGTTGTGGGAATAGATGCAAAGGATGGAATGGTTGCCATCCACGGCTGGGAAAAGACCAGTGACTTAACTGCGGTAGCTTTTGCCAGGAAGGTTGAGGCGCTGGGGGCAAGAACCGTCATATACACTGACATAGCCAGAGATGGCATGCTCAAGGGACCAAATCTTGCAGCAATGAGTGAAATGGCAAAAGCTGTAGGAATATCGGTAATAGCCTCAGGGGGCGTAAGCTGTCTGAAGGATATAACTGATTTGAAGTCCACAGGTGTCAGCGGTGTTATCGTGGGAAAGGCACTGTATACCGGAAATCTGGAATTAAAGGCTGCCCTTGAGGCGTAAGCCGTCATTATTCCTTGCTTTTCGATTGATGGTCTAGCAGTACAATACTCATCCATTTCCTGAAGGAGTCCTGAAGGAATAAAGGGTGATAGAAATTCTTAAGCAATTAAAAATGTGGCACTGATTCCATGCCTTGACTTTCATGGAGTTTGTGCGAGATGGGAGGCATGAAAATAACTATGCTTACAAAAAGAATCATTCCCTGCCTTGACGTACATGCGGGCAGAGTTGTCAAAGGTGTCCAGTTTGTAAATATTATAGATGCAGGAGATCCGGTGGAGGCTGCTGCTTTTTATGATAAAGCGGGAGCAGATGAACTCACCTTTCTGGATATAACGGCCTCCTCCGATGCGAGAAGTATCATGGTGGACGTTGTAAGGCGTGTTGCAGAACAGGTTTTCATACCCTTTACCGTAGGCGGAGGCATAAGGTCGGTGGATGACTTCAGAGAAATATTAAAGGCTGGGGCGGATAAGGTTGGTGTGAATTCCGGGGCGCTGAAAAGGCCGCAGTTGATTTCCGAAGCCGCCTGGAAATTCGGAAGCCAATGCGTGGTGCTTGCAATAGATGCCAAGCGCAGGCCTGATGGTTCCGGCTGGGATACCTACTTAAACGGAGGCAGGGTCAACACCGGGAGGGATGCGGTTCAATGGGCTGTTGAAGCTGAAAAGCTGGGAGCGGGAGAAATTTTGCTTACCAGTATGGACAAGGACGGTACAAAAGACGGCTATGATATAGAACTTACAAGGACCATCTCGGAAAATGTAAGAATTCCGGTGATTGCCTCAGGCGGCGCAGGCAAAATGGAGCACTTCAAGGAGGCCCTTGTTGAGGGGAAGGCTGACGCTGTGCTGGCGGCTTCACTGTTTCATTTCAGAGAAATGGAAATCCGGGAGCTAAAGTCATATTTAAGTGGCAATGGAATAGAAACTAGACTATAATAAATAGCAGTGAAGAAAAGTCTGCCTCCATGCAAGCCTATGGAGCCTGTCGACAAGGGGGCACACAAATAGCTCATTTCAAATAAAATGTATGGAGGCGTTTTCATGGGAAAGCTAAAGGAATCAATAAAATTTGATGATAGAGGTCTTGTACCGGTGGTTACGCAGGACTATAAGACGAAGGAAGTCTTAATGGTCGCTTATATGAACGAGGAAGCCTTTGACAAGACTGTAGAAACAGGAAAGGTTACATATTTCAGCCGCAGCAGGAATAAATTGTGGCTCAAGGGAGAAACCTCCGGGCACTATCAGCTGGTTAAGTCTGTCAAGCTGGACTGTGACGGAGATACCCTGCTTGTAGAAGCTGAACAGTTGGGTGCGGCGTGCCATACAGGCAGCAAGACCTGTTTTTACAGGACGCTGGAGGAAGGCGAATGGTCTGAAAAGGCTCCAGCAGAGCAGGGCGACGAAGAGCTCACTGCGAAGATACTGCATGAGGTTTATGACGTAATAGTCGACCGGACAATTCATCCAAAGGAAGGTTCGTATACAAATTACCTGTTTACAAAGGGCCTGGATAAAATACTGAAAAAGGTCGGGGAAGAAACTGCAGAAGTTATAATAGCTGCAAAAAACAAATCAAAGGAAGAAATAAGATATGAGATTTCAGACCTCATGTATCATCTTATGGTCTTGATGGTCGAAAGAGGTGTAACCCTCGAAGATATTTATGGCGAATTAAGAGGAAGAAGATAAGTGAAGAATAATATCCTCAGAATAAATGAATATAGAAATAATCCTGAATTCTACTTTTCAAAGGGTTTAAGATTTGCAAACAAGAAAAATTTGAGCGAGGCATATAGAAACTTGACCAAGGCTCTGGAACTGGAGCCGGATAACAGTGAGTACAAGTTTAATATGGCTTGCTTTTTGTCTGAACTTCAGCGTCCAAGTGAGGCAAACAGGCTATTTGGCGACATACTCATAAACTTTGAGCCTACGATGTTTGATTGCTTTTTTGGTATGGGCTGCAACAGCTTTGAGGTGGGTAATAATGAAAAGGCTGCAGAATATTTTGATAAGTATCTGTACTTTGATGCCGAGGGAGAGTTCAGCTATGAGATTACCGAAATGTCTTTTTATCTGAAGCTGTACAGTGAGGTATCACATAATAACAGGTTTCTGAAGACCTCAGCATCAAATTTTAAGAAAGCTCAAAAGTATCTTTTGGAGAGCAACAAAGAGAAGGCGGTGGATTGCCTTTACCGGTCGGTTTCGGCTAATCCGCTGGATAAGGAAGCCAGAAACCTTCTCACGCTGGTGCTGCTGGAGATACATCAACACATCCGGGCAGGCTATATAAATTCCACAGTGAATCTCATTGATGATGAGGATGTATGGAGTACCTGTCTTGGAACTTATCTATTGCACCGTACCAAAAAAAAGGTATCGCTGTCGAATGCCCTTGATATGCTGCCATATCTGCCGGTAGAAAGCAGAGAAGAGCTTCTTTGCATAGCCACGACGCTAATGATTTTTCACAGGAATGAAGAACTGGTTAAGTTCATGGAAGCATATGTGGCCAGGCATAAGGACCAGCTGATTTGTTCAGTTTTACTGCTTGCATATGTGATTACAGGAAATACTGATAAAGCGGTAGAAGCTGCCAGGACCTTTAAAGGTTGTTTTTCAAGTGAAGCAGAAATTGACAGGTGGATAGCATATATCCTTGAACCGGATAATTTCCATAGAATTTCAGAAAACTCAATTGAAGAATACCTGAATTTATTTTCCCTGAATCAGGAACCTGCAAATTACAAGTATGATCCTTCTTTATATCTCAGGCTTTTTGAGACTGATAAGAGGAAGGTGAGACTCCCAAAAAGATATATGCCTATAATTGAAGGTACTGTCAGCAAAAGGGAAATAATGTATAGTAGACAGTATAGGAAGGAAATAATAGGCTTGTTGCAGGGAGCCCTTGACCGTGGAGAACAGCCTGTAGAATTGAAGGAGGCCGGTCCGGAAATGTACTCCGCAGCATTGGAATATGCCTATTGCAGGCTCTTTCATATAGATATGGAAAAGGGTGAGCTGGCCCGGAAGTATAAGATATCTGTGGAATTGCTGAACAGGGCATTGAAGAGCCTGAATATCCGTCAATGAAAATTGAAGAGAATCCAAGTAATTGGAAGAAAATAATAGATATTAATATCAAGAATGGCTAATATGCCAAAATATAGCGGAATTCATTCGAAAAAGCTATTTGATTATATTTTAACCAATATATAATATAATAAATGTAATTAGCACTCGCTATTAGTGAGTGCTAACAAAAAGTTACGAAATTCGAGGAGGTAAAATAATGAAGATAAAACCATTAGGTGATAGAGTAGTTATTAAAATGCTTGAAAGCGAAGAAACTACCAAGAGCGGTATAGTATTGCCGGGCAGCGCCAAGGAAAAACCACAGGTTGCGGAAGTTGTAGCTGTTGGCCCTGGTACAGTTGTGGATGGAAAAGAAGTAAAAATGGAAGTTAAGGTTGGAGACAAGGTTCTTACCAGCAAATATTCCGGTACAGAAGTCAAGTTTGACGGTCAGGAGTACACAATTCTGAAGCAGAGCGATATCCTTGCAGTTGTAGAATAACAGGCAGGGAAAAAAAGTTTGATTTGCGGTTTTTACAAAGTCAGTTTTTAATAATAAGGAGGCTATAGGACATGGCGAAGGAAATAAAGTATGGCGAAGAAGCTAGACGCGCACTTGAAAAGGGTGTAAACCAGTTAGCTGATACTGTTAAGGTTACTCTTGGACCTAAGGGTCGTAATGTTGTATTAGATAAGAAATTCGGATCACCATTGATAACAAATGATGGTGTAACCATAGCAAAGGAAATCGAGCTTGAAGACAAATTTGAAAACATGGGCGCTCAGCTTGTTAAGGAAGTTGCAACAAAGACTAATGATGTTGCAGGTGACGGTACAACTACAGCCACTCTTTTAGCTCAGGCTATTATCAGAGAAGGTATGAAAAATGTAGCTGCAGGTGCAAATCCCATGATTTTAAAGAAGGGCTTGCAGAAAGCTGTCGATGTGGCGGTTGAATGTATCAAGGAAAACAGCCAGAACATCAAGGGCAAGGAAGATATAGCAAGAGTTGCTACAATTTCAGCTAATGATGATGTAATAGGTACACTTATTGCGGATGCTATGGAAAAGGTTACCAATGACGGTGTCATAACTGTTGAAGAATCAAAATCCATGGGCACAAACCTTGAAGTTGTTGAAGGTATGCAGTTTGACAGAGGATATCTCTCAGCATACATGGTTACTGATACTGAGAAGATGGAAGCTGTTCTTGAAGACCCATATATACTTATTACTGACAAGAAATTGACTAATATTCAGGACATACTTCCAATACTTGAACAAATAGTTCAGCAGGGCAAAAAGCTTTTAATCATAGCTGAGGATGTTGAAGGAGAAGCTCTTACAACCCTTATCGTCAACAAGCTGAGAGGAACCTTTACCTGCGTTGCCGTTAAGGCTCCGGGCTTCGGTGACAGAAGAAAGGAAATGCTTCGTGATATTGCCGTATTGACAGGCGGAGAGGTCATTACCGAAGAATTGGGCTTAGACCTTAAGGAAGCCCAGTTGACACAGCTTGGAAGAGCAAGACAGGTAATAGTTCAGAAGGAAAACACCATTGTTGTTGATGGAGCAGGAGAACAGCAGGAAATCAAAAACAGGATTGCTTCAATCAAATCACAAATCGAAGACACTACCTCGGATTTTGACAGGGAAAAGCTCCAGGAAAGGCTTGCAAAGCTTTCTGGCGGAGTTGCTGTAATTCAGGTTGGTGCTGCTACTGAAACTGAAATGAAGGAAAAGAAATTGAGAATAGATGATGCACTTGCTGCTACAAGAGCTGCGGTTGAAGAGGGTATTGTTGCAGGTGGTGGTACTGCATTAATAAATGTAATACCTGATGTGGCAAAATTGCTTGAAACTACTGTTGGCGATGAAAAGACAGGTGTTCAAATCATATTGAGAGCTCTTGAAGAGCCTGTAAGACAGATTGCTGCCAATGCAGGGCTGGAGGGTTCTGTAATAGTTGATAAGATAAAGGCAAGCAAAAAAGGTGTCGGCTTTGATGCACTTAACGAAAAATATATTGATATGATAGAAAGCGGTATAGTAGACCCGGCTAAAGTAACAAGATCTGCACTTCAAAATGCAGCTTCTGTTGCAGCAATGGTTCTCACTACCGAAAGTCTCGTAACAGACAAACCTGAACCGGAAGCACCTGCAATGCCAGGTGGGATGCCAGGCGGAATGGGCGGAATGTACTAAAAAATAATTAAAATATTGAGGGTGGCCGGAGGAACTGTTCGTTTCACAAAGCCATCCTCTTTTGTTTTACCGGACCAAAAGGAATTAATGCATAAGCAGGGGTAATTTCATAAATACATTGAAAATTATAAAAAAAAATGTAAAACCTGAAAATAATACTTGATATTATTTCATTAATTTATTATTATGTATAAAAAGCTTAGAAATAATATTACATAATGTTATATAATAAGAAAATACTAAATAATCTGAGCATAGCAGTAAGCAGGATAAACTTCGCAGGAGGGGTCTACGTGGATATATTTTTGGAGAAAATCGTTAAGCGCAGGAAAACAATTGTGGACATCTTGGTAAGCATAAGTATCATTTTATCGGCTTTGATAATAATTATGTTTTTATTTTCATTGTCATTTTTATCTGCTTTTTTGCCATTTCTTATTGTTGGAATAGGCTATCTGGCTTATATGTTTGTAAGGAACAGAAGTATTGAATACGAATATATTGTGACCAACGGTGATCTTGACATAGATATGATCATAGCCCAGAGGAAGCGCAAGAGAATATTTTCAGGAAGCTGCAAGGATTTCGACATGGTTGCAAAGCTCACCAGCGGTCAGTTTGACAGCAATGTCCAGAGCATAAAAAAGCGTATAAATGCTTTTACCTCCACTGATTCTCCTGACATTTATTTTATTACAACAACAAAAGAAGGAAACAGGACACTGGTGCTGTTCGAACCGCATCCCAAGATGGTGGAGTCCTTTAAAAAGTACATTCCAAGAAAAGTATTTGAATGATATTATTTGATAATAATAAGGCAGATGGCGGATACTACAGCCATTTGCCTTTTAAATAATAATAAATGATGCTTGGTGCAAAATGTGCGTCAGGTATTTATATAATTTTATACAATAAATTTTATATTTCCGATCAAGGAGGATTTTGGAAAAATGGCTTATTTTTACAACGAACCGTCAAGAACATTCAGCGAATATCTTCTGGTTCCCAATTTGAGCACAAAGGAATGCATGCCTGGGAACGTAGAGTTAAAAACACCTCTGGTGAAGTACCGGGTTGGTGAGAAGCCGTCACTACAGCTCAATATACCTGTGGCATCAGCTATAATGCAGTCGGTATCGGATAACAACATGGCTATAGCACTTGCTAAGTGCGGGGGAGTCTCATTTATTTACGGCTCACAAAGCATAGAAAGCCAGGCCGAAATGGTAAGGAAGGTAAAAAAGTACAAGGCCGGTTTCGTTGTCAGTGACAGTAATTTGAGACCTGACAATACCCTGAGAGATGTTGTTGAGATTAAGGAAAGTACAGGGCACTCCACTATAGCCGTCACAGAGGACGGAACGCCAACAGGCAGACTTGTGGGCATAGTTACCAGCAGGGATTACAGGCTTAGCAGGGCTTCTCTTGAGCAGAAAATCAACGAGTTTATGACACCATTTTCCCAGTTGATATATGGACAGGAGGGTATAACTCTTAAAGAAGCAAATGATATGATATGGGAACACAAACTTAATTGTCTGCCTATTATAGATGATCAGCAGAAGCTGGTATACCTGGTATTCCGAAAGGACTACGACAGCCACAAGGAAAACCCCAATGAACTGCTGGATGGCAGCAAACGCTTGATTGTGGGCGCAGGTATCAACACCCGTGATTACAAGGAACGTGTGACAGCATTGGTAGATGCTGGAGTTGATTTGGTGTGTATAGATTCCTCCGACGGATACAGTGAGTGGCAGTCAGATACTATCAAGTGGATCAAGGAGAATTTTAACGGTGAGGTAAAGGTTGGGGCTGGTAATGTTGTGGACCGTGAAGGCTTCAGGTATCTTGTGGAGGCAGGAGCTGATTTTATCAAGGTAGGTATCGGAGGCGGCTCCATTTGTATCACAAGAGAGCAGAAGGGTATCGGAAGAGGGCAGGCATCATCGGTTGTTGAGGTATCTGCTGCCAGAGATGAATACCTTAAGGAGACCGGTATATATATTCCAATATGTTCGGATGGAGGAATAGTGCACGATTATCACATTGTGCTGGCTCTTGCCATGGGTGCTGACTTTGTTATGCTGGGCAGGTATTTTGCAAGATTTGATGAAAGTCCTACCAGAAAAATCAAGGTTGGAGGAAACTTTGTAAAGGAATATTGGGGAGAGGGCTCAAACAGGGCAAGAAACTGGCAAAGATACGATATGGGAGGAGATTCCAAGCTGGGCTTCGAGGAAGGCGTGGATTCATACGTACCATATGCAGGTAAGCTAAAAGATAATCTGGATACAACCATACACAAGATAAAATCAACAATGTGCAACTGCGGAGCCCTGTCGGTGCCGGAATTACAGCAAAAAGCAAGATTGACACTTGTTTCTGCCACAAGTATCAAAGAAGGCGGAGCACATGATGTTATACTCAAGGATAAGGAATTGTCTTCATCGTGATGTGGAAATTGTCTAAGTCAGGTCTAAAAACACATACGCTGCATATTCTAATATATGCCTGAGGCTTGAGATACCTCCGGTTAAGTTAGAACAACCAGTGTATGATGCAGGGTGGATTACAAGTAATTTAATGATATGTAAAATATTGGTGGGTGACTTCTTGACATTATTTTATATGTAATTTATAATAAGTTAGCGATATAGCTGACCTAAGGCTTTGAATTTTTTCTATATTTGTAAAATATGATGGATATAACTGCACGATTATGGAGATAAGATTACAGAATACTTTTTAATTGTGCCGGTAGTCTGCAACAGCTAAACCGTAAATTGGCGGCAGCGAGAGATTTGATCTGCGTCAATGTGTGAATATTGAGGTTAAAGACTATAAGTACAACATTGGATAACAGGTGCATGAATTTGAGGAGTTTTTGAATTTTAAAAAATATCCAGGATTATATGCCAGGGTATAACGAATTTTGTACCAGGGTTAGCAGAAAAAATTAACGGTGAAGGAGAGGGCTTCAAATGTCAGCAAAAGAAGTCGTATTAACCTACGAAGGCTTAAAAAAGTTAGAAGAAGAATTGGAATTTCTTAGAGGAACAAAGAGAAAGGAAGTTGCTGAGAGAATCAAGCAGGCACTTTCATTTGGAGATATATCGGAAAACTCGGAGTATGACGAGGCGAAGAATGAGCAGGCACAGGTGGAGGGCAGGATAGTCCAGCTTGAATCCATGCTAAAGCATGCCCGTTTGATTGATGAGGATGATGTTAAAACTGATGTTGTCAGTCTGGGCTCAAAGGTTAAGCTGTTTGACGTTGAGTTTGAAGAGGAAGTGGTGTATCTGATAGTGGGATCAACCGAAGCAAATCCGCTCAAATCCAAGATATCAAACGAATCACCTGTGGGAGCTGCGCTGATGGGACACAAGGTGGGAGAAGTTGTTGAAGTTCAGGTTCCGGATGGAGCCATAAAGTTTAAAGTGCTTGAGATATCGAAGTAGTCAAGTAGTTAATATAATGTTTACATTTAGATGTTGCCACAAAAACATAAACTAATATATAATTATACTGACAGTTTACATCAAAAGTGTAAACTGTTTTTTATAAACAAATCATATTCAATTAAATAGATTGCTCTGGAGGATATAATGTCGGAAGAAAATATGCAAGTCAATCAGCAAGACGAAGAACAGGATTTAAGTGAGCTGCTTAAGATTCGCCGTTCAAAATTAAAGGATCTGCAGGACAATAATAATGACCCTTTTAAAATAGTAAGGTATGATGTACAGAATTCCACAAAGAATATATTGGATAACTTTGAAACTCTCGAAGGGCAAAACACCTCAATCGCCGGAAGGATTATGTCTAAAAGGGGCATGGGAAAGGCCGGATTCTGCGACCTGCAGGACAGAGACGGAAGAATTCAGCTATATGTAAGGAAAGATGAGGTTGGGGACGAAAGCTATGAGCTTTTTAAGAAATTTGATATAGGTGATATAGTTGGTGTCAAGGGTGAAATATTTAAAACCCACATGGGCCAGATATCAATAAAGGCAAAAGAGATTGTGCTCCTTTCAAAGTCACTTTTACCCCTGCCTGAAAAGTGGCATGGGCTCAAAGACACAGATTTGAGATACAGACAGAGGTATGTGGATCTTATTGTTAACCCTGAGGTGAAGAATACCTTCATCATAAGGAGTAAAATCATAAAATCCATCAGAAAATTTCTTGATGACAGGGGCTTTCTGGAAGTTGATACTCCATTGTTGAATACCATTCCAGGAGGAGCCACAGCACGGCCTTTTGTAACTCATCACAATACACTGGATATAGATATGTATCTGCGAATAGCTCCTGAGCTATATTTGAAGAGGCTTATTGTAGGCGGTATGGAAAAAGTGTATGAGATGGGCAGAATGTTCAGAAATGAAGGAATGTCTGTAAAGCATAATCCGGAATTTACTCTTATGGAGGTTTATGAAGCGTATACTGACTATAAGGGAATGATGGACCTTACGGAAAAACTTATTTCAACAGTAGCAATGGAAGCCTTGGGAACGACAAAGATAGTATATCAGGGGCAGGAGGTTGATCTTACACCCTCCTGGAACCGTATGTCAATGATAGAAGCTGTAAGAAAGTATGCTGGTGTTGACTTTAATGATATAAAGTCTGATGAAGAGGCCAAAGCTGCAGCAGAGGCAAAAAAGGTTCATGTCAAGGCAGGTATGACCCGTGGAGAGATTTTGAATCTGATGTTTGAAGAGTTTGCAGAGAGTAATCTGATTCAGCCGACATTTATATATGATTATCCAGTGGAGGTTTCGCCGCTTACAAAGAGAAAGCCGGATTGTCCGGAGCTGACTGAGCGTTTTGAACTGTTCATTACTGGAAGAGAAATGGCAAATGCTTATTCTGAGTTGAATGATCCTATCGATCAAAAAGAAAGATTTTTAAGTCAGGTTAAGAAAAGGGAATCCGGTGATGAAGAAGCAAATATGATGGATGAGGATTATATTACGGCGCTGGAGTACGGATTACCACCAACCGGAGGATTGGGTATAGGCGTTGACAGGCTTATAATATTATTGACGGATTCGGCATCCATAAGGGATATATTACTGTTCCCTACCATGAAGCCTAGAGATTAGTATTCGGCTGTTGGCAGGTTAGCTAGGAGGGGTTGGTTTTGAAGTACACATTGCAGGATGCAAGGAAAATTCTTGGAGTTACGAAAGCCTCATCCAAAGAAGAAATAGAAAAAAAATATGATGTGCTCTTAAAAAAGCATAGGATGTTAAAAATGGAAGGTAAGCTGGATCAGGAGTCTGAAACAGAATTCCAAAAGTCAACAGATGCCTATAGGATAATTATGGGTTATGAGGTTGAAGAACCAGTTGTTGAAAAAAAGGAAACCTATACGGACAAGGCTTTTGAAAAAGTCGGTATAGACAGGAAAAAGGCGGATAATTTTTTTCACTATTACAAGGTACACATCATTGTTGGAATTATTGCAATAATTATTATTGCAGCTTCTGTTTATTCCATAGTGACTAAGGTGGACCCGGATATCACTATTGGTTTGCTGGGTGAAGTGAATTATGACGTACAAGAGAAATTCAAGCAGAAGATAGTGGACAACATTCCCGAGCTTAAAGTGGTGGGGGCGGATTCCGCCGTATTGTCCAGCAGCCTTGATGACGCCCAGTCCTATTCCTATTGGCAGAAGGCGTTGGTGCTGATAGCCGCCTCGGATATAGACGTATATCTGGTAAATAAATTTGCTTTTGAGAACTATGCCATAAATGGTGCTTTTTTAGCTCTGGACGACATAGCAAGGGATAACGGCATTGATGTTTCTAAAAGCGATTATTTAAGGCTGAGGGCCGTTGAAGAATGGGATACACCAAAAACCTCAACCGATGAGCCCAGACAAGTCAAGAAGTATGCCGATGCCGAGCCAAAGCTTTATGGTATTGACGTAACCAACAGTGAATTTTTCAAGGACGTTAATATAGTTGGACCTGAAAAAATACTTGTTATTCGTGTTGAACCTAAGAATTTTGATATGGACATGAAATTAGTCAAACTGTTTACTAAATAAAATATATGCATTTAAGGTTTTACGGCTGTAGTTGCAAGCATTAAGACCTGAAAAATTTTGATGGGGGGTATTAACATGGAAAGCAGTGAATTCAGGATAACTAAAGAATTGGATGGTGACAAGACAAGTATAATCCTGTCTGGAGAGATTGATATATATACCAGTCAGACCTTTAAGAATGAACTGAACGAAGTTGTAAATACATCCAAGGGTGATATTTATATAGATTGTAAAGACCTTTCCTATATAGACAGTACCGGCCTTGGAATACTTGTAGGAGCATTAAAGGAAATAAGAAAAGAGAACAATAATATATACATTTGTAATTTAAAGGATAATATTAAGAAGCTTTTTATTATTACCGGATTGGATAAATTATTTAAAATTGATTAAATTATAGTTTGCAATCTCAAAATCATGGGTACACATAAATTGTGTACCTATTTTTGATAATTAAAAAGGAGACTATATATGGATGGAAATATAACTTATGACAATGTTGCACTGATTTTACCCATGAAAAGGGAGTATGTCAGTACTGCAAGATTAACGGCTTCAAGCGTAGCCAACAGAATAGGCTTTAATATTGACGAGGTTGAAGACATCAAGGTGGCTGTGGCAGAAGTTTGCAACATCATATTATCAAAGGTGACAAATGGTGCCGATCAGTATAGAATATGCTTCAATATTCATGAGAATACGCTCCGGATAACCTTTACAGGAGAAAATACCCGCTTTGATTGCTTTAAGGATTCTCTGGAAAATGAATACGGCTTATACATTATGAAGGCGCTCATGGATTCTGTTGAGCTTTGCAATAATGATGATTCCATAGTTATGACCAAGAAGATTGGAGAATAGCTTATGGAAAAAGTAAACAGCAGTATTGAAGTGATGGAGGAGGCTGAACTGTTTTCACATTTTATTGAGAGCAAAGATGTGGCCTACAGAAACGCTATTGTATCAAAATACATAAATCTGGCGGAGTTTCTGTCAAAGAAGTTTTTAAACAGAGGCGTTGATTTTGATGACATATATCAAGTTGCTTGCATGGCTCTCATTAAGGCCGTGGACAGGTTCAGCCCGGATAAGGGTGTCAAGTTTGTAAGCTTTGCCACACCGACAATATTAGGTGAAATAAAAAGGTTCTTCAGGGATAAGAGTACTTCCATCAAGATACCAAGAAGACTATATGAGGCCAGACAAGGGCTTAACAAGGCCAGAGATGAATTGACACAGGAATTGAAAAGAGTTCCCCGTGCTGACGAAATAGCTGCATATATGGGGCTGAATGTTGAAACAGTCCTGGAAATAATTGAAGCCGGAAGTTCCAATGCTGTCAAGTCCCTGGACCAGAGCATATATCAGGATAATGAAGCTGATTTGAACGATGTGCTGGGTTACGATGAGAGGACATATGAAAAAATAGAGAACAGGGATTTTATTGAAAAGGCGTTAAAATTGCTTGGAGATGTGGAGAGAGAGTTTATAACTCTCAGATATATTCAAAATCTGACCCAAAAACAAATTGCAGAAAAATTCGGCGTATCACAAATGTATATTTCACGAATGGAAAAGAAGATTCTGGACAGGTTTAGAAATTTACTATAATATTTCTGCTCATGTTTATATACATAAATAGTGGGTATTAATATTAGTATTCTATACTAGGTAGGTGTATTTGTGAAAGCCGTAACATATGCAGTGAAGCATGATATTAAAGGCCTCTCGTGTTTGATTAAAACACTTCTCAGTGCTATTGATGCAGAGCATTTGGTGAGTGAGGATACTCTATTTGAAATTAAGGTTATACTAAATGAGCTTATAGTTAATGCCATCTGTCATGGTAATAACTGCGATGACAATCAAGCGACCTATGTTACCGTAAAGATAGTAAGAGACTCACATTTATATGTCAGTGTGAAAGATGAGGGCTGCGGGCTGAGTCAAAGAATAGAATTGAAGAAGCTGGATGAATATCTTGAAGCCAACAATAATTCATATAATGAGCACGGCAGAGGGCTTATCATAGTAGAACAGCTTTGTGACAAGGTGAAGTTCAGCAAATGCAAAAACAAGGTGTCTATAATTAAGAGTTTGAGATAAAGTATTAAACAAGGATCAGTGGATTTTCCGCTGGTCCTTGTATGTTTTATGCAGCCGCGGGAGGTGCTATGGCTGCAACAGTCAATTAATTCATAAAATGAATGCGAATATGAGAAATAAATGGCTAAAACATAAGAAAACCGCAGAACTTCATAGAACCTACGCATAATAACGATGTATTTTGATATAATGGTCTAAAATCACAAATTAATAGCTCATTTACCCTTGACAATAAAAACTAGATTATGTTAGTATATATAAGCCGTCGCTGATGGGGGCACATAATATTGAAATTAATCAGGTTGTTAAACAGACTGAAAAAGTTTTGAAAAAAGTGTTGACACAGAAATGATGGCGTGATACAATGACTAAGCTGCTTGCGGCTAGCAAACAGTTGAAAAGCCTTGAAAGGCAGTGGCAACAGTGCTTTTGAGGAATGGACTTTGAAAAGTAAACAGTGACAAATACATGCAAATGTATGTACATTCGTGTACATTGTAAAGGACTCTATTAAATTCCAGAATCCAATGGATTCTAAAAATTGAGTAAAGAATTAGGTTCTTAACGAACCAAATTCACTTGCGAACTTTACAACCCGGTTTTACAAACCTTCTTTAGAGGGTGAATAGAACTGGAACAAAAAGTCAGCAATTTTAAATGAGCATGCTGAATAAAATTCAGCAGTCAAGCTTATCAAGTTAATTGCGTAGCAGATTCATCTGCGAAACATATAAATTTTAATTTGAG
>JAEXFI010000042.1 GCA_023400235.1 Bacillota bacterium
GAGGACTAGATTGAAAGATACATGTTGTGTATCAAAGTGACTTTCAAGCAGCGAAAGCCACTGCGTGCCTTTCATTACTATTTGTGTACGCGCCATGCGCGTAGATGCGAGGTTAGCGTGAAAGATACATGTCGTATGTCAAAGTGACTTTCACGCAGCGAAAGCCACTGCGTGTCTTTCATTACTATTTGTGTACGCGCTATGCGCGTAAATGGGAGGTTAAAATGAAAGTTGTAAAAAGTTTATGGATTTTAATTTTAACGACAGTTTTACTATTGAATGCAGCTTGCTTTGACAATGAAAATGATAAAGAATCTGCAAAGCTGACTATCAATGTAATGGAAAGTGATACTTTCCTGAGGAACGCAATAAAAAAGTTCAATTCCAATCATAAAAACTGCACAATAATAGAAAAAGTATATTATAATGATCAACATCAAAAATACGCAGAGGATTTACAAGCTGGACTGACCTCGGGCACAGGTCCTGATATTATTGTGGCAGCTCCTGAAAAAATTAACATGCTGTCAAAATACATAGAGGATGGTTTATTTAGTGAACTGGATGATTTTTATGACAATGATAAAAATATACAAAAAGCTGATTATTTCAGCAGTGTAATGAATTATGGCATTTATAAAAGCAAGAGATATTTTGTGCCTTTGAGCTACACCATAGATGCTCTGTTTACCACCCAAAGCTCTCTTAAGGAAAAGGCTGTAAAAGACCTGGAAAAAGAATCAAGCTGGAATAATATTTCTGCAATATCAGAGGAATATCAAAAGGGCAATAAAAACAGCTATTTGTTATCCAGTTTAAGTTTTAGTTCAATATTGAAAAACTTGGATTCAAATGTAATTGACTTAGAGAATAAGAATGCCCAGCTTACTTCTGCTAAGGCAAAAGAAGCATTAAAACTGTATAAGTCAATTTGTAAATCGGTTATGCCTGCACATGAGCTGGGCAGAAAAGCCAGTAACGGTGATATATCAGCCCTTGTAAAAAGTGGGGATATTGTTTTAAGTAATTATCCGATTTCGGCACCTCAATTCCTTTGGTACACCTATCCTTCATTTAACTCTGATATACAACCGGAGGTTTATGCTGTAAAGAATTCCAATAATAAATATCATGCCGGTGTCAACTTATCTGCCGCAATAAATTCAAAATGTTCCGACAAAAAAGCAGCGTATGAATTTATCAGCCAGCTTCTATCAAAGGAATGTCAGTCAAAGCTGGACTTGTATGGCATCCCTGTCTACAAACCAGCCTATGAAGAGAAAAAGGATATTTGTATAAAAGGGAACAAGTATAGCAATGGAACGCAGGTTGGAAGAGGCGGGGGCATTAAATCCGAGGTTTCTGCCAAAATGCTGCTAAACCAAATTGATAAAATTATTGCTGAACTTGATGTATGTAAAATTGAGGATAATAAAATCAATGCCACAATTGACAATTTGGTAAGCGAAAGTATTTCAAATAATGAAACAGATGAAAAAATATTAAAATCTTTACAGTCAGCAGCCGACAAATACTTCACGGAAGGCATTCAGACCGATGGGGCTAAAGATGCGGCTCAAGTAACTGGTACCGATGAAAAGGTAAAGTTAAGATTATATTATATGGATTATGAGCAAAGCATAAAAAATGCACTTAGAGAAAGCAGGGACAAATATCCTGGAATTGACATAGCTGAAACTGTATTTCAACCTGACAATTTAGAAGAGATGAATACCAAGCTAAGTGCAGAACTTATGGCTGGAGAAGGACCGGATATAATCATTTTCAGAAGCAGTACATTCAAATCAGTAAATAAGATTTTAAACAGTGAGATTTTTTGTGATTTAAATGAACTCATAGATAGAGATGAAGAATTTGATAAGAAGGACTATTTCGAGAAAATATTTGATGCAGGTGTTTATAATAGCAAAAGATTATTTATTCCGCTAGAGTACTCCATACCACAGCTTAGGACAACTGTCTCAACACTTAAAGAAAATAATATCCCCATTGACAATTCCGGGTTTACGCTTGAGAGCTTGAGTAAATTATCAAAAAGCTTTGCCAAAGTAAATAGTAAAAGCAAAAATTTAATCTATTGCAATTTTGGATTTGCCAGCATGATGGAAATCAGCGGCATAAAATTTGTTGATTTTGACAAAAAGAAGTCCAACTTTAGAACTAAAGAGTTCATTAAGCTGCTTGAAGAATTTAAGGACATTTATTCCACAAGAGCGGCCTATGATGAATGCATTAAGTACCAATCTTATGCTGATATGACAAAAGAGCGCAAGATTGTCTTTGCATATGATATAAATAATCAATCTCCGGAACAACTTAGAAGCTTTAATTCAAGCTATAAATCAGTTGTAGGGGATGAAATGGAGATAGTCCCCATAGAAACTAATGGTGTGCATTATGCCAGGCTAGGTAAGCTTGTTGGTATAAACTCCAATACTAAAAATAAAGAGGCTGCCTATAAATTTATAAAAATAATGCTGTCAAAGGATTTTCAAAAAGCCTATGACAGTCATGGAAACAGTAATATTAATCTATCTGTGCCTGTTAATAAAAAGGCCTATTCTGAGGATATGGCATTTTACGTGGGAAATAAGGGCCAGGAGTTCGGAAGTACGGTTCCGCTGGTGCCATTACCCAAGACGCTTGCGGATAAGATGAACAATATTGTTGAAAAAGCAAAAACTGCACATTTGATTGACAATTCAGTCTATGATATAGTAAGTGAAACCCTGGATAAATATCTGAAGGGCATGGCCACTGCTGAGCAAACAGCCAAGGCTATAGATGAGAAGATAACAATCTTTTTAAATGAATAAATTTTAATTTACTGTGAGACCTATATTAACAACGTGTTAGTCAAAAGTATAAATACAAATAAACGATAAATTATAAAAGCCGGGTGCAGTCGTGCAGCCCGGCTTTTGACTTGATTTTCACTCTTTTTAGGGACAAAGCTATCCTCTCAGGAAAAATTAATAACAAGTATTCATCTTTTAAAGGCGCTGTTAAAAATAAGCAGGATTTCTTCTGCAAGCACTTCCGCCGGTTTGTCAGGCTCATGGTACAGCCAGTATATGAGCAATTGGCTGTAGCCGGCCACGTAGAATCTGGTCTGAGTCTTATGAAAAGAGTTATTCCCTGTCTCTGCTATATCATACGTATCGTTCAATATAGTCGTAAACCAATCATTAATCAGCTTTTGAAAGAAATTATAAAAAGAATGCTGCCTGTCGTCTATAAAGGCGCTTTTGAAGAACCTCCTGTGCTCCTCGAAGTAATGCAGGATTCTGGGTACCTCTTCTATAGACTGCTGGATCAAGGATTTCCCGGAGGTGGTATCATAATCTATTACAAGCATCTGGGTCACTACCTTGTACAGTAAATCGTACTTATCAATAAAATGATAATAAAATGAATTACGGTTAACTCCTGCAAGATCGGTAATATTATGTACCCTTATTTTATCAAATGGCATAGCTGTCATCAGATATTGGAAGGCTTCGATTATGTCACTTCTGGTTTTGCTTTTTTTGCATTGACTTTCCACCAATATCACTCCCTGTTGTTGTTATTTTTTAGACAAATCAAAAAAAGTGTCTATTTATTAGTATACTTAATGGGAATATAATACTCAATAGTAAAATAATGTAAATTACAACAGAAAGGGAGAGATATTTATGTCACATGTATTGTTTATCAATGTATTTGGTCACGGGCACATCAATCCCACCATAGGACTGGTTAAGGAATTGATTGGAAGGGGTGAAAAGGTTACATATATAGCAGGGGAAGAGTTCAGGGACAAGCTGGAAAACGTGGGCGCAGTATTTATAGGCTATAAGAATTTCAATGAACTGGAATTTAATAACGGGGACATTGACCTGACTGGGATGGAACCTCAACTAATGGAGATAGCACGGGTATATGCCGGAATAATTGAAACGGTCTTCAGTATCCAGGAGAAATTTGACTGCATCATTTATGACCTGCTGTTTTTTCTTGGGGCTGATATAGCAAGGGTCTTGCAGATACCTGCAATAAGCTCCAACTCCACTTTTGCAATCAATGGTAAGACAGATTATCTTGCCGGCTTTTTTGACAGATTTGGACCTGCTGTGAAAAGACTTCTCAATAACCCCGGCTTTGCTCCCGTGGTCAGGCATTTGTGGGACAGGTATGGTATCAGAGTGCCGGACCTGTTCAGCTTGCATTCTATAAAAAATGATATGAATATTGTTTACACTTCAAAATATTTTCAGATTTGCGGGAGCAGTTTTGATGAAAGCTACAAGTTTATCGGCCCATCAATTCCGGATAGGAGGGAAAGCATAGACCCGGCGCTGTTGGAGCACAACAGGAGAAAAATCATTTACATTTCCCTTGGAACTATATTCAACAGATCCGTTGATTTTTACAAGTGCTGCTTTACTGCTTTTGGAGATATGGATGTAAAGATTATCATGTCCGTTGGAAGGAATATAGATATAGAGAGCTTAACGGATATTCCCCAAAACTTTGTCATCATGGACTATGTACCGCAGCTTGAGGTCTTGAAGCATGCAGATTTATTCATCACACACGGAGGTATGAACAGTGCTAATGAAAGCTTGTACTATTCCGTGCCCATGATAGCAGTACCCCATTTCTTTGACCAGCCCATAGTTGCAGGTAGAGTTGCCGAACTGGGGGCCGGGATTGTTATTGAAAAGGATAAGGTTTCTCCTGAAATATTAAAAGCGGCGGCAGTCAGTATTTTTTCCGAAGCCGGGTACAGGGAATGCAGCGAGAAAACAGGGAAAACGCTGAGAGCAGCAGGCGGCTATAAGAAAGGAGTTGATGAGATTTTAAACCTTATACACAGTAGTCAGTTAAAAGAGGAACTTATTCTCAGGTAGGCTGCCGGAAAACTAACCGGCAAAATAATAAACATTAATTTTGGAGGTATACTTATGAAGAAAAGATTAATCTCGGCATTGCTTTGTGCAGTATTAGTAGCTGCCAGTGTCACGGGCTCGGGCGCTTTCGCCTTTGATGTGAAAATTAGTCCGGAAATTCCCGCCTATGTTGATGTGACAAAAATTACTCCGGCGGACGCTCAAGCTATATATAAGGAAGTAAAAGATACCTTGAGCTTTCAGGAATACATACAACGCAACTGGAATAACCTTCCCGTAGAAAAGGATATGGATTTGTACAATTCAAAGGAGGCCTGGGTAGGAAAGCCCGGAGACATCCTGATTGCTGCAATTGATCCCGGCAATACCGATATAAATGCCATAACCATGGGTTCACTTACTACACATTCTGCGTTTGTGGATTCCAATCCTAAAATGGTTCTGGAGCTTTTTCAGGATGGCATAGAAAACCATGTAAATGACTGGAGAACCAGATACAAGAAAATCCTGGTGGTACGCCCCAAGGTTGATCAGAAAATCATTACAGATGCCATTACATACGGGCACACAAGAATAGGCACACCCTTTAGTTACTTTACAAACATGTTTGAGAAGACAAAGATAGATAAGTATTATTGCTCGCAGTATGTATGGGATTGCTACCTGAAGAGCGGAGTGGATCTGGATGGGAATGGAGGAAAAGCAGTGTTTCCATACGATTTTTTAAGAAGTGACAAGACTTCAATTGTATATAAGCAGGGCTAGCATACAGCTTTCAACAGTAAATCCCTCGCCGTCCAATGGCGGGGGATTTATTGCTGTGGTGGAGACAGGGTTTGACCGGACATGAGCCTACGTCTTAAAAAAAGTTATCAAAAATATGACGGGATTATTGTTATCAAAAGAATTTAGGATTAAAATAAGCATAGCTGGAATAATATGAACAGCATTTTGTCCGAACGAAAAATAATATAGAGGACGGGAATTACCATATGAATAAATCAAACACATTTAAAGATATTGAAACCAATGGCTGTACAGGACCTGAAAGCTATTTCACAAACCCCATTCTGCCGGGTTTTTATCCCGATCCATCCATTTGCCGGGTAGGAGAAGACTACTATTTGGTAACCTCCACCTTTTCATATTTCCCAGGTATACCTGTTTTCCACAGCAGGGACCTGGTTAACTGGAAACAAATAGGGCATGTTCTGGACCGGCCGTCACAGTTGGACCTGGATGATGGTAAACACTCGGCGGGTATTTTTGCACCTACCATCAGATATAATGAAGGAAAGTTTTATGTAATAACAACCAATGTAACCCGGGGCGGAAACTTTATTGTGACCGCTGATAGCCCATCCGGGCCATGGTCTGAGCCATATTGGCTGGAAAATGCCCCGGGAATAGATCCCTCCCTGTTTTTTGACGATGACGGAAGGGCTTATTATGTGGGGACAAGTGAGGTTTCTGAAGGGAGCAGCTATTACGGTGACAATGAGATTTATCTTCAGGAACTGAACTTGAACAGCATGTCACTTAAAGGCCCCAGGTACGGATTGTGGAGGGGTGCACTGAAAAATGCCGTCTGGGCTGAAGGACCTCACTTGTACAAGATAGACAGTAGGTATTACCTTATGATAGCCGAAGGCGGCACGGATTATCACCATTCTGTAACCATAGCCCGAAGCTCTAAACTAACCGGGCCCTACGAGGGCAACCCTGGCAATCCAATTTTGACCCACAGGCATCTTGGCAGAAATTGCCCCATTGTAAACACGGGACATGCGGATCTGGTGGAGACGCAAAATGGTGAATGGTGGATGGTGGCACTGGCCTCAAGACCGTATGGGGGATATTTCAGAAATCTTGGAAGGGAGACTTTCCTGGCTCCTGTAAAATGGGAAGACGGCTGGCCCATAGTAAGCCCGGGTACCGGAAGGTTGGAATTCAAGTACAAAAAGCCTGCACTTCCGGAAGGAAAGACGGAAGCTTTTCTTAAAAAAGATGATTTTGACGGTTCCCAGCTTGAACTTATCTGGAATAACCTTCGGACACCAAGAACAAGCTTCTGGAGTTTAACCGAAAGAAAGGGACATTTGAGACTGAGGCTGAGACCGCAAAAAATAACTGAGAAGGCCAATCCAAGTTTTATTGGCCGGAGACAGCAGCACATGTCATTTACCGCCTCCGCAGCCATGGAATTTCAACCTGCGCTGGAAGGTGAATCAGCAGGTATAACCTTGATACAGAGTGATGAATATAATATCCGGTTGGGGTATACTTTGAATGAGGGTAAAAATATATTGCAGCTTGTACGCTGCCAAGCCGGTACTGAAGAAGTAATAGCTGCTGAGGAAATCAAAGGCGGGAGTCTGTGTCTAAAGGTGGAGGCCAGGGAGCAGGAATTGAGCTTCTCCTATGGCTCTGCTGAAGAAAATATGACTGTTCTGGCTGAAAGGGTTGACGGAAGATTTCTCAGCACTGATGTGGCAGGAGGTTTTGTTGGAAACTATATCGGAATGTTTGCCAGCAGCAATGGAAAAGCCAGCGTGAACCATGCTGACTTTGATTGGTTTGAGTACTCCGTGAAAACAGGAGAATAGCCATATAACCAAATAGTTATATTAGGATGTTGAGCCGTTAAAAGGACTTTGATAAGGAGCATTCCGGCAAAGCACACATTGCCGGAATGCTGGAAATCAAGTCTTTTTGATAAACTCCAGTTTGCATTTGGGGCAGGTTATGCGAATCTTGCCTTTGCCCTTAGGCACTCTAACCTCCTGCTTGCAGCCGGGGCATTTAAAGTACCTGTGAGTTTTGTAGGCACTCACCCTGCTTCTTTTTTTAAAAAACCAGCCAGCCAAAGGATTCCATAGCTTTAAAAAGTAGGTATTTTCCTTCCTGCGGGCAGCATGATTTTTAGAAAGAGCTCTGAGCAGGAACACAAGAAAGGGGAGATACACCAAATAGTTCAGTAATCCCAAGGGAAATAAATAGAATACTATTGAGATTAAAAATGAAAGAAACAGCAGACCCACTGATAACTGGTCAACACCATATCTTCCGTACATGAATTTTCTAAACCAATTCATAAGCTGTCCTCCATAAAAAGCTTTTTATCATACTGCACATTTCATTAAAGTCATCCCCGCGTCAGCAAACTTGTCTCTTAAAGAACTTTATTCATAAAGTCAATTACGGTTGGAACCTTCGCCTTCCCGACGAATATGTCTTTTAAGCATTTTATAAGGGTTTCAACGGTTTGGGTCTTAAGGAGGCTGTACTTCAAGAGGCTTTAGCCTCAAACCCAAACTATGGGCTTTCAGCCGATAGTAATTGACTTTGCACAACAGGTCAATTTATAAGTTGCTTTTCGCAGGAATGCAGACTTTCAGCTGCAATCATATTTATTTAATTGTAGTGGTGCGGCTAATAATTTTCAAGACAACTATAAAAAATTTACAATAAGTTTATTTTCTTGATATTTGACTGAGAGTATGTTAAAATATTATCAATATATTCCGCTTGAATATATTGGCAGGTACATAGGCATTCCAAACTCAAAGCCGCTGCTGAGAGTGAGGGGCGTGGCATGGGCAAATCAGACTGTTATTTTGGCTCATGCTGTAAAAGTTTATATTTATATCGCTCTGCTTGCGAGGGTTAGTCCCAAGTTGAAAGACGGTACTGTGTTTCTGGAGAATGTTTCTTTAGGATAAAAACCCTGTGCCGTTTTGGTCGCAGGGTTTATTTGTTGTCATGGAAAGCAGACACGGAGGTATAGTGATGGAAACAAGAATTGCACTGATAGGTATCATAGTTGACGACGTTTCAGCCACAGACAAGCTGAACGGTATTCTGCACGACTTTGGAAAATATATAATAGGAAGAATGGGCATACCCTATCGCCAAAAGGACGTATGTATTATCAGCGTTGTGATAGACGCTCCCAATGATGTGATAAGCTCCCTTTCGGGGAAACTGGGTATGGTTCCCGGGGTTAATATCAAAACTGTCTATTCTAAGGTTTAATTGCATGATTGACGGAGGTCATAACAAGGTTTTAAAGAAATTTTTAAGCAAATAAAAATGTGGCACCGATTCCATGCCGTGACTTTCATGGAGTTTTGTGCCAGGTGGGGGGCATGGAAATAAATATGTATAACAGCAAATCAATGGTGGCAACTGAGTTCATTGAACATGAGGAAATATTAAATACACTTGAGTTTGCAAACAAAAACAGGGAAAACAGGGTTTTGCTTGAGGAAATACTGGAAAAAGCCGGGCAATATAAAGGGCTGACATACAAAGAGGCGGCAGTTCTTTTGGAATGCGAGCTTGAAGAGATAAAAGACAGAGTATTTTCCTTGGCGGAGCACATAAAGAAAAAGTTCTATGGAAACCGTATAGTGATGTTCGCACCCCTTTATCTGTCAAACTACTGTATAAATGAATGCAGATACTGCCCCTATCATGGGTCTAACAGGCATATTGCAAGAAGACAGCTCTCTGGGGAGGATATTGTCAGAGAAGTAATGGCTTTGCAGGATATGGGACATAAGCGGCTTGCCCTGGAAACAGGAGAGGACCCTGAAAATTGCCCCATTGAATATGTACTTGAAAGCATTAAAACCATATACGGCATTAAACATAAAAACGGCGCAATCAGAAGGGTAAATGTGAATATAGCAGCCACAACCGTAGAAAATTACAGAAAGCTTAAAGACGCTGGCATAGGTACTTACATTCTTTTTCAGGAAACCTACCACAAGCCCACCTACGAATATCTGCACCCAAAGGGGCCCAAGCACAATTATGCGTATCACACGGAGGCAATGGACAGGGCCATGGATGCAGGGATTGATGATGTAGGCCTGGGTGTTCTCTTCGGGCTGAACCTGTATAAGTATGACTTTGTGGGGCTGCTGATGCACGCCCGGCATCTGGAGGATGCAATGGGTGTGGGCCCGCACACCATAAGCGTTCCAAGAATAAGGCCTGCTGATGATGTGGATATCAATGAGTATTCAAATGCAATTCCTGATGAAATATTTGAAAAAATCGTTGCTATTTTAAGAATAGCAGTACCCTATACAGGAATCATCATGTCAACCAGGGAATCGGAAAAGACCCGCGAGGAATGCCTGAAGCTTGGTGTTTCCCAAATCAGCGGAGGTTCCTCAACCAGTGTGGGAGGGTATGCCGAAAAAGAAGCACAAAATACTGCTCAATTTGAGGTTAATGATACCAGGACCCTGGACCAGATAGTAAACTGGCTTATAAGACTTGGGTATATTCCCAGCTTCTGTACTGCCTGTTACCGTGAAGGCAGAACCGGAGACAGGTTCATGAGACTTGTAAAAACCGGAGCCATTGCAAATGTCTGTCAGCCCAATGCCCTTATGACGCTTAAGGAATATTTGGAGGATTATGCCTCCCCGGATACTAAAAATCTTGGAGAAAAAATGATACAAGATGAGGTTGAAACTCTTGGAAACCAAGATGTGAAAAGGATAGTTAAAGAGCATCTGAGTGAACTTAACAAGGGTAAAAGGGATTTCAGGTTTTAGCAAGTAGTTTTAAGCAGCAATATTTTTATTTAAATAAATCGTTGTGACGGTTAAAAATGTGGTAAAAGGCAAGGATTGCCTGGACTTGTGAATTTCCATCAAGGAGGCTGCAGTGAGCAGACTTGCGCTTAATGACTTTATTAATCAGCATAACAGGTAAATATAAAATTATAAAGATTAATTGGCAGCCAATATATTTGAGTGCTTTTACAGCACGGACAGGAGATGATTTTAATATGAGTCTTACCAACACCCCCAGTGCAAACAGGCTTCACATTGCCTTGTTTGGAAGAAGAAACAGCGGTAAATCTTCGTTAATAAATGCTATTACAGGACAGGATATTGCCTTGGTTTCCGAAGTGGCAGGAACAACAACCGACCCGGTGTACAAAGCGATGGAGCTGCACCCCATCGGTCCGGTTATGTTTATAGATACTGCCGGCTTTGATGATGAAGGCACCCTTGGCGAAATGAGAATTGAGAAGACTAAAAAGGCAGTTTTGAAAACTGATGTGGCCATAGTATTTTTTTGCGATACCCAGTTATCGCTTGAGAGGGAATGGGTTTCAGAACTGAGAAAAAGGAAGATACCTGTTATTCCGGTAATAAACAAGGCAGATATTATGGAAAATACAGCAGAGATCCAAAAGTGTGTAAATGAGACTCTCGGGCTTTCACCGATAATAATTAGTGCCAAGGAAAAAACCGGGCTTGACGCTGTGAGAGAAGAACTGATAAAGGCCGTTCCAGAGGATTTTGAAATAAAGAGCATTACCTCACATCTGGTGGAGGAAGGCGACCTTGTACTTCTGGTCATGCCCCAGGATATCCAGGCTCCCAAGGGAAGGCTTATCTTGCCTCAGGTTCAGATTATAAGGGATTTGCTGGACCTAAAGTGCCTGGTGATGAGTGTCACCACAGACAAGCTGGAACAGGCGCTCAAGACCTTGGTGCAGCCTCCAAAACTCATAATAACCGATTCACAGGTTTTTGGGAAAGTATATGCACTCAAGCCTGAAGAAAGCCTGCTGACTTCTTTTTCGGTGCTTTTTGCAGAGTACAAGGGAGATATAGCAGCCTATGTGGAGGGGGCGCAAGCCATAGACAAGCTGACGGAAGACTCGGCGGTGCTGATTGCCGAAGCCTGTACCCATGCACCTCTCAGTGAAGACATTGGTCGCATTCAATTGCCAAGGCTGCTCAGGCAGAAGGCGGGAGAGAGTATTACCATTGATATAGTCAGCGGTACGGATTTCCCCAAGGATCTGTCAAAATATTCCCTGGTTATTCAGTGCGGCTGCTGCATGTTCAATAGAAAATATGTACTGACGCGTATTGCGGTTGCGCAGGAACAGGGAGTGCCTGTCTGTAATTACGGAATTGCCATTGCAAAAATGAGCAATATTCTGGACAAGGTGGCTCTATAGCCTTGTTCTTCCGCCTTGTCCTGCAAGCAATTTCCACTCGGGCAATTTTTGTTTATATGTTACTGGAAATTGCTTAGGAAAATATTTACAAAATACTTAAGTAAACCTTATAAATTATCAAAAGCTTACAAAAATATTGCATAATTAAATTAATATGATAATATAAATAATAGATAAATTTAACTTGAATAATTGTAATATTTTATGTGGTATTTAATATCTATATAAATAATGTATATTCTTGTTAGCTATCAAATTGTTTTAAGGGGAGTTGTTATATTTGGGTTTTGGACAGGATATAGGAATAGATTTGGGAACTGCTACAGTACTTGTTTATATTAAGGGTAAGGGTATCGTTTTGAGAGAGCCTTCCGTTGTTGCCATAGATAAGAATACAAATAAATTATTGGCGGTAGGTGAAGAAGCCAGAAGAATGCTGGGCAGAACCCCCGGGAATATAGTTGCTATAAGGCCTTTGCGTGAAGGTGTTATATCCGATTATGACATTACGGAGCGAATGCTGAAGTACTTTATAAACAAGGTCACCGGAAGCAGGAGGTTCTTCAAGCCGAGAATAATGGTGTGCGTACCCAGCGGTGTTACCGAGGTTGAGAAGCGTGCCGTCATAGATGCCTCCATGCAGGCGGGAGCCAGAAAGACCTACCTGATTGAAGAACCCATAGCTGCGGCTATTGGAGCCGGCATTGACATAGCAAAGGCATGTGGAAGCATGGTCGTTGATATGGGCGGAGGTACCACCGACATAGCCGTCATATCTCTTGGCGGAACTGTTGTGAGTACATCCATAAAGGTTGCCGGAGACAAGTTTGACGAGGCAATTGTAAGGTATATGCGCAAAAAGCATAATATAATGATAGGCGAAAGAACTGCCGAGGAACTCAAAATCAACATTGGCACAGTTTTTCCCAGAGTTCAGGAAGTGACTATGGACATAAGAGGGAGAAACCTTATTTCAGGTCTTCCGAAAACCATAACAATATCCTCAACTGAGATGATGGAGGCGCTGGAAGAGCCTATTTCCAGTGTTGTTGAAGCTGTTCACTCCGTATTGGAGCGAACACCGCCGGAATTGGCTGCGGATATCAGCGACAGAGGTATAGTCATGACCGGAGGCGGAAGCCTTATATACGGGCTGGATAAACTCCTTCAGGAAAAAACAGGCATAAATGTCATTATAGCAGACGATTCCATATCCTGTGTGGCACTGGGTACCGGAAAGGCTCTGGACAACATAGAAGCAATTGAAGAAACCGCCTTGTCTGAAAGCAGAGGCAACAGACGATAAACCGAATATATATGGAGAGTTGGCTTTGAAATTTTAAGCCGGCTCTTTTTTATATAATTTGTATTAAGTAAACGTGTGATAATACCGATATTTATTTGATGACTTTTATACGAGGAGATTTCTCATGATTAGAGGTTTATATACTTCTGCATGGAGTATGATTGCAAACAGTAAGAAGATGGATGTCATTACAAATAATCTGGCCAACGTGAATACGGCAGGCTATAAGAAGGACACTGTTGTTTTTGAGAGCTTTCCTGAGCTTTTGGCCAAGAGGATAAATGATAGCAAAAATTCCTCCAACATTGGTTCCATGGAGCTTAGCAGTGATGTGGGAGAAGTATATACATATTTTACTCAAGGTCAGCTAAACCAGACCAACAACAGGATGGACATTGCCATAAGCGATGACGGCAGAGGTGAAAAAGCAAGTCCTGCCTTTTTTACAATCGGTGTTCCAGATCCTTCTGATAACAATAATATAAAAGAGTACTATACAAAGGATGGTTCCTTTGTTTTAAATTCAAATAACCAGTTGGTTACAAGAGACGGCAATTTCGTTCTGGGACAAAATGGTCCTGTAACTCTTGAGCCTGGCGAATTTGCTGTAGATGACAGTGGGAATATCGTTCAGAATGGTGCTGTAATAGACACCATCAGACTCGCACAGTTCAATGATGCAACGAAACTCAGGAAATTCGGGGACAACCTGGTGGAAAATTCGGGCAGTGAAATTTCGGCATTTACCGGAAAGGTTATGCAGGGCTTCAGCGAAGAATCAAATGTTAATGTTATTGATGAAATGGTGGATATGATTACTGTTATGAGGGCATATGAAGCAAACCAGAAGCTGCTTCAGACTCAGGACTCACTGCTTGAAAAGACTGTTAATGAAGTGGGCGTCGTAAGATAAGAAACGTCCTTGTTACATGGAATAGAATCTGATTTAATTTATATTATTATTTGAGGCATGCCGGCAGGTACATGGACACATTAGGCAGAACCATGTACACTTATGTTTCCTTCAGGAGGATAAAACTATGATGAGAGCCTTATGGACAGCGGGTTCAGGTATGAAAGCCCAGCAGTTCAATGTAGATGTTATTTCAAATAACCTGGCAAATGTAAATACAACCGGCTATAAAAAGCAACGAGCAGAATTCAAAGATCTCCTGTATGAGACAATGAGCAGGGCATATGTTCTGGACAACAGCGGAAAGCCTGTGAATCTGCAGGTTGGGCATGGAACTGCCGTAAATGCTACCGTGAGAAATTTCGAGTCCGGCAATGTTGACAAAACCAATTCACCGTTGGATTTTGCCATAGAGGGAGAAGGTTTCTTCACCATTCTTGGCTCGGACAGTGTTGTAAGGTATACTCGGGACGGTTCCTTCAAAATAAGTGTTACAGAGGATGGAATGAGAAAGCTGACCACCTCTGACGGGTATTCAGTATTGGATGACACGGAACAGGAAATTGTTTTTGACTCTGATGTTGACATAACAAGCCTGATAGTAGATCCTCAGGGACAGATAAGCTATAAGAATGCGGAAGGTGAGACGGTGGCCATGGGACAGAATATGGGAATGGTTGACTTTCCAAACAAGTACGCCCTGGAGGCGGTAGGTAAAAACCTGTTTGAAAGGAATTCCGCAACGGGGGAACCTGTTCAGGCAAGTCAGGATGAAACAGGAAAGAGCACTATCTCACAGTACTACCTGGAATCCTCAAATGTATCGGTTGTGGATGAAATGGTAAAGCTAATAGTAGCCCAGAGAGCGTATGAGGTCAGTTCCAAAGCCATACAGCAATCTGACGACATGCTGCAGATTGCAAATAACCTGAAGAGATAGGCAGTATTAATGCATAAGTTTACATGTAAAGTATAAAGGCAAAGACATTTTCTTGTTGTGAATATATTTGTTTTTACATACGGACAGGAGAGTTTTATGGCAATAGGCGGAATAGATGTAAATGCAAAAGGTTCTGTGGACAGTGCACAGGCGTATCGAACCGGCGCTAAGGAGGACAGCTTTGAAAAGCGATTGAAGGAAGCTGCCCAAAAGGGCGATGATGCACAGCTGAAACAGGTGTGCAAGGAGTTTGAAGGCATTTTTCTGAATATGATGTACAAGCAGATGAAGGCTACAGTACCAAAATCAGACTATCTGCAGAGTGACTACGGTACCGAAATGTACAATACCATGCTGGATGAAGCTTTGGTGGAGGTTATGTCGCAGAAGGGTATTGGTTTGGGCGACTACATGTACAAGCAGTTGGCCCGGCAGTATTTAAAGACTGGCAGTGCTGAAGCCGCCGGAGGAGTAGTTGATGAAAAAAAATAATCATAAATTGATTATAATTATAGTTTTGATTGGGTTGTTGACATTGTCCTTCATATTATTTCATGCAGGACAATTTTTATTTTTCGGGAAAAACCTGCAGCAGGAAGGGACGGATACCACCACCGGCATAGGGGGAAGCGGAAGACTGCCCTCTGGAGGGACAAACCCTCTTCCCCTGGAATATAAGCATGTATCCACAGTCATCAGCGGGTATAAGCAGGAAATATTTACACTGGAGTTTGACCCCTCTGACAAGAGGCTGGAGTTCAAACCTGTCTTGTCTTATGACAGTGTTTTTGGCTTTGAGAAGTTATCGGAAATTTCCAGAAGAACGGGCGCATATGCAGCTATAAACGGGGGCTTCAACTATGAATACGGGGACCCTGTGGGAATGGCTGCGGTGGATGGGAAGCTGCTCATGGCAGCAACAGGCTATGATCCGGTGTTTATCCTGGACAGCTCGGGACCCAGGTTTGAAAAAGTTACTTCTGTAATGTCCTTTTTATATAAAAATGAAAGTGTAAGTATAAATAAGCTGAACCGTTCGGGGAAGGATGGGAATATAATACTGTACACAAGTGATTATGGCTCTACAAACAGAGCCGAAATCAAAAATTCTTCCATACGGCTTCAAAACGGTATTGTAACAGAGGTATATTATGATGTGGTTCAGGTGGAACTAACCAAAGAAACTCAGCTTATCAGTTTTTTCGGAAACAAGGCTTCCCTGCCTCGTAATCTGGGAATAAAAGTGGGTGACCCAGTGGACATAAAGATACTGCCCTTCCTGGGAACTTCGTATCAGGCACTCAGCTTTGGCAGCATGCTGGTTAAAGAAGGCAAGGTGGTTGTGCCGGAAAATGACAGGTGGGCGGGCACCTTGCTGAACAGAGACCCCAGAACAGCGTTAGGAATAATGGCTGACGGACGCCTGCTGCTTATTGTTGCCGATGGAAGACAGCCTGGTTATAGTACAGGGCTTACAGGTAAGGAACTTGCAGAGTATATGTTAAAGCTGGGTGTAAAAGAGGCCGCCATGCTGGATGGGGGCGCAAGCTCACAGCTGTTTGTGGAGGGAAGTCTTAAAAACAGGCCCTCGGACAGAGGCATGGAGCGCCCTGTGTCATCTGCCTTCATAATCAGAATCAAGGACGGTTCATAATGTAAATTAATTTTTAAGATTAAGAGGATTTTTATATTTGCCGTAGAATACTATTACCAGGTCATAATTAATACTGACGGCTTGAAAACGCCGGGATGTATTATAACAATTAAATTGAGAGGTGCCAGATATGCTTGATATTAAACAGATAAAAGAAATTCTACCCCACAGATACCCGTTTTTGCTGGTAGATAAGATAACAGAGCTGGAGCCGGGCAAAAAAGCCGTAGGGGTTAAAAATGTAACTGTAAATGAGCCGTTTTTTCAGGGACACTTTCCTGAGTTTCCCATAATGCCCGGAGTGCTTATTGTAGAGGCCCTGGCTCAGACAGCTGGAATAGCGGTTGCAGTGCTGGAGGAAAACAAGGGTAAACTGGGAGTTTTTGCAGGTATTGATGGGCTTAAATTCAAATACCAGGTACAGCCCGGGGATGTTTTGAGGCTGGAAGCCGAAATACTGCTGACCAAGCTGGGCGTAACAAAGGCCAAGGTCAGGGCGACGGTGGGGGACAAGGTGGCTGCGGAAGGCGAAATCAAGCTTGCAATGACCAAGGGCTGAACACAGTAAAGTTGAAAATATTTAACTAATGCTCTCAAAGAGCCAGGATTGCAAATCACTTAAGGACTTCTTTAAGAAATATGCAGTATGCAAAAAAGCTTTTGGCGAAATTGTACTTCAAGGTGTCAGCCTACACTGGAAGCTCAATTTGCTAAAAGCTTTATATATAAGTATTTATTTGAAGAAAGACCAGGAAGTGAGTAGCAGCCCTGACCTGTTACCAAATTTTAATTAGCACTTCCGGTTAATTTATTTGTTTGCCCTCAGATTCAGAAACACTTCACCGCATCTTACTATATCTCCCGCTCCCATTGTAAGTATGAGGTCCCCTGAGGCTGCATTTTTGTCCAGAAACTGCGCTATTTCCTGAAAGTCTCCAATATACAGGGCGTTTCCGCCCTGTTCACGTATCTTTTCAGCCAGCATGCTTGAATGAACGTCTCCCGGGTCCTTTTCCCTGGCGGCATAGATATCTGTAACAATGACATTGTCAGCATTTCCAAAGGCTTGTGAAAATTCATCCATAAAGGCTTTTGTCCTGGTATAGGTGTGGGGCTGAAAAACACACCAGATTTTATTGTGCACCGTATTTGCGGCAGCATTCAGGGTTGCCTTTACTTCTGAAGGATGATGTGCATAGTCATCAACTACCTTTATGTCATCCACAAGTCCCTTGAGCTCAAATCTCTTATGACTGCCTCCGAATTTCAGAAGGCCGGTGGTTATGTCCTCCATGCTGCAGCCGCAGGTATGACAGGCTGCAATGGCAGCAAGTGCATTGCTCACGTTGTGCGGCCCCGGCACGGAAAGAGAAACGGAGCCCAGCGAGTTTCCTTCCTTTAAGACTTCAAAGGATGCACAGCCCAGTTGGTTGTATATGATTTTTCTTGCTGTCCAGGTGGCCTGGGGATTTTTTAAGCCATAAGTAATCTTATTGCAGCTCTTGTCACTGATGACAGAAAGTGTATTCTCATCATCGGCGCAGGCTATAATATAGCCGTCAGCCGGCACAAGGGAAATAAAGCTGCGGAAGGTGTCCTTTATATGCTGCAGGTCTCTGAAGTAGTCTACATGGTCTACTTCAATGTTTAGAATAACAGCCATATATGGGAAAAATTTAAGAAAGCTGCTGTAATATTCACAGGCTTCGGTTATAAAAAACTGTGAGCTGCCAATTCTGGTATTACCGCCGATACAGTCCAGTTCTCCACCAATATGGGCCGTTGGGTCTGTTCCAGCCTCCAGCATTATTGTTGTAATCATGGAGGTAGTGGTGGTTTTTCCGTGAGTACCGGAAACAGCTATGCCGAAAGAGTGGCGTTTCATTATCAGGCCCAGCAGCTCGGCTCTGTCAATTACCGGAACACCTGATTGCCTGGAACGGATTATTTCCGGATTATCCTCCTTAACGGCAACTGTATAAACCACCAGATCAGGATTTGTTATGTTATCCATACTGTGGCCTATAAAAATTTCTGCGCCTTTCTTTTCTAGCTTCTGAGTTGCTTTTGAAGATTTTATATCCGAGCCGGATACCTTGTAACCCTGACTCAGCAGTATTTCTGCAAGACCGCTCATGCTTGAGCCGCCTATGCCGATAAAATGTACGTATTTAATATTGGGGGAATCTAAAAGGTTTGAACTATTAATCAAAAGAAAACACTCCTTTGTGATATTACTATATATTATTAAACTCAATTTAAGAGAGTTCGTTGTACTATAAATTATTGCCAGTTGATCCCGGACATAAAAATAATACCTTATTTTCTTCCAAATGAAAAGGAATAAAATAATTCTCAGACAGTAAAAATATATGACGAGAATATTATATTAATTATTAATTAAAAATATTTTATAAATATACTGGTTAAGCATATTTTTCCGAATATTAATAACAATTTGAGTTTTATTATTCTATGTTTTATTGTATAATGATTATTAATGTAAAAATATTGTGGGGAGATAACATGGATAAAATCCAAAGAAATGAAAGACTTGCGGTAATCATCAAGACCTTGTGCGATCATCCGAATAAGGTTTTTACCCTGGGGTATTTCTCTGAAATGTTCGGCTCGGCCAAATCTACAATCAGTGAAGACCTGGACCTTTTACAAAAAACCTTTGATAAAAACAAGCTGGGAAATATCTGCACTATTTCAGGAGCTTCAGGTGGTGTGAAATATGTGCCATATATAACTGAAAAGGATATGCAGGTAACACTGAAGGAGTTGTCCAGGGAGCTTTCAAAGCCTGAGAGGGTTTTGCCCGGCGGTTACTTGTACATGCTGGACATCATTTATAATCCCGAATGGGTAAACAAGATAGCCATGATGTTTGCCAGCAGGTTTTCACAGCTTGAGCTGGACTGCGTAATAACCGTTGAAACAAAAGGAATTCCTCTGGCTTTTGCAACTGCCCAATATCTGGATGTACCGCTGGTAATTGTACGTCATTACAATGAGGCAACAGATGGTGCATCTGTAAATATAAATTATGTATCGGCTTCTGCAAAGAAGATTCAGACAATGGTTCTGCCTATGAAGTCTCTGAAAAGAAATTCCAAGCTTTTGTTTATTGATGACTTCATGAAGGGCGGAGGAACCTCTAAAGGAATAATTGAGATGGCTAACCAGTTTGACAGTGAAGTTGTGGGAATAGGAGTTCTCATTGAAACAGACCAGCCGAATAAGAAGCTGGTGGGAAATTATTACTCACTGGTAACTTTAAATGCAGATTTGCAGGAAAATACCACCATTGATATAAAGCCAAATGTATAGGATCAGTTGGAAATTTTGTTAAACATATATTTAAATTTAACCTTAATTATTGCCTGCCGGGCAAATAATTAAGGTTTTTTCAGTTTAAGCGTCATAGGTTTACAGTAGTTTAAAAGCCTGTCAACACGCGGTTACAAGGAAAAAGTCGAATGCAACTGTAAAATAAACAAAAATAATGTAAAAATATACGTAAAAAAGCAGGAATATTTACCAAAATGGCGAATACTTATATTAACTTAAAATATTTCTTGGAGGGTTCGTCATTATGGAGATTACAGACATAAGGATCAGAAAGATTGATACCGAGGGAAAAATGAAGGCAGTTGTTTCAGTTACTTTTGATAATGAATTCGTAGTGCATGATATCAAAATAATTGAAAGCCAAAATGGATTGTTTATAGCGATGCCCAGCAGAAAGACACCGGATGGTGAATTCAGAGATATAGCTCATCCAATTAACGCAACTGCTAGAGAAAAGCTCCAAACTGCAATTTTAGCCAGTTTTGAGAGCTCGTTACAGGAATAATCCAAGAAAACTGAAAGAATACTTCAAGGAGTATTCTTTTTTTTGTAAAAAAATTCATAAAAATTTATATAAGATAAATAAATAATATTATAATAAATTTTGTTAATGTTAATGGGTTGAAATTATCTAATAAAAATGAGAGAATATAACCTGTAAAATACAGTGGGGGCTTTGATAATGATAAATATCTTGGGATTAGTTATATCCGACAATAATAACAGTGCTTTTAAATCAAAAAGCATGAAGGAAAGCCATAGTGTATTAGGACAAAGTATAAAGCAATGGTCAGCCTCAAGCATGACAGGAATTACAACTGACATACAGGCTATTACATTTGAAGAGTTGGACAAATTCAAGCAGCTGGCTGGTAATGCTGATATGGTTGTCATTAACTGGGCTGATCAGCCTTTGATAGCTTCCCAAACCATCCAGGGTCTTTTAGAAAGGCATAAGCTGGAAGGCTACAGTGCATCGGCCATATTTGGATGTTACAGCAGGGAGGCCGCAAGCGAAGCGGCAGTGTATATTTTTAACAGCAGTGAATTATCGGTAAAGCTCCATGAATTGGATGTTCTAAACCTTTCTAAGGAAGTACTGAAGCAAATTTTTCTTTCATTAAAAAATACCAATAATATCTTATCAGAGGATCATAGGGAATTTCTGGCTGTAACTGACAGGATAGCACTTGCGGAAGCTGCTTCCGTGCTCAGAGAAAGGATTCTCAGGGAGATAATGCTTTCCGGCATTACAATCATGGATCCGGCGTCAACATACATTGATGCAAATGTTTATATTGGAGAGGATACTACCATCCTTCCCAATACCATACTAGAAGGCAACACTGCCATTGGTGAGGACTGCATTATCGGACCGAACTCACGGATCTCAAACTGCAAGATTGGAAATAAGGCGGAGGTGGTCAATTCAGTGGCAATTGACAGTTCCGTGGGAGATGAGACCCATGTGGGCCCCTTTGCATATCTAAGACCGGGAAGTATGGTTGGAAGCAATGTGAAAATCGGCGATTTCGTGGAAATTAAGAAAGCCGTCATAGGTGACCGTACAAAAATATCACACCTTACCTATGTGGGAGATGCCGAGGTGGGCTCAAATGTAAATATCGGCTGCGGCGTTGTATTTGTCAATTATGACGGCAAGCACAAGAATAAAACCGTGGTTGGAGATAATTCCTTCATAGGCTGTAACACAAATCTCGTTTCTCCGGTGGTTGTCCATAAAGATGCTTATATAGCAGCAGGCTCTACTATTACCGACGAAGTGCCTGAAAATTCCCTTGCAATTGCAAGAGAGCGGCAGGTTATAAAAGAAGACTGGGTAATAAGGAAAAATATGAAGCGCAAATAAATTTAATATAAACAAGAGAGATAAAAAAGGAGAGTTGAAATGAATTTGCATGGTAAGGACATAAAGATATTTACAGGTAACTCCAACAGACATTTGGTGAATGAAATAGCTGAAAAGATTGGTATTCCTGTAGGTGTTGCGAGTGTTGGATGTTTTAGTGACGGGGAAACTGCAGTAAACGTCGGAGAAGTTGTCAGAGGTTCCGATGTATTTATTATTCAATCAACCTGTCAGCCTGTAAATGATAACCTGATGGAACTTCTCGTAATGATAGACGCCGTAAAGAGAGCGTCTGCCGGAAGAATCACCGCAGTAATACCTTACTTCGGCTACGCCAGACAGGACAGAAAGGCCAGAGCCAGAGATCCAATATCTGCAAAGCTGGTTGCAAATCTTTTAACTATTGCCGGAGCTGACAGAATTCTGACTATGGATTTGCACGCTCCTCAGATTCAAGGATTTTTTGACATTCCTGTGGACCATTTGCTGGGAGTGCCTATCATTGCTGAATATTTTAAGGAGAAGTTCTCCGGTGAAGACGATGTGGTAGTGGTTTCTCCGGATGTGGGAAGCGTTACCCGATCCAGAAAGGTTGCCGAGAGGCTGGATTGTCCACTGGCTATTATCGACAAGCGCCGTCCAAAGGCTAATGTTTCAGAGGTAATGAATATTATCGGTGATATAAGAAATAAAAGATGTATTTTGGTAGATGACCTTATTGATACCGGAGGAACAATAGTAAATGGTGCAAATGCCCTGATGGATGCAGGCGCCAAGGAAGTTTACGCCTGTTGTACCCACGCTGTACTTTCAGGACCCGCAATCAAGAGAATTCAGGATTCTGCCATAAAAGAGCTGGTAGTACTAAATACCATCACACTTAATGAAGATAAAAAAATAGATAAAATAAAAGCGTTATCTGTAGCGGGCGTCTTTGCGGAAGCCATTGAAAGAATCTACGGGGATATATCCATTAGCACGCTTTTCACTCAAATATAGCAGTTAAATTCCAGTTTTGAATATACGCGGTGTATTTTCTTTTAAGCATATGCTTAAAAATAGTTGAATTTAAAAATCCGATTATACGAAGTATATTAATATCATAACATTTGAGAAATACTATGGGGCGGTTCGGTTTTTTGAACCGCCCTTTTAAACATGAATGTCATAATAAGTTTGTATAATAAATTGCAGGTATGCATAAAAAATGCAGTTTGCCGGACAGGAGGAAGCCTTGGGAGATATATTTTTAATTGCCGGACTGGGCAATCCGGGATCAAAGTACGACAATACCAGACATAATGTGGGATTTGATACAATTGACCACCTTTCGGGAAAACTAAACATAAAGCTTTCCAAAATAGGCTTTAAGGGGGTTTATGGCGAAGGGGACATAGACGGTATCAGGGTTATTTTGTTAAAGCCCCAGACCTATATGAATCTCAGCGGCGAAAGTATCCGGGATATTTCCGCGTGGTTCAAGCTGCCGGTGGAAAAGCTTGTGGTCATATATGATGATATTGACCTGGAGCCCGGCAAAATCAGAGTCAGGGCTAAGGGGAGCTCGGGAACCCATAACGGCATGAAATCAATAATTTATCAACTGCAATCGGACAACTTCCCCAGAGTACGTATAGGCATAGGACGGGCTCCTGAGAAATGGGATCTTGCAGATTATGTGCTAAGCAAATTTTCCAGAGAAGACCGTCAGGTTATAAATGAAAGTGTGGAAAGAGCTGCAGAAGCAGCTGTAACCATAGTTCAAAGCGGTATTGAAAAAGCTATGAACAGCTATAACAAGTAATGGAGGAAGAAATGAATTTATTTGCCGACCCGCTTTTAAGGCTTGACGAATACAATACGCTGTTGGAGGATGTTAGAGAAAACAGAGTACCTGTATCCGTACTGGGGCCATCTGATTCTCAAAAAGTTCATATTGTATACTCCATGCTGACTCACCTGCAAATGAAAGGTCTGTTTGTCACCTATAATGAAATGCAGGCCAGACGAGCCTTTGAGGATTTCCAACTGTTCCTGGGAGAAGATGTGCTGTATTTCCCTCCCAAGGAAACCATGCTGTATAATGTGGAAGCCAGAAGCAATGATCTTATTTATCAAAGGGTCAGGACACTGCTGCGCTGCGTTAAAAATGATTACAAGGTTATTGTTTTACCGGCAGAGGCACTGATTCAGATGATAGCACCTCTGGAAATGTTTGCGGGCGGAATTATTGAGATTGAGCTTGGAACTCAGTTGATACTGGAAGAGGTTATTAGAAAGCTGGTTCATAATGGCTATGAGAGGGTGGAAATCGTGGAAGGCAAGGCTCAGTTTGCCATACGCGGCGGTATTATAGACATTTATGCCGTAAATTATGAACATCCTCTTCGTATAGAACTTTTTGACACTGAAGTGGATTCCATAAGGTATTTTGATGAGACCTCCCAGAGGTCTACGGACTCGGCGGAAGCTTGTGTGATTTCACCTGCCAGGGATGTGGTTTATGAGGCCGGGGCTGCTGAGCGCATAACAGCCAGGGTAAAAAAAGAGTTGAAAGATTATGTTAATAAATTGAACAAAAGAGGAAATAAGGAGACAGCATCCAATATCCTGAGCAGAGTAAATGAGGACCTGGAAAATATGGCCCAGCATCATTACTTTGCTGGTATAGACAGATATTTTCCATATGTCCTGGAGAAGCCACAGTCCATACTGGACTATATCACCGGAGCGCCTGTCATTATCCTTGATGAGACACTGAGGATTTCTCAGAGGATTGAGAATGTTTCACTGGAGCAGGAGGAACTTGCAAAAAGCCTTCTTGAAAAGGGGACGATGCTACCGGGGGGAGTTAGGTGGTCCCATGGTTTTGACGAGATATTGGATAGAATAAAAGCCTTCAGGTCTGTCACGCTGGCAGCCATTGCTTCCAACAATTCCCTGCTACGCCCTGCGGGTCAGATATCCATACCTTGCAGACAGGGGAGCTCCTATCAGAATCATATGGAGCTGCTTATAAATGACATTCAGCAGCTAAAGGATAAAAACAGCAGGATAGTGGTGCTGTCAGGACCCAGCGGAAGAGGGCACAGGCTTGTGGAAACTCTTGCTACAAATGACATAATGTCAAACTACTCCGACATATACGAAAAGGATATACAGGAGGGGGAGGTTGTTGTTACCCGGGGCAGTCTGCAAAAGGGCTTTGAGTATCCTACCATTGGCTTTGTGGTCATCAGTGACAAGGAGGTTTTCGGTCAGGACAAACGGATAAAAAAGGCCCGCTCAAAGCATGACGGTAAGAAAATAAAGGCTTTTTCCGACCTTAATGTAGGAGATTTCGTGGTGCACCAGGCACATGGAATAGGTCAGTATATTGGAATAGAGAAGCTTGCTGTAGGTGAAATAAAAAGGGACTATCTGAAAATACGCTATCAGGAGGGGGCTTTTTTATACATTCCCACAAATCAGCTTGACCTGCTTCAGAAGTATATAGGAACCGAGGGAAAGGCCCCCAAGGTGAACAAGCTTGGAGGCTCTGAATGGGCAAAGACGAAAAGCCGTGTTAAAGAATCTCTGAGGGAACTTGCAGGAGAACTTATCAAGCTGTATGCAAAGCGCAAGGCGGAGACAGGGAATGCCTTCTCAGTGGACACTGTCTGGCAAAGACAGTTTGAAGAACTGTTTCCCTTTGATGAGACTGATGACCAGTTAAAATGTATAGATGAAATCAAAAAGGACATGGAATCTGCCAGGTTAATGGATAGGCTGCTTTGCGGGGATGTTGGGTATGGCAAGACAGAGGTGGCTATAAGAGCAGTATTCAAGGCTGTTATGGATGGAAAGCAGGTTGCCTATCTGGTTCCCACCACCATTCTGGCACAGCAGATATACGAGAATTTTAAAAAGAGGATGACGGATTTTCCTGTGACTGTGGATGTGTTGAGCCGTTTCAGGACCGCAGCGGAGCAGAAAAAAATAGTCAAGTCGGTGAAAACCGGCAGCATTGACATTCTAGTGGGAACACACAGGCTGCTGCAAAAGGACATAGAGTTTAAAGACCTTGGACTCCTGGTGGTGGATGAGGAACAGCGCTTCGGGGTTACTCACAAGGAAAAGCTTAAAGCCATCAAGCCAAATGTTGATGTGCTTACCCTGACGGCCACACCTATTCCCAGAACTCTTCACATGTCACTGGTGGGTATCCGTGACATAAGTGTGCTGGAGGACCCTCCGGAAGAGAGATACCCTGTGCAGACTTATGTAATGGAACACAACCAGGAGTTGATAAGAGACGGCCTTATAAGGGAACTGGCAAGAAACGGCCAGGTGTTCTATCTCTACAACAGGGTCAGGGGCATAGAATTAAAGGCTGAGGAGCTCAAGAGGCTTGTGCCTGAAGCCAGAATAGCAACAGCCCATGGCCAGATGAATGAAAAAGAACTGGAAGATGTAATGTACGGTTTTATAAACGGTGAATTTGATGTGCTGGTTTGTACCACCATAATCGAGTCAGGCCTTGATATGCCCAATGTCAATACAATTGTGGTGGAGGATGCAGACAGAATGGGGCTTTCCCAGCTCTATCAGATCCGTGGCCGTGTTGGACGCTCAAACAGGTTGGCCTACGCCTATATAACGTATAAAAAGGACAAGGCACTGTCTGAAGTTGCGGAAAAGCGGCTGCAGGCCATTAAGGAATTTACAGAATTCGGTTCGGGCTTCCGAATAGCCATGAGAGACCTGGAAATCAGAGGGGCGGGAAACCTTTTGGGGCCTGAGCAGCACGGACATATGGAGACAGTGGGCTATGAAATGTACTGCAAGCTGCTGGAGGAGGCCGTGCAAGAAATAAGCGGCGACACCGCAGCACCGGTTGAGGAGGAAATGTCCATTGATATTAACGTAAGTGCATATATTGATGATGAATATATAAGCTCTGAAGAACTAAAAATTGACATGTATAAAAAGATTGCAAATATACAGAATGAAAATGATGTTATAGATATTAAAGATGAGTTGATAGACCGATATGGAGACATTCCGGAGGAAGTGGAAAGCCTGATGGATATTGCATATATAAAGGTGCTTGCACGGCAATGCAGCTTCTCAAATATCACCCAGAAGGATGAAACGGTTATCTTCCAACTGAGCAAATCGGCAGTAGCTCTTCCCATGTATCTTGGAAAGCTCATGGACAAATATCCCAGGAGAATTATGCTCAATGCAGGAAGCAGCCCTTATATAAGCTTCCGGCTGAAAGACACCGCGGGTAGAGAAATTTTGGCAAATATTAAGATTTTATTACATGACATTATTAAATTGCAGTCTGACCAATAATTGAATATAATTGTAACAGTAGTGTTTTGCAAAATTAAGTTTGTACAAGCATTGTTTACTAATACAAAACGGGGAGCGATAACCTTTGGAAAATGAAAATGCAATTGTAAAAAAGAAATCAAAAGGCCTATTAATAGGTATCATTGCAGCAGCAGTGATCATTATAGCAGCCGCAGTGGTTCTCTTTGTACTCAAGCCGTGGTCAGTAGAAGATGTAGCAACAGTCGATAATTTAAAAGTTACAAAATATGAGTATACTTTTTTTACTAAATTTGGAATGAATCAGTTTATTTCAACCAACAACCTCACTGGCACATCAACGCCCGATACCTATAAGTGGGATACAAAAAAGGGTACCGAGACAGCTAAGGATGCAGTAAAGAAAAGTACTTTGGAGCAGATACAGGAATTTAAAATTCAGCTCATAAAGGCTAAGGAAGCAGGCTATAAGCTTGAGTCCAAGGATATGGAAAGTATAGACGCAGCTATTAACGAGCAGATTACCACCTATGGAAACAGAAATGCTGCTGAAACCGGAGTTAAAAACGATTATGGTGTTACCTTGTCCGAGTTGAAGGAGATATACAAGGATTTGACACTTGCACAAAAGTATCGTGAGTCCATTACAAGCAAAGTAGTGGTTTCTGATGACGATGTCAAAAAGTATTATGATGACAACAAGGTAAATTTTGACAAGGTTACAGTAACACATATCCTCATTTCTACTGTTGACAGCAGTACTCAGGCTCCTGTTAGTGCCGGAAAAAAAGCTGAGGCCAAGAAAAGGGCTGATGAACTTCTTGCCAAGGTAAGAGCAGGCGAGGATATAAAGGCTTTGGCTGAGAAAAATTCAGAGGATCCTGGTGTTACTCAGAACAAGGGAGAGTACACCTTTGGAAAAGGTGAAATGGTGCCTTCCTTTGAAGAATGGGCCTTTAAGGATCACAAGCCAGGAGATGCGGACATAGTTGAATCCGACTACGGCTACCATGTAATTCAGTTCCATAAGAGAGCTATAACACCTTTTGATGATTTGAAGGATAACTTAAAGACATCCCTTCTTTCACAGAAGCAAAGCGAAGAATTTACAAAGAATATTGATGAACTTAAAAAAGACAGCAAGAACGCCATCAAGACAAATGACGAGGTTATCTCCAAGGTTGACAAGACGCTATACAAAATATAACCTGCCAAGACTGACAGATATAATAAAAAAAGAATCGCTTATGTGATTCTTTTTTTATTATTTAACCTTCCTTTCCAATAATGTATAAAAAATCATCAACTTTACAATACTATGACTAAAATAACCTATTAAGGAGGTAATATAATTTGAAAGCAACTGGAATAGTTAGACGTATTGATGATTTAGGTAGAGTAGTAATACCGAAAGAAATAAGAAGAACCCTGAGAATCAGGGAGGGTGATCCCCTTGAAATATTTACCGACAAGGAGGGGGAGGTTATTCTCAAGAAATACTCTCCAATAGGTGAATTAAGTGACTTCGCAACACAGTATGCGGAATCCTTGCATAAAACCAGCGGGCACATTACCTGTATTACTGATAGAGACACTGTTATTGCTGTTTCAGGTGCATCCAAGAAAGAATTCTTAGAGAAACAACTGAGCAGTGATGTAGAAAAGACAATTGAGGAAAAGACTACGTTACTTATAAAGTCTACGGAAGAAAAAGCGATCACAATATTGGCAGATGAAAGCGGAGAAAGAAAGTATACCTCACAGGTTGTTTCTCCGATAATATCCGAGGGTGATCCCATTGGAGCTGTAATTATGCTTTCTACAGATTCCAATGTAAAGATGGGAGAAGTTGAAGCCAAGCTTGCTCAATCCGCTGCAGGCTTTTTAGGAAAACAGATGGAACAATAAGTATTCAATTGAATAGGTTATTTTTGAATTCAGTTGTGAAATGAAGGTTCAAAAAAATGGGGAAGATTGTAAAACAGTCTTCCCATTTATTATTTTTAAAGCAAACTCTGGTTGTTGACAATAAATACATAATATGTATAATTATATTATAGGTTTTTATTTTTCATGGCATTTCTGCCAAAGAATTTCTCAAGCACCTTACAAAAAATAATTCCGCATTTATATTTTGCATATACAAGAAGCTTAGCATATACAAGAAGCTTATGTTTTTCATAAAAAGGTCTCCCTGGTGTATTTCTTATTGTCTTTCCAGGTACTCTTCATACTGTTCTTTTCTGACGTTTTTCTCTTTTTGGGAATCCTGCTTGTGTATCCAGCCCATGTATTTTTCATGAATTTTTAAATTCTTCTTTTTTTACCTGTTACTTGACCATTAGTTGGAATTTTTCGGCAGACATAGGTTTAATCATCTAAAACTCATATTTTAAGCAGTTGGAAGTTGATGCTATGAACATGCTGGGATGTATTAATAATTTTAAGCTCCGTTTGGAGCAGAGGAGGTTCGTATGAATAATGTTAGTCTCGTAGGAAGGTTGACCAAAGATGTTGAACTGCGCTATACTGCCAAAAAGACAACAGCGGTAGGTTCTTTTGTGCTGGCGGTGGACAGGGAGCCGAAAAAAGGGGTTGCAGAAAAGTCCACTGACTTTATTCCTGTTGTGGTTTGGGGGAAAACTGCGGAATTTGCAGGCAAATACTTTGCAAAGGGCCACAGGGTCGCGTTACAGGGGAATATTCACACCAGGACGTGGGAGGACGAGCAAAAAAATAAGCACTATGTTACAGAGGTTATTGCCGAAAAGGTTTTTTTTGCTGACGCGAAATACAGGGAATTGGATGCCGGGGACCTGGCGGAGCCTGAACCCAGCCAGGAGGAGGTTTCAGAAGAGGAAGAAGCTGTATAAAAGGCTCTTTGGGTTTTCACGGGTATTCATAGCTTTACAATAAGACGGGCAAATCCCATACGTATGCGGGTTGTATGGTTTTGCCCGCTTTTTGATGTATAAATAGAACACTGGACTCTCAGGGAGGGTATAGGGGAGAACAAGATATTTTGCAGGATAAATACTCTTATAAAAAGAGAACACTTGTTGCAGGGCGGAAAGAAGTAGTATAATAACCAAAGATAGAACTGGTTATTATACTACTAAAAGCTGACACAACATTTGAAAATAAATGCGTTGTGTACGCGCTATCGCGTAGATGGGAGATTTAAATGAACAGCGGAAAGCTTGAAAGATTAATCGACATAATGAAGGTTTTAAGGAGTGGCGAGGGTTGTCCCTGGGACCGGGAGCAGACTCATGAGAGTCTCAAAAAGTACCTGATTGAAGAGACCTATGAATATCTTGAGGTAGTTGACCTGAATGATAAGCACAGGATGTGTGAGGAACTGGGAGATGTTCTTTTACAGATAGTATTCCATGCCCGCATTGCTGAGGAAAATGGAGATTTTAATATAGATGACGTAATAAATGGAGTCTGTGACAAGATGATACACCGTCATCCTCACGTGTTCGGCAATGAAAGTGCTGAAACCTCAGGAGAGGTGCTTAAGAAGTGGGAAGAAATCAAAAAGAGGGAAAAAGGAACGGTAAATCAGACCTCGGTGCTAAAGGACGTTCCAAATAATCTGCCAGCACTCATGAGAAGCTTCAAGGTACAGCAGAAGGCCGCCCAGGTGGGCTTCGACTGGACAAACCCCGAAGACGTATTTGCAAAAATCAGGGAGGAAATAGATGAGCTTGAGGCGGAATACAGAAAACACAGTACTTCCGGCATGGAAGACGAACTGGGGGATGTAATTTTTTCTGTTGTCAATCTTTCAAGGTTTTTAAAGGTACACCCAGAGCTTTCTCTTACCCAAGCTACCAATAAGTTCATAGGAAGGTTTGAGCAAGTAGAGAAACTGGCCCAGGAACAAGGCAGAAAGCTGGAAGAAATGAGCCTAGAGGAAATGGATGTACTATGGGAGGATGCAAAGCTGAAAATCAGGAAGAATAGTGAGTCCGCCAGATAGTTCTCCTTAAAATGAGCACATGTTTATCTGTTTATGAGCAAAAATGAATAAACAATGTGAAATTGGTTAAAATCATAGTGTAATAACCATATGGGAGGAATTACTAATGAATAAAACTGAGTTGGTTGACAGTATAGCCGAAAAGTCGGGACTGTCAAAAAAGGATTCTGAAAAGGCACTTGGTGCCCTTATTGAAAGTGTAGAAGAAGCGCTGGTGAATAATGACAAGGTTCAGCTTGTGGGCTTTGGGGCCTTTGAAGTCAAGACCAGAGCTGCAAGAAAAGGCAGGAACCCTCAGACCATGGAGGAAATAGATATTCCTGAAAGCAGGGTGCCGTCTTTTAAAGCAGGCAAGGACCTGAAGGAAATGCTAAACCAATAGCAGACTTCAAGAATAATTTTATTTTATTTATTTAATGTTTTGTGATGTATGGGGGGAATTATGAGAATTGACAAGTATCTGAAGGTCAGCAGGGTCATTAAGAGAAGAACAGTTGCAAATGAGGTATGTGAGCAGGGGAGAGTTAAAATAAACGCTAAGATAGCAAAGCCTGGCTCAGAAGTTAAAGTAGGAGATATAATTGAAATTCAATTTGGTAATAACACTACTACAATTGAAATAACCAGAGTGTCTGAGCATGTTACAAAGGACGATGCAAAGGAAATGTACATTTTGAAATGATAAAAAAACCGGTATTACTTAAAGGTAGTACCGGTTTTTTTATGTATAAATCATTTTTTAAGTGATTCAAGCATATGTATTAAGTAAGCAAGGGCTAGTCTATTTTGCATACAGGGGGGATTGATGATGGAGGATAAAAAGATAATAAAACCCAAGAATCAGACGCTGCTGCTGGATAACCGGGAGCGATTGAGCGTTTCAGGGGTTACAGATGTTGAAAGCTTTAATGAAGAGAATATTATAGCAGTAACAGATTTGGGAGTACTGATTATCAGAGGAATGAACCTGCATATAAACAAGCTTAATCTGGATAGTAATGAACTGGTTGTAGAGGGCGACATATTTTCACTTGAATATAGTGATGGCGAAAATACAAAATCAAAGTCGTTCTTCGGAAAGATGTTTAAATAAGTTGTTGCTGTAAATACATATTGTAAAGGCTGGCAGGTATATCAGATGATTTCTATTGGTGAACAGGTCTACATATTCCTATATGCAATTTTAGCCGGAGCAATTGCGGCTTTTCTTTATGACCTTCTAAGGATAAAAAGAAGAGCTGTTAAAACCGGAGTCATATTTGTAGGGCTTGAGGATATATTATACTGGCTCACAGTAGCAGTGTTTCTATTTATAACTGTATACAACAGTAATAGTGGTCAGATGAGAGGATTTATATTCATAGGAAATGTTATTGGAGTAATGCTTTATGAAGCACTGCTGAGCAATTTGATAATAAAATCTTCGATGATGGTCATCAGACTGATCATTAAAATCTTTAAATTCATATGGATGGCAATAAGTTACCCTTTCAAACTGCTATATAAAATCATATCAATTCCCGTGGCTTTTATTTTCAGCCTTATAGCAAAAATTTTTAGATTTTTGGGAAGCTGCCTGAGAACGGTTTTCAAGAAGGCCGATATAGGTGAGAAGACCCGTAAACTGGGAGGAAAGGTTCTGTCAGTAAAAGTACGCACAAAGGGAATGGCTGGAAAGAAGCTGAAAAAGATGAGTGAAAAAAGGAATAAAAGGCGAAAAGAAAAAAAATCTAAGGCTTCTCAGCAAAATTCATAAAAATATTTACCAATCAGAAGGATTTTTCTTTCGGGCATAGAATATAGTAGTGAACAACTGCGCATTTATAAGGGTTTTACAAAAGATGGATAATTTTGAGGGGTTTCTATGAAAAAACGAAAGAAGTTTAATATTTGGACATTGATACTTATAGTGTCATTTTGCTACTTCGGATATACTTTTTATAATCAGCAGTCCAGCATTGAAGAGAGAAGAACACAGCATGCCCAGCTTGAAAAAAATATCCATGGGGAGACTGTAAAAAAACAGCAGCTTTCCAAGCAGAAGGCTCAAATAGATACTGACGAATTTGCTGAAAAAATCGCCAGGGAAAAATTGGGTTATGTCAAGGACGGGGAAAAGATATTCGTAGACACCAACAGATAACTACTGCTTGACTGTTTTAAACATATACTATATAATCGAGTTGTTTTAATCAATTAAAGTGTAAAGCCATCTTGGGTTGAATTTGAGGAGGACTTCTTATTTTATGCCGCTTGAAGTAGGTCAGATTATTGAAGGTAAAGTTACCGGTATTACTGCATTTGGGGCATTTGTCCAGTTGCCGGAAGGTAAGACAGGCCTGGTGCATATTTCTGAAGTTGCTCAGGAATATGTTAAAGACATTGGTTCCCATCTTAAGGAAAATCAGATTGTAAAAGTCAAGGTTTTGACTGTTGATCTAAACGGCAAAGTCAGCCTTTCCATAAAAAAGGCTTGTGATCAGAAGCCTCCCGTAGTTGTGTCCAGGGCTCCCTCAGAAATGGAGTGGAGCAGCTCTAAAAATTCTTCCGGTAATGCATCTTTTGAAGACCGCCTGGCAAAGTTTATGAAGGACAGTGATGAAAAGCTTCATGATCTTAAGAAGAGTATGGATTCTAAACGAGGAAACAGCGGGTATAGAAAATCTGCTCAATACTGAAAATGCACATATAAAATAATGGCGATATAGCAGTAAATAGGTGTTGACACTTGTACGCCTATAGTATTATAATAATCTAGTCGCTGTTGATAATCCGTGCCGAAGTGGCGGAACTGGCAGACGCACAGGACTTAAAATCCTGCGGGGCTAACACCCCGTACCGGTTCGATTCCGGTCTTCGGCACCAACTTTATATGTTTGACGTCGGGATTTACCACTGTCAAACAAGAAGAACCGCCTGTATGGGCGGTTTTTGTATTGTTAATACTATATTAATATAAAAAGGCAGATGAAAATATCTGTCTTTTTTGCTGTAAATTTTAATACCTTCAGACTTTGGTAAAAAGATTGGTGATTTTACTGCTTTTAATAAATAAAGAACCCAGCCTGGTACCTGCTAAAATATAAATAAAGCTTTTAAGATATTCCTAAAAGCTTTATTTTCACTTGAGATAAAATATGTGTACACCTGCTGTTACTGTTTGGCCTTCAGATATCTGGCATAGCTGAACAGTTCCTTTTTATTCTCTTCGGACAAAGCTTCGTAGAGTTCGGTCAGTTCACTTGGAGACTGGTCCAGATACATGGAGTTTGAGACTCCTGCCAGCCAATCCAGGCTTACATTGAACTTTTGTGATATAAGAATGGCAATACTGATGGGTACATCCCGGGCCTCTTTTTCATTTTCTCCTTCATACCTGTACACAGAACTTCTATGAATACCAAGCATTTTTGCAAATTCATCAACGGGATATCCCAATTGGAGTCTCAGCTCCTTTATCCGGTCGTTAGTCGCTGCCATGTGTAAAACCTCCTGTATAAGTCGTAACAAGTTTATTATATATATATTGTCGCCGAATGTAAATAAAAAATTTCCGAACGGAGAAATTTTTATTGACATCCAGCAAATGGAATGTTATTATTATATTGTTCCCAAACTGCGACAATTAAATAAGTGTGCTTTCATAAAATGGATTTCTGCTGGAATATGTGGAGCTGGCCGGGATTCTACAGTGTACATGAAAGATAAAGAGCAAAAGGGCATTATAAAGGCAATAATGCTCTCTTTGTTCCCAAACGGGGAAGGCTTGACGGATTGATAAGGAGATAACTTATGATTAAACAGGAATTAACAGAAATAAATCAGCTGAAAAAAGAAATAAATCTACTAAGACAAAAACTTCAGGAGTTGAGTTTTGGCGACAGTGAGACTGTAGTCGCCGACAGGGTAAAGGGAAGCATGGCTCAGTTTCCCTATATACCTAGAACCTTTACCATAGTAGGACGCGAGGAAATGTCGGAAGAATGCCTGGAGCAAAGAAATCAGATGGCAATGAAAATCAGAAACAGGACCCAGGAACTCATGAAAAAGGTAAACAAGGCATTTCAGTTTATTGACAGCATACAGGACAGCAATGTCAGGCAGATACTTACATACAGATATATAGACGGACTTACCTGGGAACAGACCGGGGAGTGTATGAGCTATTCGTGGGAAACAGTCAGGAAGAAGCATGATAAATTTTTAAAAAGTATACCAAACAATACCAGTATATATGATGTAATATAGTATTGTAAAAGATTATGCAAGTACGTCCTTTGCAATTGAGATGACAATAAGGCAACTTGTTCGAACAGGGGCCCACACAGGATATGCTATGATAGACCTCATAAAACGACTTTGGCACCGCAAAAAGTCAAAGACTAAGGTCCGCAGACATAGATAGCTTGTGAGGGCCGCTTTTATGCAAGCATATGCCTGCTAAAAAGCTTTATTGCCCTGGATTTGCTTGATTTCCGCCCCAAAAAGCCGTTTTAGCGGCTTTTTAAGGAAAATAATAATCTTTATGATAAGTATACCAAACAATACCAGTCCACATGATGTATGATGCTAGTGGTGAGTGATATCTAAAACGTATAGCGGGCGTGGAGAATTTTTGCAGGGTATGGCGGGACAAAGGAAAATACTGTACGTATTGACAAGAACCACAACGAAAAATTTCTACGCAGGAATTTAACCGTCGGCAATATGTGACTTTCAGGTGTCACAGACCACTGGTGTAGGGGATTTTGCCTAAGGAGTGGTTGATAAGGGCAAGTTGGGGAAGGGGGAATAGAGCAAGTGAGAAAAGCAGCTTTAAAAAACATTGGAGGGAAGTAAATGGTCAATGTATTTATTGACGCCATAGCACTAAAAATTAATGCGGAGCTGGGCGAAGGGTTCACCATCTATAAGGAAGTTCAGGAACAAGGTTTTGATTTACCTTGTTTTTTTATTTTTCTGAATACTTCCAAACAGAAAAAAATGATTGGAAAGAGATTTTTCAGAGAGCAGCAGTTTGTTGTTGAATACCATCCGGGTGCGGATGGAAAGAAGGCCCAGATCAACAATATGATCCCCAGGCTTAATGCTGCTCTGGAATATGTGACTGCCGAAGGTGACATGTTTACCGGGAGTAAGATGAGCTGTGAGGTCATAGACAATGTTTTGCACTTTTATGTGAACTATAATTACCATGTCTATGCAACGGTAAATGCATCGGAAGCCATGGAAAATATGGTGCTGGACGGCAGATTGAAGTTGGAATGATGTTGGAAATACGTTGGAAATACCACCGGAAGTGGGCGTAAAAACGGTATGAGTACGACACAAAATGGTATTGGGAGGTTAGCTTGAAAGATACATGTTGTGTGTCAATGTGACTTTCAAGCAGCGAAAGCCACTGCGTGCCTTTCATTACTATTTGTGTACGCGCCATGCGCGTAGATGGGAGGTTAGCGTGAAAGATACATG
>JAEXFI010000016.1 GCA_023400235.1 Bacillota bacterium
AGTCCCCTTTCCAAACCCCGAATATAGGAATTTATATAGAATGGAATTTTCTGGTGTACACACTCAAACTCAGTATTATGGGCATCTCATCCCTGTTTTAAAATATATAAATTCCTATATTCTAAAATAACTCCCATTAAGGGAGAGTCCTCTGCCAGAGGAAATACGGCTCAATACCTCAGATTCTCATAAAGCTGGGACCTTCTTATATTAAAGCCTGAACCCCTTTCACGGTTTATACGGTCAAGGAGCCTCTGAATTTCAAAAACTTCATATTGCTGCATTTCAGGAGAAGCTATTATGTCCTCTATGATATCCTCCGTGTCTACGGGTATTTTAACCCCCTCTTCCGGAAGGACCTCCAGTTCATTCCTATAAAGCAGGATTCTGAATTCATGTTCATAATCGAACTCCTTTCGCTTGATTTTGAACGGCAGCAGCTGGTTGTCAACATAACCCTGGTGATAGTCATTCTCAAAATCCAGATAGTCTACTTTAAGCATTTCCATTTCATATCCGGCAGGTTTAATTATATTCTGAAGCTTTTTATGAGTAGTGCACACGGCTATGCCCTGTCCCGCCCTGGAATATACCTCCCACATGGCGGCAGATTCACTTTTATCCAAATGCCAGCAGCTGATAGCAACCATTTTCTTTCTCTTGCTGAGTTCTTCCAGAAATTCTTTTTTTATGTCCGCTCCTGTGTCTTCTCCTTTTTCCGTAAATATCCCAGTCCCTTTATCAGTTCCTGGTTCCGCCTTACCAGCTCCATTTCCAGTGTGAATATTCCCATTAGGGACCTTCCTGCCTGACCTGCCCTTGTACGCTTCTGCAAAATGCAGGTAATTCTGCCTTGGAATGGCGCCCTCATATTTGTCCTTGAATTTGTCTGCTCTTGCAAAATAAAGCTCTCCATTGACAAAAGACAAAAACTTTATGACATCATAGTATCTCCATAATTTACTGCCGTTCATATTTCTCCTTTATTCAAAAAACTCATCCTTGGTAAGCCATAGCTGGTCCAGTTCTCTTCCTTCCGCCTTACCTCCAGGGCCTGGCCAGCAATATTCTTAAAATTGTCCTTTTTCGAAAATCAGGTCTGACCTCCCCTATAAAGTCTTATAGCAGGTTAGGTTAGTATATAACATTAATTATATTACAGTTGCGCAGCTTTACATACATATTGCCTATTGCCGAAAAGCAAAGCCATGACATGCTGTAAAACCGGCTTGCCATGGCTTTGGAACTGTATGTTGGATATACATATTAATTATTGACATACCTGCAGACCAATAGTCTATTTTAAAAACAAATACATGAAAGGCATGACCGTTGCTGCCAGGGCAAGCAGCATGACAACAAAGGCTCCGAACCTGTTTTTTTTATTCCAGGTCCATACTCCGAAGCTAAAAGTATATATGCTTATCCAGGCTGCAATGAGCAGCATAACAATATTAAATACCATTTTCCCTCTTCTCCGTTTCCCTGCTAGCCGTGTCTTATTACCTCTGTTTCCAGCTTCAGACCGTATTTGCTTTCCGGAAAAATCTCAGACCACTTGACCTGTTCCCATTTGTCTATTGTAGTAAAATTTCCTTTAGCCATTTCTCCATAGCCGAATATATCTGTTTTATAATCATAGGTCAGCTTTCTGAGGAGGCTGTGAATCTCCTTTTCAAGCTGAGCCTTATATGCTGCGCTCAATTTATCCGCCTTGCCGGGTGCATCATAATCGTTATCACTCTGGACCGATTGGACATTTATATCAAGATTCAGCTCAATATCTATTTGAGGCTTTCCATTTTTAACACTGACCTTCGTTTTTGATGTCTTCTCTCTCTTTAATATGCTAAGCACCTTAAATCTTTTATCCAGGGGGTCTTCAATATCCAGGTTGATATTGTTGGAGCCGGTCATTAAAGCAAATATAGAAGCCTCTCTGGCAGTGAGACGGCCTACCATTTTATCCTGTTTGAATACTGCCAGACCCTCCAAAGACATTTTCTTTTGCTCACCCTCACCGCCTCCGCCTTCCTTTTCCGAGCCTCCCCCGGATTTTTTCTCTCCGCCGCCGGCCGAGTCTCCCTTTCCTCCACCGCCGCTCTCGGGCTTGCTGCTTTCTGCAATACTGCTGTCAATGGCCGTATATATGGCTATAGGCTGTGCTCCCTGGTGCTTGGATCTGTACAAGTAGTCCTGAAGTCTGGCATTGGGTACTAAAAAGTCCGATTCATAGGATTTGAACAAAAGCTCATAGTATCTTGAGGGATTTGAGGTCAGCTTGGGCTGTATTGATTCCAGATATTTCTTTGCCCCCTCGGCGGCAACTATTATGTTTATGTCCTGCCTTATCTGCATACCTTGCTGCAAACCGTTGACAAAAGCAGTAATCCCCTTCCTGGCTATTTCCTCTGAGACAACAATTATTTTAGTATGTGAAAGGTTTATTGTCCTGGTGAGGTATTGACTGGACTTTTTCAAGCCGGCCAGGAAATTGTCGGTTTTGTAGGAGGTGATTTCTGTGCCCTCTCCCCCTCCTCCGGTAATAGCCTGGGGTACGGCAGTCTGAAAGGTCAGGCTGAAGTTGTTTCCATCCGCCTCATCAATACCGATTGCTATAACATATGCCAGATCTTCAATTTCCCTGTTATCGTAGCAGCCTGCCAGCACTCCGGCACACAGAGCCAGGCTGAGAAGCATTGCCGTGAGTCTGCCGGTTTTATTCATATTCCCCTCCTCCTTCCTCAAGCCTTTTTCCCACTTTCTTAAAAGCCCCCAATACGAGAATGAACAGGGGTAATATCAGCCCCACAAGCCATATAAGGTCCGAGAGTCTTGAATTTACCAGGTCAACCTTCATCCCCTTGAGCCTGTCGGACAGGGTCAAGGCCAGTATGGCCAGCGGGAGTATTATGGGCCTGGACTTTTTCAAACTGAGGGTTTTTTTCATTATGTGTATTATAAAGGTAAAAATTACACCCAGATAAAGCAGAGAGGATATGGAGCAAACGAGCACAAATACAGATTCGATTCTTTGAATAAAATTACCGAATTCTATATGCTTTGCCATCTGAAATACGGGAACCTTGTTGTCGGCTGATATCTGGTAGGGATACAGCAGCAGGAAGGACAGCGTTGCCCAGGATAGAAGCAGGCCGGAAATCAGTATGGTCATATAGCCCACTCTCTTTATATACCTGCTTTTGAAAAAGGGCACCAAAAAGAACAGCAGCAGCAGGGGCGAAAAAACCGACAGTTTATACAGGCTGCCCCTTACTACAGGCATGTAGCCATTCCCCAGAATGGGCAGCAGGTTATTTATTTTAAACTGAGGTATGACACCTATGGTAATGAGCAGGAACCCAACTATTACAGCCGGAAGCAAAAAAGCACTTATTCTGGCCACTGCCTCTATTCCATAATAGGCGCAGCAAATTATCCCAAGCAAAAACAGTATTTCCACAAAACCCAGAGGGGATTTGTCCAAAGAAATCATTTTAAGCGTTTGAGAAAATCCCCCAAGCCCTGCAGACAGCTCAAAAAACAAAAAGCCTGACGTCACAAAGCCCATGATGACCATGAATACCCTTCCTCCCACCCTTTGGCTGATATCCAGCAAATCCAGACTTCCTACGTTTTTGTACAAAGCAGCAATTACTGAAAAATATATTAAAACCATCAAAGTGGAAATCACAGGAATCATCCACCCGGCACTGCCTCCAAAAACAGCCATGTCCTGCGGGTAAGACAAAAGCACCTGAACAAATATCAGGTTTATCAATACAGTTACGGACTCCCACGAGCCAAAGCTTAGTTTAGTCTTCATCCTCATCACCCTCTGACTTGTTATTTTTCACCGTCCAACTCCTGCTGATCCTGGGTTGGCTTTTTATATCCTTGGGATTCAGATAATCAGGCCTCTTCTCCTGCTTCCAAATAGGCTTTCTGGACAGCTTGTCGGAGTACTTCCCATTTGTTATGGGGCCGAAGGGGGTAAGAAAAGGTACCCCAAAGGACTTTGAGGCAGCCAGCATAAGAGAATTCGCCAGCAGGCCCAGAGCTATTCCCAGAAAGCCTGCCGTTGCTCCCAAAATGATATAGGCAAACCTTATAATCCTTATTGAAAAGGACATGGAGAAGCTTGGAACAGAAAAGGAGCCCAGTGCTGTTATTGCAACTATTATTATCATAATAGGGCTCACCAGATTTGCGGATACGGCAGCCTGTCCCAATATCAAGCCCCCCACTATGCCTATGGTGGACCCGATTGCCCCGGGTACCCTGATACCCGCCTCCCTGATGAGCTCAAAGGAAAATTCCATAATGAGTATTTCAACTACAGACGGAAAGGGAACATTTTCTCTGGAGGCCTCTATGGCAAACAGCAGATTTGTAGGTATCATTTCCTGGTGGAAATTAGTCACGGCAATATAAAGCCCAGGCAGCAGCAGTGCAATCAGTACTCCGATTATTCTGATTATTCTTATAAAATTCACGTAGGGATATCTTATATTTGTATCTTCAGTGGTATGAAGAAATTCTGTTATTGTTGCCGGCATCACCAGAACAAAGGGGCTTCCGTCCAGTATCACGGCAATATTTCCCTGGGCCAGCATCATAGCCACCCTGTCCGGCCTCTCTGTGGCAATAATCTGAGGAGCTGCCAGAAGGGTATTATCTTCTATAAGCTGTTCCAACTCGCCGGTATCAAAAATATAGTCCACCTTGACACCCTTGACTCTCCTCATGACCTCCTTTACCAGCGAATCATTTGCAATATCCCGTATATACAATATTGCACAAGGGGTATTGCTCCTTTTGCCCACAGTGGTACCTTCCACCATGAGATCCTTGTCCTTTAGAATCTTCCTGATTAATGCGGTATTGGCTCTCAATTGTTCATTAAAAGACTCCTGGGGTCCCCTGATCACTGTTTCAGAACTTGGTGCAGACACTGTTCTGTGCTCCCAGGACTTTACATCAGCGGCAAAGGCATAATCCAGGCCATCTATGAAAATCCCGCAGCCTCCAAAATTAATATTGCCTACCAATTCTTTATAATTGTCCACCTTTTTTATCTGATTAAAGGGCAGAAGTCTGTTATATATAAATTCTCCCAGGTTTTTTACGTCTTCTTTGATATCAATATTAGAGAGCAGCATCAGCGGCTGCAGAATGTTATTGCTGATACTGACCCTGTCCGTAAGTCCATCTATAAAGACAATATAACCTTTTAAAACCCTGCCGGCTGCGGTGATATTGAACTGCCTGCTGACCAGGTCGCTGTTTCCGGGGATTTTATATATTTTCTTAATGACATTAATATTAAAACCCAGATCACCTGATATCTTCTTTTTAAGAATATCTTCACTGATTGTACAGTCTGCAAAATCCTCCTCATGAGCCTCTTTATCAAATACATCCAGAGACGCGGCGTTATGAGCGGTGTCACAATCAAGTCTTTTATTCTCACTGAGTACAAACTCCTCAGTTTTGTTATGCTCCTTGAAAACAAGATAATTTAAAAAGCCCACTGTATACTCCTCTTTCCTGCAGAATTTCACTGCCAGTCTTGCCAATACTTACAGTATTTCCTTCGTTTTCCGCCTTATCCTGCAAAAATTTTCCTCCCCGTCACACACGTTTAATAGCTAGTACTAATATTACAAATTTTTGTAATGGTAATTTAATTATTTAATATTAAATTGTACCTTGTGAAAAAATATTTAATAATTTATCATTATATATAGATACTTTTACATAAGAAAAATTCTAGAAACTAAGAGGTTTGGATATAGATGAAGAAACTACATCAGAAGCTTGTTTCCTTTTTATTGCTTACAATATTTATAGCCTTTAACCATATACCTGCATTGGCCTGGACTCCTGAAGAGGGGCTCTCTGCCAATTCTGCAATTCTTATGGATACCATGCGGGGACAGATACTGTATAAAAAGGAAGACGCTACCCGCCTGTCCCCCTCTATAATGTGCAAGCTGATGACAGCACTTATCACTATAGACCGTACCCAGCTGAACTCCAAAGTAACCATAAGTAAAAATGCAGCGGGCATAAACGGTGCCTCTTTGAATCTTACAGTTGGTAACCTATACTCTGTGGAAGACCTGCTTTACGGCGTCATGCTCACCCCTGGCAACGATGCGGCCATAGCCCTGGCCGAATATGTCGGCGACGGGGACGTAAACAGATTTGTTGGCTATATGAATGAGACCGCCAAAAAGCTCATGCTCAACGATACATATTTTGTCAACCCCACCGGCCTTTATGACGAAAAGCAGTTTACCTCGGTGAGCGATATTGCAAAGCTGATCAAATCTGCCATTGCCAATCCTGTTTTCAACACTATTTTCGGTTCCAGAGGAACTGCGTGGATTGACGGCAAGGATTCCTCCATTCTCACAAACCAGAATAAGCTGTTCTGGAGCTATAATGGTGTTGACGGGGGAAAGCTGGGCACAAATCCGAAACAGGGAGTCATAGCTGTCACTACCGCCACCAGGGATAACCGACGGCTTTTGGCCGTGGTTTTTGACAAGGATGAAGACAGCGCCCTGTCCCAGACCACCAGCTTGTTTGACTATGGCTTTGCCAATTTTTTCAACGGACTTCTCGTTTCCAAGGGCATTCCCTTAAGAACTATAAATGTACAGGATATGGATGTAAATCTCATAAGCAAGATTGACGTTTTTTATACTTATCCCATAGGACGCAGCTTTATAAAGGATATGGGCTTTATAAAAAATGAGAAGCTGACACTTCCTCTGAAAACAGATGTTGTAGCAGGTGTGCTCAAGTATATACTGGAGGACGGTACGGAAATTGACGTAGACCTGTATTCCAACAAAGAAGTTGTAGCCCCCCAGGATTACAAATCAAGGATTAAGACAATTCTGGATGAAAACAGGGACTTGGTGATTATTGTAACCATATTGATTATCATTGAATTTCTGCTTATGTTTTACTATATAATAAAATTTTTAATGAGACTTGCAAAAAAAATGGGGCACCCTGAAAAATAGGGTGCCTCATTTTTTAAGGATGATTGATACAACATGAGATATCTACCAGCCAAATTAATTCTTTCCTAGACTGATTTTTGCTTTAATTCCATACTTCTTTTCTTGAGTCTGTCATTATTTTCAATGTAGGTTTTGAGAACCCTGTCAAGATCAAGTACATCTCTCATCTCAAAATAGCCCGATTTTTTGTGTATGAATTTGGCGGCCTGAATTGCTCCAAGAGCAAAAGCCTTTCTGGAAAAGGACTCATGGCTTATTTCTATCTTGTCGTCCTCCCCCACAATCATTACGTCATGGCGGCCTATGATTCCTCCTGCCCTTACGGAATTTATAGGGATATCAGAGGCTGAAATACTTATGCCTTTATTCTTTAGTCCGCCCTGTATCTCGTGAGCTATCTTTTTAGCGGTACCCGACGGAGAGTCCAGCTTATTTTTATGGTGTACCTCTGTAATCTGAAAATCATAGCTGTTTAAAAGGCTTGCGGTCAGGTTTGTCAGCAGCATAAGCACGTTGACTCCCAATGTTATGTTAGGGGCATAAACAATGCCGTTTTTATATTTTCTGGACAATATAAAAAGCCTTTTAAGATCGTAGGATGAGAAACCTGTAGTTCCTACCACCAGATTTACCCGGTACTTTGAAAATATAACAGCATTTTTTAAGGCTGATTTGGGATTGGAAAAGTCTATTACCACATCCGGCTTGTTTCTGAAAATAATTTCCTCCAGATTATCAGAGCCTCTGATAACTATGCCTGTATTGTCCATACCCAGAACCTTACCCAGTTCCAGATTTTTCATCTTGCTTGAAGGACTGCATATAACCGATACCAGTTGGATTTCCTTTTGGTTCAGTATGGCTTTGGCTATTTCCTTTCCAGTTCTTCCTAGTCCCGAGATGCAAACTTTAATCATAAAAAGACCCCTCCCTTTAACTATAGTGGTTAGTAGATGATTAAATTTAACTGAAGAAAATGAATAGGGTTTATTTCTTTAATACTGAACGAAATAAAAAAGCTACAGTAGAAAACTGCAGCATTGAAAAGAAGCACGAGTCAATAAAGATTCACTTTCCCCCCAACGCTTACGAAGTTAGCTGACGGATTCGGATTGGTCGAGACTAACCCTACCTGAATATTCAGGATTCACCCCAATTTATGGTTCCCCCGCTTACGGCATAATGCCGCAACTCAGCGATTAAAATATTAAGTTAAATTTATATTCATATTATACACTAAAATATTAAATTGGTCAATATTTCCTTGTTTTTAACTGATTTTAATTATATTTCATTATATGCTGAGTTTATATTGAATTATGACAATATAGATTCATCAATCTTCCCATTGCCAAGCTTTACTAAATAGACATCATAATATTCTTCTCCCAATTCATAGGCAAACTTCTTATCAAAAACAGCAAAATCAAATCGTTTTTTACCCTTGATGGCACTTCCAGTATCCATGGCAACGGTATAGCCAAGTCCCTTGATGTAAAACACGGTGCCATAGGGCCAATGGGACTTGTCAACAGCTATTGACACCCCTGGTACAATAGGGAGCCCTGAGCTGGTTATACCCCTGTTATTGCCGCATTCCTCACTTGACGGAGTGTATGCCGTTCCCAGGAATTTGCCCAGGTATTTGCCCTTTGTAATTGTAGTTTTTAGTGCATCTTCAGTATAATAATTGTAGGACTGTGGTGTAACTCCCACAGAGGCTGCCTTTTTTAAGGACTTCTGCAATTCCAGGTTATCGCCGGTCAGAGCCTTTTTTGCAGCTTCAAGCTGCTGGTTTTTTTCCTTCAATGCTTCCATTTCTTTTGTCATTTTTTCATTTTGCTGTTTCAAACCCTTATTTTCAACACTGAGTATCTGACTTTGATTTTTATAGGAATTGCTGTTTTCTGCCAAGGAATGGTTTGATTTCATTATCATCATGGCAGATACACATTCACTGTTGTATTTTTCCCTGTAGAGCTCTAAAATGTTATTGCTTTTAAAGCAAATAAACGATAATACTGTCGTTACAACAAGAGACATGATTAATAGGGTTTTCAGCATTGTGCTATTGGCGTTTTTCATGTTTGGCCTGTCTTCTCTACCCATTTATTGAAGCACTCCCGGTTAAAATTTTTTATTCATGCCATTATCTATTATTTTCCAAAATGCTTACATTTTATACCCAGCATAACAACAATTTCTTTGGGGATAATTTAACCAAGGTGATAGCGTGAGAGATGCTTGTTGTAAGTAAAAGTGACATTCACGCACAAAAGTCACTAGTGTCTTTCATTTCTGTTTGTGTGCGCGCTATGCGCGTAGATGGGAGATGATATGTTCAATTTTATAAAAAACAAGGTAACTTTTAAGACTTTAAAAACCTATGATAATAAAATAAAAAATCCGGATAAAAATGAGATAGAAAATGAAAATGCTGCCGCTGATAAAAATAAAAAAGGGGATGAAATCCCGGCGGCAATAGAAGAGGTTAAAAAAAGGCTGAACAAGGAGTTTTCTCTGTGCAGCGACTTTGTAGTTCGTGAAATTATTCTGGGGAACACTGGCAAAAGGGTTATCATTGCCTGTATTGACGGCTATTTTGACAAGGCCATTCTGGCAGAGAATATTATCGAACCCATAGTCAATTTCAGGACAGATAATAAGGAAAGTGAATTAATACTCAATTTAAAAAATAAAATACTTAGTATAAGTGATTTGAAAGACCTTACCTCCTTTTCCGACTCCGTGAACGGTATTTTAACGGGAGATGTGGCAGTTTATATTGACGGAGAGCACACTGCCTTCAAGCTGGGGCTGAAAGCTCCCGAAAAAAGGCCGGTGGGAGAGCCCGATACGGAAACCAGCCTTAAGGGCTCCCGTGAGGGCTTCTCTGAAAACCTCAGAACTAATACCATCCTTCTCAGGAGAAGGATAAAAAATACAAAATTCAAGATTGAGAGCATGCGTATTGGCAGAAAAACAAATACGGATATTGTTATCTGCTATGTTGAAGGTATAGTTTCTCCGGAGGTCTTACAGGAAGTAAAAGACAGGCTGGAGCAAATAAATATTGATGCGGTTCTGGCCACCGGTTACCTGGAGCAGTTCATTCAGGACGGAAGATATCCTCTGTTCCCTGTTGTAGGTAACAGCGAGAAGCCTGACAAGGTTGCCGCAAAAATACTGGAGGGCAGAGTTGCGATTATGGCTGACGGCACTCCAACCGTATTGACTGTGCCTTATATGATGATAGAAAGCTTTCAGGCCCAGGAGGATTACTTTGGAGAATATTATTTTGCATCTCTTATGAGGCTTCTCAGGGTTTTCGCATTTTTTATCTCAGTTTATCTTCCAGGACTGTATGTGGCTGTAACTGCATTTCACCAGACAATAATTCCCTTCAAGCTGATGCTGACCATGGCTGCCACCCGTGAAGGTATCCCCTTCTCAGCATTTCTGGAAGCAGTTATAATGGTTATCACCTTTGAAATACTAAGGGAAGCGGGACTCCGTATGCCCCGGGCCATCGGACAGGCAGTAAGCATCGTGGGCGCAATAGTGCTGGGCGATGCTGCGGTAAGTGCCGGAATAGCTTCTGCGCCCCTGGTTATAATAGCTGCTCTCTCCGGCATCTGCAGCTTTATTGTACCTCCTCTTATGAAAAGCGGGGCGGTCACCAGATTGATCATTTTAATATCCGCAAATATTATGGGCTTGGTGGGAATTGGCTTTGTCACCTTTATGGTGACCATATACCTTTGCAATAAAAAGTCCTTCGGAGTGCCTTATCTCTCCCCCTTTGCACCATTGCATACAGCAGGAATGAAAGATGCACTTATTATCACTCCCATATGGAAAATGTACACACGGCCTGATTCTCTTGCCAAGGGGCGTGATTTTCAACGCACCACCGGAAAGCCTCACAGGAACAGGGGGAAACAAGATGGCTAGAAAGCTGGCTGTGCTTATTCTGACTGCTGCTGTCATAATAAACTGTACCGGTTGTTGGAATAACAGGGATTTAACGGAGCTTTCCATACTTACCGCTCTGGGAATTGATAAAAAGGGAGATAAGATTGAAGTCACCGCACAGATAATAAAACCCACAGATGTAAGCATCTCGGGGGCTGGCAGTGCGGGTGGCGGCGGCGGTGACAAAAAGAGCTACGTTGTAGTTTCACATGTGGACAAAACAGTTTTTGCAGCCTTGCGTGGAATGCTGTCAAAGGTAAACAAGAAAATTTTTTACAGCTCCTCCCAGGTCATAGTCATAAGTGAGGAACTGGCACGTGCCGGAGTTCAGGACTATATTGACTTTATTCTCAGGGATCATGAGACACAGTTTAAGTCCCTGGTCATAATTGCAAAGGGAACAACTGCAAAGGAAATAGTACAGCAGGAGTATGAACTGTCAAAAGTACCCGGAGCTTATATAAGAGATACAATAAAAAACTCCGAGGCAAGAGGCTTTACAAAAGAAATCAACCTGCTGGAAATGGCACGTGAGCTGGCAACTGAAGGAAGAGAGCTTTCCATAGGTACCATAGAAAAGGAAGACAAATCAACAATAACAGAAGGCATGGCTGTTTTTCACAATGACAAATTGGCAGGGTACATGGACAAGTATGAAACAAGGGGCTATTGCTTTATTACAAGACGCCTTAAGAGCTCCATTTTGGAAATTCCCCATAAAGAAAAACCTGATAAGCTTATTGGAATTGAGCTGATGAAAACTTCTTCAAAAATAAAGGCCAAGCTGTCCCCGGACAGGAAAGTAGAAATTACAGTTAAAGTTAAAGTCTCAGGAAACATCGGTGAACAGCAGGCTATACAGGAAAAAAATATTATAGACTTTTGCCGCTGTACCCGTGAAGAACTTGAAAAGTATATAAAAGAAGAGTGTGAAAGTGCCATAAAGAAGAGCCAGCAAGAGTACAAAAGTGATATTTTCGGCTTTGGAATGCATGTATTTGACGAATATCCCGACTATTGGAAGAGCGTGGCAGACAAATGGAATGATGATGTCTATCCCAATATAAAGGTAAAGGTTGAGGTGGAGGCAAAGCTGCTGAGAACAGGCCTTATCGGCAAAAACATCCAGATTAAATAGCATGGAGTGGTAACAATACTAAAAATAATTACAGGAATATCAATAGTAGTCTTAATATGCCTTAAGGAACTGGTAAATTCAAAACCTAGAGCCAGAGTCATGCTAGTTTATTTTACCATGACCGGCTTTGCTTTAGTGCTGGCAATCCTTATTAACCTTGAGCTTCAGCCTCCAAATCCGCTGAAAGCCCTTTTGAGTGCCTTAAAATACCTAGGATTGGAGGGTCAGAAATGAAAAGAGACGTAAAAATATCAAATTATCAGCTGGCCATTATGCTTATCGGCTATTTTTACGGCAGCACTGCCATTGCCAACCCCGCCATAGCAGCCAAAAGGGATGCCTGGCTGGCGGTAATTCTTGGCACCCTGCTAGGCACCCTTCTGGTAACCCTGCATTTATATATTTCCAAAATAAATAACGGTAAAAATCTTGTGGGAATACTGGAGTATTGTTTTGGAAAGATAGCCGGAAAGCTGATATGCATTTTATATGTTTTATATTTCCTGTATTTGTCCACTTACAATGCCAGAACCTTCGGCGAATTTATGATTGCTGTCAGCTATCCTGAAACACCTATGATAGTGTTGGTCACACTGCTGATAATATGTGCTGTTTATGCCGCCAGAAGCGGCCTCTCTGTCATCGGCAAAACCTGTGAGGTACTGGTGCCGCTGCTCCCGGCGGCAGTGCTGGTGGTGACCCTGTCTTTGCTGAACACCTCCGACTTTACTGGATTTAAACCCATGCTTCAGGATGTGGATGCGGTAATAAAGAGCAGCCTTGATCTGGTTAGCAATGTGTATGGAGATTTTGTGGTTTTTATCATGGTACTTCCCTATACAACCAGCGCCAAGGGTCGTTTTAAAGCTACCTATTGGGCAATCGCCGTAACGTTTGCAATCCTGTTTACTACTTCCAGCCGGAACATACAGCTAATAGGCCCTGCCCTAACGGATTATTTCAGATACCCTACCCATGTGGCAGCTCAGATGATTCCGGGAATAAGCATCGACCCGCTTGTTGATATGAACCTTCTGATTGGAGGTGGCGTGAAAGCAACACTGAGTATATATGGCTGTGCAAAAATAACAGGCGAGATATTTGGCATAGAAAATTGCAAGCCGCTCATAGCGGTTTTTGCATTGGTTCCCATAGTCCTGGGCTTCTGGTTCTTTCCCGACGCAGTGGAATTATACCATTGGGCTAAAAGCATGGGAGATTCCGTCTTATCAATCTTTCCCCAGCTTCTTATTCCCATTGCAATCTTGATTATTTCCATTGTCAAAAACAGAAAAAAGAAGAGAGAGGTCAGAAAAACTCCCCCGGAATTAATAATAGGCTGACTGCAAATCAGGTTATAGTTCACAACAGCTTAAATTTGGAGGTTTATATGAAAAAAAATACTTTAATACCCTGTATTGTTATGCTTTTGCTTTTTATTTCAGTCTTTGGCGCAGCAGCTCGGCCGGGGAGCCTAAAATCCCCCGACGGGTTTGTAAAGGATTATTTATGTGAAAAAATGAACTCCCTGATAACCAGGAATGTAGATTCTCTGGACAAGTACTACTCAAATCGGAATATGGAGGAAAGAAAATACCTTTTATTTACCAAGCAGCAGCTTTTGCAGGATTTCCTGGTGGCTTACGCCAGCAATAACTACACCATAGAGAAGGTTTTTCCCACAGTAAGAGTTTTAAATGTTGAAATCCAGAATGGTTCTGCAAAAATAACCGCACTTTTAACGGCACACCTTCACTGGAATGCCCAAAATTCCTCCGGCAGCCCTGTCATAGGCATTATTTCTGAAAACCATCAGCTCTGTCTGAGTAAGGAAAACGACCACTGGATTATATCCAGTGACAAATTTGAAACCGACCGGGGTTCTTCAGAAGAATCCATAAATGCAGCGTATGATAAGTTGTCAAATACCGTGGACCAATTGAAAAAAGAGGCGGTAGACTCCCTGGAAAGAGCTAAGTCGAGCCGTCCTGGCAATATTCAGCTGATACCCAAGTCACAGGCTATAGAATCAGAATCCAGAACAATCTATAACAGGGATGACGCCTGCAATTGGGCCCAGAAATACTGGAAAAACTACTCGGCTGAATTTGTTAATCTGGGGGATCAGGAATGGGAGGGCGGAGATTGCACAAATTTCGTTTCTCAGTGTATGAGGGCCGGTGGTGCCGGAAATGATTCCCAAGGGATTTTTCAATGGTACTATATAAGAAAGGGCAATACCGCCACAAAGGGAGACAGCTATTCCTGGACCTGGGCCACGGCCCGGGGACTGAACTCAGTTCTGACAGGGAATCACAGCAAAAAAGAATTCGGCCCAAGGGGATTGGAAAAGATAATTACAGGTGACGGGGCCTATAACTCCGAATTGGGTCAGTTTGTCACTCCCGGAGATATTATACAATACCAATTCACTGAAGCCCTTGGCTTAAAGCATTCTGCAATAATCGTTGGAATGGTTTATAACAGCGGTTCACAGAGGTATGAACCAGTGATTGCCACCCATTCCTTCGACTCCTGGAACCTGCCCTGGGCAAAAAATGCCTACAAAACTCATTTTATTCATATAACCGGTGTCAATCAGGCAGTGTAGGATAATTGGCACCCGTTTCTTAAACACCCTTTACATTCAAAACGGCAGCTATACTTTTCCTGTGTAACACCTGGTAATATGGGGTATGACCAGTTCTCCCCCATGTGCATACTTATAAAAAAGCTCGGTCAAGCTATTTGTAAATTCATGGTAACAGGCATCTTTAGCACCAGGGGCATATGAAGCAGAAAGATTTCTGCCGATAAACCCCTCCAAATCATATGAAATATTGTAGTCAAGCTTTTTGGCAGTATATAAGCCATTTTTGTAAAGCAATGAAAACTCAGAAGGTCTTTCATCAATTCCGCCTGAAAACCCCTTAAAATCGGGACAGAACCGTTTACATACAGCAGCGTTTTCAACTACCACTGCCGCATGTGCCACCCGACTGTTCCAGACCAGTACTACCAGTCCAGCTGGCTTTAAAACCCTGATGCACTCCTTTCTGAAGGCAGCGGCATCAAACCAGTGAAAAGCCTGGGCAACAGTTACAAAATCAACACTGCTGTCTTCAAGCTTTGTAGCCTCTGATGTTCCGTCAACCTGAGTAAAATTGTCAAATGCTTTCAAATAGCTTTCGGCTCTTGCTCTCATATCCTTGTCGGGTTCAACCCCAAATACACTGCTGCCCTTTTCCAGAAGCTGTCCTGTAAATAGCCCTGTACCTGCACCAACATCCGCAATAGTACTGGATTTATTAAAACCCACCTCACCGTACAGATATTCCATAAGGGCTTCTGGATAAACCGGCCTGTACTTTTCATATAATTTTGCTTTGCCGCTGAATTTCTCAGTGTTCATTTTTTCCCCTTTTCCAGACTAACAGATTATTCTTCCCGCGTGATTATTGCCGTTGCAGAAATTCACCAACCAGCTCATAGTCCTTCCTGTGCACATAGACGTAGTATAAAAAGGAATTGGCGGTATTTATTCCAAAAGCACCGGAGTGCCCCCTGTTTGAGGACCCCAAACTGTTTACGACCTTATATTGATATTTTATATTCTTTGCCGACAATATGGACCTTACCCGTGAGAAAGCCTCCATATCACTTCCAATATATACTTCTCTCCTGTTCCAGAACATTATCATATTAAGGTCCCTCCTTTATTGCTAACAGCACCTGACAACCACAGTAATACTCATGGTATCTCCGTTACTGCTTGCGAAAATATCTCCATCCATTTTTTTCATTATCTTTTTGCATATATATAAACCCAGTCCGCTTCCTTGTTTGTCGTGGGCATTGGCACCTCTCCAGAAGCCTTCGAACATATGTATAAATTCTGTAGTGGAAATGGGCTTCCCGGAATTTGTTACAGTTATCAGCTTGCAGAAGTCCTCATTGGAAAAGCTGATTTCAATGTATTTCCCATCTCCGTATTTCATGGCATTTTCTATTATATTTTCCAATACCTCTACTAATCTCTCAAGGTCCCCTTTCAAAATAACATCATCAAAATCAGGGATAATAAAATCTGTCTTTATAAGCTGAAGCTTATCAGTATAGGTTTTTTGCAGCTGAGCAATCAGGCTGCTTAAATAAAACTCTCCGGAATTCACCTCAATATCCAGAATATCCCGGGTGGTAGCCTCAATAATTTCACCCACAAATCTTTCTATTTGATCAGCCTTTTCTTCAATATGTCTTGCTGCAGCAGCTTTCTTTTGCTCAGCAGCATAAAGATTGTCATAAATAGCTTTGGAATACAGCTTTATGGTACTCAAAGGAGTCTTTATATCGTGTGATATGGTCAGTATCAGCGTCCTTTTTTCTTTTTCCAGCTGTAATTCCCGCCTTTTATGCTGTTCAAGATTTTCCCTCAGCAGGTTCAGCCCCCATAGAAACTTTCCGAAAAACCTGTTCTTATTCTCCTTTAACTCGGTCTTCAGGTGGCCTCTTGAGAGTTCATAGGGCAATTCCACCATTTCAATAAACGGCTTTAATATTGAGTGTCTGATATAAAGCAATAAGGCTATAACCGATAAATACATTAACAGCAGGCACAAATCCGCATAAATAATTTTCCTTGTTAAAAAAGAATTACCTGCTGCCAAGGAGTATGTAAATCGCAAGTACCCTGTAACACGGCTGTTTTCTGCTCTTTCCTGAGCACTTATCAAACCGGAGGTACCGTCCTCAGGATTAATGCCGTCAAAAACCGGCTGTACTGTAAAGTCAGTTTTTCCATATAAGCCGCTGCCGCTAAAAAAATCCGTCAATTCCTTGGTTGAACACGGTAATTTTAACTCTTCCAGCCTGCTTACATATGTAAATTGCTTCATATCAATACTGCCAATATTAATACCTTCTGAGACTAAAGCATTAATCCTGTTTATATCAACCCTGTAGCCCTTGCTGCCTTCTAAATTTCCGCCAGAATAAAAGGCAAATGTGAATACCACCGTCAGTATCAGCCACAGGGCTGTTATTGCGCCTATAATCCTGTTATAATGCCTCATACTTATAGCCCACTCCCCACACAGTTATGATTTTCTTTGGACTTTTGGGCGTTTCCTCTATTTTCTCCCTAAGTTTGTTTATGTGTACAGTTAAGGTTGACGGTTCGCTGAAGCTGTCCGCTCCCCATACCTTGTCAAAAAGCCATTCCTTTCTCAGTGTTTTTCCTTTATTGCCGAGAAACAACAGCATTAACTCATATTCCTTCACGGTCATAACCAATGGTTTATTTTTATAATATACTGCGGTAGCATTTAAATCTATTGTAATTTGGCTGTCTGAGAGCACTGTGGTCTTATCCCTGAATTCGTAATTCCGCCTGAGCAGCGCGGCTATCTTTGCCGACAGTACATCAATATCAAAGGGCTTTTCCACATAGTCGTCAGCTCCAAGCTCCAGCCCAGCGATTTTATCTCTTTTATCTACTCTTGCACTTATGATTATTATGGGGATATTACCCTGTTCTCTTATAAGCTGGCATACCCCGAATCCATCCAGGCCGGGCAGCATCACATCCAGTAAAACCAGTCTGACTGTATTCGTTTTTATGTACTCCATGCCCTCTTCGCCGCTTTTAGCCAGAAATAAGGAATAACCATCCTTCGCAAGAAAATCGCAAAGGATGGTTCCAAGTTCCGTATTATCCTCTATTATCAGCAAATCTACCATAGATCACCATCCCATATCCATAAGCCAGCCGTTTAGTTTTCTCTCCCGCTCTTTGTGGGTGCTCACCTGGGAATACTTATCCAGCCGGAGTTCCCCCTGTATATTGCCATCCACTATGTAAAGTACCTTGTCCGACTTGGCGGCCACCTTTACGTCATGTGTAACAAGCAGTATTGAGGTGCCCTCCCCATTAATACGAGTCAACTGGGACATGACTTCATCAGAGGCCTTTGAGTTCAATGCACCTGTGGGCTCATCCGCAAATATCATTTTAGGTCTGTTGATCAGAGCCCTGCAGATACATGCTCTCTGAAGCTGTCCCCCTGACACCTCGGTTATATCATTATCCGCAATGTCGATTATCTCAAGCTTTCGCATCAATTGCTCAGCATACTCATTTATTACTTTTCGCTGCTGCTTTGTTTTCCCAGCTGCAGAGTTGTATGCTGACACAATGATATTATCATAGGTGGACAGATTTCTCAACATATGCATCTGCTGGAATATGAAGCCCATCTCATTCAATCTCAGTTCTGACATTCTGTCGGGACTCAGATTGCTTATATCCCTGCCGCAAAACAATACCTTTCCTGCCGTCAAACGATCCATACCGCTCACGGTGTACAAAAGAGTGGACTTTCCCGAGCCGGAGGGTCCCATAATGGAAATGAAATCCCCCTCCTCCATTTCAAAATTTACATTTCTCAGTACGTTATTCTGCCTCTTGTTTACAATATATGTTTTACAAAGATTATTTACACTCAATATTCTATTCATGCCCTTTATTCCCTCCATATTTATTTCATTTTATTCCTGGTTGTTTATTTCCCAAATATTTGTACTCTTTACCTGCCCAAGGCTTATTAGAACTGCTGTCATTGTAACTGCCAAAATTATGAGCGGATACAACACATACACCTGTAACGGTTCAATAGTTAATTTGATTTGCGTTGCACCCATAAAGCCAAAGATACCTGACGACAAATAACTGCCTGTAAGATTTGCCAACAGCGTTCCTAGGATAACTGAAACAAGAAGAATTATCATAATACGTACAGCCTGCCATTTCCTTATATCCCTGTTCCTAAAGCCCATAGCCTTTAAAAGTGCAATATCTGCGGTTTCTTTTGTGATAAGCATTCTCACCAGAAGGCAGGTAATGAGAAAGTTGATACTTAACACAATAATAAGAATAATTGTTTTAATAACATCTATCTGCCCTGAAATATTGCCCATAAAACTGTCAACATACTCTCTGCTGTTTCTTATCTTTAGCTCAGGAAATTTATCCTTTAAAGCTTTAAGCTGTTCGGCTTTGTTTTCTTTGTTGTTAAACTCCCCAAAAAGTGTGAACGCACTGCTGTCCAGCATGTCCATAATGTGCTTTTCAGAGAAACGTAGTGAATATCCAAGATTGTTCATTGATTGGAACATCGCAGTTACAATGTACTTCTTTGAACCCTCCCGTCCAATACAGTTTACATTGTCTCCTATACCAATACCAAAATAATCGGCTGCTTTTTCAGTTAAGGCCAGTTCATTTTCAAGCCTTGGAGGAGTACCCTTTAGATACACATAATTGTCTGTTGAGTAATCATACGCCTGCAAGCCCAATACAGTCATGCTATCGTTTGGATCGCCGGCATATACCTTGGCAGTGAGTATAATTTCAGGATGTATGTCTACGTCAAATCCATTTTTATTCATTTCCTGTTCAATGGAATGTGTATAGTCCATAAGTCTTTCAACACTTGCTTCTCGGTGGACAACACCATAGCCGTCAGGTCTCAGGTTGAAATCCGATTTGGCAAGCCCAAACAGGGTCACTACATCATCTGATGCCAAGGTGTTAATATCGTTTATAGGTACTATAATAATCAAGGTTCCCAATATAAAAGTCACCATCAATACTATGAATTTCCTGAAGCCGGCAACCAGGTCACTGACTGCCATAAAGACTGGAGTACTGATAGACCCGGAGCTATGAAGCTTAAGTCTTCTTGAGGCAGAAAATCTTTCGCCGTTGCTTCCTTGTCTGATTGCATCGATTGCTGTCATTTTGTTTATTCTTCCGGTACACAGGTAACAAAAAAGCAGAGTTGCCGCAATAATCAGAACTGAGCTTAAGCCTGCCAGGAAATAATTTAAAATACCGGTTGTCATCATAATATTCTGAGATATGTTATCCCTTAAAAAACCTGAAAAGGGAATACTGGCGGCAAAGCCCAAGCTGCCCCCCAGCAGGGCTATTGCAAAATATTTGACCAGATACAGATTTTTAATCACCCTGTTTTTAAGACCCACAGCTTTCATAATCCCTATTTCCTTATAGTCTTCCTCAATGGTAAATCTGATGGTAAACCTCAGGATAAGAAAGGATATAAGTATCAGGAAAATGCTTAAAATGCTCATAATAGCTGCTGTTGTCAAATCCATGATGTATGTATACGAAATAGTGTCACTGTTGAATATGGATATTGAAGAGATGGAGGTTTTGTTGAATTCTTTTTCAACCTCCTCATAAGTTGCAGTTTCAGTCTTAATAACAGACCAAAGCTTTATTATACTTTTATCTGCTGTTCCATAAAAATCCCCAAAATCCTCATCACTGACTATTATTCTTTTTAACCCCATAAGACCTGAGCCGAACAGCACATCCTTCAAAAAGTGTCCGACCCTAAGTTCCTTTTCAACACCACCAATACTGATTTTAACCGTGTCCCCTATTTTCAGTCCAAAACTGTCTCTTATCAGGTTTGGTAAGGCTACCTCTCCTGCATTGAGTCTAAACAGCTCATCTCTTTCATTAAAAACCAGATTGTTTTTTAAAGGAACCTTTGCCACGGTCAGAGTAGCTCCGTCCTCAAGCTTCCTGCCCTCTGCCGAAAGAGTTATATTTTCAGCCTGGACAAGTATCATGTCCTCAGAGTTTATTTCTTTCACCTTGCTGCATTTGCTGCTCCACTCCAGCATCCTCCTGTCATTATCAGGACTTGAAAATGTAACTATCAAATTGTCCGAGGTTTCCGAAACCTGCTTAAAATGCTGCAGGGCAGTTGTAGTTGTATAAAGCAGGTTCGTGCTGCTGGCAATCAACATGCTGGCTACTATCATGAACAAGGATAGTATTATATTCATTGCCTTTTTTCTTTTGATATCTTTATTTAATATTCTTATAAACACTTTTCGTCTTCCTTTCTCTGGCTTATGAAACAATTATAGTCTTTAAATTATTAAATAATCCTTAAATATTTTTAGATCTGGTCTTTTAAATATATAAGGTGCACAGAAGAAAGGAAGACTACATGGTAATATGCAGTCTTCCTTTCTTCTGTCTTTTATATAACTTAAGCTTTAACGGTTTGAAAGCTTGCTTTTAAGCTTGAAGCTGTCATTCAGATGCACTACCTGATGCCTTGTAATGGGCATCAGGATTATACCTGCTATTGTCTTTTTACTCCAGAAGTCCAATAGCCACCTGGATTGTTCTGCTTCAGTAACTCCGCCTTCAAGCAAAATCCTTTTTATACCTTCAGCATTAACCTTCTTTTTCATGCTTTCAGGTCTGAGTGAATTAATTATATGCCTTGTTTTCCTGCCTACTTCTATTCTATAATTTTTCAACTCAGCCATATCTATTTTCCAGCTAAAATCAGCTATCTCTCTATCACTCATGGCATTTCCCGTATCTAATACCGATGCTTTCATTTTTTCCAGCCAATTGTCACTGCTAATCACCTGACTATCCTCGGCTATAAGAATATTGGCAGTAATATCCTCAATTCTGGTGAGATGCCATAAATTCCATGCAATAGTGGAGCCCACATTTTTAACCTGTGAACTGAATACTCCAGGTTCAAGTCCTTCCCACAACTGATCTTCATATGTTATAACCTCTGAATCGGACATTTGGGAGGCGTGTACCAGACTATGCATCTCAAGCAGTAAGGCTATTGTTTCAGTAAAAGCATCAGGTTTTAAAATTATTTCCTTTAGTCTGGCCTGCTTTGAGTTCCAGGACTTTGCAACACTAATCATGACTTCGCTCCATCCCGTGCTTGTGCCAGTCTCTCTACAATGCTCTCAACATGTATCTGAGAAGTGTTCAGGAAAGGAACCATTCCTTCTCCGTCCTTTAATATCAATGGAAGCTCGGTGCATCCCAGAATCAGACCATCCAGTCCATCTTCCTCGCACATCCTTCCGGCAATTGACAAAAGCCCGTACTTGGTTTCATTTTTTATAACACCAAATTCTATCTCGCTGAATAATTTTTTATGAATATAATCCCGCTCATCAATGTTGGGCACAACTATGTCCATTCCAAAGTCAGCAAATGCCGTACGATAAAAATTCTCCTTCATAGTAAATCCTGTACCGAACAGCCCAAGCCGTTTCAATCCCAGCAGCCTGGCCTTTTTACAGGTTTCCTCAACAATGCTGAGCATCTGAAGCCCAACCTTATCTCTCACCCTGTCAAACACCACATGTGGCGTATTGGATGCTATAACTGCAAAATCAGCTCCGGACATTGATAAACATTCCACTGATTTTACCAGCATGTCTGTCAAGGAATTCCAATCCTTAGCTGAAACACATGACAGCATTTCCGTCATATTTACACTGTCTATGACAATCCGGGGATAATTGTCATCATGGCATTTCCTTTGGTATTCCACGATGATGCTTTTATAGTAATCAACCGTAGATTCCGGTCCGATACCTCCGACTATTCCAACCTTCATGGCAACCTTCCTTCAAGCCTTAAAACCCTATGCCAATGCACCAGCACCATAAAAACTCAGCCTTTATATACCGAACCCAAAATCTTTCGGCAATGTGGACACACAAGTACCTTGGTAACCGACAAAACTCCTGTACTCAAGCTTCCTACTTCTTCAAGCTATCTTTCACAGTACGGGCATTTTGGAACAAAATCTACTTTTACGATTTTGACAACCGCCATGTATCCACCCTCCCAATACATTTGTTTAATTAATAGAGTCAAGCGTTCTTATATATTTTCCAGGTATATTTCCCAGCATTAAGAAATACTGAAATTCAAAATATTGTGTTAACTCCATTATATACCAGACAAGTAACAAATACAATACATTTTAGAACGTTTGTTCTTTTTTCACACCCTTCTTTTTATCCTGTCCGGTGTTTCCTCAGAATCCACACCTTCCTGGAACCTGCTCTTTTGGCTGCTATTCTCCTGCCTTAAAAGCATTTCTATTTCCAATTGGTTATTAGCACGTATTTCTTCTGCTTTTATTGTTGTTTCAGCATTTATTCTGGCCAGTTCCAGTTTGTATTTAATCACCTTATTCGATATTACAATTACAGCAATTAATGCCGTAAAACCCAATGCTCCCACTACGGGACTCCAATCAACCACAAATCCAGCCTCCTTATTGCTGATTTTTCCATTCTTCTGACAGCATGGCATAAATGACATGGTCTACGTAATGATCATACAGCCATTCCACCTGTCTGCATATGCCTTCCTGGGTGAATCCAAGTCTTTGGGCAATTGCCCTGCTCTTTGAATTTAGTTCTGCAGCCCTTATTTCCACCCGGTTCAAGCCCAAATCCTTAATAACATAATTTACTATTGCTTTGCAGGACTGTGTCATTATTCCCTTACCCTGAAAATCCGAGGCCAGCCAATAACCTATGGTAGTTTTCTTATTACTCCAGTCAATACTATGAAGTCCTATGCAGCCTGCAATTTCACCTTTGTAGTAGATGCCGGCCTGAAATCCGTTGTTTTCCGACATCTGCTTCTTTGAGGATTTGATAAATTGTTTTATAAATTCAACACCCGTCGTTGAACCCACCCACGGCAGCCATTCCCTCAAAAACAAACGGTTATCATCAATCAGGCGATACAGCTCTTTGGCATTTTTAAGTTCTAGGACCCTTAATTGAATGTCGTCAGTTGCCTGGAAATAAAACATTTTATACCTCCCTGCCCTTCTTATACAATCAGTACTTATTCAATAGGTACTATATTCAAGAGATACTTTAATTCAGAGTAAATTACCCGGCCTTCCATTTCTGCTATGTCTCAGGTCTAAGAAGCTTCTCCAGATTTTCCTCAGACCACTGCAGGACCTTTTGCTCATTTTCACAGGGATACTCATAGGCAAGCTTCTGGGCCACTTCTATTGCCAGTATTCTGAAAAGCTTGTAAGTTTGTTTGATGGAACAAAGAATATCCTCCTGTTCAAAATGCCCGAAAGAATACTTCAGACCCTCAGCCACTCTTGGATCTGCCCATTTTTCAACAAAGCGTCCGGCATGCCAGGTGTCATAATCTCTTCCATTTACAGCCCAGGAATGCCACTCAATGAGTTTCAAAAGCCTTGCTTTCAAGTAACCGTCAGAACAGCTTATGGCTGCCCAGATTTCTTTTCTGTTCAGTTTCTTCAGGGCCCATACATAGTGGTATATAAAGTCATTTACAAGTTCCAGGTACTCCCGGTCTGAGGGCAGTTCCGGCAGCGCCGGCTTCATGTCCATACTGTATAATTCACCCAAAACCCCGTCCTTATCTACTAATACCCTGAAGCCTCGTCCCAAGGAATACTTTACATCCTCGGGAACTCCGCAAGTCTTAATATAGTGTACCATCTCATATGGTGTTATGGCAAAATCCACATCCAGCCCATCCTCAAAAAGAACCCTCCGCTCCTTGTTACCTCCCAGAGCAGTGTCTTCAGTAAATGTCAGCCAGTAACCACCAAGTTGGGACAGCCAGGTCTCATTTGAAATATAATACTCTGCTGAGGTTGTAATAATGCTGACATCCAAATCCGACCAGTCGTCGGCAGGCATGTCCTTTCTGGCTCTTGAGCCTTGAACAAGCACTGCTCTTATATCTTCTCTTTCATGTGCGAAAACAGCGATTTTATCTAATAATGCCTCATACTTAGCGCTGACATCATGCATCTGCTTATCTCCTTCCGGGCAGTTAACCCAGCGTATATGTCTACATGCTTCAAACTGAAAAACTGGCCTGTGGACTAATACACAACACCTGCAACTGTTATGCTATTGCTTAAAAGTTATATTGTTAAGCTCAAATCGGCCATTATAATAAGAAACCTCTGCATTCAGCTCTCCGATGAAATCAGGAGAGGCATAGGATTTTCGTATAGCCCCCAGGGCAAACTGCGCAAGAATTCTCTTGTCCTTGAATTCAAATCGGACAATATTTCCAAAAGCTATATTTAGATTATCAATATCATCGGTTGGATTCTCAAGCTCAAAGGAACTGGAAACACTTCCGACACTGACATCAGCCCATAGTGCTGCACCTTTGACATGAGTTTTGAGCCGAACCTGCTTTTTAAGCTGTTCTGAATAATCAGTATAGCAATAATCCTTAAAATATTCTGTATTGGGAACAAGGTGATTTTTATCCTTTGGATTGCTGGGAATCACTTCTGACTCGGAAATCTTTACCACATGCAGTTCTTCAACTGAAAGTCCGGTTCCTGAGCCCACATAGAGAATAACACCCAGCTCATCCTTGCCATCTCCGTCAAAATCCGCCATATTCATACTGGGCAAAACAAATCTCGGAGTCAGATGATTCCATTCATAAAAATGCCCGGTGCCATTGTAGTAAAGAATAACTCCGCCTTTATCCTTCAACCCGTATAGATAAAGCCTCCTGTCCGGCAAGACGGCAAGTAGCGGAACTTTTTCAGCTTCATACTGCTCCCAGGTTTTTACAACATTAGAGCTACCGGTTTCCCTGATTATTTGAACTGCTTCCTCCAGACTCATGCTTCCAGAATCAGTGTTAAGAGGCTCTTTCTCTGCAGATGTGCCCCAGGCTTTTGATTGTGCCTTCGTGTCTTGAGCCTCTGGATTCCGAACGTCCGCATTCTGTGCCTCCAAGGCTTTAACTGAGTGCATTCCAGCCTTGTCTAGCATATAATTATTATTTTCCGTGCAGGCACTTAATGTAAATGCCCCTACAAACAACAGCAAGACAAGCCTTATAAATTTGAACTTACAGTATTTCTTACACATATATTCTCCTGGTCAGGTATGTAAACCGCTAATATTACAGGAAATTACCTTATGAAAGTATTTTTAACCCTTTTTGACACAAGCATATAGGGAATCCAGACACCACTGGTAGCTATGGCTGCAATAAGCTGTGAAGTCGCTGTTATATTTAAGTCCAATGCTAACGCCTTCTGTATCTGGTATATAAATATAAGGTCAATAAGCATAATTAATACATTCAAAACCATCATACCTATATATACTATGGGAAACTGTTTTTTCTTCATAAAAAATAGAACTATAAGCAAGACAGACAAGCCCAGGAGCACTACATTGCCTATGAGCTCAAAAAAAGCCATGGGCTTCCACAATGCACTGTACATGTTGCTATCAGGGTCTGTAAGCTGCGTCAGCATCCCGCTTTTGAAATATACCGAGAAAATCTGGTAAATTGCATTGAGCAAAATTAGAGGACCAAGGATTCTTCCGATAGCTACCAGCACCAACCAGCCTCCCAATCCTGCAGGCCCCTGAATACCGTTTACTGGATACTGATTGGGCAAATTATTATCATATACCCTTCCATATGGATTAAAGTCAGTATTCTGGACTTCTGCCAGCATATCCACGGGTTCGTTGGCACTGATAACGGTATTTTCCATATCCTCTTCCGCACTATACCCTATTGTATTATTCTCTGCTATACCATCCTCTGATGCAATATTTTCAGACACACTATCCGCTGCTGCACCATCTTCTACAACACTATACTCTGCTGCACTAACCTCTGCTGCAATATCTTCAACTACACCATCCAGCTCTTTGTTTTCCATTTTTTATCTCCAATATTGTTAAAAATTAATTTCTATCTTTTTAGATAATATCATACTTTACATATATTGGACACGACTTTTCACTTTTTTTCGTGTGAAGCGCCCATACTGGGCGCACCATAAAAAACTGAAGGCACCTGGGCTTTCAGCCTTCCAGAGTAATTTGCACACAAAGCTAAAAGGGCCGTTTTTCACCGTTCAACCACCCCTTTTGCCTCCAGTACTCTTTATCCGGATGGCCGTCAGCATAGCTGCTTAAGGATTTTTTGATTGCAAAAAACATAAACCGGGTAAACAATCTGGTGTGAAGCCTTTCTCTATTGACTATGCTGGCATGAAATTTTTGGGCCTTATTTTTAATAATTTTTTCAAACTTTTGCTGTTTAGTTGGCTTCATATCCTCCCAGTCTTTCGCAAAAATAGTGAGCCCCAGCTTTAGAATCCTTTTAATTCCCCAAAAATTCAAGCTGTTATAAATGGACTTAATGGCTTTTCCAGTTCCGGCTCCAGCAGTTGTGGAAATAATCATTGCCACCTTTTTAAACATTTCCTCCATTGGCCTGTGAGGTATGAACATATATCCATAGTGGTCCAGCAGTGTTTTAACCGCTCCGCTTTCAGCCAGTACATAAACAGGAGAAGTTATAATAATAGCATCGGCTTCCTTCAACGCCTGCTCCACAGGCTGGGTATACTGCGCGTGCGGGCAGGTTTCAGCCCCCTTGTCGAAGCAATTGTAGCATCCGCAGCAAAAGACCGGCATTGCTTTGGGAAGATAGAATTCAACAAATTCAACTTCACCCCTTTGTTCCAGTTCAGCCATGAATAATTTTGTTGCCTTGTATGTGTTTCCCTTTCGCGGGCTGCCGTGAATCACACAGATTTTCATATATTTACTCCGTTTCCATCCGTCAACTTGCTCTACCCTGTAATAAAATGAATTAATTCTGATATGCAAACCTGAAACTATTCACCAATAATTTTTATAAGCACTTTTTTCTCTCTTTTCCCGTCAAATTCACCGTAGAACAACTGCTCCCAGGTGCCAAAATCCAGCTTGCCGCCGGTTACAGCAACCACTGCTTCCCGCCCCATAATCTGACGCTTGAGGTGAGCATCCGCATTGTCCTCAAAGCCGTTGTGCCTGTATTGGCTGTATGGCTTTTCAGGTGCAAGTACTTCCAGCCATTTCTCAAAATCCTGGTGCAGACCGGACTCATCATCATTAATAAATACACTGGCTGTGATGTTCATGGCATTTACCAGAACCATGCCTTCACTTATGCCGCTTTCATCAATGCATCTTTGTACCTGGGAAGTAATGTTGACATACGCTCTGCGGCTGGGAATGTTAAAGTGCAGCTCTTTTCTGTAGGCTTTCATTTCTGCCTCCTGGTAGCTCTAATTCTTCTTATATATTCCGTATTTTATCATATCAATAAATAAATTATGCTCACTTATAATTTTATCAGCTTCCTCAAGGCTTAAGCTCAAAGCCTTTCCCTTAGTCTGCTTCATATATTTGTTGTATATGCCGTCCAAACTTAAAAGCATAAACTCTATAGCCTTTTGTTTATCAATATCTTCTCTAAACAGGGAAAAATCAATGTCTTCAAAAACTGCAGGCATATGCTGGCTGTATATTTTATCATATCTTGCTTTCATTTCCTCTTCCATTCCGCGGGGAGTGTCGATAAAAGCCTCCATGACCAGCTTATACATAAAAGGCTGCTCACTTGCTATTTTCATTTTAACTATTCCCCTGTTCACTATTCTTTCAAATAAATCAGAAGAAGCTTTCATATCATTTTCATAATACCTTCCGATAAAATGCTCAATGGCATAGTCCAGCAAATATAGATACAAGTCTTTCTTGCTGCCAAAATAATGAAAAAGCAAGCCCTTTGATATACCTGCCCTGCTCACCATACTGTTGGTAGATGCCCTTTCATAACCGTTTTGGGCGAACTCCTCCATGCAGGTGTTTATTATATTGGTTTTCTTCTGTACATTGAGCTTATTAAAAGCAGGATTCAAAATATACTCTCCTTATACTATACCTTAGACTTTGTTATTTGTCTGGTACTTAAGCAACTATATCCTTTTTATTATATATTAAGCCGGCCATAAATGTACATGCTAAAGTTACTGCTGCCATTATGACAAGATACACGGGCTCAATGGTTTTTCCCGTGATCAGGTCTGCTCCGTCCACAAACTTGAATGGTGTAACGTATTTTAAAAAGTTCGCTTTATCTGAAACAGTTGCCAATATACTAATGAAATACATTCCAAGAACTATTCCCACACCTGCGGGTATATTTATCCTGGCCTTTACAATAAATACGGAAATCAGCAGACCAACTGCTGCAAAAGTCACCTGCATAAGAATCGGTCCCAGAAAAAGCAGTAACAGCGCTTTTTGACTGTATGGCTCACTGCTTACATATTTTATTGCCCCATAGGATATAATGCTTACAGCTATATTCAAGATGAGAATATTTGTTAAAACAGCACATACCTTTTCCACCAGGATCCTGTTTCTGGTAATAGGTTTTGACATCAAAAATTCTGCTGTCTTTTCATCCTCTTCTTTCGAAAGTACTGAAATCCCCTGGAGCATGGCAAATATTCCTCCGAGAATGGTGACAAGCAGATAGCAGTAAGTATTGTAAAAGCCTAGCAGCTCTGTAATACTGACCTTATCCATTCCAAAGGCAGCAATCATTTCCTTTGGGAAGGCTTGAAGCATTACGTTCATTTTATCTTTCATCGCACCGGCCAACGATGGATAAAGCAGGAGCATGGAAATATTATACACCAGCAGTATAGTTGTCCACAGCATTGTTGATTTTCCGTTCCTTATTATTTCTCTTTTATATAAAAGCATATGACGACCTCCTGTCAATACAATTTATTATTTGTAATAGTGCATGAAAACCTCTTCAAGCTGAGGTTCCTCTACCCACAGATTTCTCAATTCATATTCATATAACCTTTTAATGATTGCCTCAATAGGCCCGTTGTATAAAAACTCAATGCTGTTTTCTGCTGAAGTTCTGTCCACCACTCCGGGTAAGCCCTCAAAAGCATTATTTTCAGGCTTCACAAATTCTACCTTTATCCGTTTATAAGTACTAGACCTTAAGGTGTCAATGGACTCGGTCTTCAAAATTCTTCCTTCCTTGATTATAGACACCCGGTGACACATTCTCTGAACCTCGGTAAGAATGTGTGAGGAAAAGAATATGGTCACTCCCCTCCTGTTTTCTTCCTGTAAAATATCAAAAAATGTGCTCTGCATCAATGGATCAAGGCCACTGGTAGGCTCATCCAGTATCAGCAGCCGGGGCTGGTGCAGCAATGCCTGCACGATACCCACCTTCTTCTTATTACCAAAGGACAGTTCCTCAAGCTTTTTGTCAACGTTTAGCTCCAGTGCTTTACAGAGCTGGTCTATCCTTTGAGAACAGTCCTTTTTATAAAAGCTGGAGGAATACTTCAATAACTCTCTTACCTTCATATCGTCATAATAGTGCACTTCAGAGGGCAGATAGCCAATTTGCTCCTTTATCCTTCTGCTCTGTGTAAAACAGTCCAATCCGAAAATTTTGGCTTCACCTTTCTCAGCGTGAATAAGGTTTAATAAAGTCCTGATGGTGGTGGATTTACCCGCCCCGTTTGGCCCGATGAAACCAAAGACCTCACCTTCCTTCACCTCCATATTCACATCAATAATGCCTCTTGAACTCCCATAGCTCTTGGAAAGCCCGATTATATCTATTGCATTCATAGTATTTCCTCCTTTGACCACGTAGTCAATGCCTATATTAATTATATAAACTATTGACCACATAGTCAATGCATTTCCAAAGCCATCATGCTGCCTGTTAACTTATCTCCATAGATCAAAATTTCCCTTGACAGCAAGGAGATAAAAGTAATAAGATATGAATGAATAAATATTAAATTCATTCAGAAATGAGGTATATATTATTGGACAAAAAGGTGGCAATTTTGGAAGCTGCAAAGAAATTGTTTCTACTCAAAGGCTTTAAAGCTATAAATGTTTCAGATATAACAAAAAAAGCAGGGGTTAGTGTCGGTACTTTCTACAATTACTATGAATCCAAAGAAAAGCTCTTTTTAGAGGTTTTTATTGAGGAAAACCGATATGCCAAGAAGCTCATTATAGACAAACTCAATATGAACGATTCTCCAGAAAAGATTACGAAAGAATATATGACACGAAATTTGGAATTCAATAGAAATAATTTAATATTAAAAGAATGGTACGGAAATACCATAGCAGACGAACTACATAAATATTTTGATGTTAATGGTAAAGATGACGTCAAATTTATACGCCATATATTTTCTGACTTATTGGGGAAATGGAAACAAGATAAGAATATAAGGCAGGATATTCCCAACGAAACCCTTCTTTCAATATTTGACATGCTGGTATATCTGGATCAGCATCAAGAAGATATTGGCACTTCTAATTTCCCTGAAGCAATACAAGTTTTAGGAGATTTTATTATAAAGGGCTTCACCACTATTGATTAAATTTAAAGGAGGGTCTGATTTGGCAAAGACAATCAAAGTATGTAAATATTGCTCCGGCTTCGATGTAAAGGAGCTGAAAGACTTTGTACCCGAAAAAGAATACAAGGTTGGCTGCATAGGTAAATGTGGCCGTAAATACCCTGAGCTTTCAACCAAGGTATTTGGTTTATTAAATGGAAACGTAGTCATCTGCGATACAAAAGAGGACTTCTTTTCAGAAATTAAAAATATGCTCTAGCTTTAGATTAAGTATATTTTAAGCCAAAGTCAATTATTATCGGCTGAAAGCCGATGGTTTGGGTTTGAGGCAAAACCAAACTGAAGTACAACCTTTTGAAAACCCAAACCATTACTTTTGACTTAAAGAACGGATGAACTGTAACTGCTGCTTTCCAGTTCCCGGATATCTCTGTAAAACATGGAAAACAAACCGGCTGTGCTTCTCTGGGCCAAAGGCAGTACACGCTTTGTAAGTTCATAATACCTTTGCTCGTCATCAGAAATATAGCTCATTTTTTTGCTGACTTTAATTGCACAAATGGCATTGTTATATATAAATTCCTTTATGTCCTCCATATAACAGCCCTTATCACAAACCAAATATTCGGGCGTACTGCTGAAAGTATCCCTGACAAATTTCTCAAACTTGTGGTGTTCCTGAAGCAGCTTTATGTTGGCATGTTGCGGTACTGTCACGTCCTGAACCAAATGTGCCGCCGCCCCAAGAAAAAACATTGACTTCCTTATATCTCCTGCCTCGTAACAGCCAAGGGCAAAGGAGTAATAATTTGACGCAAGAGTAAGTGCATTTGTATTTCCATACAGCCCCCTGTCCTTCAGAGGGTTATAAAAATGTCCCGAACTCTTAAAATCCTGGTCTGCCCAGACAACACCCATATTCAATTCCAGCAGATAGCTAGAGAACATGTTGAACTGCTGGTATTTCCCATCACTTTTGAGGACAGCCAAAGCTTGTATGTTAATGGCCCGATGTACCTTGCAATCAGTTGTTATTATAGCCTTTTTTACAGGGTTAATTGCTTTCATTGTGTATTTGAACAGTTTTCCGTATGAATATTCTACGATCTTCGGCATTTACATCCTCCAGTAATAATCAACGCTGAGTCACGGCTTTCACTGCATACGCTTACAGATAATGTGCTTATCTAAAATACTTCCTGTCACCGGCTTAATTAGCAGCCATGTCTGAATACGTACCTTAATATTAATTATCTCTGAAAAATCAAAATAAAGCATTGTTGAATATATATAAAAAAAGAGGTATAATTCAGTAAGAAAATAGTTAAAGGTATATTTTTACAATTGCTACATGTACGACATAAGGGAGTTATTTTCTATGGCTAAAGTAAGCTTGATACTTGAAGGCGGAGGAATGAGAGGCCTTTACACCGCAGGTGTGCTGGATTATTTCATGGATCAGGGACTTATCTTTCAAGATATTATAGGCGTCTCTGCAGGTGCTTGCAACTCTGTTTCTTATATTTCCGGTCAAAGAGGCAGGAATCTGGATATAAATGCCGGATTTTGTTCCGACAAGCGCTATGTAAGTTTATTGGGACTATTCACCAGAGGCTCTATTTTTAATATGGATTTCTTGTTTGATGATATTCCAAACAAACTCCTGCCATTTGACTATAATAGTTTTAAAAATTCAGAATGCAGGCTGACAGCCGTTTCTACTGACTGTGCAACGGGCCGTCCAGTTTATACACCCATTCGGGATATGCTTACAGATGGCATTTATGTCCGCGCTTCAAGTTCTATTCCACTTGTATCACCGGTTGTTGAGGTGGAAGGAAAAAAGCTGGTGGACGGAGGCCCCTCTGATTCCATACCAATACGCTATTCTGTTGAAAGCGGCTTTGATGCACATATAGTCATTATGACCAGGCATGAGGGCTACAGAAAAAAGAAGAGCAGCCTTTTTCCTTTGTGCAGGCTGCTGTTGAGGAAGTACCCCAACCTTGTCAATACAATGGGCAGCAGGCACGAGGTTTACAATGACAGCATTGTGCTGGCCGAAGAGCTGGAAAAGCTGAATAAAGCAGTAATAATCCGGCCCAAGCAGCCTGTTGAAATTTCACGTTTTGAGAAAAATCCCGAAAACCTCCGAAACCTTCACAAAAATGGTTATGAGGATGCGGCTGAGAAATTTGAAAGCATATTGCAGCTTTGCAGAAACTTCGAAAATATAAGCTTCGGCAGCAGTTCATAGAGCCGGTATAATTAATGCAGCAGACTGGTCAGCAGTTGAATGCCCACTCCAAATGCAATTGCCGGAGTGAGCTTTATTACATGCTTTTTATTGAGGTTCACAGGCAACTGCAGTTTTATCCCTAGCATAGCACTGCTGAAAAACAGCCTGCTTTCATTGAACAATGTTATAAAGCCCTGCTTTGCTTCACCTGAAACATATAACTTTGCACAAGAAACCACACCGGCAGAAAGCATTGAAAAGGAGAGCACGACCAATCCCGGTTGCCAGCCCAGCAGTGCTCCTATAGCGCTGTACAGTTTAATATCTCCAGCTCCCAGCAGCCTCAGGTAAAAAAACAGCCCCAGCAACAGCACAGGCATGGCTGCGCCGGCGCAGCTCACTTTCAAACCTTCTATCCCCTTTAAACAGTAGTTTGACAAGATTCCGGATATTAAGAAAAAGACAATACCTGCATTTTTAATTTTGGAAGTTCTCAGGTCACTGACTAACGAGGCTGCAAGCAATAGAAATAGTTGAAGATAAATAATCACAGGCAAACCTCCTCTGGTTTGCGGGTGTGATAAAACCGGAACTCCATGTTTGCAAATCTTACGATATCGTTATTTGCAAGGGGGCTTCTGGTATTTGGCAAAAGCCTTTTTTCGTTGATATAGGTACCATTTCTGGAATTGCAGTCCATAAGAAAGTAGCCCTGGGCTTCCCTTATAACCTCTGCATGGATTTTCCCCACTGCATTGTTTTTTATAACCGCATCAACAAAGCTCTCCAACCTGCCGATTAATATGCTGTTTTTGTCAATATCAAACACTGTTTCACCCGCCTCCTCTTTCAAATATGCTGTTACTCTGTTTACTGGCGGTTTCATAAGTATTTCTGTCTCACCGTTAAAGGCGGCCTGTGACTTTGCAGCTTCTTTTTTAACAGTTTGATGATGACTTCTTGAGGTTTCAATTCCCGGCTCCGGTTCTTTACTGTCTCTTCTCATTTTGCAGGTAATTTGGCTTATTATACTTGATACAACCGGACCTGCTGCACTTTTATACCGCTCCTTAATCAGCCTGATTGTTAAAATATCAATGCAGGCAATAATAATAAAGGAAATGACCGCTGCAGGCAGTCTCTGAGCTCCAGCAAATAAACCGCTTGAAAGATTTAAAATATAAGCTGCAATAAAAACCGGCTGCAGGAGCAAAAATACTGTTGCTTGTCTGGTTAGCCTTCCGGAGGATGACTGTGACTGAAAAGTGCTTTTGTTGTTTTGTGATTTGATTTTTTTCCCTTCTTCGCCTTGTTTGCCAAGGCTTTGATTACTTTGATAATTTTTAATGCTTTTATTTATCTGCTTATTCTTATCACTTTTGACGGGGAATTTTATATTTCTGGCTTGGCTGACCTTGTTAAATTTAAGGCTACCGCTTGCCTGAGGTCTAATATCTTCTAAAGCATCAAGTTTATCGTTTTTAACATTTTTACTACTGTCTGCTTTTGAAGCCACTCCTGTATCGGCCAACATTCTGACATTGCTTCCCAGAAGACTTTCAAGCCGGGATTTCAGAGCACTTAGGCTAAACAAGTCACCCTTTATCTCTTCAAGAAGCTTTTGAAGGAAATTGTCACTTTCCTCCTCACAAAAACCTGTAAGCTCAATAATCATTTTTAAGAAAAATGCTCTGTAATCATTTTTATAAGATGAAAAGGGTAAATATACAAAATAAATCACCCCTTTTTCAGGATCAGTATAGATATATCTTTCATCCAGCAATACATTACTGTCATATAGCAGAAAGTCTTTAATATGATTAATATTATTTGTGATATTGAGTAGTAATATTAAAAATTCATTTCTTTTGAATTTCTTTCTGGACATATAATTTACAAGAGTACATTTTGATGTGATATTATAGTAACAGTTAAAATCATCACCTATATTATTCATATTGAACTCAAGCAGGCCACCGATCCTGTTACTAAGAAGCATCTGCACCTGGTAATCCAGTATATGTGAATTATCTTTTTTACTTAATACCAAATAACTTGCCGCAGCACTGTTTTCGTACGCTGCTGCAAATTCACCTGCCATGTTGGCTGCCATTAAGCCTCACCCCATCATTCTCAAATATATTCTTAACCTGTCCACTTTTAAATACTATTTTACAACTCCGTACTGCTTAGGCTTACAAAGGCGGTTGCATATAAAACAAAAGGAGCAAATGCAAATTCAGTGCCTCTGCCTCCTTTTTTAAAAAACAGCAGCAGTAAGGAATACAGCCCTGATAAAACTGTTGACAGTAAAATAATACCAAGGATAACAAAACTTCCTGTGTAAAAACCTGTAATCACAAACAGCTGTAAATCTCCTCCTCCGATTTGGCCTTTTAATATAAAAATCATAAGTGCCAGAACAAGAAAGGCTATTAATGCTCCAGTTATGTGGTTTTTAAATCCTTCTGCACCCGCCGTCAAATGTATAATCACAGTTCCCAGCAGCAGAGATGCAGGCATCAGCCAAATAGGTATTATTTTTAACTTCAGGTCGCTGTGGACCCCTGCCAATTGAGCAAGCATCAAGACTCCGGTCAAAAGTCCCTTGTCTGTGTTACCCTCCCCCCGCAATGCTGCTCCCGAAATTGCAATTACTATGGCAAAGCAACTGATAAAGATTATTTTTTTCTTAACTGTTATACGCCTTTTAATCCTCCTCAATACTTTGTTCTCCATCTTCACCAATACCTGACACACCGCCACTCCCACCTTTCTTTCCGTATGCCTTAATTACCTTTAGATCTATGCCTCTTGCTTCCGCCCGTTGGATACATCTGTCAACCACTGCCTGCTGTTCTTCTGAAAGCTCGGTTTCAGGAATAATCAGCACAAGTTCCTTGTGTAGCATCTCATTTTGATTTATGGATACATCACCACAGCTTCCTCCTGAGAACTCTTCCAGCTTTTTTACATAGCTTGCAATTTTCTTCTCCAGGCACACAGCATCCTCATAATAGGGCTCATCAATATTTAAGCTCTTTATGCTTGTTGCAGTACCGTTATTAAAGCTTGCCACAGTGGGAAAATTAAAAGGCAGATTTGCTCCCTGAAGTTTTCTTATTGCCTGACCTCTTTTGATGTTTGTCATATCCCATACAGTTTTTTCGGCCTCTTCCACATCCCCTCCTACTCCATTTTCACCTGCCCAAATGCACACCGAAGCAGTCTGACTTATTTGGATTTTGGGAAATATACCTGATAAGATTGGAAAAGCCATCTTGTATTGAACGATTATATCTATACTCTTTCCATCTGCAAGCATTTTGCTTTGTGAAAAATCCAGACCGGAAATACCGTCGATTATGTTCAGTCTTATCATGGCTTGGTCAACACCCTCTTCAAAGCAGGCTTCCAGTTGTCTAGAGACCAATTGCCTGGTTATGGGAATCAGGGCCAACTGTGTTCTAACATAATCCGCTGTGTCTTTTCCTGCCTCCTGCAGGCTGGAGCTCAGCCAGTTATCTCCCAGAGTATCTCTTATTGCATCCGAGCTGCTGAACCTTTCAATACCGCTTATGATTTCTTCTGCGTCAGTTTTATAATATAGCAGACTGTATACACTCATTTGCCTGCTGGTTCCTGTGATGGCATTTTGAACAACATCATAGGTATAGTAAATCCTTATGATGAAAGCAAAAGTAACAACAGCAAAAATGATAAAAGGAAGTATGACAGCAGCTTCAACTGTGATTGAACCCTTATGAAATGTTTCATTCTTGATTTTGAATAAGTTTTTCATATATTTCACCCCGGAACCATTACCCCAGAACCAATAACCCCAGAACCAATAACCTGCAGGCTAATAACTTAAAAACATACCGGCCTTTATCATCGAGCGCGACAGGTTGATTCCTGATTGAGCTGTAAATATGGGCAGACCTAAGAACAGATTTTTTATAGAAACAACTGCATCTGCCTGCAATGCTGCATAGGTATTTTCCATAGTAAAGCCAGTATTTGAAATTGATATATTCAGTTGTACAATATCCTGAATACGCTCTATTTTCTTTTCCTTTTCAGTCAAAAGCAGAAAAATTCTTAAATAATCCTGATAGCTGAGAAGTAATGGGTTACCTTCCTGTCCTGCGGACTTATTTTTAATCACCTGGCCTGAAAAATCGGTGCTCCATTGATCTTTATTCTTAAAAAGAGCTATTTTATCTCCCATACCTAATTGCTCCAGATCATAAAGAGCTTCCAGCATACCCCAGGAAAAAACCAGCGCGGTTTGAATTATTGGTGCCGCAAGACCAGCACTCCAACTGCTCAATGCAGCAGCCACCCCAATAAGTCTGTTCATTTTCACAGGGTCTGTATATATGTGAATGACATTTGCTGCAAGCCGCAAGGCCAATATCTCAGATTTTAAAAGCATTGAATTGACTGCTTCATCTCTGTTGCCATTGATTATATACTCCACCTCAAAGCATGAGAAATAGCCCGCTCTTTCATATTTGCTCAATGACCTTAAGTTGTACGCCTTGCTTTCATCTTCATTTTTAAGCAGAGCCACGTCATGTCTGAAAGTACCCATAATATATTCATTTAGGTAGAGCTGATTTACAAGTCTCTCTGCCAGCCCTGCAAAACTGCTTTCCTGGTTTGCAATATATTGCAGTTGTTTATCAGCACCATTATTCCAATTAAAGTCCCTGTAACTCCAATCAGGATTATCCTCCTGCTGCTGTTTCTTTCTTGAGGGAAGCTGCTTCAGTACATTATTGTCAATACTTTTCAACTCTACCTTTTGTTTAAAAGCCTGTTCCAGAAGCTGTACAGCCCTATCCCGGTTATCCTCCTCCCCCGAAGAAGCAGGGGTGCATTTATTAAACACGTAGTTTATTTTTGTTGTGCTGCATAATTGCTGGATTGTGCTTAAAAAAGCCTCATCATTTCCGGAAGCTGCATTTATTGAATTCAGACAGTTATTCATATTCTTTTTCAGACTCTCACTTAAGTCCTGAGAGCTATCCTCATTAACAAGAGCTCTGATGTCTAGCAAACTTTCCCTGTAAGCATTCTCAACTTCTTCAATACCAGGGGTGCTCCCTGCCACAGACTCCAATTCCGCTTCTAATCTTTTAATAAGCTCTTGCTTTTGTGCGCTGATATTTCCGGCATATTCCAAGGCCTCCGAATTGATGCTTTTAAAATGATATACCGCATCCAGCATGGTATCCTTGATTCCGGAAGCCGCTGCTTCTATACTTTGAAGTTCCTCCTTCCTTGCATTTATTTTACTGAATAAACTATTTCTAATTTCACTGTGCTCTTCGTCCATAAATTCAGCTTCAAGCCTTTGCAGCTCATTTAATATACCGGTTTTAGCCGAAATTTTGTCCGTCAGTTTGTCTTTCAGCTCCCCAAGTTCAAGAGCTATATCCGAATTATTTATACTTAGGGTCTTTTCCTCCAGCAGCATTTGCAATTGTCCTATATCTCCTGCTTTCTTTTCGGTCTCCATTTTCCGCCTGTAAACCTTTGACCCTTTGGAGACATTGCTTATTCCCTGGATTTTAGAAAGCAGCTCTGATACAAGCTTTACCGGAGCACGGTATTTCATGTATTCCATAAGCTGATTTTCAAAAACTTCACTATTTTGCAGGCTGAAAACTTGCTCCAAATGTATGCTCTCTATATTGAATCCGTATAGATAGTCTTTGCTGCCAATATTCAGGTTTTTAGCAAAATATTCCTCAAAGCTTTCATGAGTGGTTTCATTGTCCAGATTGTATCCGAACAACCCGTACTGGTCCTTAAGCTCATTGTTATAGCATGCCAGCACGGAGGAAAGAGCCGACTGATTAGACTTATGAACCTGTGCGTGTGCAAGCCTTATCCTTGCAGCATCTGTGAAAATTCCGGCAACCAGAAATATTGAGGCCAGGACAATACTTGCAAAAACAGTTATGGCCCCCCTGAAATTAATTAATTTATGAACTTTCATGTGTTTCCACCCGGTCTTCCAAAATTATTTACCAGATTATCAATTGTCTCATTTATTTTTTCACTGCCGCCTATCCATTTGTTGTCTTTGTTTACCAGGCAGTTTTTTATATCAGCAATCATATCCATATTTCTTATAAATTCCGCATTGTCCTCTAATGGGCAGGTTGCTGAAGTACGCATTACAAGCTTGGAAGGAATACCAAATATATTAAGTAAATCTCCAACAGGCAGAGAATATCTTTTTTCATACTCTACCTTAAGCTGTCTCAATAAATAAATATATGAGGTTGAAATTTTTACACAGGCCTCCGAATCAATAATTGAGAACTGTGAGTTCTTTAAGGCCTCTTCTTCTATATGCCTGCTTTTAACCTCACCCTTTTCATCCAAAATTTTCCAGTATAAGCCGGTATTTACAGGCCATTTACTTTTGGAAGCTAATTGCTTTACATAATATTGCGCCCCTCTGTTTGCCGTCTGACTGGTCACGCTTTGCAGCTCTGCATGCTGGTACAGTAATATGAATACATACACCAGTGCTGTTAAAAGAAGAAAGAATATGGAAAAAATCAGGGAGGCCTCCAGGGTAAAGCTGGCTTTTACATTGAAGTACCTGGAAAGCAGAGTGTTTTTTTCTGAAACGGTCATCGGTTTTATCAGCTCCTGACTAAAATGATTCAAGCTATCAGCCCCCAAGTGTTCCCTGTGTTCCTGTTTTATTATTTTCCAGTTTGCTGGCATCAGGGAACAGATTATTTATTATCCCATTGACAAAGTTTATGAGCTGTTTTCTGAATAACAGAGCCACACCTACCAGAACAGCTATTATAATAATAACCTCTACTGTTCCCATACCATCTTCTTCCTGGATAAATCTTTTTATTTCTTGGACCATGGCAATCACCTCCTTTACGCAGTTATTAATCAAAACCCCGATGAAATTTCCTGCAGAGAAAGAAATGCCGGGGTTACAACTATTATCAGTATTGCAAAAAACATCAGCATCATAGGGAGCAGGAGCTTTGTTGCCGCCTCTTCCCCCAGCCTTCTTACGGCATTTTTGCGCATCTCCCAGCTGTCATGTGCCTGAAGTCTTAGTGAAAGCACCAGATCATTGCCGCCCCTTTTGGTATTTTGCAAAATAGTAGACATAAGCCTTGATATTTCCGGGGTCCTTATTCTCTTGGCAAATAGACTGTATGCTTCATTTTCATACATTCCAGCCTTTATATCCGCAACGGTACTGCTGACTTCCAGGTAAAATACACTTTCACAGTTCTCAGAAGCAGTTTTGTCAAAAGCTATCTTCTCCCAGGCCTTGGACATAGTCATACCTGCGTTTAGCAGTAATGTCAGCTTGTTTATGAAATTTGGAAATTCCAACTGCATTTCAAGCCTTCTTTTTTTCACCCTGCTTTTCAGACGGGTATCCTCCATCAGCCATACAAGCGTAAATATTGCAGGAACATAACACATATATACCGTGTCATAACCGGACACTACGGAGGTAACCAGTTCTAAGACCACAAACAGCATAAGCAGAACGATTTTCTTGGAATACGCCACCCTTGCATAAAAGAAGGTATAATCCTGACCATATATTTCAGTTATATAATTCAGAATTTTTCTGTCATAGGAAAAGTTGAAGGAATAGTTATATTTGTCCAAAAGGAACAGTCCGAAGATAAGAAAATACTTAAAGGGCTCACCCCTGTCCAGGGCTTCAATATATGCAATATATTTCCTACGGTTTCTTATTATGGCTGTTAGAGCATAAAGAGCCACACAAAGTATTGCCGCCACAAAGAACATATTTACCAATAGCATATTTTTCACAGCCTTATATTCATTATTTTACCGGATATGATGAAGGCGGCAGACAACAGCAGGAGACTGGCTGTCATGGCTGTCCTCCCCGCAATTGTATAGAACAGGGGGCTTATATAATCCTGAGCTGAAACTGATAATAAAAAGATTGTGGCTACGGGCATTATATTTAGAATTCTCTGCTCAAATCTCCTGGAAGCCAATAGTGTTTCTATCTCCTGCTTCATCTCAATCTTGTCGCTGATTATTCCTGATGCGTTTTTTATTGCCACTATTAAATTTCCCCCGCTTCTCTTGCAAATGGATATGCAATCTGAAAAGTTAACTATATCCTCCAGCTTGGACCGTCTGGCAAAATCTCCTGCAGCCTCCTCTATGGTTACATTCAGAGCCAGCTTGTGAAGTATTATTCTGGTCTCCTTAACAATACAGGCATCATCTCCCGGGTAAAGCACCTGCAAGTCTCCCAAGGCATTAGCAAAAGCAGTCTCTACAGTATTTCCAGAGGATAGTGAGGAGGCCAGAGAAGTCAGCAGATCCTTGAATTGAAGATTAAGTTGGTTTTTGCGTCTCATAACCAATTGCTTTCTTCTGTGCTTTAAGTAGAGAATACCCAAGGGACTAAGAGCTGCAGCAAACATGGCACTTCTATAAAAGAGGAAGGTTATGAAAAATATAACGGCTCCTGCCCATATGCTATAAATTATTTTCCACTTTAAAGGAATAATATAAATATCGTAATCCTCCAAAACACACTCTCCTCTTTAAATATACTAAATGTCACTGATAATTCCTGAATTTCTGAGCTTCCTGATGTTGTGCAAGGGATTTGAAGTCCTTTTCAGGCAGCCCGCCACCTTATCTGTGCAGACCATATCAGCATTTCCCTCCTCCTCAAAGGTAAACAGCGGGTTTAACTGTATCTGGTCATTTTCGAGCCCCAGCACCTCGGATATTTCAACAGTTCTTCTTGTACTGTCTCTGAGTCTGGCTAGAAATATAATAATATCAATAGCTGAGGAGATTTGCTTTCTCACGGCCTCAAGAGGCAGTGCTGATGAGCTCAGAACCATGGTTTCCAGCCTGGAGAACATATCCTGGGTTGAGTTTGCATGTCCTGTGGAGAGGGACCCGTCGTGTCCTGTGTTCATAGCCTGGAGCATATCCAGGGCTTCTGCTCCCCGCACTTCGCCGATAATAATTCTGGTCGGCCTCATACGAAGAGCGGTTTTTATCAAATCTCTGATGGTAATCTCTCCTTTGCCCTCAAGATTTGAATTTCTCGTTTCCAGTCTTACAAGATTGGGAAGGTTTTGTATTTGAAGCTCTGCCGAATCCTCTATAGTAATTATTCTTTCGTCCTCTGGTATAAAGTTTGACAGTGCATTGAGAAATGTGGTTTTCCCTGAACCGGTTCCACCGCATATAAAGATGTTGTATTTTGCCAGCACAAGCTTTTTCAGTGCTGCGGCAGCATTGGGTGTCAAGGACTCAAGTTCCATGAGCCGTTCCATATCTACCGGTTTTGGAGGGAACTTTCTGATGGTAACTATGGGCCCGTCAAGTGCTATAGGCGGCAGTACCACGTTTATTCTTGAACCGTCCTTAAGTCTGGCATCTGCAATAGGTGTCGATTCATTAACTGTTCTGTTGACTGCGGTTACCATTATTTGAACAATGTCTTCAAGCTTTTGTGTCGACTCAAATTGTAAATTCAGCCTGGTACTCCTGCCGGATTTTTCTATGAACAGGTTGTTGGGGCCATTTATCATAATCTCGGTAATTTCAGGATCATCAAGTATGGGCTGAAGTATGTCCAGCCTTCTCAAGGAGTTGAATACGGAGGAAATCAAAGCTTTTTTTTCCTGTGTCCTTAAAAATACTTCTTTTGATTTTTCAAAGACGGATTTTTCTATGATTTCTATTATTTCCTCGTCAGAAAAATACCTCTTTAAATCGATTTTTTCGCTTATGGCTGTTTTTATCTCATTCTGCAAGTCCCTGTTCAAGGTCATCCCCCCTGTATTGCTGACTGATATACCTTCCTGCTATTTGTCTTAAGGAACTGTAAATTGCATCAGGTCCTCCCATTATACCGAACTTTTTGGAATTGAAGCTTTCAACTAAAGGTATTTCGGTTAGGATTCTTTCACTCGAAATGATACTTTTGATTAATGGGAGGGCCTGATCTGACACTTTATTTGCCACATATACTATTTTTTCCGGCAAATAAGTGAATTGACTGGAAGAGTTTGGCAGCTTGCTTAAACTTTCCAAGAAGATTGATGTTTTATGTAAACAAATTTCATCATCAACTATTAAACATATAATTTCATCACTATTGCTAAAAACTTCAAGAGTATTTGCATCAAAACGTGAATCCATATCAACCATAATTATATCGTACTGCCCGGATTCCTTTAATCTGCCCAACAGGAGCTCCATATCTCCGGGAAGCAGCTCAGTCAGCTCTAACGAATTATTTGCAGGCTGGTAGTAGAACAGGTTGGTGGACGGGTCCTGGCATCTCATGGCAGTGAGTTTTGACATAAGATTATTGTCTTTAACTCTGATATAATAAATAATCTCTGACATTGAATAATCGGTATTGGAGGAGAAAAAGAATTTTGTAGATTGAAATTGCTCAAGATTTAAATAAAGAACTTTCAGACCCGCCAGAGAACAGATTGAACCAATGCCCAACGCGATTGAGGTCTTGCCTGTACCTCCTGAAGCAGAATAAACAGGTATGATTCTGGCAATTTTTTCTTTCACCTGGCTGATTATATTACCAGCATTTGTGAAACTGTTTATTATGTCTCCGGCAATCTTATTTACTTCTTTGTATTTGTAGATTGAAGGGATACCTGCGACTCTGCCGCTGCTTGAGCCCGAAGAAAGGATTAACAGGATTTTTGCATAGTGCCCGGTTATGACTTTGTAATACTTTTCACAAGTAAGAACAATATCAGGATCTATTTTTTTAATCCACTCCTCTATGTTGTAGGAGTTACTGCAATAACTTACCAGCAGGATTTCAGAAAAATTGTGGGTCAGTGAATTGCAAAGATTGAACGAATATTCATCATCATCGTCCACAATCATCAACTTTATGAGTGCCATTAGCGTTCTCCAGTTCTTTATATATATATAATCAAATATTAAATGAATGACTAACGAAGTGAAAAAGAGAATTTTTTAATCTAGTACAATTATATTACATATTTAGATTTTGTCAACATATTTTTTCTATTTTTGTTAATTTATTTCATATTTATTAATTTTTAGTAACCATTTACGGATATTTTGCCGATTTTCGCTGATGCGTTTACCATAACCTCACCCTCAACTCCTGTAAACTGGTTATTTGTTATTGTTCCAACCGCATTAAGGAAAATACTGCTGTCAACAGGAAAGTTCAAGTTGACATTTCCCGTTGCTGTTTCAAAAGTATATCCGGCTTTTTCTCCGCATTCACTTTTAATGAATATATTCCCTGACTGCAAACTAACTGAAGAACCGTTGGACAGCCTGCCTGAGCCAAGCCGCATATTGCCCTTGACGCATTCTAGGTATAGGCCACCATATAAAGCCTTGATTTCGGTATTTACACTGCCCAGTTGAGAATGTATATTTCCCTCATATTTGTCTTCAAGTATAAAGCTTCCCTTCCTCTGTTCAAGATTTATATCTTTTATACGGCGTGGTATGGTAAGCTTGATGTCTGAATACACCTCATCGGAATCTCTTATTTTCCCGTTATATTTTATGTTAATGCTGCAGGTGCCTTCCTTTATGCCCGTTTCAATTGAGAACTTGTCTAGCAGCTTTTGGAGCTGTTCCTGGCTTTTTTGAGCTCTGACAGTGTGCTTTATCTCAGAACTGATATAGGAATTGTCCCAGCAATAGATTTGAAGCTTGCCGGAATCTACAGAAATATTTAATGTTTTAATCGTTTTTGTGAGCTCAATGGTGGAATTATTATATTTAATAGAATCTTGCCTGTGAACGGTTTCAGCCTGATTTCCGCAGCCTGAAAAAAGAATTGAAACACTGATTGTGAATAAAGCTAAAATTTTTCTCATGTTGTCTCCCTGCAAATTTAATATTCGCAAGAATAATAACATATTTTATTGTAAACTTCCAAATATTTCCTGTCCGATTCTTATACAAACGGACAGGAATATTTGCATGAAGTGTCTTTATTTTAAGCTTGCAGCCTTAGCTTTCAAGCTGTTTTATACCTTTTGTCACTAGATAAGGCTCTTCATATACCCTGCGTAATGTGAAAAAACTATACCAGGTTCTTCAAGGTCCAAATTCCATCTCTTAACCCATTCAAGTGACAGGTAGCCGGTATAATCATTCTCCTTCAGCAGCCTTACAATGCTTTTTACAGGAATGTCTCCATGCCCCATCATCTTGTATTTTATGGCACCTTCGAAAACCAGGGAATCCTTAACATGCATAAAGCAGATATACTCCTGCAAATTTTTGTAGGTTTCCTCCACCGGCTCATTAAAGAATCTGATTGGGTGATGGACATCCCAGAGCACGCCCACACTGTTGGAGGAAACCTTCTCCATAGCCGCCCTCATAACCTTTGAGTCGGCAAAAACCCCGTTTGTTTCCATCAGCAGTTTTACATGCTTTTCTTCTGCTATAACAGAAAGCTTCCTGAGACTGTCAATGACAAATTCCACATCCACATCCCCCGCCTGAGGTTGAGCATCTCCCAGCACCCTTACATAGGGTGTCCCTATTTTTGAAGCAAGTTCAATATAATCCTCAGCCTCCTGAAGCTGCTTTTCAATATTAGCCTTGTCAAATAAAAAGCTGGCAGATGTCAAACAAGGAATTTCAAGCCCGATTTTATCCAGTTTCTTTTTTGTCAGATCAATATTCTCAACGGCAAACTGCTTTGCCCTGGGTGCATAAAGTTCATTTCCTATACCTCGAATTTCTATACCGTCAAAGCCTATATCCTTGGCAGTAGCAAGCATATCCTCCCAGCTCCACCCGGGGCATCCCAGAGTAGAAAATGATATTTTCATATAAACCTCCCGTCAGTGTGCGGCTGCACACATTTGAATTCAATGCAACAACATTTAACTTGCTTTCATGATAACATTTTTTTCCGCCGCCTGCAAGAAAGCCCTACTTGGCTTACTAAAAGCCTGGTGAAGGTGCCGGCAATTTTATGCTCGAAGGCCCAAAACCGGCTCCCTTTAACATGTATGCCATTTTATCTTTATTTATTAATCAAGTTATATTTAAGGAAATAAAAGAAGAGTTTGAAAAAGAGATAACCCAGTATTCCGCCGGCAGTATTCAGCAGGATATCATCAATATACTGATGCCCGACCTTGTAAGGTATTGGGTAATTTCTACAAGAATTGTGGATAGACAGGTAACAAAAAAAACACATTTAAAACTCCTGACAGCAGGAAAAGCAATAGGAGTAAGAAAGCCCATGGGCATAAAGGCTGCAATATTTCCCAGAAGGTTTATAATAATGCTGTAGGTAGTCATAGAGCCGCCAAGGTATTGCAAAATGGTGGAAAAGGGGACCGGATTTATGCCTCTTAGTCCCTCGGTTCTCCCATAACTGGGGTTGAAGAAAGTCAGGTTTAGCAGCAAAAGAACATATGCCGCCAATAATGCCAGCGCTATGGGACGTGCAAGTTTTTTTATTTTTTCCTTGTTTGTCCCGCCCATACTTTCACAACCCCTGTTTATAAATTCAACACTGCAAACTTTCCTGAGCAGTGCTTCAATGCCTTGCCGGAACTCAGCTTTTGAAATAATCCACCCCGGCCTTGAATAACTGCTGGTCCTTTTCACCCGGCACATTTCTGTACAGATTTGAACCTATTCTTTCCGAGTGGCCCATCTTGCCGAATACTCTTCCATCAGGACTTGTTATACCCTCTATGGCGTTTACCGACCCGTTTGGATTATAACTTATATCATATGTGGGCTTTCCTCTTAAGTCAACATATTGCGTAGCTATCTGACCATTGGCCTCAAGAGTCTTCAAAACCTCACTGTCGGCGGTAAAGCGCCCTTCGCCGTGAGATATGGCTATGCTGTGAATATCTCCCACCTTTACATTGTTAAGCCAGGGCGACAGATTTGAGGTTATTTTGGTGTTAACCAGACAGGACTGGTGACGGCCTATGGTATTGAAGGTCAATGTGGGGCAATTTTCATCAATATCCCTGATTTCTCCAAAGGGAAGCAATCCAAGCTTTATGAGGGCCTGAAAACCGTTGCAGATTCCCATAACCAGACCGTCTCTCTGAGTAAGGAGTTTCATCACAGCCTGGCTCACCACGGGATTTCTGAAAGCTGTAGCTATAAATTTGCCTGAGCCTTCAGGCTCGTCTCCCGCGCTGAAGCCCCCGGGAATCATGATTATCTGGGAATTGTCTATAAGCCTTTCCATTTCCTTTATGGAATCTTCAATGTCGCTGTGGGACAGATTTCTAATAACAAGGGTTTCAACTATTCCACCTGCATTTTCAAATACCTTTTTCGTATCGTATTCGCAATTTGTTCCCGGAAATACAGGTATGAATACTCTGGGTTTTGCAAGCACAGCGGAAGGCCGTTTTTTTCTGTCCGCATTATAACTGTATTCCGTGGGCGTACCGGCAGGTGCCTTGGCTTTAGTGGCAAATATCTTTTCCAAGGGCTCCTGCCATTTTTGAGAAAGTGCAGCCAGGGGAATCCTAGCACCTGCCACGGTTATCACCGCTTCACTTACAGTGGTTCCCAAAAGCCTGAAGTTCAAGCCTGCAAAAGCTGTTTCCAAACAGGCACCTTCAGGAAGTTCAACCACCATTGAACCATAAAGGGGTCTAAAAAGCATTTCCGGCTGGATATCTTTCTCGAATTGCAGGCCTATCATATTTCCAAAGGCCATTTTACTTATAATCTCTGCAATTCCGCCTTCTCTTACGGAGCTTGCGGATAAAAGCTCCCCGTGCGCAGCTGATTTGTGAACGGCACTGTATACCTTGTCCAATTCTTGAAAATCCGGAAGCATATTTTCATCCATTCCAACAGTCAGGAGGAAGAGCTTGCTTCCCACTGCCTTGAATTCATTTGATACCACATGGTTTACATTTATAGTGTCTACCGCGAAGGATACCAGTGTGGGCGGAACATCCAATTCCTTGAAGCTTCCTGACATGCTGTCCTTTCCTCCGATTGCGGCAGTGCCCAGCTTCATCTGGGCATAATAAGCTCCCAGCAGTGCACTCAAGGGTTTGCCCCAGCGTTGCGGGTCTTTGCCGGGCTTCTCGAAATATTCCTGCAGTGTCAATCTGGCCTTTTTGTAGTCTCCTCCCATGGCGGCAATCTTGGCAATTGATTCCACAACTGCATACACAGCCCCATGAAAAGGACTCCAGGTTGATATTTGAGGATTATACCCATAAGACATGAGAGTTCCCGTGGAAGTATCGCCCTCCATAAGCGGAAGCTTTGCAGCCATTCCTTCTGCCGGGGTCAGCTGGTGCTTTCCCCCAAAGGGCATTAGCACGGTATTTGCGCCAATGGTTGAGTCAAAGCGCTCCACCAGCCCCTTCTGACTGCACCTGTTCAGGTTTTGCAGGTTTTCAGTCCATTTTTCTTCGAGATTGTCAACATTAATATTGTTAAAGCCGTCAAAGTAGCTTTCTTCTTTTGGAGCAGTTATTTCAATATCAATTCTTTGCTTGGCTCCGTTTGAATTCAGAAATTCGCGGCTCAAGTCAACGATTTTGCCGCCTCTCCAGTACATCTTGAGCCTGGGTGCAGCCGTAACCTCTGCAACCACCACAGCTTCAAGATTTTCATGGTTGGACAGCGCGATGAATTTTTCAACATCGGCCGCAGCCACAACTACTGCCATCCTTTCCTGTGATTCGGATATAGCCAGCTCTGTTCCATCCAGACCTTCGTATTTCTTTGGCACCATATCAAGATTTATTTCAAGGCCGTCTGCCAGCTCACCAATGGCTACGGAAACTCCTCCCGCTCCGAAATCATTGCATCTCTTTATAATCGTGCTTACCTGTGGATTTCTGAACAGGCGCTGTATTTTTCTTTCAACCGGCGCATTACCTTTCTGGACCTCCGCTCCGCAAGCTGCCAGGGATTCCTCCGTGTGGGCCTTTGAGGACCCGGTGGCTCCTCCGCAGCCGTCCCTGCCTGTTCTTCCGCCCAGGAGGATAATCCTGTCTCCTGCTTCGGGCTGCATACGCACCACATTCCTTCTGGGTGCCGCACCTATAACCGCACCTATCTCCATTCTTTTTGCCACATAGCCTTCGTTGTAGATTTCTGCAACCTGTCCGGTTGCAAGGCCTATCTGATTGCCATAGGAGCTGTAGCCTGCCGCTGCACCGGTAGTGATCTTCTTCTGGGGAAGCTTGCCCGGAATAGTGTCTGCCATGCCTTTTCTGGGGTCACCGCTTCCTGTCACCCTCATAGCCTGGTAAACATACACCCTGCCTGACAGGGGGTCTCGGATGGCGCCTCCCAGACAGGTTGCAGCGCCGCCGAAGGGTTCAATTTCCGTAGGATGATTATGAGTCTCATTCTTGAACATTACCAGCCATTCTTCATTCCTGCCGTCTATTTCAGCGTCTACCACTATACTGCATGCATTGATTTCATCAGACAGGTCCAAATCCTTCAGCCTGCCCTGTTTTTTGAGAGACTTCATAGCCATCAGCGCAACATCCATCAGGCACACATCCCTTTGGGCCGGGTCCTGGTATACCTGCTCTCTTGCAGCCTTATAGTCCCTGAAGGTGTCCTTTATTACTCCGGTGTATTTGCCTTCCTGGAAGCTGACACTTTCTATGCAGGTAAGAAAGGTAGTATGCCTGCAGTGATCAGACCAATAGGTATCTATCATTCTCATTTCAGTTACAGACGGGTTCCTTTTTTCCGTATCCCTGAAATAGCTCTGGCAAAACAATATATCCTCAAAAGACATTGCAAAGCCCATGTCCGTTAACAAAGCCTGCAATTGCCGGCTATCCATGTCCGTAAAGCCTTCTACGGCTGCCACATCCCCTGGCTGTTCAACCTGGGTTTTAAGGGTTTCCGGCTTCTCCAGCTTTGCCTCCTGGCTTTCTACGGGATTTATATAAAATTTCTTAACGGCATCAATATCCTGCTCAGTCAGTTCACCCTTAAGAACTATTACTCTGGCAGCCTTTATCTCAGGCCTCTCCCCCTGGGTAAGCAATTGAATGCACTGGGCTGCGGAATCGGCACGCTGGTCGTACTGCCCCGGAAGGTATTCAACTGCAAATACCCTACACCCCCCAGGAATTGCGTACTCCTCGTCATATGCCATGTCCACGGGAGGCTCTGAAAAAATGGTGTTCCTGGCAAGGCTGTACTCTTGCTGACTTATGCCTTCAATATCATATCTGTTTATTATCCTTACCCACTCCAGACTCTTGATTCCCAAAGTTTCAGCAAGGTCTGAAAAAAGTCCCTGGGCCTCAACATCATATGGTTTCTTCTTTTCAACAAACAGCCTTTTAACAGTACTTTTCATAGCTTCCCCTTTTCCGGCATGAAGACAGTCTCTTCGTCTCCATATCCTTAAAAAATTATATTTCTTTGAAGTCGTCCTCACGTGAATTGCAAACTTGCCTCTTAATGACTTTAACTAGCACGACGGGTTAATTTAAGCAGGTTAATTCCTGTTTAAAAATAATGATATATTTATTATAATATGTTAAAATATATTAGTAAAATTAATAATATTAATAGTATATATTAAGGTGGCTTATGGATATTAATTTTGAATTGTATAAGATTTTTTTCTGTTGTGCAGATAGCCAAAGCTTTTCAAAGGCGGCTAAAAAGCTCTTTATATCCCAATCGGCAGTGAGCCAGTCCATAAGACAGCTTGAAACCCGTCTGGGGGTAACCCTGTTTTACAGAAAATCCAGAGCCATTCAACTGACTCCTGAGGGGGAGATGCTTTTCAGTTATGTTGCTCAGGCCTATAATTTTATAAAAACCGCGGAGTCAAAGCTTCAGGAGCTGGAGGGCTTAAAAGCAGGGGAAATAAGAATAGGGGTCAGTGACTCCATCTGCAAATATTTTGTTATGCCGTATATAAAGAAATTTGGCATGCTGTATCCGCAAATCTCAATAAAAGTGGTGAACCGTACAACTCCTCAACTGCTGGAGGTATTGAGAAACGGCCTTGTAGACATGGTTATTTCCACACTTCCGGTTAATCCTGAGCTATATACCTCAGTTGGTTTTTTAATTGTTGAGGATATATTTGTAGCCTCAGATAAATATGCTGAGCTGAAAAATAAAATAGTCCCACTGAAGGAGCTGGCCAGTCATCCCCTTGTAATGCTTCCTCCCGACAGCTCCACCCGAAAAGCCATAGACTCTTTTTTTGTCAGCCATGGACTGGCCTGCTCTCCCGAAATAGAATTGGAGAGCCTGGACCTGCTGGTGGAATTTACATTGATAGGAACAGGAATAGCCTATGTTCTTAAGGACAGCGCGGTGAAATTCATTGAAGATGGCCGTCTGTTCCGTATAGAGACAGCCGAAAAGCTGCCTGAAAGAGAGGTTGGGATAGTCACCATGAAAAATGTAATGCTGTCAAAAGCAGTACAGACGTTTATGGACATACTGCTTTAGACATACTGCTTTGGACATGCTGCTCAAGCATTTCTGTATAAGACATGCTTACTATAAAAACTCCTTGATTAGTTCATCCTTTTCTACAGAAAAATCAACAAAATTTTCATTTATTCTGATTACAGGTGCATATGCGCATTGGTGGGGCACATATACAATTTCCCCCACTTCCCCGTTTGTCATTTTAACTTTTGAGCCCACATAATAGCTGGGCATATTTGTAAAGAGCACCATCATGATCTTGGGGTCTACCGTATCAAAGCCCACACTTTCCAATTCTTTAAAGGCCGTAAAGGGTGTCTGCCTTCCCCTGTATACTCTTTCGGAGGTAATGGCATCAAATATGTCTGCTACAGTAATGATTTTTGAATAGAGGTTTTTCTGATTTCCCTTTATGCCAAAGGGGTAGCCGGTGCCGTTTTCCTTCTCATGATGCATTATGACGGCCCGTTTGACATCCATGCTGATTTCGCTGTAATTCTTTATTATTTCATAGCCATATACGGGGTGTCTTTTCATTATTTCATACTCGGAGTCTGACAAGGGCCCCTTTTTGTTGAGTATCTCCAGGGGAATCTGTGCCTTGCCCACATCATGGAGCAGGCCTGCCATTACCACATCCTTCAGCTGCTTTTTTGTAAAGCCCAGCCACTTGCCCAAAAGCATGGAGTAAACAGAAACATTTACCAGATGTGAATAGGTGTAGGCGTCGGCTATTCTGACCGAATTGACGCAATCCATAAGGGAGCCGCAATCGTTGAGCTTGCTGTAAATGTGTTCAGATATGTTCTCAGCCTTGTTAAAATCAAGTTCCTTACCGGAAGCCAAATCCTGTATCATCATTTTGGCCACATTTACATCTTCAATATACCGCTTTTGATCCTGGTTGATATTTTCCGCGGACAAATAATCGTCGCCGTGTACCGGATTGGAATTGTAGATAAATACCCTGTCTATTCTGAAGTCCAGGAGCTTCTTCAAAATATGCTCGCTGACAATGGTATTTGAAGGAACAATCATGTTCCCTCCTATAGAGTATACGTCTTCCCCAAGATAGCTTCCAAGTATTTCTTCATTGACCTCAACATATTTTTTATCCATAGTCTCCCCGCCTACCTTTAATTATTAAGAGAAATTTAAGAAATACAGTCATTACTATTATGTATAATTATTATATAATAAAATAATGAAATAGTCACCCAGTTTTCGCCATATTAATACATTTTATGTAAAAATAATATGATATTCTTATTTAGTGAATCTGGAACATTTTTCACATTTTTTACGTCAAAATATGGTTGCGAAAAAATTTATACAAAGGAGGATTGTGTTATTGGAGAACATCATAGAAATTAAAGGAATCCGCAAGGTATACAGAGTAGGCAGCGAGAAGGTCGTAGCCTTGGAGAATATCGATCTGTCCATTGGCAAGGGTGAAATCTGCTGTCTTTTGGGCACCTCCGGCTCTGGAAAATCAACACTGCTGAATCTGATGGCCGGTCTTGAAAAACCCTCCAGAGGTGAGATTATCATTAAGAATATACATGTGGAAAAACTGGATGAAAAAAAGCTGGTTCTCTTCAGGCAGAAATATATCGGCTTTGTTTTTCAGTCCTATAATCTGCTGCCCAGTCTTACAGCACTTGAAAATGTGGGACTGCCCCTTGCCTTCAAGGGTATCCCCCGCAGGGTAAGGGATAAAATATCCAAGCAAATGCTGCACTCGGTGGGTCTGACCACCCACAGCAACAGAAAGCCGTCCCAGATGAGCGGCGGCCAGCAGCAGAGGGTGGGCATCGCAAGGGCTTTTGTAGGGAATCCTGAAATAGTTTTTGCAGATGAACCTACAGGAAACCTTGACTCAAAAACCACCAGTGAGGTAATGAACCTTATTACCGATATTGCAAGGAAAAGCAATCAAACGCTGATTATTGTCACCCACGATATAAATATAGCCAAATATGCGGACAGGATCATACATATATTGGACGGAAATATAGAGAAAATCCAATCGGTTACTCCCCAGGGTGCAATATCAAACTAAAAATAAAAGAGCCAAAAGGCTTGGAGGCTAGCATATGAGCAAAATAAAAAAATTTACTTCTTTAGTTTTAATTTGTTTAATCGTAATTTCAGAACTCATTTCGGGAAATATGCCGGTTAAGGCTGCACAGGACGTGGATCTGGCTTCGTATTACTGTCCAAGTTCTAAAATCGCTCCTAACAGCGAATTTGACATGAACTTGTTTGTCCAGAACAATTCGGATTCTATAATAACTAATGTTCAAATCATAATTGACGGCAGCTCTGCCTTTACCCTGAAAGGCTCCAACGAGGAACTTCCCAGCATAGATAAAGGCAAGCAAGCGGGAACTGGTTTGCGCACCTATTCATACAACGGGGGCTCAAACAAGCTTCAGGTCACAATACAGTATACACTTAACGGAAACCTGTACCAAGTGGAGGATTCCCTCAACATCTCCCAGGCCGTCCCCAAGGACGATACCCAGGAAACTCCAGTGGATACCACAAAATACGCTCCAAAAATAGTCATTGCAAGCAATACTTCCATTCCATCCGGACAGGTAGGCTCTCAGATAACCTATACCCTGCCCCTTAAGAATACATCTCTGTATGGTGCAAGGAATATTGTAATCTCCCCCGTGCTGGACGACGGAGGCCCTATTGTCATGAGCTCCATGAATATTACGCAGACAATTGACAGTCTTGCTCCCAACGAACAAAAGGATGTGAGCTTTACTTTCCAGATTTCCACAAATGCTTCTGTTAAGACTTATCCCATAAAGTTCAATATACAGTACTACAATACCTCAAATAATTATTTCAGTTCCAGCGAAACCGCCTATTTAAAAACCACTGAAGGCACAAAGCTTCCCAAGCTCGCCTTAAAATCGGCGGTAACAAACCCCTCTCCCGTTCAGGCAGGTGAAAAATTCAAGCTGAATATTAATCTGGAAAATCTAGGTTCCGTAGCGGCCAAAAATGTACAGGTTACACTGCTGGGACTTTCAAATAACGGAGCAAGTATCACAGGCACCACCAACAAGCAGACCAAGAGCACTATCTCTGGTGGTACCTCTTCATTATTTACATATGACCTTTTGGCATCACCTAAAATAGAAACCGGCGCAAACACTCTGAAAATCAAGCTTGACTACACCGACTATACAGGGTCAGCGTTTTCGGAGGAAATCGAGTTTTTCTACAATGTCCAGTCAGCGGGAGCTCAGTCGGTGGTTGAACTGAAGAATGTAAGCTCTCCGTCCTCAACACTGGTGCCCGGCAACAATGCCCTCATATCCTGTGACGTGGCAAATACAGGTTCTGCAGATGCCTATAATGTAAAAGTATATTTAAGCACTGACAAGGAAATAATTCCAAGAACCTTGAACACTGTCATTCTTCCCGTCCTTAAAAAAGGAGAGACAAAAAATGTCCAGTTCCAGCTTTTTGTATCAGACGAGGCCGTAACAAAGAATTATCCCATAGCTGTAAATGTTGAGTACGACCTGACTTCCTCAGGAAGCGGCACGAAACAATCAGCCATGCAATATGTGGGGCTCTATGTGGAAAACAAAACCGGAAAGTCCGTACCCAGACTGATTATAGACAAATACAGCGTCAGTCCCGAGGTAATAAGCGCCGGACAGCAGTTCACCCTGGATTTATCCATACTGAATACCAGCAAATCTTCAACAATTAACAATGTAAAGGTTTCGTTAGCATCAGATGACGGTACCTTCAGCACTATAAACTCAAACTCGTTTTACATAGATTCCATAGGGCCCAAAGCAAGTGTCAGCAAGAAGGTTACTTTTACCTCAAAGGCGGATGCGGCCCCAAAGCAGTACACAATAAGCGTAAACTACGAATATGAGGATGAAAAAGGCAATCCTTTTACCAACAAGGATGTGGTGGGAATACCCATCCAGCAGACTCCAAGACTTGTGGTAGGAGATGTGAGCATTCCTCCTGAGGCCTTTATTGGAAATCCCATCCCTGTAAATGTAAGCTTCTTTAACATGGGAAAATCCACTCTGTACAACCTTATGGTCAAACTGGAAGGTAATTTCAGAGTTGAAGGCACCAGCTATTTTGTGGGTAATTTTGAAACTGGCAAAAGCGATTCCTTCGACGGAACTCTGGTTCCTGAAGCGGCTGGTCCGGCAAGCGGCTTTATTGTATTCACCTATGAGGATTCCGAAGGCAAGAGCCAGGAATTCAAAAAGGAGATATCCTTTAATGCTGCTGAAATGCCCGTGCAGCAGCAAATACCAGGACAGGGGGAAATGCCCGTGGAACAAGGCAATAAGATTCCAACCTGGGCATTTATTGTGAGCGGTGTTGTAATGCTTGCAGTAGTGGTTTTAGCTATTCTTCTCATACGCAGAAAAATAAGAAGAAGAAAGGAACTTATGCTGGATGAAGAGATTTGATCTAATTATAATGGGGCTTAAAAACCTTTTCAGGCGAAAAACCAGAACCATACTCACAGTGTTGGGTGTTGTAATCGGTACGGCTGCAATAGTTGTTATGGTTTCATTGGGACTTGGCATGAATGAAAGCTTTGATGAGCAGTTGAAGCAAATGGGCAGCCTTAACATTATCAATGTGACCAAATACCGTAATACTCCTGAAGGCGCCTCAATGAACACCAAGGAAATAGTACTTGACCAGACTGCAATTGCAAACATCGGAGCCATTAAGGGTGTGCAGGCGGTAACTCCCGTTCTGGAATCCTATGTAAAGCTTGTATCGGGAAAGTACCTGGCCTATACCCCCATTCTGGGAATTGACTCAAGGGTCATGAAGGATTTTGACTATTCTGCCGGCGAAGGCAGATTGCTGCAAGAGGGAGATACCGATAACATAGTACTCGGCAGCATGATACCGCAGAATTTTTTCAATCCTAAAAATCAGTACAGTATGATGGGCGGACCAAATCAAAAACCTCCCGTGAATGTTATGACCGACAAGATGCAAATAACCTTTGACATGATGTACGGTGAGAAACAAAGGGCCGGACAGGGAGGCACCGAAAATCAAAAGCCTCCCAAGCTTTATAAGGTCAAGGGCGCAGGAGTACTGGTTCAGTCAAACGACTGGCAGAAAAATCAATATATTTTTATGGATATAACACACCTGCAGAAGCTTATAAAAGACGCCAATAAGTCGGAGCAGCAACAAGGCGGCAACAAGGGTATGGGAGGCATGTATGGAAATGCAGACACCTCCAAGGGCTACGAGAGACTGATGGTTATGGTAAAGAACATAAAGGATGTGGACGGTGTTCAGAAGAAAATCGATGACATGGGTTACGGCACCAACAGCCTTGGAGACCTTAGAAAATCCATGCAGAAGCAGGCTCAGACCATTCAGATAGTACTGGGAGGTATTGGCGCCATATCCTTGCTCATTTCAGCACTGGGAATTACCAATACCATGATAATGTCAATATATGAAAGAACCCGTGAAATCGGTGTCATGAAGGTACTTGGCTGCAAACTGAACAACATAAAACAGCTCTTTCTGTTTGAAGCAGGAGTCATTGGATTTTTCGGGGGTCTGGCAGGAGTTCTTTTGAGTCTACTGGCCTCCTTCATACTAAATGCCGTTGGCAAGGGCATTATGAATTCCGGGGGTATAGGCGGAGGTATGGGCATGGGAATGGGTATGGGCATGGAATCCGGCAGCAGGATTTCGGTTATTCCGCCCTGGCTGGCAGCCCTGTCCATAGTCTTTGCAGTAATAATCGGACTTGTTTCCGGCTTTTCCCCTGCAAGAAGAGCAATGAAGCTAAGTGCTCTGGAAGCAATCAAGACCGAGTAAGGATAGTTATAAGCAATCTAAAAAAGGTTTAAGGCTCAACAACACGGCTTAAAAGGAAAACTTAATGAACCGTAACCAAACAAATAAATCAGGCGTTGTCTTCAAAGGATAGCGCCTGGTTTTTAAGTTCTCCGCTATTTCTGAACTATGACAACTGAAATATCGTCTTTTGAGCCCGCACCTATGGCTGCCTGAATAATATTGTGACAAGTCCGGACACCTAATGCATCAGAGGTCATCAAGCATTCCAGCTCATCTATTTCAATGTAATCATGCACCCCGTCCGAGGTCAGCAGCAGCGTGCTGAATTCCTGCATATCTGAAATTACAATACTTTCAAGCAAAGACGCATTACCCCCGCCGAAGCAGTTTGTTATCTCGTTTTTTCTGCTTTGTGAGGTATCATCAATTCTTCCCATTTTCAACAAACGGTTATATACCGTATGGTCTGAAGTTAATTGTTTGAGGTACTTTCCTTGCAGCACATATGCCCGTGTATTTCCAATATGAACAAGACATTCTTTATTTCCAATACAAACCATACCAGTCAGCGTGGTTGCGGCTGTGGAAAAGCCTTTTGCTGTGCCTTCAGAAATCAAATCCATATTGATGTCGTTCAATAATTGCCGCAGTTTGATTTTGTCAGGTTCAGTATTAGTAATTCCCTTAATCCGCTCAGCGACAAAGGAAGAGGCGAAATAACCTCCGGCATTTCCTCCGACACCATCAGCAACACAAACAATATCTGCTGCAGCTACCGAAAGTTCGGAACTGTCATTGCAGATGAGCATATCTCCTACTAGAACAGTATCCTCACACTGCTCCTTCCCAACTCCACATTGTACTGCAACAAAGATTGTCATAATATTTTCCATGCCCCCCGCCCCGCACAAAACTCCATGAAAGTCACGGCATGGAATGGTTGCCACATTTTTATTTGCTTCAAAATTTCTTTCATACTTCACCTCTGGTACAGTTCAGTGAGAAAGGGATATTTTTCGCATCTATAGTATTAATAGTTATCCGGTCATCACCCTTTATAGCATTATCAAACAAATAGCGGGACAGCGGGTTGATGAGCAAACTTTCCACCATATTTCCTATTCCCCTGGCTCCGTTTGAAAGATTGCCCAACGACTTTTCAAGAAGTGTGGCACGAGCCTCTGTACTTACAGTGAGTTCAATCCTTTTTTCAGTTGAGAGATTGTTTATTATTTTATTAATCTGGGCATCAAGAATTAACTCTGCTACATCTGGTCTGATAAAGTCAAATACCACAATGTTTTCGCCGATTCTATTAAGAATTTCCGGACGCCCCAGTTCCAATTTAAAATAATTCTCAACTGCCAGTCGCACTTTAGTCTGAACTTCGCTAAAATCCATCCTTTCAGTAACATTTGCCTCTCGGTTGCCCAGGTCGTTGAGGGTATAAATGCCAAGATTGCTTGTAAAGATTATAATGCACTCGGAAAAATAAACCGTGTTTCCTTGACCGTCAGTCATGCGACCGTCCTCAAGTATTTGAAGAAACTTGTCCAGAATGGACGGATGCGCTTTCTCAATTTCGTCGAACAGGAGGATGGAGAACGGCTTCTCCTTTACCGCATTTGTCAATTGTCCCCCCGCTTCGTATCCCACATATCCCGGAGGCGCCCCCAGCAGTTTTTGGTCACTATGGCTTTGTCCGTATTCGCTCATATCAAACCGAATACAGCAGCTTTCGTCACCGAAAAGTTTTTCAGCAAGTGTTTTAGCGGTTTCTGTCTTGCCGGTTCCTGTAGGGCCGGCAAAAAATAGTATGCCCTTGGGTTTGTTATGAGAGGAGTGCTGAAGTCCAGACATTCCAGTAACAGCCCGCTTGACAACATCCAAGCTTTTTACTATGGCAAAGTCTTGACCCTTGATTCTCTTTTTGAAATCACCATACGCAGACGCAAGCTCGTTTTCATCGAGTTTGTCCCACGGGTTCTCTCTTATTCCGTATTTATAAAGGTCTATGACTGAAGGCATTTGCCTGATACTAATTCGTTCATTTTTACAAAGCCGGCGCAACCCGTTTATTTCCGTGAAACAGAAACCCTCTGTTAACCCGACGAATTTGTCTTGAACCTTGTCAAGCTCATGGGGATGAGTATTGTAGTAACCCATGTCAGACTCATAGATATCTGATGCAAAGAAGCTTGGGAAATTTTTACCCTTTACAAGAATTTCACGCTCCTGGCGAGATGGAACCCCCACCATTATGGTCTTAACATTGGGATTGTCATGGTAGAACCATACTGGGAGGTCATTTATCTTATTTACAATCATCACCACAATGTTCTTAAGAATGCCGTCTTCTTCTGTTCTTACATCCTTTGCTTCAAGAGAGGCAAGCAGCAAATTGGTATAGCTGTCTACTTCCGCTTGCACCAGATTGTCCGGCGAAGTAATGTAACGGGAGGCAAGTGTCATAATAACAGCCGCCGCACTTGCATTTTGCCCCACAGCCCTTCGTACGACTGAGGCGGCTGAGTTGCCCCTGCCTCCAAACTCTGCCCGAATATACTTCCCATCCAGTTTAGCTTGTGTCAGATTGGCGAACTCTTCCACGCTGCCGTCTTCACATGAGTTATAGAAGCCCTGCATACTGTCAAAAAACACCACAGTCTGATAGCCCATATCCTTGAAGTAGTAGTGTAGATATTCGGGCAGACGGAGAATGCTGCCTTTGGATATTCCGCCTTCAACCGGGTATTGATAAACATCAAGGACATTTCCCTCGACTATTATAAGCGGTTTGATTTTGCTGAAAATGCCCAGCTCACGGTGCCATTTGGGGATGAAGTCAGCCATTTCGCATTACCTCTCATTCAAATATTTTTTGGTGCAGGGTTTCTAAAAAGTCTCGTTTGTGTATGCCGACTGAAACCACTCCATCAGAAGTTGTGAAATTCTGAATTTGATTATGGGCTGTCTCGAAAAAATTGTCATAATAAGCCTTATATTCGTCGTTCAGAACAACAATATTCTGGTTTTCCGACCCTCTGAGTACAACATCGGTATTGTACTGCTCCACATACTGTCCATCTATAAGTACGGCAGCCCAGCGCAAGATTTCGTCAATGAACTTTGACCCTTGTTGTCTCAACTCATCATATTTATAACCGGTGTAGACAAGGACATCTGAACTTATGGTTTTCAGATAAGCTATAAGTCCAGCCAGTTCTTCCGGCTGCTCCATGGGCTCGCCTCCGGTTATGGTGAACCCTTCAATCTTCTGGCTGTCTGCTATGCTTCCAATGAGATATTTAAGCTCAGAAACAGTAATTTCATATTCCGGCTTCTGTTGCCAGAGTTCGGGATTGCTGCAACCGGGACACCTTCTTGGACAACCGCATACCCATATGGCCACACGGTTCCCCGGACCTAAGACCTTAACCGGAAATAATATCCTTGCTATATTCATATTGCCACCTCAATTACAAAGTAGGCTGCCTGGCTTTGCCTTTTGCCGTTAATCTGTTTTCCGCCAAGACCTATTTCGTCTCCATTCTTGAGCAATGTGGGGGCATCTGAGGGAATAAGGGTATCGTTTACATAAGTGTGGTTCGTACTGCTCATGTTTTCGATATATACTTCATCGTTGGCATAAGTGAACTTGGCGTGTTTACGGCTAACATAGACCTTTGTTTCAAGGTATTGCTGCATCCCGGCTTCACGTCCCACCACGGTAACAGGCTTGTCCAGCGGGAAAGTGAAGCTGGCGTCCATACAACGAAGCACCACTTTGCGCATTGCTTCAGGTGAAGACTGGACATCTGTCGCCGGGACATCAGAAATATCTTCGCCACACGACGAGCACTTCCTCGCTTGAGGGAGATTAGCAGTTCCGCAGTCACATGTTTTTACAAGGCTACGGCTATTATCAGGCGCAATCCCTTCACCGGCGGCTGCATTCACAGTGGCAAGAATTGCCTCATCAACCACCTTTACGCCGGTAAGATCGGTTTCATCATTCTTACACTCTAATAATTCCGGAGGATTATGTTCTCCGCAAGTAGGACATACCTTAAATTTGGTTAGTGCCATCAATTATCCTCCCTTTGCAATGTGCGCTTTGACGCAGACTTGGAGCGTGTCCCTTTGACCGTCATTACTTGAACTGGAGCCGCAGCAGTAATGTTATAATCGGAAACATTAATGATTGTGGCATATTCAGCAGCAGGCGGTGCCAGAGAAACTCTTGATTTTATTACGACACCTTTAGCCTTGAGTCGTTCTTCAAAACCCTTGAAGTCCGAACAAAAGGCTTTCATATCTTCCCGCAAAACGTCGGTTTCCTCAGATGTTGGAATTCGGTCTGCTCGGTCTATGCCACCAAGTTCCATTGCAATCTGTCCATCAGAATCATATGTGACGTTGATTGCCTTTCCTTCAGCATAGGAATAAAGTTCACTTTTGAACCTTTTACCGCTCCGCTTTGTGACAGAACGATTGCCAATAACGTCATAGCCCATTTGAGACATAACTTCATTAACACAATTGCAAATGTATTTCTGTTCTGTTTGCAGGACCACCTGTTTTTCAAGGCTGGCAATTTTACTGATTATTATGGGAATAGCGTCATTTATCTCTGCTGTCAACACTTCCGGTTGTACTCCTGCAACAGCACACAGGGCAGCATAGCGGGATTGAAGCATTTTAAATTCGCTCTTCTGCGCCTGAACCCGCAGACGGGCGCTTTCAATTCTCTGAAGCAACGGTTTTACGGTAACTGAACGAAAAGTTCCCAGCTGCTCCCTGGAGGTAATTCTGGACAACGCTGAAGTGGCGGAAAAAACTTCGCCCTTTAAGTCAGCAGAACAATCACTGTCTAAAGATAAGACACTCAGTTGCTCATTAAGCTGCTTGATGTCATTCATAAGTCTCTCCTCTTCACACTCGGAAGGCGAAACGAAGAATGACTGCACATTTGATATATCTTCCTCAATGGCATTTTCCACCTCACGAGCCCCTTGCTTTGCTTTTGCCACAAAAGGACTTAGCGCTTCTTCAATTTCTTTTTGCCGCGCTGCTATGTTTTTCTGCAATGTCCGAAGCTTGTCAAGGACTTCCTTCTTTTTCTCCAATTCAGCATCTGTAGGTTTAAGCTTATCCATTTGAAGTATAGGTGTACACGATGACAGTTGCTCCTTAAAAGACAAACACAGCTGGGTGACAGTATTGCGCAAATCAGTCAATATGATAATTTCACCGGAGCAATTTTCGGCTCGCCGGTTTACAATGTCAAAGGTCGAGAGCAAGGACTGTATCTGTCCGTTAGCACCATTTAGGAAATCAATGGATTCCTTTATCTGCTCACAGCAAATGATGCCCTGCTGTATGCAGTTCAACTGAGAGATAAGGTTCTGCCTTTGTCTTGCGAGTACCTCATATACGGATACTTTGGGACCACTCATGTTATCACCTCATCTTGATTATTCACACATCAAAGTGCGCCAGCTTTCCAGTTCCTTTTTCTTGCCGATGGTAATAAGCCACGTTTCAAGTTGAATGTCAAGCTTCCCATCGTAGTCTACCATTTTATGACAAAGGCGTTCAAAATCCTCAAAGGACTCCTCAAGTCGCTCGCGCATATAACCGGCCAGTTCTCCAACAGTTCGAAACTGCTGTCCTTCAATGTTGAGCAGCTTTTGTCCCGACAAGGTATATGCCATTAGATAAAAGGTTTTTAGAAGGTTAGCATGCTCATTCTTTTCAAGCTGATAAGACTCCTCAAGCGCCGCTGCCGCCTTTTTCAAAGGTTCATTTTGGGGGGCGGCAATGGCAACATACTCGGTCAGCAACTTTTCCGATAAAACGGTTTCATAATACTTGTCCTGCGATTTGTCCCTCTTCCACAGGTGGTCGAGCAAATTACGGCCAAGGGCGGGGAGACTCTCAAAAGTCCGTCCTTTCCAATAAAACCCCTTCAGATTTGGATTTAGTTTATACATGAGTTTCCAGAAGATAATGTCATCCTTTCCATTATTCTTACAGGCTTCTTCCTCGGCAGACAAACATTGCTTCGCAATTTCCTGATTAAACAATCGGAAATGCGCCGATATGAGACCGCGGAAAAGATGCTTTTTACCTTCTTTCCAGTTTTTCGTAAAAGCTTCAACCAGAACATTTGGGTCAGTTATAGACTCATTCATAAATTGATATGGCGGCATTACGCCTTTTCCCACATTGCCAATACCCTCTCCAGGGATGACAAGACTTTCACCTGCAAGCCATTTTTTAACCTCAGAGTATGTCCAGCGACGATTTGGGTTATTCTTATTGCCCCGAGAGGTTATGTCGTAATATGTCAAGGCTGAAATAAAATCACTGAGTAACGCAGGCATGTTTTCCGGAAACGGAATCCGTTGAACAGAAACATACCGGCCTATTTCTTCGGCACTCATATTGGCATAGGGCGCGTAACCGGTAAAAAGCTCAAATAGCGTTATCCCAAAGGAATAGTAATCTGATTCTTCAAGGAATAGGCTCTTGAATGTTTCTGGAGCGGAATATTCCGGAGTCATACCAGTCTTTGTCACAAGAACGGTACCACTGTCGCTCATTACAGAACTGATACCGAAGTCAATGATAGCAACGCTCTTTCCGTCATCTGACATCATAAGGTTTGACGGTTTCAAATCCTTGTGGATGATTCCTGCCTGATGAAGTACCCGCAGACCTTCATTGATATTGGGAATAATCATCCCAACCAGTTCATCATAAGTACAGGTTTTCCCCTGAAGGCTGCCGTTCTTATAGTAGTACAAAATTTCCACCGGCAGCCCATTATGAACCGAGGATTCATAGAGTCTGGCAACAAAGGGCGAGTTGATTTTCAGAAGCCGATCAACTACATCCTGCTTTATAGCGGTCTTGCGTTTATATAGCTTTGCAACATATTTGTCGTTTCCGTATGTACAAAGATACAAGTCCGCTTCGCCAGAGGCCACCTCCAGGCGCTGCTCAACGGTGTATTTCCCTAAGATGACAGTCCCCGCAGCAAGAAGACCGCCGGCATAAGCCACGCTGTCGGTACATTGTTCATATTGGGCGGCGATTTCACTATTGATTGCAGTTTTCGGAGCTCCCTGAAGTTCGGAATTAATAACGGTTTTATTATCCACGGTTTTCACCTCCCATTACGCGTACTTTTCCATCAACGAGTTTGATTCTCCCCTGTTTGACTAATCGCTCAAGAGCATTGTTCATACAGGTCATTATCCGTTCACTCTTTCTTGCATACCCTAATGCTTTGGTAGCAGCATCAATCAGGCCTTCTGATGTTAGGCCTATTGCCTGTCCGGCAATAGTCAGCATTGCAAGCCCAATCTCATCGGGTGATATTAAATTGATCGGTCTTGGCAAACTGCCTTCCGCAGGTACTCTGACTTGCAGTTCATGAAAGTCTGCTAGAGCTATGAAGCCATCCTTATCTTTTATGATAATACTTTTTAAGTTATTGCTGTATATTACTCTGTCCACAGCATTTCTGACCGGAGCTGTTACCTTTTGATTTCCAAAAGCACCTGCCATGCGCTGATAAAGTAAATCAACATATATTGGTTGCTCAATTCCAACTATATATTCAATTTCCCCGGCGACCCTGTCATCGTCGTTAAACCTTATAATATTGTTGGTTTCGTGCCACACAGCCTCCTTATACTCGGTAAAACCATATGGATTTTTTATTCCGGCTTCAATTGAAGCTGGCATAGACTGTGCCTCTGAAGCCTGGTTTTCTTCAATCACTTCGGCAAACAGTTCAGTAGGATGAGTGTTATTTTCGGGTGCCGGCTCCTGCTGCCTTTTTACTTCCTTGAACTCATTAATAGCTGTATCAATAAAGGTCAGCAGTTTCTGACCTTCAATATCCTGACGTGCCATCCATTCGGTTGACCAAACACGGAATATCCGCCAACCCATCCCTTCAAGAATTGACTTGCGCAAATGGTCACGGTCTCTGGCGCTTTTTGCCGCAGCATAGGAAAGACCATCGCACTCAATACCTGCAACAAAGCAATTCTCATTGTTTGGGTGTATTACCGCAATATCAATTCTATAACCCGAACAACCAACATATTTCTTTATTTTATAGCCATGTGATATAAGGAATCCGGCTACCACTTCTAAAAACACATCTTTATCGCTCTCAATCTGGCCAGGCTGTAGGGTCGAGGAACCATTCAAAGCAAATTCCATGTATTGCCGGAGCATTTTTATTCCCTCTGATTCGGTACGTGTCAGGTCAATATCAGAAGGCAGTATAGAGCTAACCAGCTTGATATTGCATTTTGCTCTGGTTATGGCTACGTTCAGACGGCGTTCTCCGCCCTTCTGACCAAGTGGACCAAACCTCAAAGCCATAGGGCGATTGATGTCCCTTTGTTCTTTTGTCCTGGCATAGCTTACACTGAAAATAATTGTATCCCTCTCGTCGCCTTGAACATTTTCGAGATTTTTTACAAAAAACTCATCTTCTTTGTCTTCTGTAAAAAAGCTTTCATATTCGGGATGCTGCTCCCTTAATTTCTGAATCTCTAAATAAATAGTTTTCTGCTGGCTCTCGCTAAAGGCTATTATTCCCAGTGAGCGATCTGGGGTTTTGTCGATGTGCTGCCTGACAAGTTCCACGCAACGGCGGGCTTCAGAGGTGTTTCGGCCTTTTCCCTCATAAACACCATTTTCATCGTAAACAAACTCAACACCAGTATCAGCGCAGTTGCTTACGCTGCTTGGGAATGTCACAAGCTCATTCTTATAAATTTCCTGATTGGAAAATGCAATCAGATTCTCGTGCTTGCTGCGATAATGCCATAGTAAAGAACGGTTAGGCAGCACACCCGTTGTTTCCTCCAAAATAGAATCATAAATTTCAGTACCGATGGCATCATCATCTTGTTCATCAAAATCGTCATCGTTGCTTGTGCTGGTTGCAAAAAAGTTTGTTGGCGGCAATTGCTTACTATCCCCGGCAATAATTACCTGCTTGCCTCTAAAAATAGAACCGACGGCATCCTGCGGGAATATCTGCGATGCCTCGTCGAAAATGACCAAATCAAACTCATAAGACTCCGCCTCCAAGAAATAGGCCACCGAGAGCGGAGACATCATCATACACGGTTTAAGCTTAAGCAAGAGATTGGGAATGGACTTAAACAGCTTACGCAACGGCATTATCCGGCGTTTTTTCTCAATCTCCTTTTGAAGTATGCTGAGTTCATCGTTGGCAGACAAAACCCTGTTTGTGTCGGGAATCCGGCTGATAATGTTTTGCCTGATACGTTCCTGGGCTATAAGCAGCTGTCTCTCGTCAAGGGAGACAAACTTATTGATTTTATCGTCCTGGTTGTGACGCCGGAATAGCTCCACCGTCTTCCTGCTGCCGATAACAGCTTGAACCCATAGAGTAAAGAAGCTACGTTTGAAGATGCTGACGATATCTTCAAATGAATTAAAATGCTGCTCTGTTTGATCAATAAAGTCGGCAAGACCCAGCTCACTGCAGGCCGTTTTTGCTTCCACACACACAAGCCAGTTGTCAAGCAGCATTATGTTGTTGAGGCAGGCATCCACCCTGCCGGCAACCTTATCCAGCTTGGAGTCGTCAAAGCCAGAGGCTGCCTCGAACAATTTCTTGAATTCCGTGTAGCCCTGCTCACTTTCCTCAATCCGATACATCAGGTCGGCTTTTACTGCGGTGATTTTCCTCCGGAAATCAGTGTCCTCACAGAAGCGTCCAATAAACGTTTCTGTCATCAAGCTGGATTCAGCTTGTGCAAACAAGAGCGATACAGATTCCAAGTGAGAAATAAGTGAATCCCAATCCGTTTCCAGACCATCCACCTGCATGCCAAATATCCCCTCATAGTCTTGATATAAGCTTTGAAGTACAATTTGTTTTTCGTACACGCAGCGTGCTTCATCAACAATTGTAAGCAAACCGTCGTCTGGAATTGACTGAGCGGAGTGAGCAGTCATATGTGAAATCAAGTTTATCAGTATATCGCTTTGTTCTCTAAGACAGGTAAAAACCGGAACAAGCGATTCTCGTATGCTTTTACCGGAATAATCCGATATAACCCTGGCTATATCAACACTTAAAGTTTCTCGCGTTTCTTTGTTCAGTATCGTCAGCAAATCAGAGAGTTCAGCATATTCGTAAACATGCTTTGCTCTATTGCAGAGCAAATCTATTACGTTTTGAGGTACAATTGACAGAGGAAAAGCATTGCAAATTTTATCAGTAAACGAAAGACCCAATTCAATGGTTTTCCAGTCTGATTGGAACCCAAGATACAAGTTTCCGAAACTCCCGGTTAACAGCTGCTGGTTTTCAGTGAACCAACGAATTTCTGTTTTTATTTCGCATATAAGTTGAAGTAAAGATATTATTTTGCCGTCGGTAATTTTTACTCCTATCTTCTTTGAGACACCTCTGACAGCCTTAACGTCTGAGCGATATGCAGACTTAAAAATTTTAAAGAATGAGGCATATTCTGTTTTGAAACGAAAAAGCATAGTGTCGGAATCGATGTTAAGTGCTGATTCCTCCCATTCCTGCAGCAGCTCTTTTTTCTTTTCCGAAAGGGCTTCTGCATGGGTTCTGGCAGAAGCAGCCATTTGCTTTGCTCTTTGGAGTTCAGCCGGTTGAAACCACTCATGTTTTACAACTGGTGATTCCATCATCAGACAAAAAAGATCGGCAAGTGCATCAATATTTTCAAGGCTGCCTGTCCCAGCTATAGGAAAAAGGCTGCGTCCTTTTTCGTATGCTGCAATCAAGGTCTCTAGCCGTGCTGTAATGTTATCCGCTGAAGCACGGAGCAAATTGACAGTTCCCAATATTTCCGAGTCTTCCAATTGCAGCTTGGGATCAATAGTCTTTATGCTCATGGCGGTTTTGTGAACTGAATCCACCCAAGCTTTTAAATCTTCACCGAAGATTGTCTCCTTGAAATACAGCCGGACATGCTTAAGGGTATTCAGGTAATCTTGCTTTTCAAGTTTTGCATGTCTTGCCTCATCAAGCAATTTATCGCGTTCTGCTTTATGTGACCACTTAATCGGGAATAAAGGAGTTTTTTCGATAGCATTGAATAGAGCAACCGCTCGCATAGCACCTGCCCATGAGCAAATCTCTTTCAAATCAAATGTTGCTATGGCCCCGGATAAGGCTTCCTCCAACACCAGCAAAAAACCAGGCAGACTTGAAGCATTGCGCATCAAGCCATCTCTGAAACTTTGGTTTACACTCTTTACAACTGTCCCGTTCCAAGGATTCTCGGAAAGTTTTATTCCAAGTTTTTTAAGGGCTTCAGCATAATTGCCCACATTGTAAAGCATCATATTGTATGCAGAGGCTGAAATGGAAGACGGAGCTTTAATATTGAACTCAACGTAAGGTGTATTTTGTAAGGAAGCCAATTCTCCAAATGCATCATATAAACTTTTCTCCAGCGGAAGAACCTCTTCGTGCAACTCACGGACATATTGATTCAAGCTCTGTCTGTCCTGAAATAATTCCGTCAGTTCAAACATCGCGCTATCCTTCATCCGCTTGCGAGGCAGCTTGAGATTTGCGGCTATGCTTTGAAGAATTTCTTTTTTATTTGCCTTGTGGCTATGTAATGCGAGACAGAAATCATTCAGGCCAACTTCAGTAAGCCTCTTATGTACAACCTGAAGAGCTGCCGCTTTTTCTGAGACAAAGAGAACAGTCTTCCCGTATGCCAGTGTTTCTGCAATAATATTGGTTATGGTCTGGCTTTTGCCCGTACCCGGAGGCCCTTGTATAACAAAACTGACCCCCGCTTTTGAAAGTAAAATTGTTTCCTGCTGGCTGGAGTCTGAATTAACAACCTGATAACAGTCGTCAGGGGGCACTCTGTCAAAGTCCAACTGCGTCAATGCGCCCGGAATATTGTTTACGGCACTTGTATCTCCTGTTATTGCCCGAATTACAGGACTCTTGAGCATGCGGTCATAGTTATTATTCAGGTCATGGTACATACTTATCTTGAGAAAGGACAAAAGTCCAAGATTCACTTCTCGCAGCAACTTCCAGCCATACCGGTCGGCAAGCTCCTCAATGGTCTGCATATACTGTACGATGCTATCCGCCCCATTGAGTTCAAAAGTAGGCAAATCAATTCCGTAGCGTTCGTTGAAGAGATAATCCAGAGTTGGGTTAACTTCGATATCATCGTCATAACGCAGCAAGGTATACGGCGCATGTATGGAATCGAGTTTTAAAGAGACAGGCATCATCAGAACAGGCGACTTTAACCACTGACCGTTGGAAGAATTATTTTCTCTCCATTCAATGAAACCAAATGACAAATACAGAATATTAGTGCCTTGTTCATCTCTGGCAAGTTTGGATTTTGTACGAAGATTGTTTAAAGCAATCCTCCTCTCAAGGAGCGAGCCTTCTGCCCTGATGTCTCCCACATGAACAGGAATGGGATATGACAATGTTTCCAAGAGAGAAAGCATGGAAAAGGTTCTGAGGTCAGAATCCTTATCAATTGGGCGCTGAAAAGTCAATTCTTCTTCGGCAACAGCGAGACGGTTAAACAACTCCGTAAACTCCGGCTCCAATATTTTCAGGGTAGCACGTTTGGTTTCCCTGTAATTTATCATTTTATTCCGCTTTGAAAGGTCCAGCAATTGTTTTTTCCAATGCTCTGCCTTGCGCTTCAAAATATCTTGGTTTGAGTGTCCTCCATGGACTTCAGGTATTGTCTTTGGCATTGACACCGCTGCCGCTTTTGAGCCGTCTTCACTAACTAAAAGTACCCTATCGGACATATTGAAAACCCCCAGTTCTTCTAATTCCAAAGATTGAGCCTCGTTTTTGTCGTACTGTCAAAAATCACCTGACCAGCCTGGCAAGCAACAATAGTTGAATATCAATTAAAACCTCAATTGCTAAAATTATACAATAATCTTGCACTAAGCTCAATATTAATGCTCGAATTTTTAGATTATATTTGTTTTCGTGTAGGAAAAACTGCAAATATGAAGCTGGGCGCACCAACAAGGGCAGACAGCTATATGTGCTGCCTGCCCTCACTAAAACACCCATAATTCATATTGTCCCTATGGACTCACAGCTAACTGCCAACACTTTCTTCAAACTAAAGCGTAAACTTTGAAACCTGGTCCTTGAGCTTGTTTGAAAATGTCAGACTGCTTCTTGTGGTATTCTCTACATTTCTGAACTGCTCCACCACCTCTGCAGTTTTTACGGTTATGGTTTCCACTCCGCTTGCACTTTCATTTACGCTGGAGGTAACCTGTTCAAGTGCTCCCACAATATTGGAGACAGATTGGTTCATAGCCTTTGAGGACTCGTTGAATTCATTCATCATGGTGCTGAAGCGCACTGAATCGGAATAATACTGTTCACCGGTTTCCATAAGCTTCTTATAATCCGAAAGCACATCCTGGTCCACAAAGTCCAACAAAACTCCTGCACTTTCAGTCAGGTCTCCAACCGATTCATTTACAGTCTTAACTATGTTTCTTATGTCCCCGGCTGTTTTTGAGGATTGATCCGCAAGCTTTCGTATCTCGTCGGCAACAACGGCAAAACCCTTTCCTGCCTCGCCGGCTCTGGCGGCTTCAATAGCAGCATTAAGTGAAAGCAGGTTGGTCTGCTCTGTGATTTGAAGTATGGCCTGGGCCAGCAATTCAATCTGGGAAGCTGCCTTTGCAGCCTCCATGGCGGTTTTTAACTGCTGCTTTACATTGTCATAGACATTGCTGGCATTCTCTGCTGATTTTACAGCATTTTCCTTTATTTCACTGGCCTTCTCACTTATCATATTTGCAGAATGTGCGCCGTCCTCTGATTTTTCATTTATTAGATTTACATTTCGCATTATTTCCTGTGTATCAAAGTTGATTTGATGTGTTGTGGCAGCTGATTCCTGCATGGAAGCAGATATATGTTCCGTGGTTTCAAGGGTATCATCTGCCTTATCCCTCAATTCCTCAGATAATTTTTCAACCTTCAGGGAATTGTCCATTATGTTCTGGGAGGATTCCAGCATAAGGTTCAGCATTTCTCTCAAAGAACCCCTCATGGTAGATAAATTCTTTGCAAGCAGTCCCATTTCATCTTTTCTGCCCTTTATTCTGTCATAGGTTTTGTCATGGGATAAATCAAAATTTGCGGTCCGTTCCATCACTTTGAGAAGTACTTTAACCGGAATAGTCAGTGAGAATGTCAGCCATGTGCCTACACCTATTACAAATACCGCTGACAGTATTCCAACAAGCAGGATTGGAAAATCCAGAAGCTCGTGAGCTGAGATTCCGCCTCCTACAACTACTATGCACCCCACAACAATCATGATTATTTTCTTACTGATAGACATAGTCCTTCACTCCCCCGTATGTAACTTTATCTCTTATACTAACACAATATGTATAGGATATCCATACTCTCTTTAGTGCTTTTCCTCAACCTCTCCCTCATTCTTTTAATGCTTTTTGATATTTTGTACAAGATAAGAACAACAGAGCAGAAAACATTAAAAATGTTAAATAAAAAGGTAGCTTACAATATATAATTGTTTGTCAAAATATGCTATGTTTATAGAAAATAAATCGCTTAAATAGGAAGGTGATTAAATGTCTGAACAGATTAAGCTTATTGCCTCAAGAATTAAGGAACTGAGGGATATTTCAGCTATTTCTGTCAAAGATCTTGCAGCAGAACTTCAGATTTCGGAAGCAGTCTATCTTGAATACGAAAGTGGAAACACTGATATCCCTGTCAGCTTTTTATATCAGATAGCAAACAGGTTTAATGTAGAGCTTGCCGCCATTCTGACCGGTGACAACCCCAAACTCCATACCTATCAGATTGTCAGAAAAGGTAAGGGCGCAAATGTTGAAAGAAGAGAGCACTACAAATATCAAAGTCTTGCAAACAACTTCATAGGCAAAAAAGCCGAGCCTTTTATTGTGACAGTGGCACCGGAAGCCGACAGCTATCCAGTTCACTATAATTCCCACAAAGGCCAGGAATTCAACTATGTAATAGAAGGAACCTTGAAAATAATAATAAACGGCCACGAGCTTGTGCTGGAAGAGGGAGATTCCATTTATTTCGATTCCTCGGCAAACCATGGCATGAAAGCCCTGAACGGAAAACAGGCAAAATTTCTGGCAATAATTCTTTAGCACTAGGGGGAAATCAAAATGTTAAACAAATACCTTTCTCGGGTGGACTACTCATCCTATGAGGATTTCTACGAGAATTTTGAAATAAGGGTACCTGAGAACTTCAACTTTGCCTATGATGTGGTGGATGAATACGCAAAGTCGGCACCAGACAAGATTGCACTGGTATGGTGTGATGAAACAGGCGCAGAGGCCACTTTTACCTTTGCCCAGCTAAAGGAATACAGCGATAAGACTGCCAACTTCTTCAAATCTGTGGGAATCAAGCGGGGCGATCCGGTAATGCTGGTCCTGAAAAGACGTTATGAGTTCTGGTTCTGCATACTTGCACTCCATAAGCTGGGTGCAGTCACAATACCCGCCACTCATCTGCTTACCTCAAAGGATATAGTATACAGAGCAAATGCTGCGGATATAAAAATGATAGTATCAGTTTCCGAGCCGGAAGTTGTAATGCACATTGAAGATGCCCTGAGCAAATCTCCAAGTATCAAGTACAAGGCTCTGGTGGGAGACAGCAAGGCTGGCTGGCTGGATTTTTCCAGCGAGGTGGACAGGTCCTCAAATGTTTTTGAAAAGCCCTCCGGAGATCAGGCGTCGCAAAACGAAGATATCTCCTTGCTGTATTTTACCTCGGGCACCACTGGAATGCCAAAAATGGTGCAGCATGACTATGTTTATCCTTTGGGCCATATTCTTACAGCCAGATACTGGCAAAATGTGACTGACGGAGGTCTGCATTTGACCGTAGCGGACACCGGCTGGGCCAAAGCCGTCTGGGGAAAGATTTACGGGCAGTGGCTGGCCGGCAGTGCAGTATTTGTATACGATTACAACAAATTTGTTCCCAAAGAACTGCTGCAGGTCATTTCAAAGCACAAGGTCACCTCCTTCTGTGCACCGCCTACCATGTACAGATTTTTTATTAAAGAGGACCTTACAAAGTTTGATTTAAGCTGTCTCAAATATTGTGCAGTTGCAGGGGAACCTTTGAATCCCGAGGTTTACAACCAGTTTTACAAGGCCACAGGCATAAAGCTGATGGAGGGCTTTGGTCAGACAGAACTGACGGTAACTCTGGCAACTTATCCCTGGATGGAACCAAAACCCGGCTCAATGGGCAAGCCATCCCCAGGTTATGATATTGATCTTCTGGATGATGAGGGCAATTCCGTGCAGGATGGTGAAGAAGGGCAGATAGTGGTCAGAACCGGCAGTAAAAAGCCTGCGGGTATGTTTGGCGGGTATTACAGAGATGCGGCGCTTACACACAGGGTCTGGCATGATGACATATATTTCACCGGTGACGTGGCCTGGCGTGATGAGGACGGCTACTACTGGTTCGTAGGCAGGGCCGACGATGTTATAAAGAGCTCCGGCTACAGAATCGGTCCCTTTGAAGTTGAAAGCGCTCTGATTGAACATCCTGCTGTTATGGAATGTGCTATTACCGCCGTTCCCGATGAAGTCAGAGGACAGATTGTAAAGGCCACGGTGGTTCTTACCAAGAATTACACTCCCGGCGAGGAGCTTGTAAAGGAACTGCAGGACCATGTAAAAAGAGTTACCGCTCCCTACAAATATCCAAGAATAATTGAATTTGTAGATGAATTGCCGAAGACCATCAGCGGAAAAATCAGACGTGTTGAAATCAGGCAGACTGACAATGATAAAAATTAAGCTTCTGAATGCCAGTTAGTCAAATTTATTATACAACCCGGCAAAGGGAATGACGCTTTCTACTTTATGCAAGTAGCTGCGGCATTCCCTTTGAACTTATACCCGGAAAAAATTCAGCTTCTGCCCTGGGATACTTAATCCACTTGGTATTCCAGTGATTTGTGACATCTATAGCGTATGCTGCAGAGTACTAGTTTTTAGTAGGCTCGAATCTGAAGCCCATGAGTTTTTGCTTCTTTTCACCGGGATTTAAAACATAAATGTCATCAATGTATTCCCACCTGACAAGAATGCTGGCTGAACTTTTCTCTGAAACCTGCTGTTCCTTTGGAATTTCCTTGCCGTTGTCGTCCAGCAGCCTGGTCATGGTTCCTGCACCTTCAAGCCATATGCCTATCTCATCAACATCTATCAGTTTCGCATAAATAATTTTATCAATGTCATAAAAATAATTTAAAACCGCATTCTGCTCGGCTATTTTTCTTAAGCTAAGGAATACACTCTCTCCAATATAGCTGTTTAAAAACATAAGTCCCGCTCCATATAAATTTTCAGCTATAATATTAAATGAAAAATCCGCGGTAAATGTTACAGCTTTTTATGTCCCATTAGATTGCGCCCATGCTGGGCGCACCATAAATAAGGCCCTGTATATTCTACAGGGCCGTGGAAAAGGATTTTTAGGAGAAACATTATGAAAAGTTTATGAATTAATAATAAAATAATTTTATTAACAAACCTTATATAATTCATGAACTTTCTGTAAACAGCTTATTAAGACGCTGTTGCAAAACGCGAGAGCATACAAAGTTGAAGGGAAAAGTGCGGTTTTGCATCCATTTCTAGAAAAATGTATGCAAAATATGGGCCTTAGTGTTTGGCCCACAAGCAGTTTTTCTATAGTGAATGTTTCAAAATGAAAGCTATTTCATTTTGAAACACTCACTTATACCAGCTTCATTAATATCTCATTGCTTCTTTCTATGAATTTGGCCATTGCATCAGGTTCCAGCGGCTGATGGCTCATCATTGCCAGATCGTATATATGTTCACTGATAAGCTTGATTTCATCCTTCTTTGACTCATCAGCCTTCATGTCGGTCAGAGACTTCACTAGCTTGTTTGAGGAGTTCAAAACCAGCGTCTGCTCCTTTGGGAACATATGGCTCATGTCCATTCCTCCGAACATTGCACTCATTTCCTGCATTCTTCTGGACTGTTCTGAAAGAAGTATCATGGCGGGCACAGATTCGTTCTTTAAGGACTCCACCTGTATTTTAAGCTTATCATCATTAACCGCAGCCTTAAACAGTTTTTCCAGATAGCCCGCATCCTCCTCAGCAATTCCAGTCTCCCCGTTTTTCATGGTGTCTGAGATGTCCGCATCAATTCTATTGAAGTGAACCCCGGACAGCTTGCCCTCAAGCATCTGCATAAAGTGGTTGTCAATCATTGTGGAGAGTATTACCGCCTCCATGCCGTTTTCATTGAACAATCTGATATATTGGGCCTGCTGCTTTTCATTGGAAACATAAAACACCTTGTTCTCATGCTTTTCCTTGTTGCTTTCAAGGTAATCCTTCAGGGTGGTGTACCCGCCCTTTGTTGATTTGAAAATCAGTATATCCTTTACCCTGTCATAAAATTTTTCTTCTCTGATACAGCCGTATTTTACGAAAGGATTAATGTCATCCCAATATTTGGTGTAATTGTCACGTTCATTCTCATAAAGAGATGTGAGCTTGTCGGCAACCTTCTTGGTAATATGGGAAGATATCTTGGTTACGTAGCCGTCGTTCTGCAGGAAGCTTCTGGAAACGTTCAGCGGAAGATCCGGACAGTCAAGCACGCCCTTGAGCAACAGCAGGAATTCTGGAATTACCTCCTTTATGTTATCTGCAACGAATACCTGATTGTAATAAAGCTTGATCTGGCCTTCCATGGTTTCAAATTCATGCTTTAATTTTGGAAAGTACAATATTCCCTTGAGATTAAAGGGATAATCCATGTTCAGGTGTATCCAGAACAAGGGCTCGTTAAAATCATGGAATACCTTTGTGTAGAACTGCTTGTATTCCTCCTCGGTACAGTCTTTGGGGTTTTTAAGCCACAGCGGCTGTGTGTCATTTAAAGGCTCAGGCTTTTTAGGCTCTGTCTTGGCTTCCTCGGTATTATCCTCAGCGCCCTCCGCCTTTTCTTGTGCCGCTGCTTCTGTCTTTTCAGGCACTTTTGCAGAATCCTCCAGGTACAGTTCATAAGGCAGGAAGGAAAAATATTTTTCAAGGGTGGATCTCATTTTGTACTCGTCGGTAAACTCCAGCCCATCCTCAGAAAGGAACAGGGTAATAGTTGTACCCCTTTCGCTTCGGTCGGATTCAGTCATTTCAAACTCCGTCCCCCCCTGGCTGATCCACTTTACAGCAGTTGCTCCGGGCTGGTAGGACAAGGTGTCAATCTGCACCCTTTCCGAGACCATGAAGGCAGAATAAAAGCCCAATCCGAAATGTCCGATAATCTGTCCGTCATCAGACTTGTCCTTATATTTCTCAAGAAAATCCACTGCTCCTGAAAAAGCAATCTGATTAATGTACTTTTTTACTTCCTCCTCAGTCATACCCAGGCCATTATCTATAACCTTTATGGTCTTTTCATTCTTGTCCACAAGAACTTTTATCCCGTACTTGTTATCCTCGGGCAGTTCAGCTTCCCCCATGGCATCCAGCTTCTTAAGCTTGCTTATGGCATCACTGGCATTTGACACCAGCTCTCTGATAAATATATCCTTTTCAGAATACAGCCATTTTTTTATAATAGGAAAAATGTTCTCGGTATTTATGGAAATACTTCCGCTTTCGTGTATCATATATAACCTCCAATTGAAAATATTTGACATTAATAATATAACTCTAATGCATCAAACTTTCAAGTACTTTTTAGCACTCATTTACTAAGAGTGCTAACAAAATTTAGCCGTATAGTGAAATCCTCTTTTGTTCATCGCAGGAAATGTTCTTTTTCTTGCCCTCAAGCTGGGTGATAAGAAGCAGCTTGCCATTCCACAGGTCCACCACATGCTTCAAGGTCTCATATGCATAGCTCAGTTCAAGCTCACGCCCGTCATATTCGTGTGAAAGCACAAGTGTATTCTCCTTCTGGTTCCACTCTTCAATGCGTATTGTAGGTATACTGCCGATACCCACAGTATTGCACAGAGTATCCCTTACAATCCTCCAGCCATCCTCATCCGACACTTCTGAAATCATATAGTCATTTCCTGCGGATACATACTCGAACAGATTCATCTCATTGCACAATTCCTCGGTCAGATACCTTCTGATAAAGGATTGATCCCGTTCAGTCTCCCTTATTTCAAAGATTTTGTCAAAGCCGTGTTTTTCACTTATACTCTCAAAAATCTTAAACCCTATATAATATGGATTTATACTGGATTTCAAGGGGCGTATGACCTCGTTGTGCCTTCTTAAGAATTCCACATGCATGCTTTGAGGCAGTTCCAGACTGTTTAAAATATTGTAGTGCCAGAAGCTGGCCCAGCCCTCGTTCATAATTTTCGTTTCTATCTGAGGTATGAAATAGCTTGCTTCCTCCCTGACTATTGCAATAATGTCCTTCTCCCAGTCCTGCAGCCTCCCATATTCTATAATGAACTTGAGTATGTCCTCCTGGGGTTCGGAAGGGATTTTCACCTCCTGCAGGCTGTTTTTATTGTCATCCTGGTCAATTCTCTTGGAATATCTGTCCAGATGTGGAAAATCCCTGTTGCTTTCCGTCAGGGCAGAACCTCTCTTTTCAGGTTTTTCGCTCCTGTTCTGGAATTCCACCACCCTCTCGGTCTGAAGCTTAACAGCGTGGGCCGCGTTCAGAATCCTTTCAACCCTGGAATAACCTATACTTGGGTCTGATATATATTCCCTGATTCGGTTGGCATGGTTTTTAAACATCTCCACCGTATATTCCGCCTTGGTTCCCAGCTTGAAAAGCCTGTTGTTCTTAAAAAAATCATTGTGGGCATATACATGAGCAATTGTAAGGACCTGCAGCAGAAGTGAATTGTCTTTCATTAGATAGGCCAGACACGGGTTTGAGTTAATCACCATTTCGTAGGGCAGGCCTGTCAGGTTATACTTGTGCAGTGTCTTTATGCGTTCATAGGATTTGCCGTAGCTCCAGTGAGGATAGTGTGACGGCATACCTACATAGGATTCATAGCCAATCATATCCTCATAATTTATTATTTCAAATTCCTGGGTGTAGTAGTCAAGACCATATTCCTTAGCTCTATGTTCAATCCTCTCATTCCAGTACTCCAGATCTGCAATACTAAAATCTGTCATAAGACCCTCCGCTTTTTATAAGAACTGATAAGTCAATTACCATGGCTGAAAGCCTTAGCCTTGACCCTGTACTTGATCTGTTGTATTTTCACCTTTCTCCAGCAGCCTTTTCAGGGCAGGCAAAACATCATCCTTTTTATTAATGGTTATGGCTGCAAAATTCCTGCTGTCTATCCTGCTCTGAAGCTCGGATTTGATTGTGCTCCCCATGCTGTAATAGCCCGGCACAATTTCACCATAGCCGAAAAGATTGCATACCTCGCACAATCTCCTGGCACTGTCCACTGCCTTTTTATTATCCTCTGACCAATTATCCCCGTCGCTGCAATGAAAAGCATAAATATTCCAATTGGCGGGACTATACCTTTCCGCGATTATTTCCAGTGCCTTCTCATAGCCGCTGCTGATGTAGGTTCCCCCTGACTCTCCCCTGTGAAAGAACTCCTTTTCATTGACCTCCTTGGCAGTGGTGGTATGAGCAATAAACACTACCTCCACATTTGTGTACTTTAACTGCAAAAACTGATACAGGAGAAAGTAAAAGCTTCTGGCAAGGTACTTCTTGGTCTGGTCCATGGAGCCCGATACGTCCATGATGCATAAAACAACTGCATTATAGTCCTTCTTGTTTTGCTCCTTTATCCTGTAATACCTCAAATCGTCTTCAATAAAGGGAAACCTTTCCCTACGGACTGTAACATCCGATATTTCGAAATTATGTTCACTGCTTTTATCAAGCTGGTGGTCTCGTTGTCCGTCAACGCCGGCCTCACTGTCAGCCGTACCCTGCTCAACTTCGCTGTAAGCTCTTTTGGTTGCCTGCTTTCTCTTGATTTTTTCCACAACCGACCTTTTCTTGGCCAATCTTGGAGGAATTCCCTTGTGCTGATAGCCCAGTTTCCTGTAGCTTTTTTCTTCGAGCTGGGACAGTTGCTTTTTATCTATGTCAGGAAGATTTAAATCATCAAAGAGGTATTTTATTACCTCTTCGATGGTGATTTCAGTTTCATAAATTTCTTCACCCTCCTGGTTTCCGGCCTTTCCCTTTCCATTACCGCTCTGGGACTCACCGGAAAACTTATCCCCTCTTTTCTCGGTTCCGTCTCCTGAGCCCACACCGGGCTTGTTTTTTCCATAAATAAATTGAAATTCCTTTATACCTCTGATGGGAATTTTTATTTTTTTATCCTTGCTTTTGCCAATGATGCTCTCTTCAGCGATTATATTTCCGAGATTTTTCTTTATGGATTCTTCAACCAGTTCTCTGTGCCTGCGGCGGTCCTCAGCCGATCTGTCCCTGCCGCCGCTGCTGTTTTCTCTGAATATAGCCATAACGCTTTAGCCTCCATATTATTTCGTATACTAACAGCCTGAGACTGCAGGCCTTGCAGCTTAATCCTTCCACAGATTATTTGCAGCATACTTGAGTATTACATTGCAGCAATGGTCGCAGTAACCGTTTCTTTTCATTTCTTCGACCATGGTATTATATTTTTGGGTCTGTTCCTTGTCTCTTACCTTCGCCTGGGTAATTATCCTGCTCAGATCCCGGACGGAGGTGGTGAGCTTCTTTTCAATGGCGTCCTTCAGGGGCTCATAGCTTGTATAATCCAGACTTCCGCCGTTTCTCATCACAAAAAACATATATGCCGTCACATCCGAGCGGAAGCCCTTGACCGCCGTATCGGATATTCCTATCTGTTCCTCGATTGACCTCATAAATTTTTCATCAGGCTCAAGTTCCTCTCCTGTGTTCTTATCTTTTATCTTGGTCTTGTTGACAAACGCTTCCGCATGGTCCAGATAATTGTTGAACAAGCTCTCGGCCTGCTCTCTGTAGCCGTGTATAAATGCTTTTGTCACCTCTTTTTCAAGAATCTTGTTATATTCCTTTTTGACATTGTCGTAAATAAGGCGCAGGTATCTCTCCTTTTCATCATCTCCGATTCCAAGCTCCTTCACGGATTTAATCAAGGATTCCATCACTGCTATGGGATTTATGCAATTATTTTCAGATTCGGACAGGGCCGTATCCAGGGATTTCATTATAAATCTTGTGGAAATTCCGGTCATACCTTCCCTGGGGGCTTCTTCCCGCAGCTCGAAGATATCTATTTTCCTGGTCATCCCCTTTTCAAGTATTTCCTCGCCATTATAAATTTTAAGCTTTGTCATAGGGTCAACCTTGTTTGAAGGGCTCAATCTGGTAAGGATGGCAAACATGGATGCAATTTCTATTGTATGAGGAGCTATATGTGCGCTGAATTTGCTTTTTGACAGCATTTTTTCGTAAATTCTTATTTCTTCATTAAGTTCCATACAATAAGGAACCTCTATTCTCACTATTCTGTCCAGTATGGCTTCGTTTGTATGGTCAGACTTGAACTTGTTCCATTCAGCCTCATTTGAATGTGCCAGTATAACTCCGTCAAAGTAAATCATGGCACCTTTGCCAGGAGCGGGAATGGACTTTTCCTGGGTTGCCGTTATCATGGTGTGCAGGTACTCGGTCTCATTTTTGAAAACCTCAATAAACTCCACAATCCCACGGTTGCCTACATTAAATGCACCGTTAAGGGAAAGCACCCTTGGATCATCCTCAGGATAGAGGTCGATTTTTGATATGTCAACGCTGCCGGTTAATATGGAGGAATCCTGATTGTTTGGATCCACCGGGGGCACAACTCCTATACCCTTTCTGGAACGGATGGAAAAGCCCACCGATTCAACGGGGAAGCGTTCATACTCTCCGTTAAATTCATTTTTAAGCCGGTATCTGCAAACAGGGCATAAATCCCCTTCGATTTTAACATGCAGTGTTTCCTCAAACTCCTTTCTCAAATGCTTGGGAACAAGGTGCAGGGGCTCTTCTCTCATGGGGCAGCCCTTCAGGGCATAAATGGGCGAAGCCACCTCCAGTGCTTTTTTCAAAGACTCCATCAGCGAGGATTTCCCTGCGCCAACAGGCCCCACCAGGTACAAGACCTGCCTTGCCTCTTCTCCTGCCATAGCTGCCGAGTGGAAATACCTGACTATCTTCATGATAGTCTTGTCAATACCGAAAAAATCCTCCTCGAAAAAAGCATATTTTTTAATAATGTCATTGCCGTAAATCCTGCGCAACCGTGGATTTTCATCGGTTCTGACAATTTCAGCCCCCTTTTTTACTATAAGGTCATATAATCTTTGATGAGCAAGAACAGCCACCTCTGGATTTGATTTTACCAACTGAAGATACTCAAGAAATGTGCTTTCAAAGTTTCTTTTAACCCTATCATCCCTATCCTTTTGAATCATTGCTTTGAAGTCAAACTCCGGTGTGGTCATCTGGAAACCTCCCTTTTTACCTGGTAGATTTTAAGGAACAAACAGTTTTTACTGTCATTATAATCAGTTGCTGAAAATATGTTCCTGTTAAAATATCTCATTGTAAAATATATGTGAGGAATCAAAAAATATTATCAAATACGTACTTTTCATGCTGTAGAATTTATACGCTTAACAAAGTCAATCACGGGCTAAAGCCGAAGGCTTCAACCAGTATTGTTGGAATACGAAAAAACCCGGTTTCCCAAGGAAAACCAGGCCAGGCCGGTCACATATGCTTCTTCTCGACGTATTTCATATTACAACACTTTTGAAGCTTTCACATACCGGGTCCCTTTGGGTATAATCAAACAGCAGCAGTTGACCGGGACCGGTTATGAGATGCAGCTGTACAAAAAATATCTTCTTAATAATATTTTTAACCGGAAGGTCTGCAAAATCCGGAAGATACTCTTTTACAAACTCTTTGCTTCTGAGCAGCTCATGAATTCTTTCAGATGGCAAAAGATACGGTGCAGGGTTTAATATCTCAGGCACGGAGCAGGAGCTGTCGGAGCTGAGGAAGTCAAAAATCATGTTTTGGCGGAACTCCTCAATAAAAACCTTGTCCTTTAAGTCCTCCACGAAAAACTTGAAGAATACGGCTATATTTTCCCTGTAGGCCACCGGACGGCTGAGATAACCGTTCTTCCTGCAATAGGCAGACAACCGCCTGTACATTTCATATGAATCACCATGAAAATGCCGTTCAAGCATTCCCAGGGATTTTACAAATCTGCCAGAGTTAAAATATCGTTCCAGGGTTTCTTCTACATCCTTTAATACAAGTATCTCTTCATAAGAAATATAGTTATTGCTCAGAACTTCATAGGGTGCGTAGGTTCTGAAGCTGTATCCGTGCCGGTGGGCTTCTCCCCTTATTTTCGAACCCTTAAGCATTTTCAGAAAGCCCAGCTGCAGTTGATGAGGCTTCATTGAATAGACCTCATTGAAGGAATTTCTGAAGGAATCCATGGATTCAAAGGGCAACCCTGCAATAAGGTCCAAATGCACATGAATGTTGCCCTTTGCCAGGATTTTGCCCACATTCTCCTTCAGCCTGTCCAGATCGGTAACCCTGCATATCTCCTCAAGAGTTGTGGGATTCGTGGTTTGAAGGCCTATTTCCAGCTGTATCCTACCCTTTGGAGACTTGCTTAGCAAATCCAGCAACTCCTGGTCAAACAAATCCGCAGCAGCTTCAAAATGAAAAATGGCAGGACTGTCCAAATTAATTATATGCTCAAAAATTCCCTTGGCCCTGCTCCGGTTGCAGTTAAAGGTCCTGTCTACAAATTTAATAAGCTTGGGCTTGTGCTCCAGCAGACTTTCAAGTTCCGTTCTGACTCTCTCCAGAGAAAAATGTCTCACTCCATTAAAGGTTGAGGATATACAGTAGGAGCAGGAGAAGGGACAGCCTCTGGAGGACTCGAAATACACTATACGGTTTTGTGCCGCTGCCAATAATGCCTCAGCATAAGGAGATCTGAGCCTGTCCAAATCCGTGACAAGATTAAAGCCAGGTCTGAAATGAATCTCGCCTCCCTCTTCCCGGAAGGCTATTCCATTGAGGTTTTTGTACTCATCACTTCCGTTTTGGAGTGACTGGACAACCACTGGGAATATTTCCTCACCCTCACCGCATAGTACGAAATCCGCGTATATGTTTGACTCTAAAACCTCCCGGGCATTATAGGAGACCTCCGGTCCCCCAAGAATCACCTTGCACCCTGGAAGCAGCTTTTTCAGTTCACGGGTCAGCATACCCACCAGTTCAATATTCCATATATAGCAGGAAAAAGCCAGTATATCAGGCTTCTCCAGAAATATTTCAGATAATATGGAATCTTTGCTGTCATTTATGGTAAACTCTCTGACTGCGCAGTCATGGGCATCTATAAGATTAGCCTTTAAATACCAGACTGCAAGGCAGGTGTGAATGTATTTTGAATTTATACCTATTAACAAGGTTTTCATATTGTGCCTCATTTCAGTTCAGTTGACTATCCTATTATTATGCCATCATTATGCGTTATGTACAAGTCTGGCCCAGGTTTTGAAGATAGCGTCGAAATAGAAGTAAAAATCCTTTCTTTCAATGCTCTGGGAGCTTTTTAGCTGTGTAGTGGCCAAAATCTTCCCGTCCAGTATAAAATCCACAGTACCAATATTTGAATCCATTTGCACCGGCGCCTCTATGGCATCGGGAACGTTGTAAACCGCCTTTATCTTGTCTGCTTCCTCCTGTTTCAGCGGCAGAGTAATGTCTGCATCAGGATACAGTGTTATTTTTTTTGCTCTGCCTTTATGTATATTGATTTCCTGTACCGGCATCCCTTTTTTCAGCAGCTCATAATTTGAATAGCTGTCATAGGCATAATCCAGAAGGGTTTTGCTGTTCTGCGCCCTTACGGTTCTGGTAGCACAGCCCAGGACTACAGATATTATTCTCCAGTTATTCTTTGTAACCGAGGTTACAAGGCATCTTCCCGCCTGCCCGGTATATCCTGTCTTGACACCGTCCGCACCGGGATACAATCCCAGCATCTCATTGGTATTAGTTATATTATTTCCTGCAAAAACAGAATTTTTTGTTCCTACTATGTTTCTGAACTTTTCGTTCTTCAGCGCATATTGAGTGATAAGTGCCAAATCGTAAGGAGTTGAGTAATGCTGGGGATCATCCAGCCCGTGGGGTGTGACAAAGTTGGTGTTTGTGGCACCTATTTCAGCGGCTTTCCTGTTCATCATCTCAGCAAAAAGCTCTACCGAACCTCCTATATGCTCCGCTATTGCAATTGCAGCATCATTTCCGGACCGGAGCATCATTGCATACATCAGGTCTTTAAACTTATAGGTCTTCCCTGCCTTCAGGTTTACTGTTGAGCCACCTATTGCCGCAGCCCGTTTGCTGATAAGAACATCATCGTCGTCATTGCCGTTTTCCAGAGCGACTATGGCCGTCATAATTTTTGTGGTGCTGGCAATGGAATGCCGGGTATAGGCATTTTTTTCATATAGGATTCTTCCGCTTTCAATATCCAATACAATTGCCGCACCTGCTGAAATTTTCGGCAGCTTGTTGCCGGTGGTCTCAATACTGTTTTCTCCGGTAAAACCGTTCAGGGGCCCCTCTTCATTCAAATCGTCCGCCAGAACCCTTGTTGTGCTTAAAAAACATGCAAAAATAATTAATATAACGGTTGTTAATCTTAAAGTTCTTTTCAACAGCCTCACATCCCCAGCTTTCCAATATAATCAGTAGTTTTCTGTTTATATTTATAATTTAAATACTGTGAAAAACATAAGCGTTATAATATATGTGTGTAGCAATTGGTTTATAACGCCTAAATTTCTTATTAAATATATAGAAATTAATCAAACATTTATTCGGAATATTCGTAAAATAGTCAGAATAATAATTCAGAAATGTTGATATATTTTACATTTGGTACCTATCTTTTAACTTAAAAGGTGTATAATATATTATTTAGGAAGGGTATTTTTCAAGTAAATGAGATGGATTGTTTTATGTTAATTCAGTTTGTAAATAGATTTTTAAAAGGCAGTTTCAGGCAGTTATACCTAAAAACAGTTAACCTTTGGAGGCTAAGGAACAAGCATGAGAAATATAGTAATAATTTCGTCAGAATACACAGGGCATGGACATAAGAGTATAAGTGAAGCATTGGTGGAGCAGTTTAACCAGTATGAAGACGTAAATATAAATGTAATAGATGGCTTTGACCTTGGGGGCAACATGTGGGTCAAGGTAGGCAAATCTTATGGTCTGGTTACCAGAAATGCAAAAGAGCTCTGGAAATTCGCCTGGAAGATATCCAAAAGGAATCCCTCCTTTATTCACGAGTTTACAGAGCTTACAATACGGGAGAATTTTATTAAAATGCTCAGAAAACTTAAGCCCGACCTTATTTTATCAGTCCATCCGGTGTTTAATACACCAGTACTGAATATACTTAAGGAGTATAAACTGAACATACCCTTTGCCATATTTGTAGCCGACCTTGTCAGTATTTCCCCACTGTGGGCCGACAAACGTGCAGACTGCATAATCTGCCCAACAGCAGAGGCCAAAGAGAGGTGCATGGGTTTTGGCGTTCCCGAGGCTTCCATAAAGGTGGCAGGCTTCCCGGTGCGTTCGAGGTTTACCCAGCATATTGCACAGGGCTTTCATAAGCCCGACTACAGGCTGGACAGACCGTTGGAGTGCTTAATCATGAGCGGTGGAGAAGGTTCAGGAGATATGAGTGCAGTCTCAAAAATACTTTTGGACAATTTCAACTGCAATGTAAGGATTATTGCCGGAAGAAATGCCTCCATGAAGGAAAAGCTGGAAAAGTACCTCTCGCAGCAGTATCCCGGCAGAGCCGAAGTTTACGGCTATGTAACCAATATTCAGGACTATATGCTGAGCTCGGATATAGCATTTACAAGAGGCAGCCCCAACGTAATGATGGAAGCTATCGCCTGTAATGTGCCCCTGATCATAACCGGGGCCCTTCCGGGGCAGGAGCAGGAAAACCCGGATTTTGCCGTTCATAACAAGCTTGGCATATACTGCGATAATTTATCTCATCTGTCTTCTGTTGTTTCGGACTTACTTAAGGATGATGCAAAAGAACTCAACGAGGTTAAAAAGGCCCAACGCGAATATTTTGACCATGATGCCGCCAAAAAGATTGTGGGGGCATCACTGGAGCTCATAAGAAATGATGTTTTTATTTTCCCCTCGGAGCTCAGACGCAGAAGACGTTTCCTCAGACTAAAGCTTCAGTCCAGAAGAAGCTCCTGATTATCTGACATAAATATTTAAAGTCCTTCCCGGGAAATATTTACCGGCCTGTCAGCCAAGGAATATTTCCCCGGTGGGACTTTTTTATGTTTCCCGCAACTGTTAAAAACATGTTAAAATTCGTAGTTTCTCACTTTTCAAGCATTTGAATAAGACTGTATTCTAAGGAGTAAGCCTTTTATGCATATTAAATTAACCTGTTGTGCTAATTGAGAATGTGATAACAAAAAGAGAATGCGATTCACTCCCGGACAAGCTTTAAATAAATGCTTGTATATAACGCTTTTGCGAAATTGTAATACCTTTCGTCATGCCTTTTTAGCCGTCGCAGCAACTCGGCCATCCAGGCCTCGGGTGCTGCTTAAA
>JAEXFI010000018.1 GCA_023400235.1 Bacillota bacterium
TTTTTATGTAAGTTAATGTGTTTGGTCATACATTAATTTTACCATAAATCCCTTACTTTTCGGAGTTTGGGATTTATTTTTATGAGTTAAAAGGGCTGCACACTAATTACTTAGTGCGACAGCCCCATTATTTTGTCTTGAATGAAAAAAGGTCATATGAATAATCTGTTCACTTTTGGTTATGATAGGATAACGCAGAATGTAACTTGATTATTATTCCTGTTGAAATGAGTAAGGGGAAGGTATATGGAAACATGTAAGAACTGGTTTACATACATATATTTGACTATCTTCGGTATATGTCTGAGCTACAGCTTATTCAGCGCTATCTTGAATATTGGAGTCAATGCAAAATATCCGTTTATATGGTATGGAGGTATGCTTATGCTGATGGGAGGCTTGTGGCTGTTACTAAACACCTCAGCAGCCATAGCAGCTCACTTCAGCCTGTACGGGATAAAGCCGGGAGGCAGAAAGGCTGCGGTTTTTCTTGAGGCTTTTGTAATGCTTTCAATAATCATTGCCGCTGCCTTATTACGGTTTTGGATCATTTCCAACCTGCCAATGCAGCCCCAGTCGGATTTCCAGACCTACTACAAGGTTGCTGAATTACTGACCCAGGGAAAGCTTATAAGCGACGGAGCCGGTTATTGCGATTATATTTCCCAGTTTCCCCATGTCATGGGCTTTCCATATATTCTTTCTCTGGTTTTCAGAGTATTTGGCGCATCAGTTTCAACAGGCTTGTATTTTAATCTGGCGGTCAGCCTGCTGAGTATTTTTTTCGTGCACAGGACAGCCAGGCTTCTGGCCGGGAGGGTGGGAGGAATTCTGGCAGCTGCCTTAGTTGCCTTTTGGCCTTCACAGATAATTTATATAAACCAAATGGCTTCAGAACCGGTTTTCATGTGCTTGACACTTATTTGCATATGGATTGCTGCAAGGCTGTTTAAAGCTCCTGCGGGCGAAAAGGCGTGGAAAATTCTTGTTTTGAATACAGCCTTAGGTATCCTGCTGGCAATAGCAGGGGGGGTACGGCCCGTGGCAATTATCCTGCTTATTGCCATCATAATATGCTCCGTGACCTATAAGGCCCGTCTTTCGGGAAGCGACGAAGCCGGGCTCATAAAAAGCTGTATGTCCAGAGGCTGGATCAGGGCTCTGGTTATACTGGCAGGCTATATGGCCTGTTCCCTGCTAATAAGTGCAGCTACGGCCAAGGCAATCGACAGGGAGCTCCCGGGTACGACTGCATCCTTTGGCTATAATCTCATGGTAGGTCTTAATATTGAATCCAAGGGCGGTTGGAATGAAGCGGACTCCAGCTTTCTCAGCAAGAGGTTTGCCGAAACTGGCTCGGCCCAGGAGGCTCACATTGCTTGCCGGACTGTGGCCTTAAGCAGGCTGGAAAAGCATCCGGTTGGAATTGCTAATCTTGTTTTTCAGAAATATACCCTTCTGTGGGAAAACGATGATTATGGTTCCTATTGGAACCTGCTGTTCCTGAAGCAGCAAGATAACCTGACCCCTGAAAGAAATGAATTTATGAATAATATGACCATCTGGAACAATATATATTATATGATATGTGTATACCTGTCCTTGCTTGCAGGCATATATCTCTGGTTCGGAAGGAAAGTGGGGACGGAGCATGTGCTTGTACTTTATTTTATAGGCATAGCCATACTGCATATGTTCCTTGAAAGCCAGAGCAGATACCATTACAATATATTGCCTGTATTTGCCCTTCTGGCTTCTGCAGGGGCAGTGGAAATATTCAGACACCATGCAGCCGCAAGAAGGACTGCAACTGACAGTATTGCAACGTCTGCTGCTGATTTCAAATCAGAAGAGCAGTCCCTTGAGAAGGCAGCGGCAATTGCAGAGCAAAAGCCTTCAGCGGGAGAGCTTATGGAAAAAAATACAGGTCCTATTGACAATAAATTTGACCTGCTGGAGGCCATAAAGGAGGGGCATGTTACTGTAACGGTGACTGAGGCTTACCTGAGCAGGGATGAAAAGGAAAAGGAGCCTGATAAGAAAGAATAGTTGGGACCCGATGAAAAGGGCAGGTCAGAATTCTTCGTCTGCAAATACTCAGCTGGCAGAATAATGAAAAAAATGTCATATTAATAATCTATTCATTTTTAGCTGGTTATGATAGAATAACGCTTAATGTAACTTGATTTATTATTCATGTTGAAATGAGTTGAGGGAAGGTATATGGAGACACGTAAAAACTGGTTTACATACATATATTTGACTATTTTCGTTATATGTCTGAGTTACAGTTTGTTCAGTGCCACCTTGAATATTGGAGTCAATGCAAAATATCCGTTTATATGGTATGGAGGCCTGCTTGCGGCCATGGGAGGCTTGTGGCTGGTATTAAGTACTTCAGCCGCCATAGCTTCGCGCTTCAGCCTGTGGAGGATTAAGCCCGCAAGCCGGAGAGCTGCCTTATATCTTGAAGCGTTTGCATTGATTTCAATAATAGCTGCTGCAGCCTTTTTGCGGCTTTGGGTCATGTCCAACCTGCCGGTTAAACCCGAGTCGGATTACCTGACCTTTTACAATATAGCTGAGTTACTGTCTAAAGGAAAGCTTGCAAGTGATGGAGCCGGTTATTGTGATTACATTTCTCAGTTTCCACATGTCATAGGCTTTCCATATATTCTTTCTCTGGTATTCAGAGTATTCGGGGTATCGGTTTCCATAGCCTTGTATTTTAATCTGACGGTCAGCCTGATAAGTATTTTTTTTGTGCACAGGACAGCCCGGCTTCTGGCGGGGAAGGCCGGAGGGATTTTGGCTGCTGCCATAGCCGCTTTTTGGCCTTCACAGATACTTTATATAAATCAAATAGCTTCAGAACCGGTCTTCATGTGCCTGTCCCTTGGCTGCATATGGATGACGGCTGTGTTGTTCAAGGCTTCGGTTGTTGAAAAGGCGTGGAAAATATTGGTGCTTAGTATTGCATTGGGCATTTTGCTGGCCATAGCAGGGGGAGTACGTCCGGTGTCAATTATTCTGTTGATTGCCATTATAATATGCTCTGTCACCTATAAGGCCCGTCTGTCGGAAAGTGATGAAGCGGGGCTCATAAAAAGCTGTATGTCCAGAGGCTGGATAAGGCTTCTGGTAATACTGGCAGGCTATATGGCCTGTTCCATGCTGATAACTACAGCTACAGCCAAGGCAATCGACAGGGAACTCCCTGGTACGACTGCATCCTTTGGCTATAATCTCATGGTAGGGCTTAATATTGATGCAAAGGGAAGCTGGAATGAAAAGGATTCAAACTTTCTCATAGACAAGTTTGCAGAAACCCGCTCTGCGGAGGAGACTCATGTGGCATGCCGGACAGAGGCTTTTAAAAGGTTGGAGCAAAATCCTGCGGGAATTGCAAATCTTATTTTTCAAAAATATGCCCTGCTTTGGGAGGACGATGATTATTTTTGGAATCCTACGTTTTTTCAGCAAGACGACCCGGCAAAAAATGAATTTATAAATAATGTAACGGTTTGGAACAATATATATTATACCGTTTTCGTATACCTGTCCCTGCTTGCGGGAATCTTTCTCTGGTTCAAAAAGAAGGTGGGGACGGAGCATGTGCTTGTGCTTTATTTTATAGGTGTCGCCATACTGCATATGATCCTTGAAAGTCAGAGCAGATACCATTACAATATATTGCCGGTATTTGCCATCCTGGCTTCTGCGGGGGTAGTTGGAATATTCAGTCATCACGCAGCTGCAAAAAGGGAGGCGGCAGCTGAACGCATTGCCATGTTTGCCCCTGATTTCAAATCAGAGGAGCAGTCTCTTGGAAATGCTGCAGCTATTGCGGAGCAAAAGCCTTGGGGTGAAGAGATTGTAGAAAAAGAAGCAGATCAAAATGATAACAAATTTGACCTGCTGGATGCCATAAGGCAGGGTCATGTTACTGTAACGGTGACCGAGGCTTACCTGAACCGGGATGAAGAGAAGCTGGAAACGGAAGCAAAGAATAGTTGTCTTTAAACACAGAAAGGATATTACCATGAATCCTTTACAGCGGTTAGAAGGAGTTATAAAGATCTTATTGATTGTTATGCTGGTGGTTTCCATATGTTTGATTACAGCCTGGCTGCTTTCTGAAAGAAAAAGCCAGGGGGACATTCCCGAACCCGCTGCAGGGACAGGTCAGAATTCTGCGGCTGTAAATACCCAGCTGGTGGGAAAAATGGATTCGCTTCCTGACAAATGTACCCTGAATCAGGATTTATCTTCACTTGCTTTTACAGGAGAGAGCGGAGAAGAGGTTGCTTTGTCCAAATATAAAGGGAAAACAGTAGTATTGAATTTCTGGGCCAGCTGGTGTCCCCATTGCAACAGGGAGCTGGAGCAGGCTGGTGATATACAGCAGATTTTGAAGGAGTATCCCGATGTGGAATTCCTTCTTGTAAACAAGCTTGACAATAAAAAGGAAACCAAGGCACAGGCCCTTGATTACCTTAAAAAGAATCAAATACCTTTTGAAAGCGTTTTTGACCAGGATATGGTGGTATATAATTTGCTGGGACTTAAGGTTATTCCTACAACTCTGGTATTGGATGGGAGTGGACGTCTCAAGGCATGGTATGCGGGGAAGGACATGAATGCGGAGCGTTTCAGGTCCATGCTGGATTATGCCGTAAATGGGGCTGCCACAGGTACCTTGAGTTTTATAGAGAAGGAATTGACGAATCAGGAGGGCGGGGTAAGAACAAATTATCTTTCTGAAAAGGACTCAGCTTTGAAACATACTGACGTCTTAAGCGAATCACAGGGGCTGGTAATGGAGTATGCTGTAAAAACCATGAATAAAGGCCTTTTTGAAAAGAGCTACAGCTATGTAATAAAGAATATGAAAAAGGATTCGTTGGTTTCCTGGCTTGTTTCGGAGAATGGGCCGGCAAGAGTGAACTCGGCAATAGATGACCTGAGGATTTTTAGAGCAGTATATGCTGCTGACGGAATATGGGGAGGTTATGCGGACTTTCTCAAAAAGCATGAGGAGGCACTCTACAGGTATAATGTTAAAGACAAAAATCTCGTAAATCAATATGACTTTAAATACAAAAAGAAGTCAGGCAGCTTAAAACTGTGCTTTGCAGATTTTGAGGCACTTGAAAAGCTCAAAGCGGTTAACTCCAGGTGGGAACCTGTATATAACAACAGCCTGACTGTGGTGAATGATGGCTTTTTGGGTGAGGGCTTTCCCATGTACCACTCGGAATACGACTATTCAAGGAAAGTTTATAAAAGTGAGGAAATAAATATGGCTGAAGGGCTGGTGACCCTTCTTCATCTGTCAAAGATAGGACAAATCAAGCCGCAAACCATTCAGTGGCTGAAAAAGGCTATGGATGGGGATGGTATCTTTGCCAGATATAATCCGGATGGAACGGTTGCAAAGGGTTATGGCTTTGAATCTACAGCAATATATGCAAATGTGTATATGATAGCCAATACGGTGGGAGATTTGGACTTGGCAAATAAGGCTTTGGCCAGAATGGAGACAATGAGAATTTTTGATTGGGATAACAAGCTGAATGGTGCTTTCGGAAACCCTGACGGGACTGTAATTTATTCCTTTGACCAATGTATGGCGCTTTTGGCTTACGGCACATCCCGGGGAAAAATTCTTGCCAACCCCTAGAATATGAAAGATAACAGGGATCAGTGGAAAGTATTAAGATTTATAATTATTAGTTTGAATAAGCTTACCGCCTACCTGAAAAAAATCATCGGGGGAGTGAATCAAAACAGGGAGGGGAAGTATTCGGACACCATAATCGCCTTGATTGCAGGAGTGCTTTCACTGGTTTTACTGGTGCTTATGCTGTTTGTGCCTCCATTTCTGGGGATGTCCGATGATGGCTCCTTTGCCCGGGTTATTAATCCTGCAGGTATTTATCATATGGAGGATGCAAGTGAAAACCTGTACTTTAATTATTATGTAAAGGGATATCTGTCTCTGGCTCCGGAAGGCGGAATCTTAAACGGCATCAGTATCCAGCGGGCAATGATTTATACTGCAAAATGGCTGGACAGCGCATTTACCCGGGACAGTATATTTGATCTTAGATTCCTGGCGCTTTTGTATGCCTTGCTGTATATGCCTGCCATAGTATTGCTGGTGAAGCAGGCGGCAGCAAGGGCTAAAACATTTACTGAGTGTACGGTTATTGGGCTGGTGGGTGTTGTAATATTTACAGATGTCTCTTATGTTACCTATTTCAGCTCTTTTTTCACAGAGCCTCTGGTTTTTATTTCAGTACTTATCTGTACCGGCTCTGCCCTGGCTCTGCAGAAGGAAAAGCACAACATTTTTTATCTGGTGCTGTATACCTTGTTTGGTATAGCCCTGACAACAATTGAGAATAAATATGCTGTTGCAGGATTGATGCTTGGGCTGCTGGGGGTTAAGTTCGTGTTTGTTAACAAGGCTCTGCTATGGAGGATAGGCTGTATAACGGCGGTATTATCACTTTTTTTAAGTTCCATGTTTTCTGTGAGCTACTCTCCGGCCTCGTTTACAACTTCCGACAAATTTCATGCAATGACAAGAGGTGTTCTGCTTCAGTCCACAGACCCGGAAAAAACCCTTGAGGAATTTGGCATAGACAGCTCATATTCAATACTTGCCGACGTAAGCAGCAATGATGGATATCCGCCTATAAAACCAGACAACAAGGATTTGCAGAAGGGCTTTTATGACAGATACGGTCCTGCAAAAATAGCATTATATTACTTAAAGCAGCCTGCTGCTTTAGTTGCCATGCTGGATATTTCAGTAAAGGCGGCCTTCAACTTCCGGAGGGATTTCAGCGGAAATTATGAAAAAAGTGCCGGTATGCCCAAAATGGCAAAGAGCTTGTTCTGGTCGGCCTGGAGCAGCTTTAAGGCCAATTCGCTCCCTAAAACCGTGGGTTTTCTGGCTGTCCTGCTTATAGCCCTGATTTTGCTGTTCAGACAGAAGGCTGCAAAGCTTTCCCGCAGCTATAGGCTTAGAAGCTCAATACCCCTGGAGGTAATGCTTATTATAATATTAATTGGAATAACAAATGCTATAGTAACCATAATCAACAGCGGGGATACTGAAATGACCAGACATCTGTTTCTTTTCAGTGTAACACTTGATATTGTAATGTATTACAGTTTTTCGGAAATGCTGCATAAGCTCCGAATACTCTAAATGGGAGGATAGCTTGAAAGATACATGTTGTGTGTCAAAGTGACTTTCAAGCAGCGAAAGCCACTGCGTGCCTTTCATTACTATTTGTGTACGCGCCAGGCGCGTAGATGGGAGGTTAGCGTGAAAGCTGGTGTAATAAGTCAAGGTGGATTTCACGCAACGAAAGCACTACGTGTCTTTCATTACTATTTGTGTACGCGCTTTGCGCGCAGATGGGAGGCTAATATGGCTAACAGGCGCTATGACATATTGGTTCAGGATATAGGGTTGCTGTCATTTTTAATAACCATGGTCGCAGGCTTGATAATTTTATATGCAGGACGTTCTGCACTGCTGGTAGAAAACTCGGTGATGCTGTTTATTACCATTGTTGCAATTATTATAGTAACCTTTTCGCTGGATTTTTCGGCATTTATAATGGTTGCTGCGCAAATAATATGTTTTACGGCATACAAGCTTTTCGCCCTGTACCAGTACGGAACAGTCATAAGCAGCTATTCCTTCGCGTGGCTGGTTCTGCCCATTGCTGCCGTAGGCTCAATGAGACTCTTCATAGCCGGACGAAACAGACTTGAACTGGAGAACAGCATACTGCGGCAGCAGGTGGAAGAACTGGTTATGATAGACCCGCTGACAGGTCTGTATAATCTCAGAAGCTTTTATTATGATATTGACAGGCAAATAAGATATACCAGGAGAAACAAGCTCCCTCTGACGCTTATGATAATCAGGCTGCGCTATGCGGAAGAATTGAAAAAAATACTTTCCAAAAGAAATTTTGACAAGCTGAAACAGCGTTTTGCAGAGATTATAGGTGATGCAATCAGACTGGAGGACAACCAATACAGTATTGATAATGAAGGGGGGCTGGCAATTATTCTGACCTGTGATGAGGCAGGGGGGCAGTTGGTAAAAAATAGAATCAAGTTCATGGTTGGAGAAAAGGATGCATTTGATGGAATAACGGATTCCTCCATAAAGGTAGAGGTTCAGATTGCCTATGTGCAATACAGGGATGAGATGGAGAATGATGCTGCTTACTATAAGCAAAGTGTTGAAAGGGAATTGCAATATGATGTTTAGAAAAACAATTCTTTTTGCTTTAATTCTATATTTCATCATTGTGCCGGATATAGTGTCTGCTGCAGAAGGAAATGTTGTAAAGGCCAAGGATGTACTTTTCATATATGATGCCGAACTGACGGGAGATGACTATGACAATATTGCAGCTATGGCGGATATCCTGACCTACATGGGCTATGGAACCACCTACAGCACTGTGGAGGAGAGCATTGGCCGTCTGGGGGATTTTGACAGTGTCTTGTTTTATCACGAAAGTGACAGCATAAGCAGCACCTTTTTAAATGAGCTTAAAGGCTTGAATAATAAGATCATGCTGGTAGGGGGTGGAGCTGTGCCGGATATTCTCGTGCCTTTGGGCATGAATTATCGGGCAGACCGGCTGGAAGACTCCGATGTGCGGTTTTCCTATTCCTTTGGCGGAAAAAAGCAGAGCCTGGGGCTTTTAAAGGCTCGGAGTGCCTGGTTTCTCCAAGGTAAATTTCCATATGAAGCGGGATATATGGAGGCAGAAGGAAAGTCCGCCTCTTTGTGCTTGAGCCGGGGTAGATTCAGTTATTTAGGCCTGTTCAGCTACAAAAGCGATATATTAAAGGCAGTTTTTTCTGATCAGGTTTCCAGGTGGAAGTGGCCTTATGAAAATATGCCCAACAGCTACCCCCAGTATGTTATTTTTGACAATGTATATCCCTTTTTCAAGGGTGAAAAAATGCTTGATGCAATAGACCTTATGACTGACAAGGGTATTCCTTATTCCATTGCGGTGTCCCCGGTATACCAAAATACGGAATACCCTGCCATGAAGCACTTTTGTGAGATACTCAGGTATGCACAGTCCAAAGGAGCGGTAATTGTACTCAAAGCACCTATCATAAATACCGACACACCGGTGCTTGAGGATATTAACGGTAAGCTTACCACTGCTGTTACGGCTTATAACAACTTCGGCGTTTATCCTCTCGCAATAGAAGCTCCTGATAATTGGATTCATGAGAAGCTGGGCCTGGACGTATTGAGAAGGTTCAGCACTGTGATATTATTCCATCAGGAGTCCAAAAATACCTGGACAGACACCGACGGCTACAATACCGTTTACTCTGACGGACATAAGCTTATTGCACCTGCTCTCTTTGACGGAAACATAGGGGATAATCTGGTTAAAGCTTATCCCACTGCAGTTTTTTTGGATATGAATGCTGACTTGGAAGACCTGAAAAAGCAAGCCGAGCTTATACTGCAGTCGCAGGTTTCGCTGAAAAGCCTGAGGCTCACATCACATACGGTTTATACCAATGACAGGGTAACAGCCTTTAAGGATAACCGCCTTTCAGTGAACGGAGAGGTTCAGTCCCTGGATTTCATCCCCTTCAGCTATGAAGAGAATTATAATTTTAACAGGGGTGTAATAGGAAAGCTTGCTGAAAGCATTGAAAGAGAAAATCGCAGGCTGTTGATAATAGTTACAGGTATTTCAATACTCTTCATTTTTTTTATAGGAGTTGCACGCTATCAGAACAGGAGAAGGTTCTTATTCAGAAGCAGCCCTGAGAAGGATTCCAAAAGGAGGGACCGGGCTTGACACTAATAGACATGCTGTCATTATACGCTTTAATAGCTATTTGGGGACTTATGCTGATTAATGTAGGTCTGTCGGTTGGCGGCTTTATATATTATATAAGAGTCAACAGGACAGACGGGCACTGTGAGCTCAAGGATTACCCCATGGTTTCTATCATGGTTCCCGCCCATAATGAGAGCATTGTTATTAGAAAAACAGTACAGGCCCTTTTAAATCTGGATTACCCAAAAGATAAGTATGAGATTATAGTTATCAATGACAATTCCTCTGATGATTCGGCTGAGGTTTTAAAAAGAATACAGTTCAGAAACCCTGACAGAAAAATGATTGTTATAAATACCGATAATATTTCAGGGGGGAAAGGCAAATCCAACGCGTTAAACATAGGCTTTTCCGCCAGCAGCGGCAGTGTTGTAGCCATATACGACGCTGATAATACTCCTGAGCCCAATGCCCTGACACTGCTGGTAGAGAATTTGATGTCGGATGACAGGCTGGGAGCTGTTATTGGCAAGTTCAGAACCAGAAACAGAAATGCCTCTTTGATGACCCGTTTTGTAAATATAGAAACCCTGGCATATCAATGTATGAATCAGGCGGGCAGGTGGTTTTTCTTTAAGCTGTGTACCATCCCGGGAACTAATTTTGTTATGCGCAGAAGCATTATCGAGAAGATAGGAGGTTGGGATACCAAGGCCCTGTCCGAGGACACTGAGATAAGCTTCAGAATATACAGGATGGGCTATAAAATCAAGCTTATGCCCTTGGCGGTCACCTGGGAACAGGAACCGCAGCTGCTGCGCATATGGCTCAAGCAGAGGACCAGATGGGCAAAGGGGAACATTTATGTTCTGAAGGAAAACTTCAAGTATGTATTTGACCGGTCTGCAGGTCCCATGCGGCTGGATGTTCTGTATTATGGACTTGTGTACATTTTGATGCTGTCCTCCCTTGTGTGCTCCGATCTGATATTTTTTCTGTCGGTAATGGGCTTTGCACATGTTACCCTGGGTGGGTTTTCAAGCATACTCTGGATAATGGCCATTCTTGTTTTTGTATTGAATGTACTTATAACCCTTGCTGTGGAGAAAAACGAATTTAATCTGGAATCGGCATTTCTGATTCTGGTAATGCTTTTTACCTACTCAAAGCTTTGGGTGGTGGTTGTTGTCAATGCAGTTATACAAAGTGCAAATGACGCAATTTTCAAACGGGAAGTCAAGTGGTATAAAACAGAGAGATCTATAGAAACTAATAAAGGACCGGGGGAGATAGCTAATGATCACAAAAAGAACGAATAGGTTCCTTAAAAATTCCCTTTTTATTTTGACGGCAGTGGGTGTCCTGCTAATGAGTACTCAAATAATTTACACGGCTCCGGCTGCTGCTGTGCAAACAGGCACTCAAAAGACAGAGGGCATACCGGAATTAATAACCTCTGAGGATGCCTTGCTGTCCAGTGTAAATAATATGCTTGAAAATGCGGAGCAGCCATCGGAAATAAAGCCAAAGCTTCCGAAGGCAGCTACCACTGGAAAATTCAACTGGGATTCTCCCCAACTGCTGAAGGGAATATATTCCTCGGCGGATTTGTACTTTACCCTGCCCAAATACTGGGACACAAAGTATGTTATGGTGCAGATCGAGTACAGGGTCAGCCAATTGATAGATAAGAGACCCTGTATACTTACATTTTCAATAAACAAGCAGCCCTTTTATTCCTGCAGCATTACCTACAAAAACAATGACAACAACTTAATATATGCTTTAATACCGTCAGAGCTGTTGAAGAATGACAGGCAAAACCGGTCAAATACGCTGACTGTCTCAGGTTATGCCAGATTATTCAATGAACAGGGCTGTGTGGATGAAGACAGCAATACAAACTGGATAACCTTTTCAGAGTCCTCGGGAGTGGAGGTTGGCTATAATCTGATTCCCTCCAACAACCGTCTTGATTTTTACCCCTATCCCTTTATGTCCTCAGAAGACCGGACGGGGTCCAATACGGTCATAGCTGTTGCAGATGCCGCTCAGAACCAGGAGGTGGCTACTGCAATGAAGATTATGGCTGGCTTGAGCAAAAGTACGGGAGAAAGCAATAACCTTACAGTAAGCTCTTGGGAGGAAGCGAGAAAAGGTAAAAGCCACAGGAGAATAGTTGTGGGACTGGTCAAGGATATGCCTGCGGAACTGTCCGGGTATATTCAGCCCTATGTGAGCAAGCTGCCCGGTCAGGTTATGATACTAAGTGCCAGTGATGATAAAGGACCTCTGCTGATTATCGCAGCTGAGGATGAGGATTGCCTTCAGGAGGCGGGATATTTCCTGGGGGATGGTGAAAGGGTGGGTCAGGTGGAGGGCAATATCACCTTCATTAAAAAGGGTACGGCTGAAATCAGGGTTAATGCCCGGAAGCAAAGCGAGATTAAAGCCGACAGGTATACTCTTCAGGAAATGACCGGAGGAGGCTTCGAATTTATAGGTCCCTTCCGTCAGGAAAAGGTACTGTTTCTGCCTTTGGCTGCGGACTATACGCTATCCTCCGCAGGAAAGGTTACTGTATACTTCAGGTACAGCAAAAACCTGGATTTCAGAAGGTCGATGCTGACTGTATACTGGGGGGATATCCCTGTGGGGAGTAAGAAGCTGTCCCTTGAAAATGCAGATAATGACGAACTGACCTTTTTTATGCCCGCAGATGTGGTGGGTACTCATGCTGCAAGCATGAAATTCGCCTTTGATCTTGAACTGCCGGAGCTTTATTGCACTACAAGACATGAAAAGATGCCCTGGGGTTATATTACAAGAGATACGGTCATGTATCTGCCGGAGAATAACACCACCAAACTCAGCTTTGGCAGCAGGCCTGCACCCTTCCAGAAGTCGGGACGGTTAAATGAAGTAATGCTGGTGCTGCCGGATAAGCCTTATTCCAATCAGCTTACACTTTTGGGGAGGACCCTCGCCCTGTATTCAGGTACCGACCCATACGGAAGTCTGAAGGTTATAAAAGCCGGTGAATTTAATGAGCAGGAGGCAAACTTCAACATAATCACCTCGGGGACTCCCAGGGAGAATAAATTCATTGCCGCTTTGAACGGCAGTCTTTACTTTAAATATGACAGCAGCGGGGTAAAATTTCAAACCAATGAAAAGCTGATACTTACAACTGATTATGCGCAGTCCATTGGCACCCTGCAATTGTTGAAATCACCCTACTCAGAGGGGAGAGCCCTGCTTGTGCTTACCGGTCCTGACGAAAGTTCCATGAAGAGGGTGGCCAGGTTGGTGAGCAACGAAAAGCTGAGCTGGAATCTAAAGGACAATTTTGTTTTAATAGATACAAAAGGCGATACCAAAGCCTACCTGTTCCAAAATAATGAAGTGCAGGAGAAGAAGCCTACCTTGATTGAAAGTGTGGTTGAAAACCGAAATTCTCTGCTGTTCGCGCTGGCTGGAACCTCGGTTATGCTGGTGCTTTTCCTGGCAATGCTGCTGATTTTGCTCAGGATGAGGAGGAAAAAAAGCTGATGGCGGCGGTGAGTGTCTTTTTGTAATAAGCTCCGGTTGCGCTCCAGGCTCGGGATAAATTTTTAACCTCCTCTATGGCTTTTTTGCTTTCTTTTTGATAAAATTAACTGGTAATCAAAGGAGGGGATACATTTGACTAACGAAGAATTTCAAATTCTTGTTCTTCAAGAACTGAAAGGTATAAAAAGTGATATAGGCGACTTGAAGACAGGTCAGAAAAGACTGGAGGACAGGCAGAGCGTCCTTGAAGAGGGTCAGAAAAGAATAGAGAATAAACTTGATGCGGTTTACGATCAAACTGCAATATTGACGGAATTCAGGACAGAAGCAAATATGAAGCTGGATAGCTTAATTGAAGACAATAAATCTATTCATGAAATGCTTGGTGAGCATGAAATATCCATACGGACATTGAGAAGGAAACCCGTTTAAAAATAAATACCTTAAAATTAGTCAGGACTTAAAAGGTCCTGTTTTTGTACATAAAAGTGTAAGTGTTAAACCGTTAATAATGGTTAAACATTTGCACTTATTTTTATGCCCGGAAAGCAGCTGCCTTTCAAACTTTTAAAGCTATATAAAAATTAATATTAAGAATTTATTGAAATAATAGAAGAATATAATAAAATTAGCAAAAATATTTAATTAACCTGTTGTGCTAATTGAGAATGTGATAACAAAAAGAGAATGCTATTCACTCCCGGACAAGCTTTAAATAAATGCTTGTATATAACGCTTTTGCGAAATTGTAATACCTTTCGTCATGCCTTTTTAGCCGTCGCAGCAACTCGGCCATCCAGGCCTCGGGTGCTGCTTAAA
>JAEXFI010000048.1 GCA_023400235.1 Bacillota bacterium
TTATTAAAATATACACTTTTTTATACTAAAGAATTTCTTATCTACAAAAAGTCTTCAGAGTGCTAAATAGTTAACAAAAATGGGGCCGTGCACAACTATTTTTCAATAGCTAATGCGACAGCCCCACAAAAACTTTTAACCTTAAATAAAAAATTGTATTATGCCAACCCCTCTTCCAGCTCAGACAAAAGCTGTATATATTTCTGCTGTACCTGCTGTGCTTCTGCTTCCTGCTCCAGGACTTCACCCTCCGTATCCAGTCTGTCCAGAGTTTCCCTGACCAGATTCCTGCGTGCAAAGGTGTAAACCACACTGTCCTCTTTGTCAATATGCCTGTGAAGCAGGTGAGTGTAAGATATAGCATTTGCTATTACATCCAGCCTGGCCTCATCATCTCCCTCCATGACCTTTTTCAGAGCTGTTTCAAGCTCCTGCATGTGGAGTCTTCCAAGGTCATGCTCAACAAGCATTCCATGCCGGACCAGCATTTCAGCAGGCCTGCCCAATTCCTTCATCATGCTCTCAAAAAGCAGTTTTTCCTCTTTTCCGTGGTGATGCCTGTCGGCGTAATTTCTCACAAAGTCTATGATTTTGTAGAAATCCTCGTACTTAACCGGCTGGTTTTTCATAACCTTGTAGCAGTATTTCCGGGTAACAGCCAGCATACGTTTAATATATTTGTGTTCTTCCACCATTAGGTCTATTAGATTCCTGGACATTCCGACCTCGTTTCCGGCCCTGCAGCCTGAATTAATAAAATAAACCACAGCAACTCATACTCAATCTGTTTTTTCCATACTGTGCTAAGTTATTATTCCAACAGCAACTGGCATATATACCTGTTTCCTATGCTGATCAAATACCTCAGGCTTTGGTCAGTCATGCCGCTTAGATTGATTTATTATTAATTCCGCTGTCGCAGCACATTAAATTCCTTTTTCACCATGAGCAGCGTCCAGAGGACAATAACCGCATCAATTGCAAAAGAACCGTAGTAAATCCCCGCTACCCCCAGCCAGACAGGCACCAGCAGCATAACCGGCACATAGAATACCAGCTGTCTTGCAATACCTATTAAAGCCGCAGGCTTTCCCTTGTCAATGGAGGGGAACAGGGTCATCGCCATGAATATGAACGAAAGCAGTGGAAGTATGGCCATATATATGCGGAAGCACATCAATTGTATTTCAGTAAAAGCCTGCTCCTTCAGCATCATGCCCAGCACCTGTCCCGGCACCGCCATGGAAAGCAGCCAAAAGGGCAAGGTCAGCACAAGCGCTGCAACAGCAAACAGCTTATATGCTCTGATAACACGTTCATACTGCCCTGCTCCGTAATTTATCCCCACGGCAGGCTGCAGTGCACGCATCAAGCCGAAAATTGGCGTGAGCAAAAAGGTAAAAATCCGGTATACAACACCATAAAATGCAATATCTGCCGTAGTTCCGTATTTTGCCAGTGCATTGAACACAAATACCGACTGCACAAGACTCATGATACTCATAATAAAGGCAGACATCCCCAACCTCAGGATAGAAGTTCCAATATCCCTGTCCCAGCGTATGGAAACCAATTTCGACCTGAAGGACGCAAAGCCCTTTCCAAAATAAAACCAGCCTATAACAGTATATGCCAGCATTCCTATGTTGGTGGCCCAAGCCGCCCCTTCCACCCCCAGGGGGAATATGACCACCAGCAGATATTTGGCAGCCACATCCACAAGCAAGCCTCCCCCCATCATTACAGCTGCCATTTTCATCCGGCCTTCCGCTCTTACGATCATGTTACCGGCAAGGCCGTATATCCAAAAGAAAGCACCAATAATAGTTATCCTGAAATACCGGTCCCCCAGCAGCAGTTCTTCGCCTGCGGCACCCATTACCTGCAGCATACGGCTTGAGAGCAGCAGTCCAAGCAACATATAAACTGCCGTCATTGCAAGAGAAAGCAGATTCAGATTACCCAGCAGCTTATCCTGAGTGGTCTTATCCCTGGCCCCCAGGGCAATACTCAGCACAGCACCCGCACCTGTACCCAGCAGAGAGCCAAAGCCCACACTGATCTGAGAAAGCGGATATGCAACAGACACACCCGCCAGTGCGGTCTCTCCCACATATCTCCCTACAAAAAACACATCCAGCATGGAATTCATCCCGTATAATACCATTGCAACTACTGCAGGCCAGGATAAATCAATCATCACCTTCCACATATTGCCCGTCAGTATGAACTGCTTCTGCCGTTCTTTTTGATCCGTCAATATTCCTTCCATATAAATACCTCCATTCACTGTTGTCAAATTAATATAAGTGGTGGTTAGCATAAGCTAACTGCCACTTATATTATATAGGTTCCTTTATGTTTTCTCTGCTCCCGGACGACGTATTTCAATCCAATCAGACAGAAACCTTCACATACTCCTGTTGAAGCTCTTTTACCAGCCGCCCTGAGATACATCCCACCTTCTCACGGGTTTCCGCCAGCTCTCTTTCGGGATTTGACATTTCCACAATTCCAGCACCTACTCTTACCCAGGCCCCGTCCTGGTTCTGAAAGACGCTCCTCAATACCAGTGCCGCATCCAGAGTTCCATCCCGGTCATAGGTCATTACACTGCCGCTGTATAGATTCCTGGGGTCCTTTTCAAGCCTCCCGATTGCCTCAATTGCCTCCTTCTTGGGAATCCCGGAGGCAGTGACCGCAGGAAACAGCTTGAAAAATGCATGCCAGGTGTTATTTCCCTCCATGAGCCTTCCTCTCAACCTGGAACCCAGATGCTGTACAGTTCCCCGCTCTATTACCCTCATGAATTCCGTCACTACCACTGTATCGGGCTCGCACACCTGCGCCAGCTCTTCATCTGCCAGCTTCACAGAAATGGCATGTTCTGCGTTTTCCTTGGGGTCCTTCAGCAACTCCTCCCTCAAGCTCTTGTCAGTCATGTAATCTCCGGTTAAAGCCCGGGTTCCCGCCAGAGGAAATGTATGGACATTACCGGAAGCATCCACCTCTGCAACGGTTTCAGGACTAAAGCCCGCCACCTCCTGATTTGAAAACCTGTAAAGATATGACCTTGCAGGAGTGTTTCTGTTTCTGCCTTGAATATAGGTTTTAAGCATGTCCAGCCTGCCCGGCACCGGAATCTTTCTGGACAGGATGACCTTCTGGTATTCCCTGTCCTTTATCTCCTGTACCGCATGCCTGACTATGTCCATATAGTACTCCCGGTCAAAGGACAGCACTTCCTTTCCGTCATAATATGATAAAGGCTCTTCACTGCCGCTGCGCTCTGCCGCACCCTGCACCCTGCACTCCATTATTTTTAAAGCCTCCTGGTTTAAAGAGCGCAGCAGGATGTTATCCTTTTTAATCCTGTATTCCCTTTCAGGTATGACAAAATGGAGAAGCTCCTTTGCTTCCGTCCCCAGGTCCATTCCGTATATATGTCTGGCCAGGCCGAAGCTGGCAATCCCATATGCTCTCCAGCCATCAATATCCACCGACTTAAACACCTTGTCAATATCCTGCCTGAGCTCCGAAACCCTTACGCACTGTTTGGCATACTCGCCCTGTATGGTTATTTCCTCCGGTGAGGCTATTATTTCTTTGTATTTTCCTATGCCTGCAGATACACAATCCCTGTTTTCATACAGATAGTAATTATCTCCTTCACCGCGGCATATATGAGCCGCAAGCTCATAAGCCTCCATGCCGCTCTCGTTTTTAATATATTTTTCATAGTATTTTTTCATTTATATTTTCATACCTCCCATCTCGCACAAAACTCCATGAAAGTCACGGCATGGAATCGGTGCAATATTTTTATTTGCTTCAAAATTTCTTTCACACTTAGTCCCCTCTTTCAAAATCAACAGTTCATTATAGCAAAAACCTCTCCCACCCTCCGTTGTGAAATAAGATAAGCTTTTCTAAATGCTCTCTGGCCTTTGCACGGTCAAAGCCATGTCTCACAGTCTCAAAATAACCGTCAAAAAACGATCGGCTCATCATATGAATGAACTCCACGGTTACCCTTGGCAAATTCCTTATTTCAGAATCAATGGCAACCAGATACTTCTGGGTATGCTCCGTTTCCAAAGCAGCCAGCTGCTCAATGAAGTTTTCGTAGACCGTCCCCTTGGAGCAACAGACAATCAGATAGAATGCATCAAAATTATCATAAATGTAATCCAAAAGCATATACGCAAAATTGCTGGAATTTTCTTTTCTCCCGTCTATCTGCTCCTCCTTGGGACATGCAGAAAAATCTTTCAGATATCCTCTGACAAGTTCCAGAGCATAGTCCGCCTGCTCCTTGACAAAGTACGAAAACAGCTCCTCCTTATCAGAAAACCTGGTGTAAATGGAACGGGGGCTCGTTTTTGCCTTATCTGCAATCCTTCTCAGGGATGCAGCGATAAAACCATATTTAATAAATTCCTCTTTTGCAGCCGCAATAATGTTGCTTGTTGCTTCCTCAACCCATAAAGCCATATTTCTTCCTCCTGATAAAAACAGCGTTTTAATCATTATACAGCTAAGGGTTGGCGGCAAACAAGCGGGAAAACCCTGTATGAAGTTTTGGTTTTCCTTACCGGCCGCACATGTAATTGTTTAATATATCTGTAATAAGCCCCGGCTCCCTGCTCGAGGCCTCTGCATGACCCATATGCACCCTAGATTTCCCCTTCCTCACACTCCTCACTCCTTTCCCGTGTTTCACAAATAGCCAGCCGGGCATTTAAGCCGTCCATATCCCTAATCAGCACCTCGCTGCTTATAATGTCCATTGCATAGTAGATCCCATTTTTCATAGGGGAGCAAAGCAGGGACTTTACAGCGTAGGCTGCAATAATGGCACTTATCTCACTGCTGCAGTCACTTGTCATCTCGGCTTTTCTGACCAATCTCTTACCGTTACTGAGGCCCTGACCCTCAATCCTGATATAAGTAAATCGGGGTCGGCCTTTTAAATTTTTGCGGAATATTTCTATTACCTCCCTGACTATCTCCCTGTACCCATCACCTCCCCACTTAAGTCTTATAACTGCTTCCTGTAGTTTTCCAATTATTTCCTCCCCAAAGGAGGCATTGTACCAGTTTGCCTTCTGAAGTGCATATTTTCTGGCTATTCTCTCAGTTTCCACCGTAAGATAATTCTGAAATCTGTAACCCTTGTTCCTGATAATCTCAAACCTTTCTCTCTCATCCTTTTTTAAATGTCCATTGTCATAGTAGCTCAGGGCTGCTCCAAAGCCGGACAGGTTTGTCAGAATAAAATCCTCAATGGCAGATTGGCTGGGCAGTTCTTCACTTACACTCAATCCGCTGATTTTTTCCGGTATGTCAAAGGATTCACAGATGTGCCGCATTAGTAATCCGCTCATCCCGGGAAAGTATCCGCTGGACAGTACGAAAACATTATCCTCGGTGATATCAGACAGTTTTGTCTCCAAAAAGGCTTCCCCGGAGGGGTCTACATATGGTATACGGTACTCGGAGGCAATTCTGGCCACTTTTTCACCGTTTAAATATGACGCTCCCCCACAGTTCACGAGGATGTCACACTGTCCGCAGAATTGCCTGACTTCATCAGTATTTGATATATCCACCCGGGTAAACTCACAATTTTCAGAGGACTTCTCATATCTGGAGTAATAGGAGGCTATGAGCGGATATTCCTTTATTAATATATCCACCGTTCTTTTTCCTATCTCCCCCGTCCCTCCAAGAACCCCAATTCGCTTCATTTTAACCACATATCCTTTCGCCGCTTATTCCAGATTATCAATTTCCAAGTATACCGAAGCTATTTTATTTTAATATTCTGGACAGCAGTATAATTTGCATCCCGGGAAAATTTATAGTCAGATATCCTGTCATTGAACAAAACCACCTGATGGGTGTAGTAAATGGGAGTATTCAAGCAATTATCCGCCATGGAGGTTAATATTGTACTGTATATCTCCTGGATTCTACCTTCATCTGCAGTAGAATTCACCTGGCTGACAAGCTGCGCCTTCCCAGGCAGGAAGCCTGCTGTTTGAGACATTACGGGGTCCATTGATTTCTCAGGGTCCATATTGCTGATTACATTGGACGGGTCGTAGTAGCCTCCCTGCGTTTTAAAAACCGTCAGACCGTACTTCCCTCCTGATATCATTGCAAACCAATCCATCATAGGGGCAGCTTTGGGAGTCAGTTCAATTCCTATCTTCTTTAGCTGGTCACATATATACACTGCCATATCATCATCCGAGGCAGAGCCTGTTTGGTATAAGAAGTCAGCTGCCAGCCTGTTTCCAGCCATCTCCCTGACACCGTCCCCATCCGTATCCCTGTACCCCGCCTTGTCCAGCAGCAGCTTGGCACTTTCCGGGTCGAAGCCGTACACCTTTTGTTCCACATTGCAAAAGGGCAGGGCTTTTGAAAAAAAGGTATCCGCTTTTTCATACAGTCCGCCATAGATATTGTCAACAATATTCTTTTTATCAATTGCGGAAGCTATGGCCTCTCTTACGACTCTGTCCCCAAATAGGGGATGGGCCAGGTTATAGCCTATGTAAAAGGTCTGTGTGGCATTAGTGTCCACTTTCGCACCAAACCCTCCCGTGTCTTTCATCTCACGGTAGCTTTCCGAAGAAATCTTGGAAATACCTGAAATAAAATCTATTTCTCCATTTTTAAGAGCGAGGATTTTGGCATCATTGTCCGCCAGCACCTTTATGGAAAAGCTGTCAACCTGAGGCTCTTTCCCCCAATAGTAAGGATTTTTAACAAAGTCATAGGTCTGCCCGTTTCCCTCTCCCTTGTACATGTAAGGGCCGGTGCCGAAGGTAGCGGTATTGAAGCTGCTCTTTACGGTCAAATCCTCATTCAACTGTTCACTTGAAACTATACCGAAGGGATTGGCCAGGCACAAATCCCTCAGAGTGCTGTAATAGGGCTGTGTCAGCTGTAATTCCACCGTATGCTCCCCCGTTGCCCTGACATCCTTTATAATGGTTGAAAGCTTTCCGTAGGAACCGTTATACTGCCCCAAATTTACAGGAGTGGCCTTAAGGGATTTCACCACATCCTCGGCAGTCAGGTCGGAGCCGTCGGAAAATTTCACCCCTTTTCTTATATTAAAGGTATACACCCTTCCATCCTCGCTGACCGACCACTTCTCCGCCAGCGCCCCTGTGAGCTTTCCAGCTTCATCATACTGAACCAGCGTGTCATAGAAGCTGGTCAGATAGTAGGTTATACCATACCCGCCCGAGGAATTTGCAGGAGTTATGATTGTGTAGAACGATTCAAAGCTCCAGCTTTCCGGCAAATTGATATGTACCCCTCCAACTGCTGATTCCTTTCCCCCGGCACTGCCAGGGGAATTTTTCCCACAGCCTCCCAGTGCAACTGTTACAATTACAGCCATTAATAATGTTATAATCCTTTTCCCAGTCATTTTATCCTCCCATCTACGCGCCTAGCGCGTACACAAATAGAAATGAAAGACACGAAGTAGCTTTTGCTGCTTGAAAGTCACTTTGACACACAGCATGTATCTTTCAAGCTAACCTCCCATCTACGCGCATGGCGCGTACACAAATAGTAATGAAAGACACGCAGTGGCTTTCGCTGCGTGAAATCCATTTTGACTTGCCACGTGTATCTTTCACGCTAACCTCGCATCTACGCGCATGGCGCGTACACAAATAGTAATGAAAGGCACGCAGTGGCTTTCGCTGCTTGAAAGTCACTTTGATACACAACATGTATCTTTCAAGCTATCCTCCATATCCTTTCTTTTAAATCAATTGATTTGTATTATTTTTCTGGTATACGCCCGTAGGCTTATACCAGCTTGCCTTCAACAAAGTTTTACTGTACTCATTTTTGAACACGGATACATCTCCTGAGAACCTTACCTTTTCCAGTAATTGCGAGTTCCTCATTACAAGTATTTCCTCCGCCACCGCCACAGCCAGCTCTATATCATGGGTAATGAATATTACAGTAAAGCCGACTGAATTCTGGAGTTTTAGAATATCCTCCGTTATTTTTTTCCTGAGAGGCAAATCAAAGCCATTGGTTGCCTCATCAAATATCAGGCATTCGGGCTGCACTGCCAGGGCTCTGGCAATGGCAACCCTTTTCTGCTCTCCTCCTGAAAGTTCATTTGGATACCTTGAATAGTAGTTTTCAGGTAAGCTGCACAATTCCAGCAGCTCTTCACACCTCTCTTTTCTCATGGCTTTGTTCATGTGAAAAAAACACACCAGAGGTTCTTCAATGGATTTTCCCACGGTCATTTTAGGATCCAGAGCAGAAAGAGAGTTTTGCTGTATAAGCTGGACTTTTTTAAAGTGCTCCTTCAGCCTTTTATTTTTTCCATATACAGGATTTTGTTCAATATATACATTGCCGCTGCTTGGTTTCTGGAGTCCCGCCAGCATCCTGGCAAGGGTGGTTTTTCCCGAACCCGATTCCCCTACTACCGCATAGCGTCCCCCGAAGCGAAAGCTTATATTTATAGGGGATACCGCCATCAGCCTACTTCTGCTAAAAAAGCTTCCGGAAAATGCACAGCTTAGATTTTTCAGTTCTATCATTCCTGCCGACTCCTTCCTAGACAGCCGCATTTAAAAATCCTCTGGTATACTCCTCTCTGGAGTTGTTCAGAATATCCGCCGTCTTTCCTGCTTCTATCACCCTTCCCTTATCCATTACAAGCATTTTGTCCGAATTTGCTGCGGCGCTCAAATCATGGGTTACAAACAGAATTGACATTCCCTGTTTACAGAGCCTTCTCAGTTGCCTCATAAGCTCCATTCTGTTGCAGGCGTCTATTGCTGTGGTGGCTTCGTCAGCTACCAGAATTTGGGGCTTATTTATAAGAGCGGTTGTAATCATCAACCTCTGGAGCATACCTCCGGAAAGCTCAAAGGGATAGCTTTTAAGTATTCTCTTTGTATCTGTAAGCCCCAAACTGTACATTGCCTCCTCACACCTTCCTGTTATTTCAGCCCTGGGCAGCTTCAAATTATGCCTTTGATAGGTTTTTACCATTTGCCGGCCCACTGGTATTGAGGGATTGAAAGCAGTCATTGGATTTTGCATGATAAAGCATATTTCCTTCCCGTAAATCTTCAGCAGCTGCTTTTTAGGAGCTGCCAAAAGCTCCGTCTCATTAAAGCATACCTCACCCTGGGCTTTAAAATCAGACCCCAGCAGTCCCATTATAGCTCTGCATACCGTAGTCTTACCCGCTCCCGAGCTTCCAACCAGGGCCAGCATCTCACCCCTGTCGATTTTGAAGGAAACACCTTCTGTTACGCTTTTACCTGTTGTAAATGATATTTGTAAATTCTTTACATTAAGTGGCATTTATTTCATCCTCCTTACCAATATAATCCCTTAAACCCTCACCAAAAAGATTAAAGCCGGCGCAGCACATAACCAGGCATAGCCCCGGATAAATAATCAAACCCGGATTCGTGTAAATGCTGTTTCTCGCCTCATTGAGCATGGCCCCCCATTCGGGCGTTCCGGCTATTAGCCCGATGCCCAGAAAAGCAAAACTGGACACTGATATGATTGCTGAAGCTATTCCCGTTGTAAAATAAATTAAAAACTGGGGCAAAACATTGGGAATCACGTGCCTGGCCACAATCCCCAGATCCGATGCACCTGCGAGCCTTGCCGACTCTACGTACTCTTTTCCGCATTCAACCCTTGCATAGGAACGTACCATTCTCAAAAACCACGCAGACATTGAAATGCTAATAGCCGCCAGAACACACAATACGGAATTGTCTATGGAAGTGACCAGCGCCATGGCAATTACAATGAGCGGAAATGCCATTAGAATATCGCATAACAGTCCAGCAAGGCCGTCCGCTATTCCTCCCTTGTAGCCGCAATAGCAGCCTGCAAACAGAGTGACTGCCGCCAGCAGTATCAGCACCGGTACCGACAAACCCATGGAGTATCTTGCCCCGTAAAGAATTCTAGAAAGCTCGCATCTGCCCATCTGGTCACAGCCCAATGGGAATTCGGCCGATGCTGAGGCATTTTTTCTGGAAAGGTCCGTGGCATTGGGGTCATTTGGTGCTAAAACGGGAGCCCACAAGGCAATGAGAATAAAAGCAGCTATTAACACTAATCCAACCAGCATTGATTTTTTTCTTTTCATATTGATACCCGTAGGCCTGTTTGCACTAAAAATATTCAACTTTTGCATGAGCTTTTTGCTGTCTCCTTTACAAATTTTTAATCAAGCCTGTGAGTTATGATGCCTGAAAATATATCAGCCGCAGTATTGAACAGTACAAACAGCACCGCACAAATCAGGATTGCACCCGAGATACTGTACACGTCCATGCTTTCACAGGCATCCATCAGGTAATACCCCAGTCCCTGTATGGAGAAAACCCGTTCAACCAGGGCGGAGGTTCCGAAAAGTGCCGCACAATATTGTGCAAATATTGTTACTGCAGCCGGCAAAGCATTCCTCAGAACCTCTCCATAAATAATCTGAGAATTTGAGTATCCCCGGGCCCTTGCATAAACCACATAATCGCTTTTCAGTTCATTTAGTACGGAGGCCCTCAATACCCTTACGGATATGCACATCACCGGAAATGCCATGGATATGGACGGTAAAATCAAGGCCTTGAGACTGCCGTCGAAAATCACCTTGAATACAGGTATTTCAACAGCAAAGGCGGTAAGCAGAATTAATGCAAGCCAAAAGCTGGGAACACATATTCCGAGGATACAGATTAACCGCATTACATTGTCAAAAATGCCCCCCTTGAAAATAACCGAAAAGGCCGACAGCAAAATTGTAAAGACAGCCACCCAGAACATTGCCATGCAGATGAGCATGCAGGTTACAGGCAGCACCTCCAGTATGTTTTCCATTACGGGCTTTTTATTGACAATTGCCGTACCCAGGTTTCCCCTGAACACCCCTTTCATATAATCCGCATATCTTTCCCCAAAAGGGGCATCCAGTCCCAAGTCCTGTCTGACCGCCTGTATCTGCTTTTCTGTGGCAAAAACACTTTGCCTCCTGACAATGATTTCCGCCGGGTCCGTTCCGGTAAAAAGCTGCAGGCAAAAGCTCAAAGTAACAACACCGAATATGACTGCGCCCAGCCCCAGCAATTTCTTTAAAAGTCTTATACCGAAACTGATCTTATGCATTTGCTTTTCCCTCTTTCCGACTAGGTTTTACTCTTTATTGCAGCCGCAACTGTCTTTATGGCAGCTGCAGGCGGCGTCCCGGCATAACTCCCGCTCCTGTGCCGGTATGAAATCCAGAAGCTTATCAAGGTTCTTGCTCAGGTTGGGCTCAATTATACAGTCAAAGTGCTGTCCTGAAATAATGTCATACTTAAAGCTGCCCTTGAGATAAGGACTCCAGGTTTCAAAATTTTCTCCGAAAAACTCCCGATAGAAGCTGGCACCCTGCTGTTCACAGGAAAATATACGAACATTTCCATAATAGGGCTTGGGCAGGTGGCTTGCCACACACCCGAAATTCTGAGCAAATATGTGAAACAGCGTATTCAGCATTTTCCTCTCATGCTCCATTAAATCCGCAGCATTCCTGTCAATGGTGGCATAAAGCTCATTGAGCCTTTGGGATATCGGTTTTGCAGACAGCCTGCGAAACTCCTCCGCAACCTCTTCAAATTCCCCCTGAAGGCTGCATAAGGCTCGGGCTGAAACCACTCCGTCACCCTCCTGGACAATGTATCTGATACATCTTTCCAGGGTATCCTCGCTTGTTTTATAGCCTGCCTTATATTCGTCGGCATTAATCAGCTTTGAGAAGGTTCTTTCCAGCAGCAGTTCATTTTCAAGGCTTGATTTCAAGGCTTTATCATAAGCTTCATCCGTCAGCCCTCCAAAGGCCGTCAAAGCCTTGTTCATCTGTATGGTGGCACTTATCAGGGTTACGTCTGACACACTGAGTCCGTATTCTCTCAGATATTCCGCAGCCTCCAGCGCTATAAGTCCCCCTACGCAGTGGCCCATAAGAATATAATTTGAATAGCCCAGCTGCTTCAGTATCCTTCCATATTTCCTGCCTAAGAGCTTAAAGGTGTCCTGTGTCTCCATGGATACATACTCGGCCTCATTTCCAAAGGAGAAGCCCAATATGCTTTCATTTTCTCCGCTGGCTTTTTCAATATGGGAGAGCAAAGCGGTGTATGCCGACAAAGTTCCCGTTCCCGCATGGAATAAAACCTTTGCCACTGATTTTTCATTGGGCTGGCTGCTTTTCTTGATTTGAATAAGAGAGGGGTCAATGAAACTGTCTTTTTCATTCTGAAATTTGTGAATTTTAGAGGCCAGCTCCCTGACAGTGGGGGTCTGCATCATCTCTGTCAAAAGGGCGCTCCATTCCCAGTCCTTCGCCTCCTCAATCTCTTCTACGGTCCTTCCCACCACCTGGGCAATCAGAAGAGAATCTCCTCCAACATTGTAGAAGTTGTCGTCTCTTCCTATGGCTGCTGCCTTCAGCTCTCTGCGCCAGATTTCTGCTATCCTCTTCTCCAGCTCTGTCTCCGGCATTTCCTTTTCTCCTGCCCCGGCGGCGGCCTTTGACCTGCTATTCTCCAGTAAGGCCCTGATTTTATTCACATCTACCTTTTTATTTTCTGTAAGGGGCATTGCAGGCAATATGACTATGTTGTCCGGAAGCATGTAGGAGGACAGGCTGTCCTTGAGATACTGCCGGATCTGATGCTTTTCAAGGTTTTCATATTCTCTGCCGAACCTGGCAATATAGATAGTCTGACCGCACAGATCCAGTTTGCTGTCCTTCTGGGGGAATTCATAAACCATCTCCCCGTGATGCCTTTTAAGAATGCTCTCCCACTGTCCTCGCGAAAAGAAAGTCTCCTCCTCCCCTCGTTCGTCAAGAAACCCGGTCAGGCCGTCCTTGAATTCCATGGAGGTCAGAAGCATGTAACTCATGCGAGTCTCCTCCAAAATAATCATGCTTCCCTTATGCCCAAGCAAATTGCGCAGGTTTTCCATTACAAGATGTATATCTGTGGAATTGTGCAGGACGTTTGCACACAGTATCAAATCAAAGGAAAAGGCCTCATAGCCCTGCTGTGCAAATTCCCTGTTAATATCAAATATTCCGTATTTCACCCAACTGTATTTTTCAAAGTTCTCCTGTGCCTTGTTTAAAAAGAAGGTGGACAGGTCGGTAAAGTGATATTCCACATTGCAGCCGTCCAGGGCAGGTATCAGGTCGATTGAGGTTCCTCCCACTCCGGCTCCCACCTCCAGTATGCGGAATACCTTATCCGGCTGTTCCCGGTTGGATTTCCTGCACAGATAAACTACTTCCTCCCTGGCTATGTCATTGTGCATGCTGTTGATTTTATTGTCGTGATATGCGGCCAGGGCAGGCTTTACATCTCCCTTTGGAAACAAAAGGTTCAATGGATTTTCATTTCCCTTAAGCATCTGAGGAAGCAATTCACTGGATTCCTTGAGATATTGGAGAAATTCCCTGCTGTAGTTGAAGGCCTCCTCTGTTTTATAAAAATCCTCCCAAAGAGCCTGGGAATCAAAATTATGTGCATTTTCAATGAGCATGTAGGTCTCCCCCTGCTCTGCGAGAACCCCTTCCTGTGCCAATACCTTCAGCCATCTTTTCGTCAGCTTGTGCAGCTTTTCCGGAATATTCATCACCTGTGTCAGCTCATTAAAGCTGTGTGCCTTATGTAAATCCTTGAATATTCCATGCTCACTGAACACCTTATAGATATCACTGATAACCACCAGCTCAGACTTTCTGGTCCAGATTTCCAGCAGATTTTCATCAATGCTGCCGGCGTGGAATTGTCCCACAGAATTCAGCAGCTCCAGCTCCTGGGCTTCAATCTCCACAGCTATGGGCCGGCTCATTCTTTTAGGTGAGACTGCGGCATTTATTTTTAATTCATCCGGAGGTGTTCCCACTGTCAGAGTAACCGCTGAATCTATTTGAGGATATTCCAGCAAAGCGGCTCTTATTTCTGCCAGCTCTATCCTGTGTCCGTGTATTTTTACCTGCTCGTCACCGGCCTCCCTGCCTTTGAAGATAATCATGCCATCCCTTCTGTAACAGCCCCTGTCACCGGTTCTGTAGATTCTTTCTCCTGTTTCGGGCAGAGTCAGGTACTTTTCTTTATTCAACAGGTCATCCTTCAGATAGCCTGCCGACAAGCCGTCTCCACCTATATATAAATTACCGTCTACATAATCAGGGCAAGGCTGCAGGTATTTATTCAGCACATGAAAGCTTTGATTTGCCATGGGCCTGCCGTAGGGTACACTTTTTTCAAAGGCTTCCCCCCTTTTTATGTCATAATAAATGGACCATACGGACGCTTCGGTAGCACCGCCCTTACTCACCACTGAAATATCAGGGAAAAGCCTGTATATCCTATCAGGCAGATTTGCAGGTATCCAATCCCCGGATAATATGGACAGACGCAGGAAGGTACTCTTTCTGATGCCTTCCGCCGACTCCAGATAATTTACTATCATCTGCGTCTGTGCAGGCACTGTATTGAGCATGCTTACTCTGTGAAGCAATATCAGATCATACAAATATTTGGGGTCCTTAATGCCGGAGGAATCTGGCAGGACAAGGGTACCGCCAACCAGAAAACAACTGAAGAGATCAAATACCGAAAGGTCAAAGGACAGGTTTGCCAGACCCAGGAACACATCCTCCAGGCCTATGCCGTACCGCTCCTTCACATCCTGGATTGTATTCATGGCCGCCCTGTGGGAAATTATGACTCCCTTGGGTTCACCGGTGGTGCCCGAGGTGAAAATGATATAGGCCGGACGGTCATACTCCCCGTCGGGTTTAAAGCAGCTTAAATCGTCCGCCGCCGGCTGAAGGCCGCTCACATTGACACTGCAGCAGCACTGCTGCAATTCCGGCTCTTCCTGCTCAGACAGCAGCACCTTTATTCCTGCAGTGTTTATTATTTTCTTCTTTCTTGCAGCAGGCTGCCTTACATCTATGGGCACATAGGTTGCTTTCATAAGCAGTACAGCCATTACAGCCGCCACCTGCCACTCATTTTTATCAATATTTATCCCTATGTTGTCTCCAGGTGCGACACCTTCTGCCTTTAAGGCATCCGCAACACATCGTACATATTTGGCCAACGCCCTGTAGGTAAATTCACCGTCTCCGGTTATAAGAGCCGTTTTGTCGGGAAAGGCCCCAAGTGACTCCAGAAAGCCTTCCTCCAGCATCCGGGGTTCAAAACTTTTACCTGTATTGTTGACGCGTTTTCTCACAGCTAACGCTGCCTGAGGCAGAACCGCCGGATGAATTCCGGAAAACACCTTTTGTGAGTCTTTGCAAATGGAGAATATCAAGCCGGAGAAACTTTCAAACATATCATTTATCATATGTTCCTCAAAGACACCCTCTCTCACATCCCAGTTTATTTTTGCTCCTCCGTTTTCGTCCGATACCTGGCAGTCAATATACACCTGGGGAGTCTGGCTGATTTTGTACCCGATGGTCCTTCTGACAGTGGCGTCATTTTCACCTGCCAGCCCCACGGTGCTTGTAAATACCACAGGAATGATGACATTCTTTTTTCTTTCCTTGGTCAGCTTTCTTAACACTTCAACACCTGAGACCGCATTGTGCTCCAAATCGGACCACAGGTCCTCCTGTATTGCTTTTGCCCTTTCAATAAAGGTCTTTTGAAAGTCCAGCTTCACAGACAGGACATTAACATCTGTGAAATCACCCACAACCCGGTCTATATCCTCAACCACCCGAGGTCTGTTGAAAAAAGTAGTGTTAATACAGAAGCTGTCATTTGAAGACCACAGAGACACCACCTCCGCCAGTGCAGACAGCACCAGAACTGTTGGGGTAATCTGGCCTTCCTTTGCAGCCTCGCACAATTTGTGCCATTTTTCCCCATTGAGAAATATACTCTTCTGGGAGAATTCATGCCCTGTGAGTCCCGTTTTTTTAAGCACCGGCAGTTCAGGAGCCTCCCCCATTTCCGGCAGTTTTTTCTCCCAGTATTTCAGGGCATTTTGCCGTTTCCTGCTGTTCAGAAGCTTCATGCTATTCTGATAGCTTACAATATCCCTGTACAAGGAAGAACATATTATTGGCACATCCGGCTTTCTGTAGTACTCCTCCAGGTCATTCAAAATAATGTTCATGCTCAAAAAGTCTGCAATCAGCATATCCAGTGAAAAATGAACAATACTTCTGCCTTCCTCTATACTTGCAGCCACCTCACACATAGGCCATTCTCCAAGCTTATACTGCTTGTGGGCAAGCTGCTCTCGGAGTCTTTCCTTTACCCCGCTGCTCACTTCAGGCTTTTCACGGAGGTCTGCAAATGTGATTTTCACAGGGGGAACAGTTTCCTGTACAAGCTGACAGCCTGCATCAAATATGACCGCCCTGAGCATGTCATGCTTTTGGATTACTTTATTCCAGGCGGTTTCAAGTCTGTTTACGTCCAGTATTTCGTCAAACACCACTTCCAGGTAGCCGTGGCAGCCAACTCCCCCCAGCTCATACATACTGTTTCTTCCAATGACATAAGAACTTTGAATATCTGTCAGGGGAAATTCCTCAAACCTGGCTGCAGTATTCCTGGAGAACAAGCTGCTGTTTGTTCTGCCACTGTTTGTGCTGCTACTGTTTGTATCCTCCAGATATTTTAAAAGCTCCGCCTTATAATTTTTCAGGCTTTCTCTTATTTCCTCGGTCACTGCGCCCTTTGGAGCTTTAAATTTCAATGCTTCCCCTTCGCTCCAAACAGCAATATCCTTTTCCGACAGTTCCTCGATTAAATTTTTTATATCCATAGTTATTTCCATGCCTCCCATCTCACAAGACTCCATGAAGTCACGTCATGGAATCGATCCAACATTTTTACCTGCTTCATATTTTCAGTCAGCCTTCATCTCCTTTTAAATAACCTCAACTTCGAAACCGCTGTCAAGCTTCTCGATTTCCAGTGCAAAGGCCTCAATGGTAGGAGCTTTAAACAATATTCGTACTGATATATTGGCCGGAGCATTGAGAATTGCTTCGGTTCTGGTTACTATGTCCACCGCCTTCAGACTGTCTCCCCCCAAAGTAAAGAAGTTATCAAACCTGGACAGCCTCTCTCTGTTGAGAACCCCCTTCCATATTTCCCCTATCCGCACCTCCAATGGATTTTGAGGCGGTACATAAACTGCAGTATCCGTGTGTTCATTTAAGAGCCTCTGAATCTCCTTTTTGTTTGGCTTCCCATTGTCCAGTAACGGAATTCCTTCTGAAAAGCAGTAGGTTTCAGGTATCATATAGCCTGGCAAAAGCTTTTCCAATGCCCCTTTCAACGCCTCACGCCCCGGTTCGTCTTTTTCCTTTCCCACTACATATGCCGCCAGACAGCTGCCTCCTGCCTTTTTTGCAGCACACACAACCGCATCTGCAACTCCGGCAATTTTTTTTAAGGCGCTTTCAATTTCTCCTATTTCTATCCTGTAGCCCTTAATTTTTACCTGATTGTCCTTTCTGCCTAAGAACTCAATGGTGCCGTCCCTCCATATCTTTCCTGAATCCCCTGTTTTATACCACCTAATGGTATCCGTAATAAATTTCTCCCGGGTCAGCACTTCATCCCCCCTGTAACCCTCGGCCACTCCTGCCCCTCCTATGCGCAGTTCTCCCCGAACGTACTCGGGGCATATTCTGTCCAGGTCATCCATGACTCTGTATATCTGATTTTCAAGTGGTTTCCCATATGGAATGGATACCCAGCCTGAAGGTATTTTCCTGGGCACAATAAGATAATTTGACCAGATTGAGGCCTCTGTGGCTCCTCCCATGGCCGCCACAACAGAATTCTCGCTTATATTGTAAAATCTTGAGGGCAGGTCAAGAGCTATCCAGTCTCCCGAAAGCATTGCCACTCTTATATTGACTTTTAGTCCCTTTCCCTCAGCCATGGTGACCAGCATATCAAACAGCATGGGTACCGAATTCCAGACACTTATGCCATAGTGTTCCATGAGGGAGAGCCACAAAGCAGGCTCCCTGGCACCGGCCTCCTCCAGCACCACCAGTCTGCCCCCGCAGGAAAGCATTCCAAACACATCGTATACCGACAGGTCGAAATCGATTGCCGAAACCATAAGCACAGAGTCCTCCCAGGTTATGCCGTACCTGCGGTTAACAGCCTCTATGGTATTGACCGCGCTGCCGTGGCAGATCTCAACTCCTTTGGGCACCCCGGTGCTGCCGGAGGTCATTATCACATATGCGCTGCTCTCCGGAGAAACCGGAACGGGCTGCTCCAGTGATGTTTCTTCTTTTGCTTCCTCCAGATTTATTATTCTTATTTCTTCACTATACAAATGCCAATCTCTGATTGTCCCCGTATCTGAAACAATATGGCTTATTCCTATTTGACCTACAATTTTCTCTCTTCTGGCCTCAGGCTGATTAACCCCCACTGGAACATAAACCCCTCCTGAAAGCAGTATCCCCAGCATTGCATATATCTGACCGCAGCCCCTCGGAAGTGAAATCCCCACATAAGCTCCCTGCCTTACTCCTGACTTCACCAAAAGACCGGCTACAGCCATAGCCTTGCCATACAACTCACCGTAAGTAATTTCAGTTTTTGACATTCCATCAATGACAGCAACCCGTTCAGGTCTTCTGTGAACATTTATCAAAAAATTTGTTATAAGGGTTTTTCCAGGATAGCTGACTGGCAGGATTCCATGCAACTCTGCTGCTCTTTTCTCCAACTGCTTTCTGGGCAGCACGTCAAAAACGGCCTTCCAGTTCTCTGCCTCCCCCAATTTCTTTACCAGCTCCACAAGGGCGTTGAACATATCCTCCACCATACCCTCTGGAAACAATTCATCAACAGCGTCCCAGCACAATATAAGAGCACCGTCCCTTACATAGGTTTGAAAATCCAGCCATACCTGCGGCGTCTGGGATACCATATAGCTTATATCTCCAAATACCTCCCTGGACAAGCCGGATTCAAGAGGACTGTCAATATTGCAGGCAAAAACCACAGGGGCCGCAAAGCCAGGGCCGCCCATAGCTTTATAAATGTCCCTTTGAACATTTACTCCCGAATAGCTGCTGTGGGCCACATTCTCCAAAAATGTGCTCCTTACCCTGTGCAGGGTGTCTATAAAGGCCTCGTCTCCTTTTCTGTGAAAATCCAGCAGCAGAAGATTTGTAAAGTCGGCAACCATAGTCCTGATAGCTTCATTTTCAATATTCCGGTTAAACAGCGGAATATTAATAAAAAAGGAAGCCTGGTTGCACCACCGTTCCAGTATGAGCCCATAGCAGGTCAGCAGGCACATGGAGGGAGTTGCCTTATGTCCTGAGGCTATGCGTCTGATCTTGCTCCAGACTTCCTTGTCTATAATATATTGTCTTCTGCTGAATCTTGTTTCAGATATAAGTTCCGGTTTCTTTGCCAGAGGAATACCAGGTATCTCCAGGTTCAACCCGGATAATTTATTTTCCCAGAATTTTTTAGACTCATAAAACTCCCTGTCACATATTTCATTTTTTTTATTCACTATGTAATCCTGAAAGGTGTATGCGGCTTGCGGATGAAATTCCTTTCCCGTATAGGCCTCCGCCAGCTGGTGAAGGATGATGCCAAGACTTGTCACGTCAGCCACAAGCAAATCCACATCTAAAAACATTCTGGTTTTATCACTGGGCAAAAGGGCCAGTGAAAGGCCTGCAACTTCACCCTTTTCAACCTTCAGCTTTCTATGGGACAATTCTTCTCTTAATGCAAGCAGCTCCTTTTCGGCAGCGCTCTGAGGCAGCCTGCTGAAATCATGTACTGCCATTTCCCGGGAATAGGGTGACGGCATTATTATCTGCTTTCCAGTTTCCAGGAATTTGGCCCTGAGCATGGGATGATAGTCCAAAAGGGTGTTCCAGGCCTTTTTCAGTCTTTCACCGTCAATCCTTTCACCGTCTATTTCCAGGTAGGCATGACAGCCCACACCCCCTAAAGGCTGTTCATCGTCCCTTCCCACAAAATAAGCGTATTGAACATCTGTCAATTCAAACTCACTGTTTTCAATAGTCTTGATGATTTCCTGCCGCTTTCTGTCCTGACTTATTCCGGAGGAGTGTATGATTTTTGCCCACTCCTCCAGGGTGGGCTTTTCAATCAAGACGGAAAACGGAATCCTAAGCCCATATTTTCTCAAATGGTTTGAAATCTGCATTATCATGATGGAGCTTAAACCCCCTTCAATCAAATTTATATTTTCACTTACCTCGGGAAGAGACAGCAGCTCCTCCACTTTTCTATGTACAAAAGCAACAGCTCCTGTCTTTAAATCCTCATTTGTCATTGAAAGCCCTCCCTTACAGCCTTTCCCCCAATTCTCTCAATCTGCTCCTGTCTATTTTCCCAACGCTTGTTAGCGGCCAATTGCCAATATAGACAACCTGGTCAGGCAGTTTGAAGGCCGCTGCTCCCATGTCTGCCAGAAAGGTTCTGATATCATTGAGATTCATGATTTCAGAACCCTCCAATATGAATGCACAGATTTTTTCTCCCAGCAGCTTATCCTTGATTCCAACCACTTGAACCTCACTTATCAACTCATTTTTCAGCAGAAGTTCCTCTATTTCCGACGGAGTTATTTTTTCTCCGGCCCTGTTTATCATTTCGGTCATTCTTCCTGCCACCTGATAATTGCCGTCCTTTAACCTCCTTGCCCTATCCCCCGTCCTGAAAAAGCATTCCTGGGATATACGCTCCTTATTGATTTCCTCAAGGCTGTAATACCCGTAAATGGTATAGGCACCTCTCACAAGCAGCTCCCCGTACTCCTCCTCCCGCACCTCCAGGCCCCTCTCATCCACTATTAAAACTTCGTCATAGGGGGATATGGGTTTTCCCTGAGTGTGGTATCTCACATAGTCACTGTCCTCTAAACCGGTACAGCAAATCAGGCCTTCAGCAATTCCAAATATTTGCTGCAGCCTGCAATTGAAAGCCTTCTCCACCCTTTCTGCCAAGTGGGGATCAAGTACGGACCCTCCTACCTGTATCACCTCAAGAGAAGATAAATCATAAGCTTCGCCCATTTCCAGAAATTCAATGCACATACTGGCCATTGCAGGCACCAGTCCTGTTATGGTGACTTTTTCCTCCTCAATTAACGGGATTATTTCATCCGGACTTGTGATACTGCATATTACTACCCTGCCTCCGGCAGTAAAGGTGCCCATTAACCCAGGACAGCCCAGAGGAAAGTTATGGGCGATGGGCAGTGCTGCCAGGTATACCGAGCGTGATGTCAGCCGGCATCTCTCCGCTGTTTTCCCTGCCACGTACAAATAGTCTGCATGCCTGCGGGGAATGAGCTTGGGTATGCCCGTAGTCCCTCCTGAAAGCAGAAACAGGCCTATATCCTCCGAGTTCACTGCCGCTGCTTCTAAAAAACCGTCCTCTGTCCGCAGCTCCTGGAATGACACAAATTCCGAATTATCTCCAATCACAATAACTATCAGTTCTTTACATGTCACACTCAGAATCTCCCTGGTCATTTCTCTGTAATCAAAACCCAAATATCTGTCTTTTATGATATAACCCCTGGCATCTGATTTTTCCAGAATACCTTTAATCTCTGTTTTTCTTTGGGCAGTCAGGGCCATGACGGGGATTATCCCAGCCTTGAAAAGGGCAAATATGGCAACGATGAATTCTATGGAGTTGGGAATTTGCAGCACTACCTTATCTCCCCTTTTAAACCCGGTGCTTAGGAAGCCCTTTGCCATGCACTCTGCCTCCTTCTCCAACTGCCCATAGGTAAGCTGTCTTCCATTTTCAGTAACAGCTGTATTCTCACCGTATATTTGACTCCAATGGGTCAGTGCACCGCCTAAAGTAACCTGCTCCCATACCCTCTCCCTGTAAAACTGCTCCAGTCTGTTTTTAATCTCCATGTTCATAGCTTATCCTCCGGAATATTTATGAAAGTATACCCTTGTAAAACTCTTATGGGTGAATTAAGGCAAAGTATTATAGATTTCTATTGAAACACTGTTTCATTATGGGAATTATCAACCCTCTGTATGAATGCCTGAACGACTACAAGGGTTTGACTTATCAGGCAGTGTTCTTACAGTTTTCCCGTGGTTAGCAATAACTAACCGAACGTGGTTAGCTATTGCTAACTTCTGCTATTGTATCATCAATAATATACCATTTCAATAGGTTATTTGAATATTTTTCAATATTTTTCTAATATTAGTGGTCTGTAATACCTAAAAGTCACATATTGCCGCCGGTTAAATTCTGAGCAGAATTTCGTTGTGGTTCTTGCCAATTACATTAAAAACACCTCCACAATGATGACCAATAAAGGCCAAATCATTATGGAGGTGCTAACATTGAAATATTCCACTTACAAGCTTTTTTTCTTGTGCTGGGCCTCTTCCCTTATTTCTTCACGCATACCCTGCAAAGCATCTCTTCTTCTGTCATTTTTTTCTTCAAGCTCATTTTTCATTTTCCTGTCATCTGTCTTTTCAAGCAATTCTTCGGCAGCTTCCATATTTCTTATTGTATGATTGATGTTAAACTGTATTCTATCTGCGTTATTACTCCTGTCATCAGGTTTTGGCCTGTTCATTTTTCATCTCTCCTTTTCAGCTTTCGTGAATTTTGATTTCAACAGCTCCGGATTGTTCCATTACTGATTTTACTTCCTGTGCCTTGTGCCTGGCCGCATTTACATAGACCACGATGCCGGCGTCCTCATGAAAATCACTGAGCTCATTGACACTTTCCACAAAGGCTTCCAGCTGCCCCGGATCATCCTGATCCGATTTGAATACGGCACTGGTCTGGTTATCCTTTACATCATTTCTCATGCTTTGAAACTTTTCTTCATCCATAGCGCTGATAATCATATCCCTACGCTGAATACCGCTGTTTTTAAGAGAATCCACCAGGCCGCCCACCTGTCCCGGGTCAAGGAATCTACCAATAATATGAATAAAAATCCCTCCTTGAACTGCTTAAGTTTTTTCATTCTTTTATATTTTGTCCTAATAACAATTAAGTAGTCAGGAAAAATTTTTTTATAAAAAACCTGAAAAACTCATTGTCATTACAGGTGGAATCTGCGGGTAATTTCATTCTTGAACTTTTTGTTTGCAAAAATCAACATTCCTATTACTGTCAAAATTGAATATAAGGCAGATACCGCAGCAGCCCACAAAATGTCGGCTATACCTGTCCAGTACAGAAGGACAGGCAAAAATCCCAGAAAAATCATAGCTAGAATATAGCTTGCATATTCTCTCCAGAGCATTTTCTTTCTAAGGATGATTATGGTATTTATTAAAGTACCTGCTATAAATAAATATGGTATCACAATATTGACCGACCACCGGTAAAAGCCTGAAAGAATATCTATAATAAACAGCAAACCAGATATGCTGCATATCTGGAGGAGTATCTTCATGCCGGTGTGCATCCTTGACAGTATGGTATTGTTTATCAGAAGGAGCAGGTACATGATCGGGCCTGCAACAAATAGAAACCACGGATTTTCAAGCCCTGCCAAGGCGTTTACCAGCAAACTGATACTGATAACCGTAATGGAAACAAACAGGTATATCTTTTTGACCATGCCCTTTCCGGTACTGGCTTCTGAAGGCTTATAAGCAGGATACCATTCATTTTCACAGGTATCCTGCAATTCTCCTGCCGATTTATTACACAATGGACACTTACCAGCATTTTCGTATATATAAATACCGCATTGCCTGCACTTATTCATAAGCTTTTACCCCACTTGTTTGAATATACTTTTATTTCAAGTCCGCTTTTCAGTGCGAGAAAGCTGAAAAAGCTCCTTATGGTGCCGGGGTCCATAATTGTTCGGGAAAAGGTTACCGTCAGGCTGTCGTTTACAGTACAAACTCCACAGTTTATAGGGCTTTTCCTGGTAGGATAAATGATTGCTTCCATTTGTCTTACATATTTGCACATGGAACCGGGCAGTCTTGTATTACCAAGGTTTGAGAGTGTAATGGTCTTCGCATTCTCTCCAAAATTTTCAAAGCCGTATCTCATAAAAATATTTTTGATGAAGACCGGAACAAATCGAGCAATAAGCATTTTTTCCAGCTTAATATTGCTTAACATCACATTATTTAAGTTATTCTTCCTGGTTTTTTCTCTTAATTCTGCCGATACTGCCGTTAATATTTTTTCAAAGGTCAGTTCATCACTGGGCATGATGCCCACATTGACAATTGTAAAAAAGTTCCTCAGGGTTTTTGAAGGAAAAATCTTTCGTAAATTCACAGGTATGGTAACTGTAATCGGTTTACTGTAAATGCCGTATTTCATATTTTGGGAGTAGATTGAATGGATCAGAACCGCGGTCAGATATTCCGTAATAGTTGCGTTGCTTGCTTTGGCTATGGCATTTAATACAGATGCACTCATAACCCCATGGGTAGTATGGGTTCCAAAGGGTTCCAGCAGTGTACCTTCAATATGAAAAGCCCTCTGTTCACTTTGTCTTTTAGCCTGTACAGGCTGATAATACTTTAAGAAGCTGTCCTCCATTTCATACCCGTTTGGATGTTCGTCGGGATGCAGGATCAAGCCCTCGTCCTCCATAGCCTTGCCACAAAGACACAGATATTGGTATCCCAGCGTCTTAAGAAATTCTACAGCACCGGTCCCATCGGTGAGAGAATGAAAAATTTCAACTGATATTCTGCAATTATAGTACAGCACTCTGATGAGATACCCGTTATTTTCTTCTGCCTTCAACGGATAGCAGGGATATTGTTCTTCCTCCATTACCAGCAGCCTTTTATCATTTTGGTCAAGAAAGTCCCAGAAAACACCTTGCAAAAGCCTTACTGCCAGGGTGGGGAATCTTTTTATAACAATATCCACCGCAGTCTGCAGAAGGTCTTTTTGAACCGGTTCCGTCATTATCATCGCAACTCTGAAAATTGATGTGTTTGATTTGTTTGAAACCGATCTGAATATTTTACCTGCATTGTCTATTTTAAACCATCTGTCCATATACATCTCCATGAGTTTTATACTTTATAATATAAAAGTCAATTACTGTCAGCTCAAAACCCACAGATTGGGGTTTAGGCCAAAGCTCAAGAAACACGAAGCTTTCAACCGTAATTAACCTTATGAGGTTATATGCTCAAGATTTCCTCAATCATCTATATTATACCGCAAGGAGAAGCACTCTGTCTGAAAAGTCTTTTCTTGGCTTTACACAGAATAGTACAATAGAAGGTGTAAGGGTTGAAAGAAACTTTAAAACGGATAAAAATAGGGCACCGATTCCATGCCATAGCTTTCATGGGGTTTTGTGCAAGATGAGGGCATGGAAATAAATATGAGACCACAGTAAATTCAGCATATTTATACCTTTCTAAACTTCTGACTGTTTATATCAAGAACCTCTTTAAAATGATTTTATTACTGTAAAAAGTGAATTTTAAGAGTTCCGTCCTCATATTTTGCTCCATCTATATTCAAGGAATGGAGCTTTGCCGGCAGTACCAGACACCTCCTCTCATTTTTAACCGCAATGGTGATTTCATCACCTTTCTGAGAGAGCTTCAGTTCCCGCTTATCCACAAAGGGCATATTCACCAGCAGCAGATAACCGTCTGCTGCCTTTTCCACAGAAAATATCTTTTGAGCAGCCAGAATTTTTTCAGGAGCGGCATCACCATAAAGCTTCCTGCCAATGTCACTTAAAATCTGGATTTTTCTTAATTCCTTGTCCAGCAATTCCAGCTTGAAAACAGGAATACCTTTAAAACCCTCCAGGATCTCCTGTATGCCTTCTCCCTGTATTGTCTCCCACTTCTGAAAATAGCCGCCTAAGGATGCCTGAGGAAAAATCTTGTTTATAATTATTCCATCCACATTATAATCAAAGAGATGAAGATAGGAAAAGCTTCTTTTGGCCTCCTTTATTACTATTTTTTCTGGTGTGGTTACTATCCTTATACTTACGCTTTGCTTATTCTGAAGCAGCTTATGAAGCTGGTCTATTCTGTTGTAGAGGCGTTCAATATCGTCAAAGGTCTCTTCGGACGGCACCGGTATCTTGAGGGTTGCCTGAATAACCGGCCTGGCCAGTCTTGCTCCCTTTCGTTTAATGGGAAACAGCTTCTCCATCCACCATTTGAACAAATCCGGAAATTTCAGCAAGGACATGGTTTCGCCGGTAGGTGCACAATCCACTATGAGCACATCATATTCACCTTCATCATGGATATCCTTTATCCGCAAAAGTGACATCAGCTCGTCAAAGCCTGGAAATACAAGCAGTTCTTCTGCTTCAACAGTCTTTTCCGACTTGAGCACCATGAGCTTTTCAATATATGCCCTTATGTTCCCCCAGGATTTCTCATTTTCCATAACCGGGTCAATTTCCATTGCATATAGATTGCTGCTTATTTCAACAGGCTCGTTTGACAGCTTTATATCAAAGGCGTCCCCAAGGCTGTGGGCCATATCGGTGCTCATAATCAACACCCTTTTCCCACCTGAGGCAATTTTACAGGCTGTAGCCGCAGCAATGCTGGTTTTCCCCACTCCGCCCTTGCCGGTATATAATATTATCCTCATAAAAATTACTCCTTTAACTCTGAATTATATAAGCATTTTCAATCTTTACCAAAGTCAATACGCTTAAACCCTTTGCCTTCCAAAAGTCAACAAGACGGCTCTGGAGTATAATTAACATAAATAACTAGCTAAAATCCACCTGGACCTTCCTGACCGTTTTTTTTTCAGCAAATTGCGAGTCGGCCCGGGAGGGTTCCTCCTGCTGCTTACTACCCGGCCTTATCAAGCCTTCGGCCATTAAATCAAATGCAATATCCTTTATTAAACAGCCTGCATCTCTTTCAAAGCTCTCAAGCCTGTTTTTCATGTTCTCCGGCAGTATTTCCTTTAAGGCTTCATACCTTAACATCTCAGCTTTCACCAGCTTTTTTACAAATTCTCCGTTCATATTCGCCTCCTTCAGCTCCTTTGAGCTACCTGGATCCTATGGGCCATCTATCAGCCGTACGGGCACAAATCGGGTTTCTCACTCAAACTGAATGCTCAGAACCCCTTCATTCAACCGGGCTGTTGTCATACTGTATTTTCTCAGGGTATTTGGAATTGGTATATTTCTTTTGAAATTTCCTATTTTGATTATGATTTCAGTTCCCGATTCAAATAAATCCAAAGCCCCTTTCTCGGCCAAGGGCACATATACGTCAAGCCTGTAGCCTTTTTCTGTCTTTGTGAAGGTTTCATTTAAGGTAGTTTTGAGCACCTTGAATATATTTTCATCTGCAAGAGAATCACACACTATCCTTTGAAGGCCCTCAACTCCACTGATATCGGTTTCGTACCACTTAATCCTGTACACTGGGATATTTGCGAAAACTGCCTCTATTTCCTCCAGGCAGCCCTTCTGAATCAGCTTCCAGCTGTCAAAAAAACTGTTGTCTGCAGCCCCGGGTATGATTCTGTTGATATACAGGCCATCTACATTGAAATTATAAAGGTTAAGGTACATATAATTTCTCTTTGTTTCCTCCACAACCATTTTTTCAGGAATGGTAACCAGTCTTATGCTTGAGATATCTCTTTCCTTTAGCAGCGCCTGAAGCTGCCCCAGCTTAACATACAGTCTTTCAATGTCATTCATTGCCCTGTCATCGGGCATTTCAAGCTTAAAGGCAGCTTTTGAAACAGGCCTCAGAACCTTCATGGCCACCTTGCCGATAGGAAATAATTTTTCCATATACCAGGAAAACAGCTCAGGAAATTTCAGCAGCGCCAGGGTTTCCCCCGTAGGTGCACAGTCAACTACTATGAGTTCGTAACAGCCTGCTTCATACAGCTCTTTGATTTTCAGCAGTGAAAAGAGTTCCTCAATCCCCGGAAAAACAACAATATCGTCAAAAACCTGGCTGTCCTTGGGATCTTCAAAAGTAAGCATGTTCTTAAAGGTTTTTGCAATGGTTCCATAATATCTTTCCATTTCATAGTTAGGGTCAATTTCAAGTCCATGAAGATTTTCCACAATCTCAGCAGGCTCCTCCTTCAGTTCCTTCATAAACAGGTCACTTAAATTGTGAGCCATGTCGGTGCTTACAATAAGTGTTTTTCTGCCCTCTCCTGCAGCCTTGACGGCATGTGCCGCGGCAAGGCTGGTCTTTCCGACTCCGCCCTTGCCGGTAAATATCAATATTCTCCCCATAATATCCTCCATTCTTAATTCCTTATAATGTACAAATACTTCCACTGCATTTATATTCATACTCGGAATAGTTCTTATCTCGAACTATTTTTGTAAAAAAATATTCATAATATAAATTACAACTGAAACTTTCGCCTTGCAGACGAATATGAAATCACTCTATAGTTATCCTCTTCACTCTTTTACCGGCAGCCTCAGCCTGAGTTTCTAAGGGCTTCCCTTTTTTCAGCACAGTCATAACCTTTTGCAATATGTTCAGTGCGCAACCCTTTTCCTCTTGGGTCAATGCATTATAAAGCTCTCTGAAATAGTTGGCAAACAACTCCTTCTCTTCTGCAATAAAGGCCAGAGCAGCAGGTGTAAGCACTATGTTAACCATTCTTCTGTCCTCGCTGCCTCTTAACCTCTCAACCATATTCTTTTTTTCCAGCCTTCCCACAACCCCGGTGACGGTATTAAGCGGTGCGCATATATACTCCGATAGCTCAGTCATGTTTGCGGTCTTCCTTTTGTAAAGGTACAGGAGTACAAGCAGCTCATTCTTGGAATAGTCCAAAAAGGCAGTACTCCAACTGTCCGGAAAGAACAGGAACTTGAATTGATCTATATAATCAAAAATTATTGTTTCAAAGTCAATCTCCTTATAAGAAATTGCTAAGCACCTCCAAATAGTTCTTGTGTCGAAGTATATTTTCATTCTATACCCGAAGCATAATTTTTGTCAATTATTATTTTTTCAAATCATAATAACAGGTTCGGTTCCCGTCCAGGAGGTCCTTATAAATCAACTTTCCATCTGTTATTTCAAACTTAAGGGTATACACGGAATCAATAGGCTGAACAAGCCGCTCCTTTTCCTTATAAACATTCAATCGGTGCTGGTTGTCCAGAAAATATACGTCCCCGTTGTAATAAGAACAGGACAGCCCCCGATCTATCCCATTGGCCAGAACTGTCTCACTTCCTTTACTCCTGTCTATTCTGACAAGAGTTGAGTGCCTTTTATAGTAAATGTAATTACTGTTTAGAAAAAAGCAGTTTACCGGTTTATATATTTCCTGCGTTATATTTTCAATTCGGTCTTTGCGGGAAAATGCTCCGAAAAAGTCTTCAGTGTTCTCCTTTACGCTGTTATATACCAGATTCTCACTGAAATCCTGTAAATCTATACCGTATATGCGTATACCCTCAAGTCCCCTTTCAATCTCAAGGTAATAGCACCAGCCGTCCCTTACAAAAATATTTAAGATTTTTCTCTCTTTTTTCAGCGGATCCCTGGTGAGCAATACCTTCTCACCTGATTTATCCTTTTCCGCGAATATATTCCCGCTCTCAACATCAAGACTTATGGAATAGTCCTCTGTCTCACCGTAATTTTGCTGTCCCTCATAGTTGCAGGTATAGCTGTCCTGACTCCGGCCCTTCTCACTGCAGCCCGTCATAAGAACCAGTGCTGCAAACAGTATGCACAGCATTTTATATAAATGAACCCCCGCTCTGCGCCTAAGGCTGTACCCCGAAAACCTCTTGATGCCGTACAGAAAAAGTATTGCCGTTTCTGTAACATACCCAGCCAGTAAAATAGGGTAAATTCCTTTGTCCACTCTCTGAAATTTTACCATTTGCTGTATTGTCCCACTGTGGCTATACCCTGCAGTATAGGAGGTCCCCCACAAATATCCGGTTCCTGACAAAAGCCCTGAGGGCAAAGGTAAATAATACAGTATGGATGTTCCCTGAAACAGTACATATGGTATGAAAACCAGCACACTGCAAGCAAACAGGGTAACAACAGTCCTTTTAAACAGGATGCCTGCCACAGCTATGAGCATAACCAGCAGTGCAGCTCCCAGTACACGATTTAAACCCATCATAAGCAAAGCCTGGCGGAGTGAAATATCGTATTGGCTTTCCTTAAAAAACTCAAGACTTTTAAGAGGGTAATCGCCGTTTTTCAAGCCCACCATACCATTTATACATGTATAATCTGCGAATGAAAACAGGACGGCTAAAAATACCCCTAATATAAGTCCGCTTAACAGCTTGTATAGTGCAGTACCGTATTTCCCCCTTTTGCTTGATAAAATCAAAGCCTCCATACCGCTTTCATATTCGTTGCAAAATAAAGGCGTCAAAACCAGAATCAAGCACAAAATAAGGAAAATATCCACCGAGGTATGGCCCAGCAGGCTGTTCCAGCCCCTGGTATCCATGATATAACGCTCCGTGGGAGCTTCCCTTGCATATATATACTGTTTATATACTATTTCAAATACCTCTCTGTTTTTTTCTCTCTCAAAATCCAACACACTCAAGTCTTTATATTGGCTTTTACTAATTATGCCTGACTGCAATTGCCTGGATAATTCCTCCAGGTGTTCCGTGGCATGGATTACGGCTGAATATTCAGCCTCTATTTTTCTTTGCTTTTCATCGGTAAGCCCGCCTTTGAACAAGCCCAGACAGTAGGCATAGCCCTTGGGATTCAAATCAATTGCATACTGGGAGTCATAGCCTGCAGAGATTGTAAAAAAGAACTTAAGTCCAAGCATTAGGATTATTAATATTAGTCCCTTCTGCTTAAACAGGGTTTTCTTCCATTCAAAAAATATCACTTAGCCACCCCCTGTCTCAGGATGAATTTAATACCTGATATGTATGCGGACCTCCGGACAAGGCCCAGGCATATTATGAGACAGAGCACGCAGGCAGACAGACCTTGTACAACCAGACATATGTGGGCTCTCAGTATGAATTTCTGTAGAATGTCTATTCCCAAAAGCTTTTCATAAAGTTCATTCCCCTTCAATAGTGTAAACGGGCTTATAAATGACAGTACAGCCTTCCCTGTTTCCACGGAGCCGTTAAATCCAGCAGCGTAAAGACTTCCCACCATAGTAATGGCACTTATCAGGTACGGATAAACCACCCGTTTGCATAAGGAGGAAAGCAAAAGAATAAACATACCAAAAGAGATTAAGCCTGTAGTTTTTAACAGTTGTGTCACAAAATAAAAGGTGCCCAGGGAATAGCCCAGGGGGGTGTGCTGATATTTCTCTATTGCATAGACTGGCAGCTCTGCCCCGTTAAGGCCATACAGCAATTTGAAAAGCAATAGATTTAATACTGAAAAAATACTTACCAAAAAGATGACATACACCATTGAAGATAGCACCTTTGCTGCGTTTACATATTTCTTGCCCTGCCTGGTTGACAGTATCAGGCCCTGCATATTTGCTTCCTTCTCACTGGTAAAGACAGGCACCAGGCCAAGAATTATCAGAAGTAATATTATCAGGTCAGAAAAATTATAATCAAAGAGCACTTCCCAAGGCTTGGTATCATAAAAAAGCCCTATGCTTCTATTCTTGTAGTTTACGGCAATAAATTGGTTTTTAGCTTTTTCATAAGGATTGCCATATTTATCGTAAAACATGATATTAGCTTGCGCCTGCTTCACTATCTCTTCATTATTCACAGTATAGGTTGAAAGATACTTCATTGGAACATAAAAATACTTATTGACCATTACATAGTCGCTCCAGAAATAGCCTGTATGAGTGTTTGCCTGATAGTCCTTACTGTAGGTATCATCACTTATTATTGAAGCCACACGTTTATTCTCCTCCACCACATACCTGGCTTTGGCAGTTGTCAGCTTCCCGTCGAGCTTTTTATGCATGGTTTTATAGAAGTCCCACCTCACCTGCGTCTGACGGGTATGGGGCATAAAATAACCGGTATTGTCAAGTCCTGACACATACTGGTTATATATGAAGTACACATTAATGCTAAATAGCACAAAGGTGGCTATTAAAAGGTATCTACGGATAAAATTCTTTCTTAGCTCAAAAAATACAAGTCTGTATATCATACCGGCATCCTCTATGCTTCTCTGAAAACAGATAGAAATACATCCTCAAGGCATGGCTCTACAACTGCCGCCTGTACTTCCGGGCTATTTTCACAAATAATCCGCAGCATATATTCCCTCTCGTTGCGTTTTATATTCACAACATTGTAGCCCTCTGTCCAAGCTGTCAGCTTTTCTTCTGAAACAGGTGCCTGCCAAACTTTCCCCTGCATGCTCTCACAGAGTTTATCCGGCGTACCCTGCATTACCAGCTTTCCTTTTTTCAGAATCAATACTTCCTTGGCTATATATTCTATATCCGACACTATATGCGTTGCCAAAAAGATAGTTTTATTTTTTGAGAGTCTTGAAACAATGTTTCGAAAGCGTATTCTTTCGGCTGGGTCCAGCCCGGCTGTGGGTTCATCCAGAATAAGGATATCCGGTCTGTTTATTATGGCCTGTGCTATGCCAAGCCGCTGGCGCATACCACCCGATAGCTGGAATATCTTCTTATCACAGGCAGAAGTCAGATTCACCAACTCCAATACCTCCTCTATCCTGCCCTTTGTCTGCTTACCCGGAATATTCTTCAAGGCACACATATACTCCAGAAATTCAAGTATTTTAAAATTTTTATAAAAAACAGGGTATTGACACAGATATCCTATCCTATCAAGATAATCTGTTCCCATTTGTCTCACGTCAATATCCTCCAAAAGAATCCTTCCACGGTCAGCCCTCAGGATTCCTGTCAATATGCTTATAAGTGTGGTCTTTCCTGAACCATTTGGCCCCAGAAGTCCAAAAACACCTTCTGTAAGCTCAGTACTGAAATCGTCCAATACACACTGCTTACCGTAACACTTCGTCACACCTTCAAAGCGCAGCTTCATTTATTTGCCCTCACAAGTAAAATAATAATATGCCAGCTTACCGTGTTCACCGGCACAAATGAGGAGATACCTGTTGGATTCGCCTGTATATTCCAGTTGAAAAGCATCGGCCCCAGTTTTTATGCTCTCTTCCTTCAGCACTTCTCCTGTAACCAGTTTGTATTGGCGAATTCTATACCTGCCTGTACCTGCTTTCTTCACGGCTATAAGGTATTTCCCGTCTTCAGATACCCTGGCCATTGTGCTTTCTGTGCCATCCACCTTCATGGTAAAGGCCTTATGAGCAGTCAGATCAAGAAGGAGAATCCGACCGCTGGAAGTCTGGCTGCGAGCATCAACGTAATCACACAGCCAGGCATATTCCTTGTTCACGTGAATACTGCCGGGAGCATACTTTTTTTCAGTGTTCACTGTCATTTTTCCGTCCTCGGGGCTAAACCATCCGAAGATGCAGTCACCTTCATCTTCTTGACTGCTGCTGCCTGCAAACACTACATCGCTGTTCTTTGTAAAACTCAGTTGTGAAAAACATATATTGTTGTTTTTTTCGTCATAAACTTTTTTCAGTTTTCCTGAAGGTATGTCAAAAATATAAAGCTGCTGGAGAAAACTCCATATTATCTTTTCACCATTTTGTGATACAGCAGTACCATGAATGTCCTTCAGCAAGGACTCCGGCATTATATCAGCCATATCCGTCTCTCTCATCTGCTTCAGTCCCGAATCAAATATCCTCAGTTTATATCCGGTTATTTTCCCTGGGTAGTTTATAAATTTAAGGCCGTTTACCACGCTGACCTCTACCGGTGTATCTGCATATGCTGCCAGAACCGCATAGCCTTGATTAAATTTTAATATGCTTTTGGCATAGCTGTTCTTTTCAAAATGAACGGAATTAATAAGCCTGTTTAATTTTTTATCGGTTAAGGTCAAGCTATTCTTCTCATAGTCAAAGTCCACTGAAAAGAATGATTCGCTTTGTGTGTCAGCTGCTGTTCCGGGAGCTTTAAGTGCAGAGCCGCCTGCTTTATCATGAGACTTCCCGCCAATGGTGCTTGTAGCTTCCGATTCTCCCTTGGAAACATTTACAGCTGAAGTCCCTGTGGCGGTGTCCCTGTTGGAACAGGCACAGGTTATGTACACACTGAAGACCAGCAATATAATGATGATTGAATATTTTATCTTCATGACTGTATTTCTCCACTCTATTTATCATTCACTGCGAGAACTGATCTTGTTTTAACAGGAAAATAGGAAACAGCCATGTAGTCCTTTCCCGCAGGAGTCGTTATTGCATAAAGAGTATTTAAGGGGGGGTAGCTCCCTATATCCAGCGCCAATTTCACTGTACACAGCTTATCTTTTTTAATTCTGGTTTCAATATAGTCGGAATCCATTATCCTAACAGGCTTGTGATTTATAAAGAAGACAGTCCTGTATGTCGCTTCGGTACCTCCGTAAAGCTGTAATTCAAAATTGATTTTACCGTTCACTCCATCAAAAACTTCCTGGTTTTTGCTCTGGGAGGATAATTGAGTAATCAATCTGTCTTCTGAAGGCTTATGGCTATCATTGACTATAATGCCCGGTACTGCCTCCTTATCCTGGGGAATGTCGCCGGTAGAGTACTTCTTATAGGCCTGAAGTTGTATATCCGCAGGAGCATCCCATTTGAAGTTGATCTCCTGGGCAACTGTTGCATTCAGAGAATGGTATATGCCGTAATTTGGATTTTTATCACTTGGAGGCATAAAATCAGGCTTCAGGACAGTTGAAAATACTACACCCACTCTATCCCCTTTTTTGCCTGCAACAGGCGTAAACACAATGTCAAACTCCTGAATTTCCTTGTTTGCAAGGCAAAATTTCTGCATATATTCCTCCTTTACCACCGTACCATCACTCTTTACGATTTTATATGGCTGAGGCAATCCGTCTACAAAAACCATAAGCCCGAATTCAGAACTTAATTTTTCATCCATACCTGAGACCTTGAACGGAATATGAAGCTCTTTCCCATCATATTCATATACCTGCTTCTCATAATTATCTGAAACAATGCCAAAGCTGAATGCACCCAGATTTGTATTACCTGTATCATTTAAAAACGGATTGGTCTCCGACGCGGTTGTACCTGCTTCATCTCTGTCTGTCGCTGAAGAATCCCCACACCCGTTGATGAATATACACAGGTTTAATAATATTAAAATAAAAAATAATGTCTTTTTCATTTTACCCTCAGTTAACTGTAAAATTATTAATAATTCCTACAAAAAATTACAAGCCTAATGGTGTATCGGCAAATCCGACAACACCATTAAGCCCAATCATTAATATTAATGAAAAATAATTCTTGCTGCTTTAAACCACACAGGATGTATAACGTACTACACTGGTTGTTCCTCTTGCCTCATGGCAGGCGAAAACACCAAGATCTCTCAAGCCTGTATCATAATTAAATGTTTTGCTGGCATATGTGGCATTGCTGTCGGTTAATGTTTGGTACAAAGCACCCGTGGAATTGTCTCTAATATCCATGGTTACATAAACTGTTGATGTAGACTTTGGAACTGAAATACCTGTATAGGCATTTACTATTACAAAGCCGGATCTTGTCCCACTCTCAAATGTCTTTGTCAGATCATATGAAAAGGTGCCAAACTCAGTTGTACTAACAGTGGCAGCGCTGACTGTACCAGCCAGAACACTTACCATAAACAATAATGCAACTACTATACCCAATGTCTTTGACATCTTCATCGTATCCCCCCTAACTATGTGTATTCCGGAGATCTTACAATCTCAGCATCTTGCTATCTGTCGACAGAACATCTACCATTATATACCTATCTTTATGGTAAATAAATACATTTTTAACCTTTGATATATTATTTGTATAATCTTTACAATATTTACAATAATTAAGACAATTCCCTTGTTATAATTACATATTTACATTTCGCAACCGTTGGTATTTTTTCCTGAATTACTAATATACCTGCCTGCCCAACGTATTATAAGCACTCCCCCAATTGCAGGGAGCACCTGACCCGCACATATACTCAGTGCAAGGGGCAGGTACGGCACATGTAGAAGCCCTGACAGCCACACCGGCACCAGAAGTCCCGGCCCCAGAACAATAGGAATTGTGATAAGCCATATATTCAATCTAAATTTTCTCACCAGGTACACTGCGCCCGCGGTGACTATCCCCGCTATGGTCCCTCCAAACATATCCAGAGGTCCCAGGCCCCCCATAAGGGTATTGCTCAGGAAGTTGGCAAGTCCCATGGGCAGTATAAGGAAGGGAAACACATAGCTCAAAGAATACAGCGAGGTAGCTACCCTTATTTGATACTGTCCGAAGGCAAAGCCCTGGGTTACAAACATTACTGCAATATACAGGGCAATTACTATTGCTGATATGGTTATTTTTTTTACAGGTTTCATAGTGACTCCTTTTAAATTTTATTTTTCTTGCCTGGGTTTAACCGGCAAAGCTTATATGGATAGGTTACGTGTATGGTATCCAGACATTTCGCCTGCTTGTGACATTTTAACCAGTGTAAAGGTTTTATCATTTTCTCTATAAGTTTCATATAAAGTTTACTTAAAGTTTTACATAAAGTTCTTCTGTTTCATGGCAAAACTGCAGCAGCCCAAAGCTCCGTTAAATTGGGGTTCAGCCATTTGTACCATTTCGTCAAAATCATTTCCCAGATATCGCAGCAAGGCCTTGTTTCCGGCCACGCCTCCTGCCAGTACAAGCTTACCGCCCTTAAATCTCTCCAGCATGGGGTTGAGCCTTCTATAAAGGGAGTAATTAACTCCTGCACAAAGCCGTTCCAAGGCAGTCCCCTCTGCAATCCTTCCAATGAGCTCAGACTCTGAAAAAACCGAACAGGTAGAATTTAAATCCACAGGTGAGAGGTAGTGCTGAGACAGTTGTTCAACAGTTATTTCCAGAACTGCCGCCATATTTTCAAGATATCTGCCGCAGGACGCCGCACATTTATCATTCAGCTCCAAGTCGGTGACCAGGCCCTTTTCTACCCTTACCACCTTTACATCCTGACCTCCTATGTCCAGTAATACAAAGTTTTCAAGGCCGGTCTGCAGCAATGCCCCATAGACATGGGCCTTGATTTCGGTTATCGGCCTGAAGGTGTGCAGGTCGGTGTTATTCCTGCCGTACCCAGTGGATACCGCCCTATGAGGAATACCCATTCCCAGTTTGTCAACCTGCACAAAAAGCCTGCCGTCCTTATATGAACAATAGTTTTTATAAAAGGACATGGTGCCTGTTTTTTTCATTCCTAGCACTTGCCCGTCTTCCATTAAGGCAATTTTTACTTCCCTGCTGCCCATATCAATCCCCAGCACTTTCAAGCAATCCCCTCCTTCATGTCACAAAGCATATCCAGAAACGCCTCCAGCCTGAGCTTAGACCTTGAATCCAGCCTGTTTGACTTGTCACCTTCAATTGTCAGCACGGGTATGTCCAGTTCCTGCTTTACGACAATGTCCTCAATAGCCCTGTGGCAAAAGGCCTGGGTATAATGTATGATGCCGTCAAGCCTCCTCAGCTCTATCTGCTTTTTTATCTCCAGCAGCCGGAAATTGAGGTCATAGGGATAGGTATAGTCATAATACTGGTGATAAATGCTTTCTGCGTCATCAAATCTCGGGAAGGCAAATTCTCTCTGAACCTCATTGAAAACCACTCTTGCATTGAAGCCTTCAACATAGTCATACAAGTCACAGGTCATGGGAGGTACTCCCATATAGCCCAAACGTATAGCCTGCTTTTGCGGTGCTCTATGTTCTATTTCCCGGATTTTGTCCTTCAGCTCCTTGAGGCATTGCCCGGAATCACCGTTGAAATCACTGAGAGACACTTGATACAGATGGTTCTCAAAGCCCGACGCCTTGTTGTGGATATATGTAAGTTCGTCCAGCGTTCGGGCACACTTCCGGAGCTCTTTAAGGCCTTCTCGCTGAGCCTCGGCCTGCTGCTGTGTTACCCCGAAATCCTCCATAAACCTGAGAAGTCCTGCAGTGACATTGTTAAGAGTGCGCCGGACCGGGTAGGAGAAGTCATATGTTTTTATTCCCCTGCTCCTCAATACCTCCAGCAAGGCTTTGGTATTTGAGCAATCCCCTTCTGAAACTCCCGCTACTTCATCGATGCCGTATCTCAGGCAAGCACCGTAAAGACCTTTTATCCAGGCGCAGGAGCTTTTGGGAAAACCGTCCCTTTCAGCCCTTTCTATGTCCTGGAAGCAGCTTTCGGCAGATATGAAAAGATTGTTCATGTCTATTAATTTGTAACCTGCAGCCAGCAGCACTTCCACCGGTACGGTTGTGGTTATTCCTATTTGCTTCATTGTTTCCCCCTTTTGTTCATGGTGCACTTAACTTGTAGACAGTTCAAAGCCGTATACCGTATACCTGCTATTCTGCATAAAGCTTAATGCCTGTTTTCCTCTCCGAAGCTCTACTCTTTAATAAAACCCAAGAAAAAAAGGGCATACGCCCCCATAAACAAAAATAAGCCGTCCTCCGACAGCCGGTCCGTAGTTTTGTTTATAGACAGGATGGTTACGAACTGTCTTATTAAGTTTCTTTGATTGTAGCATGACTAAAAGGCAAAAGTCAACAGCTCAGGGTTTATCAGGAACCCCCTGCTGCGACTTTGTCCTCAAAGTGCCTCTCTTTATTCAATCCTCATATTACAGCCTGCACAGGCAGAAGCCCTGTCTACTTTTTCACTATAGGTACCCAAACCTCGCATTTATAGTCATCTTTTGAGGAATCCCCCTCAGGATACAATTCCAGCTGAGGTGCATTTGCCTGCTCGTAACCGGTAGAAGGGAACCATTCACTGTATATCCTCTCCCAAACCTTTTGAATCGCTCCGGGCATAGGGCCTACGGATTCAAATACCGCCCATGTAGCCGCCGGGATTGTAAACTCCTCCGCACCTTCCGGGAGCACAATCTCCTTTGTCTTTTCTCTTGCTATCAGATAGGTGAAGTATTCATTTTCGTAATCATTCATACAGATACCAAACAACTCCCCGCCCTCCACCTTCACCAGGCTGTCGGTAAATCCGGCTGCATCACATTCCTTCCAGAATTGAGGAATTTGAAGCAAGTTTTCTCCATTTTTTGTTGAAACCTTTTTACTTTTTCCAAATACCTTGAAGCCACTTTTCTCAATAATCTTATAATTCATGTCCTTGTCTCCTTTCAGACTTATATGGAAGGAAATCCTGGGATAGGCCCTGAGTTCCGTTCCTGCTTCGCGCGCAGCAGACGGACTTATGCCTTGTACCCTGCGGAAGGCCTTGGAGAACGCCTCAGGCGATTCATAGCCATACTTGAGGGCCACCTCCAGTACCCTTATGTCGCTTGCCGCCAATTCCTGGGCTGCCAGCGTAAGCCTCCTCCTTCTCACATACTCTGCAACAGTAATACCTGTGAGCATGTGAAACATCCTCTGGAAGTGGAAGGCCGATGAAAACGCCACCTTCGCGGCCTGCTCAATATCAAGCTCTCCCTGCATGTTTTCTTCAAGGTAATCAAGGGCATTCTTCATTCTTTCAAACCATTCCATTCAAACTATCCTTTCCATATCAGTTCCTTTGGTTTTATCTTTCAATATGAATAATAGCATTTGATAATTCTCCTGTCCTGTCATTGCGTGCTATGATGTGACAGGTTATTTTGCCGCTGCCGGTCAGTCATATATTTTACTTGTGGAAATAATAATTAATTATAACTTTTTTTATTATTTAATGTTTAAATATTTTTAAGTGAGGTATATATTAATCACAATCATTTAATGATTGATGAAAATTAAAAATATTACCGGAAGGAGATGGGTCCACCAGAAATTTAAAATTGGTGTTTAGGCCAAAGGTAGTGGAAAGAATGAGGTTATTATTTACAAAGTATGTTTGAAAAATGTTTCGCGAACTCAGTATAGCGGTCGGATAAGAAATTAAGGAATCCGGCCGTTATTCTGTTATACAGGCTCTTTTAGCCTCTCTGGTATAATTAGTCTTTTTGTTTTGTCTTTTTGTTTTGTCTTTTTATATCGTCTATTTTCTTCCTTTTAATTTCCTCTTTATTTTTATTCAAGGTTAATAAAGCATTTTTACCCGTTTTCTATAATTTGTGTCACTAATTAACACGAATTTATAAAACAATCCGGCAGATATTATGTAAAGAGAATTACAGTAAGCAGTACATGTTTATTTCTGTTGGAGGGATTGACTTGAAAGGCATTCAATTCAGCTTTAAAACTCTGGCTTTCAGTTTTCTTGCACTTTTTTTCTTACTTATGTGTATTCCCGCCTTGTTGCTTGAGAGCAGGGCCACGCCATTTCCCGTAATCCTGCGGCAAAAGCCCGCAAGATTGCTTTGTCTGGCTATTGGGGCAATACTGTATTTTCTGCTTTTAAACAAGCTTTCCCTGGTATTGTCAAAGAGTAGCAGCAGGAGGCTGCTGTTCTGGACTCTGGCCATATATGCCATACTCCAGACCATCTTCATTTTCATTTTTCCGGTCAACGCCTACGAAGACGCCGTGATTGTCAAAAAGCTTGCCCTCCGGTTTGTGGAAGGAGACTATACTTCTCTGGACAAAGGGAACTATCTGGGTTACTTCCCTAACAACATAGGCCTTACGGCATTTTTCTCCTGCTTATTTGCTATTTTTCCAAACAGCTATTTTACTCTCAGAATTGCAAACATGCTCTTCAATACCATTTCTGCCCGGCTTATATATGACATATATCTGGAGCTGTACCCGGAAAAGCAGCAGAAGGCCTACGGATTATTGTTACTGGCGGTGAGCTTCGCCCCGCCGGTTATTCTGGTTAATTTCACCTACGGGGATATAATGTGCAATACCTTCTGTCTGGCTGCAGTTTTAAATGCCCTCCGTTTTGTAGGGCGCAAAGCCGGATACTACGGCTGGTATACGGCTATATGCCTTATGGCTGCAAATTTTTTGAGAAATGTAGCCCTGCTTTTTCTGTCCGCTATTGTTTTGTACTGGCTTTTGAATATAAGGCAGCAAAGGGGGAGCAGCCTGAAAAGTCTTAGCTATGCCGGTCTTGCAGTGATATTGTTCAATCTCCCCTTAAAGCTCCTCAGTCTTATAGGCTTAAAAGCGGGCATACTGTCCGAGCCTGTGGGTCTGCACTCAAATCCCGTGTGGAGATGGGTGAATATGGGCTTTCCGGGGAAAAAGCTGGGCTACTGGGACGGAGGCAGAAATACTGCTATTTTCCTCAACCGCTTCAAATGTGACAAGCATGCTGCCGGAAGGTTTTTCATCAATGAGATACTTGAAAAATGCAAAGCAGACGGCTTTGTAAACGTACTGAAGGCTTATGCCACAAAAATCTTCTGGCTATGGACCGAGGGAACTTACAGCATAAACTATTACGGCCTTTCACAGGCTCTGGGGGCTGACCGTTTTATGCTCTACAGCACACCCTTCATACGCTGTATAGAACCCTGGGACACCACAACAAGGCTTTGGCTGGCCTGGGGGCTTCATTCCCTGAACTGGCTCCAATTGGTCTTCACCAGCCTTTACCTTTTGTCTGCCGTTATAAAGAAAGACTTCAGAATGGAGCTCCTGGTTTATATAGTTTATATGTACATGGGATTTTATCTGCTATGGGAGATAAAATCCCGCTATCTCTTCGGAATATACCCTGTTTTACTGATTATGAGCTACAGCTTCTCCGAAAAGATTTACGATTTTATACTAAAAAGAAAAAGCAGGACAGCCTGATATTTGATTTCCCAATCAAATATGCTCTCCTGCTTTATTTTTTTATATATTATTCATCAGTCAAAAATCCGCAAGCCATTCCTCTCTTCCGGAAACTCCGGGCTTCAGCCTGTATACCTGTCCCCCGGCAAAGCTTCCGTCACTCTGGTAACCTGTAAGAATATTCTGAGCATTTTCTGCCGCCGAGGTAACATAGAGCTCCTGAAGGTCCTTTCCACCGAACATAACACTTGACGGCTGCCTGGCAGGCAAAGCTATTTCTGCCACCACCCGGCCTGAAGGATCAATTCTCCTTACACAGCCTCCACCCCAGAAGGCAGCCCAGACATGATCCTCCGAATCAAGAGTTATCCCGTCGGGGGAGCCCATTTGGGCGTTTCCCTGAAAGTACACATTGGGATTGCATATATCTCCTGTTTCACGGTCATAAGCATACCTGGTAATCCGGTGTCTGTTGCTGTCTGTGTGAAAAAAATACTTCCTGTCCATGGAAAAAGTCATACCATTTGAGCAATACAAGTCCTTCAGAACAACCTGAGGCTCTTTCCCCTTTTCCAAACGGTATAGGGTTCCATGCTGGAAATCCGGCCTTAATATGGTACCTGCAAAAATCCTGCCTTTGGGGTCAACTGTAATATCATTAAACATTTCATTTTCCTTCAGATTTACATCAAACAGGAGTTGTGGCTCCTGCTCAGGGTTCCCTTCTCCGTTGAGCTTTTGGAGAAACACCCCTTTATGGGTGCACAACACCATAGCTCCGGCACGTGTGAAGGCAAAGCCTCCCACCTGCAGCTCTCCGCTCCAGAAAACAGACTCCGCTTCCAAAGCAGGGTCGTAGACCCATATTCTCCTGTTGTAAATGTCTGTCCAGTACAGCCGCTGCCTCTGAACATTCCAGACCGGGCCCTCTCCCAGATGGCATATGCCCTCATGCACAATCTCTACATTTCTAAACATTATATACTTCTCACCTTCTTACTGCTCTTTTAACCAGCGTTTCATTATTTTGCCGGTGCTGTTCTTTGGAAGGCTGGCTACGAATTCTATTTCTCTTGGCAGCTTATACACAGCAAGCCTTTCCTTCATGTATCGGAGAAGCTCCTTGGAGGAACAGGTCTCACCGTCCTTGAGCACCACGAAAGCCTTGACATATTCGCCTCTCAGCTTGTCGTCCAGACCAATGACCGCCGCTTCCTTCACCTTTGAATATTGGTATATGATCTCTTCAATCTCTCTAGGGTATACATTCAGTCCGCCTACAATGACCATGTCTTTCTTTCGGTCTACAATATAAATATATCCATCTTCATCCTTTTTAGCCATATCTCCCGTAAGAAGCCATCCGTCAACCAATGCCCTGCGGGTTTCTTCCTCCTGCTTGAAATAGCCCTGCATAACATTATCCCCCCGTACAGCCAGCTCACCTACCTGGTTTACAGAAAGCTCTGCATTGTTATCATCTACTATTTTACACTGCTGATATGGCAGCGGCAAGCCGATGGAACCTTCCTTCTGAACTCCGTCCAGCGGGTTGAAACATACTGCAGGGGATGCTTCCGTAAGCCCATAGCCCTCAACGATGGGTAATCTCAATATGTCCTTGGCCTGCCTGAAGATTTCCACAGGCAGAGCAGCCCCGCCGGATACTGCCAATCTTAGATCAGGAAACCCAGAGCTGTTTTTCCCTGCCTCCAGCAATACCACATACATGGCAGGCACACCCATGAATACCGTGATTTTATCTCTGAGCAGAGACTCTACTACTTCCTTTGGCTGGAAGCTTTCCAGCACTGTTATTGAAGCCCCTGCCCAGAGCGGCATTAGGACACACGCTGTAAAGGCAAATACGTGAAACATGGGGAGCACACACATATAATTATCTTCAGGCACGCCCTTTAGTCCCAGCCTGCACTGCTCTGCATTAAACACCAGGTTTTTGTGTGTAAGCATGGCAGCCTTCTGTCTTCCCGTGGTCCCTGAAGTATAAAGAAATGTTGAAATCCCCTGCTGATCTGAAAAATCTTCAAACTCTATCTGAGATAGCTCCGATACACTTTGCTTGAGTTGTTCGTCCAGCACTATAACTTCTATATTCAGAGCATTCTGAATTGTCTCTTTTGTAATCTTGGCCTTTTGCAGGATAATGGGGTGAATAATCATATATTTTGCTTCTGAGTCCTTGATCAGGTAGGCTATTTCCTCCATTGTCAGAAGCAGATTGATTGGAACGATTATACCTCCATTTCTTACTACACCGAAATAGGAATAAATAAACTCCGGTGAATTGGTGCAGCTTAAAATGACCCTTTCCCCTGCCTTAAGTCCTGATTTTTTAAGGAAATTGGCATAGCCGGTGACGTTCTCATCAAGCTGCCTGTAGGTTACGGTGCTGTCCTTGAATTTTATAGCTGTGGCTTCAGGTCTGAAGACGTTCTTATATATGGTACCTACCATATAAACCCTCCTTGTAATACTTAATTTGTTATGTTTTACAATCTTAATTGTCATCTGTTTTTAGTAGTTGGTCATAATTTATTATATAGTATTTATGTAACTTATGATATACATAAATTAATAATTTACCCGGGTGTTTCTACCAAAGACAGCTGCAGTGATTCATTAAATAAGCAAAAAGCCACAGCGAACCCACTTGTATAAAGCGTTCACTGCGGCTTTAAAGCTTATTGCCTGTGATTATAAACAGAAGTCTAGCTTCTTATGGTTGATTTGCCCATGAGGAACTTATCCACTTCCCTTGCTGCCAGCTTACCTTCCTGAATGGCCCACACCACCAGACTCTGGCCTCTTCTCATATCACCTGCGGCAAATACCTTGTCCAAATTGGTCTGATGCTCTTCCAGCTCAGCCTTTATATTGCTTCTCGGGTCTCTTTCCAGTCCCAATTCATTGGGCAGTGTATCTTCCGGCCCCAGGAAGCCCATTGCAAGAAGTATCAGGTCTGCTTTCCAGACCTTTTCACTGCCCGGTACAGGCTGCGGTCCGAATCTTCCCTGCGCATCCTTCCCCCAAACAACCTCAACAGTATGAACCTCGGTTACCTCACCCTTCTCGTTACCTACAATCTTAGTAGTGTTGATAAGATAATTTCTAGGATCCTTGCCTGCTATTGCTATAGCTTCCTGTTGACCGTAGTCCACCTTCAGCTTTTTGGGCCATTCCGGCCAAGGATTTGACTGTGGTTCTCTCTCCTTTGGAGGCTCAGGCATTATTTCAAACTGGTATACACTCTTGCAGCCATGTCTTAAGGAAGTGGCCACACAGTCTGTACCAGTATCTCCGCCGCCAATGATTATGACATTCTTGTCCTTGGCACTTATATAGTTTCCGTCCTTATGCTTTGAATCCAACAGGCTCTTTGTGTTTGCCTTCAGGAAATCCACCGCATAGTAAATCCCCTTCAGGTCACTGCCTGGAACATTAAGTCCCCTTGCTTTTGTAGCACCTCCGCAAAGCACCACGGCATCGTTGCTGTCCACAAGTTCCTGAGCACTGATGTCCTTGCCCACCTCGGTATTCAATACAAACTTGATTCCCGATTCCTTAAGCAGGTTTATTCTTCTTTCAACAATTCCCTTGTCTATCTTTACATTGGGAATACCATACATCAAAAGCCCGCCGGGTCTGTCACTTCTCTCATATACAGTTACGTCATGTCCCACATAGTTCAGGTAATATGCAGCAGACAAGCCTGAAGGTCCGGCACCTACCACAGCTACCTTTTTACCGGTTGGCTGGCTTTTTCTTGCCTCCACCCAGCCTTCGGCGAAGGCTCTCTCAATAATTTCATATTCGATTTCATGTATGGTCACAGACTCCATATTGTAGCCTTCTGTACATGATCCCTCACAAGGGGCGGGGCATACCCTGCCGGTAAATTCCGGAAAGGGATTGGTTCTGATAAGCCTTTTATAAGCTTCCTTCCATTGTCCCTTGTATATCAAGTCATTCCACTCTGGAATCAGGTTGTGAACAGGACATCCGGCAGCCATTCCGTTTAAAAGCACTCCTCCGTGGCAGAAAGGAATTCCGCAGTTCATACACCTGGCGGCCTGAGTCTTTATCACCTCGGGGTCGCGTTCTATACGAATCTCATCCCAGTCTCCGATTCTTTCCTCGGGAGCTCTTTTTTCCGGGTCAATTCTTTCATATTCTAAAAATCCAGTAGCTTTTCCCATTATATCCTCCTATACTATTCCAACAAAACACGCAAAGCGGGCTTTGCCTATGCGAGGGTGTAACCTGGCATGTAAGGCACGCATTTATTCCTCGCATTCACACCTTAATTTCTTTAATGTGCCTATTCTGGCATTTTAGCATTACAATGCCTGAAATGCCGGGCCGGGTCCACATTATTATTCAGCCTTTCACTAATTTTTCAAGCTTTCTTCAAATGCCGACATCAAAGCCTCGTCTCCCACTAATCCCTTCTGGTGGGCACTTTCAATGTTCTCAAGCATTTTCTTGTAATCCTTTGGTATTACCTTTGTAAATCTCTGGGAGTAGTTCTTCCAGTCGGCGAGAACTTTTTCACCCAAAGGACTGCCTGTATATTCAACATGGTTCTGTATCATCTCTTTAATATTGTTCAGCTCGGCTTCGTTGGATATGCTTTCCAGCAATACCATGGACTTGTTGCAGTATGAGTCGTCGAAGTCCAGAACATATGCGATACCTCCTGACATACCGGCTGCAAAGTTTCTTCCGATTGTGCCAAGTATTACAACTCTTCCGCCTGTCATATACTCACAGCCATGGTCGCCAACACCTTCAACAACCGCCTTTATACCGCTGTTTCTAACACAGAATCTTTCACCGGCTATACCATTGATATAGGCTTCACCTTCAGTTGCTCCATAGAAGGCAACATTACCGATCAGTATATTGTTTTCAGGCTCAAAGTCTGAAGACTTTGGAGGATAAACAATAATTTTCCCTCCGGAAAGACCCTTTCCGATGTAGTCATTGGAATCACCCTCCAGCTCAAGAGTCATACCCTTTGGTATGAAAGCTCCAAAGCTCTGTCCTGCCGAACCCACAAAATTGAGCTTAATGGTATTTTCAGGTAGACCGTCCTCACCGTATCTCTTGGAGATTTCGCTTCCTATTACGGTACCAACTACTCTGTCAACATTCTCAATTTTGAGCTTTGCCCTGATTGGCTTCTTTTCTTCCAGTGCAGGTCTGCACATTCTGAGAAGCTTTTTGATGCCCAGAGACTTATCCATCATGTGGTTCTGTTCCTGCATGTTGTATCTGCCCACATCTGCTCCGGCATAAGGCTGATAGAGTATGGCGGACAAATCCAGATGAGATGCCTTCCAATGCTTCACATTATCCTTTGCCTTAAGTCTGTCGGTACGTCCAACCATTTCATTTATGGATCTGAAGCCCAGCTTGGCCATTATTTCACGCATTTCCTGAGCTATAAACCTCATAAAGTTTTCAACATATTCCGGCTTACCTGTAAAGTTCTTTCTCAACTGCTCATTCTGAGTGGCAATACCTACAGGGCAGGTGTTCAGATTACAAACCCTCATCATTACACAGCCAAGTACAATAAGAGGCGTTGTGGCAAAGCCGAATTCCTCTGCTCCAAGCAGCGCTGCAACAACTACATCCTTACCTGAAAGCAGCTTGCCGTCAGTTTCCAGAACCACTCTGTCCCTCAGCTTGTTAAGCACCAGGGTCTGATGGGTTTCAGCAAGTCCCAGCTCCCAAGGAAGACCGGCATTCTTGATACTTGTCCAAGGTGAGGCACCTGTACCACCGTCATAACCGCTGATGAGGATTACATCTGCCTTACCCTTTGCAACACCTGCTGCAATAGTTCCTACACCTACCTCTGAAACAAGCTTTACATTGATTCTTGCACTTTTGTTGGCGTTCTTCAAGTCATGGATAAGCTCAGCCAAATCCTCAATAGAATAAATATCGTGATGAGGAGGCGGAGATATGAGGTCAACACCAGGAGTTGAATGCCTTACCTTGGCTATTTCAGGATAAATCTTACGTCCGGGCAGCTGTCCGCCTTCACCCGGCTTTGCACCCTGAGCCATTTTTATCTGTATTTCCTGCGCATTTGCAAGATAATTGCTGGTAACACCGAAACGACCCGAAGCAACCTGCTTGATGGCGCTTTTCTTGGAATCTCCGTTTGCCATGGCCTTGAATCTCTCAGGATTTTCTCCGCCTTCACCGGTATTGCTCTTTCCACCCAGTCTGTTCATTGCTATTGCCAGGCATTCATGGGCTTCCTTGCTTATGGAACCGTAAGACATGGCTCCGGTCTTGAATCTCCTGACGATTGAATCAACTGATTCCACGTCTTCCACAGGAATGGTGTCCCCAATGTTATAGTTGAACTCTAGTATACTTCTGAGAGTAATAATTTCTTCGTCATTTATCTTTTTGGAATATTTCTTGAATAACTGGTAATCCCCTTCACGGCAAGCTTTCTGAAGCATGTATATGGTTTCGGGATTGTACATGTGCACTTCCCCGTCATCCTTGGACTGAAAGGTACCTCCCACTTCAAGAGTATCGCTGTAGGGTGATTCCACATAGGCACTTTCGTGTCTCATCTGGTTTTCCATGGCTATTTCTTCAATACCGATACCTTCAAGTCTGGAAGGAGTCAGTGTAAAATACTTGTCTACCAGATCCTTTCTAAGACCCACGGCTTCAAATATCTGGGCGCCATGGTAACTGCGAATTGTGGATATACCCATTTTTGTGAGAACCTTGAGAACACCCTTTACAGTACCCTTTATAAAGTTCTTCTTGGCTTCCTCATAGGACAGAGCGCCCAACAGGCCCTTATCTGACAAATCCCTGATGGTTTCGTAGGATAAATATGGGTTTATGGCAGTTACACCATAACCTATAAGTGTACAGAAGTGATGAACTTCCCTTGGCTCTCCCGACTCAAGCACAATGCCCACACTTGTTCTTATTTCTCTTCTGATAAGGTGATGGTGAAGTCCTGACGAAGCCAGCAGCGCGGGAACTGCAGCATACTCACTGTCCACTCCGCGGTCGGAAAGAACCAGTATGTTTGCGCCTTCGGCTATAGCCTTGTCCGCTTCCTTGAATATTCTGGTCAAAGCCTTTTCCATGGCCTTTGGTCCTTCTGCCACCTTATAGAGCATTGAAATGGTGGTTGCCCTGAATTTCTCATTATTTAGATTCTTTAATGCATTAAGCTGGTCGTTTGTCAAAACAGGATGTTCCAGAAAAATACTGGCGGTTTTATCCTGGTCAGGCTCAAGCAGGTTACCTGCCGTTCCAAGCAAAATACTGCTGGAGGTGACAATCTCTTCTCTGATTCCGTCTATAGGAGGATTAGTTACCTGGGCGAACAACTGCTTGAAATACATATAAAGCATCTGGGGCTTTTCGGACAGTACGGCCAATGGAGTGTCCATACCCATTGCACCAACAGGATCAACACCTGAAACAGCCATCGGCAGCACATACTTGTTCACATCTTCATAAGTATAGCCAAAAGCCTTCTGCTGCTGCAGCAGATCTTCTCTCACCTTATCTTCCTTCAGTTTTTCAACAGGCATGTCCTTTAAGCTGAAAACATGTTTCTTGACCCAATCGCCATATGGATGCAGCTTTGAAACACTTTCCTTTATTTCTTCATCAGAAATGATTCTCTTTGCCTTTGTATCTATGAGAAGCATTCTTCCCGGCTCAAGTCTGCCCTTATATTTTACATTTTCAGGTTTTATGTCAACAACACCAACTTCAGATGCAAGTACCACCTTGTCGTCCTTTGTAACATAATATCTGGAAGGACGAAGACCGTTTCTGTCAAGCATTCCGCCAATCACATCGCCGTCTGTAAAGGCCATGGCTGCAGGACCGTCCCAGGGTTCCATTATAAAATTCTGAAATTCATAGAAATCCTTTTTGGTCTTTGACATGAGGTCATTCTTTTCCCAGGGCTCGGGAATCATCATCAGAATTGCCTGGGGAAGAGGCTTGCCGGTAAGATACATAAATTCAAGGCTGTTATCAAACATGGAAGAGTCGCTGCCTGTTTCATCAACTATGGGATATACCTTGTTGATATCATCAAATAGTTTTGAATCCATGCACTTCTGACGTGCCTTCATCCAGTTGACATTACCTCTGATAGTGTTTATTTCGCCGTTGTGTACAAGATATCTGTTAGGATGTGCTCTTTCCCAGCTTGGGAAAGTATTTGTACTGAATCTTGAGTGAACCATTGCCAGCGCTGAAACAAAATCCAGGTCGGACAGATCCAGATAAAAATTCCTCAATTGCTCGGCAGTAAGCATGCCTTTATAAACGATGGTTTTTGAAGACAGACTTGCAATATAAAAAATACTGCCCTTGTCTTCACACATAGGTCCGATAACTCTTTCGGATCTTTTTCTGATGGTGTAAAGCTTTCTTTCAAAGTCCATCTCATCTGTTATATTTGATGATTTTTCAATAAACACCTGAATAAATCTGGGCATAACAGACTTAGCGCTGACTCCTATTGTAGTCACATCAATAGGCACTTCTCTCCAGCCAAGTATCTTCTGGCCTTCCTCTTGAACAATCTTCTCAAAAGCTTCAATCTGCGTTTTTCTGAAATCCTCATATTTGTGGGCAAATATCATGCCAACGCCGTAGTTGCCTTTTTCAGGAAGCTGGAAGCCTAATACTTCACATTCTCTTTTAAAAAAGTCATGGGGAATCTGTACCAGTATTCCGGCACCATCACCTGTATTTTCGTCTGCTCCGCTGGCTCCTCTGTGATTCAAATTTTCCAGTACGGTTAAAGCGTCAGCAACGATATCATGGGATTTTTCTCCTTTTATGTTTACGACAAACCCCATTCCACATGCATCATGTTCTAATGCCGGGTCGTAAAGCCCTTGCTTGTTTGGTAAACCATATTTTTGCATATTTCACACCCTTAATTCTATTTATATATTTTTTATACATCAATTCTAACATAAAACATGCAAAATTTAAAAGTATTTATTTGGATTTTTTCATGGTTTTTTGAATTAAAACCCAAACTTTTATATTTTTTTTGTGCTGTAACCCAAATAAACAAGCGTATTTCCCGAGTAAACCCATTTTGCCTGAAAAACTGCTTTTAAAAATTTAATTTTAGTGAATAATTATTAATTTGCAATTTTTCAAATTGAAACTTTCAAATTTAACTTAATATGATAATATATCCCCCACTCCGACCTCTTTCAAATTCACAACCCCTGCCAGAGATATTTTAGAGGCCAGATCGGTGCAGTGGCAAGAGTGGACCTCCCTGGGAGACAGATTTTTCATATAGGCCAGGGTTTTCTTCAACCGGGCCTCAGAAGGTTTTAAAAGATGAAATCCCCCTATTATGTCCAATACCCGGTCATCACCGCAAACCTTTTTTGCATATTCCACTATGTTGCATATTCCGGAATGGGAACAACCGGTTATTACCACAATCCCCTCCGGGGACTTGTACGCCAATGCGGTATCATCCATAAGGTGATCCGGTAGCTCCTCTCCATTTTCAATGGTCACGCCTATGGGTTCATTACTTTCGAAATCATTTGTTCTTTCTATTTCGCCCAAAAACACAAGTTTTTCAGTTATCCAGGCAGGTTCTTTGGTCAAGTTCACCTGGAAGGCACTTTCAACCATCTGACGGGAATAAATAAAGCCTATCTGCTCCCCCTTGTCTGTTTTGGGTATCAGTGAACCGGGATGGGCAAGCAAGGTGGCCCTTGAAGAGTTCTCTCCGCTGTAATAATCCAGTATACCAAAAAGATTGACCATGCCCCAGGTGTGATCCAGGTGTCCGTGGGATAGCACCAGATAGTCGGTCTTCTTTAAATCTATTCCCATCTTGCAGGCATTTCTCAAGAAAATATCCGAATAACCCACATCAAAAAGTAGCCTTTTACCTTCAGCTTCTATATAATACGACAAACCGGGCTCTCCAAAATAATTTTTGTCAATGGTTGTGTTATTGTCCACCAAAACGGTTAATTTCATGCTGCCTCCCCGGCGCCAGGATACGTGTGCGCCTAACCCCGTATTTTCATAAGATTATATCATTTTTTTCACAAATTACCAATCAGCTTAAGTGCTCTTGAGTGTGAGCTCTTGACTGCGAGCCCCTGAGTTGAGGGTCCTACCAGACTGCTATCTCCATCACCCTGCAGGAATATATTTCGGAGTTTTCCTTCAATTTCAGAAGTTCCTTGGCATCTCCCGAAATAACAGCTCCGATGTACAGAACCCCGTTATTTTTAACATATTCAAGCATCTTTCCTGTGTCACCCAGGGCCTGACGGCCGTCATTGGTATAGTACTCGGATATATATGAAGCAAGGTCCTCATTCTCCTTTATCTTTTCAAGGCCATACAGCATTATCTCCTTGTGTATTTCATCGTCATAAGAATAGAAGCTGTTTATAAAGTCCGTCTCACTGGTCTTTGGGCTAAAATAATAATAATTGGACGGATTGGAATTTGCCAGTGCCAGTGTTGAGCCGGTGTCTGCCAGCATATCCACGGTAAAACCCTCGACCTGTCGGAAGTATTGGGCTCCCAGAGCAGCCTTTGCCTCTTTTGGTTTTAGTTTATGCCTGTAGGTTACAAATATCTGCGCGCTGGTGCCGGACGGAGCCTTCTCCAGCAGGTTCCATTCCATAGGGTTAAAAGAAGTGTCCTTGTTTACTGCATAAAACAAGTCCCTTTTGTAGTAGCTGAGCTTTTCCTCCAAAACAATCCCTGGTTTTTTAAGCCTTCCGAAGGAGTAGCTTACCGAAAGCTCCAGCCTGTCTGCCTTTTTGCTGATACCATTTGTAAACTCCCAGGAAAAATCCTGTTTGTAAAATTGGGTACTGTTTCTACCACCCACCACTGCCTTTTCAGGAAAAGCCATATGAATGAAATCGTTTGCAAAATGCTGCCTCTGCCCAAAACTGTCTCCGTCTATCCTGAAAATGCCGCCCAAAACAGACATAGTGGTAAGATAAAGTATGGGGACGATTACAATACAGGCCAGCAAGGTAATAATGGTGACCCTGGCAATCCTTGCAACCATTTTGCGGTTTATCCTTTTGCCCGTCAGCTTTTCTGCGGGTACTCCGCTGTCCAGCTCAGCCTTCAGTTCTGCTTCAAAAAGCTTCTCCTCCTGGCGGAGATACTCACTCATTGCAGTAAACCTGTCCAGCTCACTTTCTATTTTCTCTGCTTCCTCATTACTGAGTTCTCCCTTTTTGTATAAATCCAGCCTTTCCTTGAAATCTTCGCTCATTTTACAGCCTTCCCTTCTCTCTTAATGTGTTCCTTGCCCTATATATAAGATTGGTAACGGAAGAAACCGATACCCCCATTATTCCGGCTGCCTCCTGATAGCTAAGCTCATTTATAAGACACAACACAACAGCCTGCCGCTGATTTTCAGGAAGCAGCCTTAACTTTGAAATAACCTTTGAAAGCTGGGCTCTGTCCTCCACCTCGTCCTGTATGTTCCGTGTTTCTTGCGGGGAGAATATTTCATCCTCCGTAAGCTTTACCCTGCTGTGTTTTCTTATGTAATCCACATGGAGGTTATGAGCGACGGTCAGCAGCCAGGACTTAATGCGGGCATCGGGAAAATCTATCAGGCACATGGCCTTGACAAACACATCCTGAGTAATATCCTCCGCCTTTTGGTGGTTGAAGCTCAAGCTGTATAAATAGCGGTATATTATTTTATAGTAATCCCTGTACAGCATGGTAAAAACATCGGCTTTCAACCATTCACCCCCGGCCCTTGCATATTTACATACAATATACGTTTTACTTCCTATTATATCGCATTAATTTTACATGTTTTTAATTGTACCTGTTTTGCAGATTGATTTTTATGCTTGCCGGGACTATGAATAAAATACGTAGGCCCGGATGCAGTCAAGTCATCCGGGCCGTTAACACAAATATTTCATTCCTTGAATTTTATACTTTTTTTCATTAGATCGATGCCCACAACAGTATTTTTAAATATGTCCCGGACCGAGGCTTCAAATTCCCCGGGCTTTTCCAAGGACGGACTGAAATGGGTAAGCCACAGTTCTTCCACTTCCCCGTACCGAGCAAGCAGCGCGGCCTCTGAAAATAGCATATGCTTCTTGTCTATGGCTTTTTCAAGCTCGTGATTATGGCCGTACATTCCTTCACATATGAAAAGCTCCGAACCTTTAATGAAATCCACCAGACCTTCCACAGGCCTGGTATCGGTGCAATAGCATATCTTGATACCTTTTCTTGGCTTTCCCAAGACCATTTCAGGGCTGATAAGCCTGTCTCCCAGCCGGACTTCCTCTCCTCTCTGAAGCAGGCTCCAGCAGTTCACAGGTATTCCCAGTTCCTCCGCCCTCATACTGTCGAACCTGCCCTGCCTTCGTATTTCAAAGCTGTAAGCAAGGCAGGGCATCCAGTGTTCAACAGGAATACTTCTTATATATATGTCGCTTAACGTGAATTCCGAGTCTTGATGTTCGGACAGCTCCAATAGCCTGAGCTCATAGGGAAGTTGCCCCACTATTACCAGCAGTCCCTCCACCACCCGCTTCAAGCCGGGCGGCCCTATCAGCACAAGAGGCTTCTGCCTGCCCGAGTTTCCCAGTGTCAAAAGTAACCCTGGAAGACCTGCCACATGATCCGCATGGTAATGGGTGAACAGCACCGCATCAATTGCCTTAAACCCCCAACCGCAAAGCCTGACCGGTATTTGTCCTGCCTCTGGGCAATCCACCAGCAGCATACTGCCATTGTAACGCATTAATAATGCGGTCAGCCACCGGTCAGGAAGAGGCATCATTCCTCCGGTCCCCAGCAAACAAACATCCAGCATTTTGTCTCCCATCTGCGAGCATAGCGCTACACAAATAGTAATGAAAGACACGCAGTGGCTTTCGCTGCGTGAAACCACTTTGACTTACCACATGTATCTTTCACGCTAACCTCGCATCTACGCGCATGGCGCGTACACAAATAGTAATGAAAGGCACGCAGTGGCTTTCGCTGCTTGAAAGTCACTTTGATACACAACATGTATCTTTCAAGCTATTCTCCAATTTGCATAATTGTTCTTCCAGTTATGTTTTGCATTTTTCAAGCATATTATTAAAAACTTCTGCCAAGGGCAGCCGTAATCAGCTGACCCTAACATCCTTGCTGTAACGGTTGGCATAGCTGCTTGCAACAAAAGCCTCGGGCTTAATTTTGGTATCTATGCCCATTCCTTCGAAGTAACCCACCATTTCTCTTATAAGTTTCCGGGTTTCCCCCTTTGTTCCAACGTCAATATGAGCTTCCAGCCTGCAGTCGAAGTTCTCGTATCGGGCCACGTAGTCGTATAGAGCAGACATCAGCTCCTCATTAAGCATATTTGCCAGTTCGTATGTCAGCTGCGTTTCCTTTGCTATTTTTTCCCTGAGACTCATATACCTTCTGTTCTGAATTCTTTTGGATATGCAGCCCCAGGCACCGCTTCCCGCTCTGTGAATGTATATACCGGTTGCAAAACAGGTGAATCTGCCCTTTGTCTGTGAATCCGTGCCCACAGCCAGCTTGTATTTGCAGTCAGGATTCATTTTTATAAAATAGCTTATACTTGCCACTACATCCCCAAAACTCATATTCTTTTGCACAGAATTAAAAAATTTCATTTTTTTCCACCAACTTTCTTTATCATAACAGCGCAATGTCATACGCATATAATTTGTACGTTCAAAAACAATAAAAGAGTGATTAAATCCATATCACCGGATCAATCACTCTCGCTTGTAAATGTTAATTTTCTCAGAATCCCCCTGGAATTAAAAGGGGAATTCCCTATCAAAAGCATTTATTCAAATGAGGGTCAAACCAGTGCGAGTTACCATTAAAACATGGTCCTTCCTGTGTATGTGCCTTGCTTGTTTTTTCAGTACAAGGGTTAATAGAATATAAACTATACATCCAGAGACCCTCCTTTCGTAAATTTTAACTTACCGTTTCATCCATGGGTGATTTTTTCAGCCCCTTGAAGGCTCTTTTGAATTTTACAATATTAAACATGTCCGGGTCAATAATTTCCCAGTATTGTAATTTGAATGTAAATAAACTGTTATATAATAGAAAAATCCTTAAACCCTTGCACAATAATTCTGATATAATTTAATAAAATGAATTTAATAAATGAATTCAATAAAATATTACTGAGAAACATATATGTATACTACCGACAAGGGGAACAATAAAGCTATGGATAAACTGCGCTACATCAGAGATCTCTTATCAAGGAACAAATTCCGTTACGCCATAGGAGTGTTATTTTTACTTTGCGTGGATATTCTGCAGTTGGTATTGCCCAAGATTCTGGGGAATGTTACCGACTTGCTTGAAAACCAAACTCTGACCAAGGAAAAACTGGCTGAATATGCTGTTGTAATCACACTTATCGCTGTAGGAGTGGCAGTATTCAGGTTTTTGTTCCGGTATACCCTTATGAGTGTATCCAGGTCTATTGAGCTTTCACTGAGGAACCGTTTTTATGCTCATCTTCAAAAGCTTTCCGTCAACTACTACAACACTCACAAAACCGGAGATTTGATGGCGCATGCCACAAATGACATGGGCAATGTCACCATGGCATCAGGACAAGGTGTCATTTTCGTTATTGACAGCTTTTTAATACCCATAGTGGCACTGATAATGATGCTGTTCACCGGAGGGTGGAAGCTCACCCTGGCTTGCTTCCTTCCTCTGCTGCTTTTAGGAATAGCAGTGGTGTTCTTTATGAAAATCATGCAATCCAGCGTTCAAAAGCAGCAGGAGGCCTTCTCAAGCCTGACTGAGGCTGCCCGGGAAAACTTTTCAGGTATCAGAGTAATAAAGGCTTTTGCCCAGGAGAAAAATGAAATAGAACGGTTTGAGAGAATCAATGCCGTCAACCGGGAAGCAAATCTTAGATATGTCCGGCTTATGAGCATGATGTTTCCCACTGTCATGTCAATATCCGCCCTTTCTTTTGTCATAGCACTTTGGCTGGGAGGCATACTGGTAATCCAGGGCTCTGTGACACTTGGAGGCTTCGTAGCCTTCAACAGCTATCTGGGCATGCTCATCTGGCCTATCACAGCTATCGGCTGGGTCGCAAACATGTTCCAGCGGGGCCTGGTTTCCCTTGAACGTATTAATACAATTCTTGATGAAGCACCAGAGATATACGATACTGATACTGTTCATATGGAGACAGACCATATCCACGGAACCATCGAATTTAAAAATCTGACCTTCACATATCCGGGTGCTGAAAAGCCTGTTTTACAGAACATAAATATTAAGCTGGAGTCTGGAAAAACTCTTGGAATAATTGGCCGTACAGGAAGTGGAAAGACAACCCTGGTAAATCTTATTCCCAGGCTTTTAAAGTCTCCCCCGGAAACTCTTTTCATTGACGGCACCGATATTGAAAAGATACCCCTGCAGGTTCTCAGAAGCCTGATAGGCAGCGTACCCCAAGACACATTCCTGTTTTCAGACACCATAAGTGAAAATATCTCCTTCTTCAGAGAAAACAGCTCCGGGGAAATTGAAGCAGCTGCCAGAACTGCCAGGATACTGGACAGCATAAATGAATTTCCAGGCAAGTTTTCTACAGTATTGGGTGAAAGAGGTGTCACACTTTCCGGAGGCCAGAAGCAGCGTGTTGCCATAGCCCGTGCAGTAATAGGTTCTCCCAGGGTTCTTCTGCTGGATGACTGTCTGTCCGCCGTGGACGCCCACACGGAGGAGGAAATACTCAGGGACTTGAAGGCAATAATGCGGCAGAGAACCAGCGTAATAGTGTCCCACAGAATATCTGCCGTCAAGGATGCCGATGAAATCATAGTACTTGAAGACGGAATTATTTCCCAGAGAGGCACCCACGAGGAGCTGCTGTCACAGGCAGGTTTTTACCGGGAGCTATACAACAAGCAATTGCTTATTAACCAGTTGGAGGAGTTTTGATTATGTCTGATGAAAGCAATATGATGCAGGAAGATGAAGTCACCGAGAAAGTTTATGATTCCAGGCTTATGGCCCGCCTCTTGAAATTCGCAGGGAAATACTGGCACTTGTTCCTAATTTCTGTGTTATTCCTGTTTGCAGCCACTCTGGTTGATCTGGCCAGGCCTTATCTCATGGGTACGGCTATTGACGAATATATAAAGAAAAGCAATATAGCCGCCTTGAACAGGCTGGGACTTTATTTCGTGCTCCTCATAGCCGCCGGCTTTGTTTTCAACCTGCTGCAGATATACGTATTAAGCTACGCGGGACAGTATATCATATACAATATACGGCAGCTTGTTTTTACCCACCTGCAAAAGCTGCCTCTGTCGTTCTTTGACAAGAACCCTGTGGGCAGGCTTGTAACCCGAATAACCAATGACACCGAAACACTGAACGATATGTATACAAATGTGCTTATTACCCTGTTAAAAGATTTTTCAATTCTGGCAGGTACACTTATAATCATGTTCAGGCTCAATACAGGGCTTGCACTTATTACTCTGGCTGTCATGCCCGCGGTACTGGTGCTTACCGTCATTTTCCGGCTAAAAATCAGAAAGGTATACCGGAATGTACGTACCTCAATAGCAAAAGTAAACTCGGCTATTTCTGAAAATATCTCAGGCATGCGAGTAATACAGCTGTTCAATAAGGAAAAGCCCAACTTTGAAAACTTCCACAAAATCGGAAGGGAGTATTATAAGGCCACCATGAGTGAGGTTGTTACCTTTGGCTTGTTCAGGCCCATGATAGAAATGGTCTCTTCCCTTTCCATTTCCCTGCTCATCTGGTTTGGGGGAGGAAAGGTCATGGACAATACTCTGGAATTTGGGGTGCTGTATGCACTTATAAATTATATAGCACTTTTGTTTCAGCCCATAAATGACCTTGCTGAGAAATATAATATCCTGCAGTCCTCCATGGCTGCCTCCGAAAGGATTTTTATGATTCTCGACACACCTGCTGAAGAGGATGACGGAAAGCTGCTGCTGGACGAAAGAACCGCTTCCGGTGATATAGAGTTTAAAAATGTCTGGTTTGCCTACAACAGCGAAAACTGGGTCTTAAAGGATGTGAGCTTCAAAGTTCCGTCTGGGGGCACCGTTGCCATAGTAGGTCATACTGGTGCAGGAAAGACTTCTGTCATCAATCTGCTGAGCAGGTTTTACGAAATTCAGCGGGGAGATATTCTTATCAACGGTATAAGTGTTAAGAATATTCAAAAGGCTTCTCTGAGAAAAGCCATAGGAGTTGTTCTTCAGGACGTTTTCCTTTTCAGCGGAAAGCTGAAGGAAAATATCCGGCTGAACGAGGAGAGTATTACTGAGGAAAAGCTTCAAAGTGTAGCCCGGTATGTAAACGCCCACAGTTTTATCAGCGGACTTCCAAACGGCTATGAGGAGGAGGTTATGGAGAGGGGTTCCACTTTTTCCTCGGGGCAGCGGCAACTCCTTGCCTTTGCCCGGGCACTGGCTTTTGACCCGGCTATTCTGGTGCTGGATGAAGCAACCTCCAGCATTGATACTGAAACCGAAATGCTGATTCAGGATGCCCTGACCAAGCTTACTGAGAACAGGACTACAATCATTATTGCCCACAGACTGTCAACCATCCAGCACGCTGACAAGATAATCGTACTCAATAAAGGGCGGGTCCACGAAAGCGGTACACACCAGGAGCTTTTAGCAGCCCGGGGTATGTATTACTCTCTCTATCAGCTGCAATACCAGCAGCAGGCGTCAGGCGGTGCAGGTCAATGAGCTGCACCTGCTATAGCAGGCTGTTTATACAGGTTCTGAGTCTCAAGCCGTTTGCGCTTAGCCACCGGGCCTGCTGAGCAGCATTTTTTATCTGGTCTGAAACCACCTCCGCACCGTCCACACCATCCATATACCTGCCAAGGAAATGTATAAAAACATCCAGCCTCCGAAGCATTATGAGCAGGGGTATTGCCCTGACTTCACCCTCAGACAGTCTGACAAACCTGCCATAACCCTCAAGAAAAGCTTCCAGCTGCAGCCACAGGCTGCTCTGCTTCATATTGATTATTTCTGACAGACATACAGACAGCTCCATAACCCGCAAATCCCTGGTTACAAACTCAAAGTCCAGCAGGGCAGTGATGTTCCCGTCTTCGTCCTCCAGTATGTTTGATCCATTCAGATCTCCGTGTATAAGCTGGTGTGGCAATTTTTTAAAATCCTCCCGGCTTTCAATAAACATGGAAAGCTGGTCCGCCAGTTCCGTCAATTCCTGCTTGTATTCCCCAAACTCCTCAGGAGGCTGACCGCAGAAGTCAATCACCTGAGATACGGAGCACATGGGATGAGTATTTTCAAGCTCATAATAGGGACTATACACGGGCTTCAGACTGGTGCACATGTTTTCCAGAGCTTTTGTCAAGCCTCCCGCAGCCAAGCCATAGGACTTTAACTGGTCATAGGCCTGCAAGTCAGGGTTGCCACCCTCCAGGTAATGAAATAAAGCGGCAGGCTTTCCTTCCAGTGTCCATTTGACAGTTTCACCGCCTATGCCCGCCACAGGGCTTGGTATCCCAAAGGGCAGCTCCAGCTTTGCCAATTGGCTGAGTATATGATGCTCATAGTTCACTTTATTAAAATCCCGATGCGTCTCGTATATCCGGAGCATATACCTGTGAGCCCCGGTACTTACAAAAAAGGTGGTATTGTTCATCCCCCCCTTGTGGGGACTCACAGTAAATTTGCAGCCTGGAACAAACTGCTGCAGCAGCGGCTCAAGATTAAATGCCATAATAAGAATATTCTCCGTTCTTCTCCCTTGATACAAAGGGCAGGTTCAGCAAAGCATTGTCCCTGTTGTCAATAACACCCTGCAGTATCACTCTGGTGAGGTCAGGAACATCTGCTGCCTTGACAGCTTCATTTATATCCATGAACAGGGCCTCGCTGTTCTCTCTGTTATCTGAGCAGGGAGTTCCTGAAACATAATCCATGAGGAAAACAGCATACCAATCCTTGAGATTGAACCTGATGCCTATGATATTTACAGGCTCCGCAGTAACAGTTGTTTCCTCCATAACCTCCCTGCGCAGAGCATCCTGAGGTGTTTCCTTTATTTTCACATAGCCTCCGGGAATTATCAGCCTGCCCTTGCCTGCACCGTAAGTATGCCTGACAAGCAATACCTCATTTTTCTTTAGAACCACGCCTCCCACAGACTGGCACCAATTTGTATCTCCTTCACCGTTCATAACTGCATGCGACTGCGTATTGTTTGCTTCCATTTATGTATACCTCCAAGACTTTTTAAACTTAAATCTACTAGTGGTGTAACTAAAACCTATATTGCCGGTGAGGAAATTTTCTGCAGGGTAAGGCGGAGGACGAAGGCAATACTGTATGTATTGGCAATAGTCAATTACTATCGGCTGTAAGCCGACTAGTTTGGGTTCGAAACTAAAGCCTGCTGAAGTACAGACTTTTAACCACCAAACCGTTGAAACCTTTAAATAAAATGCTTGAAAGCACATATTCGCCTGAAAGGCGAAGGTTCCAACCGTAATTGACTTTATGACAACGAAATTGTACGCAGAATTTAACCATTGGCAATATGTGACTTTTATTTTTTGCAGAGTACTCGTTATCAGTTATATCAATAACCCTTGCTAATGTCAATTATGTTTACCAGACTTTTCCCGTTTAGCAATGCGTCCATATTCGCTGCAGCAATTTTCACAATTCGGTCTTTTGTATCCTTAAGGCTGAACCCACCCGAAATGTGGGGCGTTATAACCGCATTCCTTATTTTCCACAGCCGGTGTTCCGGCGGCAAGGGTTCAGGCTCGGTCACATCAAGGGCGGCCCCCAGCAGTTGTTCCGCCTCAAGGGCATCACACAGCGCTTCCGTATCTATAGCGGTCCCTCTGCCTACATTAATAAGAACAGCATCCCTTTTCATAAGAGCCAGAGCAGCCCTGTCAATTATCTTATCGGTCAGCTTTGTATCAGGAAGGCTCAGTGCCACAACATCAGCCCTTGGCAGTAAATTCTCCAGTTCGTCCATAACATGCAGCTCGTCCAGAAACTCCGGCTTGCCCGCAGCACTACGTCTTATACCGATGGTGTAAGCCCCCAGTGCTTTCAGTCTCTTTGCAAATTCACCCCCGATATCACCAGCACCCACAATTAACGCAGTTGAGTTAAATATGGACTTGACCCTGCCGGCATATTTCCATTTGCCTGCGGCCTGGTTATCCCTGTATACATGAAGATTTCTATACAATTCCAAAAGCACTCCCAGCATATATTCCGATATCGCCGGACCATATGCCCCCTTTGCATTTGCCATGAGGGCACCCACGGGCAATATTCCCTCCCTGGCATATTCCTCGGCACCTGCACTGTACAACTGCAGCAGTTCAAGTTTTTTCGCAGTCTTTAGCATATCCGGCGGAGGATTCCCAAATATTATGTTTGCATTTTGAATTTGCGCCTCACTAACCGGGTTATCTACCGTATAAATAAAACTGCTGCCGGGAGCTCCAGCCTCTAAAAGCTTTTTTTGATTGTCATCCAGACGCCAAAGCACTACAATGTTTTTTATCATTTTCATCAGCTCCCAACTATAAAATCAACTATGACAGGCCAAAAGGAAAGGCATGTCTATTAGTTAATTATACTACTGCAGTGGGCATTTAAACCAGTGTTTTTCCTCATGACGGGTCAGCAGGGTTTGCCGCCGCACAGGCTTAACTTATAGATAGCCTGCTGCGGCAGAAGGTGTATGCGGGATAATAAAAGGCTGCCTTCATATTCACAATAGAACAGCGCTGTATCATATCCTTTCCCTGGCTTCAAAATGGGTATGCAGCAGCTCATGGGCCCTTTCTCCGAAGGGTTCTCCCAGATAGGTCCTATACAGCTCCAGAATTTCCTTGTTTTCATGGGATTTTCTCAAGGTCTTTCTTCTGTCCTCTTCATATATGGCCTCCCTGCGCTTTTTCACTATTTCATCGTTCCCATGATGGTATGGCTGACCGCCTCCCGCTATGCAGCCCCCTGGACAGGCCATTATTTCTATGGCGTGGAAATCCGCTCTTCCGTCTCGGATTTCCTCAAGTATATGTCTGGCGTTGCCAAGTCCGCTTGCTATTCCGATATTCAGCTCCCGGTCTCCGATTTTCACAGTGGCCCTTCGCACTCCTTCCATACCTCGGAGCTCTTCAAATTCAACTTTTTCCAGTGGACTGCCTGTAATCCACTCAGTGGCAGTCCTCAGGGCAGCTTCGATAACTCCGCCTGCAGTACCGAATATTACTCCCGCTCCTGTGGTTTCACCCAAAGGACTGTCAAATTCACTGTCCGGCAGCTTGATAAACTCTATACCCGCCTCATGTATCATAGCTCCAAGCTCACGGGTGGTTATGGAAATGTCCACATTGTTTCGTGAATCCTTTGTAAGCTCAGGCCGCTTTGCTTCGGCTTTCTTTGCTATACAGGGCATTACCGACACCATGACTATCTTGTCAGGGTCTATTCCCATCTTTTCCGCATAATAGGTTTTAGCGATGGTTCCCAGCATGATATGTGGTGACTTGCAGGTTGAAGGCACATGGATGAGTTCCGGAAACTGCTGCTCGATAAATTTTACCCAGGCCGGACAGCAGTTTGTCAAAATAGGCAGTGTCTTATTGTTTTTTAACCTGTATATCAATTCGGAGGCCTCCTCCATGATCGTCAGGTCGGCTCCGAAGTCGGTGTCAAAAACGGCATCAAAGCCCATGCGTTTAAGCGCTGTAACCATCTTTCCCGTAACGATTGTCCCCGCCTCCATGCCGAACAGTTCACCCAACGCCACCCGTATGGCAGGTGCAGTCTGAACGATGACATACTTGTCAGGGTCGTTGATTGCCTCCCATACCTTATCCGTGTGATACACCTCTGTAAGCGCCGCAGTTGGACAAACCTGCACGCATTGCCCGCAATAGGTGCAGGAGGATTCTACCATGGGTATGTTTGCAAACGGTCCTACAAAGGAGTTAAAACCCCTGCCTATGCCTGAAAGGATGCCGCAGGTCTGAACCTCATTGCATGCAGTTTCACAGCGCCTGCAGTAGATACACTTATTTGCATCCTTTACTATGGCATCGCTGGACATGTCCTTGGGATAGCTCATCCGCTCTCCTTCCCATCTGATTTCTCTTACATTGAGCTCCTTGGCAAGTGCCTGAAGCTCACATTCCACATTTTTAGGGCAGGTGAAACACTCATTGGGGTGATTTGACAACAAAAGCTCCACAGACGTTCTTCTTGCAATAATGGCTCTTCTGGTGTCCGTTCTCACCGCCATACCCTCCGCCAGCTTTGTAACACAGGAGGGTACAAGCTTGTTGCGGTTATTTCTCTCGTCCACTACTTCCACCATGCAAACCCTGCAGGAGGCCGTCTTATTGTAAAGCTGCAGATCATGCAGATCCAGATGGCACAAGGTAGGGATTTTGACACCTGCCCGGTGTGCGGCCTCCAGAATTGTAATGCCCTGGGTCACCATAATTTCCTGGTCATTGATCCTGACTTTAATCTTCTTTTTATCAGTATTTTCGGCACCCTGCCCATTATTTTTACTATTTTCACCCTTATGGATTTTAATACTCACTCCCGATGCCTCCTTTATGGCTTCATACCAAGCTTGTTTTTTGAAACATGCCGTTCCTTCTCCTGAGACAGGTCCCCATCCTTTATGAATTCCAGGTATTCGTTCCAAAAGTATTTCATAGTACTTACCACAGGATTTGGCGCTGTCTGGCACAGTCCGCACAGGGCACTGTCCTTAACAATGTGAGCCAGCTGCTTTAGGTCATCCAAATCAGCCATGGTGGCATTCCCGGAGGTTATTTTATGAAGCATTTCAAACAGCCGTTTTGTTCCGATTCGTCCCGGTCCGCACCGTCCGCATGCCTCGTCCATGGTAAATTCCAAATAGAATTTGGCTATATTGACCATATTGTCATCTTCATCCATTACTATCATCCCGCCGGAACCCATCATTGTTCCAATTTTTAAAAGTCCGTCATAGTCTATGGGAGTATCCAGATTTTCCTCTGTAATTACACCGCCTGATGGCCCTCCCGTCTGAACCGCCTTGAATTTTCTTCCCTTGGGGATTCCTCCCCCGATATCAAATATGATTTCTCTCAAGGTGATTCCCATTGGAACCTCCACCAGCCCTACGTTATTGATTTTCCCTGCAAGGGCAAACACCTTGGTACCCTTGCTTTTATCCGTCCCCATGGAAGCAAACCAGTCAGCCCCCCGATTTATTATCACGGGAATATTTGCGAAGGTTTCCACGTTATTGACACAGGTGGGCTTTCCCCAATAGCCGTCTTCCGCAGGATAAGGCGGCTTGTAGTCCGGTTCTCCTCTTTTGCCCTCGCAGGAATTTATGAGAGCTGTCTCCTCTCCGCATACAAAAGCACCTGCCCCATATTTAAGCCTGATATCAAAGCCGAAGCCCGTGCCAAAAATATCCTCTCCCAGAAGGCCCCTCTCCCGTGCCTGCACCAGTGCCCTGGTCAGCCTTTCAATAGCAAGGGGATATTCTGCACGAATATACACTATTCCCTTATTAGCTCCAATTGCATAGGCTCCTATGGCCATAGCCTCTATTACACTGTGAGGATCTCCCTCAAGTATGCTCCTGTCCATAAAGGCCCCAGGGTCGCCCTCATCCGCATTGCATATTATATATTTTTCCTGGCTGTCCTGCCTTCCGGTTATCTCCCATTTGAGGCCTGTGGGAAAGCCTCCTCCCCCACGCCCCCGGAGCCCTGATTTTTTGACAATATCAACCACCTGTTGGGAAGACATCTGCGTAAGTGCCTTTCCCAGTGCCTGATAGCCGTCCATAGCTATATATTCACATATATCCTCCGGGTCTATGAGTCCACAATTCCTGAGCGCAACCCTTTGCTGCTTTTTGTAAAAACCCATTTCCTCCTGAGTATGGACCTTTTCCTTTTTCTGAGGATCCTCATAAAGAAGCCTTTCCACTTTGACTCCCTTAACCAGATGCTGGTCTACTATATCCTTGGCATCCTTTGGCCCCACCCGTACATAGAAAACATTGTCAGGCTCTATTTTTACAATGGGGCCCTGTTCACAAAAACCAAAGCAGCCGGTTCTTACCACCTGCACCTTATCTGCCAGACCTCTGGCCTTTATTATTGTTTCCAGGTTTTTTACCACCTTCAGGCTGTCACTGGCAAGGCAGCCTGTGCCACCGCAGACCAGTATGTTTCTGTCCGAAAGGTCCGTATCCCGGTGCTGTCTGACTCTGACCTTTTGTGCCGCTTCCTGCCTAGCCCTGTTCAACTCCTCCAGAGACTTTATCTGCATGGTGTACCTCCTTCGTCCGGTATAAATCTAAAATGCCGTCTACATCCTCCACCTTTACCCTTCCGAACACCTTGCCGTCAACCATGACAACAGGGGCCAGTCCACAGGCGCCTATGCACCTTACATCCTTTATGGTAAAGAATCCGTCCCTGGTGGTCTCATTTGCTTCTATGCCAAGCTTCTCCTTGAAGCTTTCAACAATCTTGTCGGCACCTCTTACAAAACAGGCAGTTCCCATGCATACGCTGATAGTATGCCGTCCCCCTGGTTTTGTACTGAAGTAGGAATAAAAGCTTACTACCCCAAAGACCTCAGCTCCGGGAATACCCAGTTTCCTGGCAATATAAAGCTGCACATCTCTGGACAGGTAACCGAAAATATGCTGTGCCCTGTGCAGGATTTCTATTAATGCACCCCTAGTGGTATCGAGGCTTTCAATAAATGCGTCAAGTTCCTTATACTTTTCCTTTGGAAAAGACTCTTCCGCAGGCTTCATGACATCAATTTCCTGAGGCTTAGTTATTTTAATCACCAACTTTTACGAGTATTTGGAATCAATCTATGTATTCCACTTATAACATTCCAAGGAAACTGGCGTTTAATACCTAAAAGAGAAATTAAACTTCAGTGTTGATTAAAATGCAGTAACAGGCAGAAAACGCCTCTCACGCTAGGATAAGCTTCAAATAAATGCTTAAATATAACGCTTTTGGTGAAATTGAATACAGCAATAAATTTAAATAACAGCTTATGATGATGACATTATTTAATTAAAGCTGTAATATGGTAATATCCATAGGAGGAATCAGAATGAACTTAATGAATAAACTTTTAAACAGTAAAAAGCAAGAGGACATAAGGAAGCGGGATAATATAGGGAAAATACCGGTTTTGCAAAGCGGTGCAAATATTGATATGGGAAATTTTATACAGCTCTTTTCTGCTTGTATTGGAAAAACCCTTGCAAATCAAAGTGCCTGTTCCGAACAGGTTGTAAAAGGTCAAAACTGGTCTGTAGACTTTCAAAAGGGAATAATTGCTTTTGGCGATTCCATTTTCCCTGTACAATTTATTGGAAGTGAATCCTCTGTAAATAATACCTGGCTTTGGGCATGGGGTAATAAAAGCCCTCTTCCTGACTCTGTAAAAGTTGACGCTATCAAGTTAAAAGCTATAGGCGAGAAATACGGGTTTTCCCAATTGACAACTGCACAGCTGGCTATTGACGAAGTTATCACCGGACATGCTTTATCTATTATTGCCGCGGCTCTCCATGAGGAAAATGTTTGCTATTACCGTGGCCCTCACGCAAATGGTGCAATCTTTGTAATTGTTAAGGACTTGCCCGGCGATGTGTTTAAGCAGGTAGGCTCTGATACGTTTATTGGATTGGTAATGAAAATCATTCAACAATATGAATTGGACCACAAAGTATTTATTGAGAGTTTCTTATTACATAACAATTGCAGGTATTTATGGGAGGGCAATGTGCTTGCTGCTACATTCCCGGAGGGAAGAAAGGTTTATGTCAAGCTTGATGAATATGGGCGTATAGCTTCTGTTCGAGGCATATAAATCATGCTGGGATATTCTGAATCAAGCATACCCTTATTAATCAAGGCTTATAAAGAATCTACAGGTAAATAATATAGTGCAATCCTTTAAAATGCAGCCTGTAACACTGCTATAAAACCACATTTATATGCTTTTTAGGTTTATTTTTCCTGCTGTTTCTCTTGGCCAAAGCCTGTTCGTTTTCTTCCTTTATACGGTTGTTTTTCCTTCTGACTGCAACCTTTGCAGCGGCAATGCCCAACTCCACAGCTTCCTTAAGCTCCCTGCCCACTTCTTCAGCTTTATCGGAAGTATTTGAAGCATGCATTTTCCCCTTGGCGCTAAGCAGCTTACCAAAGCTATGGCAGTTAAGGGTATCTTCATGTCTTGCCAAAACCAGGCCTTTCTCTTGGAAGCTCCTGGCAGTGGCTTCCTCCCTCTCAAACCTCTCAAGCTCCAGTCTCCTGGCAGTGCTTTCGTAGGCCCGCATTTGAGTCTCACGGTCATATTCTCTTAATTTATTTATAGAGCTTTTTATGTGGGTTTTTTCTTCTGCATTTTGGGACAAAAGGCCCACGGTACATGTTCCTAATGTATTCAGAGGTTTTTTTTCCTCCAAAGACTGGCTGTTCTGCTGAAATACGCCGAAAAGCTTCTTCGGCTGAATTAAAGATATTATATTATTGTGGACTTTCTGATTTATATTCATAATATATCACTCCAATACCCGTGTCCCGAAGGACATAAAAATCTTGAGATCTTATAGTAAATATCGGAAAAATCAGAAAATAATTTAACCTATTGTGCTAATTAAAAATGCGTGACAGAATACTGTTCATTTCTCTAAAGTCGTCCTCACGTGACATGCAAACTTGTGTCTTAAGGACTTTAATAAAAGGCACTACAGGTGATTTTAAGTAGTTCTTTATTGTTATCTCGCCAGCCTCACAGAGTTGCTGACGGCAAAGCCGGCAGACAGGATGTTTTCAAGCTTAAACACCCTGTTCTGCTTTCTTAGAAAGCAAAAGGCCTTTACATTCCCACGGTCAATAGAAAGGACCTTTATATTCCTCTCAGTGATTTCATTATTCTTTAAATAGATAATATTAATTATCCTGTTTCTCTCAAGGGAGGCTTTAACATAATATTCAACCATACATATCACCTTATTTACCAGCCATAACTATGATACATATATATTATACCGAACATATGTTCTTTGTCAATCATTTTTTCTACCCTACCGGAGCCAGCAAGATCCGGCCTGTTCCCCGGTATACATTGACAAACCCTTCTCCTGAAACAGCGGAACCCAATAAACTCTTGCTGGATTTCTCCACTCTGAAATCAAGGGTATCTGACCAGGCAATGGCATAATTTCCGTCAATTCTGACCTCATCGTTCTGGAGCACGAATTCTATCAGCTCGTTTCTGGGAACAGGACTTTCAAGCACTGCAACTCCTGCTCCTCTGAGACAAAGATTGAACAAGCCTTCCTTTCCCAACACCGCAGAGGAAAAATTGGACCTGGCTACGACAGTCTGTTGAATTTTGGATTCACAGGCCAGAAAAAGACCGTCATCCAATACCATGCCGCCCCATTCCGAGACCTCCTCCAAAAGTATATGCTTGTAGGTGGGCTCCAGCATCAGCAGTCCGTTACCCTGATATTTCGGCTTGATTGCCGATTCCCTCGTCACTTTCGAGGACAGGGCTTTGCCCAGAAGGTCACCCAGTCCCTTTACATCAGCTGACATAGACACAGCACCTGCCGTCCACTGCATTGCTCCGGCACTTATTGTATATGCACTGTTGTTGAGCTCTATGAGCACCTGTCTCTTTCTGACATTCATCTGAGATGCATAATACATTGCCATGGCATTTACAGTATCAACGCTTATATCCTTTTTATACTCAAGGACCTTGACCTCACCTTTGGTTTCAACGATTTCTATGTTCTTATTCTCAAACAAATTTTTGCAAGTAACCATTCTCTTCCCCCAACCTTTCATTATAAGCATCTTTATATTCAAACCATGTGCTGGTTAATTTAACATATAAATTTTCGTGTCTCCGGATAACGGTTTAAAGCTATGAGTCATAAGGCATTTACAGAGGCTCGTCCAGGAGACAGGAGAACATACGTACAGCTTTCCGTCTCTTTATAACCAGCACTATACTATTATATATACTTCAAAGGCCAAATAAAACAGCTTTTTGCATGTATTTCCCAGGAATCCTGCAGAGCTGTTTTTTAACTCAGTTTTACTTAGTGGCCTTATTTAGCTGTATTGATCTCCTCAAGCGTCCTGCCCTTGGTTTCAATACCCGCTGTCGCCACCACCACAGCTACTACTGCGAATACTATGGTAAGAATTAAAAATACATTGTTGAACCCCTTCTCCCTGCCCTGGGATTCATATAACACTCCCACGATGTAAGGGGCCAGTATGGCACCAATGCGACCTACAGCCGCAGCCCAGCCCGTGCCGCTCCCCCTGACCCTGGTGGGATATACTTCCGGCGTATACGCATATACGGCACCCCAGGCTCCCAGACTGAAAAAGTATAGCAGGCAGCCGGAAACAAGCACAGCATTCACGCTTTGCCCGTGGCCAAACAGATAAGCTGCTCCGGCAGTGCCTGCCAGATATATGACCAGAACCGCCTTACGACCTATTCGTTCTATGAGATATGCGGAGCTGTAATAGCCGGGAAGCTGGGCTATGCACATTATCAGAGTAAATTCAAAGCCCTTTACAAGACTGAAGCCTTTGCCAACCAGCAGGGTAGGTGTCCAGAGGACAAAACCGTAATACCCGAAATTTATTCCAAGCCACAATACCCATAGCACCACTGTTCGCCGTATATAGGTCTTTGACCACAGCTCGGAAAGAAGTACCTTTCTTCCGCCTGCTCCCACGTCACCGTTTGCCACAGGCACCTCCCCGTTGCTGATGCCTGCCTGCTGTTCCATTGTGCTTACTATATCATCCGCTTGCTTCAGCTGTCCCTTCTGCTCCAGGTATCTGGGTGATTCGGGAATTCCTCTCCTGATATAAGCAGCATACAATGCCGGCAGCCCTCCCAGCAAAAAACCTGTTCTCCAGCCATATACAGGTATGAGAAGATACGCTATAAGTGCCGCAATAATCCATCCCCAGGCCCAGAAGCTTTCCAGGTACACCACCATTCTTCCCCTGATTTTTGCAGGAGAATATTCACTTACCAGCGTAGAGGCAGCCGGCAGTTCTCCCCCCAGCCCCAGCCCGGTCAGAAATCTGAAAAGCAGCAGGAAATGGAAGCTTGGTGAAAAGGCTGATAAGGCACTGGCTATTCCAAATAATACAAGCGTATAGGTGACAACGGTTCTCCTGCCCAGCCTGTCGGACACCATGCCCGCCACTGCCGCACCCACTGCCATTCCCACTGCAGACGCACTGCCCAGCATACCCAAGTCGGGTGGAGAAAGCTTCCATTCTCTACCTATAGAGGCCATAACTCCCGAAACCATTCCCTGGTCCATGGCATCGAACATCCAACCGATGCCTGTCAGGAACAATACTCTCCAAAGCATAGGTGTGGCCGGAAGCCTGTCAATTCTCTGTGAAATATTACTCATTCAATCCTCCTAAAAGAGCATCCATATAAATTGTTCCAGGACATATCCACATCAAAATGGGATATGTCCTGGTATATTACCCTCTATTGACAATGTATAACATTGTTAATAGAGGGTATATACTCTATCGCCAATAAAGCGGGAATTCTTAACCAAAAAATAATATATCAGCCTGTTGCGTCAAAATCCTGCCGCGCATTTCATTAAAGTCGTCCTCGCAGCACTTGTAAACTTATGTGTTATCCACCGGCACAGAGCAATTGACCGGCGCAACAGGTAAAATTTTCGAACCAGAATATCATATATCTTCCTAAAGCTTCAAACTTATATAAGATGTATATTTTATAGTATGTACAGGTTGCTCTTATATATGTCAGGTCAGCTCCATTCCTCCAGTGAAAGAGTCATGGCAAAAATATGCACGTTTTTGCGCTCCGGCAAAATCAACCTGCTGATTATTCCCGGGTCTATGCTGTATTTTTTTGCAAACAGCCTGGAATTAAAGCTTTGGTATATGGTCTTCCCATTCTTTCTGACCGCTGCCTCCCCTGCCCAATAAACATTTTCCAGAAATACCGGAGGTTGAAAGAAGTCTGAAAAATCCGCCTTAACATTATATTTGCTGCCATCCTCGTATTCTATAACTATTTCTTCATTATAATTTCCATACTCCGCACATCCCAGTATACTCAGGTGGGTTGCCTTAATACTGTCAACCCGTATCTCCTGCCCTGAACAGCTTATGTTGTCCTTGCTTCCGGGAGAGTATGAATAATGAAAACAATATTCACCCTTTTTCCAGGCTCTGTTCACCACCACGTCCCTTAAAATATAATGTGTACCTTCTCCGGTAATGTCGGCGGTAGAGCTGTCTCTCAGCTCCTCCTCAAAGGCCTGGTTATTGTACAGCTTACTAATATCAATAAAATGGTCTGTCTGTTTTTTCCCGCTCTCATCCACCACAAGACTTTCCACAAGCTCCACAAGCAGCCTGTCGCCCTCTGCCACAAGGCTGCACAGCTCTGCCTTGCGTTCCGGACTTATGGCCTCTCTCCTATGGCTGGCCCTGTTTAGTATATTAAGTGCCTTGTCCCTGATTCCCCCCAGCTTTTCCTCAAGATTTTCAGCAGAAGCCTTCTGACGCTTCAGATGGTCACATTGCTTGTACAGAAGGCTGAATATAGGTTTAAGACAGCCTGAGTATCTAAGCCGCTTTACGGTAATAAAATCACTGAAACTCTTTTGCCCCTGAAAATCATTAATTTCACCTATTAATCCGTTTTCATTGCTTCTTAGCATGCTTAAAGCCATTCCTAACACCTTGTTCATATTCAGCTCAACTTCTTCAATTTTGCTTAGTGAGTATATGCTGTCCTCAAAAAATGCCTTTTCGTAACGGAATTGCTGGTTTGAGTCAGCCCATATGTCTTTGAGCATATCATGGGTAATATGCAGTGAAAAGAATACATCCCTGTTTTCAAAGGCGTCAATGCTGTCTCTGAGAAGAGTGGCCTCCTTTATGCCAAAGGTGCTGTTTACTTCATTGAACTCATTTACAATTATGCCGTGATTTGCTGTAAAGGAGCTGTTTTTATAGTACATGCTGTAAAACAGTGAATTGTATTTTACCACCATTATTACAGGCCGTCCCGCCTGGATTTCTTCGGTAATCCTTAAAAGCACCTCATCAAAGGAATAGCTGGAGCAGTTTATCTTCTCCAGCCTTAAACCCATCCCGTCCAATATGTTATTTGCATGTTCCGAGATGTCCGTCCGGAAATAGTTGTACTTATTACCCAGTATGCTGTGTAGAAAACAGTAGTAGAAGTAATTCTCATGGTTGAAGTAGCCTGAAGCTGCTGCTATCGGTCCTTGTATACAGTCAATATACCTGACATCAAATCCGTTTTTATATAAATCAATATCCAAAGCCTTTCCCATTTTTAGCACCTTCCGCCTTTCAGGACAACAGGAAATAATGCTTTTGAAGGCATTCGGCCTTCAACTGCCTTATCATCCCAGCTTGTCACTTATTATATTGTGTAGTTTATTAATTGTATTCAGGTTCTGAAGAAGGAGTTCATCATCCTCAAAAGCTATGCCGAACTCATCTTCCAGACTGATTACAATTTCTATAAAGTTTACCGAGTCCACACCTATTCTGTTAAGGGTTTCATCACGGGATATCTCCTTTATTTTCTCCGGTTCCAGCTTCAAAACAGCTGTGATAATATTTTCAATTCTTTGAGTCAATTCCATGTTATGTTCCTCCTCTTGATACTTTTTGATTGTACTATTTAGATTATGAATACGAATTCATTATATTTTCAAGCATTAGACTGTATTCATCAATTTTGTCCCAGTCCTCGGAGACAATCAATGTAAAAGCCCTTCCCACATGGTAATCAGCGCCTTCATTCAGTGTGTAGGGAAGCGTGCCCGCCGTGTAAACAAGCACTCCCTCCTTTTGAAGGGGCTCAAACAGGATTTCGGCCCGTTCCAGGGCTTTGCATATGTCGGCATACCCCACGGCATGGTCGGGCAAAAGCCTGAAATACCGCGATAACACCTTTTTACCCTTGAGAATTTGAGAAATAAAGGATATGTAGGTGGACAGGGTGAACCGACCATTTATTTCAATAATCGGTATGATTTCATCCCGCTCCGTGATAATCGAATCTATTCCCGCAACCCCTGTAAAGCCCATTTTATACAAGTGCTTTCCAACTATTCTGCCGTACTCCACATAGGAGTCCATGGTTTTCTGGTCAATCCTGGGTGGCATTACCGAGCCAATATAAACCGTATCTCTTAACAGCTGCTGTTTAATGGAAAATACATCTACCTCTCCTTTGGGAGAAACGTAAATCTGATAGTTTATATCAAATTTCTTCTTATACCAGCCCTCCACCAGCCATTTTGAATCGGATCGTCCTCTGGAGAATCTGGCAATCATCCTGAGACTTGCCTCCAGCTTCTCTTTGTCTTCTATGACATACAAGCCCTTGCCTGATGCGCCGTTAGGCTCTTTTATTATCACCTTCTCAAAGAAGGGTTCTCCGGCTGTAAGCTCAAGATATTCCTGCCGCAGCTCTTCAACAGAGCTGCACACCTTTCCCTTACACACATTGAAGCCAAGCTCCAGGGATATTTCCCTGTTGAAAATCTTGTCATTTATCCTGGCATTTACCTGTGAGGGAGCTCCCATCAATTTCAGCCCCGCTTTTTCTGCAATTTCCTCTTCCAGATAGGTGACCGCATAGGGAACAAAATATACATTTTCGTTCTCTGCTGCAATTGCTTTCAGCCTTTTAAGCAGTTCCTCATCCTTTGCCACCAATTCCGATATGGGGGTTAGAAGATCGGCTTCTCCGGGTGTTATTATTCCAGGAATAGTAAAGCCCAGCCTTTTCAGGTTGTCAAGATACTCCTCCTCCGGCTTCTTTCGCAGTATCATAATATCCTGCTCTCTGCAAATCAACAGATTCATTTCCTCAATCCTGTTGACGGGGATGTCCTCATTCCTGTCAACAACACCTGCGCTAAGCCTGTTCCAGTACTTTTCAGCACCGATGTTGCACAACCAGATAATTATGCCTTTATCCCTGTCCTGTGTAAGATACTTAATCAAATGAAACTCATTATCCATACCGCCACGAAAAATCCCATAATGCCCTCTGGATGTATTAGTACAATATTCGCTAAATCCTATTTACCGAATGTCGTATTAAGGCTCAAACTCCAGTTCCTTCTGGCCTTTTATGAAATCTTCCTTTCCCCACCTTTCTCTCAGAATATATGTTTTTCCCCGGTAATACTGCACCTCTGCCGCCAGGGGATGGCTGAGAAACAGTGCCGGACTTTGAGTGCTTCCATATGCCCCTGACTTGTGAATTGCCAGGACATCTCCCACAACTGCTCGGGGCAGGGTCACATTCTGACCTATAAGGTCGGTGGGCGTACACAGCGGCCCAGTCACATTCACCTGTTCTTCGTTTTCAGTCCTTAACAAAATGTGCATGGGAAAATTGTTTCTTATGTACCTGCCCAGGAAGGCGGAGGATGCATGTTGATTTGAACCGCCGTCACAAATCAGGTACTTTTTCCCTTTACACTCTTTTGTATATAATATTCTTGTAAGGTAGGTGCCAGCCTCGGCCATAAGGAATCTTCCGCTTTCCACGAAAACCCTGGTCCCTGCCAGACTCTCCTTGTACCTGCTCCACACATGTGAAAATTCCTTTGCAAAAGCCTCCATATCCAGAGGCATATCGTCCTTGAAATATGGTACCCCAAAGCCTCCCCCCAGGTTCAGGAACTCCAGAGGAAAATTGCACCTCCGGGATAAATCCAGGGAGAGCTTTATTATTTCCTCCATACTGAGGGCTATATTTCCGGCATTGAGTGCCTGAGTTCCGGTATATATATGTATGCCCACAACCTTTATATTTGTAAGCGCTCCCAACGCTTCAAAGGCAGCTTCCGCGTTTATGCCGTCTATGCCGAACTGTGTGGGTACGCCTGTCATTTTAATATTGGAGCCTGAAATGTCAAAGTCTGGATTTATCCTCACAGAGACCTTTACCTTTTTGCCCTTTAGTGCAGCAAGCTCATTAATCAACGCGGCTTCCTCAACGGCTTCAACATTGATGCTGTAAATCCCCTTTTCTATTGCAAACTCCAGCTCTTCACGGGTTTTGCCGGGACTTGTAAAAATAATCTGCTCCGGTAGAAAACCAGCTGCCATCGCCGTATACAATTCTCCTGAAGAAGCCACCTCAATCCCGCTGCCCAGCTTTTTGAACAACTGGCATAAGCCCAGCAAGGGGTTTGCCTTCATTGAATAAAATACACCCACCTCGTCCGGCAGGCTGTTTTTAAGTGTCTCATACTGAGAGATGATTTTGCCGGTATCGTAGACATAAATCGGCGTTCCATACTGTTCAGCAATTTCCTTTAGTATTTTATCCTCCATTTGCTGCCTCCTTTTTGGCAAGGGCCAAGGTATTATTTATTATTCTGGTTATTTCCTCCGCATGGTTGTGCAGGTAAAAATGACCCCCTTCAAAATAATAAAATTTACATTGCCTGCCGCAATAGTTCATCCACTTTCTCATATCCTCGGGTTCAGCCAGTTCATCCTCTTTCCCTGCCAGCACCGATATGTTAAAATCAAATCTGGCTTCAAGGGTACCCGGTGTGTAGGTTTCCAGCATCCTGTAATCCGCCCTCAGAGTATCCAACGCCAGCTTTAAGAGGCCTTTAAGCCTGAACAGATTCTTTGGCAATCCTCCCAGCTTTACAGCTTCTTCCTTAAACTCCGACTCCGATAGCATATGCAGGTTCCTTTCCTCCTTAATGACACTTGGAGGATATCTGCCTGAAAAAAATACATGTACAGGCTGTTTCAGTTTTCTCTTTTGCAGCTGGCAGATTAATTCATAGGCCATAATGCTGCCCATGCTGTGTCCCCACACGGCGTAATCACTGTGGCTGCATTCCCTCTGAATCAAGGCTATAACATCTTCAACCGCCTCCTGAATACTATTGTAGAAGGGCTCTTTGTGACGGCCTGCTCTTCCTGCCAGCTCAAAGGGGTGGAACCTTATGGAATTGTTAAGCAACTTGCTCCACTTTGAATATATTGCTGCAGAACCGCCTGCATATGGCAGGCAGATAAGATTGATATTTGTCATGGCAGCTTCTGTCAGCCTCCTGTCTTAAGCCAGCCCAGCAGCTTGTCCACTGCCTGGCCTTCGTTGTCTTTTATTGCCTCAAGCTGTTTGCAGAGGTTGTAAATGGAGCTTGTATTATTTGTAATTGCCAGCCTTAGTGACAAATTTGATACTATCTCCCACTTTTTGGCAGACTCCTCAAGCTGAAAGACAGCAGTCTCCACAAGTCCACTTGGCAGCTCAGCTTTCAGCAGCTTCAGAAAAGCCCCAAAGCGGGTTCTGCTCCTGGAAATTATTTTAAAGGCCGGACTGTAATAATACCTGTACTCCTGAAACAGTTCCTCAGCAGGCAGCTCCTGTAATTTCCGAAGCAGACTGCACCTCAATTGCTCTATTGCCCCAAGACCGCATTTAAAACCCAGCACATCCTTTTCTCCCAGCATTCTGCTGCAGCTCTCGGTGATAATCGCTTTCCGCCTGCAGTCACTATAGTGGAAACGGCTGTTAACAGCCACTTCCATCCACATGTTTCTAATGGGCTTGGAATATGTCCCTTGAAAATTTTCGGAACTCCGGGCCATTTTGAATTCCTCAACAGGTATCCTGCCGTCAAAGTCACTGCTTGAAAGGCTGTATTTGTCAAAGAGCTCAATATAGCCATCTTCCTCATCATAGCCTGTAACCACTACCGCATGTGCCCCGTGGTCTTTTCCGCAGGCCCTGTGATAGTTCATATGATAAAGATCTACAACCGTCACCACCGGAATGTCCGCATCTATAAGCTCTTTAAGCCGTTTGTAGGCAAGGTCCCGGTCATCCTGGAAATACATGCAAATGCTGATTTTGTCTTCCGGGACAGCCTCCTCCTCTCCCGTGATACCGCTGTTATAGCACACTGCAGGCGAAAACCTGACATATTCAAGAGAAGTATTCATCTCTTCTTTTGTAAATTCAAAGGTTCTTGAGGGCTTGTGCAGAAAATTTACTCCTATATACCCGGTCCCGGCATCAAACATAAAGGACAGATAGTCCGCAAGGATTAAATCGGTATTTAGATTGTAATACGAAACCAGTGCACCATATGCATTCTGAAAACAGTCGGCGGTATAAGGTACAAAATATCTGGGTACATTCTTAATTGAATGTTTTTGCATACTCCTGTGTCTCCCTTTTAGCTGTTATAAATTCATCAACATATTTTTTTACAATATCACTGTCATTCCTGACCCATACTATATTTGTAGCGTTTTTGACTGTGTGATTGTTAAACAGCAGCAGGTATTCCTTCCTTAATTTCATAAGGTAAAACAAATCCTTGTTTTTTATAATCCGGTTTTCCAATATGCGCTTGTTGGTATAGAACAGCGATTTGCCCCTTTTTTGAATCCTCTGGTAGCAAACCCTTGGGTTAATATCCTGAAAGAAAACGAGATCGGGCTTGATAACTCTTCCATATATGTATTTCCCCAGCCTGCCCCGGGTGCCATTGGCATTATCTCTGGTCAGGCCTGTATATGCATACCTGTCCGCCAGAATTATGCAGCGTTTTTTCAAAGATGGCAGGATTATGAAGAAATAGTCAAGTGTGAAGCTGAGCCATTGGAAAAAACTATATACGCCGGGAGTCAGAAGCCTAAAGGATTTGAATTTTTCAATAATTCCACGGATGATACAGTTTGAATTCCATTCAACCACACGGACTTTGAATCCTCTTCCAGTCAGATAACTTTGCAAGCTATCCACATTCTCACTTTTACCGCAGCCGCTGATACCCTCAAATACTATTAAAATTCCCCTGTGGAGAGTATTGTTTATAAAGTTATCTTCCATCGTATGCCTCACATCAATAAAATATTGCTTATAGGATTATGTTGTGTAAGGAATTGACCTCATCCAGCGTTAACCCGTTTCCAAGGTCCCTTAGCTGATGATATTTGAAGCAGGATAACTTTGAATTGAGAGGAGTACCCAGCCAGAGTACCCGTCTAGCTATCCTTTCGGCCTCTCTCACCATACCTGCAAGCATTTGCTGTGGCAGACCGAAACCGCTGCCTGCAATAAGGCAGACATCAAATTCCTTTGTCCCGTAGAAGGTACGGCAGCCCACAAACTCCTGTACATCTGCCTCCGGATTATTTGCCCTGGCTGCTTTTGCAAGCTCAGGATCCTTTTCAATACCTGCTGTACTTTTACACACTCCCAGCAGATAACCGTCCTGACAGCCAAAAACAATATTTTTCATTCCTGACAGCTCTTCAGAAAGAATTTCAGCCGCCTCACCTGTAACCAATTGAGAGTATAAAGGTATTTTCACCAGTTGCTTTTTAAAAAGGAGATAGTCCTCATAGTGCTGGTTAAACCTTAGGGGGCCGGAGGCCATAAAGAGCTCCAGGTCGGTATTGGGATGCTTCTGATAAAACCTTCTTTTATTGCGCTGATTGCTGATTACATTGGTATAGTTTTCACGTCCGTGGGGATAGTGTATTCCTGATGCCTTTCTTGAAAGTACGAAGACAGCTTCCTTCTGGAACAGCCGGTAGCCGCATTCCAGATCCTCAATGCCCCAGGTTATGTATTCCTCGTCAAAACAGCCTGCTTCCAGCATTATAGACCTTTCCACCGAAACATTGGTTGTCCAGAAAAGCGTCCAGGGTGCCGGCAATCTATGGATTTCATCACTGACCTGCAAGTAAACCGAAGTTCTTATATCGGGATATTCACGGGTTCTTTCCAGCTCTCTCAGTGTTGTATCAGGGTCATTAAAGTTTACTATGGGAGGTATGCTCTCAGAAGTGTAGTAATCAGGGTCATAGCCGAACACATATCCTATGACCACCTTCCTGGTCTCCGCACTGCCTTCCTTGCCGCTGCCCTCCCTGTGGACGTCATAATGTGCGCTGACGAAGGAATGTCCCACCACCATGCCTGAGTCAAGGAAAATAAGTACCTCTCCGCAAGCTCTCTTTATCCCCTCGTTTCTGGCCAATGCCACACGGTATCCCCGATCTTCCTGAAAATAGTAGATAAGATTTATCTTGTCTCTGAAGCTTTCCACCACTTCACGGGTGTTATCGCTGGAACCGTCATCAATTACAATCACCTCGTAATTCTCACGTCCTATGTCCTGGTCAACCAGCGAAGAAAGGGTCAATTCAACAATTTTACTACGGTTGTAAGTAGGAATTATTACTGAAGCTTTCATATAGCACCTCTTATTAAATTTTTTTGAATTGCGGTTACATCAATTACTGCCTCCAAGGCCATTATTATTTTTATAGGCCTCAGTATAGTCAACAGTTGACTTCCATGCATCCAGCAGGTTTCTGTGCAGGCTTTCAAGTATATCCATTGAAAAGGCTGCCTTCTCCCAACTGTCATAGGTTATGCCGAATCCCAGGTGCTCCCATAGCTGCGTATTCTTTTTTTCATGCTCCCCAAAAGGGTCCAGCATGATAAGCGGTGTGGCAGATGCCAGTGAATCCATCATGGTACCTGCTCCGGGCTTTCCGATTATAGCCTTGTCCTGACCGGTCACATCAAATAAATCATGGTATTCCTCCTTGTTAAAAAAAAGTGGTGGCCTGGAATAAATAATTTCACTAATGGGGGGAAATTCATGCAAGCCTTTTTTATTTTTATTCCAGGCACACCAGTCGGGATCCACCATAAAATATCTGTCTCCGGGGCATCCTTCCGAAGCCTCCTGCGGCTCATACGCCACTATGTCCAGAGACAAACCCTTGCTTCTGAGCTCCGGTATTTTTGACCTGTAGGTTCCCATACCCCAACCGCCTCCATGAATGATAAACCGCTCCGGCCTGTTGGAAAATGGTATGGGTTCACTTTTTGAAACAGGAATCTGGTATTGAAGCTTCATATTTTCAAAATCGTACAGCCAGACCTCCCTGTAGTCTTTGTTATAATCAGGAAAATATTGCTTTAAACTCTTCCAGGAGGGAGGCAAATCGCAGTCCACATACAGGATTTCGGCATTTATTTCAGCCGGTGCGGTTCTTTTCCTATACTCCTCCAGCACATACAGCCAGTGGCCGGAAAGAACAATGAAGTCCTGCTGCTTCTCCTCCCTCCAGCTTTCCAGCAGTTGGTCCACCAACTGGCTGTCCATGCTTTGCCTGATATCCATAGGCATTCTTGCGGACATCTGTGCCAGAGCAAAATTGCCGTGATAAGCCTTCCTGCTTTTTTTGATATTATCTCTTTTATCCTTTGACATGAGGTTTTCAAATACTTCCACCCGGACTGAAATATTTTTTTCCTTCAATCTTTGTGCAGCCAGCAAGCCCGGTATGTACAGCCCAAGTCCAAAGCCTGAACAGAGTACGGTAACTGTTCTTTTTTCCATGGTATCTCACCTCTATCAAATCCTGGATTTTTAGTGCGCATTTGCATTCCTGCTTCTAACCGAATTTGGCATCCAGAAACCTGGTCATACCCTCTGCCTTGCTTTTATCTATACTTAAAATTCTATTTACGTCAAACAGGCGGGTAAAAAAGTCAAACTCCCATTTTGACGGCTCCTTGTTTTCTATGGCATACTGATCCAGATACTCCAGGTCCTCAGGCTGTAAGCTGTCCATGACGGACTTTGGCACTATTTCTCCAAACATAAGCTCTATGTAATAGAAATTATAAAATACTATTTTTTCAAGCTTGTATTCTTTAACCCTTTCCACAAGCGCATTCCAGTCAATCTTTCCAGTGAACTTCCTTATGTACATATAAAGATCTGCAAACTTGTATATCTTCAAGTCCTTCAGACTGGCAATCCATATCATCAGGCATGCCTCCTTGAACAGATGACAGCTCAGCTGAATGATATTGTCTATATAGTCCAGCATATAGCCCTTGGTATTGTTCAGTTCTATTGGGACAGCCCTTTCAATAAGGTCTTTGGTCAGCACCTTATAAGGACAATTTCCCTTCCAGAGAATATCATGGTTTACATCCACCTCAACCAGTTTTGCAAACTTACTTTCACTCAGCTTCAGGAACTGGTGGATTTCGTGGGTTGCCATCTGGTGAAGCACCTTCTCTTTTCTTGAAACTTCCACTATCACATCATTCTCTTCATCATAATTGCCCTGGATATAGCCTATGCTCTCAAGGGCCTCTACCACAGGTGTCACGTCCTCCAGCTTCATAAGCATATCAAGATCATTGAAAATCCTTGTTTCAATTTCAGGATATACAATACTTGCAAGAAGGTTTCCCTTTAAAATCGGAACTACAAGCTTTCTTTTGTCAAATTCGTTTAAGATTTCCGTAAGCTTTGAAAGGTAAAAGCTATTTCTTTCCTTAAAAACTCCCCATTGGGTATTCATCAGCCTTTGAAGTTCCTGTTCCATCAGGTGGAACAGTCCGAATTTTTTAAGATTGTAGCGGAACATGTTCAAGGTTCTATGTGTTATCATCTGATAAATAGCTTCGGACCATTCTATGTGCCCCGACAGCATATTTTTCAGAGTCTCTCCCTGAGAATCCTCCATTTCAACAGCGGTTAAAAGCACCAGCTGTCTTTCAATTGATATGTCTTCCCTTTTCATCATATAGCCTCCTGTTTCTTAATTAAACTGGTATACAGTTCTTTTATATCCTTCTTGCTGATCTTCCCTATTACGTTCCTTGGTATTTCAGGTATTATATATATCTCTTTGGGAACCTTCCTGTCTTCAAGTTCCGCAACGCACCATTTATATATGTCCTTAACCTCAATGCTGCCTGCTTCCTTCAATACCACCAGGGCAACTATCTTCTGACCCAGCCTCTCATCCTCCACTCCAATTACGGCGGTTTCCTTTACCGCAGGATTCTTGAGCAGTACCTCCTCTATATCAATGGGGTAAGCCCTGCTGCCTCCCTGCATGATCATGTCATCATTCCTGCTGAGTACAAAGAACCTTCCCTCCTGGTCCCTGTAACCCAGATCCCTTACCCGAAAGCCTTTGGGCCCCAGCACCTCCCTGGTGAGCTCGTCAGATTTATAATAGCCGTCCATCATATAATCCGAGGTTATGTATAATTCTCCGATTTCACCAGTATCGGCCTCGCTTCCGTCCTCCCTGTATATTTTTATATCACTGCCCCTCATAGGCTTTCCAATGACACAGGGCAGGGAAATCACATCCTCATGTTCTCCGAAGGTCACCCTTGCCGAGGCCTCTGAGGTTCCATACGCGTTATAAACTCTCACTGCCGGGAAGGCCTGGGCAGCCTTCTGATAAATGGTCAGGGGATTTACCATGCCTCCGATAAGTATTCTTTTTATTGAGCTGAGGTCATAGTTTTTCAGCTGGGAATATTCCAGCACCTGCAAGAGCATTGTTCTTACAATGTAGAAATTGGTGGCCTTGTACTCCTGTACCGCCTTTAAAAATATAGCTGGATGGAATACATTATTAAGCAGTATGATGCCGCCGCCGCGGCTGATTGCCATCAGCACGTCACCTGAAATAGGGCTCGCCTGGGCCAGAGAACGGGGAATGATTGTCTTTTCTTCTGAAGTAAAACCGAGATGTTGGGCAACTGCTAAGGCGTTGCCGGTGATAGCCTTATTAGACAATAATATTCCCTTTGGTCTTGATGTTGAACCTGATGTAAAGCATATACCAAAAGTATTCTCTGAAATCCCAGGCAGTTCCCTAAGATTTTTATTCTGATATTCATAAGCGGCAAAGGAGCCATTCTCCTGCAGGACAAGAACTATTCTGATGTTCATGGAACTTATGCTGTCCTTTATTGCAGCATGGCCTTTTGCATCGGTGATTAAAAGTTCCACATCGGTATAGTTGATCAGCTCCGTAAGAGTCTCCCCCCTGAACTGGTAGGACAAGGAAACAAACACCTTTTTCAGCCGGTTCAGAGCAAGCATGCCGGTGATAAATTCCGTACAGTTGGGAAGAAAGACTCCTCCGATTGTGAATTCATACGGCTCCAGAAGATTACAAAAATCAATCACCCTGTCATAAATCTCCTGATAGGTATAGGTGTTGTCGTTATAAACAAGTAATGTGTTGTCACGGTATATCCGGCAGCTCTCGCTGAACAGTGTCCATGGCGAATAGTCATTTTTCTCCATATAAAAATCACCCCTCATTATATGTCCAGCGGAACCTTCACAGTTCTGCCGGCATTTTTGCCTTGAGACAGCTTTCAAGACTTTCTGCAACGCAGCCTTCCAATTCACGTATGGTGCGGAGCTGCTCCACTAAATCCCCAATCAGTTCAGGAGACTTTTTTATTCCAATCTTCAAGGCTATACTTGCAGCTATGTCCCAATGCTTTGAGGCCTCCTCAAGCTTGCCGCACACCTGGGCGGAAACCTGGCCGGGAAGTAAAGCACTGATCTCAATAACAAAGGCCATAAAGCGTTTTCTGTTACGTGAAATATTCTTGAAATTAATGTTTAAATAATATTTGAACCAGCTGCATTGGTTGTCGTCAAGCGCTTCTTCCTTTTTTAAAAGCAAATCCCTTGTGAAGGCCTCCAGAGACTTCAAGCCGCACTCCTTGCCAAGCACCTGTTTGAGGCCGTTCAAGCGCTTGCAGCTTTCCTCCAGCACATTTAGCAGCTTTTTGTCTGTTACCGCAAAGTCCTTATGGGCACATATTTCTATCCATAGATTTCTGACAGGCCTTTTAATCATATCCGCAGACCAGGTAGCAGGATTGTCGGAGGCTCTGCCCAGGTTTACCTCTTCTATTGGGAGCTTCCCTTCAAAGTCGCTGCTGGACAGCCTGTACTTGTCAAACAGCTCAAAGCACCCTTCTTTTTCATCGTAGCCGGTAATAACTACACAGTGAAGTCCATGTTCCCTTTGATATGCCCTGTGATAGCTCATATGAAAAAGATCCACCGCTGCAACCACGGGCCTTCCGCTGTCTATGAGGTTTTTGAGCCTTGCATGGGCCGTATGGCTGTCATCATTTATAAACATGCTGATATTCACTCTGTCAGGAAACTTCACCTTGCAATCATACTCACCTTCCGGACTGAAGGTTGCAGTAGCCGGTACATAGGCAAATTCCAGAGAGGTATTTAGTTCTTCTTCTTTAAATTCAACCGTTGTGCTGTATCGGTAGAAATAGTTCACCCCGATATTTCCATTCTCACTGTCGTACATGAAGGAAAGATAGTCGGCCAGAATAATATTGGGGTTCAGCCCCATGTATTGCAGCACCGCCCCGTATGCGTTGTGGAAACAATCGTTCACATAGGGCTCAAAATATCTTGGTACCTTTTCAATGAAATTCTTCTCCATAAGACACCCTTAATTGATACTTACGCAGTCGGTATTTACTTTGCTGTACACATAATCCGAGATGGACTTCACTGTTGAGAACACCTCGTAGGTCAAGAAACTGCTGTCAAAGGTAATAGCAAAGACATCCTCCAGTTCAACCAAAAGCTCTACCAACACTATTGAGTCAACTCCGTAGTTATCCCTAAGATCACTTTCCACCTCAATATTGTCACTGTTGAATTGTGCAAGACGGCTTACAACCTCGCATATCTTTTGTTCAATTTCCTGTTTTTGCATAAGAACTCTCCTTTTCTACAAATTAATTATTTATTAAGTAATTGATTTTACAAAAGCTCCTGTCAGTCCTATTTATATCTTTCGTTAATTGGCTTAATCCTGCCCTCTATTTTTGCACTTGCCGCTCCTTTTGCCTTCAGGTACTTGGACAGCACATCCTTCAAAAGCTCACCCTTGTGCAAAAGCTTGGCCTTTTTCAACTCATCATAGCCGTCTCCGCCATTGTACAGGTAATCATTTGTGGCAACCTTATAGAATTTGTCCTTATCCAACTCCTTGCCATCCAGTGTTTTAATACTTACAACCCTCTTCCCTGCCGGCTTTGATGCATCAAATATATATTTTATGCCTGAAACCTGGAGAAAACCACCGTTTGAGCCTCCGTCAGGATACAGCCGCACACCTCTTTCTATGGAGCTGTATATGTCCTCTCCCTTGACCTCAATAGTAACCAGAGAATTTACGAAGGGAAGAGCCTTTCCGATAGCATACAGGGTTACCCCGCCTGCAGGTATGCTCTCCCTTATGCCGCCTCCGTTCATCAGTGCCAGGTCCGCCTTACCGGTATCCCTCATGGCATCTGTCAGCAGGTTCCCAAGAGTTGTCTCCCTGGTTCTTACGTTTGACCTGAAGCCATCCAGCTTTTCCTGTGTCTTTGCCACAACTTCCTTTCCTGCCTCAAAGGCTATTGCATGATACTTCTGGGCAACCGAATCCATTTTGGGATCGGCAAGCGACTTATCTTTTATATTTTTGGTATACCAGACAAGCTTGGACAGCTTTCCATCCTTGAAATACATGTCTGCCTGCCCCACATGGGTGCTGTAACCGCCTGCCTCCACCAGATAAGTATTGTTTATCTTGTCAGGCTTCTCATATAAAAAATGATGATGTCCGCAGAGGATAAGGTCAATTCCGTCAACCTTTTTGACCAATTCCCTGTCCGTGTCATCTCCCAGGTGGGATATGAGAATAATGGCATCCACCTTACCCTCCAGCTCTTTTATGACTCTCCGGGCACAATCCGCAGGGTCTTCCAGTGTCACACCCAAATTGTCCCTTGAATTTGTGTTTATAAGCGCTCCCGTCTCAGTAAGTCCGAACAACCCGATTTTCTTGCCGCCTAAATTAACAATCTTATAGTCGTCAAAAGCCAGCTTCCCGTCCTTGTAAATATTTGAGGACAGTATGGGGTAGTTTAGCTGGCCCCTGATTTCCAGCAGCCTGTCAAAGCCGAAATTGAAATCATGGTTTCCCGGAGTCATGGCATCATAGCCCATCAGGTTTGCCACCTCCACCACGCCTTTTCCTTTTTCAATATTGGCCTCGTTAGTTCCGTGAAACAGGTCTCCCGAATCCAGAAGAAGGGTGTTTTTGTTATCAGCCCTTACATCATCCACTATATGCTTCATCAAAGGCATACCCATCATTACGCTTACCTCGTCCAGGGTGTAGTAGCCTCCGGCTTCTTCATCGTATACTATGTGCCCGTGTATATCCGCCGTACTTAAAATACTTATTCTTTCTTCATAATAACCGGCACTGACGAGTATTGCGTTAAAATTGACATACTTTACAGTAAGAAAAACAGCTCCTGCCAATATCAGCAGGCCCAGCACGATTAAATTCTTGTAGCTTTTCATTTGATTGCCTCCATGATTTCATTTTCCATAAAACACATAGCTTTAAGCAAACTCCATAAAGCTACATGGAAGTTCCTGTACTGGAATAGCGCTTTACTCCCTGTTTCCAGAAGGCGTAAACCAGTGCGAACATTATTGCTGCAACAGCGGGTGACAAGTAGAGGTACCCGCTCCAGAACGAGTTCATTTCTGCTTTGTTAAGAAAGAATTGGGCGGGAAAATAATTGACAAAAGAAAAGGGTATTACAAACATCAGCAGCTTTTGAATAATTCCTGGATAGAAGCTTATGGGATAGCCGGAAAATCTCCGGGCATTAAAAAACAGCATGTTGCGCAAATTTTCGGTTTTTATGGTCCAGAAGCTGAAGCAGGATGCAAACATGAAAATCGACGCCTGTATTATTGCTCCGCTTATGAGGATAACAATATAGTACAGGATATTTATGGGTGTCCATGCTATTCCCACGGAAAATGCCGTTTTAGTAAAAAGTATTACTCCCACAATACCATGTCCAAGTCCCGCACTCAAATCTATCCGTGATACTATTATCTGAAACATCAGGCCCAGCGGTCTGGTAAGATATCTGTCAAATTCACCGGAATATATCATGCTGGCAAAATCCCTCATGCCTGCAAAGAAAAGGACAAAAATACTGTAGGACAGGAACAGGAAGCTGTAAAGAAAGAACATCTCATCGTATTCCCAGCCTTTTATATGTACAAACCTTGCCAGAATAAGGTACATAACCACTACACTTATCATTTCTCTGCAAAAGATGGCAATTGTTATAAAGGTTCTGTCGAACTTGTATTCAAGAATGGACTTTAAGCTGAGCTTGATATATTTCGTCATGAGTATGAAAAGCTCAAATATATTGTATAAAGGTTTTCTCTCCACCTGGCTATCCTCCTTGTACCACCAATTTTTTCAGGGCTATCCTCCAAAGTACCTTTCCTGCCAGGAACAGGCCCAACGCCCATATGAGCTGCTTTGCCATAACCATAGCTATCTCTTCCATGGGCACCTGACCCAGATATATGGTTATGGGAACGTAATATATGGAGGCAAAGGGTGTAAGATTAATAAAATTCACCAGGAATTGCGGCATGAACCACAGGGGAAGCAATGCACCCGACAAAATCATCACTGCCGCATCCTTTATGGTAACCAGACTGAAGGTCCAATAAAACCAGAAGGAGCTTATCCAGACAATATAATTCAGGTTGTACAATACCAGATAGCCCAGTATTGTACTTAATACAAAACATACTGCCATTGACAGGTTAAACGGGGGATACATCTTAAACAGTACTATTGACACCAGCAATGCAGGAATAAGCTGCATTATCACACGAAACACCAGTATCCCCAGGTTATATGAAAAAACATATGCACTGAAGTTTATGGGCTTCAGTAAATCCAGGCCTATTGCCCCGGATCTGACCTTGTATTCTATATGATATTCGTCCATGCCATATATGCACTGCATCAGAAAGGACAGCACCACATAGGTGATCAGCATTTTGAACTGAACGCCGTCTACCGACTGTTCATCCTCATAGATAGCCTTCCATATGCATATATTTACAAATATCATTACGATTGCATTTATAACACCTGCAACATAATCCGCTCTATAGGTGATATTGTTCTGAAAGGCTTTTTTAGCAAACTCTACATACGCTCTCATCGAACTTTATACCTCCCTGGTAGATCTCCCTGATTATACCCTCAATCTCAGGCTCCTGAACGGTTAAATCAACTATTCCATACATTTGTGTCAGCTCGTATATCAAGCTGGATACAGAGACCTGTTCCTTCTGAAACCGGAGCCACTTTTTCCTATCCTTCTCATCAACAACCTCCACACCTGGTATATCAATCTTTCCAACATTCTCGGAAAAATCCACCACCAGGGTTCTGGCAGTACCAAAGCTGTCCTTGATATGCTGGACTGTACCGTCATATATTGTAGTACCCTGATCAATGATAATCATTCTTTGGCAGGTTTTTTCTATATCCTGCATATCATGTGTCGTAAAGAGCATGGTGGTTCCCTTTTCCTTGTTTATGAACCGTATGAACTCCCTTACCTTTTCTTTTGCTATTACGTCAAGTCCTATGGTGGGCTCGTCAAAGAATATTATTTCCGGGTCATGGAGCAGCGCTGCCGCAATATCCGCCCTCATTCTCTGCCCGAGGCTCAGCTGTCTTACCGGCTGTGACATAAAAGCGTTTATATCCAGCAGCTCATTAAAAAGCTCCATATTGCTTTTGAAGGTCTTCTCAGGTATCTTGTAAACATATCTGAGCAGTTCAAAGGTATCTACCACAGGCAAATCCCACCACAATTGGCTCCGCTGTCCGAATACCACCCCCAGCTTCATTGCATTCCTTTTTCTGTCCCTGGAGGGTGACAGCCCGCCTATGGAAATCGAGCCCGAGGTAGGAACCAGAATTCCGGTTAACATTTTAACAGTGGTGGATTTACCTGCTCCGTTGGGGCCTATAAACCCAACCATTTCGCCTTTCTCTATTGCAAAACTGATGTTGTCGACTGCACGCTTCATCTTGTATTCAGGTACTATCAAGCCTTGTATTGAACCTAGCAGGCCTTTCTTTCTTACATTTAGCTTGTAGTCCTTTACCAGATTTTTTACTTCAATCAGAGGCATTTCTACATCCTTCTCTCATCAGTATTTTTACAGCTGCCGGATCGGAATCCAAAATTGCATTTTTCTGAATAATTTTGTTTATTTCTGCAAATTATTGTTAACTTGTGTGATAATACATATTTTAACAGATAATGTAAACTTAACTACTATGCCTTTGTGTAGTTATTGCCAAAAACAAAAGTGACACCACCCAAATAGGTAGTGTCACTTTTGTTTTTGCAGAAGACTTCAGCATTCTATTTCGTCAATATTCAGAATATTAAGCTTCAGGCACTTTATAACTGCCTGAGAGGTACATTCCACATTCAGCTTTCTGAAAATAAGTTTTTTATGATATTTTACGGTGTTTATACTGATGCCCTGGTTTGAGGCAACGACCTTGTCAGGGATTCCGGAAGCCATAAGCTTCAGTATTTCAATCTGCTTCTTTGTAAGACAGCAATTTTTGCCGTCAGATAAAAAAGAGTGAAGTTTTCCAACCTTAAACTCGTTCATAAGCTTGTAAGCTGTCAAATCTGCCAGAATTTTAAGATCTATTTCTATTTTTTCGCTCAGCCTGCATAGTGCAAAATACCCTAGTACCTCACAATTGGAGTATAAGGGTATTGCATATAGGAAGATATCCTTCAGCAGGTCGCAGTAATGGTGCTGAGGGATGGTGTAGACAGCCTTTTTCAGCTTCATGGACAAGGCCACGGCATTTGTCCCCATAACTTTTTCGGAAAAGGATATGCCCTCTTTGATTCCTATTCTTTCAACTCTGCGAACTAGCTCCTTACAGCATTTTTTTTTAAAAGTACTCCTTCTGAATTAACAAGAAGCATTGCTAAATTGTTGTTGATAGACAAATCGTCAAAATCACAACCCAGGTCTCCGAATATGGTTCCCAGCAGTTTGCTCTCATTCAGTGCAGTTTGAAGGACCTCCTCATTTATACCAGCACTAATAACACTGGTAGTGTTATCCACTCCACTGCTCATACACCTCCTCCAAGATGCAAAGATTTCATCCACAGGCTGTAGTGTCATCATATGTATACCCCTCTCAAGTTAATATTGCATTTGTTATGTAAAAACGCTGCTGCCATATCCAATTCGACAAATTTGCCAAGCTATAAAGTCAATACTAAGAAAAGGAATAATCTTATTGTTTATACGAATATATTACCATTTTTGACTTTAGGTTACAAAATATTTTAAATTTCGGAAAGCGTTCAGGCGGGCCTGTTTGATTGAATTAGCCTGAAACGTTGTTATTCATTGGAGTAACAGATTTTATCAGGTTTCGACTCATTTTTTGGAAAATAAAAAACAGAGACCTGAGCTGTCAAGTCTCTGTTTTTCAAATTGAAAATCAGGTAGTCTTTACTTCCTGCTTTCCTGTTACTTTACTCTTTTCATCCATACTGAAGGACTTTTTGATGTCCTCCGAGGTAAAATATACATTTCCCTCTACAGTGGCATCCACCAGTTGGAAGTTCTTCACGGACACATACAAATCCCCTTTGAAGGTTCCATGCTGGATACTGGCCTCAGGGCTCTTGATGGTGAACTTTGGAGCAGTCAAGGTGTACCTCGCGGTAATATTGCGGTCCTTGTCCTGGGAGTAAAGTGCAACCTTTCTCTGGATTATATCCTTGCCTGCAGTATCCTTCTTGCCATTCTTATACTCACCCTCAAGTGTAATTTCCTTGTCCAGCTTCACATCCTTGGTTATGGCTATAATCCAGGTACCGTTTGTACCTATGGCCTTTTCAAAGGCTGCCGCATTATCTACGATTGAAGCGGAGGTAACTGCGTCTGTGGTGGAGGTAGCTGCTGAAGTCGTTCCTGCAGAGGTAGTGCCTGCTGCTGTGGTAACGGCTGCGGTTGTAGGCGTGGTTGTCTGTGTTGCGGGAGTTGAGGTATTACCGGGCTGATTCTCCTTTTTAGCACAGCCTGTGGATAAGGCAATTGTAAGTACAAGTACAGCGGGGATTACCAATCTTCTGTTTTTCATCTCTAAAACCTCCTAAATATTATGGTATTTACCAATGTTTAGTATGACCACAATTCCAGGAATTATTAGCATAAATGAAAAATTTATGAATTTCATGGGCAAGTTAACGCCGGAATTCATATAAGTTTTCCGGAAAGAAGAAAACTATTGTAATTAACGGGATTTCAATTTATTATTGAGAATGGATTAATTTATAATACAGGAGCTATTGAAAATGAATCTTTATCTGGCCCCTCTTCAGGGAATGACCATAGCTTGCTACAGAAATGCCTTTGCAAGAATTTTTGGCGGAATTGATGGGTATTATTCTCCGTTTATAGCAACTGCGGACAATGAGAAAATCAGCAGAGCCCTGCTGAAGGATTTGCTTCCTGAAAATAACAAAGACCAGCAAAAGGTCATACCCCAGCTTCTGGGCAATAACGGGGAGGCTTTCAGCCGTTTTGCGGGAGCCATATATGAAATGGGCCATACAGAAATAAACTGGAATATAGGCTGCCCTTTTCCAATGGTGACAAACAAGAAAAAGGGTGCGGGAATCCTGCCTCATCCACAAATGATAGAGAGCTTTCTTGACACCGTATGTAAAAAAATGCCCTATTCCCTGACGGTTAAAATGAGGCTGGGAATGAACACCGTGGAAGAAGGCCTGAGAGTGATGGAAATCCTTAATCAGTATCCGCTGGGAGGTGTCATCATACATGCCCGCACCGGAGTGCAGATGTATTCAGGTACAGTTGATCTGGAAGGTTTCTCCGCTCTTGCGGCTGCCTGCCGGCATAAGGTGACCTATAACGGGGATATTTTCACTTTCGGAGACTTTAACAGCATTAGTGAAAGGCTTCCTGCAGTGGAGAACTTCATGCTGGGCAGAGGTGCGCTGAGAGATCCATTTCTTCCGCAGGCTATCAGGGGAAACCCTATCTCCCCTGACCTAAAAGGACATATGCTCAGAGACTTCCATGAAGAAATACTTCAGTACTACAAAGCTGCTCTTTCCGGGGAAAAGCATGTTTGTGACAAAATGAAGGAATTCTGGTCCTATATATGGATACATACAGACAGGGACGGAAAGCTGATGAAAAAAATAAAGAAATGCCATGGTTTGAACAGCTATCTGGAAATTGTAAATCAGGTGCTGTCCGCTCCCACCTGCTGGAGTGATACTCCCCTTCAGCAAGTATGAAGCCTCCGCTGATACGGTCTCAGTCCCGACAGAATGAATTATTCGGACGGGACTGACTTTATTTATAAGCCAAAGGCAAAGTTTCCCTCATGGAAGATTTTTATCTCTTCACCGGAGGCTTTTACACCCACGATTTCCATATCTGCTGTGCCAATCATAAAATCCTCGTGCTCAAGGGAATCATTTACTCCACGTTTTTTCATATCCTCCTCCGTCAGCTCCCGGGCATCCTTAAAGCAGGGATAAGCCTTTCCAATCGCCAAATGGCAGGAGGCATTCTCGTCATAAAGGGTATTATAAAATAATATCCCGGAATTTGAAATAGGTGAATCAAAAGGAACAAGTGCCACTTCACCCAGGTAGTGAGAACCTTCGTCGGTTTCAACAAGGTTCTTCAGCGCCTCATAGCCTTTTTTCGCAGTAAAATCAACAATTCTGCCATTTTCAAAGGTAATGGAGAAATCCTCAATAAGACTTCCGTTGTAACAAAGCGGCATGGAGCTCACCGCCACACCCTCTACGCCTGTATTTACCGGAAGTGTAAAGACCTCCTCGGTAGGCATGTTTGGCAGGAATACCTGACCCTCGGGAGTATGCTCGGCCCCCGCCATCCAGATATGCTTCTCCGGAAGCTTAACCTTAAGCCGGGTGCCAAGGGAATTTTTATATATTAAATAGCTGAACTCATTTGAATTTAAAAACTCCAGTCTCCTGGACAGCTTCGCCTTGTGTTCCTCCCAAGCTGCGACCGGGTCTGCGGCATCAGCCCTGACAGAGCTCAATATGGCCTTCCAGAGCTTTTCAACTGCTTCTTCCTCCGACACCTCCGGAAAAACCTTCTTTGCCCACTGAACTGTGGGTATTGAAATCACGCACCAGGGATTCCTGCTGCTCATGAGCCTGTCTGAATATTCCTTAAGTGCAGAACTTCTGGCTTTGCTGGCTCTTGCTATGCGCCTTGCGTCCACATCCTTCAAAAGCTCCGGGTCGGAGGCTGCAATACTCAAAAACGCAGCTCCCTGGACGGCATATGACATGTATAAATCCTTATTCCATTGTGGAAAGCCGTCAAGTACCTCCTCCGAGGCATGGACCAATCTGATTTTGGAAAACTGCTCATCCTTCCAATTGACCACCACATCTCCGGCACCCTCCAGATACGCCGTCTCCGCTATCAATCTCGTAAATTCCGCGCACTCCAGGGGGGAGTTGATGACCAAAATCTGGCCCTTCTGGATATTCACGCCGGCTTTCACCACCAGCTTTGCATACTTTTTGACAAGTTCCTGTTCCATTTGTGTTTATCCCTTCAAATAAAAATATATTTATCTATCTAGAGTTTATCACAAATTAAAAGAAATTAGTCCTTATGTAGTTAATACAATCTTTGATAAATTAGTTTTAATTTTATGGAAGGGCGAATTTATATAAACGTGTTTATTTTTTGAATAATCAAACAACCAAAATGCTATGCCCTATGCAACAGTGGGCTTTGTCAAGTTACAAAAACAGCACCCGGATACTTCCGGATGCCTTGAATATATTGTATCCGGGCTTAAACGGACTTATTGATTTTGCCGTCATCCAGCCCGTCCTTTATAAGGTCGAACCACTGCTGCAGCTTTTGCTTCAGCAGGCTCCTGGGAATGAACAATCTCAGCCACACAGGAATTATGCCGTACAGCTGATCCAGTACAAGATTGAACCTTTCCTGCCCCTTCTTTGTTCCCACAATGACATCCTCAGCCTGCCTTATCATTTTATAGGCAAGTTTCCTGAGCTTATCCCAACGCCTGTTCACTGCCAAATAGACCATATAAGCTGCTAATGCCAGTGCCGCTACTATTACCAACCAGTTCTTGAGTAAAAAATCCAGCATTACACCTATCTCCCTTCAGGTAAATGATTCATCAAGCTTGTCACAGGTACTTGATGGTTTTAGGTTTGTCCTCCATATTTAAGGCAAATTGAGGGAGGTATTAACAACCTCTTATTGCAGAATATCCTTTTATGGTATTTATTTTTAAATCACTTTAAAAGCACCTGCGACAGCTCTGGCTGCTGTACGTGAGCCTCAGCGAACCCGAAAAAAGCTCCAGCCGGCGATAGTTCGCCGGCTGGAGCTTTTTTCTCCACTAATTCCAGGTTCTCGTATATCCTCAGTTTTGCAAATTACCAGCCCAGATCCTTCTTGATTGCAGCTGCGAGCTGATTTGCCATTAATTCATGAGTTTTAACACTGGGGTGCCAATCCTCACCATAGCCGTTTGAGGCCTCCTGTACAGGGAATTCAATATAATGAATCTTTTCGTCTCCAGCAGTACTCTTCTGTGATACTACTGTATTTATAAAATCCCTTGCACTTGTGAGATTGTCCCAACTTAACATGGGCCCTACGGCACAGTAGATATGGGCTTGCGGATACTGGCTGCGAAGCTTGCCTGCAAACGCTGAATAGGCTGCTGTAAAAGCTGTCTTATCGGGTATTCCCACACTGAAGTCATTAGTGCCCAGATTGATCACCACCACCTGAGGTGTCCATTTTCCGGCATCCCAGGCAGGTGTGGCACTGTAAGGCAAAATCCTCTGGTATAGGGCGGGCATAAGCTCGTTGGTATCTCCCCCATAGTTCCTGACTACTCCTTTTCCAGACCAGCACACTGTTACAGGATCGGCGTTCAGCAGTCTTGCAGTCATGGCGCCGTATGCCAGATATGCATTTTCATTTTTGGAGGTAAAGCTCTGATACTGGCTTGTGCCCTCATTTCCATAGCCGCAGGTTATAGAGTCTCCTATAAACTCAATGCGCCTGGAGGAAGGAGCCGGAGGTGTCAGCAGACTGCCCCCTGTAACATTGAACCCCAGGAATTGGACTTCTCCAAGCCAGGCCTCAGTCCTTCTGACCAGTTCTATGGTATGGCTGCCATTGGTCAGACCGCTTGCAAGTACAACAGGATTTGATGAACCCGCAGGTACATTTACCGGTGCAAGCACCCTGCCGTCCAATATGACATTGAACCAGTTGTCACCTGTTGATTTGAGGGTCACACTGATTCCCGTACCCTGGAAATTTGCTTTTATTGCAGAGGTACTCCACGCAAATTTGGGGCCTGCAGGATCACTGGTGTCAAAACGCCCCACCAACAGAACACCGGGCTGTACCGGGTCGGAAACATATGGCAGCGCTGTTATGCTGCCCAGCAGAAATTTTTTCAATATGGCATAGTCTACTGAATCAACGGTTTTGTCAACATTCAAATCCATATATTCAATATATGGCTGCTCAGGGTCCATCAGATATTTTTTGAACCATGCAAAATCCAGGGCATCCACATTTGAATCGTTGTTGCCGTCTCCGTATATGAAGCCGGAGGCTGTCAAAGTGCCGCTCGCTGTGATGCCTTGGGAGCTTTCAGTAAAAGTTTCCGCAGCAACAGGAAGGATTAACACCGTAAGAAGTATGATTATCATGCTGCACATCAAGACCCTGGTCCATTTAGCTGTGTTTCTCATACGTACCATCTCGCTTTCCAGTTAAAATTTTTTTATTGATTTTACTTAGAAGAAGAATCTTCTCTGACTGTTTGGATGCTTCTGTCACTTTCTCAGTCTCAATGTATATGAAAAATAAAGGACAAATCGGTGTGCGATGGTAAATAGAAATACTGCATATGGGGAATTGCCAGAAGGACATCGGCTGTCGGCCCGGCCGGACAACCTGAACAACAGATATGTTTATTATAGAATGAGGACAGTTTCCATTACAATACAAATAGTTTGACAACAATAGTCATAAAACGAATTTATTCTATCTCAAATAATTAAATTCAACATTATTTTTGTTTTCATAGCTTGAACGCATTAGCTACCTGAAATAACAGATAATAGCGAGACTGAAAAAAATGCATGTATTTGCTGCAACCTTTTAAAAAGCCTTCAACAAATACATGCAGATATATTGACGGTATGAACAAATTACAGCCTTATGGTTCCCATGAGCAGCTCGTCATTGGAGGAGCTGGTACCTATATATAACTCGTACTCCATGTGCTCCAGTTCCATCTGGTTTGTACTTTCATTGAAAAAGCACAGCTTCTCTATAGGGCAGGATATAGTGACTGTTTTCTCCTCCCCGGGTAACAGTCCTACTCTCTCAAAGCCTCTTAAAACCTTCACCGGTCTGTCAATTGAGGAATTCTTGAAGCCCGCATAAAACTGTAGTACCTGGGTACCTTCAACATCTCCGGTGTTTCTGATATTGCAGGTTGCCGACACCTTGCTTCCCTCCGCGGCAAATGTCGCTCCTCCTATGCCGAAGGTGGTATACGACATTCCGAAGCCATATGGCAGAAGAGGTTTGACACCTTCCTTTTCAAGCTTTGCATAGCCGTGATAATAATCGTAATGCTGGGTGGTAGTATCCCACTCTACCGCAGGCAGGTCGCTTTCATTGTATGGCAGAACAAACGGAAGCTTTCCGCTTGGATTTATGTCTCCAAAAAGAATTTCAGCTAATGCCTTACCACCCTCCATGCCGGGATAATATGCCATCAAAATTGAGCTTGTGTAATCCTTCCACTCAGTTATCATTATCATGTTTCCGCCTATCAATACCGCTGCGGAATTGCTGTTCACCGGCCCTACAGCCTTAATAAGCTCTATCTCGTTTTTGTGGAGGCCCAGTGAAAATCTGCGGTCTCCCCCCATGGTACCTGTATAGCCCTCAGCTTCATCCTCAGATACGAACTCTCCCTCGTCGTTATGGTCGTAGCCCACTACGAATACAACTGCATCGGCCTCTTTTGCAAGTATTTTCGCTTTTTCCAGGTCATCCCCGCGGTCATATACCACCTGGGTCTCAGGTGCTACCATCTGCAAACCCTGAATTGGAGAAATAACATAAGGAGGACGTACCCAACTGGAGCCATGATCACCAATTGGCTCCGACTCTCCTAAAGCACCAAGGACAAGCAGCTTTTTTGTCTTCATTTTATCCAGGGGCAGAACCTTGTTCTCATTTTTCAAAAGTGTTATGCCCTTTCTTGCACTTTCCAGGGCCAATGAAATGTGTTCCCCACAGGCCAGCACAGAAGTGTCCGCAGGAGCTTCATGCCTGCTTGTAAATGCCAGCAGTGTGCGGATTATACGCAATGCGGAAGCATCTATTTTCTCCTCCGGCACCAAGCCTTCCTTTACTGCCGTTATAAGCTTGTCTCCATAGTACATGGTGTGAGCCATTTCCATGTCCTGACCGCCGTTTGCCGCCTCAACGGTGTCCTTCACTCCCCAGTAGAAATCACTCATGACAAAGCCGTCAAAGTCCCACTCCTTCTTCAGCACTTCATTTAGCATATAGTTATGATGCCCGCAGTGTGTACCCTCATAAAGGTTATAGGAGCTCATTACACTTGCTGCCCCTGCATCTATGCAATCTTTGAAGTGGGCAAGATACACTTCCCTCTCGGTTCGTTTATCACATTCCACACTTACCTTGAAGCGGGAATTCTCCATCTGGTTGAAGGCATAGTGCTTTATACATGCAATAACATCTTCCTCCTGTACACCCCGGACCAGGGCCGCACCCATCTTACCCAGGTGGAAGGACTCCTCTCCGTAGGTTTCCTGGCTTCTTCCCCAGCCCGGATTGTATGGAAGATTAATGCAAACGCCTCCGAAAAGGTTTCCGTTAAAGGCTCGGATTTCTTTACCGATGGCACGGCCTATCTTCTCCTCCAGCTCAGTGTCAAAGCTGGCGCCTCTCAGCATGGATACCGGAAAGCAAGTGGTTTTACCGTTGCCGCATACTACTCCTCTTGGTCCGTCGCAAAAGCGCATGGGCGGCAGTCCAACTCTTTCAATGCCTCCTGCTGGATATGGAAAGTAGTTGTAATGCAGGTTGTCCGGGTCCTTTGTAATATTTTCCAGTTCATCCGCAAGCTTGATCTGTCCGCTCATCAGGTAAACTTTTTCCTCCAGGGATAAGCTTTTCAGAATCTTCTCAGCTTTTTCGGTAAAGCCTAAACGATACTCCTTGTTACATTTCATTTTGCATGCCTCCTTAAAATATTCTGATAATATAATATTATCCCTAATTTAAAAAACTATCTCGCAATATATTAACTGAATATGGACATAGATTGCTGTGCAATGATATATTTAAATCAGTAAAAATGGAGGGATGACATGTACCCGTACTACGAAACTATAAGCACTAAATGGCCCTATGATTTCAATGTCCTCTTTGAAGAGGATTTCAGTTTCCCTCCGCACCTTCATTCACATATGGAATTGGTATGTGTAGTTGAAGGTGAGATGTGCTTTTCTGTAAATGACATCAGAAAGAATCTGGAAAAAGGGGATATTGCCGTTTGCTTTCCAAATGATGTTCATAGTTACAGCAATACCGCCCATTCAAAACTGCTGATTTTGATTTTTTCTCCTGAAATCATCAGGGAGTATTTTAAGGAGCATATGGGTAAGACTCTTGAAGATCCCTTTATTAAAGGGGGCTGCTCTTATGAAGCAGTGGGCGTCCTGCTAGATATGCTCGTGAAAGAGAGTTCAAGCCACAGAAATGAATTTGTCATCAAAGGTCTTTTATACTCCATATTGGGAAAACTTCACGAGAATTTTGTATTTAAGAACGGCAGGCAATGGCACGATACGACCATTCAAAAGCTTCTAAGGTATATCGGCAGCCATTTTTGCGAGAGAATAACGCTGGAAAGTGTGGCTAAGGACTTAGGCTTCAGCAGGTTTCACATCTCCCGTATATTTAACAGTAAAATAGGTGAGCAATTTAATGAATATGTAAACAAGCTCCGCATAAACATGGCCCAAAGCCTTTTGGCCGGAACTGAAGCTAGTGTCTCCAACATAGCTCTGGAATGCGGCTTTGAAAGCATCAGAAATTTCAACAGAGTTTTTAAAAATCACACTGGAACGACTCCCAATGACTTCAGGCAGAACAGGAAAAAGTAAGCTGCAGAAAGCCGATAGTTTGGGTTTGAGGCTAAAGCCTCCTGAAGCACGGACCTCGTAAAACCCAAACCGTTGAAACCTTTAAACAATATGCTGAAAGCATTTATTCGCCTGCAAGGCGAAGGTTTCAACCGTAATTGACTATATGAATATTGTCGAAATATTGTACCAATGTTAATTTATTGTATTTTTGTTAATTAATATGGTATTATTGTCTAAGATGGTGCAAGTAGAAATCCTGCTTGTTTTCCTCAACTAATTTAATAAGAATAAGGTACAGGAGGGAAAGATATGAAAAGGTCTTTAAGTCTATCTTTTTTATTGGCGGCACTTATTGTGCTGCTGATAGCATCCAGCTTACAAGTACTTGCTGCCGCCCCCGCAGACAGTGAAACAAATGACGACTGGCTGCATGTGGAGGGCACCAATATTGTGGACCAATACGGAAATAAAGTCTGGCTGACCGGTGCCAACTGGTTTGGGTTCAACTGCAGGGAAAGAATGCTGTTGGATTCCTACCACAGCAATATTGTGGCAGATATTGAAATAGTGGCGGACAAGGGTATTAATGTTGTAAGGCTACCAATAGCAACCGATCTGCTGTATGCATGGAGCAAGGGCGAATACCCTGCTTCAACGGATACCAGCTATAACAATGCGGATTTAGCCGGCTTGAACAGTTACCAGTTATTTAATTTCATGCTGGAGAACTTTAAAAGAGTGGGAATCAAAGTAATTCTTGACGTACATAGCGCAGAAACCGATAATATGGGCCATACGGCTCCTTTGTGGGTTAAGGGTGCCATAACCGAGGACATCTTCAAGGCCGCCTGGGTATGGGCAGCCAACAGGTACAAAAATGATGATACCATTATTGGTTTTGACCTTAAAAATGAGCCTCACACCAATTCCGGAGACCTTAAAATAATGGCCCAAAGCGCAATCTGGGATAACTCCAACCGTGCCACCAACTGGAAAAGAGTTGCTCAGGAAACTGCCCTTAAAATACTTGAGATTCACCCCAAAGCTCTTATCTTTGTTGAAGGTGTGGAGATCTACCCAAAGGACGGCTTATGGGATGACGAAGAAACCAATACCAGTCCCTGGACCGGAAACAATGATTACTACGGAACCTGGTGGGGAGGAAATCTCAGGGGAGTGAGGAACTACCCCATAAACCTTGGAAAATATCAATCCCAGCTCGTTTATTCACCACATGATTATGGCCCTATGGTATATGAGCAGCAATGGTTCAGAGGTGATTTCCCCACAGCCTCCGATGCAGCTGCAAAGAAAATATTGTATGAGCAGTGCTGGAAGGATAACTGGGCATATATCATGGAGGATGGAATCTCTCCAATACTGATAGGTGAATGGGGAGGCCTCACGGAAGGTGAAGACAAGCTTCTGGAGTCTAATAAAAAGTATTTGCGGGCAATGAGAGACTATATTCTGGAAAACAAATACAAACTACACCACACCTTCTGGTGTATAAACATTGACTCGGCAGACACCGGCGGACTGCTTACCCGCGGTGAGGGAACAGCCTTCCCCGGCGGCAGAGACCTGAAATGGAATGACAACAAGTATGACAATTATCTTTTGCCGGTGTTGTGGAAAAATGATCAGGGCAAGTTTATAGGTCTGGATCACAAGATACCTTTGGGCAAAAATGGTGTAACCCTTGGAGGCAGCACCACTGTAACGAAATACGGAGATGTGAATACCGATGGGAATATCGATGCCATAGATTTTGCTCTATTAAAGACATATTTGCTGGGTGGCAGCCTGTCCATCGATACGAAAGCGGCGGATTTAAACCTTGACGGCTCCATTGATTCCATTGACTTTGCAGTTTTCAAGCAGTATCTGCTGGGTACGGTGCAGACACTGCCCTTATCCAGATAAGAGGCTAATGGTTCAAGCAGACATCCAGGTAGTAGTAAGGCGCAAATATCTGATATAAATTAAAATTGGGGCCCATGACAGCATATATGAGTATATGCTGTCATGGGCCCCCTGCATTTACAAGCTGTAACCGATCAGCTCCTTACGGGTCTTCCATAACAATGCCCTCTATCTCAACAAGCAGATCATTTCTACATACATCCGCTTTCAGATAAGCTATGGACTTATCCGGCGAAAATGACCTGCTGCAGATAGTATTTATTATTTCATAATCAGCTTCATCTTTTATGTATACCTTAATGCAATCCAGATTCTTAAGAGTAAACGCTTTATTTATACCGTAACTGCTTAAATTTGTACCTGATATGAGGACACTTATATTGTTAAGTGTTGTCTCGCACTGCCTGGCGGCCTCCCCAACGTGAACAGTCTCTGAACCGATGATGCTGGCTGTGCCTGAAACATATAACCTTCCTCTTCCCCCGCCGCAGTCCGTATATGCTCCCCTTGCAAAGCTGGGAGGTTTTATTCCGTATTTTTCAGGATACTTGTAGGCAGGTGTCTGGTTAGGGTTTTCAAGGTATATATTCATATCCTTCCTCATGGATATCATATATATGCACAAACTGTTACCCTGGCAACCTATACCGGTGGCGGCAGGAAATATATTGCCGTTTTTCGCAAAGGCCTCCGCCCTTCCAAGGCAAAACCTTATATATCTCTCTGTCCCGTCTCCAAATTGATTGATATTTGGAATATGATTCCACACCCTTGAAATATTCGGATAATTATTTTCTTCCACCGACTGGAAAATCAAATCATAGGCCAATCTGCCAATTTTGCGTAAATCTCTGTCCTCCTCCTTTATGCATACTGTTAAAAGCTGGTGAAATCCGTCACTTGAAAATTGTAAGCCCTGTAGATTCCCACAGGCAACAGTATTTTCAGATGTCCAGACCTCGTAATAGGCCTTTGCGGAAAAAGTCTTCATTACCACATTCATTGCTGGAAAGCATACCTTAAGCCCCTCAAGCTCGGGATACCCCTCATCTTCACCGAACCTGACGATACCCAGGATATTTTGTGTCATCATGACTTGTCTCAAATTTATAGACTCTGCCGGAAGCAAATACACCTTGATTCCCGGAATATTTTCATATGAAATATTCCCTTGTTGTTTTAATGTTTCAAACATATCAAGCCTTCCCTCCTCATCATAAATTTGCAGGCAATCTGCCAGTAATTATAACAGTTTTATATTACCATATATGTTAATTAAATGTAATGGTTTGGCAAAATTCTACAATAAAATACATCTGTTTTAGTATATAATTATATGCAGGAAAATATGGAATAAATTCAAGTCTTATTGAGGAGGTGCGTATGGGTACACTGGGTTATATATGCCTCATAAGTTCATTTGCTATGGGGATTTTTTGCCTTATACTTTTAAAATTTGTTAAAAACCGCAATTATGGGCTTAAAGCGGGAATTATCTCCAATGCTTTTATTCTTACGGCTTCACTGGTACTTTTCTATCTTTTAATTACCAGCGACTTTTCCATTGAATACGTGTATAAAAATACCGACAGGAATCTGCCTCTTATATACAAAATTTCTGCCTTCTGGTGCGGTTCGGCAGGTTCTCTCCTACTGTGGGCCACATGTATCTCCATAGTTTATTTGCTTATATATGGTATATTCCATTTTAAGCGTGATTCAAACCAGAGATATCTTGTGTGTTTAACAGCCACCAGCATTATCTTCAATCTGGCTTTCTTAGCCGTCCTGATTTTCATAAGCAGTCCCTTCAAGACTGTCGGCCCCAGCAGTGACGGCTTTGGTCTCAGCCCTTCGCTTCAGAGCATAGGCATGATTATTCACCCTCCCCTTGTCATGCTGGCCTATTCCTGCTATTTTTCAGCGTTTTCCTCCATGCTGTATGAAGCACTTTATCCTCAAAGCCCTGAACTATCAATCACCAGAAGGCTTCCTTTTGTTGCATGGACAATACTTACCACAGGCATTGTCAGCGGCGGAATATGGGCATACAGAGAACTGGGCTGGGGCGGCTACTGGAACTGGGACCCAATTGAAAATTCCGCTTTGGTAACCTGGCTGCTTTCCACAGCGTATCTGCATATGTTTCAGTTGAAAAGAAGAAATGCCATCGGCAACCGTCCTTTAATAGCAATGATTTCAGCCATCGTTTTTTCGGTGCTTTTTGGGACAGGCCTTGCAAGGAGCGGTATTCTGAACTCAGTACATGCATATTCCAGCCACAGCAGCAGGATATTTTTTCCCATCCTGCTGATAATAGCAGGCGCCGCAGCTTTGGGCGTACTCATAGTTGCTTTCAGGAAAAAAACCGGACTAAAGGGTACCGGCCCCAAATCAGTACGGTTACATATATATATTCCTCCGTTTCTTCTTATCGTGCCGGCAATTGCCATTGCATTGATGACGGTATACCCCCTGTTTGAGCTAAATGGGCCTGAAATAACCGCAAAAACCTACGACCTTGTATTCGGCATTTTTGCATTGCCCATTATGCTCGCTTCAACGGCCTGTTTCTCATTCAGGCACCTGTCCGGTAAATACCGAGCTGCCATATCAGCGGCTTCACTATTACCCGGAATAATTACACCCTTCCTTCCCTCATTTAACTCATACGATGTCTTTACAAGGCTCTCTCTGTCGATATCCGTCATATGTCTCATATCCCTGCTGCTGAGTCTGCTTGTGAATATAAGCAAAATATTTAACAACGGCAGATTTCTCATGCTGTTTATTATACATCTTTCCATAGTGCTGATAGCATTTGGCCTGATTGGCACCAGAGACATGAAAATAGAAACCAGCAGTGTCATCGACAAAAATTCATCCATTAGTATTGGAAAATACAACCTGGAATTAAATGCCCTGGAGGTAATTGACCAGCCTGAAAAAAAGACCTGGACTGCCCGATTGACCTGCTGGGATGGCAAATCCGCCAGAAACCTTGATACCTCTCTCCATTTTTACAAAAAGAAAGAAGTATACCACTCCGAAGAATTCATCATCAGTTCATTTAAGGAAGAACTCTACATCAATATTGAGAATGCAGCCGACGACGGTAGTGTACTTTTAAGGGTTTCCCTGTTTAAATGGTTTTCTCTTTTGTGGCTGGGCACAATTCTGATGATTTTGGCTTCTTCAATATTTTTATATGCCGGAGGAGGTTCTGTGACAGCACGAAATTTACATAAAGCAATAAATCAGTAATATGTAAGGAGGTAGGTGTACAATGCTGCGAAAAGGATCAAAAGCCATCGCTCTTTTGTGTATCATATCAGTACTCATTTTCTGCAGTATACAAATTTTTTCCGAAGGAATCGTTACTCCTATAAAGGGAGGCAAGGTAGCAGTGGATTATCTGGAACCGGATGCATACTCCCAGAAAAGGCTGGCTGAGGGCAAGGCCATGTTCGATGCAAAGTGTGCCATTTGTCACACTGACAGCGGAAGAGACCTGGTCTATTTTGGTGATCCTGATTTTAACTCTTCAAGGGTTATAGGAAGCACAAAAAAATTTGCAGGTGCAGCCAGTGATCCGGAAATTGGAGAAAAGGTTTTCGAGTATCTCAGATACAACAATGACGGTCCTTTCATGAGCCAGAACGACCCATTTTTACAGCCTGGTCCTCTAAGCCTGGAGCCAGGTGAAGGGAATCCCGTCCTTTCAAAGGATGAAGATTTCTGGGGGGCCTTGACCGGACACAGGGTTCCAACACCCGATGACGTAAATATGGAGAAAATCTGGAACTCATACGATATGAAAAATGTTGTTCTTCCCTACAGTATCGCAAGCTGGTCGGAATTTATGCCCCATGAAGTGCCTCTCAAGGCTGCCGTAACCGAAGTCAGAAGCCTCTTTAACCAACAGAGGTACAACCTGAGCAATCTGCCGCTGGCCGACAAGGGGCTGGGCAGGTATTTCGGCTATGGCGCAAACAGCATCTATAAGAAATATCAATTTACAAGTCATGATTATACAAAAGCCGATCACTCAAAAGACTTTCTTGAAGCAGTTAACAGTACTGCCCTGCTGACCTGGCTGTCCGTCTTGGATTTTGAGTACGGGCTCCCTCAGCGTGTCAACAACCAGTGGAACGGAGAATGGGCCTGGGGAGTAAATGAAAACACCATTCTATGGGGACCCGGCTCCAACCTGGACAATTTGAATACCTACGGAATAAATGCCGATGAAGGCATAAATTCCAGGGAAGCTTTCAGAAACAAATGGACCCAGTATTCCACCATGTTCGTTACGGGAAAGAACGGAGTATTCACTCCAAATACATATTTCTACTATGCTACCATGCCTTGGGGCTGCAAGACCTATGACTCTGGCCTGTTTGGAGGCAAGAACGTCCAGACGCTTACCGGACTCAAAGGGTTTGCAGAATTGTGGAACCACTCCAAAACTTATACTGCCGCATCATATACCGGCACATCCTCAATACCAAACTATGGAGATACCACCAGAAGGTATCTGTTGGATGTAACCTGGCCGTATGAGGGCTTTATGAATTACAGCGGGAACAAGCAGGCGGCCTTGAACGCCTTCCTTGAACTTATCTACAGACAGTGGACCGCTTCCATCGGTGCACCCAATGATGACCTGCGGGATCCTTATAGTGACGCATACAATCTGCCCACAGGCAACAAGGATTCTGAAAGATACAACTTCCTCATATTCTCGTACAACAGCCTGCAGAGTGTCATGTCCTCAGCCCAAAAGGATTTTGTAAGAGCCTATATCAGACGTATTTATCCAACAAACCCGTCAGGTTACCAGAAGCCTTTTACTGCCTATAGCTGGAATCTTGTGGATCCGGCTCCTCAAAAGCCTGTAATACTCCCTTTTGGTTCTGATACGGCAATTGCAGACAAGCCATATGTTCTAAGAATAATCCGGGCTCAGGCAAATGACGGAGATATTGAAATAACTGCCTCTAACCTTCCTGCCGGAGCGAAGCTGGTTAAAACTAAGGGAAAATGGGCAGCCAACGACTATGAATACTCAATCAGTTGGACACCTGCAAGAGACCAGGCAGGAAAAGCCTATACCGTCAACCTCACAGGCACCAGCAGCATGGGTACTGCCAGCACCACCGCCCAAATAAATGTATTGTCGGCAGAAAGTCCCGTAGTGCTTGACGATATACCCGCCTATTCGGTTTATGCAGGTCAGGAGCTGTCCTTCCCTCTTACCGTGCAGAACTATTATGCTGAAAATCTTTCTTATTCCATGGATGGAAGCTTTGGAAAGGTAATCAACAATACCTGGAATACCGCAGGTATTTACACGGTAAAACCGAAGAAGTCGGATGTAGGCGTTCATACAGTTACATTTACAGTTAAGGACAGACTTGGCAATGTTTCAAGCAAAAGTGCAAAAATAACTGTTACTGACAATAGTGTTCCAGAAGCACAGATTACTCCGGACGGTTCAGGTCCCGGAAAGAACAAGAATATATACAGGGTTAAGGCTGGTGATACCTTAAGGCTTGCCATAAACGCTTCAGACCCCGACGGAGACAGGCTTGAAATCTCCAAAAACACAGAGTTTCCCGGACTTATCAACAGCAATGTATACTCTTATACTGTTGAGGATGATATGGCTAAGAACTTCCCCGGTCCCAACGTACTGACCTTTACCATAAAGGATCTGGCTTCCGGCTCCACCTCTTCCTCTCCCAAATACAAGGGAGGTATTACAAAAAAAGTACTGTTGGTTTACTTTGAACCCCGGGATGCCAGCTCAAACCATACGCCCTGGGCTCAGGCAGGCACTCCGCAGACCGTGAATTCCGGTCAGACGGTTACACTGGATGGTACCGGTTCGGATGATACCGATAAGGACACCATCAAATACCAGTGGAGTCAGGCGGGCGGAACAGCAGTACAGCTATCCGACCCTGCCAGTGCAAAGCCTGTATTTACCGCACCCAAGGTTACCTCTCCGACCATACTTAAATTCTACCTTACGGTAAAAGACCCCGGAGGACTCAGTGACTCCGGTGTAGTGAGAATCAAGGTTAATCCCGCCGCAACAATCCTTAAAGGGGATATTGACGGCAATGGAGATATTGATGCAATTGACTATGCCTTGCTTAAAAAGCATCTGCTGAATACAGGTGAGAGTACACTCACGCCTGAACAGATTCAGATAGGGGATGTTGACGGAGACGGTTCCTTAAGTGCACTTGATCTTGCCTATTTAAAGCAGTACCTGCTTGGTAAAATAGGCAGCTTCCCGGAGGATTAGTTCCCGCCGCCGGATTTAGGTATCTGATGTGATATATTACATCTGAATCCACAAAAATAACAATTTTAAAGGGGAGTACAGCTTTAAAGGGAGTACAGCAAACTAACTAAAAAGTAGTGCGCCATACTCCCTTCTTAAATATGCAGAAAAAGATTACTTCACCGGCAGTTTTTCCAGCAGTCCCAGCAGGTATTGCTTCAATATTGCCAAATCTATGGAGTCCACACTGGAATCAAGATTTACGTCCGCCAGCTTCAGGCCGTCCTTTCCGGGGAAGGTGCTTACCTGCCCTGTAAGGAAGCTTTTGAGCAGTGCATAGTCAATGGAATCCACAACACTGTCTCCATTGACATCTCCATAAAGCCCTTCAGGGGTTGAAGTCCCTCCTGCAAACCCTGCCAATGCATAGATCAATGCCGCATTCCAGTTGATTGCAACCTCGTTGGTCTCGTAATCGTCCTGGTTATCCACCCAATCCTTTGCACCCGGCCAGCCTCCACCAATAAGGTATCCGGGCCAGGGCTCGTTAACGGAGTCTCCTCCCGACGGCCTGTGATGGGGACTCTTGGGCGGATTCAATCCCACTCCCGTTATAAAGGAACGGTCATAATAGTTCCTGCCCAAAAGGAAGCTTATCGCATCAAGTGAGGCATCGATATAATCACTTTTGGGAGACAGCTTGTTTGCAATCTGCAGAACCATGGTCTGTCTAGCCACGGTACCGTTGCAGCCCCAGTAATAGGTGCTTCCCAAGGTCCTTCCGTAGCCATGGCTGTCCGCGGTGCTGACTATACTGTCTGCAGAGCTGAGCAAGGCACTTTTTATAGTATTATAAAGTGTTTGATTTTTTCCGTTCCTGTTTGAAAGCAGGTATGTAAACATACCCAGGTTTTTTACATTGCCCCAGTCAAAATCCACGTCAATTTTTTTAGAAAAGGCCTCCGCCCTGGCTTCAAAATCACTGAGATAGCTGCTGTCTCCGGTGGTTTCCCACATTTCCGCAGCCGCCCACAGCCTGTCGTCGGGGTCGGTGGTGTCATACCCGCCTGTAGAATACCCGCTTTGGTTTGGATTTGTATTATTTGGGTTGGTCTTTAAAAAGGCATAGCTGACTTTCGCAGCATTCAGGCATTTATCCGCATAGGCGGCATCATACGGCCTGAAAGCTCTGGAGGCCATTGCCAGCATAGCGACAAAATCTGCCGTTGCAGGGCTCCCCCAGGGTGTAAAAAATCTGTCTGTGGTCTCCTGCTCCGGCAATATAAAGCCTCCGAAGTCTTTGGTGGTAAGCTTATGACTCACCTTGCCGCTGCCATCCGGGTACTGCATGGTCAGCAGCCAGTCTGTTTCATACTTGATTTCATCCAGAAAATCCGGCATGGCATTGGTATTTTCAGGCATGGTCAGCTGAATATTTTCAAGCTTATCCTTGAACTGCTCCCAGGCAAAAAGCATGGAACCTACACTTATTCCGGCGTTGACAACATACTTGTTGTAGTCTCCTGCATCGTGCCAGCCCTTTGTGCCATCCTTTATATTATGCTGGCCTGTTATTGAGTCCAGATAGCCGTCCCTGGTATGACATGCCCCGTGTGCATAGGTTTTCCCGTTGTAGTTCACCGACACTGAAGTGCCGCAGCGGGCCAGGTACATTGCAAGCATGGAGGCCTTATACGGCTCCAAATATATATCCTTTGCAATCTTAAAAACAGTACTCTTCCCAATTCCCGGAACTATAAGCAGATAGGTACCCTCCTGGGAAACCTGGGTGAAATCCACAATATTCAACTGCTCACCCGTATCATTATTATACATGGAGGTTGGTCTGCCCGTATAGACAACCTCACCGTTTTCCCTTACAATATAAAACTCTGTGCAGTTGCCTGCAATTGTAGCTTTTTTGGACTGCTCCGGCATAAAGCCTATGGAGTTCATTCTTATTCTTGTATCAAACTGATAATTGCCCGGCTGTATACTCTCAGCATAGACACCGGCATCCGAGAATGCGGGAACAAATAACAGCAATGCCACTATGGCAGCACATAGAATCCAACTGACGGCTTTTATAGAATTTCTGCCGTGTAAATTATTTCTGCTTTTTCCCCTGCCCCGAGCCTCAGCTGCGCTTGTGACTGAACTCTTGCCCGTACCTGCATATTTCATTTGATTCCATCCTCCTGTTCTGATTTTTAAAAACTCTGAGTTGATTCTACCCCGGCGCAAGAACGCCTGTGCCCGCATCCCTCCTTAAAAGCCCTAAAGGCTGTAAAGCACCTTCCGGCAGGTTTGTAACATCAGATTGCGGTCAGTCAGCTCTGAATAAATAAAAGTTCAGGTAGGATGAAGAAAGTTTATGTTCATAAATAAAAAAGATTTTTAGCAGCATTAATCTGAATAGTTAATATTATACCAAATTTTGTATTATTTTCAACATTGTTGTAGTCGTTTATGGTATAACTTCCCAATTCCCCTCAAAAGTGATGGCGGCATAAAAAAGCAAGCAACTGCCATCAGAAAGCAAATTGCCCGCTCAGTCAATTACTATGGGTTTAGAACCTGCAAAAACCCGCATCAGCTTTCCCTGTTTAACCTGTATCCGGCGCAGCAGCAGCCTCCGCAATTTACACAGCTGCAGGAATCCTTGTCAGCAGCCTTTTGTCCGCTCCACAGATACTCGGCAGTCACCGCCCAACTCTCCGCAGCTTCAGTACATTTTCCTGCCAGCTCTGCCGCCTTCTCAGGTGCTCTCATGTCTGTGGATGCTGCTCCCGACTGTTCTACCATTTCAACCAGCCTCTGAGGATTATCCAGCAGAGGACAGGGCCTTAAATGATTATCATTAAAGGGCTGGTTTTTGTAATATTCCATAAATAGAGGAGATTTCAATGCCTCCAGCAGGGTTTTGTCCCTGATATTCGAATCGGAATAGTGAATGAAGGCACAGGGCTCTATATCTCCGTTTGCATTAATATGGACATAATAACGGCCTCCTGCTACACAGCCTCCGATATATTCCCCGTCATTCCAGAAGTCCAGTGTAAAAATGGGCTTGGTATTTCTGAAGCTGCGAATCTGACGATACATGAACTCCCGCTGCTCCGCAGTGACCATGAGCTCGGTGGGGGCTCCGGCACCTATGGGCATATAGGTAAAAAACCATGCAAACTTTGCTCCCAGTGAAACCATCTCGTCAAAGTATTCCTCACTGCCCACTGTTTCCGTATTTTCACGGGTATAGCAGCAGGATATCCCAAAAAGGAGCTTATGGCGTTTAAGTATTTTCATGGCATCAGTTACAGTACCATATACCCCTGCTCCCCTTCTTGAATCCGTGTCCTTTTCAAAGCCTTCAATACTGATGGCAGGAATAAAATTTTTGACTCTGAGCATTTCTTCTGCAAATGCCTCATCAATCAGTGTACCGTTTGTGAATGCCAGAAACAGGCAGTCGCTGTTTTTCTCACATAAACGCAGGATATCCTTTTTTCTTACCAGAGGCTCTCCTCCAGAGAACAAAAAGGTGTATATACCCATTTCCTTGCCCTGCAGAATAATATCATTCATCTGCTCATAGCTCAGCTGGAGTCCGTTTTTATATTCGGCGGCCCAGCAGCCGATGCAGTTAAGATTACAGGAGGAGGTGGGGTCCATCAAAACTGTCCACGGAATATTACAGTTGTTGGCTGCTCTGGTTTTATCCTGCTTGGGACTTCCAATGAGGGTAGAATTTATTACCAGGTTTTCAAACACCCTTCTGCGGACACCCTTATCTATATCTGACCACAGGCTTCTTGTCAGCCTGCTCCAATTGCTCTGCTTATCCTCAATGGCACCCCTGAAGGTCTGCACCTGTCGCCTGACACTTCCGGCTTTGTCAAATCTCTCTATCCACTTTAAAATTGCAGGTATGCTTTCCTCCGGATCTCTATCCATATACCTGAGCACCCTTCTGACAAAGAAGATTTTAAAAAAGCTTTTAATTTTTTCCCACATAGAAGCAATCCCTCCAAAGACACATTAATTTATCATATGCAGGGAGTTTATACTACGTCACAGTTTCTACGAAAGTTTTTACCAATATATGGCCTTAGGTGATTGTACTCCATAAGGTATCATTATTGCACCCCACAAATGCTTCAGGCATATTATAAATATTATGGACATTATGTAATAATATTCAGGAGATGAGCTCATATGAAGTATTTAAAACTGCTGATCCTATTTGCAATCGGAGGATTTTTCTACTATTTTCTTGAACGGATGTATATAGGGCACTCCGCCTGGCCTATGGTAATAGTCGGAGGTACCTGCTTCGTGCTTATAGGTCTGATAAATGAATTGTTCACCTGGAATATACCTCTGTGGCTGCAAGGCATTGTTTCATCGGCAATAGTCACTGCGGTGGAACTTGTAAGCGGCTTGATCCTGAATGTATGGCTGAAGCTGAATATATGGGATTACAGCAGCCTGCCGCTTAATTTTCATGGACAGATATGTCTTTACTATGTAATACTATGGATTTTCATCAGCCTTGGGGCGATAGTATTTGATGATTGGCTCAGGTACTGGCTGTTTGATGAAGAAAAGCCCAAATACAAGCTGTTTTGAAAATATCTGAAGGCCTTGTGAAGTAAAAAAGATTAAGAGCATCCTCACCTGTTCTCACACGGTAAGGATGCTCTTTACGTTTTTGCAGTTATCGGCGCGCCCTGCTGCCTTTTAAAATATATTACTTGCTGATGTCAATATTCAAATCGGCACTTTTCGTCTTTTGTGCAAGCTTAGCATCCATAAATTTCTTTGCTATATACACAGCTCCACCTGTACCAAGAGTAGTTGCGCTGCCTATAAGACAGCCTTTGGCTACATCACTTTTCTGAACCAGCTTGCCAAGACCCAACGCTATTTTTAATAAATCCATTTGCTTACCTCCAGATTAATATAATTACTTTATTATATTAATCGTATTGGGAATCAGTGAGCAAAATGTGAAAGGAGGAGATTGTCTGACAACAATTTAGGCCCCGTTATTCACGGAGCCTAAAATATAATAAAAAAAGGAAGATAAAACGTCAATCGAAATTGACTTTATGAAAAAGAATATGCTTTTATAATAGACCTCTTATGTTAATAATTAATGTTGTTTTCATGAATTTTGTGTGAACTTCCTGAAGCTGCCCAGCTCACTTATGTCGGTCTGCCCTTTTGTGGCATACTCCTCACACAAAAAGCCGATAATCTCTTCTCCGCCTTCCAGCCTGACCCGGCCTAGACCCAGCGGAGAACTTATTTTCAGCAAAAATTCTCCCAGTCTTTCCACCGGAATGTTCCAAATCTCCAGTTCTATACTCTTCCCCCCCTGATTCACATGCAGCAAGCCTGGCTTTACCGGAACCGTATCCAGCTTGTAAAGCTTATATTCCGCGGCAGTTGCAGCCTCTCTGGCAAACTCCGCACCCAGCTCCAGTAATTGGCCCTCAAGCAGCATTCCCCGCATATGCTGTCCGCAGACCGCAATGGGAACAGTTTCTTTATTAATACATGTATTGTTACATACCTTATTTTCCTCATTTACTTTATTTCCATTATTCACAGACTGATACAGCCTGGCAAAGCCCAGATTCCTGCCATCCTCTCCGGAAGGTGCAAATGCGGTCACGCCAAAGGGAAGCCCTTCTCCTGCGAAGCCTGCCTGAAATGCCAGGGCACAAAGGTCCAGAAGGTTGCAGTGATTTGTATACAAGCCCATTTTGCTGTTGGTTTCAACAGGATTTGCATTAACCTCCTCAATGGTATAGGTCCCTCCTGCGGTGGGCAAAAGCAAAACTGCGTCCTCTAAATATTTCCTGATTTCGCACTGAAGCTCGCTCAGCCTGTGCATAGCCTTAAAAACCTCCTCTGCTTTTAAATCCTCTCTGCTGCCGTTTCTCAATATTCTCTCGGTAACAGGCACCATGCCTTTGCCTTGGTTTTCTTCTATAAAGTCCCCCAGGGCGGCCCACCTTTCGGCTATCCAGGGCCCGTCATATAAAATGGCAGCAGCCTCATAAAGGATTTTATTTGGTATGTATTCAACTGCCAGGTCCAGCTTTTGAACCTTTTCCAGTACCCTGTCCCAGCAGGCCCTGTACTGCTGCTTGAACTCACCGAAAAATTCAGGTTCCTCCTGTGGCAGCAGGACCTTCCCGGGTATTGTTAATACCGCATTCTTCACGCTCCTCGACTGGGGGCAGCTTTCGTCGTAAGCCCTGGCAATGCTGTCCACCAGCATTGCATCCTCCGTGGTATGGGTAAAGACCGTAACACAGTCCAGAGACCTGCAGGCCGGCACCACCCCCTTTGAAGACCAGGCCCCTATGGATGGCTTGAAGCCCACCAGATTGTTGAGGGCTGCGGGAACTCTGCCGGAGCCTGCTGTGTCGGTGCCCAGGGAGAAAGCAGCCAACCCCAGTGCAACGCTGACTGCGGAACCTGAGCTGGAGCCTCCGCTTATTAATTCAGGCTTCAGCGAATTATGAGTTTCTCCATATAGACTCCGCGTACCAACCAGTCCCGTTGCAAACTGGTCAAGATTTGTCTTCCCCAACGGAATTGCCCCGGCCTCCAGGAGAAGTCTTACAACGGTGGCGCTCTCTTCCGGCATATAGGCATAGCTCTCGCAGCCTGCCGTAGTTTCCAGTCCCTCCAGGTCTATATTGTCCTTTATGGAAAAAGGAACTCCCCATAGGGGGGCAGTCCTTCTGTCCATATCCATTAGCCTGTCCATATGCTTCTGAAGCCGGTCCATGGAAGGCTCCACAATCCATATATTCCACGCCCTTGTTTCAGCAGACCGTCTGACTATCTCCCGGCACAGGTCCAGGGGAGTAAAATCCCGGTTTTCATACGCCTCTTTAACATATTTTATTGTGATTTTATCCGCAATTTTCATCAGCCGTCCTCCTCAATAGCAGCAAGCACCTGTCCTGCACTTACCTCCTGGGTCTCTCCCACATATATCCCCCTTATGACTCCGTCACAGGCGGCCACCTGTGGAAACTCCATCTTCATGCTTTCTTCTATTACTATAGTGTCGCCCTTCTTTACCCGGTCACCAACTGCAAAGAGTATTTTCCATACGCTGCCCGGCAATACTGAGCAAACAGGTGTGGTTCCTTCAGGGATTTCCAGTTCCTGTGCCCTGTCCTCATTTTTAGCTATAAATTGGTCTAGGCCTTGCTCCTTCCACATATTCTTTTCGATATTGAAGGACCGCCTCTGGTGCTTTCTAAACTCCAGGCCCTCATCTTTGCAGCTTTCAAGATATTTCATATACTCCCCATAGTCAAAGACCGTGTCTTCCGCCATTATTTCATAGCGTCCCCGGAGAAAGTCCTCTCTGATTTGCAGCAGCTCCTGGGAGCTCACAGGATAAAAGCTTATCTGGTCAAAGAAGTTCAACAGCCAGGGTTTCCCCTCCTGAAAGCTCTTTGTAACCCTTATGGAATTCCAGGTTTGAAGGGTTCTGCCAAACAGCTGATACCCCCCCGGCCCCTCCATGCCATATATTCCCATGTAGGCCCCTCCTATTCCCACCGCATTTTCCGGAGTCCAGGTTCTGGCAGGATTATACTTGGTGGTAACCAGCCGGTGCCGGGGGTCCATGGGTATGCAAACCGGAGCTCCCAGATATACGTCTCCCAGGCCAAGGACTATGTATTGGGCATTAAATATAATATCCCTTACTTTTTCAAGGCTCTCCAGGCCGTTAATCCTTCTGATGAATTCTATATTGCTGGGACACCAGGGGGCATTGGGCCGGACATTCTGATAATACCGCTCCACTGCCAGCCTGGCTCCGGGGTCATCCCACGACAGGGGAAGCTTTATTTTTCTGGACTTTATCTTGAACCCGTTCAGGTCACCTATCTGCCTGTCCAGACTTACAATTCTGTCCGCCAGCTCCCTTATGGACATCCTGGCCGAATCAATATGAAGCTGCAGGGAACGTATTCCAGGAGTTGCGTCTATAAGAGGAATGTCACTGCAGCCTTTTACTGCCTCCATCAATGCGTGTACTCTGATTCTCAGCCTCATTTCAATTTCCATGGCACCGTATTCACAGAGTATGTATTCATCTCCTGCACATCGGATTACAAAGTCATCTCCCTCCTCCTTTTCTATCCTCTTCAAAATGGGATATGAGGGGGTAATTGATTCTGTCTCTATAATTTCCGGCAAAGCCTTGGTATTTCCCTCTTTTATGGAGGCTATAAAAGCCTCCTGCTCCAGCCTTATTTTTTGGGCGGTTTCTATTGTTATAAGCCTGAATCTCACTTTACTGCCTGGAGCCAGCTGTCCTGTCTTCCACAGCTCTCCGGAGGGTATTGTTACAGGGCACACAAAGCCTCCCAGACTTGGGCCGTCCGGCCCAAGAATAATGGGCATGTCTCCTGTCAGGTCAAGTGTACCTACCGCATATGCAGTGTCGTGAACATTTGAGGGGTGAAGGCCGGCTTCTCCGCCGTCCTCTCTTTCCCACAGGGGCGCAGGTCCCAAAAGCCTGACTCCGGTGCGGTCGCTGTTGAAGTGTACCTCCCACCAGGTTTCAGTCAATTGCTTCAGGTAGTCCTTTTTTAAAAATTCCTCGGTACAATGAGGCCCCGCCACCACTCCAATTTCCATTTCATCCGAGATATCCGGCACCAGCGCTCTATTTATTGAATAGGTACAGCCTTCCGCTGTCTCAGTAACCTGCAGCAAATCTCCCGTACGCAGGCACCTGCCCCCATGGCCTCCAAAGCCTCCCAGAGCAAAGGTTGAGGCACTGCCCAGATACTTTGGAATATTCAGTCCACCCTGAACCGCAAGATATGCCCTTATGCCCCTGGCAGCTTTCCCAAGCTCCAGCTCCTGCTCCGCCTTGACCCTGACTGCCTGGTACATGGGAATGGGCTCTCCGTCAAGCTTTGGCTTCATGTCGGCACCTGTAATGCAGATGATGAAGTCATCTCTGAATTTGTATTTCCCCCCCCGGAGAGTAAACTCAAGTCCGGCAGCCTGAGGGCTGTTACCCAGCAGCTGATTTGCAATCCTGAAGTTCAAATTGTCCATGGCTCCGCTTGGAGGAACGCCGATATCCCAATAGCCTGTTCTGGCAGGGTAATCCTGAACACTGGTCTGAACGCCTCCGTCCAGCACCTCGATTTTATGCTCCCTGTATTCAAAGCCTTCAAGCATACGGGTATACAGAAAACCGCTCCGGTATTCCTCAGTATTTATAAATGCATTTATATACTCAATGTTTGTGGTAACACCATAAACGGATGTTTCCCCTAACACTACTTTCATTTTTGCTATTGCTTCCTCACGGGTATCCGCTTTGACTATGAGCTTTGCAAGCATTGGGTCATAGTTTGTGGTAATGACAATATTGTCCCTTATCCAGGTTTCAACCCTTGCCTTATCCGAAAAATGCAGCTTGTCGATTTTCCCTCCGCTGGGCGTAAAATTTCTTTTGCCGTCCTCTGCATATATTCTGGCTTCAATGCTGAAGCCCCTGGGCGTAGAGAACAACTGCCGCAGATTCTTAAGCTCGCCTGCCGCCTCTTTGACCATCCATTCCACCAGGTCGATGCCCAGCACCTCTTCCGTCACTCCATGTTCAACCTGCAATCTGGTGTTAACCTCAAGAAAATAGAACTTCCCGGTTTTAGTGTCATACAGGAACTCTACCGTTCCGGCACTTTTATAGCCTACCGACATGGCCAGTCTCTGTGCGGCCTCCTGAATCGCCTCTCTGGTCTGCTCCGTGAGACCTGCGGCAGGACATTCCTCCACCACCTTCTGGTTTCTTCTCTGAACGGAACAATCTCTCTCGGCCAGTGCAGCAACCTCTCCATACTCATTGCCGAATATCTGCACCTCTATATGTCTGGCCTTTTCCAGGTATTTCTCCAGAAATATTCCCGCATTGCTGAAATTAGCCCTGGCAAGATAACTGCAGGCTTCGTATGCACCTGCCAGTTCCTTTGCGTCACGGCAAACCCTCATACCTATGCCTCCACCTCCTGCGGTGCTCTTCAAAATCACCGGATAGCCCAGAGAAGCTGCCGCTTCTACAGCCTCACCCACATTATTCAGAAGTCCCGTACCTTCCAGCAGGGGAACCTTTGCCAGCCGCGCCAGCTCCCTTGCAGAATGCTTAAGTCCGAACACTTCCATCTGCATGGGTGTGGGGCCTATAAATACAATGCCCTGTTCGGCACATTTCCTGGCAAAATCACTGTTTTCACTTAAAAATCCATATCCCGGATGAATTGCGTCAGCACCGTTTTCCCGTGCAATCTCCAGAATTCTGTCACCATTGAGATAGGTGTCTGTCACCGGTCCATCCCCAAGACATATTGCCTCATCTGCAAGGTCTGTGTGAAGGCTGTCCTGATCCGCTCTGGAGTATACAGCCAAAGCCTTTACATTCATTTTTTTCAGAGTGCGCGCTATTCTCACCGCTATTGCACCCCTGTTAGCTATTAAGACTTTGTTGAACATATTAATCTCCCATCTACGCGCATAGCGCGTACACAAATAGAAATGAAAGACACGTAGTGGCTTTTGCTGCGTGAAAGTCACTTAGACACACAACATATATCTTTCAAGCTATCTCCAATCTACGCGCACAGCGTGTACTAAAATAGTAATGAAAGATACGCAGTGGCTTCAGCCGGGTGAAAGCCCCTCTGACTTTCCACATGTATCTTTCACGCTGTCTGCCTCATCCACTTGTTTTGTCACTGCCTCAGGAAACGTCGCCGCCCCGGTGCAGTATTCCGGTTATTTCCTTTCGCAAGGCAATAAACTCCTGTGTATCCTTCAGTTCCAAATCTCTTTCATAGGGCAGGAACACCGGAATATCCGCTATAAACCTGCCGGGTCTCTGACTCATTACAAGAATCCTGGTAGACAAATAAACCGCCTCTTCAATATCATGGGTAACAAATATAACTGTTGTTTTCTCCTTCTGCCATATCTTTCTGGTCAGCAGCTGCATATTTGCTTTGGTTTGGGGGTCCAGCGCCCCGAAGGGTTCATCCATCAGCAGCACTTCCGGGCTGTTTGCCAGTGCCCTTGCTATTGCAACCCTTTGCTTCATGCCTCCGGAGAGCTCCTTGGGCAGTGCCTTGCGGAACTGTGAAAGTCCTATCAGGTCCAGATATTTGTTTACAATGGCATCGGCCTTGTCCTTTGGGCATTTTTTTTCCTTAAGGCCATAACGTATGTTCTCTTCCACACTCATCCACGGAAACAGGGTATAGGTTTGAAAAACCATTCCCCTGTCGGCGCCGGGCCCTTTAAGAACCTGGTCATCCAGGATGATTGCGCCCTCTGAAATATCATCCAGTCCGCCAATCATTTTAAGCAGGGTTGATTTTCCGCAGCCTGACGGGCCTACTATACTTACAAATTCATTCTCCAGTATGTCAAAATCCACATGATCAATGGCCAGCGTCTCTTTTTTCCTGCTTTTATATATTTTTGTGACGTTTCTTCCAAAAATCCTGCTGTTTGCAACACGGGCCTCAATTTGTGCCCCGCTGCATATTTCCGTTTCATTCAATCTTTTTCTCAACACTATTTGACTCCCCCTTCCGCCCAGTAGAACAGCTTCCTGCTCACTAATGCAAAGGTTCTGTCAATCAGCAGCCCCAGCAGGCCGATGGTAATGATACCTGCAAAAATGGAGGGAGTCTTTAAATATCTCTGGGCCTTCAATATGCTGTAGCCCAATCCCGAGTTGGCAGCTACAAGTTCTGCAACCACCAGGTAGGTCCATGCCCAGCCCATCATCATTCGCAGGGTGTCCATAAGCCTTGGCAGCATGGAGGGAATAATTATTTTCCATAACACCTTGAATCTTTTTGAACCAAGGGTGTATGCAGCATTTATGTAGTCCTCCGGTACGCTTCTCAGATCGTCTGCCACCATGGGCACCAGTTGGAAAAGCGTACCCAGAAATATGACTGCTATTTTAGCCTCTTCTCCTATGCCCACCCATACCATGATAAGAGGTACGAAGGCCGGAACGGGCAGGTATCTGAAAAACTCTATCATGGGCTGTATAAAAGCTTCGGTTACTGAAAAGCTCCCTGCCAGAATACCCAGCACTATGCCCAGTATAACCGCGTATATGAAACCCATGAATATTCTGTAGCAGCTAATGTACAAGTCCCCCCAAATGGAACCTGTTATGAACATATTCAGTATGGTTGACAGAACCTTTCCCGGAGTGGGCAGAAAAACCTGATTCACCAAGCCCGATACACTGACCGCCTGCCAGACTGCTATCAATATGACAAAGGACATGGCAGCTATGAAAATATATAGCTTTTTATCAATACTCTTGCGTATTTGAAATAATTTGTTCATTGGTCTTCACCTCTTTTATTCATAAGAGCCTGTTTTATTCCGTCTCCGGGAGTGGACTGCCTCCAAGCCACGTTTTCAAATGGTACCAAAGAGTTAATTCATGCTGGTATCCGGCACAGGATTGGACTTTCTTCCCTTGAGAACTTCCTTCAGGTAATAGCTGTTAACCAGCTTTGCAGAATCATCGGGCAATTTATCTATTAACTTAACATCTTTAAGAAATTCTGAAATCTTAAGAATTGTATGTGGCAAATAGCTGTAATTTTCAGCCTTGTTGTCCATGGTATCTATCCCCTCCTGGATAGTAAACAGCTTGGAGCCGCTCATGGCAACCTTCATCTCATCTTCACTTATTTGTGCTCCCTTGGACATATCCTTTATAGCCTTATCCTTGTTTGCAACATAGAAATCCATGGCGTCGTAGTAGGCATTAATAACATTTATAATATCCTGCTTTCCGTTTTCAAGCATGTCTCCGCCTGCTACCAGCACATCAGGTATAAGGCCCGGAGTATCCTTTGATGAGGTCAGCAGCTTGGAATCCTTCTTTGCCAGCGCCTGGCTCAAGGATGGCTCCCACAGGCATGCGGCTTCTACCTTGTCTGACAGGAACGCAGGTGCGGAATCGGAAATGGACAGGTTCACAAGATTTATGTCACTTTCCTTTAACCCAGCGGTTTTCAGCACATTTAACAGGAAGAAGTGCTCTATGGTTCCATATTCCGTAGCAACCGACTTACCCTTCAGGTCCGCAATGCTGTTGACCGAGGAATTGGCTACCAACCCGTCTGCGCCGTTGGAATTATCCAGTACCAGCACACTTTCAAGCTTTATACCGTTTATGTAGGGTGCAATTGTATCAGGGGTAGCCAGGGAAAGCATGTCCAGCTGTCCTGTTGCGAAGGCCTGAACGCTGTCGCTGTAAACGGGAAAATTAACAAGCTCTACCGATACATTATTCTTTTTAAAGAAGTCCTCCTCCTGGCATATGTACCAGGTATAAAAGGCAGGATAGGCTGAAACACCCAGCTTATATGTTTTGCCTTGGGCGGAGGACTTTCCTTCACCGCTGCCGCAGCCCCCAAGAGTGCTGGCTATAAACGCCGATGACAAAAGCAGTACTAAAACCTTTTTTATTATTTTACTCATGGCTGTAATCTCCCTTCATTCACATAAGTGCATTATCATTCTTTTCTCCGGTTCTTATCCTGATGATTTCCTCTGCCTCCAGAACAAACACCTTTCCATCTCCTGGATTTCCAGTCTGATTCACCTTTTTCACCACACTGATAAGGCAGTCCACATCCTCATCCCGGCAGAATATTTCAATCATCTTCTTGGCTATAAACGGATTGTCCATGTTGTTCACCAGGCTTTCTTCGTTGCCTGCCACAAAAGAACCCTTTCCGCTCCCCTTCCCTCTTCCCAGTACATCCTTTACACTCATGGAATGAAAGCTGTTTTCCACCAGCGCAGCCTTGGTTTTAAAGTACATATTGGGACGTATGAATATATATACCTGCTTCATAAGACCTCCTATTCTTCCAGTCCGGAGCTTATGGTAACCGACTTCTGGACAGGCATGACAAATATTTTTCCGTCTCCGAACATTCCGTTCTTACTTGTACGGGCTGTCTGGATTATGATTTTCTTTATCTCCTCCTCCGCTTCGTCCGGCACTACCATCATAATCATTTCCTTAGGCAGCTCATCATAGCTTATATTGCTTACCTTCAGTCCTCTTTGCTTGCCTCTTCCCAGAATGCTGTATCTCGTTGCGGATACGTAGCCCGCATCACATAGTGCGCTCAGTACTTCGTTTGCCTTTTCAGGTCTCACCACTGCTTTTATAAGTTTCATAGCCCCAATCCCCTCTCGCCGCCGCAGCGGCATGTTATTTTACACATTTTCCATTCGCGTCTTATTGCTGAATTAATCGGTCTTGCAGCTGTTCAGCTACTGCTGCCGTGCTGTGGAATATTGGCCGGATTTATAACGGTTTGCTGCCTGATTGCTGCTTTCTTGCTGCTAAATTGGAGCAGCTCCTGCCGCTTTGCGCCTTAATTCCATATAAGCACCTTGTTTGTAGTGGGTCTGAAGCCGCTGCACGGGTTGTTTATCTGCGGGCAGTTGCTTATGAGCAGCATGGTGTCATTCAACGCCTCAAATTCAACATATGAACCGGGGCTTGAAATGCCGTCCATGAATTCAAACCTTCCGTCGGAAAGCTTTAGTATCTGGGCAAACAAATTTATGTTTGGAACCAGGTCCGCCTTGGAATACCTTTCGCCATGCCCTGCAAGCTGCAAAATAAAGCTGTCCCTGCAGGTCTTCATGTGAAGGGTGTGATGTCCATACCTTACGGTGTTGCTTTCCGTGGCGCAGGCACCACCCATTGTGTCATGGCAGGTACAGGTATCCGCCACCATTTTGAGCAGCTCCTTTCCTGATTCTGTAACAAATACAGTACCTGCATTTATATACAGCTTTTTTTGCCTGACAATCGTTTGAGTTGCACTGTAGTGGTCCTCCGGATTGTGCAGGTCGTAAATCAAAAGATCCAGGCCCTGATTGCCCTCCAGGTCGATTATTCTCAGTGTCTGGCCCTTCCGCAGTGGATGCATCCACCCCTCTCCGGCAGGTATGAGTTCCTCATATACGGCATCCCTCGGCTCCTTTTTGCTTAGAGTCTTTTCAAATTGAATCATAGCTTCCACCCCTTATATTCCCAGCAACAAATCATATTCCCAGGTATTTTCAAACGCCCTTTTAGTATATTCCGAATAATTTACGCAAAAGTCCTGTTCATCAGCCCTGGCAGCAGGTAAAACCTCTATTCTTACAGGAACCGAGGGATAGCTTGCCGCTTCATCCATGGGATTTGGCGTGTTTGACAAAACAATATATACATCCATTTCTGTCCTTATAGCAACCGTCGCTCCCCTTTTACAGTGGTCTTTGCAAAAGCTCAGGCTGCCCACCTCATCTGCCTCCACCCTGGAGAAAAAATTCACGGGAGGCATCAAATCCCTTTTGCTCATTCCATTCTTTATAAGCTCATTGATAAAATTCTCCTGGCCTGCTTTCAAATAGTCGTTTCCCTGCTTTTGGTAGCAGGTAAAGCCATATTTTTCGTCTGTCATTTTTCTGGTGGTATAGCCTGCTATGCTGTCATGCCAGCCCAGATCGTCTTCAACTATGCTTGCCATGGCCCGTCCGCAGTCGCTGATAATGGCATGGCCTTTTTTCAGATAAAAGGTATGCTGAGCCTTCAAGGTATCCGGTGCATTATAGTGCTCGCTGAGATTTCTAACGTTGTACAAAAGCATTCCCAGGTTTGCTCCGTCCCCCTCCGCCGTAAAGCGAATGAGGCGGTTCTTGCAGATATTGCCCGACCATCTGTCTCCGGGCATCAGTACTTTTTGCCAGATTGCACTCATATTGCGGCCTCCTTCCTCTGGGTTTCGTGCTGTTCCCAGATAATCACATGCACCGGCGTGGGATTGTATGCGTTGCAGGGATTGTTTATCTGGGGACAGTTGCTTATGAGAATCAAGGTATCGCATAAAGCCTTCATTTCCACATAATACCCCGGTGCCGAAAGACCATCGTCAAACTTCAAGGTTCCCTCTTCTGTAACCGGTACATTCATAAAAAAATTTATATTGGGAGCCAGGTCACGCTTTCCCATGGTTTCACTGTTTTTAGCAAGCTGGAGCATAAAGGAGTCCCGGCAGTTGTGCATAAACATTTTATCTCTGGAATATCTCACCGTATTGCTCTGGGAAGAACATGCCCCTCCAAGGGTGTCATGCCTGCCGCATAAATCTGCGGTGATTTCCAGCAGTGGCTTGCCCGACTCGGCTCTCAGTATGCTCCCAGTAGTCAGGTAGATATTTTCCTGAGCTGCAATCGTAGCAACAGCACTATAATGGTCCTGTGGATTATGTAAATCATAAAAGGTGGTATCCACTGCCTGATTGCCTCCCAAATCTATTATCCTAAGGCTCTGTCCCTTCAATAGTTCATGCATCCAGCCGTCTCCCGCCAGAATTGTTTCTTCATATACGGCATCCTCCACCTTCAGGGTGCTCTCTTTCTTGATAAAACCTGCCATACTGTCCCCTCCTGTTCACCAGCCAAGTAAATTAATATAGTCCCAGGTATTCTGAAAGGCCCTGTAGTTTTCCGGTCTGAAATTGATGCAATAGTCGTTCAGCTCCACCTCCGGAGCCTGAAAAACTTCTACGGTTACCGGCACAGACGGATAACCAGTTCTTTTGTCCAGCGGATTAGGCGTATTTGACAATATGAGGATGACATCCATTTCAGTTCTCAAAGTGACAGCAGCTCCTTTTTTGCAATGATTTTCGTCATAGTGCATGCTTCCGTCCTCCTGGCAGTAGACCCTGGAAAACAAATTTACACAGGGCACCAGGTCCCTTATGCCCAGATTATTTCTTACCAGCTCAACGGCAAAGTTCTCTTCACCGCTCTTAAGCCAATCGTTTCCAGCCTCCTGATATTTTGTTTCTCCATATTTCTCATCGGTAGCCAGCCGTGTGGTGTGTCCTGAAATGCTGTCATGCCAGCCCAGGCTGTCTTCCACAATGCTGGCAAGTACTCTTCCGTTATCGCTCAGAAGTATGTTTCCCTTTGTCAGACAGGCACAGTGCTGGGCCTTCAGTGTATCAGGCATATTGTATCTTTCAGAAGAGTCCCTCATGTTATATATAAGCATGGACAGATTGGCACCGGCTTCCTCAGCCCTGAACTTCAGGTATCTTTCTTTTCCGATGTTTCCTGACCACTTCTCGCCCGGCTTTAAGGTCTTAGTCCAAATACTTTTCATTATCTTACCTCCTTTTACAATTTAATCCATAAAATTGAATAAAAAAAATAACAAACAGTGTTGTTTGTTATTGTGCTTCACATACAAACGCGGCCGTCTTACCCATACCACGTTGTATGCAACAGTATTTAAATGTTGCTTAAAGTATATTACAATACCCTATGGACTACAATTGAACCAAATACTGATTTTTTACACATAAATAGAACTTTAGGAGAATAAGCAATACTCCTAAAGTTCTATTTATCTATTCTCTTAGTATTATTTCTACTCTCCGAATTATCTTTGCTCTCCAATTACTTTTGCTCTCCTGATTATCTTTGCTCTCCGAATATTTTCAGAAGCTGCATTCTGCTGTTTATTCCGATTTTGGTGAAAATGTTATAGACATGTTTTTTTACGGTGGAAATGCTAATCATGTATTTATCGCTGATATCTTGATTTGACAGGCCCTGTATCATCATTTGAATGATTTCTTTTTCCCTCTTTGACAGCTTGTAGCTTTCCAGGTCCTCAAGGTTTATTGAAAGCCTGCCCCCCAGGGATTTGCTGCTTTTCCTCAGGGAGTGGATAATATTTGTCATATGGTCCTTTACCAGATGCAATATTCTTATATCCCTGTCTGAAAAATCCCCCAGGTCTGCTGAGCGGAATAAATTCAAAACCCCAAGCACATTTCCTTCCTTTATGAATATGATACCGCAGCCGTATTCAATGTTTTGGGGCTTTAAGAAACCCTGGTACAGCTCGGTCTTAATCCGTAAGGAATTTTCCAGTATCTCGGTATCCTTAAAAACCAGTGTTGAAGAATCATTGATTATATAGTTAATGTAATCCACCTTGTAGAAATGATCTATATACAGGTTTTTCATCTTTTCGCTTATGTTTATGAACGCACTGTTTTCAGCATTTATCTCATTTTCCTCAGAACTCATCAATATAAAGCCCTGGGCATATGGTATCAGTCCTCGGATAATCTTTAAAAATCTGTCGGCAATTTCATGCTCATTGTCCATTGAATAGATTTCAAGCAGAAGTTCATTTATTCTGTTCCATTCCATTTCCTTTAAAGTTACCATAAGACCTCACTACAAAGCATAATATGTGCTTAATTTTAGCATATTAAGTCGTTTTATACAATAAATTATGAAACCACAGGAAAGTGCTTGGAGACTCACAGGACTGCCCCCTGAGAACTTAATAAGGGAGTGTCGCAAAATGAAAATACTTTCATTTTACAACATTCCCTTTAGAAAAACTGCTTGTGGGCCAAACGCTAAGGCCCACATTTTGTATCCATTTTTGAGAAAATGGATACAAAACCGCACTTTTCCCCTTCA
>JAEXFI010000052.1 GCA_023400235.1 Bacillota bacterium
TTACCACATATATCTTTCACGCTAACCTCGCATCTACGCGCATGGCGCGTACACAAATAGTAATGAAAGGCACGCAGTGGCTTTCGCTGCTTGAAAGTCACTTTGATACACAACATGTATCTTTCAAGCTAACCTCATAACATCAGCGTCAGCACATTTATTGGTATTTCATTTAATTACTGGATGAATATTATCATTTTTTACATTGGATTTATACCATCAATATTTAATATGTTTTATGGTATAAATTGCATTTTATGATGAATGATCATTAAGGTTTTCCGGTATACATATTTATTATTCAGTAGTCATAGTCATTTATAATTAGATGAATTTACAAATTAACCAGCCCGGATTAGGAACTCTGCCTAGCTCTATATCGCTCTATATCGTTACTACGGTATAATGCTTATATTGATAAAAATAGGATTTTATGGTATTGTTTTTTCATAAGCGGCACTTTCAATATTCTTATGATTTTTTAGTCCGGAGTTAAAATACCATTGACAATAGTTGTCGGTGGAGAAAATATACACATTTAAAAATGGTCTAATTTGATTCCATCAAAAATATGCAAACTTTCTCATCGGCAATATAATATAATTTCAATGCTTAAAAGGAGACTACGCTTAATGAAAAAAAAATTATTATGGATTGTCATTTCCCTGCTCTTGATAGCAGCCATTTCCGTGCTGTTATTTTTTCAGATTAAGTACCCAAAAAAGACCTTTAGTGAGCTTCTGGGAACAGATGAGGCAAATATAACAAGGGTTTTGATGCGGAAGGGATCTGATATGAGTTCAGTAGAAACTACTGATAAAGGCAAAATCAAGGAAATCATTAATATGCTGAACGACAGATACTACAAAAAGTCTTTCAATCAAGAACCTAGGACAGGATATATATATGGATATATTTTTTATTCTGGAAATAATGAAACTTTAACAATGGTTTGCAGTGGAAATAATATACATATTTATAATAAAGAAAATACTAGAGGTTCTTATTATAATGCAGTCAAAGAAATATCTATTGATTGGGGCGATAGATGGTTTAATTCTCTATCTGATAAGAAATAATACAAGAGAACGTATAAAATGCCCGTTGAATTAATCTAACGGGCATTTTATACTATTTTAGAAAATGAGTTTGCTCCTTATAAAATACTTGCGCTTAATCGATACTGAAATTTATTGAATAAATTGAGCTGTAATTTTGTCCATAGGATATATATACCGATGCTCCCGGTGTAACAGCAGTATTGTCATATACCTCCATATATTGATGTCCGGATGAGTTTCCATTTCTAATAAACTCAATATAACCAACACCTGTAACAGAGTGATCTCTATAATATGTCTGATTAAAAAAAGAAATTATTGACGGTCCATAACTCAGGTCAGACTTTACAGTGGACCACGAAGCATTTGTATGTAAAGTTGCAGTAGCCCCATAATATTTTCTTCCTCTGGCAGCCATTTGAATACCTGATGCCTGATTATATATAGAAGTATCGCCAGTGTCATTTGTTTGCATACAATTGCGCAGCAAGAGCATTGTCTGATCTTTATCAATATTTCCATTGCTGTCCTTCATGAGCAGATTTGATTTGCCTCTAGAAAAGTGCCAATAATATAAGATATTATATGCGGATGTAGGAGCACACCCGGAAAGACCTGTCCATAAAGACGAATTCCATTGGTTTTCATCGGTAACCCCATTATAATATATTGAATTTATACTGCTATACGGGTTATTATACTCAAACATTATGCTGTCCGTTACCCCGTCAGTATCAGTACCTATTTGCTTGAGTGAAATAGCCGATGCCAGGAGCTCAATTTCATCCCAAGTCTGCTGACTTTCGCTGTTTACAGTCTTTTCAGCTTGTGGCAGCAAAGTATTTTCTGATGAAGGAATACTCTTTAGCTTATTTTCAGCTATCAAGTCCGCTGAACCATCAGTATAATCAACCTTTGCTCCAAATTTTCCCGGTGCAAGCCACACTACCTTTTTTGTCTTGACTTTTTTGAGGGAATCCAACGAATCTATTGAGGCCATACCAACTTTGCTATCAGCGATAGTCAGATCCTCCATAGCTTCTTCTTCAAATTCTGTGTTGTTTGCAGAGTATGAATAGCTCGATATCGGAAAATCATTCTTGTTATTACGGATTTCAACATAGCCTGACGGCTCTTCACCGATATGCAAATTAACAATATAGCTATGTAACTCATTAGATGCATCAAAAACTTCTATAGGTTCTAATGCAGTAACATTTTTGTCCTTCCAGGCTGATTGTTGATTCACGGTTTGGTCTAGCTTAACATGATAAAGTGCTGCCGCTATTGCCTCGGTTTTAGAAACCTCCGAGCTGCTGTATGCATTGACTACTGGTGATTCAGATACAGGTACCAGCAGTGACAAGCTGATACACAAGCACAAACATATCTTCTTTAGTGACATAAAATACCTCCGTTATTAATTTAGCTTTTAATTTCGTTGCTTTTAGAACTTCTAAAGTATAGTATATATTGTTTGAAAAAATTGTAATATTTTGAATTATAAGATAAATTCAGCACTCCTGCCAATGAAAACTCAAATTTAATAATTTAAACTGTATAGTTATCTATTTTTATTCTAAAATGGATATTGATTTTTCCGGCGGCGATGTAATAACTCAAAGATGTCCTTGCGCTCGTTTTCATTAGGTTTTAGCTGTAACCATTCGTCAATAATCAGCAATAACGGATTCGCATACTTGGCTGCAACAATTACTTAGATAGTATAGAAAAAATCAAACAATTAACCATCCCAATTCATATTATCGCAATCATCGTAGAAGGTTACAGCTTTCTCATCCTGTCCAACTTTTCTGACATTATGTGATCCCTAAAACACCCCATATTAAGGGAGTATACAAAACATTACTAACCTATTATAATTTTATATAAATGTTGTGAAATTAATATGGTATGCTTATAGCTTATTGTATTCCCGCCTTTGTTATTGCATAGCAGATTTCTCTTTTGGGATTTTCTCCTGATAATTCAAATCTTCTAACAATAGGAACTCTTTTCATTATGGTTTTTTCAAGCACTCTACCAGATTTGGGATTAGCTTTTCTGTGGTATGCTTCAAGCTTCTCGAAATCTGAATTAATTAACATATATTCTATTACCGCATTTAATGCTTCCAGAGCATATCTGTTTCCCCAATAATCTTCACCAATACAATATTCTATTTCTGCTGTTGCAACATCTTCATACACTCGGCAAAATGCAATCTGCCCAATATTTACATTGCTATCTTTTAATATAATTGCCCACCGATAAAAACCACCATGACTGTAATTTAAAATCCATTTATCAAGTAATTCCTGAACTTGTTCATTTGATGAATAAACTGGCTCACCATATTCTAATTGGATTTCGGGGTTTGAAGCCCAATTGTTATACATATCAACTGCATCGCCCTCTTTAAATTTTCGTAGAACCAATCTTTTTGTCTCAATAGTTTGAGTTCCTATGTGATTAAACATAACCTTTACCCTATCTCAATCAAAATGTTAATAATAATTTTACTTCGCATATTCCTACTGATATGAGTTAATAATACATATATTGCTTTCCACTATCAACCATATTTATAAGTCCATCTTTGGAGGTACCTTCAATTGTCTTATCATAATTTTAGGTTTATTTTAATACATTAAAATTCTACAACTCTATTGCAAGTTCCCATAAAGTTTGGTACTGGAAAGGTACCGTCAAGAGTTTTGCGCAAAATTGATTTTTGCCGCCTGGTTGCCAGCTGTTTAATCCGACGTAATTGCTTTTTATCGGAACGACGGTTTCCTATAACCAGACAGGTGGTGTAACATCAACCGGAATACTCAAAGTTCTTTCCATATCCCTCCAAAATTTTCTTAGAAAAAATATTAACATACCTGTAAACGGTCACGCAACTTGAGCAATTTCAGGACATTTAGCTCGGGCAGAAACACTATATCTTAATTTCAACTGTTATTGCTGAATGATCAGTAAATGATTCCCTCGGTTCATGAAGGTAAAAACTTTTTACGATATGCTTTTCTATTTTTTTTGAAATAAAACAATAATCATATCTATAACCATCGTTTGTTCTGCCAACCCAACTATATTCAATTACGTTAGGATTACATAATTTGAAGGTGTCAGTAAAACCGTTCTTGCCAAAAAAATCATAAAAAGAATATTCCCATTCAAAAAAAGTTGAATAATGTGGAATATGACTTCTTTCTAGAATATTTAAATCTCCACAAACTATACAAGTTTTATCCTCTTTAATACTCTTTAAATATTTTGCGACATCAACACAAAATGATTTTTTTCTAGCAACTTTCTCTTCACTTCTATCTCTAGATGGAACATATAAACCTATCAAGTGAATATTACTTCCATTACACTCTATATCACACCCTGCAAATCGAGAAAAATAGATATCACTCGAATCAAAAATAGAATAACTATTATTGATTGGAAGCTTACTTATAATCATGACACCATAATCACCAGTTTGGGATTCTGGGAAAAAAACATTATAAGATTTATTAGTATCCAATGATAATAAATCATACCCAAATTGCATAAAATAATCTGCAATATACCTACAACCCTCGCTATTCTTGGTCTCAGTTAATACAAAGACATCTTCTTCACGTTCTTCTAACCATTTTGCTTGTATCTTTGCCCTGTTTATAGATGGATTGCCAATATTTAAGGACATTATCTGTAAATTTTTTTTCATAATGAATCTCCTTCTATAGAGGATATTATTTGTTTTACTTCTTCAATATTATTTAAATGATTCTCAACAGTATCATTATAAAGAATAATTGGATTAAATCCTTTTTGTTTAACGTAATTATATGCATTAAGATATAAGTCTACTTCCTCACTTCTAGATATCACTTTTTCAAACACACTAAGAGATTTTCTTTGAGCTAATCGAGAGGATAAATTGTCACTGTTCGCAATCAAAATTATGCTTAAGTTTGGTACTAAAAAATCTTCATTTAACTTCCAAATAAAATCCAAGCTAACACCATCATAATGTTGTAGCACGAGGCTGGATTCTACATATCTATCACATAATACTATATCATATTTTCTTAATGCTGGTATGATTTCATTTTCTATATGATTACATCTATCTGCCGATATTAAATATGCATAGCTTTTACCCCGAAGAGCTCCTTCATTATTTTTGACATAACGACCAAAATCTGTAGAGGATGGTTCCTTTGTAGTATATACAGTTCTAGGTGCTAACGCATTTGCTAGAGATTCAATAAAAGTGGTCTTTCCGACACCATTGGGACCCTCTATTGTTATAAATATACTCATATAATCACCTCTATTGGTTGTTGATTTTGGGACATAAATCCTCATCTGCATCGTTCACATATAAACCATTTGCTATTTTTGCAGCTAAACATCCTTTACCACATTTATCGTAATTACATTTAGCACATTTTCCATCATTAGAATCCTGCGGCAGTTTATAGGAACTTAGACTATCCTGCAAATTAAAATCAGATTCGAATATGTTTCCTATAATGAATTTATTAGGTGCATATTTACTTTTGTGATTTTTAGCGGCAAATACTATATATGGACAAATTGTTACATCTCCATTAGAGAAGATATAAAATATTTGACCTGCAACACAATCTCCAAGGGGTTTACCATTATTCGGGAACCTAATATAGGTTACTTCGAAATTATCGGAACAATATTTTTTAGTGACCTCACGAAGTTTATTCATTTCACTATTAGTAAAAGCTATGTTTGTCGAATCTTCCCCTCTTCCGAATTCTGATAACGGATTCATTAACACATATTTAGCCTTACATTCTTTTGCCAATTTACATACTTCCTTATATTCAATTATATTAGAATAAATATTGGGGGTCACTAAGATTCCATTTAATAATCTTCTATCTCCTAACATGGAAATGTTTTTTATTATATTCTGAAAAACTTTAGGGTCTTCGTTGCCTCTAAATTTACCATGTGATCGGTGAGAAAAACCATCTAAGCTTATATTAAAATGTAAGGGGTTGTATACACTAATCTCATCCACAAATTCCTTAGTAATAAGTGAAGCATTTGTACAGATACTTATTGCTATATTATTTTCAGCTAATAATCGAACAATTTTTAAAAGTTCATTATGAACAAATGGTTCTCCCCCAGTTAATGTTACTTTATTAACTTTATTTTTGAGTAAATGGGGTAAAATGATTGTTTGTATAGTCTCATAAGATAACTCCCTCCCTTGTGAAGATGAGGAAACAAAACAATGTTTACATTTCATATTACATTTTTCCGTTAATTGTATAATTGCCTTTTTATGTGGTGGAGTAGCTATTGATCTAAAATAACAGGACGAACAAAATAAATTATTATGTATTTGTTTACTACTTATCATCCTCACAACCCCTTTCGTTTTTCTATATATTTATGTAATAAAGTCTTAATATTGCTTCAATGATATACTTAATATTCACTTTACCTAACTTGTATATGTTCTATCCATTTTTTACCTTTTGTAAATAGACGCTGGTATAGCCTCCTTTTATTTTGAGTCATCAAACTATTACTTTTATAGTCAAGATACTTACTTTTGCATTCCTCAATGAATTTGTCATCAGTCTCACATCTTTCCCACCATATTTCCCAAATATCTGTATATATTCGGCACTCTTTATCCTCGCTATTATACTCACGAATTAAATATCGTTTACCAGCAACAATTTTATTGAATATTGCAATAATTTCTGATCCACTGATACTTTTTGTTATTATCCTGCCTCTAATATCCAAATCTGGATTATTACAAGATAGTTTCTTATATTTAACTAATATTGGGCACGAAGTTTGCCCAGTTATTATATTGCACTTTTTTTTGATTGCACATGGTGATACATCACATTCTTCACATACTTTACATAAAAAACACTCTTCTTTATGACAATCATCACACTTCTTATTTATAAAGAATTTTATCATAATTTTGCTTTCAAATTTATCAGCTAAAAAACCAATTCGTAATATATCATCTTTATTCTTTATAGGTTTTCTGCACAGTACTTTTATACTATTGAACTTCATAGTTACTAGCTGAATTAGCTGCTTGTTATTATTAATAGATCCATCCTCTACGTTCCCCAAAAAATCGAGGTCACCGCCAAATAATTTAATATCTTTATGGCATTCTGCTTGTTGCGTAAACGTCCTTATCATTTTATCAATTTTTCTTCTACTAACCCTATTTGATGAATTAATTACAATATAATATAGAACAAAGGATATTATAAGTAGAAGTAGTTCTATTAAAAATTGTATCGCTGAAATGCCATACATAAGTTTTATAAAAATCAATAGTGCTGTAAATACTATGAAAATGATTATGCTTTTCTTAATTATACTTGATTGGGTATTTGCAGACAAAAATGTCGCAACAACAGAGACTGTCAATAATAATAAATTAAAATATATATTTTTATCAGTCTCTGTAATTGATTTTAAGAATTGTTGAATACTACTGAAAATATTCATATATTTTTTCCTCCAAACTTATATAAAAAATTTACTAAAAACAGAATACTTTGCAATTATTTCAAATATTGCACTATATTAAGTATCCATCAGTATTGTTTTTGATTATTACTAAATATACCTTTCAATTATCTCAATCCTTTCTTCTGGCAATTGGTATACTTCTGGTTTAAATACTATTTCTTGTTCACTTATACTATCAACATAATCTTTAATCCAAGCAATGTCTTCAAAAGCAAAACCGTATCGAAGCAACCAAATTTCTATGGAATCATTCGTACCATAACGTATATAATTACACATTATCGATGCACGAGCATCATTTGTTTGTTTTTCATAAACACTAAAAGCAGCACAAAGCGGATCAGAAATGGAAAGGCTGATTACCTTATCTATATAATCATAAGTATCAAATACTAAATCATCATAGTCTAGTTTACTGACTGGTGTATCTTTTTTAAATATAGATACTTTGGTAGCATAATTATTTGGTAAATTTGTTGGCTTCTGAGAGAATCTTATTGTAAGATTCTCAATTTGCGTTTCAGCATCCCTTCTGCTAATTTCTCCTTTTCTTAAGGAACTTCTAATTTTTCGTTGTTCATTACCTTTTGTTAAATAATAGAATCGTAATGCAAGTACCTCTTTAAAGGATTTACCTTGAATATGCCAAAGTAAAATTGGGATAGAAGCGGTTAAAATCCCACTTTCTGCAGATGTTAGCGTTTTCCTACGGAGATGTAATATGTAAAGTTCTTTAAATGCATTTTTGATTTCTGTCCTCTGAGTATCAGATAATAACTCATAATACGCATTTCCAGTAATTACGTTGTTGTCGACTAATAACCCGTCTAAAATAGTTTTAGCATACTTATTTGGATTACCACGTTGTATACGTTCGAGTTGTAATTTTGTCAGCCTTGTTTCATTATCAAAAGAATTGGTTTTAGTTGCTTCAATCAGATCTCGGTCATCCTGTTCTATAAATAATTCGTCAGTATCTAAATAAGAGTCATTTTTTAGTTTATATACCTCCCTAATTCTTTTACAAAAAGAGGTAACATGACTCTTGTCAATAATCGCGTACCCGTAATCAAACAATCCTTTCTCTGGTGTTGTCCTTCCAGCACGTCCGATAAGGTTCTTCAGTGTCAATGTATCCATATTTCTATAATTATCTAAGAATACTGCGTCAAAAGGCATATTTATTCCTTGATTCAGTGTCGAGGTTGCGAAGCATATTTTTGCATGATTGAATTTAACAAACTGTTCAATAATTAGGCGCATTTTCAAAGGCATTGAGCCATGATGAACTACTATGCCTCGTTCCATTAGTCGAATAATTAAAGATTCCTTTTTTGAGCCAGTTTTACCTGCTCCGATATATTCACGTAGTGCTTCAATATACTTTCTTGCTTCTTGATTTTTTAATATAGGACAATATCTTAAATAATTGGAATATTCACTAACATATTCTTTTCTGTAGAGCTTAGCTTTAGACGTATATATTAATATAGTACCATTTCGCTCTAAAATGTCCTTTATAATATCCTCTTGGACTAATACACGTTCTGACCACCCACCATTGTATGGTGAAAAATAATAAAGGGCTTTACCATCCACACCAATAAATATTTTACCAACCGCATTTTGTTCATAACAATAAGCAGCACTTTTTTCTTCACTAAAATTATGTTTATTAATTTGCGCCTCAGGATTACTGATAAATGGGTGTGCAAATACGTTTGTAGCTTCAGGAAACTCAGAGGAAGCACGTCTTACAAATGCGTCAAAACCTATTCCACGAATATGTTCTTCAGACAATTGAGCTTCGTCAAATAGAAATAGTTTTATATCAAAATTTTCTCTATGTGAAAATAACTCATTACCACGTTCTGGTGTTATAATAAACACTCGGCGTTTAGTTCGACGTATATTCACATTTTCAATAAATTGTAGTACTAGTACTTCTTTGTTAACTAAAGACTTAACTGTTTCTAAATATTCTGCGATAAGGGCTCTTGATGGTACAACTATGACTATATCTCCAACTTCTTTAACGATTAGTTCTCTAAATAGAAAAGACTTTCCCGCACTCGTTGGGGCGGAAAATGAAAAGAATAGTTTTTCTTTTATATGCTTATAAACATCGGCTTGAACAGGTGTGAATTTAGCCCCCGTTGTTTCTTCAATAGCATCTGCGAAAATTGAATATACAGTTTCAAAGAAGTCTTTGGGTTTGTCAACTTTATAGAATAAACCCATCAATAATAAAAGTTTTGTTTCATACTCAGAAAAAATATCTGAATGAAATACTTTAATATAACTTAGCTTTTCAAAATCTTCAGCATGCACCGGTCCGTCCGAATGCATTCGATTAAGTATCGATATAATTGTAGATTCAGCAAAACTCCTATTATTTAGATCTGTTAGTTTATTTATCATCAATTTCAACTCCAATCAAATAGAGTTCAGAATAATTTAAAATAGGTTTGATGTCTTCAGACGAAAGTATTTTTTTAAAAATACGATCTGGGTTTACAGCATTTAACGAAAAAGCAGCTATATATGCCTTATTATTTTTCATTGCGCTTGAAATCGCTTGTTCAGATACAAATTTGCATAAATCAGATAATTCCGCAACATCTTTTTCAAGAGAAATAAACTTATAAATCTGCGATAATGCATTTGAATAAGGAGAACCATCTCCACTAAATTTGGCTTCCCCAAACGCAACCAGTGTAGTATGGCTTTCAGTATGAAAATCGAAACCAGGATTGCCTGTTACTTTTTCTTTAAACAACTCAGCTAAAGGCACTCTTTGATGAGTTAAAGAATTCTCAAGAGCAGTTTGTGCGCTCATGGAAACTAGGTACTCGCCAAAGTCAGTAGTGACTGTATTCGTTACCTTTTTAAAGATTTCATCTACCAATTTCGTAATAGTTCTTTTTGACCTTGAGTCAAAACTCATCTTATCAACTGGAGATAATTTTGATATCCAACTCTTATCCATAATCAATCTTATCATTTCTGAGACTTGCTCTGATAAGTTATCTATTAAGACATGCATTACATAAATGTCTGCATTACAAGCTAATTTATAATCTTTCTTATCAACTTTATAACAATTAAGTATCTTCATTATATACCTCCTGCAGTAGCAAAAAGCAAAAGTTAGGGATTGTTAATGCACCTTTGGAAACTGAATTTTTGAATAAATAATCAGCTTCCCATTATAGCCACAATTACACTTTAATTAATTATTCATATTTTACCATATTTTAAATAATATTGTAAAATAAATGCTGATATTTAAAAAACAAAGCCACATATCCCAGTACCTTATTAGATACTAAAATATATGGCTTGAATTTTATTGAATATTCTTTTTACATACAGTAAATACTTATGAAGTTGAAACTTACCAACTTAAATACATATCAACACACAGAGATAATCCTTCCCCCCACCCTACTCAACAGTAACCGACTTGGCCAGATTTCTTGGCTTATCTACATCGCAGCCTCTTTCAATGGCCATATAATAAGCAAACAGCTGCAGCGGCGTAACTGCCGATATTGGGGCTACCAGTGAGTCCACATCGGGGATTGTCAGCACCATGTCCGCGGTCTTCTCCAGCTCTTCCCTGTGCCTTTCCTGGGTTATTGCCAGCACTACTGCGCCGCGGGCTTTAACCTCTCTTATGTTGCTGACCATCTTTTCAAACAGGGAATCCTGAGTCATGGGGCACACCACCAGAGTGCCTTTTTCTATCAGGGCGATTGTTCCGTGCTTCAGCTCTCCGCCTGCATATGCCTCGGAATGAATGTATGAAATCTCCTTCAGCTTCAAGGAGCCTTCCATGGAAAGTGCATAGTCTAGGCTTCTTCCTATAAAGAAAATACTCTTTGAATTAAAATGGGCATGGGCGAATTTCTGTATTCCGTCCTTATCCTTGAGGATAGCTTCAATACCTCCGGGTATCTTCTTCATTTCCTCCAGAATGCTGTTGGCCTGCTCCTTTGTAATAGTCCCCTTTTTCAGGCCAAGATCAAGAGCAACCAGATACAGAGCTGTCAGCTGGGTATTATAGGCCTTTGTGGAAGCTACCGCGATTTCAGGCCCTGCCCAGGTGTAAAGCACATCGTCGGAATCCCGTGCTATGGAGCTGCCCACCACATTCACTATGGAGAGGATTCTAGAGCCGCTCTTCTTAGCTTCCCTCATAGCAAACAAGGTATCCAGCGTTTCCCCTGACTGGCTGATGATAATAGTCAGATTCCTGTCACTGATAAGGGGGTCCCGGTATCTGAATTCTGATGCCACGTCCACCTCCACAGGTATCCTGCAAAGCTTCTCTATGATGTATTTTCCTATGACCCCTGCATGATAGGCAGTTCCGCAGGCCACAATATATATTTTTTCAAGCTTTTCAATGTCTTCCCTTGTAATATTTATGGAATCCAGCACCAGCTCGCCGTTTTTGATTCTGGGATTCATAGTGTCCCTGATAACCTTGGGCTCCTCAAACATCTCCTTCATCATGAAATGCTCGTAACCGCCCTTTTCTGCCGCTTCAACATTCCAGTTCACCTTGAAAACCTCCTTGCTCACAGGAGCCCCAAGGCTGTTGAAAACCTGTACACTGTCCCTTTTCAGGATAGCCACCTCCTTGTCCTCAAGAATGTAGATATCTCTAGTATATTCAAGAATGGCAGGAATATCGGAGGCAATGAAATTTTCTCCTTCACCCAGGCCCACTATCAAAGGGCTGTCTTTTCTGGCGCACACGAACATATCCTGCTCATCCCTGCAAAGCACCCCAAGGGCATAGGAGCCTTCAATCTCGTCAATCACCTTCATTACAGCATCAACCAGACTGCCCTCATAGTAGTATTCCACCAGATGGGCAATTACCTCCGTATCGGTTTCAGACTGGAAGGTATAGCCCTGGCCGATTAAAAATTCCTTTAGCTGCAGGTAGTTTTCAATAATGCCGTTGTGGACCACTGCAATCTCCCCGCTCTGGCTGATGTGGGGATGCGAATTCACATCGTTTGGTTCGCCGTGGGTAGCCCAGCGGGTATGGCCTATTCCCATGCTGCCCTCAAGCTTTTCCGTCTCCAGCAGGTCTTCCAGGCAGGACAGCCTGCCCTTGCACTTGATGACCCGCAGGGCTCCGTTTTCATTTACTGATATGCCGGCAGAGTCATAGCCTCTGTATTCCAGCTTTGAAAGTCCATTTATAAGAACAGGTATTGCTTTTTTACTTCCGATATATCCAACTATTCCACACATAATAAATTCTCCATAGCAAAATAAAATATTTATAAAGTAAAAACTGCTGCAGCACGCACCAATCCGGCATGCTTCGGAACTGGATTTTCATATGTAGACCCGGGTTTTAGGATTCTTACAGGCATAGTTTACCCATTTTGAAAAAATTCCGCCGCCAACTTATGCCTTTGGGGAATCATGGAATAAAATGCCCAAAACTAAATAGCTGAATACCAATATAGGCTTAGTCAATCACGTTCTTGTGCTGCTGCCCATAGGTACAAGACACAAATACACGGCCTTGCCTCATAAAGCAATTCGCACCTTTCATGCATATAAGCTTTAAGTATATACCCATTAAGAGTATACGCGTATAAGCATATATTCAAAGTCAATTACTATCGGCTGAAAGCCGAGAGTTTTGGTTTGAGACTAAAGCCTCCTGAAGTACAGACTCCTTAAAACCCAAACCGTTGAAACCTTTAAACAAAATGCTTGAAAGCACATATTCGCCTGGAAGGCGAAGGTTTCAACGGTAATTGACTTTATGAGCAATCAAATAGCATACAGGCGAAGAGCAAAAAGCACCTTTGCAATTAGCATAATAAGCACAATGTGGCAGGAGAGTACATAAGTCCAGTTACCCATAAAGCTGTCACAAAGACATAAGCTAAAAAGCCGGGCATAAAACAAAACACCTGCGCCCAGTAAGCCCTGTAAAAGTATTCACTTGTGGTAATGCTTTTTTGAATAAAAATTCGAGTAAAATTTGAACATAAAAATAGATATGATACAGGATTAGTTACGTGAGACCTTTTTGTTTTGCAGTCACCTGCAAGCTTTGTGTGGGAATATTCAATATTCCCGGTCTCTTTCGATTGTAACAACCGGAAGGTATCCGCCGAATCTTTCGATACGCTCCAGCCTTGGCTGGACCGCTTCCTTCACCTCGTCAACAGATAAGCTTTTATGCCCAATCTGTCCTGGCGCCTTTTTAATTCACTTTTAACCCTGGGCTTTCTCCCACCTCCAAGTCCGATCCAGTTTATTTCAAGTCTACATATTATAATATATTGTAACTGCCATTAAAATGCAACACATTTAACAATTTATTTATATTTATTTATTTTAATTTTACAGGCAAAACGCACTCCCAAACATGGAAGGAAAAGGGATGCGCAGCTGAAGCCTGTATTATAGTGGAACGTGCAATATATATTTAGGTGTAATCAAACTTGCCCATATATATCCCGTCGCTTCCCCCGGCTCCTCCATTGGCCTTCACTTTCTTCCATACCGTTCCCAGATTCGTTGGGTGGTACACTTTGTCAATCAATGAATTTACATTGAGTTTCTTTCCTGCCATTACCTTCTCCGTCATCATCAGTATCCTCTGCACCGAGGGATTCCTCGATGATATTTTGAGTTTTGTATTGTTCTATATGTATAAAAATATTGGGTTTATGACACCTAAAATATACAAATACATGCATTGTAATCCAAATTATGCAGTGATAGAATGTGCTAAACATTATATAACGTAACAATAAGTTGCAAAGCGTGATAGAATATGTTTTAATATAATGAAATCTCTTGATACATATCATAACAAATTATAACATATAAATACACTTTATATTGGTATATATATTCAGCTTAAGGGGAGCATTTGGTCAGCAGGATCTCGGAATGCTATAAGCCGTAATCAAGCTATATTAATAATATTTAATATATTAAACATATATGTAAAGTATAACGATGAGGATCTGAGATGCTGTTGCTGTTAATGAACTAGAGAGCATTCATGAAAAGAAGCAAACGGTTAACCGTGATTATTTGTCTGTTGCTTACATTAGCCCTAATGCTTCCTGTAAAAGTGGCTTATGCCGAAGGAGAGCCCGGGATACCTGCAGGTTTGATATAATCGGCTATCCATTGGATGCAAGAGACATAAATTCTCCTCCATTGTAATGAGCGTGATTTTAGTTGACAATTATATTTTGCCATAATGGAGAGAAATTTATATAGATGCGAAAGCAAAGCCCAGTGAAATCATGGGATATGGGGCTTTAACAAATGGAGGGAAAGTAATATGGTGAGCACAATTAAAAAAGATGCCAGAAAAATGTTATGCCTGTTTCTGGCACTAAGCATGTTATTCGCGCCGGTGTTTCAGATTGTGACCTTTGCGGCAGAGGGTGATAATACATACACTGCGACAGTGGAAAATGGGATAACCGGAGGTATATTGGAGCTTAGAAGTACGATGGGTACTGGTTCTGAGGCAACGGTGGTCACTGGTGCAGCTGTTACTGTATCCACTGGTGCAGCGGTTACGGTCACCGTGATACCTGACACGGGTAAACGCCTTGTTGACGGCAGCCTAAAATACACGCCGGATGGTGGAGCGGCTGTGGTGATACCGGTTTCCAATAACATGGGCAGCTTTTCGATGCAGGAGGCCGACGTAACAGTTACCGCTCAATTTACGGATTCCATAGCCTTGCCGGTACTTACAAATGTGACAGTCAACGGCAGTGAGGCAGTGCTGGATTATATGTACGAGCACAACTCAATTGGAACAATTTGGGGTCTGTACCGCGTGAAGGGAACAACCGAGTGGAATTTAAGCCAAGACGGTGCGACTAGCGGTACTACAATAACGATTGAAAATCTGAAGAGTGCGACAACCTACGAATTTTCCCTGCTTCTGTATGAAGACAGTACCGAAAAATGGAACTATGCAGACACCATTTTTGAAAAGACGACAGACAAGATCGATGTGACTGGCCTCTCGCTGAATAAAGAAACTGAATTTGCGCGCGTCGGCGGTACGGTCCAGCTCGAGGCTACGGTTGCTCCGGACGATGCCTCGAATGAGAGTGTTATATGGAGATCGGAAAACGAAGACGTTGCCACCGTCAGCGTATCCGGGCTGGTAACTGGTATATCCGCCGGTACGGTGAACATCGTCGCCACCACTGTGGACCAAAACTTCACTGCTTCCTGCGAGATTACCGTCGTGTCTGGCCCCGCGACCGGGGTGACCTCCGTACTGTCTGTTTCAACTTCCGGAGGCACTCCGATCGACTCTGGTAAGGAGCTTTACGCAAAGCCCGGCGAGACGATTACTCTAAAGCTTGAGATTACCGCGACCGGAGGAGGTGCCTATGGTTTTGCCACCGGTCTGCAGTACGATTCTAATGTGGTGCAATTTATCGACGACAGCTTTGTTGGCGATAATCCGAACGTGGATAAGGCTGTAACCCAATCGGGCGCAAGCACATATATCTGGTTGAGTCATGACAGCAACGGGCAGGATATGTTTTTAAAAAAAGACGAGCCCTTTTTAATTACGCTGAAATTTAAGTTTCCGAACATGACTATGAATAGCACGAATATGATATTCGGAGGGAGCACACAGAACAATCGCTTGCAACTGCTGGCTTCCCCTGACCTCCGACTGGCCGACCTGCGGGATCAGACCGGAGCGTTTTTGGCGGCAAACAGCGTATCGGAGGGAATTCTTGAGAAGACGGTCCGGTATGCGTCCCAGGTGTGGTGCCGCCTTCGTGCGACTCCGAAGGCCAGCATTGCACTTACTGCAATCGACGGGTCAAACGTGGGCAGAAAAGTGGGCGAGAGCGTCAAAACGAAGCTTACCATTACCTCGGACCAGGATGTCTATGGTTTTGTGACCCATGTCCAGTATAGTGGAACAAACGGGTTCCTCGTGTTGGATACAAGTGCGTGGGAAACGGATAACCCCGGCATACCACAGGTACATGAAACCTTAATCAAGGACGGAGTTATACGCGTAAGCGCCGACAGTGACGGAGAGACCAAAATTATTGAGGCGGGGCAGTCTCGGGACATTGTTCTCCGGTTTAAGGTCACAAACATGATTGCGACGAACACACCCTTATACAGCGAACTCATCGGCTGTGTGTTTACAGATCCTTCCGTCCTTGCGTCTGCGTTATACGAGGGAAACGATTCCCTCGTATGGAATGCGAAGATTGTACAAGCGGAAACGGACGGAAAGGTGGATGTCGTTAATTCCATCTACTCTTATCCCGGATTTCCGGTTACAGGCGCGTACAGCGCGGCAGTCGAGTTTGGAAATGGGAAGGAAGACGAAGAAAAAAAGGCAAATGTGATCGGTATAGCCGGACCGGGATCGCCGGATATTGAGATGACCGCCACTATCACACCGCCTGACGGCAAAGCACTGTACGGTTTCTCGACGGCGATCAGCTATTACGGCTACTATTTTATGCTCGACGAAGCGGCTACAAAGGCGAGAAACGCTGAATACGGGCTGACGGTGGGTTTTCTCGAATCAGAATATACCGATACCAGCTATACCTGGCAGCCATCGACCCGGCAAATCTATGTGGAAAGCAATGGAACAAAACTCATAAACCCGGGAGAAACCCTAACATTTAAGCTGGTGTTCAAGCCAAAGGCAACAGCGGCGGTCACAAACAGCCCCGTAACGGTAATAACCACTTTGAACGGCAATCGGATGGTATTGTTTACCGCCCCATCGGTTCGGGCGGTTGCAACCGGTCCGGAACTCACAACCCTCTATTTCGGTCTGTCTAAAATTCAGGCGGCTGAGAAGGCAGGGTTGGTGGCCATCGCAGGCCCTACCCCGGGGACGATTACCACGGTCAAACAGTTGGAGCTTAGTACGGACGGTGTCGCTTACACCATCTCCAGCGAGAATGATTTTAAGGTCTTCGCGAACGCTGTCAACAACGACGGCCTGAACATGATTAAAGGGGCCGTGTCAGGAACCATTACGCTGCCCAGCGATTTCGCGGGCATCGGTACGCCGGAACACCCCTTTGTCGGAGAACTATCGGGCGGTATCATTAACATTTCCAGTGCCATCAACTCCGGAACGAATCCAGTGTTCGGCGGTGTGGTCAGGTACCTCGGCGAAGGCGGACTCGTCAGAAACATGACGGTAAACGGAACCATCACCGTCACCGGTGTCACCGGCACGGTGAACATCGGCGGCGTGGTGGGGATCTCAAACGGCGGAAGTATGTCCGGTATCACGAGCAATGTAAACATCACGGCCATGGGCGTTACCGGCAATGTGGGCGGCATCGCCGGAAGTGCGAGTAACTCCAAGTACGCGGATACTGTTACCAGCTACCAGTATGCCTTGGGAAATTGCAAAAACATCGGCGCGGTGTCCGGCGGAACGAACACCGGAGGCATTGCCGGCCTGTTTTCCGGAGAAGCCGGAAATGTCACTAATTATAACACCATCTACCTTTCATCCAATACCGGCGCGGTGTCGGGAAGCGGTAATACGGGTGGTATCGCCGGCAGTACGAACGGCGGCATGTTGAAGCAGAACAGAAACGCGGACGTCAAATACGCGTCCGGAGAATATATGGATGTGGACGGAGGAAATATCGACGGTGCAAACGCGGGCGGCATCGCCGGTCTGGCGACGGGCGCTACGTTGGATAACTGCGCCAGCACAGGAAGCATCAACGGCTCAGCCAGGGCAGGCGGTATCGTGGGCTATGTCACAGGCGGGACCACGGTGGACTCCTGCTGGGTTGATAAAGGGACGATCACAGCCCCCGCCGGTGCGGCGGGCGGCATCGCAGGCGAAATTGCCTCCGCAAGCGCGTGGATTGCCAACAATTTAAACCTTGGTGCCGTAACGGAAAAGGGCATCGCCGGTGCAGCTTCCGTTACTCCGGCGAAATACAGCGGCAACTGCTATATATCCACCGCCGCGGGTGAGGATGCGTTGGGCGCAACGAGCGTCAGCGACCCCAGCCTTTTTATCATTGTTACCGCAAGGACCAGCAATGCAATCGGCAGATATGTCTACGACACCCCGGGCGAGCCTGAGCAGGATGAGGACGGAGTCTGGATGCTTAAAACACCCGCCGATATTCTGTGGTTTGCCCGAAAAGTGAACTCAAACACAGCAAATGAGGCAAACGAGTCACTTCTCCGGGCGGTCGATTACAGCCGAATGAACGCCAAGCTGATGAATGACATTGATATGTCCGGCGAGAGCTTCTACGGAATCGGCATGAATACTCCAGCCACGGCATATTACAAGGGCGTATTCGATGGAAACAATCATACTGTCACGTTGAACGTGACAGGTACGCCGAATAGTTTCTTCGGTTTTTTCAACTACACAATGGGTGCGACGATCAAAAACCTGACTATAGCCGGCTCCATCAATCTGCCAAGTACCGGCGCGGTCGCAGGCATTGTCGCAACCAATGTAAACAATCAGGGCATTTTAACTATTGAAAATTGCAATAACAAAGCGACAATTACCGCGCCGGGCGCATCAGTGGTCGGCGGTATTGTGGCAAACGGCAGTGATATCAGGATGACGAACTGCACAAACGGCGGAACAATTACGCAAAAAGCCACCTCGACGAACGGAGTGGTTGGCGGCATCGCCGGTTCTATCGGTGGAGACAGCACGATAAACAAATGTGTCAACAGCGGCGCTGTCACGGGTGGAAGCCAGATCGGCGGACTTATTGGTCTAGTGAATTTATCAAGTGCCAACCACAATATTGTTATAGCAGGCTGCAGCAATACAGGAGCGGTTACTTCCAATACTCCGGCTTCCAGTAATTATACAAGTACATATTGCGCGGGTGGTATCGTCGGATATGTAAACAGTACAAACGCCAATAGCGGTGCAAATAGCAGCGATGAAGTCAGCGGGATTGAGATAAGCGAATGTGTAAACTCTGGAACCGTCAGCGGCACAACAAACAATCTGGGCGGAATTCTCGGAAGAACAGCCTCTGGTTATGCGGTGGACCTGGTGATCAGCAAATGTGTTAACAACGGAAACATCATCTCTACATTCAACGGCACAAATGAGAGCATTGGTGCAACCGTGAGTGTCGGAGGTATTGCAGGAAACGTTAATCTGGGTTATGTACCCAGCTGGGGTGACGCAGGGTGGTTCGGTTCGGCGACGGACAACGAGAACAACGGAACCGTGAGCGGGAACATGGGCAGCATATCGTCCATCCTTGGCAGCGGAGAGTCAAATATGAAAGAAACGACCGGCAACACGACCACTAAGATTAACAGCATGAAGGATCAGGCGGAGATAGACGCTGGCAGACTGACGAAAGTCGATCCACCATCTTCTGGTGATGATAATGAGAACGACAGCAATGACGGCGGCAACGGAAATGGCAGCGGCAGTAGCACGACCGGTGACAGCAGCTTGACCGGCGATAGCAGTACGAGCAGCGATAACAGCACAGACAATGACAACAGTGATAAAGCCATGGAGCTGGCAGTTGGTTCCACACAGTCCATACCGCCTGCCGTACAGCCTGTGACGGCCGATGAGGCTCCCACTTCCAGACCAATTACCAGCGCATCTCAAACTGAGGATGCCGCGAAGATAAACTTCGAGACGCCCGATGCGGATGAAACACTGCTAGACGAAACTTCGACAGAAAAGGAGACCCAGTCAGAAGAATCCGCCGTTTCGGAACCCCATGAGGAAAGCATTGAAGCCAAGGAAGAGAAAGTCACGCGCGGAACTTCAAAGGGCATTCCGCCGGCGGGCATGATGGGCATTGTAATCGGTGTCGTGGTGGCAGCTTTCGGCGGTTTCTACCTCATTAAATTCTTAAGACGTCCTGGGAGGTAACAGGGATGAGAAAACAAACAGAGCAGGTTTTAACAGAAATTAAGAAAGCCGTCGTCGGCAAGGACGAGGTTCTTTCCAAGGTGCTGATGTCGATACTGGCATCCGGGCACATCCTTTTAGAGGATGTGCCCGGTGTAGGAAAGACGACGCTGGCGCTTGCATTTGCCCGCGCAATGGATTTAGAGACAAAGCGCGTACAGTTCACATCAGACACAGTGCCGTCTGACGTAATCGGGGCTTCGATGCCGGATAAGGCCACGGGTGAGTTTTTATACAGGCCCGGCGCGATTATGACGAATATTCTGCTGGCGGACGAAATTAACCGTACATCCAGTAAGACCCAATCCGCGCTTTTAGAAGCGATGGAGGAGAACAGCGTAACAGTGGATGGGATAACCCATCCGCTGCCCGCCCCTTTTATTGTTTTGGCGACCCAAAACCCTTATGGGTCAGCGGGGACGTTAATGCTTCCAGACTCACAGCTTGACCGGTTCATAATCCGTATTAGCATGGGCTACCCGGATTTTGACAGTCAGGTGAATATCTTGCAGGACAGAGCAAGGACAAACCCTCTTAATACGATAAATCGCATAATGACACGGGGGATGCTGACCACCGCTATTGCCCAGGTGAACAACATACATACCGAGAAGGTAATTTACGAGTATATTACTGCACTGGCGGAGGCTACGAGAACGCATCCGTTGGTCAGCGTGGGTGTCAGTCCCCGTGGCGCTCTTGCCCTGGGCAGGATCGTCAGGGCGAAAGCGTATCTGTCAAGGCGGGATTATGTCATACCGGAGGATGTAGCAGCGATGGCGTCGGATGTATTCGGGCATCGGCTGATGCTTAATTCCAAGGCACGGTTCAATGAGATGGATGCGTACAAAATCGTGGACGAAATCCTAACCTGTGTGAAGATGCCGGTCCTGCGGGAGTTCAAAAATGCGTAGACCAATGAGCAGACGAATAATATGTATCTTGTGCGTTATGGCATTTGCTGTGCTCTACACGTTTACGCGCACGGATGCGGCCCTCATGCTTCTATTGGCGGCGATTTTGCTGCCCATAGCTTCGCTTGTTCTCGGTGCCATATCTGCCCGTGGGACAAGTGTTTTCCTGTCTATCCCGGCGGAGATTTACAAGGGCAGCCAAACGCATTGCGCGCTGACGGTGGACAACAGGTCCTTCGTGCCGTCTTCGCGCGTAGAACTGACACTCTTCATAAAAAACACGTTGACAGGGTGCGAGGGCAGATTTGGTCCGATCACCGCCTCCGTGCCTTTCCTGGGCAAAACCGAGCTTGCGTTTGTGTTCGAGACAAGCCATTGCGGGCAGTTTGTGTTCACGGCTGATTCGTTTCATGTCTATGACTTCCTTGGTCTGCGCGGTATACGCAAGACATTTCCGCTCAAGAAGAAGTGCATCGTGCCGCCGGAGATTTTTCCGCTTCGCGTGAAGCTTTCAGGCGGCACGACGCTAGAAGGCAGGGAGATGTTCTCTGTGCCGAGAAAGGGGCAGGACAGAACGGAGCCGTTTCAAATTCGGGATTATGCCGAGGGCGACAGTCCGAAACAGATACATTGGAAACTGACACAGAAATTCGGGCGGTATATTGTCACGGACCCTTCGCAGGAGCTTGAACAGGCTCTGCTCATCGTGTGGGACAGCGGACAGCTTGAAACGGATACGCCGGAGGTCACGGACACTTTAGCCGAGGCGCTCATTTCCCTCTGTGTGGAATTAAACGAAGAGGGCGTTTCTTATGAAGTTATTTGGAAAAACGGAGAGATGGGCGATGTAATCTTAAAGGACGTCAGCGAAAAAGAAGATGTCTTCGACGTAGTGTCAGGCGTTCTCTGCGCCGACGGCGCCGACGGAAAGTCCTTGATTCCAGAGTTTCTGTCCCTGCTCAACGGGAGGCGGTATCCCCTGGTGGCATACTTCTCCGGTGGGTTTCCGAAAGAGCTTGCCCAGTTGGAAAGCGTAGGCAGAATCACGGCGTTTTTATGCGGTACGGGAAACGAGCCGGAGGAATACAGGTCTTTCATCTTCTCGCCTGACAATTATGCCAGTGTTTTGAGAGATATAACAATCTAAGAGGAAGTTTGAAAATAAAAACACTTTCAAACTGCTATTAAAGCAGTAACACAGGTAGGTTGCGTAATGCAGGAGGTATATGAATGAAAACACAGTGCACCGGCTTTTCCATGACCGTGCGGGATACACGGAAAAAGTACAGTCTTGTTACTTATCTGACGGGTATTCTTATGTTTTTCGGACTCTTCGACTGTCTGTGGAGCGTCCTGGGTCTATCCGGTCAGAAAACAAAGCCGGCAATTCCGCTAATAATCGGTCTTGCCTACGTCGCTGCAAGTTGCGGGAGCGTAAGAAAATGGAGGTTCGCGTCTGTCGCAGCTGCGTGCGTTCCGGTGGTGCTGTCCATCGTGGCGATGCGATTTGTTTCAAACGGATTAAACCTCGCATTGAATCAGTCCTTTTTAACATTTGAGAGCTATCTCGGACGAATCATGCCTCGCTACGATGTGGATGATAAGTTGGATCAGACACTTTGTGTCACGCTGTTTCTTATCCTTCTGTCGGTTTTGTTAGGGTCTCTCTGCGGACGAACGGTGAGCGGTGGCAAGGGTTGGCGTATTCCCTACTGCTTACTTGCCGCGATGCTTTGGGCATCGGCGTTGTTTCTTAAGGCGCCGCTGCCGTTGCTCGGGGTCATGGTGTTCTCCGTCTCCACGGCGGTTTTAACAGGAATGTTCAAAGGCTACATCTCCCCTTGGCTGTTTGTCTTTGCGGTGGTATTGACGTTGATCTCCGCTGTTCCGCCAATGTTCATGCGTGCAGGTGACGCGGACAGTGCGCGGCTGTCCGCGGTGAGGGCAATACACGCTATCCGTTATGACGGAAGTGACCACTCGCTTCCAGAGGGGAACTTTTCTAAACTCTCAGATGCAATGTCTTGGACCGGCTCCAAAGGGTCCTTGTCTGGCGGCAATGCTTACTATCTTCGCGGCTTTGTCGGTGAAATTTATATCGGGGATGGCTGGACGGAGCTTCCACCTGACCGAAGGGCAAAGTATGCGACGCTGTTCTCCTGGCTGCACAACCGGGGATTTTACGGGCAGTATCAGCATGCCCTGCTCACAGATGTCCTGGGGATAAACTCAACAACTGTCAGGATGCCCATTGAAAATACGGAGGCGAGCGCCAGGTACATGTACACAGCTTACGAGACTTTTTTTGACGATGCCGACGAGAATCGCATCGGTGATACAAACATCTTATCGAAGGGCTTACGCGGTCAAAGGCACTATAGCATCTCTGTGCCAGACACGCATGTCTCGGATTATGAGAGCCTGTACGGGAATCTGGCGGCAGCGTACCAACGCGGCGACGCTAAAGTGGCGTATTATCTCACGAGTGAGAATGCCTACCGTGAGCATGTCTACGACACCTACCTTGACATACCGGAGGAAGCGTACACCACTATCGGAAAACTTCTGCAGGGTCTTGATTTGCCGCAAGGAAAAATTTCCTTCTCCGACGCGCAGTTGGTGGTGAACACATATCTCAGCAACCTTGCCTATGTGAGCGGGTCGAAAGCCACCTACAAATCGGGGGATTTCCTTACATATTTTCTTGAAGAGGCAAGAGAAGGAAATAGCGTGCATTTTGCAACGGCGGCAACGCTGATCTTCCGTTATCTGGGCGTCCCAGCCAGGTATGTAGAGGGATATGTCTTTATGAAAAGTGACTCCGGTGCTGACGGCATCAGCTTAAATACCACAAATTCCCATGCGTGGGCAGAAATCTATCGTGACGGTGTGGGGTTTGTCCCTTTCGAGACAAATTTGCCGACTGTCCCGCCGCAAATTCAGGATACCGGCAATCAGCACAATGAAGATATCCCGCCAGAGAAAGAACCGATGGGACAGGTACAAGTTTTGTTATGGTTCTTTCTTGCAACCCTCCTGCTGCCTCTTTTCGGATTCTTATGCCTTTTCATACGCAGGGCGGTGAAAAAGCATAAACTCAAACAGCTATGGTCCGTTCGCGACAACGCAGAAGCAGTCAGCCACATGACAAATTGGCTAATCCGCCTCCTGGCTCATGCGGACATCGTATACAAAAACGGTTCTCTCTGCGATCTTCTCCCGGAGGTAAGCGAAAAATTTGGCAGGAAGCTCAGCGATGGGTATTACGATGTAGTCAATGTACAGAGGGCAGCAATATTCAGCGGCCGCGGCATTGACGATGGCGGCCGGCTCAAGGTATCCGGGTTTTTAGATGAAGTTACCGCACATATGAAAAAACAGTCTAATTTCTATAAAAAGTTTAGGCTCATATGGATTGATTGTATTTTATGAGAGAAGTCTAAGGCCTGCAATACCACGGCAATGACGGGCTCCCGTTCCGTTATCGGTTATGAAAGTAAAAATAATGGATGGAATTGCTAATCTGGCAGATGTCACGCTTGTTTTCGCTGTAGGATTATGCTGGCTCTGGTTGTTAACTGGAACAATAGCGTTACGCCCACAGCAGAGCCTGCTGATATGCTATTGCTTATGACAGCCTTCCTTCTATGACCCTCACCAGCTCCTTTGCCCTTCTGGTTATGCTTTCCTTGTCCTTGCCTTCTATCATTACCCTTACCAGAGGTTCGGTTCCGGAAGGCCTTATGAGCACTCTGCCCTCTCCCTGGAATTCCTCCTCAAGCTCCTGGCACATTTTCTTTATTACCTCGTCCTCAAGATACTTGTATTTCTTCTCATTGGTTACCTTTGCATTAATAAGCACCTGGGGCAGTACCTGCATAACACCTGCCAGTTCGGACAGCTTCTTGCCGGAATCCTTCATTACCTTCAGCAGCTGCACCGCCGTCAGCAGCCCGTCACCGGTGGTATTGTGCTCCAGGAAAATAATGTGGCCCGACTGCTCGCCCCCCAGCATATATCCCTTGTTCAGCATTTCCTCCAGCACATATCTGTCGCCTACCTTGGTTTTTTCAATAACAAGGCCGTTACCTTTGGCCATGATGTCCAGACCCATATTGCTCATAACAGTGGCAACCACGGTATTGTGGGCCAGCTTGCCCTGCTCCTTCAGATGAAGGCCGATTATTGCCATTATCTGGTCTCCGTCTATCATATTGCCGTTTTCATCAACCGCAAGCACCCTGTCGGCATCTCCGTCAAAGGCCAGGCCAATATCAGCCTTTATTTCCCTCACATAGTCCTGCAGCTGTTTCATATGTGTGGAGCCGCAGCCCGCATTAATATTTATTCCGTCCGGCTCGTTGTTTATGACGTTCACATTTGCCTTTAATTCATACAGGGCCATTGGGGCAGCCTGGAAGGAAGCTCCGTTGGCACAGTCTATTGCCACGTTTACGCCTTCCAAGTCTCCTGTGATTGTGCCTTTAACAAAGCTCACATAATCCTCAAGCGCTGTCTCCTTATACATCTTGAAGCCTATATTCTGGCCTATGGGCTTTGGCAGCTCATCTCCGCCGCTTGAAATAAGCTCTTCTATTTTGTCCTCAATTGCATCGGGCAGCTTGTAGCCGTTTGAATTGAAGAACTTTATGCCGTTATATTCAAAAGGGTTGTGGGAAGCCGAAATAACCACTCCCGCGTCAGCGTCATACAGCCTTGTCAGGTATGCAATCGCCGGAGTGGGTATCACGCCCAGGCTCACAACCTGTGCACCTACTGAGCAGATACCCGATATGAGGGCTGCCTCCAGCATATCCCCTGATATCCTGGTATCCATTCCCACCAGAATCTTAGGCGTATGCTTGGTTTCACCCGTCAGCACATAAGCTCCTGCCTGACCCAGCTGGTAAGCAAGCTTGGGAGTCAGTTCAAGGTTTGCAACACCTCTTACTCCATCTGTTCCAAATAAGTTTCCCATTACATTTCCCTCCATGGTTATAAATTTTGTTAATTATCATAAAACGGTAAATTTCACCGCCGGTAGGTTCTGACTATCTGCTCTGCCACTTTTATTCCGTCAACCGCCGCACTGACTATGCCTCCCGCATAGCCCGCACCCTCTCCGCAGGGGTAAAGCCCCTCAATGCCAATGCATTCCAGCAGCTCGTTCCTGGGAATCCTCACAGGGGATGAGGTTCTGGTCTCCACTCCTGTCAGCAGGGCATCCTTGAGCCCAAAGCCCTTTAATTTCCTGTCAAAATAAGGAATGGCCTGCTTCATGCAGTCTGTCACATAAGGCGGCAGACACAGGTTGATGTCCGCACAGCGGGTTTCACCCGTGTAGCTGGGCCTGACACTGCCCAGGCCACCGGCTCTGCCCTCCAAAAAGTCCTCCAGCCGCTGTACGGGAGCACTGTTGCTTGAGCCGCCTGCTGCATAGGCCAGCCGCTCCCATTTCCTCTGAAATTCGATTCCTCCCAGAGGATGCTGCGTGGCAAAATCCCCAGGGCCTACCGAAACCACCAGGGCACTGTTGGCATTCTCCCTGCTGCGGCTGAATTCGCTCATGCCGTTGGTCACTATGGATTGGGGCTCTGAGGCAGCTGCCACCACTATGCCCCCGGGGCACATGCAAAAGGAGTAGGCCGTCCGCTGGGTTCCCTTCTGAAAAAGCTGATAGTCGGCGGCGCCCAGAGCGGGGTGCCCGCTTGCCGTCCCATATTGGGCATAATCTATCAGCTCCTGGGGATGCTCTATGCGTACGCCTATGGAAAAGGGCTTCTGCTGGAAGGGAACTCCCCTGTCATAGAGCATCTGGAAGGTATCCCTGGCACTGTGGCCTATGGCCAGCACCGCCACATTGGTCTCTATGGTCTCGCCGGAGCCTGTGGTCACTCCGCATATCCTGCCGTTTCTGATAATCAGGTCAGCGGCTTTTGTGTTGAAGTGCACGGTGCCTCCCAATCTCTCGATTTCCTTCCTCATGTTGGCCACAACCCTTTTAAGATTGTCGGTGCCTATGTGGGGCTTGGCCTTATAGCTGATTTCTTCAGGTGCACCGAAGCTGCGGAATTCCTCCAACACCTTTTCGCATCTTCTGTCATTGATTCTGGTAGTGAGCTTCCCATCCGAAAAGGTTCCCGCTCCGCCTTCTCCGAACTGTACATTTGTTTCGGTATTCAGTCTGCCGGTCTTCCAGCAGTCTTCCACTGTTCTTGAGCGCTCCTCCACCTGCTGTCCGCGTTCTAAGACAATGGGCCTGTAGCCGTACTGAGCCAGGACAAGACCGCAAAAAAGCCCGGCGGGACCTGTCCCGATGACCAGCGGTCTTCCGTCAACAGGCTTGCTGCCAGGCAATATTGCCTCTTCCTCAAGCTCCTCAAGTATCTTGACATCACCTGCTCCGGCTATGCGGGCACTGTGGTCCACCTGACAGGAAACCGAGTAAACAAGACGTATGCCAGGTTTTTTCCTGGCATCTATGGATTGCTTTACTATTTTGAAGTCACTAATATTTTCAAGCTTGATTCTGAGCTTATTTGCCGTCTGCTGTAAAAGCTCCTCCTGAGAAGTATCCAGACCGGCAATTATGTTTGATATCAACAGTTTCATTTATCAATTCCTTTTAACAGATCGTAGTAATAAACGGCTATACCCTTTCCACCGGCTAGTCGCCGCCTTTGGTTATCTTCACATGTACCCGTACCTCTTCCGACTGGGTTATGTTGCCCGGCAGGGTTATTTGCAAAGGCACATTGTGAGTTCCTTCATCAAGTCCGTTAACATCTATTGTAGCCATTAACTGTGTATACGACACAGTGTTTACGTCCTCCAGCCTGCCCTTCAGCTTCACGGTGACCGGCGAGGAAAGCTCATAATTCAGCGTGGCGTCCTCAGTTTTCCTGCCCTCTATGGAAATGCTGTCAGCGGGAATATCTATGGAGCGTTCCGCCAGGGGGAGTATTTCAACCGTTACATTTACCTCTCTGGTGGAATTCACCAGCCTGACCCCCTCGGGCAGCTGCAGCAGCGCAGGTGTTGTAAAGGACTTTGTCATATTGTCCAGGCTGACAGGGGCGGTCTTGACTTCATTTACCTTCTGCAATATGGTGTGGTCACCTGCAATGAGTATGTTCTCAGGCTTAACCGAATATTCCCCTTCGATATAGTTCTCCTCGGGATTGCCGGAAATTATGGGGACTATGGGAATCCTCCTGCCCACCTCAATCTTTATGTCTACTGAAAACTTCTTACTGAGTTCAGTCATTTCCACACCCTTTTTATCATATACCTTGCATTCCTTTTTGACTTCAAGGGTTTTATTCAGTCCCGTCACATCCACATAGGCCTTTACAGAGCCCACAGAATTTATGACCGAGTCAAGTGCCTGTATGGAAACAGTATCAGGTGTCGCTGTTTTTGATATGATCTCATAGTCTGCAGGAAGCTTACCGGAGGTTTCCACCTGCACTATGAAGGGATTCTCTTCAATCTTGCCCAGGTCAAGGGTGACTGATTTGGGCTTCAGCTCCATATTTGTCTGGCTTATATTTTCACGTCCCAGATATACGGGCGTGTCAATGGAAATAACCTTGTCCTCCACACTCTTTACCTTGGACAGGTCAAGAGTGACCTCAAAATCATTATCCTTTATGCGGTCCAGCACATCCACCCTGTCACGTACCGAAATGGTCACATACTTTTCCGGGAAGGCCTTGGTGTTCAGTACGATGCCTTTTGCCCTCAGGCTCTCTTCATTGATGATGGTCAGAGGAACAGTATAATAATTTGTCTTGACAGGATTTATGGTAAACCAAAGAAAGATTGCAAAAACTATTGAAAATATTTTTAAAGTCAAATCCTTCTTAAAGAATTCTTTCACTTTGATTTCCCCTTCCAAAGCGTCAACTTCTTGTTGACAGTTTTCTTCTCCAGCAAATTTTTGTTAAGCGCCTTTCTTAATATATCAGGTGTCAGATTTCTGGATAAGCCTCCATTAAGAGCATAGGATATCTTGCCGGTTTCTTCTGAGACCACCACGGCAATGCAATCGGAAACCTCCGTAATGCCCAGGGCGGCTCTGTGTCTCGTTCCAAGCTCCTTGCTCAGGTTCGGATTGTCGGTCAGGGGGAGAAAACATGCGGCAGACTTCAATTTGTTGTCCCGCAGTATAAGAGCTCCGTCATGCAGCGGAGTATTGGGGGTAAATATGTTTATGATCAACTCGGCACTTACACTTGAATCCAGTCTTGTACCGGTATTTATGATTTCACCCAGCTTGGTTTCTCTTTCAACGACAATCAGAGCCCCCGTCATGGTTCGAGAAAGCTCTGTAGCTGACTTTACTATCTCTTCAATTGTAAAGGTTGTATTTATAACATCGTCTTTTTCGTCAAATTTGAAGAAATCCTTAAAATTACTTCTGCCTATCTGTTCAAGACCTCTTCTCAGCTCGGGCTGAAAAACCACTACCAGGGCAAATCCCGCAAGCTCTATGGTCTTGTTCAGGATGTATGCCAGTGTCCGAAGCTCCAGGGCCTGACTGAGCATGGCAGTTATGAGTATGACAACGATACCCTTTACAAGCTGCCAGGCTCTAGTCTCCTTTACAAGCTGTATAAGCTTGAAAGTCAGAAAGGAAACTATGCTTATATCAACCAGTGATCTAAGCGCCTCCAATGGCTCCTTGAAAGGGATGTATACAGATATAAAATCAATTACACTTTTGAGGTTTGTAACAAAAGCATCAAACAAAAAATCCACACCCTTGTAAAAAATAAGGTAACAGCAAAAAAAAATAAAAATAAATAAAAAAGTAAAACAAAAATCAACTAATATTAAATATATAATATTTCAGATAATAAATAAATTATATAATAATTTTAATATAAAAAGCCTTAGTCTTAAATGGGTAAAAATAACTAATTTTACTTGCTTTAAATTATTTTTTTTATACTTATATCCGCGGGAAATAATCAGCATTATGCCTTAGTCACATTCCCCCGAAAATGGAAAGCCCCACGGAAACTACAGAGGTAAGTATAAACACCACTGCAAGTATGATAGCAACCAACTTGACCCACCGTTTTTGCATAGAATTCATCCTCCACGTTCTTCATTTATTTGCAACAGTCAATTACTACGGGCTAAATGTCCATGGTATTCGCCTTAAAATCCAAGGTTTTAACCGTAATTGGCTTTATAAAGCTTTAAGCCTGTATTGCTGATGAAGCTTTGAGCCTGTATCTCAGTCCAGGTCTACCAGCCAGCCACTTGCGTCCGCATCACTGGGCATCCTCCAGTCCCCTCTTGGGGAAAGGCTGATGGAACCCACCTTTGGTCCGTCCGGCAGACAGGAGCGCTTGAACTGCTGGCTGAAAAATCTTCGCAGGAAGGCCTTCAGCCATTTGACTAGCACAGCCTCTTCATATTTACCCTCAAAGGCCTGTCGTGCCAAAAACAATATTTTTGCCGGTGCGGCCCCGTATCTCACCATATGGTACAGGAAGAAATCATGCAGCTCATAAGGGCCAACAATGTCTTCCGTCTTCTGGGTGATTTCTCCCGCCTCGTCGGTGGGAAGCAGTTCAGGGCTTATGGGGGTATCCAGTATGCTCAGCAGCACCTTTCTGGTTTCCTTCTCAAACACGTAATCCGCCGCCCACTGCACAAGATACCTGACAAGAGTTTTGGGTACGCCCGTATTCACCGCATACATGGACATATGATCCCCGTTGTAGGTGCACCAGCCAAGGGCCAGCTCGGAAAGGTCTCCCGTTCCTATGACCAGACCTCCTATTTTATTGGCCTTGTCCATCAATATCTGAGTTCTCTCCCTGGCCTGTACATTTTCATAGGTAACGTCATAAATGCCCGGATCGTGTCCTATATCTTCAAAATGCTTAAGACAGGCCTCCCGTATGTCAATCTGACAGGTTGTAACCTCCATCAGCCGCATTAACTCCAAAGAATTCCCAAGGGTGTTTGAGGAGGTTCCAAAGCCCGGCATGGTGACGGCATGAATATTTTTCCTGTCCAGCCCCAAGCTGTCATACGCCTTGGCAATAACCAGCAGAGCCAGTGTGGAGTCAAGGCCTCCCGAAATCCCTATGACACATTTATCCAGCCCCGTATGCCTGAGCCTTTTCATCAGCCCGGAGGTCTGAATGCTGAATATCTCCTCACATCTCACATTCCGCGCCTCAGGATTTGAGGGTACAAAGGGATGGGGATCCGTCTTTCTCAGCAGCTTGTCCGTGTCCAAAGCCTTTATGTCAAAGGCGGCTTTTCTGAAGGAACTGCCGTTGGCAGCATGGGTAAAGCCGGAATTTTTCAGTCTTTCATTAACAAGCCTTTCCACATCCACATCTCCCACTATCAACTGCTCCTCAAAGGAAAACCTTCTGCTTTGAGAAAGCAGGGAACCGTATTCGCTTATGAGGGCATGTCCGCCGAATACAAGGTCGGTAGTGGACTCGTTGGGCCCAGAAGAGGAATACACATATGCAGCGGCACACTTTGCGGACTGCATGTTTATCATGCTCTCCCTGTACTCATGCTTTCCCACCAGTTCGTTGCTGGCGGAAAGGTTGAACAGCAGCACGGCACCGTTTACCGCCTGCGCACTGCTGGGCGGCGCAGGCACCCACAGATCCTCGCATATTTCAATGCCAAAGCACAGTCCCCCCATGTTTTCAGCCTCAAACAGCACATCCGTACCAAATGGGATATTGTTTCCAAGCAGGTTAATGGTTTCATTCCTTTTGTCCAGCCCGGAGCAAAACCATCTTCTCTCGTAAAATTCGCTGTAATTGGGTATAAAGGATTTTGGAACTGCGCCCAAAAGCTTTCCCGATTTCATGGCTATTCCGCAGTTGTACAGCCTGTTGTTCACCACCAGCGGCATACCTATAATTATAACACAATCCAGAGCTGCTGTTTCACTGAGAATTGTTTCAAGCCCTTTCATTGCCCCGTCCTGAAGTGCCTTCTGCAGGAAGAGGTCTCCGCAGGAATACGCCGTAACAGCCAGTTCGGGGAATACCACAAACTGTACCTTCTGCTTTTGTGCCTCCTTGCAGATTTTTATTATTTCCCCTGTATTATATTCACAGTTTGCGACCTTTAGCAAAGGCACCGCAGCCGCAACTCTTACAAAACTGAAATCCATCTCTACCTCCATGCCCTAGGCCCCGCTTCAGGTGAAGGGTTTTGGCCCAAAACGCATTTAACCTTTTGTATTACTCCATAGTTTATCATATTTTCAATTATTTTTACACTTCATTTTTAATATTGTAAAAGCCTCTTGAGCTGCTGTATTTGTTATTAAAGTATTTTTTATTATTGACAACAATATGCATGAAGTTTATAAATTTGTCTATTTCAGCATAAGTATTATATATTCCAAAGCTTGCCCTTACCAGACCGGGGAAAGGCTTTTTGCTGTCGGCTATCTCCTCTATCTGGGCAGGGCTGTAGCCCAACAGCCTTTCACAGTATGGGTGGGCACAGAAAAACCCGTTTCTGACTGCTATTCCAGCCTCATAGGACAGGATGGCGGAAACCAGCGAATGATGAAGCCCTTCTATGGTAAAAGGAATTACGCCTATGGACTGTTGTTTGTCAGGATGACTATAGAGATGAATGTCTGGAATGTTGCACAGCTTGCCATAGGCGTAATCCAAAAGTTTCTTTTCGTGGAGGAAGGCATTCTGCATTCCTATTCTGTCCAGGGTTTTCAAAGCGGCTGTCATAGCCACGATGCCTATGAGATTTGGCGTTCCCGCTTCACATCTTACCGGCGGCTCCTCCCACCAGATGCGGTCATGGGTCACCAGTTGTATTGCGCTGCCCCCTTTGCAAAAGGGTACTGCGGTTTCAAACTCTGATTTGGGGCCGATTAGCACACCGCTCCCAAAGGGGGCATATAGCTTGTGAGCCGAAAAGGAGAGAAAATCTATGTGCTGCTCACTGTCCTCCGGCCCCATATCCACCGGCACATGGGGTACAAGCTGTGCGCCGTCCACATGTATCAGCGTGCCGTATTTATGTGCCAGGGCAGCCAGGGTGCCTGTGTCATTCAGGTAACCGGTGACATTTGCAGCTCCGGTGACGGTTACCAGTCTTATCCTGCCCCGATGCTTTTTAAGCTTTGCCTCATAATCATCCAGATCCAGTCTTCCCAATTGGTCTGTTTCCACATATTCTACCAAAAAGCCGTCCCTCCAGGGCAAATCGTTTGCAGCATGCTCCATCCAGGTGGATATTATTACGTCCTTGCCGTCCTTTTTCTGGCTCATGGTGCAGGCCAGTAAATTTATTGCCTCTGTGGTATTCTTGGTATGTATTATCACAGCGGAGGGCCCTGCACCCACATGGCGGCCCACCACCTCTCTGGCTGCCTCATAGGTATCGGTGGATATGACGGATTTGTAGCCCTTGCCTCTGTGTATGGAGGAATACCAGGGCAGGAAGTCATGAAGCTCCTTTTCAACCGTGGTAAAGGATGGTGTTGTTGCAGCGTTGTCAAAGTTTATTCCAGTGGTATATGTACCGTTGTCAAGAGGAACCCTGGCATCAACGCCCACTATAAGGCTTCTATAGCTGTTCCGGCTTGTGGAGCGGTTATTGTCAGGATATCCGGGCTGGTTGTATTCAGGCATAATAAAAACCCCTGTCACTGATTTAAATTTATAAAATATTTTAGGAGAAACAAAATCCGGAGAAAGCTTCCTCCGGATTTTATCCGTTAATACATTATATTTGATTGAGTGCCAAAGGGTTACATTACCTTATTCCTTTATTTCCTCAAGCCTTCCAGCCTTTCAGCAACCTTCTGGTACATATCCAGGTACTTTTCCCGCTTTGCCTTTTCCTCCTCAATAACCTTTGGAGGAGCTTTTGCTACAAAGCCTTCATTTCCAAGCTTCCCTTCCACCCTTTTGAGCTCGCCCTCCAGGTTTGCCTTTTCCTTTGTGAGTCTCTCTATTTCCTTTTCTATGTCTATAAGCTCATCCAGGGGGATAAATATTTCCGCCCCTGCAATAACCGTGCCTACGGCATCTGCGGGAATACCCGCCTTATCGGTCTGTACCGCCACCTCGGAGGCGCCCGCCAGCCTTTGGAAGAAGGAGGCTCCCTCCAGCAGTGTAGCTTTTTCAGCTTCCCCGGTTGTAACAAATATCATTTTAGCCTTTTTTGAAGGCGGAACATTCATTTCTGCACGGATATTCCTGGTGCTTCTGATGGCATCCATTATCAGCTTCATTTTTGCTTCCTCAGAGGCAAAATCCAGCTCTTCACTGTATTGAGGCCACTCTGAAACCATTATGCTTCTGCCGTCGTTTATGAGGTGGGTGTATATTTCCTCAGTAATGAAGGGCATGTAGGGGTGCAAAAGCTTCATGGCATTGCCCAGTACAAGGTTCAGAACATATTGTGCCTCCAGTCTTCCCTGGCTTTCCCTGTCATAGAGCCTTGGCTTGACCATTTCAATATACCAGTCGCAGAACTCCTCCCAGATGAAATCATAAACCTTCTGGAGCCCCAGACCAAGCTCGAATTTGTCAATGTTTTCAGCCACTTCTTTTGTAACGGTGTTTATCCTGCTGAGAATCCACCTGTCAGCAACGGTGAACCTGTTCTTGTCAACCTTGCTGAAATCCAGGTTCTCATCAAAATTCATGAGCACAAATCTGGAGGCATTCCACACCTTGTTTGCAAAGTTTCTTGAAGATTCAACCTTCTCGGTGGAAAATCTCAAATCATTTCCCGGGGAGTTTCCTATGGTCAGGGCAAACCGCAGGGCGTCCGTACCGTACTGGGCTATAACCTCCAGCGGGTCAATGCCGTTGCCCAGAGACTTGCTCATCTTCCTTCCCTGTGGGTCCCTTACAATACCATGTATGAATACATACTTGAAGGGTTCCTGCTTCATATGCTCCATACCGGAGAAAATCATTCTTGCCACCCAGAAGAATATTATATCGTAGCCGGTTACCAATACATCGGTAGGGTAGAAATACTCAAGGTCTGCGGTTTTTTCAGGCCAGCCCAGAGTTGAGAAGGGCCACAGTGCCGAGCTGAACCAGGTGTCCAGAGTGTCGGGGTCCTGTTCTATTCTGGTGCTGCCGCACTTAGGGCAAACATCGGGCCCATCGTCCTGAACCATCATATGCCCGCATTCCTGGCAGTAGTAAGCCGGAATTCTGTGTCCCCACCAGAGCTGCCTGGAAATGCACCAATCCTGAATATTTTCCATCCAGTTGAAATAAATCTTGGAAAACCTTTCAGGCACAAACTTAATGGTCCCATCCCTTACAACCTCCAGGGCAGGCTCAGCCAGGGGCTTCATCCTCACATACCACTGCTTTGAAATAAGGGGCTCAACCACGGTCCTGCACCTCTGGCAGGTGCCAACATTGTGGGTATGGCCTTCTATTTTCAACATACGGCCCTGCTGCTCCAGGTCCAAAACCATCTTCTTCCTGGCCTCATACCTGTCCAGACCTTTATATTGTCCGGCATTTTCATTCATTATTGCGTTATCGTCCATAACCCTTATCTGGGGCAGGTTATGTCGCAGGCCTACCTCATAGTCATTGGGGTCGTGAGCCGGTGTTATCTTAACGCAGCCTGTGCCGAATTCCTTGTCAACATAGGAATCGGCTATTACAGGTATTTCCCTGTTAACCAGCGGCAGTATCAGGGTCTTTCCTACCAGGTGGGCATACCTGTCGTCCTCGGGATTAACCGCTACAGCAGTATCCCCAAGCATTGTCTCAGGTCGGGTGGTGGCCACGACGATAAATTCCCCGCTGTCCTTTACCTGATACTTTATATGCCAGAAATGGCCGGCCTGCTCCTCATACTCAACCTCAATATCTGAAATGGACGTATTGCACTTGGGGCACCAGTTGGTTATTCTTTCGCCCTTGTATATTAGTCCTTTGTCATAGAGCTTCAGGAATACCTCCTGTACAGCCTTTGAAAGGCCCTCATCCATGGTAAAGCGTTCCCGCTCCCAGTCGCAGGAGCTGCCCAGCTTCCTGAGCTGTTCAACTATCCTTCCCCCGTAGACCTTCTTCCATTCCCAGGCTCTTTCGAGAAACTTTTCCCTACCCAGCATTTCCTTTGTAATGCCTTCCTTTGCCATGGCATCAACTATTTTTGCCTCGGTGGCTATGCTTGCGTGGTCGGTACCTGGCAGCCACAGTGCGCTGAACCCCTGCATCCTCTTGGTTCTGATCAGTATATCCTGCAAAGTGTTGTCCAGTGCATGCCCCATATGAAGCTGACCGGTGATGTTTGGAGGCGGGATTACTATCGTATACGGCTTTTTGTTTTTATCCGGCACTGCATGGAAATAGCCCTGCTCCATCCATTGTGCATAAAGCCTGTCTTCTACCTGACTGGGATCATATTGCTTGGCTATGTTTTGTTGTTCGTCCATGGTTGAATCCTCCATTTATTAAAATTCAGTTCTCTCATTAATTTTTAAAGCTTATTATAAACAGCACCAATCCGGGGATTGAAATTAACAAACCCAATATTTTTATGTTGAAAACGGCTCTGTTCAGCTTATAGTTCCGCACTTCCTCTTCAGTCATTTCTGAAGCATTTGCACAACTCTGCCTTTCCTGTAGTCCGAACCTTTTTACAGCCGGTTTGGCGGAATACACCACGGCAAAGCCCACCGCCATGATTATCAATGAAAGTATCTCTAAAAAATCCATGTTCCCTCTCCTTTCTCTGCAAGAACTCACTTCCGCAGCCATAAATCCCTTAAAAATAAAAAACCCCGTCCAATATTTGGACGAAGCTGTTTTTTCGCGGTACCACCAAAATTCCACATTATCTTCGGGCAACTGCCGGCTTTCCGGCTGCACGCATAAGATAACCCGTATCTATAATCGCATTAACGGACGACACTCCGCCGCAGCCTACTCTGCAGCCCTTTTGCCAATGGAGAAAATCCCCCTGGAATACGGCTTTTTTTCGGTGCGGAGCTCCCAAGCTACCTTCGGCAGGCTGTTCACGAAACCTTTCACCCTGGGAGCCAATATGGTACAATCCGGCTCCTGCGGTTTCTCTCTGGGGAGAACCTACTGCTTACTCCTCTTGTTCATTGCCTTCAATATGAAGCTGCTAAATTTCCTTAAGTACTAAATATGATATAAAATCTGCCGTCATCTGTCAAGAGCGCAGATCATTCCTGCTGTCGTCATTATTTACGGCTCCCTTGTCCTGATCCTTAACCATATCATTTTCAAGAGCAGTCTGTTCAAGCTGTGCGAGCTCCTCCTGGGACTTTTGCTCCGTCTGCTCACCTGCACCTGCACCCTGTTCTACGTTCTCCTGTCCTCCGCGGCTGAAGAGCAGCCCGAAAGCGCCTATCATCAATACCATGCCCACATTGCTTACAGTCTTGTCATCAATATTGAAATTGAAAAATTTGTCCAGTATTCCGTACAAAATCATTGCAGCCGCAATTCCCATAATTATTCTGAGCTTAAGTTTTCTGGATAATTTCATTCCTGCCTCCATAAAGAATATATTAACGGCACCTGTTTACAGTATTGGCTCTTTGTGTATTAAATATGCCCTGTGCCCATAGCAATATAATATATGCAAGGCATCATAAAGTCAATTGCGGTTGAAACCTTCTCCTTCCAGCGAATATGTGCTTTCAAGCATTTTGTTTAAAGGTTTCAACGGTTTGGGTTTTAAGGAAACCCCAAACCACGGACAGCAGCATTTAAACCAGCAGGTCCACAGCCCGCTTTAATACCACCTTTATCATTGCAGTTACTGGCACTGCCAGAAGCATGCCTATAATTCCAAAGAATTCCCCTCCCACCAGTACGGCAATTATTGTGGTGATAGGATGCAGCCCCAGCTTTCCTTCTATAATCTTCGGAGATATGAAGGCGTTGTCAATCTGCTGGACGATTATAAAAACCAGGGCTGCCAGCAGTGCCTTTACGGGGGATTGCAGCAGCGCCAGCGAAATGGCGGGTATTGCTCCAAGCACCGGGCCGAAATAGGGTATTATATTTGCAATCCCGCCCACCACTCCCAGTATGAAGGGATATTTCACATGGACAAGGTAAAGCCCCACGGTTTCCAGCAGTCCTACAATAGTAGCCGTGGTCAGCTGCCCCCTTATAAAATTTGTTATTATTGCATTGAGCTCACGTCCAATATTTATCAGCTCGTTCCGCATTTTCTTTGGTGCCAGCATCAAGGTGGACTTTTTTATACCCTCAATATCCTTTAAAATGTAGTAGGCTATTATCATGGATAAAACCAGATTGAGCAGTATGCCGATGGAGGAGGCCAGTACCGCAAGAGATCTCTTCATGGCCTGGGTGGCATACCTCTGAATGGCTCCTGTACCTGCATTGAGTTCGCCGAATATGACATTCTTGACCTCCGGGGGCCATTTGCTGCTTTTGATTTTTGATATATAGGCATTGAAAATTTCCCTGTACCTGGAGGCTATGTCCGGAAGGGTGTTAAAAAGCTCCTTTGCATTGCTGACCACGTGCGGAGCGATAAAAATCAGAAATATGGCGAGACATAGCGCTGTAAAGGTGTATATTATCAAAATGGCATAGCTTCTTTTAATACCCCTCCGCTCAAATCTTATGACCAGCGGATAAATGACATAGGCTAAAAAGACACCCATAAAAAAAGGAGCCAGGATTTTAAAAATCTTATCACTGAAATAATAGATGAAAAGTACAAGTCCTATTGTAATCAAAACCAGTATTATGTAAAATACTGTCTTTTTAATGTTCCTCAATCTATAGCCCTCCTAAAGCACTAAAAGGGAGTGTTGCAAAATGAAAATACTTTCATTTTACAACATTCCCTTTAGAAAAACTGCTTGTGGGCCAAACGCTAAGGCCCACATTTTGTATCCATTTTTGAGAAAATGGATACAAAACCGCACTTTTCCCCTTCA
>JAEXFI010000005.1 GCA_023400235.1 Bacillota bacterium
CTCCGCCACAATTCGTCTGAAAAGCCTGATTTATCAGGCTTTTTGGCATTTAAGAAGAAAAAAGACACTGAATTTTGAACTGATATTTTCAAATTCAGTGTCTTTTTTGAATTTTGTACGAAAATAAGGAGGGTTAAAGCTATGCATTACCTAATGCCTAATAAAAGGCTTTATGGTAATATTAATTTGTGAACTAGTTACTATGTTGGTATATAAACGATATGAAAGGACGATATTTAAAAAATGTTCAAGAAATACATATGTGGTGACGATTGTGAAGAATATTTTGATAATTTGTTTAACTCTTTGGACGAAGGCTTTCTTTTAAGTGAAGTTGTATATGATAATGACGGAGAAGCTTTTGATTTCAGAATATTAGAGATTAACAAAGCCTATGAAAAAATGTTTGGTCCTTATATCGAAAGAATTGTTGGAAAAACAGTTAAAGAAGTATATCCTGATACTGCGCAAAAATGGGTGGATATATGCAAGCAGGTTGTTCAGAATGGCAAGAGCATTCAATCGGATATACATTTTGAAATTGAAGACAAGCATTTCAGGGTAAATGTTTTAACTCCATCAAAAGGACAGATTGTAACTCTTTTTAATGACATAACAGAGATAGTCAAGGCAGATGAAGTATTAAAGAAACATTTTATATTGTTTGAAAATGCTCATGATATCCTTTTATATTTAAAAGCTGATGGAAGTATTATTGATGCCAACAAAACAGCAGTACAAAAATACGGTTACTCGTATATTGAGCTGTTAAATATGAATCTGAGACAAATACGTCATTCTTCAATGATGTGTGAATATGAAAGACAGATGGAGGTCTCGGCTTCAACTGGCATAATATTCGAAGGTATCCATGTAACAAAAAATGGAACAAACTTTCCTGTTGAAGTAAGTTCAAGAAGTATTGACATAAAGGGTGAATTAATAAGAATTCACATAATCCGTGATATTACAGAACGAAAACAAGCGGAACAAGAAATAAGGTATCTTGCTAATTTTGATGCACTGACAGGGATTTCAAACAGGGGTTCTCTTATGCAGCAATTTGAAAAAACATTAGAACAAGCAAGACGCGGCAAGTTCATGTTTTCAGTTATGCTTTTTGATGTTGATAAATTTAAAACAATAAATGATACACACGGGCATAATGCAGGAGATGAGGTTTTAAGAAAAATTGCGGAAAGGTTAAAGTCCGCAGTAAGAAAGACAGACATAATAGGCAGGCTTGGGGGAGATGAATTTTTAGTTATACAGCTGTTCATCAATGATAAGAAGGACTGTTCAGTATTGGCTGATAAAATTCTCAATAAGGTTGCCCGGCCGGTTCAATGGCAGGATACTGAATTAGACATTTGGTTAAGTATCGGGATATCGGTTTTTCCACTGGATTCGTTGGATCAAAAGGTATTGATTCAGTATGCCGATAATGCCATGTATGCTGTAAAACAGAAAGGAGGAAATAGTTACAGCCTATATTCGGTATAAATACGCAATACACGTATTTACAGGCGGATAGAGGGTGAAAGTGCTTTTTGGGGGTTGACAATATAGTTGCTGCATCGGGAGGGACGTGGAAGCATTATTACATAAGAGGTACAGTTATTAACAAACGTCTGATTAAATGTGGATAACAATTAAATTTTTTACTTAAGATGTGGAAAAGGATGTGCCAGTTGGCACATCCTTTAAAGCAGAAGTAAATATTATCTTTTTTTAATCTTAATCTTGCTTACCATGAGATAGGATAACAAAATAATAATGATTGCGCATACTATTGTATTTATATTGCTATAGCTGCCCCGTATTTTGGAAAAGCTGTTATACAGGTTTATAATGGACAGAAAGGCACCGGCAATTGTTATGGGTACACCGCAGAACACATTATTGAAAGTAGTAGTGTTGTACCTGGCCAATCTGTATGCACCAGCAATTGGAAAAAGCACTGTCAGGAGATAACCGATAATACCTAAATTCAGAAAGCTTATTTTCCAGGCTATAATGATGGGTGCAACACCAAAGGAAATCAAATCAGATAGTGAGTCCAATTCTTTCCCCAGTTCACTTGTACTGTCAAGCATACGTGCAACCTTTCCGTCAAATCTGTCGGTCAATGCAGCCACCATTACCAGTAAAGAAGCCTGAATCAAGTCATCTTTTATGGAAAAGAGCAAAGCTATTATACCAAGAGAAAGATTAATGAAGGTCAAAAGGTTTGGTAACGAATGCTTAATCTTATTTTTCAATGAGTCCACCCTCTACTTCCAAAAAATTTTGTGCAGCAGATATTTCATAAACTGTGAGTGTTATATTTGGAACAGAAAAACTAAAACATAAGAGCAACGAAAACATATCTGATATAGTATATAAAATGTATATATTATAGATTATAATTAATTATATTAATTTTAACAAGTAAATAGTTGCTCTTATAGTATACGCATAGATTTTAAAAAGGTCTTATTACCAGAGTCAATTACGGTTCAAAACTTTACATCCAGGTGAATATTGCTTTCAAACCGACTTTGAACGCAGTTTGGGGTAAGAAAAAGATTTTTTACTTGACTTGTAAAGTGCATAGATGTATACGCATCAGCTTAAATTGTGTTATTGTATATGAAAATATTTTTTTGGACAGGAGGATTATTTATGAACAACTTCAAGTACGTATTTTTTGATTTGGATGGAACGCTGATTGATACGGTTCCTCTGATTTTGGAATCCTTTGATTACACCTTCATTCACCACTTTGGAGAAACCAGGCCTGAAGAGGAAACCATCAGCTATATAGGAATGCCATTAATAAAGCACCTTAAGTCTATTTATCCAGGCAAAGAAGAGGAACTGGCCAAAACTTACAGGGCCTACAATGATGAAAGACATGATGCCAGTGTGGCTATTTTCATCGGAGTATATGAGCTTGTTAAAGCTCTTTATGAAAAGGGAATTGTGCTGGGCGTAGTAACCTCAAAAAGAAGGGAACTGGCCATAAGAGGACTAAAGCTGTTTAATCTGCTGGAATATTTTCAATTTGTAAATGGCTCCGAAGCATCAAAAAAACATAAGCCAGACGGTGAGCCGCTTCTTAAGGCTATGGAAGCAGTAAATGCAATCAATAAGGAAGAGGTATTATATGTTGGTGACAGTCCCTTGGATATTCTCTGTGCAAAAGATGCAGGTGTAAGCAGCGCTGCTGTAGCATGGACTTACAGCCCCAGAAGTGATCTGGAAAAGGTTGAACCTGATATTTTTATTGAAAGGCCGTTGGATCTGCTAAAATATATATAGATAATAAAATATTAAACCAATATACTTAGATTGGCATACCTTCAGGATGACTATTTGCCAAAAGCATATATAAGCTAAAAAAAGAGAATACTCTATCAGAAGACAGAACCAAAACAGGAGTGATATAGTTGTCCAGAACGGTTGTAGCGATTTTTGATGTATATGCCAATGCAGAAAAAGCAGCTCTGGAGGTAAGACAGAAGGGACTAAGAACAGACAATATCTCTATCATTATAAAAGATAGCGGCAACAGGGGGTATCTCAGACCCCAGGGAGAAGGGCAGGCATATGTTGCGGGTTATGCTGCCTATCCTTTCAGATTGAACAAAAGAGAGAGGATCACAGACGGTATTGTAACAGGCGGGATATTCGGAGGTGTTGCCGGTATTATACTGGGAGCGGCAAGTATGTTTGTGCCAAGGCTTGGTCTGATAGCGGCAGGTGGACCTATTGCCGGTCTGGTTGCAGGCTTTGTGCTGGGAGGAGTTGTGGGAGTAATAGTAGATATCAGAATTCCAAAAGATAAAGAGAGGGAATATAGCAGGCTGGTATCTCAGGGAAATGCTATTTTCAGCATGAAGGTAGATGAGGAGAGAATGAGTGATATTATTGAAATAGTTAAGGAGTATGGTGCTCTTTCGGTAGAAAAATACTGATACTTTATTTTGAATTTTAAGTTAGTGTCAAGAATATTTCCATAAACGTATAAATATTATAGTAGGGGGTCAATCCTTTATATATAATAACCGTCGAAAGGAGACGCTTATGGAAATATCATTGAACAAACAGATGAATAAAGTGGTTGGCACCTTGGAAGAACAAGTTATTGCTGCCGACAGGGCAAATCTTCTGGCAGAAATTGAAAGAGTCAAATGTCAGATGCAGGAAGCGTATAATAATTTTGATTATGTACAGGATTCATTAATGGTTGACTACTATACATATCAATTAAAGGCGTATGAAGCGAAGTTCGAATATCTTATAAAAAGAGCCAAGGAAATAGGCTTATGCAGAACATAATCTGTGTAAATCAATAAATTAAATATCCTGCAGCAAGAATATTTTTGCCCAATCAAAAATATATTTAAAACAAGGACAAACATATGTGTGAGGGATAAAATATGAATGCAGGCAAGGTTGTAAAAAAAATCCTGGTTAATACCATTTTAGGAGCCGTTTTTCTGGCAATTATCAATTTTATAGGAATATATTTTAATTTCTATATTGCACTGAATATTTATTCTGCTTTAATAATAGGTATATTGGGTGTCCCGGGTCTGGTGCTGCTAATTTTTCTGAAATTTATGGTATAAAGAATAAAAATAGTACTTCGATATATTACTAAGTCATATATTGAAGTACTATTTTTATTCCTATGCGCATTTATGTATACAAAGAACAATTCTATTTTACAAAAATACAGAAATATGGCTACTTTACACATAGTTTGCTTGACAATAAAATGTCAAACATATATACTTTTAATAGGTCAATTTCTAATTAAAATGAGAAACTTATATTATAATTTTGAGAATTGATCTAGGACAAGTTTATCTTTTGGTTAGTTGTCTGACCAGTATTTAAGAATGAATCTCCATGCACAAAGCTGTTAGGATTTGACTTTTTTTTAAAGACAATTGCTGTATGCGGGTTTTATATAGTGGGGTTCATAGGACTTCATAGAGATTCATCATCAAAATTCAAATAAAAGAGGAGGGTTTGCCAAATGGGCAAGGTTGTTGAAATAAGATGGCATGGACGTGGTGGTCAAGGCGCAAAGACAGCATCATTATTACTTGCGGATGCAGCGTTCAATACCGGTAAATACATTCAGGGTTTTCCTGAATACGGCCCTGAAAGAATGGGTGCTCCAATCACAGCTTATAACAGAATAAGCGATGATAAGCTTTCAATTCACTGTAACATTTATGAACCAGATTACGTTGTAGTTGTAGATGATACTCTACTCACAGCGGTAGATGTTACCTCAGGATTAAAGGAGTCAGGAGCTTTAATAATCAATACTACTAAATCTCCAGAGGAAATCAAACCATTACTTAAAGGATATAAAGGTAAGGTTTGTACAGTTGATGCAAGAACAATATCTATTGAAACTTTGGGTAAATACTTCCCTAACACTCCAATGCTGGGCGCAGTTGTTAAAGTAAGCGGAGTTATGGGTGAAAAAGAATTCCTTGATGACATGGTTGGTTCCTTCAAACATAAATTTGCAAAGAAACCAGAAGTTATTGAACCAAATATTAAGGCTATTGAAAGAGCTATGCAGGAGGTGAAAGGGCTATGAGTTGCAACAAAGAATTAAAGACAGTTGCTCCTGACGTTAACTGGAAAGACATAACAAAGGGTGGAAACATTCCTTGGGCTGGAAATGCTGAGCTTTTCAAGACAGGTGACTGGCGTTCAATGAAGCCAATCTGGTTGGAAGAAAAGTGCAAGCAGTGTTTGCTTTGCTATCCTGTATGCCCTGATACTTCCATATTGGTTAATGCAGAAGGTAAGAGAGTGGATTTCGATTTTGATCACTGCAAGGGTTGTGGCGTTTGTGTAAAGGTATGTCCTTTCAAAGCCATCGACTTTGTAGAAGAAAAGTAAGGAGGGATAATTCAAAATGGCTATTAGAGAAAGATTAAGCGGTAACGAAGCTATGGCTGTTGCCATGAAGCAGATAAATCCGGATGTAGTTGCGGCTTTCCCAATAACTCCATCAACAGAAGTTCCCCAGTACTTCTCAACATTTGTTGCAAACGGTCAGGTTGATACTGAGTTTGTACCTGTTGAGTCGGAGCACAGTGCCATGTCCGCATGTATAGGTGCGCAGGCAGCAGGAGGAAGAGCTATGACTGCTACTTCTGCAAATGGACTTGCTCTTATGTGGGAATGTTTATATATTGCAGCTTGTTCAAGACTTCCAATTGTTTTGGCTTGTGTAAACAGAACTCTTTCAGGACCTTTGAACATACATAACGATCACAGTGATTCCATGGGTGCCAGAGATTCAGGCTGGATTCAGATTTATTCAGAAAACTGTCAGGAAGCATATGACAATATGCTCATGGCTAACAGAATAGGTGAACATCCCGACGTTCTCCTTCCTGTAATGGTTTGCCAGGACGGTTTTATAACCTCCCACGCTATTGAAAATCTTGATTTGGTTGAAGATGATAAAGTTAAAGCTTTTGTTGGCGAGTACAATCCAGAGGAATATTTGCTAAACAGAGAAGCTCCATTGGCCGTTGGTCCTTTGGATCACTTCACTCACTGCTTTGAGCACAAGAGACAACAGGCTCAGGCTATGATGGATGCTAAGAAGGTAGTTCTGGAAGTATCAGCGGAATTTGAAAAATTAACAGGCAGAAGCTATGGCCTGTTTGAAGAATATAATGCCGAGGGTGCTGAAGCCTGTGTTGTAGTATTGAACTCAACTGCAGGTACTGCTAAGTATGTAGCAGACCAGTATAAAGCACAGGGCAAGAAGGTTGCTGTTTTCAAGCCAAGATTGTACAGACCTTTCCCTGTTGATGAGATAGCAGAAGTGTTGGCTAAGTACAAGGCTATTGCCATAATGGACAAGGCTGAGAGCTTTAATGCTGCAGGCGGACCATTGTTCACCGACTTTACCAGTGCAATGTATGCAAAGGGTGTATTCGGACCTAAGGTTATAAACTATATCTATGGACTTGGCGGAAGAGACGTTAAGACCGATGATATTGAAGTTGTATTTAATAAAACATTGGAAATTGCCGCTACAGGTAAGGTTGACACAGTATTCAACTACCTTGGCGTAAGAGAATAGGAGGTGCGATAATGGCTTACAATTTAAAGGAAGTTGCTAAGAAGCCCGAGAGGCTGACTGGTGGACATAGACTGTGTGCCGGATGCGGAGCTCCGGTTGTAGTAAGACAGATTTTAAGAGCGTTAAAGCCTGAAGACCACGCTGTAATAGGATCAGCAACAGGTTGTTTGGAAGTTTCCACATTCCTTTATCCATATACAGCATGGAAAGATTCCTTTATTCATAATGCATTTGAAAACTCAGCTGCATCAGTATCAGGTGCTGAAGCTGCTTATGTTGCAATGAAGAAAAAAGGTAAATTAAAGGGTGAAACCAAGTTCATCGCTTTTGGTGGTGACGGCGGTACTTATGACATAGGTTTACAGTCTCTTTCAGGTGCGATGGAAAGAGGTCACGACATGGTTTATGTTTGCTACGATAACGGAGCATATATGAACACTGGTATACAGAGATCATCAGCTACTCCTAAGTATGCTGATACTACTACTTCACCTGCAGGTAAGGTTATTCCTGGTAAAATGCAGTGGAGAAAAGATCTCACAGGTATTATGGCAAGCCACAATCTTCCATATGTTTGCCAGACTGCTGCTATCGGAAATATGAAGGACCTTTACGAGAAGTCTGAAAAGGCTCTTTATACAAAGGGTGCAGCATTTATGAACGTATTGGCTCCATGTCCAAGAGGCTGGATATACAATACACCTGATTTGATGGATTTGAACAAGCTTGCTGTTGAGACTTGCTTCTGGCCACTGTATGAGATAATCGACGGTAAGTATATACTCAACTACAAGCCTAAGAACAAGCTGCCTGTTGCTGATTTCCTCAAGAAGCAGGGAAGATTCAAGCACATCTTCAAGGCTGGAAACGAGTTTATGATTGAAGAAATCCAGGCTGAAGTTGATAAGAGATGGGATGAGCTTTTGAGACTTTGCGGAGAAGAAGCGTAACTAACAAATTTAAATTAAAAAAGTATAGCTTATATTATTTTTGAATAAATATATAGCGTGTACTTTGTAGATAATTTTTTAAAAGCCTTTAAGATGCGGTAAATCTGCATTTTAAGGGCTTTTAACGTGTGCCTGGAATACATGAAAGGCCTAGAGTATGATTTGCTGGCTGCCTTCCCTTTTATCACTTGCAGTACTACATGTGGCATTTGCTTCATATAATTCTAGTGATGTTACTGATATTATAAAATTAATATATACCGTTGTGTTAAGTGGGAGATTAAAATAACTGCTTCTAACGCAATTGCTACTCATGGAGGCCTTTATGCATGAATTAGAAAGGGAACTGCAGGAAAATTATGATATTAAGATAAATAGTATCAGCAATTTCAGGGATATGTTCATTGCAAATACAGACAATGGCAAGAGATTGATTAAACTTACCAGTCTTAAACCCGACAGAGTTAACTTTATTGCTGAGGTTAAAGAACATTTATATAAAAACGGATTTTGCAATATCGACAGAAATATATATACAAATTCAGGGAGCTCCTGTATTACCTATAATGATCAGACAATTTATATGAGCAGATACGTTGAAGGCAGAGAATCAAATCTGGACAACAGAGACGAAATCATTAAGTGCGCAAGGCTTCTAGCCGAAATGCACAGGGCCTCTTTGGGGTTTTCCGGTTCTGTAAACAGCAGTCCGAGAAATGAGCTTGGAAGGCTTCCAGCAAGCTATAGAAAAAGGCTGGATGAAATAAAAAAGCTCAAGAAGAATGCCTTAAAAGGAAAGATGAAGTTTGACAACCTTATGTGCAGGCATGTGGATTACTTCCATGACCTTGGGGAAAGGGCGCTTGACCTGCTGGCTTCCTCCAGCTATCCTGCCCTGGTGGAGGAAGCGGAGAAAAGCAGAAACATCTCCCATCATGATTTTAACCACCATAACATATTCATTCAAAATAATGAGCTGTATCTAATAAACTTCGAGTATTGCTGCTATGATTTAAAAATTTATGATCTGGTAAACCTGCTTAGAAGGAAAATGAGAAAATGTCAATGGGATATAGGGGAAGGTGAGCATATAATTAACGAATACAGTAGAATTCAGCCGTTGACAACAAGCGAGCTAGAATTGATGAAAATAATGCTGATGTTCCCTCAAAAGTTCTGGAGAGTCGTAAACAAGTATTACAACAGCAGGAAAAGCTGGTCGGAGCAAAGCTATATAAGCAGGCTGGAAGAAGTAATTGAGGAGGTACGGTACCTGAAGGAATTTTTAGAGAAATTTTTTGCATTATAATTTTAAGTAGATTTGAATAAATAAGCTTATGAAAATATTTGAAAATGCATCCCAAATTTATTATCAGGCTTGTTATATTTGTAGAGTCCGCTAGTTCCTCTGAAGGGGTGATAGGAGGAAAGTTCTTCAAACTCCTTCTGATTCTCAATAGCAGCTTCCATCTTATTTACAAAAAGATTTTTATCATCATATAAAATTTCCATTAACTCTGTCATGGGGCAACAACAGAAATGTCCATGTTGTCCTTTGGTTTACAAAGAACAACATGGACTACTTTAAAACTTGAGGGTATAGGCTTTTAGAACAATCCTGTAATAACTCCGTTTTCATCTATGTCGATTTTTTCTGCAGCGGGAGCTTTGGGCAGCCCGGGCATTGTCATAATATCTCCTGTCAAGGCCACAATAAAGCCTGCCCCGGCAGATATCCTCACTTCTCGAACTGTCACGTCAAAGCCGGAAGGCCTCCCCAGCAGCAAGGGATTGTCGGATAGAGAGTACTGGGTTTTAGCCATACAAACAGGCATTTTGTCCAGACCCATCTCTTCAATTTTAGCAATTGATTTTTCTGCAGCAGCAGTATAAATAACGGCATTGCCTCCATATATCCTGGTAACAATTGCCTTTATCTTTTCTTTAATGGGAAGTTCAGAATCATAGATTGGAGCAAAATTTGACACCGTGCTGTCTGTAACCTGGACTAATTTCTCTGCAAGCTCGACTCCTCCCTGACCGCCATTTAAAAATACATCCGAGAACGCCACCTTAACTCCAAGGGCAGTACACCTCTCGCGTACAAGCTGGATTTCAGCATCTGTATCCGTATCAAAGTGGTTAATGGCAACCAGCACAGGAACTCCAAACTGCCTGAGATTTTCAATGTGCTTTTCAGCATTTGCAAAGCCCAGTGCCAATGCAGGAAGGTTCTCCTCCTTCAGGTTCTCCTTTTTTATGCCTCCGTTGTATTTCAGAGCTCTTATAGTGGCTACCAGAACAACTGCATCAGGCTTCAAGCCTGCAAACCGGCACTTGATGTCAAAGAACTTTTCCGCACCAAGGTCAGCGCCGAAGCCGGCTTCAGTTATTACATAGTCAGCCAGCTTCAGAGCCAGCTTTGTTGCTGTTACACTGTTGCAGCCATGTGCTATGTTTGCAAAGGGTCCGCCGTGCATTATTGCAGGAGTTCCTTCGAGAGTCTGAACCAGATTTGGCTTTATGGCGTCCTTCAACAGAAGTGTCATGGCGCCGTCCACCTTGAGCTGGCTGGCAGTGACAGGCTGGCCGGTAAAGGTATATCCTATGATAACCCTTCCAAGGCGCTGCTTCAGGTCTGTTATATCCGACGCCAGACAGAGTATCGCCATTATTTCTGAGGCAACGGTAATATTAAAGCCGTCCTCTCTGGGCATTCCGTTCATTTTACCACCCAGGCCTACTATAACATTTCTAAGCGCCCTGTCATTCATATCCATACATCTTTTCCATACAATCTGCCTGGGGTCGAGATTCAGGGAGTTACCCTGCTGAAGATGGTTGTCAATAGCAGCGGAAAGCAGATTGTTAGAGGCGGTTATGGCGTGCATGTCACCAGTGAAATGAAGGTTGATATCCTCCATTGGAACTACCTGGGCATAACCTCCGCCTGCAGCTCCGCCCTTTATACCCATGACAGGGCCAAGAGAAGGCTCTCTCAAAGCTATAACTGCGTTTTTTCCTATTTTGGACATAGCCTGGCCAAGGCCCACAGTAGTGGTTGTTTTTCCTTCGCCTGCGGGAGTAGGATTTATTGCTGTTACCAATACCAGTTTGCCGTCCTTACGGCCTTTAACCTTGTCCCAAAGACCTTCGGAAAGCTTGGCCTTGTGATTGCCGTAGTATTCCAGATCCTCCTCGGCAATTCCTAACTTTTCAGCTATTTTTTTAACATGGAGCATTTTACAGCCTTGAGCTATTTGAATATCCGTAAGCAATTTTTTTCTCCTTCCAAAATTCAAAATTTATAGAAATCAGCATTCTTCACAATGGAATTTTAAATTGGTTATACTATATGTATAGAATCTACATGAGATATACGAAATAATTATATATTGTTGATTATACAACAACAACCTAAAAACATCAAAAAAATTCAATAAAGTCATATTTGATTGGATTATTCCATAAAATCACAATGATGAATAAAAACGCATAAAATATAGTATAAAAATTTTTGAGTTTTTCGGTTACATATATTGGATAATAATAAATTCAAAAGTTGGTATACTAAACTATGAGGGGAAGGCAATTTATGCAACATATAGAAATAGGTAGCCTGGTATATAGAAAGTCTTACCAGAAAGATGTACTTTTCCGAGTATCAGATATCAGATATATAGACGGAAAAAAAATCATCATATTAAAGGGTGTTAATGTCAGGTTAATAGCGGACGCAGAAGAGGATGATCTTGATATAAAAGAATAGGACAAGAACTAAAATACCTGTTACTTAAATTAAGTTTCCAAAGGCTCTTTAATAAAATTCGAGAATTTTTGTGGAAATAATTATTGCAGAATTATACTAAAACCCCTTGTTTTTGGGTAATATAAGCACCAAAACATAAAAAAATGCTTGACATAGATGCAATACGCTTGTATAATATAATATTTTTGACAAGCGGACACATTTATGCTATAATTAATTAAACTGATGATGAGGTGATAGCATGATAGATCGAGGTGAACTCTTTCAAATAAAGAGGGACATTGAGGGTTGTATTGGAGAGAAGGTACAACTAAGGGCAAACAAAGGTCGTAAAAAGTCTTTTATAAGAGAAGGTGTTCTGGAAAATACTTATCCTAGTATTTTTGTTGTAAAATTCGAAAATGAGTACGATAACACCAGAAGGGTTTCATATAGCTACACTGATATACTGACAAAAGCAGTTGAATTGGTTGTGTACAAGGATGACAAGAAAATCCAGGTATGCTAAAGCTACTTGAAACGTCTCATTAGGAGATAGTGATTACGCTTTCTGAGAAAACTTATTAATATAATAAATCCTAATCTTTTCTTGGGTAGCAAAAAGGTCATTTTGATAAAAATGACCTTTTTGCTTTGTGCGTGCCCATCAGAGGCACACATGCAAAAAAACCGTCAAATCTGCCTGCCTCCGGCTCCATGCTGAAAGGACAGAGTGCTTCCGGGACTCTTTTTTTTAGGATATAGGAATTTATATATTTTAAAACAGGGATGAGATGCCCATAATACTGAGTTTGAGTGTGTACACCAGAAAATTCCATCCTATATAAATTCCTATACTCGGGGTTTGGAAAAGGGGACTCCCCTTCCCGGGTCAGAGGGGGTTCATCGAAGGGGGAAGTAGTTCCCCTAGCGAACAAGAAAATTTGCTGCACTTCACACCAATAAGCACTGTAAAAACTGAGCGCAGCGAATTTTCTTGTGCACCTGTAATAATTACCGCATAGTAATAATATATATTACATAGCAGAATTATTGATTTGCAGGTTTTTATCTTGATGATTAAAGATGTTTTATCTCAAATAAGAGGAGGATGGAGAAATGTCTCTGGAGTTGATAAAAGAGGCCTTTAGGGTAAATAATTTATTAGGTGAGGATACAATTCAGACAGTTGTTGAAAATGATATAATAGTTCCGGATACAAAGCCGGACATTGCCAGAGTGCTTCTTCTAGACGGAGATGTTTTCATTACTGGCTGTGATACGGGTACGGACAGGGTGGTTACTTCAGGTAGTATAGTGTGTAAAATTCTATATATTTCAGATGACGAGGCTAGAAGCATAAAGAGTATAGTTTCAAACATTCCCTTTTCCTATAACCTTGACATACCCGGAGTAAGGGCAGGAATAAGATGCAGGGCCACGAGCCTGCTGGAGCATATGGACTATAACCTGCTGAACGGCAGGAAAATAAATATCAAAGGCATAGTGTCCCTGAACTGCAAGGCCTATGAAGATACTGAAAGGGAATATTGTTCCGGAGTAGCAGGATTGGAGGAGGTTCAGGTACTAAAGGATAATGTGGTACTGAATTCATTTCTGGGCAGTAACAAGGTAAATTATGTCATAAAGGAGGACCTGGAGCTTCCAGCGAGCAAACCCACAATCTCCGAGGTTCTGAGAAATGATGTAAAAATTACCGGCAAGGACTTCAAAATAGCAGAGGGAAAGGTTATTGTAAAGGGAGATATAGCAATCTCAACTCTATACATAGCAGACGATGAGGCAAGAAGCTTGCAGTACCTGGAGAATGAAGTTGCCTTCACCCAGTTTGTTGAGCTTGACGGAGTGGAGGAGGAGACCCTTGTGGAGGTGGATTATGACCTGGTTGACTACAAGATTGATGCAGCGGAAGACAGTGACGGGGAGTTCCGGTGTATACGAGCCGAGGTCAACCTGAATATCTATGCTGAAGGCAACAGCCAAAAGGCCATAGAGGTCCTGGCAGACGCGTACAGCCCAAAAACCAGGCTGTCACTGGAGAGAAACTCCATTGAACTGGATGAGCTTTATTCTGAAAACAGAAGCCAGATAATAATAAGGGATGTTGTAAATCTCTCTGAATGCACACCTGAGGTTTCCGAAATATTCAATGTACTGAGCAGGTATAACACATCGGATGTGAGAATAGAAGAGGACAGGGTGGTAGTTGAAGGGTCTGTACAGAATAATCTGCTATACCTGGCAAATAACGCTGAGCAACCTGTATTTTGCTGTAAAAAGGATATCCCCTTCAAGCATGACATAGAAGTAAAGGGGATAGGCAGGGAAATGAAACCCAACGTTTCTCTGGAAATGGAACACAGCAACTATAGCATGATTTCTTCGGACCAGGTTGAAATAAGGGTTGTTATAGGTGTAAATGCAAAGGTTGAGACAAAAAAGCAAATACCTGTAATATCCAAGGCTAACGAAGGGATGCTGGATGATAAGAAACTCCTGGCAATGCCCAGCATAGTCATATATATTACACAGCCGGGGGACAGTTTGTGGGAAATTGCAAAAAAATACGGAACAACTGTGGATAATTTAATGAAGACCAACAATCTTTCAGAACGTGATATTTTGATGGTGGGACAGCAGATTCTCGTAATGAGGAAGGCTGTATAAAAATCATCTCCGGCAATAAACTTAATGATTCAATCCTGAAGCAGGGTGCCTGAACATGCAGGCACCTTCTTTTTTGTTTTAATGACTGATTTCAGCTTCAAAGTTAATAGGAAAGTCTGCAATATATACTTTGTAAATTTAAGGTATATATGAGATAAAGTTGAATAGCTGTATGTACAAAAAGACCACTTTACCTTAACCCTATTGCTTGCAAAGCGCTATTATAATGGATTTTTATTGATAATAAATTGTATTTTGTATATAATGTACCTAAACTATATAATTAAAGGAAGAAATTAGATGATTTCACTTAAGGCACATGCAAAGATTAATTTGTCTTTGGATGTTTTAAGCAGAAGAGCTGATGGTTATCATACCCTCCAGATGATAATGCAGACGATACAGTTACATGATACTATAACCATTGAAAAAATTCCATCAGGTGTGGAAATATTATGCGAAGCCCCTTATGTACCAAACAATAGTTCGAATATTGCGTATAAAGCTGCTGAAGCAATGCTTCTGAAATATAACATACAAGCAGGTGTGAAAATAGAGGTCAGCAAGGAAATACCCGTAGCTGCAGGACTGGCAGGAGGGAGCACTGATGCTGCTGCAGTACTCAAAGGAATGAACATACTTTTTGACCTGGGAATAGACCAGGATGAACTTATGCGCTTGGGAAAGACAATAGGAGCGGATGTCCCGTATTGTATAATGGGAGGAACGGCACTTGCAGAGGGAATAGGGGAAATTCTTACCGAACTGCCTGCTCCGGGAAATATTCCATTGATTTTGGTAAAACCCAGAATAGGCGTTTCCACTGCATGGGTTTACAAAAGCCTTGATTTAAAAAAGGTTACCGAAAGGCCGGATACAAAATTGCTTATGTCGGCAATACGTGCCGGAGATATAAGCACGTTGGCACTAAACATGAAAAATGTACTGGAAAGTGTTACCTGCAAGAGGTATTCTGTTATTGAAAATATAAAAAAGGACTTGAGAAGGCACGGGGCCCTGGGCAGTATGATGAGCGGCAGCGGGCCAACCGTGTTCGGCATATTTGAGGATGCTGAAAAAGCAGACTATGCATTTAATAAATTAAAAAACAGTAAACATGAGTGTATATTGACACATACCGTTTGATTAAGGAGGCAGCTATGGCAGGTAAATTGTCGAAAATAAACCTGAACGACTATAAACCTTTGAGAGAGGTTATATTCAATTCATTAAGAGAAGCAATAATCATTGGAGAGCTTCGTCCCGGAGAAAGATTGATGGAGGTGCAGCTGGCTGATAAGATGGGTGTCAGCAGAACCCCTGTAAGAGAAGCCATCCGAAAGCTGGAGCTGGAAGGCCTGGTGGACATGATTCCCAGAAAGGGAGCGCATGTGGCGGAACTGTCCGTAAAGGACATAATGGATGTACTGGAAGTCCGTGCTTCACTTGACGGTCTTGCTACTGCTCTGGCAGCAGAAAGGATTACCGATGATGAGCTTAAGGAATTAAAACACATAAACATACAATTTTCCCAGTATATAGATAAGGAGAATCTCAATGGCTCCATAAAAAAGGATGCCGAGTTTCACGACATCATATACAGGGCTTCTAGAAACGATAAGCTTATTACAATACTCAATAACCTGAGGGAGCAGGTACAGCGTTTCAGAGTGATATATCTGAAGGACTACAGCAGCCCTAAGAACCTCATAAAGGAACACAGCGATATATTTGACGCAATCAACTCCAGAGCAATAGAGTCGTCAAGAAGCCTGGCTAAAGCACATATTCAGAATCAGGAGGCGACAATTCTGAATTCCATAAAAATGCAGAAGAATAAATAGAATATGAACCACTTATAAGCAGACTTTTTTAAAAATTTTGTATATAATTAATTGTATAATAAAAAAGCTTATTAAATTTAACAGGCAAAGGATAACATATGTGGTTTAACGAATTTCTATCAAAGTATAAATCCGGAATTTCTCATGAATTTCTGTTTTATTTTAATGTAAAGGATTTAATGGATAATACCAGAAACATATACAGGTATATTGATGATGAATTTATAAAACAGAGAAATTTCGGCATAGTGGCATTTTACGATATATCAAGAGGCCTGACCTTTTTGGAAGCATCTATGGAGCGGGAATTTAACATGATAACAGGAAATGAGGTATCAACCCTTTTTCGTTCCATGCCCTCCAAATTATTCCCATACATTGATATGGCCCTGAAGAATACTAAAATGGCACTATTTATTGATCATGCAGAAAAAATAGTGCCGGCGGGTGACCTGGGAAGCATGACTCTCGAAGAGAGAATGGCTCTTATATGGCTTTCCGAATGGTCTGTAAATGCCAGGATATCTTCTGTAGGGAGCACCATTTTCATGCTGGCGGACAACCTTGCAGACATAAGCAGGGAATTTTTAAAGCCTGCCTACCGCATTGAACCTATTCTTGTGGAGCTGCCGGGTGAAGAAGAGAGAAAAGCCTATATAAATTATCTGCTGGAAGACAAGACCACCCACTCTGAAATCTCTCTGGAGGAGTTTGCAAAGCTGTCCTCCGGACTCAACCGGAAGAGCATTAAGGACATAAAGTTAAAGGCAGAGGCGGAGGGAGTCCCCATTACCTTTGAATTTATCAAGCAGAAAAAGCATGATGTCCTGCAGAAGGAATATGGGGACGTACTTGAATTTATTTACCCGGAAATCAGTTTCGACGACCTTGGAGGTATGGATGCAGCTAAGGCATACCTGACCAAAAATATTATAGAGCCTGTCAGAAGAGGGGATTCAAGACGCGTTCCCATGGGAATACTTTTATGTGGACCCTCAGGTACGGGAAAGACCCTTTTGGTAGAGGCCCTGGCCAAGTCCAGCGGTTTTAACTGTGTAAAAATAGATATGTCCAGAATATTGGGACAGTATGTGGGTGAGAGTGAAAAAAACTTCAAGAAATGCCTTCTGGGTGCAAAATCTCAGGAACCTGTCATCGTTTTTGTTGATGAGATAGACACTGCCTTCAGAAGGGGTGAGGCCGGTGATAGCGGAGTGGGCAGAAATATTTTCAGTGAATTTTTGCAGTTTACCGGTAATACAAATAATAGAGGAAGAATTATATTTATCGCAGCGACAAACAGACCTGATTTGCTGGATGCGGCATTGAAGCGTGCAGGAAGATTTGATAAGAAGATACCGGTTCTATTACCTGAGCAGGAGGAGAGGGCTCAGATTTTCAAGATAATAATAGATAAATACAGGATATCTACAAATATCCAGGATTTCCTGCCCTTTGCAAAGCTGGCGGAAAACTATACAGGTGCTGAGATTGATACTGTTGTCAGGAAGGCATATGAATTGGCCTGCAACAAGAAGGAAGACCGTCCTGTGATTACGGCTGCTATTTTGAAAGACGCCCTGAAAAAATGCAGACCCAGTACTCAGGATGTGGAATTTATGACAGAGCTGGCTTTGGCTGAGTGTGATGATATAGACCTGCTTCCGAAAAAGTACTGGGTAAGATTTGAAAAGGTGTCAAAACAGGCATAATTATTAATAATAATGTTAAAATGATATTTACTTTAGGGTATTTTTATTATAAATTTAGAGTATGAATGCTATTGCAATGTAAGTTAAGCTTTTAAATACATTCACCAATTTTAAGGAGGAAGCGCTATGGGTTTATTTAGCAGACTTGGACAGATGTTCAGAGGGTTTTTCGGATTATTTGTCGGAGGATTGGAAGAGAGAAATCCCGAAGCATTGTTTGAAGATATTAAGAATCAGATTGATAAGGCAAGACGTGAAGCAGAGCATCAGATAATCGAAATTCAAACAAGTGCGGAAATGATAAAAATAGAAATGAAGAACGCAGAAAGAAATCTCAACGCCATAAAGACCAGAGTTGAATCTGCCCAGAGAACCGGAGACAGGGAGCTGCTTGTTGAACTTCTGGTTCAGGAAGAGGAATATCAGACTGTATTTGAAACTCATAAGGCAACCTATGAGAATGCAATGGTACAGGTTGAAAAGATAAGAGAGGATTATAAGATTTTTGAATCTGAAATGAATGCAAAGCTCAATGAACTCAAAACTCTTAAATCACAGGCTAAAATGGCGAACTTACGTGAGAACATAAATTCTGTGAATGCACAGTATACTTCTAAAAACAGCCGGGTGGGAAGTGTTAACGACAATCTGGACAGAGCCCGTGAGATAGTCAATAAAAAGACTGCAAGGGCAAATGCTGTTGAGTCACTGAACAATGACAATATTGACATGAAACTTAAGAGACTGGATATGAATTCTGCCAGAGACAGGGCGAAAGCCAGGGCTGAAGCCATGCTGGGGGGAGATAACGGCGGTTTTGAAGTAAAGGAAAAGACTGAAAATAAGGCTTCAAACTGATAAATCATCAGAAGTACACCATAAAATTGCAAGGAATGAAGCTGAGATGGGATCACTTATACGGATAGCAAAAGAAGCCGATTTAGAAAGAATTACCGAGATTTATAATTGGGCGGTTGAGAATACAACTGCCTCATTTGATATTAACCCTCAAACACTTGAACAGAGGGCTTCCTGGTTCTCACATTATAATGCCGGACATCCTTTGCTTGTCAGCGAGGTTGATGGTAATGTGGCCGGGTACGCCTGTCTGTCGGAGTTCAGGGCAAAGGAAGGCTACAAGGATACCTGCGAGCTGTCCTTGTATATTGACCCTGCATACTGGAGGCAGGGTATAGGCTGGACGCTTATGAAAGAGATAATAGAAGCAGGCAGGGAAAAAGGGTTTCATGTAATAATTTCCTGTATTACATCAGATAATGAGGTAAGCATAAAAATGCATGAAAAGTATGGCTTCCAGCTGTGTGGGCACTTAAGGGAGTCAGGCTATAAGTTTGGTAAATATTTGGATTGTTTATTTTATCAGTTGTTTTTATAAGCACTACTGATATCAAATAAAGGTTAGTTGAGGGAAATATGAATGGAAATCTATTTTATAGTTCAATATTCAGATTTAGAAATATTACTACATTGATTTTCTGGAGCGCACTGGTGTTTATTGTTAGCGGAGCACCTGACCTTCAGGGAACAAGTATTAGCGGTATTGATATAAACACTCTGGCCACAGGAGCATATGGTGCCGGGGCGTTGGTATATGTCGCGCTGGTAATTCAAAGCATGTTCAGCAACAATTTTAAGGAAGAGGTGCAGCACAAGGAAAAGAAAAGGGAAATAAACAGATTGAACAGAGAATGTTCAAGAATGTATTCCCAGACAAAAAACTATGCTTCTCCAATTCAGAGACAAAAGCTGAGAAAGATAATGCAGGACAAGGACGATATTTTCAACTCATTGAAGCGTGGAGACAGTCGCAGCTATCTCAAGGAAAAAATAGTTGAAAAAAGCCTGAATCTTGTCATTTCATATACAAGGCTCATGACCAATTACTCAGTCAGAAGCAAGGAATTATCTGAAATAAATATCAGTGACCGGATGAACAAGATAAATGCAAACAGAAGGAAGCTGAGCTTTATGAAAGACGACAGGATGTATGATGACATTAAAAGCATAATCGAAATGGATGAGCAGGTGATCAACAGGGTTAAGGACGAAAAAAATGAACTGGAAAGAATACATGCCAGACTGGATTATATAGAAAGTATGCTAAGCATGTTCAAACACCAAATTGTTTCAAGCATTGAATCGGAAGAGATGGTTGAAAAGTTGGAAACAGCCGTAAATGAGGCAACGGCTCTTGATAACGTATTGCAGGAAAGAAGGCGCAATCAGATTAGAATGTGATAATCGTGCAAAGTGCTTGTCAGCCGGATCCTTATATGATCAAAACAATTTGAGGGGGCAGACCCATGGAAGGTACCACTATTTATTCTTCTCCGTTTATTGAAATAACCAGACGAACAGATGGTTTTTATCTGCAATCTTTTAAAAAAGGACTGAATGTAGACGAATTCAATAAAATAATAGGTGCAAACCCTGAAATACAAATAAATAATTTTACGGTGATTAAAGAGGCTCTGGTCTTTGCTCCCCAGCCGTCCAGGAAATTTGCCCTATCAAAAGAAAGGGTTGCCGTGGACGTTTCAGGAGATGGTTTAAAGGCATTTATTACACTAAATGTCGGACAGGAAGAACTTGACGGGCCAGGCATCATAAAAGAGATTGTTGTAAAGCTGAATGAAAAGGGCGTTGTTTACGGGATAAAAAAGGAGGCTCTTTTAAATTTATGTTCAGGTAAGCCAATCCTTATAGCAGAGGGAATGGCACCTGAAAACGGCAAGGATTCTCAAAATACATATTATCAACTAAAGGAAATAAAGCCCGAGGTCAAGGAAGACGGAAATGTTGACCATTATGAGCTGAACCTCATTAATATGATACAAAAAGGAGATTGGCTGGGCGAAAAAATACATGCCACTCCGGGGATAGAGGGAAAAACCGTAAAAGGAACTCCTCTTAAGCCAATGCCCGGAAAAAATTACCCCCTGCTTTACGACAAGAAGACTGTAGCTGAGGTTGTGGAAGGAAACAAATCAATACTTTACTCCCTGAGGACGGGGGCGGTTTTCTTTCAGGGAGAAAGTGTCGGGGTATCCAACCATTTGGAAATTAAGGAGAATATAGGTGTTAAGACGGGAAACCTGGATTTTGACGGTTACCTGACAGTAAAAGGCACAGTTGAGGACAATTACTCAGTAAGCTCCACAAAGGATATTGAAATATTGGGTGAGTACGGCGTAGGCAGTGTGAAGGAGATAAGCAGCTCCGAAGGCAGCATATACATAAAGGGTGGTATTGCAGGAAGAGGAAAGACAACTATCAGATGCAAGAAAAACCTGTACCTGAAATATGTGGCAGATGCTGATATTATCTGTGACGGCAGTGTACATGTGGGGTTCTATTGCCTCAACAGTAATATAACCGCCAAAGAAATTATCCTGGATTCCTTGAAGGGACAGATTATGGGAGGCAGCATAAATGCTGAGATTAGGGTAGTATCGGCAGTTATGGGGTCCCCCAGCGAGAAGAGAACTGTAGTAAGTGTCAGCGGTTTTGACAGAAATATATTTAAAAACATTCTTGATGAATTAAATGATAAGATAGAAGAACTTAAAAGTGAAGTAGCCAAATATAAGCAGCAGTTATCCATATTTTCAAATTTGTTTGATGTTGGACAACTCCGCAGGGAGCAGTTTGACAGCATAAACGAAAAGTATGGCGCTATAAAGACAAGCCTCTCCGAAGCTGAGGAAAGCAGGAAGAACATGGTCAATTATCTGAAAGCCAAGGGCGAGGGAGAAATATCAATACTAAAAAAAGCATTCCCCAATACTATGCTTGAAATCAAAAAAATACAGAAGGAGATTCAAAAGCCAGTACTTAGAGTAAGTTATTACTACCATGAAGGTGCTATCAAGGAGATCTAAAGGATAACTTAAGGGGGGTAAAAGCCGTATGATGTACCAATCTATTTTAAAAAGAATAGAAGATGAAAAAAAAGACGAAGCAATATCAGCGAAACTATACAGGTATTCAGGCTTGGTGCAAGCAATTGACTATTTCTCACAAAAATTGGTTTTTGAACAGATTATAGATGCTGCATTTGACTTTATAAATGAATTGCTTTTGGTTGATAAATCTGCGATATTTGTTCTGGAAGCCGGAGAGTATTGCGTAAAAAAGGCGAAGGGCTTTACCGGTAAGCTGGAGAACATGCCCAAGACTACTGACCTGGAAAACCTGGCAACCTTCAATGGGAATATTCTTCACGAGAGGGAAAAGATAACAAAGTTTTTCAAGCCTGAAATTATTGACGGACTAGAGGTAAATGCAGCAGTTCCGCTTATAATTGAGGGGAGTCTGTACGGATTCATATTATTCCATAACAAGAATATGGGGGAAGATGATTATATAATATCTGAAGCCCTGATGAGACTTATAAACAATGCCCTGGAGAATTTCAGCAGATATGAAAAGCTTGCCAGGGTTAACTTGGAGCTGGATGAAAAGATTTTTAACCTGTTTGCCATAAATCAGTCCTCAAAAATACTCCTGAGCGAATTGCGGATGGATGTCCTGTACAGTATTTCTGTGGATGTTTTCTCAGAGCTTACCCGAAGCAAGATTACAGGTTTTGTTCTTTTTGATGAAAGAGCGGAGAAGTTTTCCTTAAAATCCTTTAAGGACGTTTTTTACAAATTGAAGGATGTACATATTGATTTGACCTTAAATGAAGGTTCAGCGGTCAATCAGAACAAGTTAATCATAGACCTGAGCAAGGACCAGGACTGTGATTATCTAAACGGCCTGTTTCCGGGGGCGGAGGCGCAGCTGGAGCAGTTGGAGGCCAAGTACCTTGTTCTGATATTAAAGGAGCAGCAGATATTGGGGTTTGTAACCCTAAGCGAAACTGTCACTGAAAGTGAATACAGTGCCGGAATATTTGAACTCATAGAAAGCCTGGCATCATCCACCTTCACTGCGCTTAGCAATGCAAAGCTTTTTTCAATGGTAAATGAGCAGAAGGCATTGATACAAAAAAAGCTCGACAAGCTCATATCTTTGAACAACCTCTCCAAGAATATCAGCAGCTCCATCAGAATGGATACCTTGCTGGAAACCTGTGCGAAGACTCTTGAGATATCCTTTAACGTATCAAAGGGTATACTGTGCCTTTACGAGAAGGATACCAACCAGTTTAAGATAGCAAATAACATAAATCTTGAGAGCTGCGGCAGTATGCCCGTTATTCCCAACCATCACTGGAAAAGGCTTTTCGAGGGAGACACTGTTTATGCCATGGGGCAGGAGAATGTAAAAAAATATATGGGGGATGTGCTGGCCGGTGAAATAGGCGAGGCACAAGGGGTTCTGCTTGTACCGGTTTATGTTGATATGCTGGAAATAGAAGTTCTTGGGATAATGGCGGTATTTAAATACCATGATATCCAGTTGGACAATGAAGAAAACATGTTGATTATGGAGACAATTGCGGGAAATATTGCACCTGTTCTGAACAATCTTCTTATAATGCAGCTACAGCAAAGATTCATGCTTCCCAACTATATTGAGATGTTCAAAAAAGACCTTAAGGAAGAAGTAAAAAAAGCAGTTGAATATAAAACCGATTTAATAGTGCTTCAGATAATGGATGAGAATGGCTCGGTATTTAGGGGGAATTCCATAATAAACAATCTGAAAACCTGCTTTAAAAATGTTTATCCCTTTTCTCCAAACAATATTTTTGTTATAGAAAATACCGGGGACAAAGAGCTGGAGGACAAGATTTCAACCTGTACCAACGGGAAAAAGCTGGATATAAGAAAAATGAAGCTTGGAACTGAATTCGAGAGTTTTGCAGGCTTTTTCGAGCTATACAGATAATTGTAATTGATGGAAGGTGTGACATTGGAAATACTCATAGGAACCGATATAATTGAAGTTGAAAGGATACGTACTTCATTGGACACAAAGCTGAACGGGAAATTTTCAGCCCGGGTTTTTACACCCGAGGAGGTAAAATACTGTGAAAGTAAAAGTGCGTCCAAATATCAAAGTTATGCTGCAAGATTTGCGGGCAAGGAGGCTGTTTCAAAGGCGTTTGGAACCGGTATAGGAGAAAATGCTCTATTTAATGAGATTGAGATATTGAATGATAAGTGGGGCAAACCCTATGTAAATCTGTACGGCAGAGCAAAAAAATATTTTGAAACCCTGGGGGCTGCCTCCATATCTATTACATTATCCCATTGCAAGGAGTATGCGGTTGCTTATGCGACAATTACAATAGATAAGTAACACTATAAACTTTCTGGAGACGTATTCCGGAAAGTTCTTGTTTAATATGGGGTAGGAATTCATTTACGGAAGAGGTGGTTTCACGTGAAACAAATTTCATTCCTGCATACAGCTGATTTACATCTTGATTTACCCCTCTCGTCACTGGGCAATGAAGAGAAGGCTCAACTGAGAAGGAGTGAAATCGAAAATAGTCTGGACAGGATAGCGGCGAGAATACAGGAAGAGAAAATAAATCTTCTTATAATAAGCGGAGATTTATTTGAGGATAAATATGTAAAAGCTACCACAGTTACAAAGCTAAAAAATATGTTTTCCGAGCTATATGACACGGAAATTATCATAGCTCCGGGGAACCATGACCCCATTGGCCTTAAATCCATCTATAAAACCACGCTTTGGGGAAACAATGTGCACATACTGGAGGACTCCCGGAAGGTTGTACACCTGGAAAAGTACAATACCTGCATATATAGCCTTGGAGTAAGGGATGACCTGAGATCTGACTATGCAGAAATCCAAGGTCTGGATATTTCCGGAGACAGATTTAATATTCTGGTGTTTCATGGTACGGTAGATATGCCCTTTGAGGAGGGCAACTATAATCCCATAACATCAAAGGAATTACTGGCACTGAATATGGATTATGTTGCGCTGGGTCATATGCATTGCTACAGCGAGTACAGGAATGAAGAAACAATAATGATTAATCCCGGCAGCCCCGAGCCATTAGGCTTTGACGAAGAGGGCGAGCATGGCTGCGTTAAGGGTGTAATCAGTATAGATGAGGATTTCAGAAAACATACCGACATACATTATATTCCTCTGGCATTGAGACATTATCATAATATTCAGATAAAAATTGGTGAATGCGGCAGTGATGCTGAGGCCATTGAAAGGATTGAAGAGCAGCTAAGGCAGGGCTGGGCAGGTAAGGACTTATACTCCATAGCACTTACCGGGTTTACCCATGGTGGATATTCCCCCGACCTTGCGTATATTCACCGAAAGCTTGAGAAGACTCTTTTTTTTGTTAAGGTAAAAAACCTTACAGCTGTCAGGCTGGATTATGAACCTTATCTGGAAGACCCGGGACTTAAGGGAGAGTTTGTCCGGAGAATCCTTGACAGACTGGAGGAGGAGAACTCCCCGGAAAAGCGGGAGACTCTTTTTCTAGCCATGCAGTATGGGCTTCAGGCACTGGAAAATGAAAGGGTTGACTAATGCGCATTAACAAGCTTTATTTAAGAGGTTTTGGTAAATTTGAAAACTTTGAATTTGAACCCATAAGGGGTATAAATGTTATATATGGCGGCAACGAGAGTGGAAAATCCACCCTTATGGCTTTTATAAAGGCAGTACTGTTCGGACTGAAGGGCGGCAGAGCGGATAGGGAGGGAACCCCTTCCGAAAGCAGGAGATACAAACCCTGGAGCGGCTCAAAATATGGAGGCTACATAAATATTGAACTGGAGGATTTTAAAAGATACAGGCTTGAAAGAGATTTTGACATTAACAGCATAAAACTGTATGACGAAGATTTTAATGACGTCACAGGCATTTTTACTGGAAGCAAGGACGGAAGAGGGTTGGCGGAACGGCTTTTGGGAATTAACGAAAGCCTGTTTGAAAGAACCGTTTTTATAAAGCAGCTGGGAACCAGAATTGATGGAACTTCGTCAAAGGACCTGATTGAGAGGATATCCAATATAGGACAAAGCGGCTATGAGGACATATCCTACAAAAAGGCTCATATGGCACTAAAGGAAGCGCTGAAGTCGCAGGTGGGCACGGGAAGAAGCTATACCAGGCCATTGGATTTGATTGACAGAAGGCTTGAGGAATTATACCTCATTGAGAGGCAGGTCAAAGATAGAGCCAGCCGCAAGTGCGAGATGGAGAACAGGCTGAAGGAGCTTGAGGCGGAAATAGTTGTGCTTTTTGACAGGGAGCGTCTGCTGAGCCTGGCCTTGGAATTTAATGAGGTCAAGGAAAGAATCGTGCTTCAGAGGGAAAAGCTTGAGGAAATTCGCTTTCTCAACGAGGGGATAAGGAACCTGCAAAAAAATGTCTCAGAGCTGTCCGATGATAGGAACGAGCTTGAAACACAGATACACCGCATATCCCCGCAGGTGGAAGAGCTTTCACGGGAGCTGGGAGGGTTGTGTGAGGTAGACGACTCGAGCATAAGGGGAGCCCTGGAAAAACAGATAAGATATTTGGACATATGTGAAATAGTTCTTTTGGCACTGCTGATAGGCACACTCTCAGGAAGCTTCATTGCAGGAATTATACCTGTATTTATTTCAGTTCTACCGGCTGTAGCACTAATAGGGGCACTTTTCTTCAGAACCTCACGAAAAAGAAGGCTGAAGGAAGAGCAACTAGCGCAGGCTGAAAAGACGGGCAGGGTAAAATTACTGGAGCAGCAGTTGGAGAATGCTCAAAGTGTCAGGAGAGCTGCGGAAAACCAATTGCGCCGGGTAACAGAACAGTTGGAAGTTCAAAAGGAACAATATCAGCAGCAGGCTAAAAGGCTGGAAGATAAACATTTTATTGCCGGTCGTCAGGAGGTGTCTGATATGGAAGGGAAGGCGGATGCTCTATCATTTGAATTAATCCGGCTGCTTGAGGATAAAGCCCTTACTCTGACAAACAGTGAAGCCGGCTTGATAAATAGTATAATTGAAAGCAGTAACGAGATACCCGGACAGGAGCTGAACCGGATAAAACTCAATTGCAGCGAGCAGCTTCAGACCAAGCGTCTTCTAAAGTCCACACTTTTGTACAGGCTTGCAGATTTGGGTGAGGAAGCCAATACAGTTGCCTTTGAGCAGGAAATATACGGGCTGACGCAGCAGAAAAAGGCTCTGGAGCAAAGAGGAGAGGCCTTGAATATAGCAATGGAAACCTTGGAAGAGGCTTCCCGTGTGGTTCAGAAGAAATATCTGCCCATAATGAGCAAGGTTTTCGGCAGTATATTTTCTGATATAACCTCCAGTAAATACACGGATGTCAGAGCGGGAGACAATCTCAACATAATGCTCAGCGACCCTTTGAGCAAAACAGTCATCCCCGTGTCGGCGCTGAGTAACGGTACTGTTGACCAGCTATATCTGGCGTTGAGGGTAGCCATATCCGAAACAGTGCTGAAGGGTAACGAGATGCTGCCTGTCATACTGGACGAGCCGTTTTCACAGTATGATGACAGCAGGACGGAAAATGCATTAAAGCTTATGGATAAGCTGGGCAAAAGGCAGCAGATAATAATTTTTACCTGCAAGCAGAGAGAGGTTGAACTCATAAGCAGTGTCTGCGGGCAGAGTGCATGTAAAATCTGTTCATTGACATAGCAGTGAAATGAAAATATAGTAGAATTAATAAATGTTTTGTGAGGCAATATGGTGAATCAGAAAATTAAGAGTACAGGAATTTTATTCCTTGTTTTTATATTATTACTTTCGGGCTGCGGCAGCAGGGATATTCCCGTAACCAAAAATGAACAGCTTCTGAGCGGTATTACTGCTCAAAATGCTGCTGTGATAGCCGATGCTGTTGTTGATATGTTTGATCAGCCTGATATTATGGCAGTCAGGCTTACGCAGGTTTTATACAACCAGGTGGTGAAGGTGGTAAAGGAAGAAGACTCCTGGACCAATATCATGCTGCTGGATGGCAGCTCAGGTTGGGTAAAAAGCAAATACGTCAGCAGGAATACCGACAGTGTTACTGAAGGAAGCATCAGCAACCGGATAATTGTGACAGCGAAAACTATTGATATATATACAGGTGCAAATAACCGGGTAAAGTTTAAACAGGTGGTGCTGGGAACCGAGCTGTATTCCACCGGAAAGACTAAAACCGGGTATGACGTCCTTTTGCCTGACAACAGGAAAGGGTGGGTTGAAGACGGTGGAGTCATAGCAATTCCAATAAAAAATAATATTATCCCCAAGACAAGTAATGAAGATTTTGTTCAAACTGTAAAGAAGTTTGAAGGAACTATTTTCTTTATAGGTGGCCTAAGCAGGTGGGGAGCGGATTCCTCCGGGTTAGTGTATATAAGCAGCAAGATAAATGGTGCCGAATTGCCCAGGGATCTTGAGGATATGAGCAAAACCGGTACAGAGGTGTCAATAGAGTCTGTACGCCCGGGAGATTTGCTGTTTTTTAGTTCGGATAACCTTAAAAAGGATATTTATGATGTTGGTGTATACCTGGGTGATAATATGTTTATTCACTCCAGCACCTCCAGGGGCGTGATTCAAGAAACCCTGGAAGACAGCTATTTTAAGAATAGAATCTGTGTGGTGCGCAGAATTTTTTAGAGTATAGGAATTTATATATATTGGATATAGTTGTAAGCGTTGATACTACTAAAGTATAAGCAATACACTGGAAATTTCCAACTGATAAATTCCTATACTCGGGGTTTGAAAAGGGGGATTCCCCTTTCCGTTTTAGTGGAGGTGCTCAGAAACACGTAGTGTTTCGTCGAAGGGGGCAGTAGTGCCCCCTAGCGAACAAGACAATTTGCTGAGCATCTGTAGAAACCTAAATGGGGCACTAAACGGATTTGCGCAGCAAATTTCTTGAGCTCAGCCTGACACCAGTTTTCCCAGAAGGCTGGCTATATCTGATGCAGAGTGGGGTTTACTCCAGAATCTTGAGTTTTCCCTCATGGTGTTAAGAGTTACAGGATCGTTGGCAACTCTGGACAGCACGTTAATAAGCTGGCTGGAATCTTCAATCTTGCTTGCAACGCCGCTTCTCAATAAAAAGTTTGCATTTCCTTCCTCTTGTCCCGGGATAGGAGAAATAATAAATATGGGCAGACCCTTTACCAAGGCTTCAGAAATAGTCATTCCTCCGGGCTTTGTTATTAAAAGGTCTGAGATATCCATGAGCTCATTAATCTTGTCTGTATAGCTTAAAACGAGAACCTTTTTCTTGCTTTTTATCGCGCTCTGCTCCAGTTGGGTTTTAAGCTTTTGGTTTGTTCCCGTCACAGCTATTATCTGAATATCTATGTCACAGTCAAGAAGTGAAGCCATGGCATTTTCTATATTGCCAAAGCCCATACCTCCGCCCATTACAAGTACTGTAAACTTGTTATCAAGGCCAAGTTCAAGCTTGAGCTTGTTTTTATCAGCCGCCGTTAAAAATTTGGGGGAAACAGGTATGCCATAGGGAAAAATAATGTTTCCCGGAATGCCTCTTTCCATCATTTCTGTCTTCATCAGATCATTTGCCACAATAAAGGCATCCATACCATTATCAAGCCAAAGAGAATGGACGACGTAATCTGTAAGCACTGCTACAGCCGGGATGGTCAGCTTTTTCCTTTCCTTCAGGGTAGAAAGCATCTGCATAGGGAAGGGATGGGTACATACAACGGCTGAAGGCTTATAATCATTTATAAGACTATTGAGCTTAAAGGATAAAATTTTGTTGATGGCCTTACTGACATCGTATATACCCGTGCCGGAGCCGGAGGCGGTATATAGACGGCTGTACAACCCGGGGCTTCTCTTTAGGGCTCCCAGGTAGCTGCCCACCACAATTTTATCAATTACCGGGTTTATATATTTTAGTGTATCAAAAATGTCCACCGACCAGCCTGAAAACTGTCTTTCTATTGACTCCTTTAATGCCTCGGCGGCTTTCATGTGTCCTGTTCCGACAGAAACGTACAGTATCAATACCCTCATAATGATCTCCAAACAAATAATAAATATAAATCCATATCATATAGATTTTTAACATTATGTCCTGGATTAATACGCTGATTTTCAAATATAAACAAATTAACAGCTTAATATCCGTAAAAGTCATAAAGTCGATTACTGTTGAAACCTTAGCTTCCAGACGAATATGTGCTTTAAAGCATTTTGATTAAAGGTTCAACAGTTTGGGCTTGTTCATAAATTGGTTTTAATAAAACAATTTAGTACTTTATATTAGTTTACGAATATTTTAACAGCCATTAACTCAAAATAACTTTGCAGACTTAAAGTGTTTTCTGCTGGAAGTACCGGAATGAATCAATAAACAGTTTTTAGCTCTATTGTAAATTTGGAAGGAGGTACAAGCTTGAAAAGGCACATAAAGTTTTTTGCTTTTTGTCTAGTAGTTATTTTTAGCCTTACTCTTCTGGGTAAAGGCTCAATGCACTATACCAGCACCGCTTCAGACTTGAAACTGGGGGATAAGGGGCTGGAGGTAAAGAGTATGCAGCAGGAATTAAAAAACTGGGGCTATTATAATGGAGAGGTAAATGGACTTTTTGGATATGACACTTTTGCTTCAGTACTTAAATACCAGCGAAATTATGGCTTTCGTGCCAGTGGGATAGCAGACCGGAACACATTGCTGTCAATGGGCTTGGGCAGATATGTAGAAACCGGAACAGCCTATGCCGCTACCAAAAAAGTTACCGATGAACAGTTGCTTGCCAGAGTTATAAACGGAGAGGCAAGAGGAGAGCCCTTTGAAGGACAGGTTGCAGTAGGGGCCATAGTCCTCAATAGAGTTAAAAACTCCAAGTTCCCTAAAACCATGGCGGGCGTCATATATCAGCCAGGAGCGTTCACCGCTGTAGCTGACGGACAGATTAAAGTAGCTATAGATCCCAAATCAACAGTAGTAAAAGCGGCAAGGGATGCACTGGCAGGGTGGGATCCTACTGACGGCTGTCTGTATTATTGGAATCCTGCAACGGCCACCAGCAAATGGATATGGTCCAGAAAAGTTAAGTTAAAAATCGGCAAGCATTGGTTTGGAATATGAAAATGGAGGTGTAGCTAGTTGGATCAGAGCGAATATGAAAGCATGAACTATCATAAGGACGGGTGGGGTAGGAGAAGGCGGATGTCATGGGCTGTACCCATTGCCATTGTAGCAGTTCTGGCACTTGCAGGAGTATCCACTTGGGGGTATTTTCAAAGCAGGCAGCTTACAGATCTGCGAATTATGATGGAAAACCAGTATAGCAGGGCATTTCTTGATTTAAATGAATATGTGGACAATCTTGAGGTGTTATTGGCTAAATCCATGGTCACCTCCACTACCAGAGGCACATCCACAATGCTGGAGGAAGTATGGAGACAGGCTAATCTGGCTCAGACAAATATGGGACAGCTTCCGGTGTCTCCTCCCATACTTGAAAAAACCTCTAACTTTTTAACCCAGGTAGGGGATATGGCATACGCATATAATACCAAAACCATGAACGGGATGCCGTTAAGTGATGATGAATACGAGATACTTCAGAAAATGCATGGTTATGCCCTATCCCTTCAGAACAGTCTCCACGGTATAGAAGAGCAGATAAACAATGGAAAAATGAGCTGGGGAACAGCCGGAGGACCAAGGCAGCTCAAGAGCCAGAATACCAAATATATTCAGACAACACAGTTTGAAAATGTAGATAAGAACTTTCAGGAATATCCGTCCATGATATATGACGGACCATATTCGGATCACATGCTGAAGGTTAAGCCTGTAGGACTCAAGAATACCAAGGTGGATGTAGGCAAGGCTGAGGAAATCGTCCGTAAGCTTATAGGTAATGACAAGATTTCAAGTGTTGAGAAACTGGAAAACAATAATGAGGGCAGTATTAAGACCTTCCGTTTCAAAGTTAAATATAAAAACTCTGACGACAACGGAAGTGCCGAGATCGATATAACACAACAGGGCGGGCAGCTGTACTGGATGCTCAGGGACCGAAGCGTACAGGACGCAAAGCTCTCCATGGAAGCTGCAAAGAAAGCAGCACAGAGCTTTTTAAAGAAAAATGGCTTTGCCAGCATGAAGGACACCTATTATATGAAAATAGACGGGATAGCGACCATCTGCTATGCATATGAGCAGGAGGGCGCCATTGTCTATCCGGATCTGATAAAGGTCAAAGTAGCCCTTGACAATGGAGAAATATTGGGAGTGGAATCAAAAGGCTATCTATACAACCACAAGGTCAGAAATATTCCTGCCACCAAGCTTACCCTTGAACAGGCCAGGAAGCAGATAAACGGCAGGCTTAAGATTGAGAAAGAGGGCAGGGCCATAATACCCACCGACTTTAAAACCGAAAGGTACTGCTACGAGTTTCAGGGAACTGTAGGGGAGCAGCAATTCCTGCTGTATATAAATGCCCAGACAGGGGCGGAGGAAGACATTCTCATGCTTGTAAGTACTGATGAAGGATCACTGACAATGTAGCAAGGAAAATGGAGCACATATAGAGTAATACCTGGAAATACAGGTATATAGCAGGAACTGTTAGGAAGGGATACGGACAGGGTCTTTAGGAATGTCTGTATCCCTCTTTGTTTAAGCGTAGGCTTAAATTATGGGAGATACAACCAGGAATGTTACCAACTCAGGTGTAAAGCCTTATGAGATATTGACTGAAAGGCAGGAGTTTTATAAAATATAGTTAGGACTCTAATTATTAGGGCCCTAACTATATTTGCGTATACTATAAATATTTATATGCCCATAGAAATATATTATCAAGAAAAGGAGCTTTTATATGATAAGTCAAAGAGAACTTAACCTATTGCTTGTAAAGGTAGGTGCAGTACATAAAAGAAGGTCTGCCTATGAGTTTATGAAGCAGGAGCTTACCGCAGGGCAGCCAAGAATGCTCAATTACCTTTTTGAACATAATGGCAGCATCCAAAGAGAGATAGCAGATGCCTGCCATCTTGAACCCGCATCTGTTACCAGTGTGCTGAACAGTATGGAGAAATCGGGGCTTATTGAAAAAAAACCTGCAAGAGGAGACAAGAGAGCCCTTGAAGTGTGGCTTACACGTAAAGGACTGGCTAAGAAGCAGGATGTGGATGCCATATTTACAACAATAGCGGACGAATGCTTCAAAGGTTTTAATGACGAGGAAAAGCAGCTGGCAGGAAGTTTCCTGGCAAGGATGCTAAATAATATGCTCAGTGGTAAACAGCAGGAATGGCAGTCATAGGAGGAGCACGGCAAATGGATATGTATAGGAAATATTTTATGAAATACAGAACAATGTTCATTTGTGCTGTAAGCTGTGTCTTTTTTGAAGCGGTATGTGATTTGCTCCAGCCAACTATCATGGCAAGGATAATAGATGTGGGGATTAAGAACCAGCAGATGGACCAGGTTCTCACCTATGGACTTATCATGCTGGGAATTACGGCTCTGGGCGCAGCCTTTGCCGCTACCAGAAATATACTGGCAAGCAAGGTTTCTCAAAACTTCGGTGCCGATTTAAGATTTGATGTGTTTAAAAGGATTTTGAATTTTTCAGAGGCAAGTGCTGACAATATTGAAAGCGGCTCACTGATAACAAGAATGACAAACGATACTTCCCAGATTACTCAGTTTGTAAACGGTATAATGCGTATATTCCTTAAGGCTCCTCTTACCTGTATAGGAAGTATTACCCTCGCTGTAATACTAAGCCCCTTTATGAGCATTGTACTTCTGATAGCTATAGCAATCGTTGCGGCACTTATTACAGTCAGTATGAAAATGAGCTACGTCAGGTTTGCAAAGGTACAAAAGGCAATAGATAAAATAAATACAGTTGTTCAGGAATATCTTCTGGGAATACGGCTGGTCAAGGCCTTCGGGCGGCACAAGGAAGAGGAGGAAAGATTTGATGGAGCGAATTCCGACCTTTATAAGAAAAGCGTATCTTCCCAGAAGGTTATTGCGTATTTCTCACCAGTCATGTCCTTGACGGTCAGTATCGGGATAGCAATTATCTTATACCTGGGAAGCATACTTTTTGCCCAGGGGCTTATAGAAGTTGGAAAGGTTGCGGCATTTATAAATTATATGACGCAAATACTTACCTCCTTGATTATGATAACAAACATATTTAACACCTTTATACGCACCAAGGCGTCAACCCAGAGAATTGAAGAAATACTAAAGGGAGAAGAGGATTATACAGGTGGCGGCATAAAATATGTATCTGATTTTACAGGCCTTGAGTTCCAAAATATAACCTTCTCATATCCGGGGGGCAGCGGAGCTCCTGTCTTAAAAAACATTTCCTTTAAAATAAATGAGGGGGAAACCCTTGCCGTAATAGGGCCTACCGGGGCAGGTAAGTCCACGCTGGCCCTGCTTTGCCTGCACTTTTACAATGTGGATGAAGGTGAAATATTTCTGGGGGGATATAATATTAAGGACATTGATACCGCCGTACTCAGAGAGAATATTGCTTTTGCCCCCCAAAGGTCCATGCTGTTCACCGGAACTGTTTTTGAAAATATTGCCTGGGGAAGAGAAAACATTGAGCCGGGGCAGGTGGTTAAAGCAGCAGAGGATGCACAGGCTCACGACTTTATTAAAAGCATGCCAGGGGATTACCAGAGCTTCCTGGGGCAAAATGGTGTAAACCTGTCGGGCGGACAGAAGCAAAGGCTGTCAATTGCCAGAGCGCTGGCAAAGGACGCAGCGCTGATGATACTGGATGACTGTACCAGTGCACTGGATGCGATTACAGAGGCCAGGGTAAGAAAAGCCATGAACGGTCTGGACAAAAGGAAGTCTGTTATAATGATTACCCAGAGAATAGGTACCGCAATGTCCGCCGATAAGATCCTGGTCCTTGATAACGGTGCGATGGTTGGCTTCGGAGAACATAGAGAGCTGCTGAATAGCTGCCAGACTTACAGGGATATATACAATTCACAGATAGGGGGGGACTCAAGAGAACATGGCTGATAAGAATCCAACCAATAACATGGACAATATGCCCAAGCTTGGCAGGTGGAGCGGGGGACATCAGCGGTTTAAGCCTACCGCCAAACCCAGGGATACTAAAGGCACGCTGATAAGGTTGATTAAAATGTTTGTCAGATGGAAGAGTTCTCTCCTCATAGCCTCAGGTCTTACCATCTTGTCGGCATTGGCTGCGCTGCTCACTCCTTATCTGCTGGGCAGAGCAATAAACACCTTCAATATAGATACCGGCGCAGTGGATAGTTCATTGCTTATAACCATACTTGCCGCACTTGCAGGCTGCTATATTACAAGCTGGGCGATTGACACCATAAACGGGCTGCTTATGGCAAGAATAACCCAGGAGCTTGTAAAACACATAAGGGCAGAGTTTTTTTCGAAACTTCAGAGAATACCTTTATACTTTTTTGATACCAGGTCACACGGGGATACAATGAGCCGTATAACCAACGATGTTGATAATATCAGCAGTACGGTGGGGCAGGCAACCACGCAGCTTATTTCCAGTGTTTTTTCCATTACAGGTTCTCTGGTGATGATGCTTGTATTAAGCCCAAGGCTTACACTGGTGGCGATTATAACCATACCTCTCATATTTCTTCTTACAAGAACCATAGCAAACCGAAGCAGAAAGTATTTTCTTAGCCAGCAGACCTCCCTGGGCACCTTAAATGGGGTCATTGAGGAGAGCATACTAGGCCTTAAGATGGTAAAGGCCTTTAACCGGCAGCAGAAGGTATTGAAAGACTTCTTGACGGTAAACGGAGCCCTGCGGGATTCTTCAATCAAAGCACAGATATGGGCAGGATTCCTTATGCCGTTTATGAATGTCATAAATAATCTGAGTTACACTTTGATAGCATGCGCTGGAGGTGTAATGGCGCTAAGCGGATATATATCAGTTGGAGTCGTTGTGAGCTTTCTCACCTATTCAAAACAGTTCGGCATGCCTCTTAACAATATTGCCGGAATGTTTAACACCATACAATCCGCTCTCGCCGGTGCTGAAAGAGTATTTGAAATACTGGATGAACAGGAGGAGACACCTGACCGGGACGGCCTCAAGAAATTTGTGTGCAAGGCTGGGAAGGTGGAATTCCGGGAGGTGACTTTTTCATACACTAAAGAAAAGACTGTTTTGAACAAGGTCAGCTTCCAGGTTCCGCCCGGGCAGGTTATCGCTCTAGTAGGAGAAACGGGAGCTGGTAAAACCACTATAGTAAATTTGCTCACCCGATTTTACGAACCTGATGCTGGGGAGATCCTTATAGATGGCAGAGATATAAAGGATATTTCTCGAAATGATCTGAGAAATTGCTTTTCTGTGGTGCTGCAGGACACCTGTCTGTTTACTGGCAGTATAGCGGATAATATCAGGTATTCGAAGCCGGATGCTTCAGAGGAGGAGGTAAAGGCGGCGGCGAGGATGGCACATGCCGATGGTTTCATATCAAGATTGCCAAAGGGGTATGAAACCCCTGTATCAGGCAGCTCCGACAATCTCAGCCAGGGACAGCGTCAGCTCATAGCCATTGCCAGGGCGGTTCTCTGCGCGGCACCAATCCTCATACTTGATGAGGCCACAAGCAGTGTGGACACCAAAACCGAAAAGGAGATTCAATTGGCGCTTTTAAGGCTTATGAAGGACCACACCAGCTTTCTTGTAGCCCACCGGCTTTCTACCATTAGGGATGCAGACAGGATAGTGGTTATAGGTAGCGGAGGCATCCGTGAGGCCGGAACACATGGGGAGCTTATGGAGGAGAAGGGCATTTATTATAGGATGGTGGTCAGCCAGATGGGCATGGAGGAGAGTCCTGAGTAGTTAAGTGAACTTGTGGATATACCAAGCAAAAGGAAGCAAAGGGGGGATGGCTGTGAAAAAGCTCGCAGCAGCAATGGTTATTGTGGGAATAATACTTGCAGCGTATTTTGGCTGGAAGGGAATCGATTCATATATTGATCTGAGGAAATACCAGCAGCAGATAAAGGATATCAAGGTTGAAAATATTGATCTGACGCAAGTCCAGGACGGCATATATGTAGGAAATGCAGAGGTTTTATGGATTGCCGCCGATGTAAAAGTCATCGTAAAGGCTCACAAGATAGAGAGCGTTGATTTAATAAGGCACAAAAACGAAAGGGGTTCCGGTGCTGAAGTGATTCCAGAAAGAGTGGTGGAAGCCCAGTCCCTTCAGGTAGACACCGTTTCAGGAGCAACAAACAGCAGCAAGGTTATACTCAAGGCCATAGAAAATGCTTTGAAAAATGGCTTGCAGCAGGGGGGCAGCGAAGCAAATTAATATTTATAAACCGGGCTGATATCATAGCGTATGCCTTGCATAAATAAAACACATTATCTTCATAATATTAATATAAATTATGGAGGTAATAAAGTGAAAGATACATGTGGCAAGTCAACGTGGCTTTCATTACTATTTGTGTACGCGCCATGCGCGTAGATGGGAGATAAAATGGGACAAATATTATCATGGCTGCTGTTTCTTCCGCCCTGGCTTCTGCTCATTCCTTTAAAACGCAGGAAAGTGAAGAAATTCTTATCTGTTGCATTTTTCACGTCCCTGCTGAGTTCCACGCTCTTTCAAGCGGCGCACGTGTGGAACTGGTGGACAATAAAAGAGAACCTTGTATTTTTGACGGATATATCTTCTTTTGTTTATGGGCTATCCCCAGTTACCACGATTTTGGTGTTTTATCTTACCTATCCTAAATTGTGGCTGTATTTATTGACGAACCTTGCTTTTGATTCGGTACAGGCATTTATAATAAGTCCCTTTATTTTTGAAAAGGCAGGACTGTACAGCTTGGTGAATATAAATCATTTCACATTGTTTTTGCTGATTTTCATGCAGGCTCCCGTTATATACATCTATCAGAGGTTTTATGATGCAGGGGCGGGCTCGGAGCACCCTTGAAAACTTGCTCATGTATGATAAAAGGGGGCTGTTTTCAGCCCCCTTGTCAGTTTATCTGAACCTTGGCATATCATCCAGATTTTCCACATCAGGATTGTTTGCATCTGCACTCAGATATTCTCCGCCGTTCTTTCCTCTGACAACATTATATCCTTCCAGAACGCCTTGTTTGGCCATCAGCACGGCATAATTAAAAGAGCAGGTATTACCGTTTTCAAACATAACCTCAGTAATAACACCGTCGTCATTCCTTTTGACTCTGGTAATTCTGGTTCCAAGTTTCATACGGCTCTCCTTTCTCCTGTCAATTTAAAAGAACTGCATTATTAGTTTTTCAATAAATAAGAACATTACACTGACAAAAATATGAACTTTGATATAAACTGTAAATAACAAAGGACCAGTTGAATGTTTAAAAATGCCTTGGAACATTTTTCATCCATGAGCAGTCTAAGTCTATATAAGCCGGCTAATATCAATACAACATAATTATGAATACGCATATATATTCAGGGTGTGCGTGGGAGGAGATAAGCATGAAAAAAAGAGTTTCAGGGATTTTACTTGCCGGAGCGGTTCTTTTATCCGGTTCAGTTACTTTTGCCCAGTCTGCAAATAAAATTGATGATATTGTTAAAGTGAATTTTTCAGATATCACTGGCCATTGGGCCAATGGGGCGGTACAAATACTTGCAGTGCAAGGTGCAATACCTTTTTTCGAGGATAGGTTCATTCCCGGAAAGGCTATTACCAGGGCTGAATTTGCAGTAATGCTTCACAAAGCTCTTGAAATACAAATAGAATATCTTAAAGAACCCCAAATAAAGGATTACTTTGAAGATATCAGGCAGGAGGATGGGTTTGCATCTGCTGTGATTGATCTTGTTACCGCCGGCGTTTTTGAAGGAAACGGGGCTTTCAAGCCTGACACTTCACTTACAAGGGAAGAGATGATTCACTATATAATGAAGGCGTACAAGTACAAGATGGGAGACAGGTGTGCATTGATTAAAATCGGCCCCGCCACATTTGCAGATGCCGCGGAAATAACTCCCGAATATGGGGCGGATGTGGCCAGAGCTCAGCTTTACAAAATCATTGAAGGCTCAGGCAGCAACCTGTTTCTGCCTCAAAAGGCGGCAACCCGTGCAGAAGCGGCCGTTGTTGTAAGCAAGCTGGAAAAGGTTCTGGAGGAACAGCTGCAAAAGATTATCGTAAGTCCGGAGGCTATTATATCAGAAAACTCTATTGAAATGAAAATAAATATTATCAATAACACTGAAAAAGAAATCGTTATAAACCACTCCTCAGGCCAGAAATTTGATTTCGCCATTCTGGATGCAGACAGGAAGGATATTTACAGATGGTCCGCTGACAAGTCTTTTACAATGGCGCTTACAGATACTGTCATTAAGCCGGGAGCGACTCTGGAACTGGGGGATACCTTGAGCGGGGAGCAGTTCAAGAAAATAAAGGCCAGCATAGTGTATCTGAGGGCATATGTAACGGGCAAATCAGATGCATTTACAATCAAAAATGACGGATACGAAATAAAGCTGAAATAGAGTGTCACAACTTTCAGTAAAATGTGCAGAGTCCCCCTGAGGCAGTAGTCAGCAATAAAAATTCGCAGACCAAATGTTTGGTGTGCGAATTTTTGACTTATTTTGTTCTTTAAGCCCTGGCTTGCGTCAAGGCGAAGACGCGAAGGAGGGTTTGGTGCCTTACAAATGGCTCCAACGTAGCCGAAGGGTAAATTTGCCGCTCAAAAATATATTGTACATAGTTAATAGAGGGTAAATAGAATTGCAATATTTTCAGCGTAATAGTATTATAAAAGGTAGTATTGGAATAATCTTTCAGGAGGATTTACATGGACAATATTGAACAGCCCATATTAATCAATAAAAAATATCCGGGGCCGGTTGCAGCAGGTATTTTCTTCTCACTGACCACGGTGTTTCTGTCGTATGGAGGTAATATTCTGACCTTTAAGAACAGTTACCTTAAGAGTGGTGTAGGTGAGGTTCTTTTTGTCCTGTTGCCTGTACTGGTTTTTCTGATTGTTGGAAAATATGATTTAAGAGATACACTGAAGCTGAGAAAAACAAAGCCCATAAACTATGTGATACTCATATTCATGACAATATTCGCACTTCCGGTGGCGGGAGTATTGAATGCCATAGTGTTGCTGCTTATAAAGTTGATTTTTGGAAGAAACCTTCCTGTACCACAGATAGTAATAGCAGATATTCCTACACTTCTGATAGCGTTTTTAGTTATCGGAGTCGCAGCAGCTGTCTGCGAGGAAACCTTGTTCAGAGGCTTGATAAGCAAGGGCTATGAAAGGATGGGGGCGGCGGGCTGTATTATATTGACTTCCGTACTGTTTGGAATTCTTCACAGGGATTTGCAGAAGCTTTTGAGCACAATACTGGTGGGAGCTCTTTTAGGGTTTATAGTTTACAGGACAAAAAGCATTTATACAGGAATGGTTGCACATTTTACGAATAATTCTGTAGCGGTGCTGCTTACTTACTCATCAGGTAAAATGCTAAATAGAATGAATGAAATGGGTATTGAACAAGTGGAGAATTTTGATTTTTCTAAAATACCCACTGTTTCCCTGGTAATTGTTATAGTATTCTATGGAATATTGTTTTTAGGCTGTCTTGGAGGGTTTATCGGCTTGTTTTATGCATTTATGAAAACCACGGATGAAAATTTCAAGGCTTCTTCACACTTGAGCCAGCTTGTAAATAGTACTGAACATCAAAATCCTGCAGAGCTTACGGGAAATGCGAGGAAAAACAGCCGTTTCAGTGTGGCAGCACTTATAAGTGTGCTGCCGGGAGTACTTCTGATATTTTTGGTGTTCGTGGGACAAATTCTTGAGCTTATGAATATAAAATCGGGTCTGATGATTTCCTTTTTAAAAACCATAGGTCTGAACTAATTCTTAAGACTTCTGATATCCCGGCCTGCCAGAACCAGTCTGTCAAAGTACCCCATAATTCTGGAGGTAATTCTCTCGGTATACAAATCAAAAAGTTTTTTTGGACCCAGATTTGTAGATATTATGGTCTTGCAGGCGGTGTTACTATTACTGGCCTGACGTGTGTTAAGAATGTTCAAAAGTTCAGCATATCTGGAGTCACTTAATGTCTCGGTTCCCAAATCGTCTATTATTAATAGCTCAACAGTAAAAATACTTTTATATTTATGGTCATTATAATTTTCTTCTTTATATGCCAGCATTTTATGTTCCGTAATGATATCAAACAGAACAGGAGCGGTTAAATACAGCACTGTTCTGCCCCTGTTTAAAAGCTCTCTGGCAATGCACAGGGAAAGAAAGGTTTTGCCCACACCAGTGCGGCCGCTGAAGAACAAATTTTTACATTGTGGGCAGTCTATGTTCTCAGTAAAGTCCAGACACATTTTTTTGATATTCAGGATGTTCTCACGTGGAGATATTGAAATGCCATATTTCTCAGCATCTATTTCATCGGGGTATAAGGCCTCATTAAAGTTTTCAAAGCATTCAGGACCGTTAAGACTTATATTTGAAAGTGCAAACAACTGGTTGATTAGCTGCTGCTTGTAGCAGGAGCACTTTTGCGAGCCGGAGGGTCCTGTAATGTAGCCTGTGTCTTTGCATTTTTCGCATTCGAACCTGGGCTTGAAAAAATCGGGGCTGATGTTGTTTGCCTCAAGTAAGGCCTGTTTTTCAGCGGAAAGAGACCTCAGATGTCCGTCAAGCTCTTCCAGAAGCTGGGCAGAGGCGCCGCTTGTATTGAGAATCAAACGATTATACCTAAGCCCCATATTACTTATCTGGTCGTCAATCTCATTCAATCTGGGGATTTCTGCATACAACCGGGCCTTTTGGCGGCTTGCGAGATCCGCGGATTGCTTTTGCCTTCTCTCGTATTCTCTTGCTATAACATTATGTATATCTCTATTCATACAAACCCCGCAAATTCGCAGCTTTTTTATGGCTTATTGGTATTGGTAAAAAAGCTGTCATAATAGTCTTCATTATACTTTCTTTGGTCAAAGTTATCTCTCTGAGACTCCTTGGAAGCCAGCTTTGAGCCTGTCTGGCCATTTTGACCGCTTTGATACTGTGCCCTCACGCTTGCCTCATAGCCATTAATCTCCTGTGCATTGGTAAGGCCGAGTTCATACCATTTTTTGAGCACGTTGTTGAGAAATCTGAAATCCGGATTTGTTTTTCCAACCGTCTTTTTAAGTGCAATTTCAATGACTTCCATATTGTACTTATATTCTATAACCCATTTCTCAACAAACTCATTCTCGTATTCGGTTAGAGCTCTGCGCAGACGCAGCTTTTTAATAATAGTGCCTTTTATGCCCCTTACCTGTGACATTTCCTCAAAATACTTTTCAAGGTCAAAGAAATTTTGAATTCCCCGCCTGTGCCAGTTTGACGCAACTGCCTCTATATAACTTTTGTGAAAGGTGTTATTGTCATGGCAGTATTTAAAAAGCGTGTACATAACATCTTCATCAAACTTATAAATTGAAAACCAGTTGTCTATGGTCAGATACCAGTTTGGAGGCATAAGGCCCTGGAAAAATTTCGAGTTTATGGCAGAGAGGGTATTGTTCCTGCTCTTGTTCTTTTCAAAGTTCTCATTTGCCATCTCAGGTGAAGAAACCGATTTTAGTTTGTAAATACGCTTGGTTTCGGCATCCTTCAGGTCAATAAGCTGTATTTTGTCTTCTATCCAGTTAATTACCTCCAAATTGTCCAGGTTTGTAAGCGCAGCTTTTACTTCATCGAGGGGAAGATTGAGCGTTTTACCCAGCTCGTCGGTAGTGGCTCTTTTGTTATGCTTGCACAAAAACAGAATATAAATATAGACCTTTATACAGGTACTGTCCATAGCCGGCATATATTGACTGATAAAAATATCTGACACGGCGGTGTCAGAATATAAAATCGATTTAAAGTCCTCAAAGTACATTAAAGCTCCTATCTGTGCGCTAAAACTAGCAATTGAGCACACAAACGAATAGTGTATTTATTATTTAACAAAAGATAAAACAACTGCTTTAATTATTATAACATATAAAGCATGAATTATATTGTATTTGTTTCTCAATATAGATTAAAAACGTACATATATTAATTTCCAGGAGGAGGATTTCATACCCCCCCACTCTGAGAAAATGAATTGTGGCACCGCGGGCAGCTTCATAAATGTTTTGAAAACAGCCACAAACGCAAAATATAAAGAGAATATTAAAAAATTTTGCAGGATTTTTTTTGCCTGATGCAAAACTCTATTGACATTGCACAAAGCAGAGTGGTAAACTAATGTTATCAAAAGCAAAGACGCTGTAGAGATTATCTCTGCGGCGTTTTTGCTTTTAAAGCTCTATCCGGGGTTCTGCCGGGTGGACATAAATTACACGAGGGCGTGTACCTGTAATAATTTCTACGGGTGTGCGCTTTTTTATTTAAATTTATATTGGGGAGATGAATTTTATGTTCCAGGCGGTTGATGTAATATGGACGCTGCTGGCTGCAGCCTTGGTATTTTTTATGCAGGCAGGCTTTGCTATGGTAGAGACCGGTTTTACCAGAGCCAAGAATGCCGGCAACATTATAATGAAGAACTTGATGGATTTTGCACTGGGTTCACTGGTGTTCTGGGTGCTGGGGTTTGGTATCATGTTCGGTGCAAGCCAGGCGGGGATAATCGGAATGCCCAGCTTCTTTTCAACAGGTGACGGAGTCGTACCTTCGCTGCCCGGTCCCGTATTCCTGATTTTCCAGACAGTATTTTGTGCAACTGCGGCAACGATTGTGTCAGGTGCCATGGCCGAAAGAACAAAGTTCATTTCCTATTGCATATACAGTGTTGTTATCAGTGCTTTGATTTACCCGGTATCAGGACACTGGATATGGGGAGGAGGATGGTTGTCCCAGCTGGGCTTCCATGATTTTGCAGGGTCCACAGCAGTACACCTGGTAGGCGGTATTGCTGCTTTTATTGGAGCGCTGCTGTTAGGTCCCCGTATTGGAAAGTATGACAAAGACGGTAAGCCAAAAGCTATTCCGGGACATAGTCTGACGTTGGGAGCGCTGGGGGTATTCATATTATGGTTTGGCTGGTTTGGCTTCAATCCGGGCTCAACAGTGTCCGCTACAGGGGATGACACGCTTATAAAAATGGGCTCGATATTTATCACTACAAATCTGGCTGCTGCCGCAGCAGCGACGGTTACAATGATAATTACCTGGGTAAGATTCAAAAAACCTGACGTTTCTGTGACATTAAACGGGGCACTGGGTGGCCTTGTGGCAATAACAGCAGGCTGTGATGCTGTAAGCCCGGCTGGTGCCGTGGCCATAGGTGCCATAGCGGCAGTAGTCATAGTATTTGGTATAGAGTTTATTGACAAAGTGCTTAAGGTAGATGATCCTGTTGGTGCCATTGGGGTACATGGACTATGCGGGGCTGCCGGTACCATACTGGTAGGTATATTTGCCACAGATGGTGGACTCTTGTACGGTGGAGGATTCAGGTATGTGGGAGTTCAGGCTCTAGGCGTCCTTGCAGTAGCTGCTTGGGTAGCCATAACCATGCTGCTTGTATTTAATATTATCAAGAAAACAGTGGGTCTCAGAGTATCCAGAGAAGAAGAAATAGCAGGCTTGGATATGAAAGAGCATGGCCTTTCAAGCTCATATGCCGATTTTATGCCAACGCTGATGGCAACAGATGCATTGGAAGAGGCAGCAGCCACTATTGACGCTGCAGTTCCTACAGTATACAAGAAAGCAGATACGGTAACCGCATCAGATGTAAAAATGACTAAGATAGAGATAGTAACCAAGCAGAATAAGTTTGATGCTCTTAAGGTTGCATTAAATGATATAGGAATAACAGGTATGACGGTATCAAATGTGCTTGGCTGCGGCATGCAAAAGGGCAGCACTGAGTACTACAGGGGTATCGAGGTGGAGATCAAGCTCCTGCCCAAGGTAAGAGTTGAAATAGTTGTCTGCAAAGTACCGGTGGAAACTGTAATCGACGCTGCAAAAAGGGTGTTGTATACAGGGAAAATCGGTGATGGCAAGATATTTGTCTACGATGTGGAGAATGTTGTAAAAGTACGCACGGGAGAAGAAGGATATGATGCCCTTCAGGATGATGAGTAGTAAAATATGAATAGTAAAATATAGGTAGTAAGTGATAGCTGTTAGAAAACGCGTAAAACCGATTATGTCGGTAGCCTATAAACGCATTTAACCTGAAAAAGATCCTTGTGATAAGACACAAGGATTTTTTTCAGCCTGAAATTCAGGAGTCACTGCAAATCGTGCACTATTTGATAATATATGTTTAATTTACAGGTGCCGGGGTATAACTATATCATAATAAAAATAATAATTGTGGTGGAGGTATACATGCTTAGCGAAAAGATTAACAAACTTTTAAATGAACAAGTACAAAAAGAGTTTTTTTCGGCCTATCTGTATCTAGGTATGGAGGCATATTTTACAAGCTTAAACCTTGACGGGTTCGCAAATTTTTTCAGAGTTCAGGTTCAGGAAGAACGGGACCATGCCATGAAATTTTTTAACTATATAAATCAAAAGGGAGGAAAGGTTGAACTGCTTCAGATTAATGCGCCAGAAGCAAATTTTGAGTCAGCGGAGGAAATATTCGCACTTACTTTAGGGCATGAGCAGTTTGTAACCCAATCCATATACAACATCGTAAATGCTGCTCTTGACGAGAAGGACCATGCCACCAATACATTCCTCCAATGGTTTGTTACGGAACAGGTGGAGGAAGAGGCAACCATGGAAAAGTACCTTAGAAAGCTCCAATTGATAAAAAATGATCCAAATGGACTGTTTATGCTTGATGCAGAGCTTGCTCAAAGAGTTTATACTCCTCCGGCAGCCGGAACCCTTTAGACCGAGCCGTTGCTTATCCGAAGTAACAACTTGAAGCGGATACAGACGTTGAAACTTAAATGAAAAAGAGGCTGTTGCAAAACGTATAAATATGCAGAGTTGAAGGGGAAAAGTGCGGTTTTGTATCCATTTTCTCAAAAAGTGAATACAAAATGTGGGCCTTAGTGTTTGGCTCACAAGCAGTTTTTCTAAAGGGAATGTTGTAAAATGAAAGTATTTTCATTTTGCAACACTCCCTTTTTAAGTGTACATTTTCTGTATTTGATTATTGGTAGTTACTCTGTATTATTTATTTGAAGGATGCCCAGTTAAATAGTACGAAGCCAAGCTTTGTATTTACAACACCATCCAAATTCTTTGCCACGTCAACAGGCTCAGTGTAGAAATAGAGAGGAGCTATTGCGGCATCATCCATGAGAATTTTCTCAGCATCATGGAATAATTTTATACGCTTTGCGCCATCAGTTTCTTTTCTTGCTGCGGCTATGAGCTCATCATATTTCGGATTGCTGTATTTTGCGTTGTTCTGCCCGTTTCCGGTTGTAAATATATCCATAAAGGTTGAAGGATCCATATAGTCACCAATCCAAGCGTTTCTGTTTATATTGTAAACTCCGTCTTTTCTTGACTGCTGGAATACATTCCATTCCTGAGCAAGTACTTCCACTTCAACGCCCAGCTTATCCTTCCACATCTGCTGCAGTGACTCGGCAACAGGTTCATGGCCTGCACCGGAATTTAAGCCGAAGGTGGTTTTGGGGAAGCCTTTTCCATCAGGATAGCCGGCTTCTGCAAGAAGCTTTTTAGCTTCTGCTACATTCTTTTCATAATCCTCAGGCTTTGTTGAAATATATTCCCCGGCTGTTGTACGGAAGTCAGGGTCCTGCTTGACATCTGCAATACCGTAAGGGATAAAGCCTGAAGCAGGTTTTTCTCCGCCTTTTTTAATCTTTTCAACAAGGTAATTGCGGTCTACTGCAAGGGAGAAGGCCCTTCTTATCTTAGCATTATCAAAAGGAGGCTTGCTGTTTACAAGGTCAACGTAATAGGTTCCCAGCAAAGGGTGTATTTTTAGAGTTCCAGCCGCCTTTTCAGCTGCAAATTCATCTGTAGGAATGTTCTTGGCATACTGCACTTGTCCGTTCTTAAATGCGCTTAATATGGCATTTTGATCGTTCATAAGATACCATTCGATCTTTGGTGCAACTATGGAAGCCTTGTCCCAATAGGTTTCGCTTTTTTCAAAGGTAATCTTTGAATCATGCTCCCAGCTTGTGAGCTTGTAGGGGCCGTTTCCAACATAGGTGTCAGGATTGAGAGCCCACTTTGTAGCATCTTTTGCGACTATGTCCTCTCTCTGTGGCACCAGCGCCGGGAATGCAACTATCTCAGTAAAGAACGGGCATGCATTCTCAAGAGTTACTTCCAGAGTTTTCTCATCTAAGGCTTTAACGCCCAAGGTGTTTACATCAGCCTCACCTGCATTGATTGTTTCACCGTTTTTCACAAAATAGATGTAATATGCGTAGTCGGCAGCAGTAGCCTTATCCACGGTTCTTTTCCAGGAATAAATAAAATCATTTGCAGTAACATCTTTTCCGTCGGACCATTTTGCATCCTTGCGGATATGGAAGGTCCAGACAAGTCCGTCTGAACTGGTTTCCCATTTATCAGCGGCACCTGGTACGATACTACCATCCTTTCCGATGGTAGTCAGGCCTTCAAAGGCACATAGTATATAGTTTCCCCCGTCAGAAGCATTGTTAAGTGACGGATCAAGAGTTTTAGGTTCGGATGCTATGGTTGCACTGATGGCTTTTACCGAGCTTCCGGTGTTTCCGGTAGCTCCGCAGCCGGTAAATACGGTAATGACAGCTGCCATAGCAAGAATTAGTGATAATATTCTTTTCATAATTTTTAATACCCCCTATTATTTATTTTTTTAATTGATATTAATTAAGTCCATTATTACAATATATATTTTCTTCTAGTATAAAATTTTTATACCTTTCTAATCAGCTTAATGTCGACCTCATCAAACTAGCAAGAGAACAGGTATTTTCTTGTAATATGGCTAAATTACACTGCTAGAGCTTTCCAGTAAAATGACAGGCAACATAGTGCCCTTTATCATATTCCTTAAATTCTGGAACCTGCTGTGAACATATATCCTTTGCAAAAGGGCAGCGGGTTCTGAACTTACAGCCGGAGGGCGGATTTACCGGTGAAGGGATTTCGCCCTTCAAAATAATCCTGTTCCTCTTTTTAGCCATTTCAGGATCAGGCTCGGGTATTGCTGTAAGAAGTGCCTGGGTATAAGGATGCAGAGGATTTTTATAAAGTTCCTCCGATTCAACCAACTCAACAATATGACCCAGATACATGACACCCACTCTGTCGCAGGTGTGGCGTACCACACCTAAATCGTGAGAAATGAACAGGTATGTGAGATGGAGTCTCTCCTGCATTTCTTCAAGCGTATTAATAATCTGTGCCCTGATTGATACGTCAAGAGCAGAGACAGGCTCGTCACACACTATAAATTCAGGCTCAACGGCAATGGCCCTTGCTATTCCTATTCTCTGACGCTGACCTCCGGAAAATTCATGGGGATAGCGGGAAGAGTGCTCGGTATTCAGACCCACCAGTCTTAAAAGTTCTCTGACCTTATCTGCTCTGTCTTTATTTGAACTGGCAAGCTTGTGTATATCCAGGGCTTCACCAACAATGTCCGACACCGTCATACGTGGGTCCAGTGATGCATAGGGGTCTTGAAATATATACTGCATCTTTTTTCTGTAGGGAAGAAGCTTGCCCTTCTGGAATTTAGTTATATCCACCCCTGAAAATTTTACCTGTCCCTCTGTGGGGTCATATATCCTTAAAATGGACCGGCCCAGGGTTGTTTTCCCTGAGCCCGACTCTCCAACAAGGCCCAGGGTTTCACCCTTGTATATCTTGAAGGTGACATCATCTACAGCTTTAACAAAGGCCTTTTCGCCAAGATGGTTCCGTATATGAAAATATTGTTTTAGTTTATTGATTTCTACAAGAGCATTTTTGTCTCCCGCAGAGGCTCTGGATTCAATATTAGCCATTGTTTTTTACCTCCCTACTGTTAGTAGTTCTTTCATCATAAAGCCAGCAGGCTGTTTTATGGCCGTCGGCCTGCTGCTGCTGAGGAGGTATGTGATTTATACAGACCTTAAGACAGCTCTCACAGCGTGAAGCAAAGGCGCAGCCTTTTGGAAGGTTCAAAAGGTCTATAGGATTTCCCTTTATTGGAATGAGTTTCTCACCCTTCTTGTTCAAATCAGGCAGAGAACGTAGCAAGCCCTTTGTATATGGATGACGGGGATTGTGAAAAATGCTGTATACCGAGCCCTGTTCCACGATTTTTCCGCCGTACATGACGATAACATCATCAGCCATGTCTGCAACTATTCCAAGGTCGTGAGTGATAAGCACAATGGCCATGCCGGTTTTTTTCTGTATATCCTTGAGCAATTCAAGGATTTGGGCCTGAATTGTAACATCCAGCGCGGTAGTGGGCTCATCTGCTATGAGCAGCTTTGGGGAGCCGGCAAGTGCCATGGCAATCATAGCTCTTTGACGCATTCCTCCAGAAAACTCATGGGGATACTGAGCGAGACGCTTTTCAGGCTCATTTATACCCACCAGGGACAGGAGTTCCACAGACCTTTTCTTAATTTCCTCTTTTGAGATTTTTCCGTATTTGTGGTAAAGGGATTCTGCTATTTGATTACCTATTGTAAAAACAGGGTTCAAGCAGGTCATTGGATCCTGAAATATCATAGCAACCTCGTTGCCGGCGAAATTCAGCCTTTCAGCCTTAGTCATGGAGGAAACCTCACGGCCGTCAAACGAAATACTGCCTCCCACAATTCGCCCGGGCTTATCTATAAGACCCATAATTGAATAGGAGGAAACACTTTTGCCGGAGCCCGATTCGCCAACTATACCCAGTACCTTCCCCGGTTCAAGAGTATAACTTACACCATTAACAGCCTTAACCTCACCTGCAGGTGTGAAAAATGAAACCTTTAAATCATTTATTTTAAGTAATTCTTTACTCATATCTATCTCCATTCCGCTGCCTTACAGCCATACAAACAGTGCCGAAAGCTGCATATTATTTCTTCATTCTTGGATCAAGAGCATCTCTTAAGCCATCTCCGAAAAGGTTCATGGACAGTATAATAACGCTGATTGTTGCAGCAGGGAAAATGAGCATATAAGGATATGAGTATATTCCCTTCAGAGCCACCTGGGACAAGGAGCCAAGAGATGCCATGGGTATGGACACTCCAAGACCGATAAAGCTTAAGAAGGACTCCACAAATATTGCCTCAGGTATTTTCAGTGTGGTTACAACTATTATCTGACCAATACAATTTGGTATAAGGTGCTTCAAAATAATGTTCTTGTTGCTGGAGCCCAGCACCTTGGCAGCCAGCACATACTCCTGTTCCTTGAGCGCGAGAATCTGCCCGCGGACAATTCTTGCCATATCAACCCAATATAGAAGGGCAAGAACGAAGAATATACTGATAAGGCCCACTCCCAGCTTGCTTAAAAATTCCGGTGCATTACCGGATTCTACAAACCTGACCAGGGGCTCCCTTAGGACAACCTGCAGGAGAATAACTATCAGAATGGTGGGTACGGAGTAAACAATATCAACTATTCGCATCATTACAATGTCAACCCAGCCGCCGACAAAGCCTGATATTGCTCCGTATAAAATACCGATAACGGATATCATCAATGCAGCTACAATACCAACAGCCAGGGATATCCGAGCACCTATCATGGTTCTGGTAAAGAGATCCCTGCCAAGGCTGTCGGTGCCGAATATGTGCTGAGCGTTGGGAGAAAGGTTCTCGCTGCCCTTGTTTATCTGATCATATGCATAGGGTGAAAGCATAGGGCCGATTATAGCTGCAAGAAAAACCAGCAGAATAACAATCAGCGAGCCCATGGCCACCTTGTTTGCTCGAAGCCTTTTCCAGGCATCCTTCCAATAACCTACCGACGGCCGCATAACCTCTGCCATAGCCTTTTCACTTTCGGTGGCAGGTACAAACAACCTGCTGTCTAAAACTTCCGTATTATTCATATCTCTCATTTGCTATTCACCTACCCCTATTTTGTAATATTGATTCTTGGATCAACAAATCTGTATACTATATCAACCAAAAAATTCATAAAAATTAACAAGGCACCAAAGAAGATGGTAACACCCATGACGGTGGGGTAATCTTTTGCGGTTATACTTGTTACAAAGGAGCTGCCAAGTCCCGGTATGGAAAAGATGGACTCTATTACGAAAGAACCTGTCAGAACTCCTGCCACCATTGGCCCTGCATAAGTAACTACAGGAAGTATTCCGTTTCTGAGGCCGTGCTTGAAGATGACCACTCTTTCAGAAAGCCCCTTTGCTCTGGCAGTTCTGATATAATCCTGATTAATAACATCCAGCATTGAGGAACGCATCAGTCTTGTTATGAAGCTTAACGGGAAGAAGGAAAGTGCAAAACCTGGCAAGATGAAGCTGGATAAGGTATCCAGGTTGCTTACCGTAGGGAATAAATGAAGCTTTACTCCAAAAAGGACCATGCTGACTGTTGCAACGACAAAGCTGGGTACAGCTATTCCAATGGTAACAATAAACATAATGGCTCTGTCGGTACCGGTGTTTTTTTTGAGGGCACTTATTGTTCCGAGAATTGTACCAAAGACAATAGCTATAGCACTTGCGAAAAGTCCCAGCTTAAGAGAGTAGGGGAATTTTCTGGCTATAATTTCATTTACACTTTGACCTGCAAGCTTTATGGACTCACCCAGGTCACCTTGAATTACGTTTTTGGCATACATTTCATACTGGACTAAAAGCGGTTTGTCCAGGCCATACTTTGCCTCAAGATTTGCCAGTATTTCAGGAGTTATTTTTCTATCTCCCAAAAATGGATTTCCAGGGGTTAGGTGCATTAGGAAAAAAGTTAACGTAAACATTATCCATAATGTAAGTAATGAGACTACCAACCTTTTTAAAACATATTTTAGCATACGACCTCCGTTTGGCTGTGACCCTATCAACACAGCCTGTTATAATTTGGTGCTTGTTTCTTTTATCTGTATAAATCGAATAAGATGGGCTTCTCCGATTGTGATTAAATTTATTATTATCATGGTTTGTAATAAATAATTGCATGTATTTTACAAGTCAATTACTATCAGCTGAAAGCCGATAGTTTGGGTTTGAGGCTAAAGCCACCTAAATTAAAAAAACTTTTTCAAACCCATGCTGCGTTCAAAGTCAGCTTAAAAGCAATATTCACTAGAAGGTGAAGGCTTTAAACCGTAATTGACGTCGGTAAAAAGGAAATGTCGAATTTTGTTCTAAAGTAGTAAAAAAATAGTACTACAATGTGGCATTATACTACAAATGGATAGTGAATTCAACAATTTAATACTTCCATTTAGATTGCCAAATGCTGTATTAACAGGGGCTGAAAGGATGTATTATTATTTAACAAAAATCGACAAATGATTTTGTAAATAATAACCATTGCTGGAATAGTGAATTAACGCTTTAATTAACTACTTGTACGTTGTAGTGCCACTAAAAATAAATAAAGCAGCAAAATGGATTATGTTAATAATCCATTTTGCTGCTTTATTTATTTTTTATAAGGGCTTTCCGTTAACATGTATTTCACTGCAGTTTTCCGTGAGCAGTGAAGTGGGGTCATAAAGACTGACGGAGTTGAGCTGCACACGTCTTGCTCCTGTCAGTTGAAAGACAGGGCCAATTGCACCTCTTACCGAAACATTGCTGAAGGTTATGTTGGCAGTATTTGCGCAAAACACTCCCATTCTTGAGGTGGCGGTGATACCCTTCATCATGGCAGGTATTCCGGGTAAGGCATTAGCCGCCATGGTAATGCTTATATTTTCAAAGGTTATATCAGATATTGGCAGTTCAGGCAGTCCGTACAGGAAGGCGGCGGCAGCATGTACATTTACGGCAGTAATATCGCTGAAATGGATACCGCTGAACTGGGGAGTTTCGGCTGTTACTGGATAGCTCTCCTTGTCCCAAACCTGTTTTTTATCGCCGCCTTCTCCGCAAAAGTAGTACTGATGCATTACAACCGGGCACATAACATCCGTCATTACAAGGTTTGAGACTCTTATATTGCAAACAGTACCTCCGCGGCCCCTTCGAGTTTTAAGCCGTATACCCCGGTCGGTGCCTTCAAAAATACAGTTTGAAATAACTATATTTCTTACCCCGCCGCTCATCTCACTCCCAATGACAACACCGCCATGACCGTGGAGAAGAGTGCAGTTGGTTATGCTCACGTTTTCACAGGGAATAAGGTACCTGCCGGTTTCCACACCTGACTTTATGGTGATGCAGTCATCTCCCACATCTACCTGGCAGTTGGAGATTCGTACGTTTTTACAGGAGTCCGGGTTTATACCGTCGGTGTTTGGTGAAGCGGGAGGGTTGACTATGGATATATTGTCTATGGTTACATTCTGGCAGCGAACGGGGTTTACCGTCCAGGCAGGAGAATTTACAAGCTGGACTTTTTCTATTATAAGTCTCTCGCAGTCTTCAAAATAAAGCAGTCTTGGGCGGGAATATGCAAGTTTCCCTTCCAGGTGGCTCTTCCACCAAAAGGCACCCTGCCCGTCTACGGTACCGGTGCCGGTAATACAGATGTTTTGGGCGGCTCTGGCATATAGCATAGGCATATAGCCTTTCTGCTCGGAGCCCTCCCAGCGGACTTCCGTAAGAGGGTAATCCTCTGTGCGGCTGCTGAATAGTAGTCTGCAGCCGGCAGCCAGATGCAGCGTCATATTGCTTTCCAACCGGACAGGGCCGGTGAGAAAGGCTCCAGAGGGTACGTATACAGTGCCGCCTCCATGTTGGACACATTTTTCCACTGCGGCAGCAAATGCGTGGGTACATAAAACCTTACCGCCCTCCACTGCACCAAAGTCTAGAATATTATGCAAGTAATCATTTTGAGTCATGTATTATCCTCCTCCATGTTTTCTGTTTAAAGGACGCAGCAGTAAAAGGCACCAGCCGGGGGTATAGCTGCCCCGAAACCATTTGATAACTTGTCCCCCTGCCTTATTATACCTCAGGCATAGAACGGTATCTGCGCAGAATCAGCCGGAAGTATCAGGATTATAGCATATATTGCGTTTGTTGTATGCTGCGTTTATAATGGTGGAAGATGAAAGTAAACGATGACTATAACTATGTGGGGGTTTTAAGCATGGACGTAAAAAGGGTGGCAAGCTGCAGTGAGGATTTTTCCATATCCAGCTCCCAGGTAAAGGGCTACTTTTCCATGTCGGCAAGACATTACCATGACAAGTATGAAATATATTACCTTAGGGAGGGAGAAAGATTCTACTTTGTAAAGGACAGTGTTTTTCATATCAGGAAGGGCTGCCTTGTTCTCATAAAGGCAGGTCAGCTCCACAAGACCACCGATGCTGAGAAGCCCCACCATGAAAGAGTACTGCTTTATTTCCGGAAAGCATTTATTGAAGCAGCGAATAATTCCACCTTGAGAATACTTGAGTTGCTGGACAGCAAAAGCTATTTTGTTGCTGAACTCTCCATAAAGGAGCAGAGAACTGTTGAGAACCTGTTTGCTGAAATGTTCAGGGAGGCAGAAGAGAAAGGGGATTATTATGAGATATGCCTTCAGGGACTGCTTTTGAGGCTCCTGGCAAACATAGGCCGATATACCCGGCTGACTCAGGCGGAGGACTTTCTTTCAAGCAGTCCAAAGCATGAAAAGATATCTGAGGTGGTCAGGCACATCAATGAACATTATATTGAGGAGCTGACAATTCCGCTACTTGCTGAAAGCTTTTATATCAGCCCCTACTATCTGAGCCGTATCTTCAAAGAAACAACAGGTTTTACTCTGCTGGAATATATAAATCTTACAAGAGTCAAGGCCGCGGAGAAACTGCTTATAAATACCAAAATCAAGGTGATTGAAGTTGCGGAGAAGTCGGGCTTTGGAAGCGTATCTCAATTCAATCGTGTTTTTAAACAGATTACAGGCTGTTCACCTCTCAACTTCAGGAAAGCTTACAACGCCTATAAGTAGCATTCTGCTCTCATTTCTCATTGACCTCCATATGAGCAATTTCTGCATATCTTTTTGCAATATACTCCAAGAAATAAGCAAATATTTTTTATAGAATAATTTTATATAATACCAAATTAATAAAAATAACAGATTGTTTGCAGGAGGAAAATATATGGAGACAATAAGCAGAGCCCTTATTGAGCGAAAAGGAAGGGAAACAGCAAATATTCCCATGGGCCCGGTGGTAAAATATCCGGAAAAGGTACTTCAGTTTGGAGAGGGCAACTTTATGAGAGGTTTTGTTGACTGGATGATAAATACCATGAACTGCAAGGGTCTCTTCAATGGAAGCGTTGCGGTGGTTCAGCCCATAAAAAGCGGGTTGGTAGATAAAATAAATGAGCAGGGAGGAGTTTATACTCTTATACTCAGAGGAATACAAAACGGAAAGATTATTAACAACAAGGAGGTTATCACCTCCATCAGCCGAGGAATTGATTTATATGCTAATTATCAAGATTTCATGAAAATGGCTGAAAGCACGGAACTGAGATTTGTAATTTCCAATACCACAGAAGCGGGAATCTCATATAGCCCGGAAGACAGGCTGCTTGATGAGCCTCCTCTATCCTACCCGGGCAAGCTGACTGCATTACTGTACAGAAGATTCAAGGCGTTAGGCGGAGATATGGAGAAGGGCCTTGTAATAATTCCCTGTGAGCTTATTGACAGAAACGGTGACAACCTCAGGGAAATTGTTCTGATGCTGGCCCGGCAATGGGAGCTGGAGGAGGATTTTATTAAATGGATAAAGGGTGCAAATTACTTCCTTAACACACTTGTAGACAGAATAGTGACAGGCTACCCCAAAGAGGAAATTCAGTCGCTGGAAGAAGAGCTGGGCTACAGGGACAACCTGTTTGACACGGGAGAAATATTTCATCTGTGGGTAATCGAGGGGGACAGCAGGCTGGCAAAGGAACTCCCCCTTGAGGAGGCAGGGCTTAACGTAATATGGACTGATAATATGAAGCCCTATAGAGACAGGAAAGTAAGAATTCTTAACGGAGCGCATACCATGACTGTGCTGGCAGCCTACCTATGTGGACTTGAGACTGTAAAAGAATGTATGGAGGACAAGCTTATAAGCACATATATGAAAAAGGGAATATTTGAGGAAATCATTCCAACTCTGGATTTAAAAGAAGAGGACCTTGTCAGATTTGCACACGATGTTCTCGAAAGGTTCTCAAATCCCTTTATTAAGCATTATCTTTTAAGTATTTCCCTCAATTCCGTATCCAAATTCAAAGCCCGAGTACTTCCATCCTTGCAGGAATATATATTAAGAAAAGGAAAACTTCCGGAAATGCTGACCTTCTCTCTTGCCAGCCTGATTGCCTTCTATAGGGGAAAAGCGATGGGAGAAAACTGCCTCCTGGGGGCACGGGGCACCGAGGAATATAGAATATGCGATGATATGGACATTCTGGAGGCTTTCCAGGGCTATTGGTCAAATTATAAAGGAACAAAGGGGGAAATTGCTTCCATAGTCGTCGGTGTTTTAGGCAATACCCATTGGTGGGGCAGCGACCTCAATGAAGTAGCAGGCTTGGGGGAAAAGGTTTCAGAGCAGCTTTTCAGCATAACTGCAGACGGAATGGAAACTGCACTTAAAAGGGTTGTCATAGGGCATTAGCAATATAAGGCCCCGCCGAAAATAATCTCGAAACGCTGAGGCTTCAGAAGGTATACCCAAGGCTTGCGGATTTATTTATGCAACAATGTCATGCAGATATATTCAACGAATGGAGAACAGTCATGAGTCAATTAATAGCTTTGAAAATTCACCCCCGAGATAATGTTGCCGTCCTGCTCAAAGATGTGGGAAAGAATGAAAGGGTGGAGCTTGACGGTCAGGCGGTAATCACTGCAGAGGCAATTATGTCAGGCCATAAAATAGCTATAGCCCATATCCCTGAAAAGAATAATGTCATAAAGTACGGATACCCAATAGGACATGCTGCGTGCAGTATAGAACCCGGGCAGCATGTGCACACACACAATCTGACCACAAATCTGGGGGATTTGCTGGAATACAAATATGAGCCGGTGCCTGTTCAGGGAGAAAAATCCATGAGTGCCCCCCGGAGCTTCTGGGGCTATGAAAGGCCGGACGGAACGGTGGGAATCAGAAACGAGATATGGATAGTAAATACCGTTGGCTGTGTGAACAAGACCGCAGAAGTACTGGCTGCAAGAGCAAAGGAGAGTCTTAGGAGCACCGTGGAGGGGATCTACGCCTTCCCTCATCCCTATGGCTGTTCGCAAATGGGAGACGATCAGGAGAATACCCAGAAAATCCTTGCTGGGATGGTGAGACACCCGAATGCCGGCGGAGTGCTTGTACTGGGACTTGGTTGTGAAAACAACAATACAGATGTTTTTAAAAAGGTTTTAGGCACATATGACAGCAACCGGGTTAAATTCCTTGTAACCCAGGAAGCCGGGGACGAAATAGAAGAGGGCTTGAAGCTTTTAGGAGAGCTGGCGGCATATGCCGGAGGCTTCAAAAGGAGTCTGCAGCCCGTTTCGAAGCTTATAGTGGGACTTAAGTGCGGAGGCTCGGATGCCTTTTCGGGTATAACCGCAAATCCCCTTGTAGGAATGCTTTCAGACAGGCTGTCAGCCCAGGGGGCAACTACAATCCTGACAGAGGTGCCGGAAATGTTCGGGGCTGAAACCCTGCTCATGAACAGATGTATCAATGAGGAGGTTTTCAAGAACACGGTAAGCCTCATAAACGATTTTAAGGAATACTATATACAGCACCAACAGGTAATTTATGACAATCCTTCGCCAGGTAACAAAAAGGGGGGCATATCCACCCTGGAGGAAAAATCCCTGGGCTGTACTCAGAAGGGAGGGACAGCGGAGGTTGCCAGTGTGCTGGCCTATGGCGACCAGGTAAAGGAACCGGGGTTGAACCTGCTGCAGGGACCCGGAAATGACATAGTGGCAGTAACGACACTTATGGCGGCAGGCGCGCAGATAATCCTTTTTACTACAGGAAGAGGTACTCCTCTGGGGGCGCCGGTGCCAACAGTAAAGCTGTCCACTAATACTGATCTTTCTGTAAGGAAGAAAAACTGGATAGATTTTGACGCAGGCAGAATTCTTGACGGATGCCCCATGGAGGAGGTGGCCGACGAGCTGCTGGAGTATATCATAGGGCTGTCATCAGGAGAGCTAAAGACTAAAAGTGAAATAAACGGGTACAGGGAAATAGCAATATTCAAAAATGGTGTAACCTTGTAAGTACCAATGCTGTTTTAGCTATCAGCTGCATAAAAAAGTCTCATCATATGAGTTTACCGTTAACGGTAAGAATTCAAGGATGAGACTTTTTTATCCTTCATTTAACACATTTACCAAGCCTGCTGGCCAACTAATGAGGTAGTGGGTAAACAGACAGTTATATTCCGAAGTAACTTTCCGCGTTGTTGTAGCAAATATCCTGAACCAGCTTGCCCAAAAGCTCCATATCATCAGGAATCTCACCCTTTTCAACCCAATTGCCCAATATATTGCATAGAATTCTCCTGAAGTATTCATGTCTGATATAGGACAAAAAGCTCCTTGAATCTGTGAGCATGCCAACAAATCTGCTGAGTAGCCCCAGATTTGCCAGAGTTGTCAATTGCTTTTCCATGCCGTCCTTCTGGTCATTGAACCACCAGGCTGATCCAAACTGGAGCTTACCAGGTATCTTGCCGCCCTGAAAGCAGCCGATGATGGTACCAAGAATTTCATTATCCCTGGGATTCAAATGATAAAGTATGGTTTTAGGCAATTCGTCAGATTTATCCAGTGAGTCCAACAGGGATGCCAGTGCTGACGCAAAGGTCCAGTCTCCAATGGAATCAAAGCCCGTATCGGGCCCCAGCTTCTGAAGCATTCTTGAGTTGGTGTTGCGTAGAGTTCCAATATGTAGCTGCATTACCCAGCCCAGCCTTCGATACTGCCTGCCAAGAAAAATCAGAACCTGGGTTTTGTACACGGCAACTTCTCCCGCAGTCAAGGCCTCACCTTTTAAAGCCTTTTTAAGAATTATTGAGGCTTCTTCTTCAGTTCCATCCTGGAATATAAGAGGGTCAAGAGCATGGTCGGAAATCCTGCAGCCTGCCTGATGGAAAAACTCCAGCCTTGAGATAAGTGCATTCTTTAAATCCTGAAAAGTTGCGATTTTTGTATCTGTTATCTTCTCCAAATTTGACAGCCAGGGAATAAAGCCATCTTTTTCGATGTTGATGCTCTTGTCAGGGCGGAAGGCTGGTAGTACCTTGACGCCAAAGGTATTGTCCTCTGCTATGGTCTTATGGTACTCCAAGGTATCCGTGGGATCATCCGTGGTGCAGACAACCTTTACATTTGAGCGCCGTATAAGATTCTTAGCTGTAAAATCCTCCTGCTGAAGCATTGCATTACAGCGTTCCCATATGCTTTCTGCAGTTTTTGGAGACAATAGTTCCTGTATGCCGAAATAGCGTCTGAGCTCGAGATGAGTCCAGTGATAAAGAGGGTTACCGATGCAGTTCTGCAGGGTCTCGGCCCACTTGAGAAATTTTTCCTTGTCGTCTCCGTCGCCTGTTATATACTTCTCATCAACGCCATTGATCCTTATGGCCCTCCACTTGTAATGATCACCGCCAAGCCATAGCTCGGTTATATTCCTGTACTTTTTATTTTCGGCGATTTCCTTGGGACTGATATGGCAGTGATAATCAAATATGGGCATATCCTCTGCAAATTCATGATATAGTTTGGCAGCGGTTTTTGTATCCAAAAGAAAATCCTCGTTCATAAATTCCTTCATAGGTGCTCTCCTTGTAAATAAATTTTAGTAAGCTCTATATCTATTGGTGCCTGAATGCACGGCCGGATGGCATCACCTGACAGGCAGCGTTTGGGTGGTATTAAGTACCTTTGGAGTTATATGACTCAAAACTTGAATTCTGTAGCAATTCAGTTCATAATACAATTATAATACTGCCTATTTGCCTTAAACATATCATATATTGCTGGGTTTGATGCAAAAATTGCTCAGTGTTTTACCGGTTGATTTACTGGTGCGTTATTATATCAGATGCAGGATGGGAGGCTTATCTTGGAACATAAGTTCACAGCAAGACAGTACATGGTGAAGAAGGATTTTGAGTTCTTTCACACTAAAGATGAGCTCCCGCCTAACGTAGAGTATCACAACCATGATTTTTACGAGATTTTTTTTTATATATCCGGGAGGGTTACCTATATAATCGAGGGAAAGTCCTACAGGTTAAAGCCAGGCGATATAATACTCATAAACAACAAGGAACTTCACAGAACCGTAATTGAGGGCGGTGAAGCTTATGAGAGGATAGTCCTGTGGGTGAAGCCGGATTATGTTACCAATCTTAATACAGATAGTGCGGACCTTACCATGTGCTTTGAATCCTCTGCCAGAAAGAAGTATAATCTGTTAAGACCCGATACTGAAACCCTGGCATATCTTAAGACCATCGTGCAAAAATTAGAGAAGGCATACTATAACAGTGGCTTTGGCAGCGAAGTCCTGAAGAACTCTTATATAAATGAGCTTATAGTGTATTTGAACAAGGCCTATCTATACACAAAAGATGAAGAAATTGAGGTGGACATTGAGTATAATCAGAAAATAAGTAATATAATTAAATTCATCAATTCCAACCTGGAAAGCGAGTTGACCTTGGAAAAGCTTTCTGCCCGATTTTATATCAGCAAGTATCATTTGCTCAGAGAATTCAAGAAGTATACGGGTTTTACCATTCATAGATTCATTCAGAAGAAAAGGCTTATAATGGCCAGAATGCTTCTGAAGGAAAATGTCAAGGTAAGTGAAGTGAGCATGCTGTGCGGTTTTGGTGATTATTCAAACTTTATCAGAACCTTTAAGCGGGAATATGGAATTTCTCCAAAGGTGTTTGCAAGGGAGAGCAGTCAGGAGAGGGAGATATGAGGAGACGAAAGTTCGTCATATTTGGTTGACTTATATATAGCAATTTGCCTGCATATTACATGTAAGAAATTATTAATATTGTAAGATAATACATATCTATGATATTATGTGTAAGTAGTTGTATCAAAGAATTACTAACCTAAAGGGGAAGAAGATGTTTTGTAGAGAATGTGGCAAAGAGATCAGTAATGATGCAGTTATATGTGTCGGCTGTGGAGTACATACAGATGTAAATCATACAAGTGTTGGAATGAGGCTACTGTTGCCGGTCGGCAGATCTGCTTATGCTATTGCTGCGGGGTACTTAGGTCTTTTTTCCATATTATTAGTACCTGCGCCGTTTGCCATAATCCTCGGTATTATTGCTATAAGAGATATTAAAAAACATAAAAACAAACATGGTTTACCAAGAGCCATATTTGGAATAACAATGGGTGCACTGATTATAGTAATCTATTTGTACAACTTCTTGTTTTTTTCCTTCCTGAATAGTTAATTAAAACAATAAAAACCCTCAAAGCCTTTTGACTTGAGGGTTCATATATTGGCGCGCCCGGCAGAGATCGAATCCACAACCTTTTGGTCCGTAGCCAAACGCTCTATCCAATTGAGCTACGGGCGCACGCTTTCACACATGAAATTCACGGTGCACTAAATATATTAATACAAATCCGGCAAAAATGCAACAGTTAGTTTTATTTGCCAACTGAAACATGCAGCAAACATGCAGCAAAAGGAGCAGGCCGCCATTTAAAAGCTACTTGTATATTCACCTGCTGAAAAACAACTTAAACATAATATCCCTGCTGTAGTTGCCGAACCCTTTTCCGAACAAGGTCACTCCGCCCACGTTAATTGCGTCAGGCAGGACTGCAATTCTGAAAGTCCAGTATTTCTGGCGGATATCCAAGGAGGATAAGGATACCTCGGATACCTTAAACCCGTCGATGTAGGTTCCGGAGTTATTTATGCGTATGGCCTTGAAAAGACCATACTGACCTACCTGAAGGCTCCACCATTCCGGGGTGTATTTTCCCCTGCTGTAGCCGAAATCGCCGGGACTGGTCCAGAAACCCAGCTTTTGATCATTGAGAAAAAAGGTTATGTCTGATGGCCAGTTGTTGTTTACACCGGGAGCTTCTGAGCCAAGCTCCATGGATATCTCCAGTTCTTCCGGCTGTTGGGCCGACAGCAGAAAGTTAGGAATTTTGTATTCCACATAACCCTCCGTAAACCAAAGGATACCTGCATTAACTCTTTCGGGGTCCAGAAAGTACCTGGGATCGTCAAATTGACCTATAATTTTCTCGGGAGTGGCAATACCGCAGGTGGGTGTTGCTCTGAAATCGGAATAATGACCTATGGGCATGGAAAATTCATGGAAATTTCTTATATTGGCTTGTTTTACGGGAAAGGCAATCTCAATGGAATCCACAGCCAGGTGGCAGAGCTTTTGCACGGCACCATCAATGCTCTTGCGCTCACTCCTGACAATACCTGCTCCTTCAAGCTTTCTCACATGCATGGTCACAATAGCACTGCTCAAGCCCAGATGCTGGGCCAATTGCTTTATATTTAAAGAATTTTCTGCCAACAAGTTGATTATTTTTATTCGTACTTCACTGCTCAGGGCTTCATAAACCGGCAGCCATTTTTCCGATATATCCATTTTCATGAAAGCTTACTCCTCCACTAATGATTAATATTAGTATAAATAACCGCCGGGAGTTTGTAAATAGCAGAACCCCTCAAAATTGTCGCATTACTGTTGACATAGCATGTATTCAAGGATATTATATAGTTATTAATAATACAGTTATGCTATTAACAATAGCATTAATTCGTTGGGAGGTAAGTTAATGAGCAACGCTAAAATGATACTCAATAAGGATTACATTATAGGTGAGGTGGATAAAAGGCTGTACGGATCATTTATAGAGCACCTGGGAAGGGCGGTTTACGGTGGGATATATGAACCGGGCCATCCTACTGCAGACAAGTATGGGTTCCGGCAGGATGTGGCAGCCCTGGTGAGGGAGATGCAGGTTCCTATTATAAGATATCCGGGAGGAAATTTTGTATCAGGCTACAATTGGGAGGACGGTGTAGGCCCTGTAGCAGATCGCCCAAGAAGGACCGACCTGGCCTGGACTACCATTGAAACCAATCACGTAGGTACAAACGAATTCTGTACCTGGGCCAAAGAAGTGGGAGCCGAGGTAATGATGGCGGTGAATCTGGGTACCAGAGGGGCGGATGCTGCCAGAAATCTGGTGGAGTACTGCAATCATCCCCAGGGAACCTACTGGAGTGACTTGAGAAAAACACACGGCTACAGTCAGCCGCACAATATCAAAACCTGGTGCCTGGGCAATGAGATGGACGGTACCTGGCAAATAGGTTCAAAAACTGCCGAGGAATACGGCAGGCTGGCTTGTGAGACTGCCAAGGTAATGAAATGGGTGGATCCTTCAATCGAACTTGTAGCCTGCGGTAGTTCAGGCAGCGGCATGCCTGCCTTCCCCCAATGGGAGGCAACTGTTCTGGAACACACCTACGAGCATGTGGACTATATATCACTGCATACTTACTATGGTAACCGGGATAATGACACCGCAAACTTCCTCGCAAGGTCAATGGACATGGATGCTTTCATTAAAACCGTTATTTCTACCTGTGATTATGTAAAAGCAAAAAAACGCAGCAAGAAAAACATAAACCTTTCCTTTGACGAATGGAATGTATGGTTCCACTCCAATGATGCGGACAAAAAGCTGGAAAGATGGTCTATTGCGCCACACCAGTTAGAGGATGAATACAATTTTGAGGATGCCTTGATGGTGGGAAGCATGCTGATTACCCTGCTGAAAAACGCCGACAGGGTAAAGCTGGCCTGCCTGGCACAGCTTGTCAATGTTATTGCACCAATAATGACTGAAAACAACGGCGCTACCTGGAAGCAGACTATTTACTATCCGTTTATGCATACTTCGGTATTTGCCAGAGGCACGGTTTTAAATGCTACGGTAAAAGCACCCAGGTATGATACAAAGGAATTTACCGATGTGCCTTATATCGACGCTGCCGCAGTTCTCAGTCAGGATGAAAAAGAGCTAACAATACTGGCTGTCAACAAGAACCTTGAGGAAAGCATCAACCTGGAGATAGAACTTAACGGTCTGGGCAATTTCCGGGTTATAGAGCACCTTGTTATGGAGCACCCTGAGCTTAAGGCTGTGAATACAAGGCAGAATCCCGACAATGTGGTACCTGTCTCAGGTGGCAGTGCCCTGATGGAGGATGGAAAGGTTAAGGCAGGACTAAACAGACAGTCCTGGAATGTTATAAGATTGGAAAAGCTGGCTTAAGAAATTCCATAAGTCATTGCAGCCAAGAGGCTGTTGCAAGACATATAAATATGCAGAGTTAAGGGAAAAGCGAGGTCTTGCATCCATTTTTAGGAAAATAGATGCAAAATGTGGGCTTTATCCCATGGGCCACAAGCAGTTTTTCTATAGGGAGTGTTGTAAAATGAAAGTAATTTCATTTTGTAACACTCCCTTTGACATGCACTTGTTCCTGTTTTTGATAATGTTATTACTAAAATAATTGCTGTATAATAGAATATATCAATGAATTAAACATGTTGCAATGTATCCGGGGGTGGCAGCGTACGGCTCCGGTACAAGCGGCGGCATCGCAGGAGCTGTTATCTTAAGATAGCATTGTATTTATCACATATACCCAGGGGGGCCCATGAAACATATATTTATCATTAATCCCGCGGCAGGCAAAGGCAAATCTGTTGAGCTGATTCCATTTATACAGGAGTACTTTAAAAGCAGAGAACAGGAAGAACTTATTGTTGAGGTGACCCGTCATCCCGGGCATGCGGCGGAGCTTGCCGGAAAATATTCTCAAGGAGAACCTTGCCGGATATACTCCATAGGAGGGGATGGTACGGTAAATGAAATTGTAAACGGGATGGCGGGGTCCTCAGCTGCGCTTGGAGTAATACCAACCGGGTCGGGAAATGATTTTATACGCAGTCTGCATTCGGAGACAGAGGTAAACACAATTATAACCCGCACAATTGAAGGTATAGAGAAAAGTATGGACCTTGCCAGAGTAAATGATAAATATTTTGTAAATATATCCTCCATAGGTTTTGATGCAAATGTTGTATACAATGCGGAATTATTTAAGAAAAAGCCCGGGATTACGGGCAGCATGGCATACCTGCTTTCCATCATCTACACTGTCTTCAAACACAGGATTTGCAGTATAGAAGTCCATATTGACGGGGAAAAGACAGACATGAAGGCCTTGCTGGTGGCAGTTGCCAACGGCAGGTATTATGGAGGGGGCATGATGCCGGCACCGGATGCACGGCTTGATGACGGGCTGCTGGATGTGTGCCTGGTAAGCGAGGTAAGCCGTCTTAAAATATTAAGCCTGTTTCCAAAGTATATGAAAGGCAGGCATGGCGTTATCAAGCAGGTAAGCTTTAAAAAATGCCAAAGAGTAAAAATCCTCAGTGAAGAGGAGTTCTGCCTGAATATTGACGGGGAAATAGTAGCAGCCAGGTGCGCTGATTTTGAAATAATCCCTGCGGGCATCAGGGTCATACTGCCCTGCCAGGAGCACAAGCCTCAAGCCTGAAAAGGGCTGTGCTCACATTAAGGATAGAAGGAAGAGAACCATGAAAATAATACATACGGGAGACTGGCACATAGGCAAGATAGTAAATGATTTCAGCATGCTGGAAGATCAGAAGTACATATTGGAGCAGCTTATTTCAGTGGTAGAACAGGAAAAGCCGGATGCCCTGATAATTGCAGGAGACATTTTCGACAGGAGCATACCTCCCGTTGAGGCGGTGGAGCTGGTAGACCAGGTATTTTACAGGCTGCTCATGGAAATGCAGGTGCCAATTCTGGCTATTGCGGGAAATCATGACAGTGCGGAACGGCTTTCCTTTGCCAACAGGATTCTTACAAACAACGGCTTACACATCCAGGGGACCTTTGACGGCAATGTACCCTGCATATCACTGGAGGATTCCTTCGGAACTGTAAATTTCTATCTTGTTCCCTATACCGACCCCAGAAATGTACGTCACATATATAAGGACGAGCAAATAAGCACCCATGACCAGGCCGCAAAAAAAATAATTGAAAAAATCGGACAGACCTTTGACACCCGGCAGAGAAATGTAATGGTAACCCACGGCTACATTACGCGGCTGGGCGAACCTGCGGAGTACATCAGTGACTCCGAGCGGCCTTTAAGCATCGGAGGGACTGATTTTGTCAGCTCAGAGCACTTCAGCATTTTCAACTATACGGCCCTGGGGCATCTTCATGCTCCGCAGAAGGCCGGCTATGATAATGTAAGGTATTCGGGTTCACTTCTCAAATATTCTTTTTCGGAAGTAAACCACAAAAAGGGCATAACCGTTGCAGAACTGGACCAGAAGGGAAATACCTCCGTCAGGCACATAGAGCTGATTCCCAGAAGAGATATGAGAATAATAAAAGGGCCGGTAAATGAACTTGTCAGCCCGGAAGTATATAAGAGTGCAAATACTGAGGACTACATACATGCAATTATAACAGACAGGGGTGAGCTCATTGACCCCATGTCAAAGCTCAGAGCTGTCTATCCCAATGTCATGGGGCTCTCAAGGGAGGGCGGAAGCCTCAGGGAGGGCTCAAAAACCTCAGCCTCCCAAGGCTATAAATCAAAATCAAAGCTGGAGCTCTTCAGGGAATTCTATAATTCCATTCAGGGAGAAGCCCTTGGAGAGGAAGCTGAAAAGGTTATTACAAGAATAATAGGAGAAGTTGAAAAGGAAGGAGTATAGCAGGCAGGCTGTACGGAAGGTTGTTGAAATGAAACCGTTGAAACTTACAATGAGTGCCTTTGGCCCCTATGCGGGGGAGCAGCACATTGATTTTACCCTTCTCAGGGAGCAGATATTTGTTATTTCAGGGCCTACAGGGGCAGGAAAGACCACCATCTTTGATGCCATCAGCTTTGCTTTGTTCGGAGAGGCCTCCGGCAGCAGCAGGGACAGAGACAGCCTCCGAAGCGATTTTGCTTCCTCCGGGACTGAAACCTATGTAGAACTGGAATTCGAGCTTAAAGGCCGGTGCTACAAAATAAAGAGATCCCCACAACAGGAACAGAAAAAACTGAGGGGAGAAGGTTATACTGTAAAAAATGCCGATGCGGAGCTCCTGCTTTCAGACGGGACACTCATAACTAAAATTGCCAATGTTGACGAAAGGATAAATGAGCTGCTGGGCATAAATAAAGCCCAGTTCAAGCAAATTGTCATGCTGCCCCAGGGGGAGTTCAGAAAGCTTTTGGAGGCAGACAGCGCAGATAGAGAATTGATATTCAGGAAAATTTTTGGAACAGAGGGTTTTGCCGAAATCCAAAGAAGGCTGGAGGATGAGAGCAAAGAGCTGACTAAGGCTGTGCACGATATAAAGACACAGCTGGAAACCCACATCAGGCATGTGGATTCAGGGGAGAATCAAAGCCTGAAGGAGGCCAGGCAGGCTAAAAATGTAAACCTTGGGCTAATTCTTGAGCTGCTTGGAATTGAGGCGGCAAATGACAAAAAAAGGATGGAGCAGCTTGGTGCAGGACAGCTTCAGAGTGCCAAAAAGCTGGGAAGCCTTAAAGAGGATATTGTTAAAAAAATTGAAAACAACAAAAAGCTTGAAGCCAGAGAGCGCCTGAGACTTGACTATGCAGCGGCCTTGGAAGGCTCTCAGGAGTATGCACATAGAGAAACTGTGCTTGAGTATTCCAGAAGGGCTCTGACTATTGCCGAGGTGGACGAGAGGCTCAAAAAGGCCCGCAATAGTATTGAGGCAAAAAAAGGTCAGTTGGAACAGGCCGGGCAGACGGCCAGGGATAAAAGCCGGGAGTTTGAAGCTGCTAAGCTTGCACTGTGTTCTCAGAAGGAAAAGGAACCCCACAGAAAAAAGTACGAAGCCCAGCTGGCGTTGATAAACAGCATGCTTCCAAAGGTGCTTGAATACGACAGGTGCATTGGTGCTCTGGAAGCTGCAAAAATGAGAAGCAGCGGCATAAAACAAGAGCTTGAACAGTTGGAGGACAGGCTGGCAGGTGAAAAGGCAAGCCTCAAGGAAAAGGACGACCTTTTGAAAAAGCTGTATGCCGCGGAGGCTGAAAATGTCAGACTTGAGAAAGAAATAGCCAACAATAAAAAGCTTTTGACTGAGCTCGATGGCATCAGAAAGCAGATTGAGGCCTATTTTGAACTGGATATGGGCTATAGTGGCAAAAAGCAGGACTTTGAAAGCTTTGACAGGGAATTCATCCTGTTCAGAAGCCGCCTTGAGAGGGAAGAGGACAACTATTTGCGGGCGCAGGCCGGCTTGATGGCCAAAACCCTTAAAGAGGGCCAACCGTGCCCTGTATGTGGCTCCACAGCTCATCCGGTACCTGCGCAGATACCCGAGAATATAACGGAAGAGGAAGAGCTTAAAAATTTAAAACGCCAATTTGCGGAGTTAAATGAAAAGAGAAGTGAAAGACTTAAGGCACTGTCCCAACTCAACGGAAATCTGGAGAGCAGAAAAACGGAGATTAGAAACAGGCTGTTGGTTTTGGAAGCCGGTACTCTGCCGGCGTTTATCCATGAAGCTGCCGCTCAGGCGGAGAATGCGCCGGAATTACATGCCGGAGGGCCCGGGGATCATACTAAAATTCTGCTGTGGGGTATGCTTAAGGATATTCGGGAGGAGATAAATAATAAGGGTTCTGCTCTTAAGACCGTAACAGTGTCTTTGATGGCATCTCACAAGGCAACCTCGGAGTTTGTGGGCAAAAAGGAAGCTCTGGAAAGGGACTGTAAGGATTCGGAGGATAATTTAAAAAACCTTGAAGGACAGCTAAAGACACAGGGGGAAAAAAGAGCGGGGGCAGAGGCAGAACTGACCCGTGCTCTTGCAGAGGCCGGCAGCATTGAGAAGGAGGTGCCTTCTGAACTTCGTTCCGCGGCAAAGCTGAATGCCGCTGCCGAAGATATAAAGCGTTCCATTGCTCAAATGGAAAAGGACCTCCAAAGTGCCGAACGCTTCCAGGAGGAGGCGGGACAGCTGTTGAACCAGGCCGAAAAGCAGCTTGCAGTAATAAGCACCTCCTTGCAGGAGAGTGAGCTGGAAAAGGTGTCTCTGGAGGAACAGCTTCAGGAGAAGCTCAAGTCTGCCGGTTTTAAGGATTATGCCCATTTTGCGTCCATGAAAAAAAGCCAGCAGGAAATTGACAGTCTGCAGGAGGATATCACGACGTATTATCAGAAGCTGAACTCCTTAAAGGAGATGCTGGCCCGGCTTGAAGAAGAGACTGGAAATATGGTCCTGGAGGATGTGGGCGGTCTGGAGCAGGAATATGGAAGGCAGCTTGAAGACCAGGGCAGGCTGCAGGAACAGCAGAACATTGTATTTTCAAGGTATACCAATAATACCGGCACTCTCCTGCAGCTTGAAAAGATTTCTGACAGGCTGCAGCAGCTTGAACTGAAATATAATACCATAGGAGAGCTGTCGAAGGTGGCCAGAGGGGATAACTCCCAGAGATTAACCTTTGAAAGGTATGTTCTGGCTGCATATTTTGATGAGATAATTACTGCTGCCAACCTGCGTCTGGAGAAAATGACGGGCTCAAGGTACTACCTGAGAAGGAAAGAGGAAAAAGGCAAGGGAAGGGCGCAGCAGGGCCTTGAACTTGAGGTTTACGACAATTACACAGGAAAGTCCAGACATGTGAAGACCCTGTCCGGAGGTGAGGGGTTTAAAGCCTCTCTGGCGCTGGCACTGGGTCTGGCAGATGTTGTACAGGCATATTCGGGAGGAATCAGTCTGGACACCCTGTTTATTGATGAAGGCTTTGGCTCTCTTGATCCGGAATCTTTGGACAGTGCCGTCCAGTGCCTTATAGACATACAAAAGACTGGCCGGCTGGTAGGGGTCATCTCCCATGTGGCAGAGCTCAAGGAGCGGATAAAGTCGGTTTTAGAAATAATTCCTAAAAAAGAGGGAAGTTTTGCGAATTTTACCGTATAATTAAACAGATGGCAGTTGTATTCAATGTACAAAACATCAAATTATACGAAAGGATAGGAGTAATGCTATGGAGAAAAATTCAATACTTATCAAAAACGAAATCGAAGCAAATAAATTCGCCGCTACAGTTATGTTATTTACCAATATCTTTGCAATAATGGTTTATATACTCAATGCTGTAGGAATCTTTATAGCCAATAAATCAATAATGACAGTTGCATTGGCTCTGGCAGTGTTCCTGCTTACAGTCCCCTTCGTTATTGTCAGGGGTTTCAAAAAGCAGGGGGAGTGGGTTAAATATGTGACAGTCACAGCTGCAATACTGATGGTTGGAATATTAAGCGCCCTGTTAAGCTATCATACAGTGGTTATGTACGCGTTTCCCTTTGCTATTGCAAGCTTGTTTTTTTCCAGGAAGCTCAGCTGGTTCACATCAGTCTGCTCAATAATAGTCCTCAATGTTTCCCAGCTTTTAACCATTCCCTTGGGAGGCATTCCGGATCACAATCTGGAGGAAATGTACAGTGTTATTGTGTATGGAATGGCCCCAAGAACCATACAACTTGTGATATTGTCTGTCATATTCATTGTATTGTCAAAGAGAACCCAACTTATGCTCGGCAACATAATGGGTGCCGAAGAGCAGCAGGAAATGCTTGAAAAAATGGTGAAGGTGACTCGGAAAACCACAAATGTCTCCACAGAGCTGGCTCAATCAGTGAGCAGCCTGTCTCTGATGACTGAAAGTACTACAAAGGCAAATGAAGCTATTGCGGACAAAACCTCCAGAATTGCAGAAGGGTCCAAAATGTCAATAAGGAACATGGAGGAGGCAACTGCTGCAGTAACAAATATGGCCTCCGGGATAAATAAGATATCGGAAGAAGGCATGCAGCTGACCCGGTTGTCCGAGCAAATACATGAGCTGTCAGAAGACAGTGCGGAGGTTATGAAGGCCGCCGTGGAAGAAATGAATGCCATCGCTGCTGCCGCGAGACAGAGCAAGGAAACCATAGCGAAATTGGAAACACGGTCAGGTGAAATTTCCAAGTTTGTTGAGGTAATCACTGAAATATCTGAACAGACAAACCTGCTGGCGTTAAATGCCTCCATAGAATCAGCAAGAGCGGGAGAACAGGGCAGAGGCTTTGCCGTGGTGGCCCAGGAGATAAGAAATCTGGCAGAAGGCTCACAGAAGGCCGCCAAAGATATTTCATCACTTATCAAGGAGATAATGGAAGACACCCAAAATGCAGTAAAAGCAATGGATACAGGAGCAGACCAGGTGGATAACGGCCTTTCCACAATTGATGCAGCCAGAAACTCCTTTATACGGGTTGCAGATGCAAACAATATGATGAATGAAAAGCTTGTGACTGTTAACAAGGATACCCGGGATGTGGTGGAATACAGCCATAAGGTGGTTCATATGGTCACAGCGGTCAAGGATATCAGTACAAACACCCTCAGCGACCTGGAGCAGATTGCAATGGCCAGTGAGGAGCTTGTGGCGTCAATGCAGGAAGTTGATTCCTCTGTTGAAAGTATTGAAAACATGTCCAGAGAATTAGTGGAGGTAGTAAAATAAAAATTTCAATTATTTGACTTTATAGATTTCATTAAGATATAATTTGCTTAAGATAATTTAATAATTAGTGTATCGGTTGCTTAAGAGATTAAGCACTAAGAGGGAATCTGGGTGAAAATCCCCAACAGTCCTGCTGCCGTGATGACGGAGAAGGTCTCAAAAGGTTTAAAGAATAGCATTAAACCTGTAAACCACTGAGCTATATAGCTTGGGAAGGTGAGAGCCAACAATGATGTCTAAGTCGGAAGACCTGCCGGTATTGTCTGCAGACGCCAATATGCAGAGTGCTATGACTTCACAGAGTATGAAGTGTGTAGTTTGTCAAAAATAGAGATATCATGCTTTCCGGCTGATATTTTTACTTTTTACAAATAAAACCTTTTTCTTTAAGAAGATAGAGGTTTTATTTTTTTGGCAAATTTTATTAAATCAATGGAGGTAATGAAATGAATTCTGTTAGTTTCAAAAGGATTGCAGTCTGTTTTGCGACGGTGTTGTGTGCTTTTCTGCTCATCCCTTCCAGTGCATCAGCAATGCATATTATGGAAGGCTATCTGGCCCCGGCCTGGTGCATTAGCTGGGGGGCACTTTGTATCCCCTTCGTAGTAGCCGGAGTTTTTGCCATAAAGAAAAAAATCAGTGCTTCGGCTAAAAACCTTTCAATCCTGGCAATGTGCGGAGCTTTTGCCTTTGTGCTGTCCGCACTGAAAATGCCGTCAGTTACAGGGAGCTGTTCACATCCCACGGGTGTGGGGCTGGGAGCCGTATTGTTCGGGCCTGCCGCAATGTCTGTCATAGGACTTATAATATTGTTGTTCCAGGCCATTTTACTGGCACATGGAGGTATCACCACTCTGGGAGCAAATACTTTTTCCATGGCAATCGTGGGTCCCCTGGTTTCCTTCGCTGTTTTCAAGCTTTCAAGGAAATTGGGCGCCAAATCTGGCCTGGCAGTTTTTCTTGCGGCGTTTACCGGAGACCTTATGACCTATGTGACCACCTCGGTACAGCTGGCAATGGCATACCCGGATGCTACAGGAGGATTTATGGTGTCTCTGGGCAAATTCACAGGCATATTTGCCTTTACACAGCTACCGCTTGCAGTTTGTGAGGGGCTGCTGACAGTAGTAATATATAACACCCTTGCAAAATACAGCGCAAAAGAACTTCAGCAGCTTTCTGCTATATAGAGTCAGGAGGATAAAGGTATGAAATTGTGGAGAAAGAACCTGATATTGATATTTATTGTAGTACTGCTTCTGGCGGCCCCGCCACTTATTCTGAAGAATGCGGAATTTTCCGGAGCAGATGGCCTGGCCGAAGAACAAATAACAAAGATAAACCCGGATTACGAGCCCTGGTTCAGTTCCCTGCTTGAACCTGCCAGCGGTGAGATAGAATCCCTGCTGTTTGCCCTTCAGGCTGCAATAGGTGCGGGCGTAGTAGGCTTTGTACTGGGGAGACTTACAGGCAGGAAGCTGGAATCCGGTACACAAAAATGACATTAACTGATAAGTATGCCTATGCATCAAAGCTGTCCAGAGTCAGTCCTCAAGCAAAAATGCTGTTTTCACTGGTTCCCTTGCTTCTATGCATATTACTTAATTCAATTGCTTTGAGCACCGCCGTAATAATTATTATGGCGGTGGCTACTATAAGGTATGGCAAAATGCCTCTTTACAGGTACATAAGGTTTATTTTGCTCCCTCTGGGCTTTATGCTTATGGGAACCTTGACAATTCTGATAAACAGTTTCCAGGAGGGACACGCTGTTTTAGCAGGCGTGCAGGCAGGGGGACGGGTGTATGGGATTGATGCGGCTTCTCTGGCCGCTTGTGCCAGATTGGTATTAAAAGCACTGGGAGCGGTAAGCTGCATGTACTTTTTATCCCTGAACACACCCTTGTCGGATGTGTTCCAGGTATTGGGACGGACGAGGCTTCCACAGTTCATAATAACGCTTATGGAGCTGATATACCGCTATATATTTGTTCTGCTGGAGGAGGCCGGGAGAATGCTGATTGCAAAGGACTCTAGGCTGGGCAACAGCAGCTTCAGGATTTCGCTCCAGTCGCTGGGGGAGCTTGCAAGCATGCTGTTCATCAGGGCTTATCAGAGAGCAGGAAGGCTATATGCAGGCCTTGAAGCCAGAGGCTACAACGGAAGGTTCAACACCCTGGAGCTTGAATATGTCAAGAGCGGAAAAATGATTGCTGCGGCAATTCTTACAAGTACTCTGCTGCTTGGTATGGGACTGGCTGAAAAGCTTCTGGTTTGATGCTTATACCGGAAGGGTAGGAGAGAAGGAAGAGAAGGATGAATATAATCGAGACGGTCAAGCTCAGCTACTCCTATGACGGAGAAAGGCAGGCTTTAAATAATGTAAGCATCCGGATTCCAAAAGGCAGAACCACTGCGATTCTGGGAGGGAACGGGGCGGGCAAGTCCACCCTGTTCCTTACTCTCAACGGCATATTGTCGCCTGACAGTGGGGATGTTCTTTTTGACGGTGAAAAAGTTAAATATGATAAAAAAGGCATTATACAAATGCGAAGACGGGTGGGCATAGTTTTCCAGGATCCCAATGACCAGTTGTTTTCTTCAAGTGTGAGGAAGGATATTTCCTTTGGAGCAATGAACCTGGGACTGGAGCTCCAGGAGGTTAAAGACAGGGTTGAGCAGGCTGTAAAGCAGACCGGCATTGGGGAATACATTGACAATCCCACCCACGCCCTGAGTTTTGGACAAAAAAAGAGAGTTGCCATTGCGGGAGTGCTGGCTATGAGACCAGAGGTCATAATTCTGGATGAGCCTACTGCCGGACTGGACTCAAAGGGTGCAAGTGAAATACTGCAGCTTTTGTGGGATATAAAGGAAAATACCGGAGTAACCATAATAATGGCTACTCATGAGATGGATATTATTCCTCTTTACTGTGATACTGCATATGTACTGGATCATGGCAGGGTAGTAATGGGAGGGGAAGTAAAAGAGATACTTGCAAGGCCTGAACAGTTGCGGAGTCACTCCCTGAGACTCCCAAGAATAGCGCACCTTATGGAAATACTGAACATGGAAGACGGTCTGGCGGTGGACAAAACTGCTGCAACCATATCGGAGGCAAGAGCCTCTATTAAGAAATACATGTCAGAATCCCATAAAATTTGAGGATTAAAGGGTAAGGTCCTAATTATGAATAATTACATTTTAAAGGATGGCAGGGAGCTCAGGTGCGGATATACTACTGGCAGCTGTGCAGCCGGCGCCGCTAAGGCTTGCGCTGAAATGCTGCTGTCGGGGAACCCGGTTGCGGAGGTGGCTGTAAAAACTCCCTCAGGCGTAGTTCTGGTGTTGCAGGTTGAAGCGGTAATAAGGCAGGAGGAATGGGTAAGCTGCGCCGTTATAAAAGATGCAGGTGATGACCCGGATGTTACTCATGGCATTAGAATATTTGCAAAGCTTGAAAAGACTGACAGAGGAATAGTGCTGGAGGGAGGCGCAGGTGTGGGGCGAGTTACCAGAAGAGGCCTTGCCTGCGCTGTGGGAGAGGCCGCCATAAACCCCGTGCCTAGAAAAATGATATGTGAGGCCTTGCTTGAAACGGCACAGAAGTATCGCTATAAAGGAGGGTTTTCTGTTCTCATATCTGCGGAAAACGGTGAAGAGATAGCAAGGAAGACCTTTAATCCCCGCCTTGGAATAACAGGAGGAATATCCATATTAGGCACCAGCGGCATAGTTGAGCCAATGAGTGAAAAAGCAATCATAGATACCATCCATTTAGAGATTGACAGCAGTGTGGAAGAGGCCGCCGGCAGACAGGTTCTGCTGGTGACTCCCGGCAACTACGGCAGGGATTTTGCAATGCGCCGGTTAGGGCTGGATATGGAAAAGGGCATTAAATGCTCCAATTTTATTGGAGAAACTCTGGACTACGCTGTTTACAAAAATATACCCGACATATTGCTTGTAGGACATGCGGGTAAGCTGTGCAAAATAGCAGGGGGTATAATGAACACCCATTCCAGGACCGCAGACTGCAGATGCGAAATATTTGCTGCACATGCTGCTATGGCGGGTGCTTCAGCAGAACTGGCAGGCAGGATTATGGAGGCGGCAACCACCGAGGAGATAGATGGACTTCTGAAGGAGGCGGGGCTGGCAGAAAAGGTATACAACAGCCTTATGTCAAAGCTGGAATTCCATTTGAACAGCAGGACTTTTGGAAAATCCAGAGTGGAAGCCATCATGTTTACAGGCCGGGAGGCATGCTGCCGGACGCCAGGAGCAGACCGGCTGGTGGAAATGCTCAGAGAAGGGGAAATGCCGCGGGCATAGGAGGAGTACGTTATGAATGGAATATTATATGGAGTGGGAATAGGGCCGGGGAATCCCAAAATGTTGACCCTGCAGGCGGTGGAAACTCTTCAGGGGGCGGATGTGATAGCCATACCTGATACCAGTGGCGAAAAGACCGCCCTGAACATAGTAAGGACTTATATAGAAAATAAGGAACTGCTGTTTTGCCCCATGCCTATGAGCAGAGACCTGAAGGTGGTGGAAGCTGCGCACAGGACAGGCTGTGACCTTTTGGAAAAGGAGCTGGACAAAGGCAGGAGGGTGGCCTTTATTACCCTGGGTGACCCAACTATTTATTCCACCTATATGTACATTAATAAGATCATTTCCGGGAAGGGCTACAAAACAGTGATAATTCCGGGGATACCCTCCTTCTGTGCAACAGCCGCAGCACTGAACACTGCTCTCTGCGACCGGGACGAGGCCCTGCACATAATACCTGCCTCCTATGACTTCACCCAGGAGCTGATGGCTCTCAAGGGGACAAAGGTACTTATGAAAAGCGGGCGGAGTATTGGCAGAATCAAGGAGCAGCTTAAGGAAATGAAGCTTTATAACAAGGCGCAAATGGTGGAATGCTGCAGTATGAGAGAGGAAAAAGTTTATAAAAGCCTTGATGAGGTATCAGAGGCTTCAAGCTATTTTTCAACGATTATTATCAAGGAATAATTCGGGATAGAGGTTAAATATATGGTGACATTTGTAGGAGCAGGGCCGGGTGCGGTGGACCTGATTACTGTCAGGGGGAGAAATTTGCTTGAGAACGCGGACATAGTAATATATGCAGGCTCTCTTGTCAATGCTGAGCATCTTAAGTATACGAAACAGGGCTGCAGTATATACAACAGTGCAACTATGACTTTGGAGCAGGTAATAGAGGTCATGGAAGCTGGAGCTGCCAGGGGGATGAGCATCGTCAGGCTGCATACGGGAGATCCCAGCATATATGGAGCAATCCGGGAGCAGATGGACTTGCTGGAAGAAAAAGGTGTAGAGTATTCGGTGGTGCCTGGAGTGAGTTCTTTTTGCGGAGCCGCAGCAGCGCTCAAAGCCGAATTTACACTGCCGCAGATAAGCCAGACAGTGATATTGACCAGAATGGAGGGACGCACACCTGTGCCTGAAAGAGAGTCAATATCAAAGCTTGCGGTTCATCAGGCATCAATGGCTGTATTCCTGAGCTCAGCAATGCTGGACAGGCTGTGTGAGGAGCTTATAGCCGGGGGCTATAGGCCGGATTCTCCTGCCGCTATAGTATACAAGGCCACCTGGGAGGATGAAAAAATTGTCCATACCAGAGTTGCAGAGCTTGCCGCCGCCGCAAGAGAAAACGGCATAAAAAAGACGGCCTTGATACTGGTAGGAGATTTTCTTAGGGGAGAATATGACAGGTCAAAGCTGTATGATCCCACCTTCAGCCATGAGTTCAGAGAGGGCACAGAGTAGAATGAAAGTAAAACTGATTTCCTTTACAAGAACAGGCGGAATACTGTGCAGCAGGCTCCAGAGGGAGCTTAACCTCCAGGGGTTTGAGGCTGTGGGCTGCTGCAAGTATGCTCTGCCCGAACTGGAGCTGTTGACGGAGACAATTGGAGCATATGCCCGAAGAGTCTTTGAAAATGGTGAGGCAATGGTGTTCATAGGTGCTGCAGGTATAGCGGTCAGAGCAATTGCCCCGAATATCAGGTCAAAGGACTGCGATCCGCCGGTACTGGTTATTGATGAGAAGGGAAAGTACGTGGTACCCATTCTTTCGGGGCATCTGGGAGGTGCTAACAGACTGGCTGTGCGCATAGCCGGAATCCTGTCTGCGGAACCCGTCATAACCACTGCCACTGATACAGCAAATAAATTTGCAGTTGACGTATGGGCACAGGACATAGGCTGCCACATAGCCAATATAGAGACTATCAGGCACATATCTGCGGCTGTTTTAAGGGAGGAGCTAATTGGCATATATTCGGAATTTCCTGTTGAGGAACCTATACCTGCCTTCATGTGTACATCGGACAAGCCGGAGGCAGGTATGTGCATTTCCGTGGAATATAAGCAATGCTTTACTCATACGCTGCACCTTATACCCAGGCAGTATGTGCTGGGAATAGGCTGCCGTAAGGACACCTCCTATGAAGACCTGCTGGCTTTTGTTAACAGTGTTCTGGACAGGCAGGGCATACAGCCCTTCCAGTTGTGTGCCATTGCCTCAATTGAGCTTAAGGCACGGGAAAAGGCATTGCTTCAGCTTGCCAGGCATTTTAAAATACCTTTTAAAACCTTTTCCTCTCAGGAGCTCTCACAGGTGCCGGGCTGCTTTACAAAATCAGAGTTTGTTGAAAAGGCTACAGGCGTTGACAATGTGTGTGAACGTGCTGCAGTGAAGGCGGGGAATGGAACCCTTATAGCCGCCAAGTGCAGCTACAGGGGAATAACTGCTGCAATAGCTGTAAATGAATGGAGATGCAGATTTGAAAATACTACTGGCATATTTGGATTATAAGACCTCAGCCATAGAGGTGCGTGAAAGGTTCAGCTTCACGGAGGAAAGGAAAAGACAACTGCTCAGGGAGCTTGTGCAGGACACACGGATTTCGGGATCGGTGCTCCTCACCACCTGTAACCGTACGGAGCTTTACATAACTACAGAGGATGAGCAGGTGTTGCCTTCCGATATATTGTGCGGATATGCAGGCTGCAAGGCTGGAATAAATAGGCCCTTGCTTAATAAAAAGGAGGGTGACGCCGCCATCCTTCACTTGATGGAGGTGGCTTGCGGGCTGCAATCCATGATCTTGTGCGAGGACCAGATAATAACCCAGGTCAGCCGGGCCATTCAGGCAGCAAGGGAGGAAAAGGCCGCAGACGGGGAGCTGGAAACAATCTTCAGGCTGGCAGTCACCGCAGCCAAAAAGGCTAAAACTTTGATAAAGGTGAAGGCTGTGCCCCGGTCTGCCGCAGAAAGTGCTGTAAATTTCCTTTCTGAAAAGTGCAGGCTGGAAGGAAAAAGAGTCCTTGTAATAGGAAATGGTGAGACAGGACGTATTTGCTGCCGGGAACTGTTGGAGCACGGAGCCCTTGTGACAGTGACCTTGCGCAAATACAGATACGGAGATACCATAGTTCCCTTCGGCTGCGAAACCGTGGCATATGACCGGAGGGGCGGGGTGCTTTCAGAAGCGGACATTGTTATAAGTGCAACCTTGAGCCCCCATTATACTATTACCTGTGACATGCTGGAGGGCTTGGAGCGAAAGCCTGAGTTTTTTGTAGATTTGGCACTGCCAAGAGATATACAGCCTGAGATCAGAAATATGCCGCGGACACAATGCTTCAATCTGGATGACTTCTGCAAAGACTATGAAATGTCCAACTACAGAGAAATAGGTCAGATAAGGCAAATAATCCAGGAGCATCTGCTCAGGTACATAAAGTGGAAAAGCTTTGCAGAGTGTGCTGCTCGTTAAACAGGAGAAGAAATACTAAAAAGTTAGGGGAATTTAGGAGGTCAGCTTGAAGTTATATGTTATAGGTACGGGGCCGGGAGAAGCCTCACTGCTTACAGGGAAGGCCCTGGAGGCGCTTAGCTGCTGTGAGCTGATTGTAGGCTATCAGCTTTATATTGATTTAATAAAACCCTTGATAGAGGATAAGGAGACCTTTGCCACCCCTATGAAAGGGGAGGTGGAAAGATGCAAACACGCAGTGGAGGCTGCGGCAGCCGGTAAGACGGTTGCGGTGGTTTCCGGAGGGGATGCGGGAGTTTATGGAATGGCAGGCCTTGTATTTGAAATACTTGAGGCGGGTGGCTACAACCATATACAGGTAGAGGTTATTCCTGGAATAACCGCAGCCACATCAGCGGCAGCAGTACTTGGAGCTCCCCTGACCCACGACTTTGCTGCAATATCCTTAAGTGACCTGCTGACTCCCTGGGAGGATATTGAAAAGAGACTTAGGTTTGCTGCACAGGGGGGCTTTGCAATTTGTATCTACAATCCCTCAAGCAAAAAGCGGGGAGATTATCTCAGAAAAGCCTGTGAAATCATATTGGAAGAAGCAGGTGGAGAAACACCCTGCGGGTATGTCAGAAATGCAGGACGTGAGGGCCAGACCTTTAAAATACTCACATTGAGGGAATTGGCCCAAGAGCAGGTGGATATGTTTACTACGGTGATAGTGGGAAACAGGAATACCAGGGTTATAGACAACAGGCTGGTCACAGCCAGGGGCTATAAAGGTGTTGCATTCTCAAGCCCCGGGGAGTTGTCTGGGAAAAGTGAGCAAGAGGGCATTTGAATGGAGGAAGATACGGCATGGGAACTAAGGTGCTGGTTTTTGCCGGAACCACGGAGGGAAGGGAAATCTCAGAGTTTTTATCTGCAAACGGAGCAGAGGTTACAGTTTGTGTAGCCACTGAATATGGCAGGATGGTAATGCCTCACAGGCAGCAGCTGGAAGTCCGGGTGGGCAGGCTGACCCGCCTGCAGATGGAGGAGGCCGCAGAAGGCTATTCCTTTGTTATTGATGCCACACATCCATATGCTGCAATTGTTTCTGAAAACATAAAAGAAGCCTGCCGGAATCTGGATATGGAATATATAAGACTTCTGCGGCCATCCACAGACAGCGGTGAAGCAGTAGTGGTGGAGTCCGCCAGGGAAGCGGCAAAAATACTTGAGCTGACTGAGGGGAACATTCTGGTGACCACCGGCAGCAAGGAATTGGAGAAATTCACCGCCATCAGGGATTTTGACAAAAGGGTGTATGTCAGAGTACTTCCTGCAGCTGAGGTTATACAAAAATGCGCTGAACTTGGTTTCAAAGGAAATAATCTCATATGCATGCAGGGACCCTTCAGCTACGAGATGAACCTTGCCACCTTAAAACATGTGAAGGCAAGATATATGGTAACAAAGGACACTGGTACTCCCGGAGGCTATGAAGAAAAAATATCCGCCGCCCGGGAGGCCGGAGTGACGGTCATCCTGATTGCAAGGCCGGGTGATTCCAAGGGGGCCACCGTTGAGGAGTTGAAAAGAGAGCTGCTTCTCAGGCTAAGAGGTGGGCCCTTTAACCAAGAAAAAGCTTAAAAATATATGGAGGTTCAACATGAAGGCTATACTTATATTGGCTCATGGAAGCCGTGAAAAAACAACTTTGGAGACCCTTGAAAGGGTGACTGAAATGACAAAGGATCAGCTGCCGGAGGTATTGATTGAGACAGCATACATGGAATTCTGTGAGGTGAATCTGGAAAAGGGACTGGATAAGCTGCTTGAAACAGGAGCTGACGATATAGTTGTAATACCCTACTTCCTTTTTACGGGAGTGCACATAAGAGAGGACATTCCCTCTGAGATAGATGCGTACAGGCTGAAGCATCCCAATATAAAAATATCCCTGGGAAGTACCCTGGGGGCTGATCCCAGACTGGCGGGAGTTCTGGCCGACCGGATCAGAGAGGCATTATGAGCAGGAAGCTGTATATTATTGGAGCCGGCCCAGGAGATATGGGATTTCTGACACAGAGGGCGCTGCAGGTGCTGGAAAGCTGTGATAAGGTCTACAGTACGGCGGGAAGGTATGTGACCTCGCTTTCAGACCTGTCACGAAATATTGTTGAATGTGCCATGGCAGAGATTCCGGCAGCCATAGCCGCTTCAAAAGACACTGTTCTTGGCCTACTGGTGTCAGGGGATACCGGCTTTTTCAGCGTAACCGCAAGTCTTTTAAAAAGTCTGGAGGGCATTATTGAGACAGAAGTAGTGTGCGGCATAAGCAGCCTGCAGTATTTTTGTGCAAAGACCGGTATCAGCTATGAAAATATGAAAGTTGTCAGCCTCCATGGCAGAGAGGGCTCCATATTGGGAGCAGCAGCCTACAACCACAGGGTATTTGTTCTTACGGGCGGGGCCCACAAGGCGGACAGCATATTAAAAGAGCTGGCAGAGGCCGGCATGTCCCATATAAAAGCTTATGTGGGAGAGAAGCTGTCAATGGAAGCCGGACGCATTGTTGCAGGAAGTGTTGGGGAATTGGCGGAAGGGACCTATGACGAACTTTCGGTACTTCTGCTGGAAAATCCGGACTTTGTAAAATGCAGCCTTCCGCTCTGTGACCGGGATTTTGTCAGGGGAGAGGTGCCCATGACAAAGGAGGAAATACGTGCCGTTGCTCTGGCAAAACTGGCTGTACAGCCGGGAGACCTTGTATATGATATAGGAGCAGGTACCGGTTCGGTGGCTATAGAAATGGCAAGAAGAGCCTGTGACGGGCGTATTTTTGCCATAGAAAAAAATGCTTCCGCCCTGGAACTTATAAATGAAAACCGCAAAAGGCTGGGTGCCTATAATGTAACTATTGTGCCAGGGACAGCACCGGATGCATTCACAGGGCTTCCCGTGCCCAACAAGGCCTTTATTGGAGGAAGCAGCGGAAACATGGAGCAAATCATTGAAGGTCTCAGGGTGAAAAATCCCCATATTGACATTGTTGCAAATACAATTACCCTGGAAGGACTCAATGCCTGCATCAATTCCTTTGAGAGCAGCGGTTTCAATACGGAAATCGTATGCATAAATTCTGCGGCAGCCAAAAAAACCGGCAAATATCACATGATGAGCGCAAATAATCCGGTATATATTATTTCAGGCAGAAGTCCATAAATAGAGCCAGGCTGTTAAGACGCATTCCGGCTCTGAAGTTACCAGAAATCAGTACGGAGGAATAAATGGAGAAAGACAGAATAAAAGGCATCGTCATAGCAGGAACCGGAAGCGGCTGCGGAAAAACAACCGTTACCTGCGGCATATTGAAGGCCTTCCAGGTGATGGGAAAAGAAACAGCCGCCTTCAAGTGCGGTCCCGATTACATAGACCCCATGTTTCATTCCGAGATAATCGGCACAGGCTCAGGAAATCTTGATGCCTTTCTGTGCGGGGAAAATAGCATGAAGTATCTTTATGTAAAAAACTCCGGGAAAGCTGAGATATCTGTTATTGAAGGCGTAATGGGCTTTTATGACGGTCTGGGCAGTGAGGGCGGTTATTCCACCTATTCTACTGCCAGGCACACCGGTGCGCCGGTTGTACTGGTAGTGAACCCCAAAGGGATGGCTTTGTCAGTTGCAGCCGTTATCAAAGGCTTCAGGGATTTTATTCCGGACAATAACATAAAGGGAGTAATTTTAAACCCTTTAGCTCCATCGCTCTACCAAATGTACAGGTCCATAATAGAAGAGAAAACCGGGCTCAGAGTGTACGGCTTTCTCCCTGAGCTAAAAGAAGCGGCTATAGGGAGCAGGCACCTGGGACTCATAACCTCGGCAGAAATAGAGGATATGCAGCAAAAGCTTGAACTGCTGGCCTGCAATACCCGTAAATATGTGGACCTGGAGGGCCTGCTGGAGCTGGCGGAGGAGGCAGAGGAAATATGCTATGAGCCCGTGGAGATAGATTATAAACATGACGGTTTGCGTATAGCAGTTGCAAGAGACCGAGCCTTCTGCTTTTACTACAGGGACAGTCTGGAGCTGTTGGAGCGGCTGGGAGCGGAACTTGTGTACTTCTCGCCTCTTTCAGACGGACGTATTCCTGAAGCTGTGAACGGGCTGGTCTTAGGGGGAGGATATCCTGAACTGTATGGAAGTGAATTGAGTATTAATGCAAGCATGCTTTCCTCTATAAAAGCCGCAGTAGAAGAGCAAATACCTGTATATGCGGAATGCGGAGGTTTCATGTATCTCCAGGAGACTATGACGGATATGCGGAAAAATACCTTTCCTATGGTGGGAGCCTTAAAGGGCAACAGCTTCATGCAGGACAGGCTGTCCAGATTCGGGTATATTACTCTTACCGCTAAGGCGGACAACCTGCTTTGCAGGATGGGGGAGTGCATTAATGCCCATGAATTTCACTACAGTGACAGTGACAAAAACGGAGGCAGCTTTTTCGCACTAAAGCCTGACGGCAGGAGAAGATGGGATTGCATTTTTGCAGACGAAACCATGGCGGCAGGATATCCCCATATGCACTTCTATGGTAACACAGGTTTTGCTGAGAGTTTTTTGCAAAAATGCAGTGAATTTAAAACGAGAAAAATCAAACCGTAGTGCATTTACAGAAATAAATATACAGGAATAATCTTTGGATGAGAGGGCATAAAGGTATATTTTATGGCAAAGTCATTAATGATTCAGGGAACCATGTCAAATGCGGGGAAAAGCCTGCTGGTAGCCGGTCTGTGCCGGGTACTGGTGCAGGATGGCTATAGTGTGGCGCCCTTTAAATCTCAAAATATGGCGCTGAACTCTTTTATCACCGCCGACGGTTATGAAATGGGCAGGGCGCAGGTGGTGCAGGCTGAAGCGGCTAAAAAGGCACCGGATATAAGAATGAACCCCGTCTTGCTGAAGCCTACCAGTGACAAGGGTTCTCAGGTTATAGCGGGTGGCATTCCCATAGGAAACATGACAGCTGCAGAATACTTTAAATATAAGCAGTCACTGATACCGGGGATATTGGATGCGTATGAAAGCCTTTCAAAGGAAAATGATATAATAGTAATCGAAGGGGCAGGAAGCCCTGCTGAGATAAATCTGAAGAAGATGGATATTGTAAATATGGGACTGGCTCAGATGGTAAAGGCTCCGGTGCTGCTGGCAGGGGATATTGACAGGGGCGGGGTGTTCGCTTCACTGTTTGGGACGGTCATGCTTCTGGATGAGGTTGAAAGAAAATACATTAAAGGTACCATAATAAACAAGTTCAGAGGGGATGTGGAGATTCTCAAACCCGGACTTGACATGCTGGAGGAGCTTATACATATTCCGGTGGCCGGAGTAGTCCCATACCTGTCAGTGGATTTGGAGGACGAGGACAGCCTCAGCCACAGGTTTAAGAGGAAGAGGGCGGAGGGGCTGATAGATATTGCAGTTATTCACCTCCCAAGGATTGCAAACTTTACTGACTTTAATGTACTGGAGCACATAGAAGGTGCGGTTGTTAGATATGCGGAGGGCATCGGGGAGCTGGGGACGCCTGATCTTATAATAATTCCCGGGAGTAAAAATACTATAGCCGATCTCAAGTGGATGAGAGAAAATGGTCTTGAAGCAGGTATTCTAAAGCACGCAGCCCAGGATAAGCCTGTAATAGGTATCTGCGGAGGCTATCAAATGCTGAGTGAGGTTATTTCCGACCCTTTTTGCGTAGAACAGGGCGGGGAAATCCGTGGGATGGGCCTGCTTAAAGCCAAAACCGTATTTGAAAAGGAAAAAACCAGAACCAGGGTAACAGGCACCTTTTCGGAAGTGGGAGGGATATTTGAAGGGCTGAGAGGCAAAAACTTTGAAGGCTATGAGATACATATGGGTAAGACACTGCCCTTGACGGAACAGGATACATTGCTTCACCAGGCCGGGGGAGAAATGGAGGAAACAAGCCTTTCAACCCTTAGAGGGGACAAATGCCCGGAAAAGACGGACGGAATGTGCAGGGGCAATATTTATGGCACATACGTACATGGTATTTTTGACAGTGAAGAGGTGCTGTTTGAGATAGCCCAAGCCTTGATGAACAGAAAAGGACTTCATTATTCCAAGGACACAGCCTTCAAGCTCAAGGAATACAAGGAAAGGCAGTATGACCTGCTTGCAGATGCCCTGCGGCAGTCACTGGACATGAAATTCATATACAGGATAATTGAAGAGGGCATGAATATTTAAAGCTGGTAACTGGACATGCACCACTCCTCGGCTCGGGAGCATACGTGCGATTTATGTATTAAACAATTGAGCAGGAAGGGTACAGGCAATTTTATGTTTATAATGAAACCTACCGACATTGAAGCTAAGAGCTTTGAAATAATAGGTCGGGAGCTTGGAGACAGATTATTTGACAAACAGCAGGAGCCGGTCATAAAGAGGGTAATACATACCACGGCGGATTTTGATTATGCTCATAACCTTTGCTTTTCAGAGAATGCCGTAGGCCGGGCATTGGACTGTATCAGAGGCGGAGCCGGCATTGTAACCGATACTCAGATGGCTATGGCAGGGATTAACAAAGGGGCTCTGAAAAAAATGGGCTGTGATATTAACTGCTACATAGCCGACGCAGACGTGGCTGAAAAGGCTGCAGAAGAAGGGATTACCAGGGCTGCGGTATCAATGAGAAAGGCCTCGTTACTCAAAGGGCCTGTAATATTTGTGGTTGGAAATGCTCCAACTGCCTTGCTGGAGCTGGAGAGACTCATAAAACAAGGCTGCGTGACACCGGGGCTGGTTATCGGGGTTCCGGTAGGCTTTGTGAATGTAACCGAGTCAAAGGACATAATCATGAAGCTGGATATACCGTTTATTGTTGCAAAGGGCAGAAAGGGAGGCAGCAATGTTGCCGCCGCCATTGTGAATGCACTGTTGTACATGGCCTGATACGGGCAGGCGGGGGTAATTTTGATGGATATATTAATATCAGTTATTATTGGTTTTATTTTGGATTTCTTGTGGGGAGACCCCCCATGGCTGCCACATCCGGTAAGGCTTATTGGGTGGGGGATAGCAAAGGGAGAAGGGCTTTTGAGGAGGCTGCTGCCCAAAAGCCCGCCGGGAGAGTTTGCAGGGGGAATGATACTCAGCATTTTTATAACAGGTATAGCCTTTGCTGGGCCCTTTCTTATGCTGGCTGTTGCCGGAAACATAAACAGAGTTCTTGAAATTTCAGTTTCCTCCATATTTTGCTACCAGATACTGGCTGCAAAATCCTTAAAAACGGAAAGCCTGAAAGTATATACACCTCTGAGAGACGGAGATTTGATCAGAGCCAGGAAGTATCTGTCCTGGATAGTGGGACGTGACACTGAGAAGCTTTCGGAGGAAGGTGTTACCAAGGCAGCAGTGGAGACAGTTGCAGAAAATACTACAGATGGAGTCATAGCCCCCCTTATATTTCTGATTATTGGAGGCGCTCCTGCAGGTTTTCTGTATAAAGCGGCAAACACCTTGGATTCCATGATTGGATATAAAAATGATAAATATTTCTATTTCGGCAAATTTGCAGCCCGGCTGGATGATATTCTGAATTTTATTCCTGCTGTCCTTTCAGCTTATGCCATGATTATAGCAAGCTTCATTTGCAGGCAGGATTGGAAAAACGCCATAAGGATATACAGAAGAGACAAAAAGAACCATTCCAGCCCCAACAGCGCAAGGACAGAGGCTGTATGTGCGGGAGCCCTTAATGTGCAATTGGCGGGAGATGCCTGTTATTTTGGCAGGCTTGTAAAAAAACCGTATATTGGGGACGGCATAAGAAATATTCAAATACAGGATATACCTGCTGCCGTAAGACTCATGTATACAACCGGAGTAATAGCGTTAATTGCCCTGTGCGCTGCAAGGCTGATAATTATATCCATCTAGCAGGTAACCAAAGAGGGGAAACAAAGCACAAAACCACAGCGGAAAATTACAGCACAAAAACTATAGCAGAAAAACCCACACTGGAAACAAAGGGGAGGCAGAATGAGGAGAACAGCTCACGGCGGAGATATATACAGCAAGCATGAAATTGGACAAAATAGAAGGCTGATAGACTTTTCGGCTAATATAAACCCTCTTGGACTGCCGGAGGGCGTAAAAAGAGCAATTTCTGAAAATATTGAGTGCTTCAGCAACTATCCCGATCCAACTTGCAGGGAGCTTTCAGAGAAAATCGCACAGCATGAAAAAGTTCCAACAGACTACGTCCTTTGTGGAAATGGTGCTGCAGATATAATATACAGGCTTGCAGGAGCCCTCAAGCCCCACAATGCCCTGGTAACAGCTCCCGCATTCTCAGAGTATGAGGAGGCCGTCAGGTTGGCGGGCGGGAGTATAAAGCATTATCACCTGTCAGAGGCAGAGGGCTTTCCTGTAGACCGGGACATACTGGAGGCCCTGACTCCCCAAGTACGGCTTGCGTTTCTTTGCAATCCCAACAATCCCACCGGCAGGCTTACCTGCAAAGAAACAGTATTGGAGCTTGCGGGTAAATGCAGGGAGAATAATTGCATACTGGTAGTGGATGAGTGCTTCATGGATTTTGTGGAGGAACCGGAAAAGTACAGTGTGGCGGACAGTATTGGCGCTTTTAAAAATATAATAGTGCTTAAGGCTTTTACAAAAACCTATGCAATGGCTGGAGTCCGCCTTGGCTATGCCCTGTGCGCCTGTAAGGAATTGCTGGAAAGGCTGGAACTTTGGGGACAGCCCTGGGGGGTGTCGGTAGTGGCGCAGGTGTGCGGTATTGCAGCTTTGGATGAACATGCTTACATAAGCAGGACAAAAAAGCTGGTAAAGGAAAATAGAGAGTATCTTGCACTGGAATTGGACAAGCTTGGCTACAGGGTTTTTGACTCAGCTGCCAACTATATTCTGTTCAGGACCAGGAACACAAATCTCCCCAAGGAGCTGCTGGAATATGGTATACTGGTTCGGTCCTGTCATAATTACAACGGTCTTGACCAGCGATACATAAGGGTTGCCGTAAAGCTGCAGCAGGACAACCAATACCTGATAGAGAGCCTCCGAAGGCTCTCGTCGTCAACAGGAGGGTAGACAGCATTTTCTATTGTGCCCGCTGCCGGGCTTAAAGGGGCAGCGAACAGTCAGAAATACCTTGCTCAGCATCAGAAGCGATAACATCAGAAGCTACAACATCAGAAGGCGCCTCATCCAAAAACAGCGGTTTGAAAACCAGCACACTTAGCGGCGGCAAGGACAGCCTCAGCCTAAAGGGCCTGCCGTGCAACGGCTCGGGTTCTGTCTTGCAGGTAGCTCCCTGGGAATCGGGTTCATAACCGCCGTATTTTTCCCAATTACTGTTGAGGATAAGCTCATAGTCAAGCTCAAAGGGAGCACCTATGCAGTAATTGTCATTTACCGCAGGTGTAAAGTTGCAGACGAAAATAAGCACATCCCATTTATTTCGGCCTTTTCTCATAAAGGCTACAACACTGTGCTCATTGTCGTTGCAGTCAATCCATTCAAAGCCCTCATAGCTGAAATCCACCTGATATAATGCCGGCTGGCTGTTATAGAGGCTGTTAAGGTCACGGACGAAGGTCTGCATTTTCTTGTGCATTTCGTAGTCCAGGAGGTGCCAGTCCAGACCTTTTTTGTCGTTCCATTCAATAAACTGTCCGAATTCACTGCCCATAAAGAGCAGCTTTTTTCCAGGGTGTCCATAGGTGTAACCGTAGGTCGCTCTCAAACCGGCAAATTTTTGCCAGTAATCTCCCGGCATCTTACTGAGCATGGAGTATTTTCCATGGACCACCTCGTCATGTGAAAGTACAAGAACAAAGTTTTCACTGAATGCATACATAAGTGAAAAGGTTATAAGATTGTGATGGTATTTTCTATATATGGGGTCCATACTGACATACTTAAGGAAATCATTCATCCAGCCCATATTCCATTTAAAGGTGAAGCCAAGCCCTCCAACATACGGAGGCTTTGTAATCATAGGCCAGGAGGCTGACTCTTCCGCAATCATCATTACACCCTTGAAATAGTTAAATACGGTGCTGTTCATTTGCCTCAAAAAGTCTACGGCCTCAAGGTTCATATTTCCACCGTACTTGTTTGGTATCCACTCTCCCGGCTTTTTTGCATAATCCAGATATATCATGGAAGCTACCGCATCCACCCGCAGTCCGTCAATATGGTATTTTTCAAACCAGAATACCGCATTTGATATGAGAAAATTTCTGACCTCATTTCTGCCGTGGTTGAATATAAGGGTTCCCCATTCTGGATGCTCCCCCTGCTTGGGGTCGGTATGCTCATACAGCGCGGTGCCGTCAAAACGGGCCAGACCATGGGTGTCTCTGGGAAAGTGAGCCGGTACCCAGTCCAGTATCACTCCTATGTCATTTTGATGACATAAATCCACAAGGTACATAAAATCTTCGGGAGTACCGTATCTGCTGGTCACTGCAAAATATCCCGTGACCTGATAGCCCCAGGAGCCGTCGAAGGGGTGTTCTGTCACCGGCAACAGCTCTATATGTGTATACCCCATAAACTTGATATAAGGTACCAGCCTGTCGGCAATAGTCCTGTAATTGAGATAAAAATCCCCGTTCTGGTCGGGCTGGGGAAGGGTGGACCAGGTCCCAAGATGCAGTTCATATATTGAGACCGGTGCTGTAAAGACATCTGTGGCAGTTCTTTTTTCAAGCCATTCCCTATCGTTCCATTCATAAATGTCAAGCTTATGCACTATAGATGCTCTGGCAGGCCGCTTTTCAGCATAATAGGCATAAGGGTCGGCTTTTTCGGCAAGCAGTCCGCCTTGAGTTTTTATTTCATATTTGTAGAGGTCTCCGGAAGTTACGAGGGGAATGAACAGTTCCCATATGCCGGAAGCCCCCAACTGTCGCATTTGATGCCTCCGGCCATCCCATTGGTTGAAGTTTCCCACCACGCTGACTCGTTGTGCACAGGGGGCCCAAACACAAAACAGGGTTCCTGCTGCATTGTTTATAGTCATCACATGGGCGCCAAGCTTTTCATATATTTTGTGATGGTTTCCCTGGCTATGGAGGAAAATATCGTACTCTGAAATAACAGGCCAAAAGCTGTAGGGATCATGGGTTAGATAGCTGTCCCCCGATTGGTCTGTTATTCTCAGCTTATATTCAAACAAGTCCTTTCTTGCAGGAAAAATTGTTTCATAAATGCCGGGCTGATATTTTGCAGCCATGGGATGAAAGGTGTTGTATGCAACGTCCAAAATCTCAACAAGCCTGGCAGTGGGATGGTAGACTCTCACTGCCAGGTCTTTCTTCCTGCCTTTACCGTTAACAACATGCATGCCAAGAAAAACATGAGGGTCCTTGCAGTCACCTGCTGCTATACTGTCTGCTATATCCTTGGTCTGGGCTTTCATTCAACCACCTCGGCTAAAAAATTTGTTTGAACCTATATTTACCATACTATATTATTTTTTAGCAATAAACAACAATAAAATAGAGAAGCTGCTTTTGAACAATAGCAAAAGCAGCCCCCAGAGACAAATAAAAGCACATATTATGCCCTCTTGCTGAATTTTATATCGAACCAGACTGCCAAAAGGAGAATCAAGCCCTTAACCACGTACTGAGCGGCAACGTCTGCGTTCATAAGGCTCATTCCGTTATCAAGGCTGCCCATGACCAGTGCTCCAATTATACAGCCTGCGATGGTTCCTGCACCGCCCAAAGTACTTGTTCCTCCGATAACTGCGGAGGCGATGGCGTCCATTTCCATATTAGTGCCTGCGGAGCCTGTTGACGCATTCAGTCTTGCAGTATAGACGATACCAGCTATAGTTGAGAGAAGACCCATCAATACAAAGATACCCAGGTTAACCCTGTTGATATTGATACCGGACAATCTTGCTGCCTCCCTGTTGCCTCCGATGGCATAAACATGTCTGCCGAAGGTTGTTTTTTCAGCTATGACTGTAAATATGACTATAATTGCAATGAGGAGCAGTATGGCGTAGGGGATACCCATGTAGCTGGCCATTATACCTATTCCAAGGGCGATTATTGCTGAGAATACCACCATTTTTGCTATTTGAAGAGGAATGGGCAGCACGTCAAAGCCGTATTTTATCCTGGAATGTCTCTTTTTCAGTTCAAATACCACATAGCAGATTATAAAGGCCACTCCAACCAAGGCACTTGTGTCATTAAAGGGAAGGCTGGCATTTATCTTGGGGAGATAGCCCTGTCCGATTATTTTGAAGGAATCGTTCATGGGAGCGATGGAGTTTCCTCCGGTTATGGCTATGACGCCGCCCCTGAAGGCCAGAAAGCCTGCCAGTGTAACTATAAAAGCAGGCACTTTGCCGTAGGATATCCAAAAGCCCTGGAACAGGCCCAGCAATAACCCGATAAATAGTGTTAGTGCAATTGTTTCAATAGTACCGAAGCCGCCTTTTACCATAAGCTGAGCGGCTACCGCACCTGTGAGTCCCACAAAGGAGCCTACAGAGAGGTCAATATGTCCTGCAACCATGACCAAAACCATACCGCAGGCAGCGATTGCCGTTGCGGCGCACTGCAAAAACAGGTTGGACAGGTTTCTTGAGGATATGAATATTCCGTCGGTGACAATGGTGAAAAAGGCCCAAATTACCAGCAAGGCCAATATCATGGTGTACTGGCGCATATTTCCCTTAAGTGTTCCCAATAGGATTTCTTTTATAGACTTAGAATTTTTTAATGCAGTTTGATTATCCTTTGCTAGTGCGTTTAATTCTGCATTTCCCATAATAACCTCCACGCCCACATTTGGGCACAATAATTTAAGAAAGTAATCGTGGCGGTACGCGTAATAGTTACACTTTATCCACCTTCTTTCAAGCTAACCTCCCATCTACGCGCATGGCACGTACACAAATAGTAATGAAAGGCACGCAGTGGCTTTCGCTGCTTGAAAGTCACATTGACACACAACATGTATCTTTCAAGCTAACCTCCATTTCGCCGCTGCAGGCGAAGTATATATTAATATCAAGACGCTTTTACGCTACATTCCTCCGGTTGCATAGGTTAAAATATTCTCCTGTGTAGCTTCCTCCCAACTGAATTCTTTGGTAAGACGGCCTTCATGCATAACCAGGATTCTGTCGCTCATTCCCAGTATTTCAGGCAGTTCGGAGGATATCATCACAATGCACACACCCTCGTCTATGAGCTTGTTCATAATGTTGTATATTTCAAATTTTGCACCCACATCTATACCTCTGGTGGGTTCATCCATTATCAATATTTTAGGTTTTGTCATAAGCCATTTGGCTAGAACCACCTTTTGCTGGTTTCCGCCGCTTAAGTTTGTGACCTTTTGCTCTATGCTCGGAGTCTTGACTCTCAGATCCTTTACATATTGATTAGTAGCTTTTATTGCTTCATTTCCGTTTATGATGGAAAGTTTTGCAATGGCTTCAAGACTTGAAAGGGTAACATTATTTTTAATGTCCATTCCCAGTACCAGACCATAGCGTTTCCTGTCTTCAGAAACGTAGCTTATCCCGGCAGCAATAGCCTGCTTGGGGCTCTTAATGTACACCCTTCTGCCTTCCAGATACATTTCGCCGCTTATATTGGCACCGTAGGCACCAAAAATGCTCATGACCAGCTCTGTTCTTCCTGCCCCCATCAGGCCCGCAATTCCCAGAATTTCACCTTTACGGACTGAAAAGTTAGCATTATGGATCACCTTTAGTTCAGGCAGATCAGGGTTTTTAACATTCCAGTTTTTAACCTCCAGAACCACATCGCCAGGCGTGTGCTCCCTTCTGGGGAAACGCTGGGTGAGCTCACGGCCTACCATTTTTGATATGACCTTGTTTTCGCTCATATCAGAGGCCGACTCGGTGCATATGGTTCTGCCGTCCCGAAGTATTGTGATATTATCGGCAATTTCAAATACTTCGTTCAGCTTGTGAGAAATATATATACATGTTACACCCTTGGCTTTGAGCTCCTTGAGTATTTGTAACAGATTTTCCGTTTCTGACTCTGTAAGTGCAGCAGATGGTTCATCCAGAATGAGAACTTCTGCCTTTTTTGCTATTGCTTTCGCTATTTCCACCAGTTGCTGCTGGCCTATTCCCAGGTTCACTACTTTTGTATTCGGATTTATGTCAAGCCTCACTTCCTGTAAGACTTTCTGTGTTTCTACATAAGATTTGTCCCAATCTATCAATCCGCTTTTTTTAACTTTTTCATTACCCAGGAATATGTTCTCACATACACTCATCTGCTTTACAAGTGCCAGTTCCTGGTAAATAATAGCTATGCCTGCCTTTTCGCTGTCTTTTATACCCGAATAGCTTTGCGTATTTCCTTTTAGTAAAATTTCACCTGTATAAGTGCCGGCGGGATATACTCCGCTGAGAACCTTCATGAGAGTTGACTTTCCAGCCCCGTTTTCGCCGCACAGGGCATGGATTTCACCCTTTTTTACCTTGAAGGTAACATTGTCCAGCGCTTTAACCCCCGGAAACTCTTTGGTGATGTTCTTCATTTCTAATATATACTCGCTCATAATAACCTCCAGTAGGGGCATCCTTATTTCTATTTTCAAGTACGCCTGAGTGCACTTGGGTTAAGTCATAATGCACTAAATTTATTATGGGGGAACAACATGTCTGCCATTCCCCCATAAAGTTTTCAGTTACTTTTATATTATTTGGCGTAAACATCTTCCTTTTTCAGATAACCACTGTCGATGAGCACCTTGTCTATGTTGGTTTTATCAACGGCTTCAGCAGCCAAAAGAATTGAAGGAACATCCATTTTTTCGTTGTTAACTTTCTGATCGGCTCCGGGATCTTCACCCTTTGCCATTTTTATTGCAGCTTCTATGGCTGCTTCACCGAGCTTTCTGGTATCCTTGAATACTGTCATACCCTGTGTGCCTTCAACTATTCTCTTTGCAGCAGACAATTCTGAATCCTGTCCGGTTATAGGCACTTTACTTGCCAGACCCTGAGCGGCCAAAGCCTGGATACATCCGCCGGCCGTACCGTCATTGGGAGCAAGCACGCCCTGAACATTGTTGTTGTTTGCAGTTAAGGCGTTTTCCATCAGTTTAAGAGCATTGTCGGGCTTCCAGTCAACAACGGGCTGTTCCATAACAACTTTATAGTCTCCGCTGTCTATCTTGGGCTGCAGGTATTTGGCAGCGCCTTGTTTGAAGAGGGTTGCATTATTATCTGTAGGAGAACCTGCCAGCCATACTATGTTACCCTTATCCAGATGTTCGGTTAACCATTTTCCCTGGAGCTCTCCAACCTTTACATTGTCGAAGGAAAGATAAACATCCACATCAGTACCCATTACAAGTCTGTCGTAAGCAATAACCTTGATGCCTGCCTTGTGAGCCTTGTCAACTGTAGAGGCAGCTGCCTTGGCATCGTGGGGAGCAAGGATTAATACGTCAATGCCCTGAGAAATCAGATTTTCAACCTGTGAATCCTGCTTCGCAGCATCCATGTTTGCCACCTGAACAGCAATATCAACTCCTGCTTTCTTTGCAGCCTCTTCCATAGTAGCTTTGTCTCTGACCCATCTTTCTTCCTGTTTTGTTGGAAGAGAAAGACCGATCTTTATTTTTTTGTCTTTTGCTGGAGTAGAAGATGTTGCGGCGTTGCTGTTACTTGCGGAACTACCTGATGAATTGCTGGCGCCACAGCCTGCAAATAGCGAGATAGACATAATACCTGCTAAAGCCATAGCAGCTATACGTACTGACTTTTTCATATACAATCCTCCCGAAATGTAATATTTTCTTGTGCAACGGGGCTTTTAACAGCTTCGTTGCGATACACTAACAGGATATATCATCAGGGGACTCAAGTCGCTAGAGAGAATTACTAAGGTCTTACCATAATTGCGATGCTTCTTTTTATGACAACAAAGCCTAGCATTATTTTAATGTTAAAATAAGTAAGCCCTTAACTAAGAGCAAAGGAGGGCAAGGCCTGCCCCTTACAAAACATCCCAAAAAAGAACATAAAAAAACCATGCCAGAATATGAAGGCACGGTCCCTGCTGGTGAAACAGGTACTAAACTGAGCCACAGGCTTACTTCACAGGCCATTTGTCTCTGGGGACATTGAGATACACATCTTCCAGCCTGTGAAAGCCGTCACTTATCACTGTATCCACCAGGTTGTCCTTTGTAACCACAATGGGATCAACCTTGGCATAGGGAATATCGTTTTCACCGTCATTAATATATGTATTGCATGCATAATAGTTGTTCTTGAGCAGACCAAGAGCAACGTCCACCGCTTTTTCAGCAAGCTGGTCAATTGGCTTGTATACGGTCATCAGCTGAGTTCCCTCGGCCACACGCTGGCAGCCTGAAATATCCGCATCATGGCCTGCTACCAGAACCTTGCCTGACAATTGCTGCTCTGAAAGTGCTTCAATAGCAGCTCCTGCAAGGCTGTCGTTGGCTGCCAGTATAGCATCGATCTTTTTACCGCCTTGAAGGGCCTTTTCCACACATTTGAACGAATCTTCCGGCCGCCAGTCATTGGCCCAGATTTCATCCACGATTTTTATGGATTTATCATAAATATACTTGTCCAGAATGTTTTTATAACCTTGATTGTACATATAGCTGTTATAGTCGGTTTTTGCCCCGTTGATAATGATATAGTTCCCCAGGGGAACTTTTGATACCATCAAAGAGGCCATGTACTCTCCAACTTTGTTATTGTCAAAGGATACATAGAAATCTGCATTTGCATTTTTAATAAGGCGGTCATAGCATATGACCTTGATACCCTTTTTTTTGGCAAGCTCTACCGCTTCGGCAGATTTCTCGGCGTCCTGCGGGACGATAAGAAGGATATCAATGTTCTGGTCCAGCAGATATCTAACCTGCGTAATCTGATCGTCAATATTGTTATTGGCATTCTGGACGATAACGTCTGCGCCCTTGGCCTTAGCCTTTGCTACAAGAATGTCCATGTCCCGCTGCCAGCGTTCTTCCTGCAGTGTTGCCAAAGAGAAGCCGATTGTTATTTTACCGTTTTTACCTGTAGGACTGTTTTGCCCCGAACCGGTGGAACAGCCTGAAGAGAAAAGTGTTGCCAGAATCAATACTGAGCTTAACAGCAAGACCTTTAACCGAACTTTTTTCATTAAGAAACACCATCCTTGCTCATGTGTAGAATACTGTCCCTGTATTCAGTTGGTGTTACCCCAACCGCTTTCTTGAATATTCTGCTGAAATAATTAGGGTCGCCATAACCGATCTCATAGCATATTTCCTTCACGCTCATAAGACTGTTCTTCATGATGTCCTTGGCCTTTCCAATTCTCAGATTGGTCAGGTAGTCAATAAAATTTTCCCCCATTTCATCCTTAAATAGCTTGCTGAAATAGTGAGGACTTATATTTACGTCTCTGGATACTTCCTCCAGAGTTAGCTCTCTTCTGTAGTTTTCCTTGATATATTCAACGGCTTTGACAATCAGGGAATTGGTTTTCTTCTCCCTGGTTTCAGAAATAGCATTTGTAATAAAATCTATTTTTTCAAGACACCAATGCTTTAATTCGGTGAGAGTATCCAGCTTCTGAAGTTCCGTTATCAGGTCTATGCTGCCGGGGTTCGCTGAGATATTATAGTCATAGGCCAGCCTGCTTATAAGAATCATTATTTCTATAAGCTTGGCCTTGATTTTATGAACTGACCCATAGTATTCTATTGTCAGCCACTCAAATATATGACTAAAGGCCTGTGTACACTCATTTCTGTCTCCCAGAGCTGCTTTTTCCAACAATAGCTTTTCCTTTGCCATTGGATACTTTTCGGCAGGAAGCTCTTTTTCTGTGGGTATGTCCGATATGTGTAGTATTCCGGTTCCGCTCAAAAAGCGAATGGCCCGCAGGGATTCCTCATAGGACATATATATATTGTCAAAGCCTTCGTAGCAGCGGCCTATGCCAATATAAAAGTCAGCGTCCACCTTCTGGGAAATCTGATTGTAAACATATTCTGCAATGCTCACTGCCTCCAGCCTTCGCGAGTACTCCTCAACCTCGGTTTGGGCGGGTATATATACAATGATCCTGTTAAGTATTACAGGGCCAATAAAGCACCTGCACCTGCCCTTCATAATATCCCGAAGGTAAGGGTAGAAGGATTGACTTTTTATGCTGAGGCCTATTCTGTTGACCATATGACCGCAGTCGTTGGATTGCGCAAATTCGATAGTCAGGATGTAGCCTCCGTTTTCCTCGATTTCAAAGATATTGCGGTAGTTCTCCAGTTCCGTTGAATTGTCGTCCAGAAAGAGCATGGAATAAATAAAGCCTGTTTCCAGAATGGGAAGGATATTCTCCATTTTTTCTTTCATATCCAGCTCTTTTTTGCGCTTGCTGCGCTCCTTTTCAATATCATCAATGCTTTTTTGCAGGGTAGAAAGGATTTTTTCTCGGTTTACCGGCTTCAACAGGTATTCTGAGACACCCAGCTTCAGGGCATCCTTTGCAAAGTCGAACTGGTCAAAGGCAGTGAGAATGACAAAGACACAGTCCCGAAGCTTTACCCGCAGTTCCCGGATAGCCTCAATACCATTAATACCCGGCATGTTTATATCCATGAATACAATATCCGGAATAAAGCGTTCAGCTTTTTCGATGGCTTCCCTGCCCGAGCGGGCCGACTCTATCTGGAATACTCCGGAGAAGCTTTTATTTATAATAAATATAAGTGAATCTATTACAATTTGTTCATCATCGGCAATCAACAACTTAAACATGTGCGTCCTCCTTTATACCTACCGGAATTCTCAAGCGGACAGAGGTTCCCTTTCCGGGGGCACTGTCAATAGTAACAATATTGTCCTGACCGTAAAATAAATTGAGCCTGCTGATTACGTTTCCCATACCGATTCCTGTGGTATGTCCTTTTTTTGCTTCCGTACCGCCTGCCTGAGGAGGGACTTCCTTTTGTCCTATTCCCAGCAATTTATCCACCTTTTCCTGAGTCATACCTGCTCCATTGTCGGATACCGTTACTTCCACACTGTTAGTATGGCTCTCTACCGAAAGAGATATAATGCCGCCTGCCTCCATGTTTCCGATACCGTGAATAAAAGCGTTCTCTACAATAGGCTGCAGTATCATGCAGGGCATTTCTATATCCGGCATGTCCGGCTGAATTTCTTCAATAAACTGAATCCTGTCGGTAAACCTGGTTTTTAATATATAGATATAGGTGCCTATATTATCTATTTCCTCGCTTAGAGACACGGCTCTGTCCAGCTTCTTCAGGTTGTATCTGAACAGGTTGGCTACATTTTCTATGAAATAACAGGTTTTATCAGCACCTTCCATCATGGCAATCTGTGCACCGGTATTTAACGTGTTGAATATAAAATGAGGGTTGATTTGTGATTGAAGGGCCTGAAGCTCTGCATCCTTTAAATGGGTTTTCATTATAAGATTCTGCAGCTCCTGTTCCTTCAGCTTGCTTTGCAGTAAGGCCCGTTCTTCAATAGCACCAATATGGTCCTTGATACTGGAGGCCATGGTGTTAAATGCGCTGGCCATAACACTTATTTCATCATCCGTATCAAATTCTACCTGAGGTACGTCGAAATTTCCTCTGGAGATTTCATTTGCTGCCTGGGACAGCTTTATAATAGGTTTCGTTGTTTTGTAGGTTATAAGTATTATAAACACAAGGTTAAACAGAATAACTCCCAGAATGATGGCTATGTTTATCATCTGAACCAGGTCTATCCTGCCTGCAACTACGTGATACTTCTGTGTGTTTTCCTTCAGAAGCTCATTGTTAAGCTTGCTGACATACATGTCTATATAGCCGTAAAGCCTGTTGGCGTCGTTATAATAGGAGGTGTACCTGTTTATATCCCGTGCGCGCTTAGCCAGGACAGCGTTATCTGTAGTCTCCAGATAATTTTTAATCATGTTTGCAATGTCTCTCTGAAGTAACCCGTTTGGGCTGTAATCCGCTTCTTCACCCAATTTTTGAGACAACTGCTGCAGCTTGTTCTTGGAACCCACCAATCCTCTGAAACTGTCGGAATGATTTGTATCCAGATAACTTTCCAGGTACTGCTGAACATCCGTAACAGTGCTCTGTAGTTCATTCAGGGATATATTGCTGACAAAAAGTGAATCCATCTGATTCATAAGCATTTTTGCATTATAATAGGTATAAAAGCTTGCTGCAGCCATAAGAATGGTGGTTATCATAAAATATAGAATCAGTTTTTTACGTATTCTGTTTTTTCTAAGCAATCTACTGACAAATTTTATCATATATTCATCCTTACTTAAATAGTGTTAAGTCTATTTAACCGTTTCCTCAGCAGAGAGAGTGTCTACATTGTCTTTTGTCACACCGTATACCTCGGTGCCTACGTAGGCTGGTGTCCGACGGGTGTTTTTCAGCTCCACCAGGGCCTTTACAGCTCTATAGCCCATTTCCTGGGGATTACTGACCACGCTTCCGTATATGACGTTTTTCTCTATATACCTTAAAATTTCGGAATTGCCTCCATAGCCGATAACCTTTATCCGGCCTACCTTGTTCAGGTCTACAACCTTTTGGATTACTCCCAGCGTATCCCTTGGGTTAGTACAAAAAATGGCGTCTATCTGGGGATTGTTGATTATAAGCTCATTAGCTATTTCTCCCGCACTGAAAATACCCATCCCTGAGATGCGAATTGCAGCAACATCAACCTTGCCCCGGTACTGCTTTACGGCATCCTTGAAACCTGTCACGCGAAGATTCTGTGATACATCGCTGGCCTCGGGGCTATAGCCGTTTAATATTATGGCAACCTTCGCATTTCCGGCAGTAGCATCTGCCACCATTTTCCCGCCCACTGTACCAACTTCATAGTTGTTGTTTCCGATATATGCAAGCCTGTCACTGTTCTTGGCATCGCTCTCTATTGTAACTACGGGGATGTTTCTTTTGACTGAATCATTAATAACAGGTGTGAACATGTTTTCATCAGGGACATGGGTGGCGATTCCATCCACATTTGATGCCACAGCAATATTCAGATACTGCAGCTCTTCCTCTGGGTTGGTGAACCTGGGGCTGTTGAATTCAACTGCCACATTAAATTCCTTGGCAGCTTTGAAGGCTCCCTTTTTCACGTCATTCCAAAAGGGGTCATATGAACTTGGTGCTATGACTGCAAAGTGGTAATCAGGCTTTTCAACGCTTTGGGCAAATTTTTCATCAAAGGGGCCCATATCCTCTTTAAAGGGATTTATCAGCAAAATTACCCATAATACAGCTAGAACGAAGAGTAAGGAAATAGATAAGACAACAAACTTTTTCTTCTTGTTCATCATAACCTCTGGTTAGCTGCAATTGCAGCACAAATAGTGACTTACCTGTAAGGTGGCTGTTGTATATTTTTATAAAGAAATTTACGATATTAGATTATCAAATAAATACAAATAATACAACCTTAAAATAGTGCTAATTTAGTAAAATTCACTAAATACAGCCTGGTAAATTTATTAAATTAACCCGTTGTGCTAGTTGATAAAGCCATTAAGAGGCAAGTTTGCAATTCACGTGAGGACCACTTTAAAGAAATGCGCAGTATGATTAAAAGCTTTTGCTGAAATTGTAGGCTTTCGGCATGCTGCTTTAGCAGTTAAATTGACAGGACGTCAATTTAAGCAGCACCCGAGACCTGGATGGCCGAGTTGCTGCGACGGCTAAAAAGCATGCCGAAAGGTGTTACAATTTCGCCAAAGGCGTTATATGCAAGCATTTATTTGAAGCTTGTCCGGGAGTGAATAGCATTATCTTCTTGTTATCACATTTTCAAATTAGCACAACAGGTTAAATTAATATTATCTGGAATTATATGTGACAGGAAATAATTTCATAAAACTAAAGCAGTAAAGTTACTGGTAGCATTATGCAATGGCCAGTAATTTTCTGCTTTTAAAGATTTGAAAGGATTTTTCCGGTATTTGCTGCCGGAGACTTTTGATTTGTGTATTCCCATTTTGTATATACCGACCACATTGCCTTAACTACCTCAGGATCAAACTGAATTCCGCTGTTTTTAATTATTTCCCTTCTGCAATCTCCCCAACTCATAGCACTTCGGTATGGCCTTTCATAGGTCATTGCATCTATGGAGTCGGCGACTGAGATTATCCTGGCTCCAAGAGGAATCTGACTCTCCTTGAGACCTCCGGGATACCCTTTTCCGTCCCAGCGTTCATGGTGATGCAGCACGATATGAGATATTTCCTTCATGTGATGGGATTTATGTAAAATATTAAAACCTATTTCAGGATGCCTTTTGATTTCTTCCCATTCCTCCGGTAACAGTTTTTCCGGTTTGTTAAGGATTTTCTCTGATATGCCCAGCTTGCCAATATCGTGTAAATGTGCAGCCAGGTGAATGGTTTCAAGCTTATGGCCCTTAAGTCCCAATTCCTTTGCAATATCATAGGCCATATCTGCGACTCTGTTGGAATGCCCGCTTGTATATTTGTCCTTTTCGTCCATGGCTGTGGTCAGACATTCGATTACATCGTGAAGCCGTTCTTTCTCCCAAAAATGCCTTAAAAAGTTTCCCAATTATTTTGTCCTCCAAACGAGAGACAGGGAATTCCTAAAATTCTAAGCACAATCTGTAAAATTGAAGTTGTTGCTTGAAATCAGGTCGCGAATATCCTGTCTCGCCCTATCAAAGTTTCTGAACTGCTGCAATGCATTTTCGGGGTTGTGATATACCTTCCAGTAGCTGCAAAGCAGGCTGTTTTCTCCTTTGTGAGAAATAAATCCAGTAACATCCTCAACGGGTATGCCCAAAAAGATGCCTATTTCGTGAGGGCATATGTGCTCAAACCGCTCTTTGAGCATTGCTATGCACTGCTCCAGCGTCATCTTTGAGGTGTAGCCCATCCTGCTGAGAAAATCCCTGCAATCTTTCTTGTTAAGACAATTCTCCAGCAAAGTTCTCTTGAAAAAGAGAACTCTTACACTGTCTTTAGTGTCTCTGAACTGAGTATATTCCAGAGATAGCCTGCTGCAAACGTCAAGACCGTATTCATTCCAGAGTTCATAAAGATTTCTTCCTGCCCTTGTAAAGGTCATAAGGGAAGAGGGCTTCTCTTCCCTTATGACAGGAGCCGTTCCGTAAGCTATCATGGATAGCAGATATTCCTCGGCAGGGAGCTCGTTGACTATATTTATGAAGTTTAGTATTTGGTTCTGCTTTGTATCCATTTTTATCACTTCCCGGTCAATAATCTACAAAGCCGGGCAAACCGGCATGTACGCCCTGAGCAGCTATGCACGGGCAAGCTTTCTTCCAAGTTCCCTGCAGAGCTCCAAGCCAGCCTCGTCTGGAGTGTTCTGCACCTTAAGGCCTGCATCCATAAGCTTGACACCCAGGGAAGTCATTCTCTCTTCCCAATCCGACATCCACTGTCCGTCTCCCCAGTCATAGGAACCAAACAATACCATGGGCTTGCCCTCTAAAGCAAGGCCTTCCATTGCCTGTACAAAGGGCTCCATCTCAGACTCCTCCAGTACCTCACTGCCCATGGAGGGACAGCCCAGGGCAACGGCATCCGAAACTTCAATGTCCTTGAGCGTGGCACTGACCACTTCCTTTACGTCTATGGAAATATCCGGGTCTTTTGCACCATCGGCAACTGCCAGTGCCATTTGCCTGGTATTTCCTGTTCCGCTCCAATAAATTATTGCTATATTTTTCATAAGCAACCTCCTGAATATTTGTATTCCCTTAAGAGGGACAGGCGGAAACTGTATCTTTCTCCATTGTCTTTAAAAGCTCCAGCAGGGAAGAGGCACTGCTGCTGTGGCTTCGCACAACATTAATATTTTTCTTTTTTGCCTCCCGTATTGCTGTCAGCATCATTTTGTGTGACACTGTAGAGGTAAAGAGAACTATGCTGTCAGGGGTGCCGATAAGCTTGTCAAATCTTGCAGGCATCTGGGTATATACTTTTACCCTGTGTCCCCGCCTGGAACATATCTCCTTGTATTCTTCCTGCATCCTGTCGTGGCCTCCCACCAAAACTATACTCATTTTATAGCTCCTTTCTGATCGTAAGCGATCGTAAGTACTGCATGCCCGTTGGGTCCGGGCCATCAAATAATCCCAAAACTCCAATATGTATAGCACTGAAGTATTGGCTTCAGATTCGGTAAATTTGATAATGATAATCATTATCAAATAGTATGATAAAATTTTACCAAGTTATGAGCATAAAGTCAATATTTATTTGGATTCAGGTAATCCAGTGGATATAGGGGGAATTTTCATGAAATTTTGACAAGAAAATATATAAATAATTCGTTGACTTTTGTCGAATATTGATATAATATTTAAGTGGACATATCAACATAACAATATAATAACATGTTATATTGCTCAAGGAGGAAAGCAATGGTAGGAATGATACCGAAATACTATCTGGTCAAACAAAGGATAGTGGAAATGATAAACAATGAAGAAATAGGTCTGGACGGCATGATCCCAAGTGAGAGGGAGCTGATGGGGAGTTTTGGAATCAGCAGGATTACTGCCAAAAAGGCTATTGATGATCTTGTTAACGAGGGGTATCTCTACAGAATCCAAGGAAAAGGAACCTTTGTAAAAAAGGATACGCTGGATCAGGACCTCATATCCATCACCAGCTGTACACAGGACATTGTCAGCCTGGGAATGACCCCCTCAAAACACTTGCTGGAGGCAGAGGTTATTGAAGCGGACAGGACCAGGATAAAAAAGCTCCAGCTTTCTAACGGAGAAAAGGTTTTCAAGGTTAAAAGAGTCTATTATGCGGATAATGAGCCAATAAACCTTACAACAACATATTTGCCCTGCAAGACATATCCCATGATAGAAACCTATGATTTCGGAGTGGATTCTATTTACAATATTCTTGAGAGCAAGTACAATACCAAGATTACAAAAGCAACCAGATCCATAGAAGCAGTACTGGCTGTAGATGAGGTTGCGAGGGAGCTGCGGATAAAGGAGGGAGATCCTGTGCTTCTTTTCAGAGCTGTAACCTACGGTATTATAAATGGAAGGGAAATCCCCATAGAAGCTTTTAAAAGCTTCTATAGATCCGGAAAATTCAAGTTTTATATTAATCAGGTTCATAAGTAGTTTAATCATCAGAGAAACTATTAATTATTAAGTAATGCCAGGTGAAAAAGGTATAATTTGCCACGGCTTGGTTTTTTGCACCCCAAAATAGCCTTGGAAGTGGCTTTTTATAAAGAAGTCTTAATGTCGCGGCTAAGACTTGTGAATAAATCCTATATTTAATTACTTTAAAAAAACAAAACAGTATCAGAGGAGTGTTTGACATGGGAAAAATGAAATTTGCAAAAAAGCTGTCTTTAGTAATTGTAATGGCGATTTTAGCCTCCATGCTTTTTGCAGGCTGTTCTGCCAAAACCGACGATTTGGGAATTGCACTCATTACATCCGCAGCGGGACCAAACGACAAAGGATATAATCAATCAGCTGTTACAGGACTGGAAAAGGTTAAAAGTGAATTGGGCATCAATTATAAGGTAGTGGAGACCTCAGATGTACCAGGCAGTTTGACACAATTGGCCGGAGCAGGCTACAAGCTGATTTTCAGCTTGGAATACAACTTTGATGCGCTCATAAAGGGTGTGGGAGGAAATAAGCCTATTGCGGAGCAGTATCCGGATACAACCTTTGTTATATTTAATGATAATCCAAATGTAAATGAGGACGGAACTGTTAAGCACAAAAATGTTGTTTCTGTAATGTTTGATGTGCACGAGGCTTCTTTTATAGCAGGAGCACTGAGCACCCTCGTAAATGAAAATGCTGCGGAACTGTTTAATACTGCGGACTATGCCCTGACAGCAGGAGAGGCGGGAAGAAAGGTTGGTTTCCTTGGAGGCACAAAGTCAAACGGAATAACTGTATTTGGTTATGGTTATGCTGAAGGAATCAACTATGTAGCTAAGGAGCTGGGTGTGAAATATACCTTCTATAGTGACTATAATGCCGGCTTCAGCGACTCTGCGGCAGGTGCCACAAAAGCAAACACCTACTACTCCGACGGAGCAAACATTGTATATGCGGTAGCAGGTGCAGTTGGTGACGGTGTAACTGCAAAAGCAAAAGAAGTGAAAAAGCTTGCCATAGAAGTGGACGCAAACAAGGACGGCAATCAGCCGGGCTATATACTCACCAGTGTGTTGAAGAATACGGAAGTACCTGTATATGAAATAGCAAAGAATTTTAAGGATAAGACCATGGATAAGGTGAATGGCAAGGTACTGAGCTACAATCTTGCATCAGGCGCTACAGGAATCACCGATCTCAGCGTAATCGAATCCAAGATAAAGCCTGAAGGCAAGGCCAAATGGGATGTAATCAAGACAGAAATCAAGACAATAGCAGATAAGATAGGCAGCGGCGAAATCAAGGTGACAAATGCTCAGGCGGGAGAAAGCTTTGACAAAGCAGCTCTCACAAACCTGAACATGCCTAACGATTAAGGCCTGGCATAAAAAGACGGAAGCTGATCGCTGTTTAATATTTGTTTAAGAGGGCGGTAAATATGTACGCAATAGAAGCTGTTAATTTAACAAAAAAATATGGTGACTTTGTTGCTAACGAGGATATAAATATTTCTATTGAACAAGGTGAAATTACCGCAATAGTAGGTGAAAACGGAGCCGGAAAGACAACTCTTATGAATATGTTCTTCGGACTTCAGCGTCCTACCGGCGGAGAACTCAGAGTACAGGGCAGGCAGGTTTCCTTCAGCTCCTCGTTAGATGCAATAAACTGCGGATTAGGTATGGTGCACCAGCATTTCAAGCTGGTGCCCAGCCTTACCGTATTTGAGAATATACTTCTTGGAGCTGAAATTAAAAGGAGTTTGAGTTTCTTTGGGAAAGCAGGTTTTAAAAGCCCTATAATTGACAGGAATCTGGAACGGAAAACCGTACAAAAGCTTATTGATGATTATAAGTTTGAACTTAACGCAGAGGACCTGGTGGACAATATTTCCATAGGGGCAAAGCAAAGGGTGGAAATATTGAAGATGCTTTACCGGAACGTGGATATCCTGATATTTGACGAGCCAACGGCGGTTCTCACTCCTCAGGAGGTGGACGAACTCCTGGTAAGCTTCAAGGAACTTAAAAAGCAGGGAAAAACAATAATATTGATTACCCATAAGTTAAGAGAAGTAATGGAAGTCAGTGACAAGGTAGTTGTGATAAAGCGCGGCAGAGTTGTTGGAACAAGAGCGACAAAGGACACCGATGCTGCCGAGCTGGCCAGGCTTATGGTGGGACGTGAGGTTATTCTCAATGTCAACAAGGAGGATAGGGATGCCAGCCGCAGCAAGGTGGTATACTCTGTAAAAAACCTATGCACGGTTAATAATTTTGGAAAGAAAGTTCTTGATGATATATCGTTTGACATAAAAGAAGGAGAAATACTTGGGGTTGCAGGTGTTGAAGGAAATGGGCAAAGTGAGCTGGTGAGAGTTCTCTCAGGCCTTATGGAGTCCACCGGAGGGAGTGTGGGCCTCAACGACAAGGATATAACCAACTGGTGGCCGGGAGAATTGCGTGCCGCAGGTGTGGGAATAGTTCCTGAAGACAGATATGCACAGGGTCTCTGCAAGGATATGACCATATCGGACAACCTGATTGCGGGTTATCATAGTAATCCCTGCCTTTGCAAGAATGGACTTCTTATGAAGAAGGAAATTGAAAAGCAGGGTGACAGGCTCATAGAAAAATATGATATAAGAATAGCCGAAAGGAATGGCAATGTTTCACAGCTTTCGGGAGGAAATGCGCAGAAAATAATAGTAGCCAGGGAATTTGACTCGGATCCAAAGCTGCTGGTGGTAAGCCAGCCTACACGGGGAGTGGACATTGGCTCAATAGAATTCATCCATAAAAAGATCCTTGAGCTGAGAGCTGACGGTAAGGCCATTCTGCTGGTGTCCAGTGAACTCAGTGAAATAATGAACCTGAGTGACAGGATTATTGTAATGTACAAGGGAAGGATTGTAGGACAGCTTTCTGGAAAGAATGCCGACAGCGCGCGGCTGGGGCTGATGATGGCAGGGCTGCCTGCAGAATAACGCCCAAGGCTGAAAGAAATGGGAAATACCAAAGGGGGTGCCGGGTCCATGCCGTTTCTTTCATGACATTATGCAAAATTGATGGCATGGACATAATTATGAAAAAAGGCGATACGATTCTAAGAAGCATATATAATGTTTTATTTCCGGTAATAGGTGCTCTTTTCCTTGGAGGAATAGTAATAGCTGCAATAGGCGAAAATCCCTTTACCACCTATGCCATAATGATTCAAAAATCCCTGCTAAGTGGCGGAGGACTTCTGAAAACACTGCATTTTGCTGCACCGTTAATATTGACCGGCCTTGCTATAGCTATAACCTTTAAAGCAAATATTTTTAACATGGGCGTGGAGGGACAGGCTGTTCTGGGAGCTTTTTTCGCAGGCGTTGTGGGCTTTACGGTAAAGGGACTTCCCCCTGCAGTCCACATTGGGTTGTGCGTATTGACTGGAATGGTGGTGGGAATGCTCTTTGCACTTATCCCCGCAGTTCTCAAGGCATATTTTAATGTCAATGAAATGGTTGTAACCCTTATGCTTAACTATGTCGTGGTGGAGATAGTAAAATTTCTGTCCCAGGGAGTGTTCAAGGACCCCAGCTCAGGGTATGTATCAACCTATCCCATTGCCGACAGTGCCATGTTCAAAAAGTTGTTTAATTCGGAGCTCACTGGATTTTTCTTTATAGCGCTCATCGTCTTCGGACTTATGTACGTTGTTTTTAAATACTCCAAGCTGGGGTATGAGGTGACGGCAATAGGCAAGAATCCTGAATTCTCAGAAGCCACAGGGATGAAGGTAAGCAGGAAGATAATGATAATAATGCTGATCAGCGGAGCAATAAGCGGACTTGCGGGTGCAGGCTTTCTGATGAGTGAAAAATTCAGGTTTACACTTGATTTTTCCGGAAGTCCGGGACTTGGCTGGGACGGCATGCTAATTGCACTTCTGGGCAGTCACAATCCTGTAGGAATTCTTATTGCAGCCATATTTTATTCAGCCTTGAAGACAGGGAGCGATTACATCAGTGTATTTACCAATGTGCCAAAGGATATTGTAGGAGTTATACAGGGCATCCTGATACTTTTGCTTTCGGTAAAATTTATCAATAAAAATTTAAACCTGTCGGGCCGGCTTAAAGCCATCTGGAAAAAGGCAGGAAGCAAAGGTCGCAAGGCTTTATAACTTTAAATGACAGAGGTAAACCATATGAATCTATTAAGCAATATTCTATACGACATGATTTATCACAGTGCCCCTATTATACTGGCTGTGCTGGGAGGGCTGTTTGCACACAAGGCAAATGTGCTTAATATAGGGCTGGAGGGAATGATGCTCATGGGAGCCTTCAGCAGCACACTATTTGTAATGGTTACGGGAAATTTATGGATTGGAGTTTTACTAAGCGTTTTCTGTACCTTGATACTGGGACTGATATTCTCATTTTTCGGTATAACCTTAAAGAGCAACTTTATAATTACCGGTTTTGGCATAAACATATTCGTATTGGCGTTGAGCTCTTTTATGCTGAAATACATGCAGATGGCCAATATTAATGTCAGCTCTCTCATCAATGTGACCGGCCTGAAAATCAATATTCCTGTTATCAGGGATATACCCGTACTGGGCAGTCTCTTGAGCGGACATACCGCCATAACCTATCTGAGCTTCATTCTGATAGCAGTTGTATCAATAGTAATGTATAAAACAAAATTCGGGGTATACGTGCGGGTTGTGGGCGAAAACGAGGAAGCCGCAAAGTCTGTGGGTATAAACAGCACCTATATCAAGTATGCGGCAGTGCTCATAGGAGCAGCTCTCTGCGCACTGGCCGGGGCAAACCTGGCAGTTGAAAGAATGGCACTGTTTACTAATAATATGACAGCAGGGAGAGGCTTTATAGCTATAGCTGCAATATATTGCGGAGGCGCAAAACCGGTGAAGTCAAGTATTTATGCTATTATATTCGGGCTTGCAAAATCTCTGGCCATAAATCTTGCCTTGTTTGCCGGACCTGTTTCGGGACTGTTTGAGATAGTGCCTTACCTTATGATAGTGGTTGTACTGTTTGCGGTTTCGGCTCTTGAGGCCCGCCGTACAAAGATAAGGGGGTTTAAACTTGAATAATACAGCACTGGTTATTGTAGACATGGTAAAGGATTTTACTGATCCAGAGGGGCTGGTATTCTACCCGCAGAATCGGGAAATCCTGCCGAGAATCAAACGTGTATTGGAGGAATGCAGGAGGCATGGTGTCCTGGTGATTTTCCTCCAGCACAGCTATAGAAAAGATAAATATGATAAAAATCTTCAAAATATGCGTCCCAACTGTATAGAAGGTACAGGCGGAGATGCTGTGGACCCCATGCTGGAGATAGATGCTGCAAAGGATTATGTCATAAAAAAAAGACGCTACAGCGGCTTTGTAGGCACCGACCTTGACATGGTACTGAGGGAAAACAGCATCAAAAACCTGATAATTACAGGTACAAAGACAAACTGCTGCATTCGTGCCACTGTCACAGATGCCTATAATCTGGACTATATGCCCGTAGTGGTATCGGACTGTGTAGCTACCAATGATGAGACTGTAAACCAGGTTCATCTCTCGGATATTAAAAAGTATCTGGGTAAGGTCGTGACTTCACAGGAGCTGTTTGACTATCTGGAGAAGGGGGAGTTTGACTGATGAAATATGATGTTTTGGTCAATGGATATGTAAGTCTGGACAGGATAATCAGAACTTCAACTCCGCTTAGGTACGGCTACACTTCACTGGTTGTAAACAGCGACAATGCTAAAATCCAGTACGGAGGCTGTTCTACAAATATTGCATATCTGATGGCGAAATTAAATATGAAGGCCCTTCCTATTATAAGGGTAGGCGGGGATGACTACAGGGAAACCGGCTTTTATGACTATCTGAAGGATGCGGGAGTGTGTATGGAGGCAGTGGAGATTGTTCCTGAGGAAACCACCTCCAACTGTTACCTTATTGCAGACTCGGAAAACAATCATGTTACTATATTTTATCCGGGAGCCATGGACAGGAAATATGCCGGAGAAATGAACCCGGAATTCTTTAAGGAAGCCGGGCTAGGCATTATGACAGTGGGTTCCTATGAGGACAACCAGGAATTTTACCGCAAGTGCAGGACTCACAATGTACCGCTTGTATTTGGCATGAAATGCGATTATGATGCCTTCCCCGAGGAGTTTTTCAAGGAAGTTCTCACTTACAGTAAAATCATATTCTGCAATGAGTGTGAGCGGGGAGAAATAGAAAGAATTTTCAGGCTGGAGGACATAACCGGGCTCTTTGAAAGAGCTAATGCGGAGATAATTGTCACGACCCTGGGCAAAAAGGGGTGTGTGTACTACCACAAGACAAAGGACGGAATAAGCTCCGGCAGTATAGCCGCAGCGGAATTCGGCAGTGTGGTGGATACCACCGGCTCAGGAGACGCCTTTATGTCGGGGTTTTTGTACGGCTATCTTAAAGATATGGAGGTCAAGGCTTGCTGCAGCCTTGGAAGTGTACTCTCTTCCTTTATTATAGAAAAAGTTGGCTGTACTACCAATGCCCCCGACGAAGAAGAGTTTCTCAGGCGGTTTAATCAATTTATCAAGGGAGAATAGTGAGATGCAAACTTTATATTCAAAAACAGAAGAGAAGGATATAGCGAAATATGTGCTGTTTTCAGGAGATCCCTGGAGGGTGGAAACCGTGGCAAAACATCTGGAGGATGTGCAGCACATAGCCTTTGCAAGAGAGTTCAATACCTATACCGGCTTCTACAAGGGTGTCAGGATATCAGTTACCTCAACCGGCATAGGCGCTCCTTCGGCAGCCATCGCCATGGAGGAGATGTATCAGTGCGGTATGGAGGTGGCTGTTCGTATGGGGACAACCATGGGACTGAAGGATGATTTGCTGGGAAAGCTCATTATCCCCACGGGGGCAATGAGAGAGGAAGCTACCAGTAAAACCTATGTGCCGGAGTCTTATCCTGCGGTTGCGGATATTGGCCTGATAAACTGCATGAACAAAAGCACCCTGGAAAACGGCAGGGAATATGTTAACGGAATCACCTGTACCATGGACGGTTTTTACAGTCAGATGAGGGACTCACGTCTGTCTGAAAAGATGCAGAGAGATATGGGACAAACCTTTGAAGCACTTAAAAAATACAATATTTCGGCGGTTGACATGGAGTCAAGCTGTATGCTGGTATTGGCAAACCTGATGGGTATCAAGGGCTGCATTGTCACAATGACTACGGTGCTTGAAAACCTGAAGGATTTTCTGAAGGGAGAGGCCCGCACAAGGTCGGAAGAGGATTTGTGCAGGATTGCCCTGGATGGGCTTGTGATTTATGACAGGGAGGTGTCTGGAAGATGAAGGAACTGATTTTTAAGGATAAAAGTCTTGTAATAGGTATGGTACATTGTCTGGCACTGCCAGGAACACCTAACTTTTGCGGAGATATGAAAAAGGTGACGGAGCAGGCTGTAAGGGATGCCATAACTTTGGAAAAGTCGGGAATGGACGCCATAATAATTGAAAATATGGGGGACGGAACCTTTGGTATAAACCTGGATATTGAGCAGTCCTGTGCACTGGCTGCCATAAGTGCAATTGTGGCCCAAAATGTAAGCATTCCTGTGGGAATAGATGCGGCAATGAATGATTATGCAACGGCATTTTCCGTTGCAAAGGCTGTTGATGCCGGGTTTGTAAGAATACCTGTGTTTGTGGATACCGTTGAATTTTTTGGAGGCATTATTTCACCGTGCGCCCGTGCTGCAATGAAGTTCAGAAAAAACCTTGGGGCGGAAAATGTAAAAATCCTGGCGGATATACAGGTAAAGCACACCCACATGCTTCTGCCCCATGTGACCATAGAGGATTCCGCAAAGGCTGCCGAAGCCTGCGGTGCTGATGCAATTATTGTGACTGGAACGCATATAGGAGTCGAAACTCCTATTGAAATCATAAAGAGGGTGAAAAAGGTAACAAAGCTTCCCGTTATTGCCGGAAGCGGAGTAAAAGACACTAACATCAGGGAGCAGCTGCAGATAGCAGACGGTGCCATAGTAGGCTCCAGCCTTAAAGAAGGCGGGCTTATAGAAAATCCTGTTTCACCGGAGCTCTGCAAACTGCTGGTTGATGCATTGAAGGCGTAAGCGCTGAGTTTGGGAGTCTGATATAGATTTTAATAAAAACCATAAAATTTTTACGGGGAAAAGGACTGATATATATGATGAGGCCCATGAAGCTGGCGGGAAGTCAGTTGATGTTCGGAGCGGGAACACTTGAGCACCTGAAGAGCCTTAAGGGCAGGAAAGCTTGTATTGTCACCGGCGGCTCAAGCATGAAGAAGAGCGGGATTTTGCAGAAAACCATAGACTATTTAAAAGAAGCAGGAATTAGCAGTTTTGTTTTTGAGGGAGTTGAGCCCGACCCAATGTTCAGCACGGTATATAGGGGTGCAGAGGCCATGAAGCAGGAACAGCCGGATATAATAATAGGGCTGGGAGGCGGGTCCGCAATGGATGCTGCAAAAGCCATGTGGGTGTACTACGAGCATCCTGAGCTGAAAGCCCTAAAGGACATAGTTCCGCCAAACCCTGTTCCAAAGCTTAGAAATAAAGCCATATTGGTCTGCATACCGTCAACCAGCGGAACAGCCAGCGAGGTAAGCCGCTCTGTGGTCATTACAGATGATGAAACCCATATAAAATATGGCATAGGAGATATGGAAATGATGCCGGATATTGCCATATGCGATCCGGAAGTAACGGTTACGATGCCTCGGACTATTACTGCAGAAACAGGAATGGATGCTTTGACACATGCTTTGGAAGCACTTGTATCAAAGAGATCCAACTATCTGAGCAATATATTGGCGAAAGGTGCGGCAAGGGACATAATACTTAACCTTCCAAAGGCATATTCTGACGGAACTGCAATGGAATACAGGGAGATCATGCTTAATGCATCTTTGACAGCAGGACTTGCATTTACAAATGTATCTTTGGGAATTGTTCATTCCATGGCACACACTTTGGGCAGCTATTTCGGAATAGCTCATGGCCTGGCGGATGCAATAATCCTGCCCTATGTCATGGACTTCAATCTGGGAGCCGGTACGGCAAAAGCCGCATATTCGGAACTGGCCAGGGAGCTGGGGGCTGATAATCTGATAAAGGTTGTTGCTGACCTGAATAGATTTATAGGTATACCTGTAAATATTTCCAAGCTGGTTCCGGACGAAGACTCATATATGAAAAAGCTTGAGGAAATGTCAGAAATGGCCTTGAAGGACGGGTGCACAAAGACAAATCCCGTCATACCCGACTTTGAACAGATGAAGTCATTATTTATAAAAATATATGAAGCACAGGAAGTATAAATACAGCTTTTGGAGGTTACTGTGAAACTGATATGCTATTTATCCAATGGATATCCGACCATAGAGTCAAGTATTGAGATGGCTGAAAACTATATTCAGGCAGGCTGCGATATTATAGAAGTGGATTTTCCATCTTCCAACCCTTACCTTGAGGGGGAGTATATTGCCAACCGCATGAAGGAGGCGCTTGAAGCCTGCAAGGATTACAGCAGGTACATGGAGGGCATTATAAAAATAAAAAATGGCCATCCAGGAGCAAAATTCATACTTCTTTCATATGAAAACACTATACTGGAAATAGGCCTGGAGCGTTTTGTGAAGTTTTGCACGGATAATAATCTGAAGGATTTAATCTACGTTGGAAGTCATAATGAGGAAGTAAAGAGCAAGCTTATAGAAAACGGAATAAAAATATCCTGCTATGTGCAGTTCCATATGGATGAAGGGGAGGTGCAGTCAGCCAGGATGTCAAACGGGTTTGTTTATATGCAGGCAAAGCCGACTACAAATAATATTAATCCAGAGTATCCCACTTTGAGGCACTGTATTGACCATCTGAAAGCACAGGGAATTGAGAGGGAGATTTACTGCGGTGTGGGAATCTATACGCCGGAGGATATTCAAATGGCAAGGGAGGCAGGAGCCGATGGGGTCTTTGTAGGCAGTACTGTCCTTAAGCTGCACAATGATATTCCAAAAATGAAAGAAACCATAGAATTATTTAAGAAGACCTGCAGTAAATAGGCGGAAGCTTGTATACTGCCAAAAAGCCTGCGTAGATTGCCGGGAAAGGAGCAGCCTTCCGGCGTTTACACAGGCTTTATGTATTTGGCGCATATTACTCCGCCCAGGATATCCAAGTGATTTTACATATAACAAGCAACTTTACTCGAATAAAATTTTCAATAATTTTCAAGAATATAATAATTTGATAAAGATATTGCCTATTTCAAATAAATGTGTTAAAATACAACATTGTATGCGGAAAAGGTTTTCCGCACAAATAAATATTTACATCCTTGCTCTGTACTCGTGTTGCAGAGCCGTAAAGTCCGAGGGGAGGTGACCAGTAATGTTAAAGAAGTATGAAACTATCTTTATAATCAATTCAGAGGTTGGAGAAGAGTCCACAAAGGCCCTAGTTGAAAAATTTAAGAATATTCTCGAAACTTCAGCTCAGCTTGAAACTATTGATGAGTGGGGTAAAAGAAAGCTTGCTTATGAAATAGATGACAAGACCGAAGGTTATTATGTGCTTGCTAATTTCTCAGCCGAGCCAAGTTTTCCGGCTGAATTGGAAAGAGTATACAAAATCACTGAAGGTATCCTTAAGTATATCATAATTGCTAAGGACTAATAATAGGTGAAACGGCTTAAGTGATGCATTTGACTTCAAGGGGAAAAGGCGTCACATATTGCTGTTGACTACGTGCTTAAGTGCATTAGCACGCTACACGAGAAGGGAAGGTTAGTATGAACAAGGTAGTATTAATGGGAAGACTTACCAAGGATCCTGATCTGAGATACACAAGTGGAAATAACACGGCAGTTGCAAGCTTTTCCATTGCTGTAAACAGACGTGCTACTGCAAAGGAAGGTCAGCCTCAGGCTGATTTCATAAATATCGTAGCATGGAATAAGACTGCTGAGTTTTGTGGAAAATATTTCACAAAGGGAATGCAGGTAGCCATTGTTGGAAGGCTCCAGACCAGAACCTGGGATGACAATGAGGGAAAGCGCCATTACGTTACGGAAGTGGTAGCAGATGAAACCTACTTTGCAGACAGCAAGAGAAGCGGAGAGGCGGGGGGCGGAAGTCCGGCACCCAGAACCTATTCCGAAAATCCTGCATCATCAGGGGACGGTTTTTATCCAATGGATGAGGACGATGAGCTCCCATTTTAAAACGGAAGCTTAAGGTCTTAATTTAAAAATTAAACGAACGATTTATAAATGATACTCAGTACCATGATATGGTACATGAAAGGAGGATTTTCAAATGCCAGGACCAAAGAGAGATAACAGAAGAAATGATAGAGATTCTTATGATAAGGGCGAAGGCAAAGGCGGCATGAGAATGAGAAGAGCAAAGAAGAAAGTTTGCGCATTCTGTGTTGACAAAGCTACCGATATAGATTATAAAGATGTCTCAAAGCTTAGAAAGTACGTTTCTGAAAGAGGTAAGATTCTTCCCAGAAGAATTTCAGGAAACTGTGCAAAGCACCAGCGTCAGCTGACAGTTGCAGTGAAGAGAGCAAGACACATTGCTTTGCTTCCATATACAGCTGAATAATAGAGAAAAGCCTGTAGGAATAATTGGCTTATATAATAATTATGGGAAAATATAATTTATAGTAAAAAACCCGTCCGGATTTTCAGCCGGACGGGTTTTTTAGAATATAGGAGTTTATATATTTTCGAACAGAGATGAGATGCCCATAATACTGAGTTTGAGTGTGTACACCAGCAAATCCCATTCTATATAAATTCCTATATTCGGGGTTTGGAAAAGGGGACTCCCCTTCCCGGGCTAGAGGGGGTTCTCAGAAAACACGAAGTGTTTTCGTCGAAGGGGGAAGTAGTTCCCCCTAGCGAACAAGAAAATTTGCTGAACTTCACACCAATAAGCACTGTAAAAACTGAGCGCAGCGAATTTTCTTGACAGCATGGCTGTTTATATTCTTGACTCCACTACACATAAAAAATCATATATTGGCTTCAATTCCTTAAAACCTTTCTTTAACACCTGGGGAAGCTCCTTTGAAAAGGCCAGCTCAAAATTGCTTTGCACAGCCTCAAAATAAATATTTTTTCTGTCCAGCCAGGTTCGGAGGTTTTCAGGCTGCTCAGGATATTTGCTCCTCTTGTACAAATCTCCTCCAATAATAAACTCGTTCTGAGCCTCATAATACTTCTGGGCCATTAGAAAGGCCGGATGGCTGTTTACTATCATATCCCGCATATTTGCCATGGAGGCGGGTTCCGCACCGTAATAGCCTATACCATAGCTGGAACCCTTCTGGTCTATTCCAAACCAGAAGCAGGGGGCTGTGGACATGAGGGACTTGTCTCTTAAAAAAACCAGCCAGACATTGTCCCTGTACAGCGTCTTATCCTTTGTAAAGCGTGTATCCCTCCTTACTCGTGAAATAAGCTTTGAGGGAAGAGTAATAAGCTGGCTGTCTATTTCAAGCATAGTAGGGGCAAGCTCTGTTATCAGCTCTGCAAAGGGAGTATATACGTATTTTTTATAGTCGGACTTGTGGCTGTCATACCAGTCCTTGCTGTTATTCATTCTATTCTCAAGGAGAAAGCGAAGCGCATCTCCTGTAATACCGCTGAAACTCATATGTTTCTCCGTTCCGCCGCTATGCAGCATGTAAGTAGTAATAAGTTCAAACACCTGTTCTTTTTTTATTTTGACAGAAATAATATTAAAAAGCAATAACCAACATTCCTGTTGGAAAAATAGGCAAAGAATGATATTATATATTATTGTCGGATTAGATTTTTATATAATATCGTTAAAAAGGATGGATATTTTCGGCAGATGAATAAAAGCATTGGTTATTTAGGGCCGGAGGGAACATTTTCTCATGAGGCTGTGGAAGCATACAAGGCGGAACACAATAAATCCTATGATTTAAAGGAGTATTCGTCCATCACGGATGTTTTATCTGCTCTTAAGAACGACCAGGTGGATGAGGCAATCGTCCCCATAGAGAACTCTCTTGAGGGTGCTATTAATGTGACGCTGGACGTGCTTGCAAAAGAAGAGGACCTGTTCATAGTTGATGAGTTTATAATACCTGTAAATCTCAACCTTGTAGTTAAGCCGGGAACACAGCCGGAAAGTATCACGGTGATCATGTCACACCCCCAGCCGCTGGGACAGTGCAGAAATTTTCTGAATGCCAAGTTTCCGGGTGCGGTGCAGCTTGAGGAAAACAGTACGTCAAAGGCAGCACAAAGGGTGGTTGACGGCGATGGTACCTGTGCTGCGGTTACCTCTTTTATTGCAGCCAGAATATATGGGCTTGAAGTGTTGGAGAAAAATGTCCAGGACGTTGAAAACAATCACACAAGATTTGTTATCGTGTCCAAGTGCATAAGCGCTCCTACGGGTGCAGACAAGACCTCCATAGTATTTTCAACCGACAACAGGCCGGGAAGCCTTTACAGGATATTGGACATTTTCAGCCTCTGGGATATAAATATGACAAGAATTGAGTCAAGACCATCGAAAAATGCCCTTGGGCAGTATATATTTTTTATTGATATCGACGGACATATCAATAATCAGGACGTATTTGATGCATTGACCATGGTTAAGAGGAAAACATCGTTTTACAAATTTATTGGTTCTTATCCTGTATTTACGGGTAAAATATAACAAGCTGGCAGGCGTGAATTTTGTTCAGTCTGTGGGTTTTAGTTGGGAAATGAAGTCAAATAACCTCAAAAGTGGTATAATTTAGGAACGAATCACTAATTGTACCGGTGTACATTTATGGGAGGTTAAAATGGCTTTATTTGATAATCAACTGGATATTACCAGAAATATTAGAATTATTGATTGGCTGAAAAGCGAACTTCTGACGGATGTTGCCAATTTATTCAAGGCCCTGGTAAACGGAGTCCGCGAAGAGGTATCCGATACACTGTCAGACACTTTGGCCAACATTATTCTTATCTGTTATCTGCTGGGAAAACGATTTGGAATTAATTATAGAGCAATTGAAACAAAAATCGAAAATAAGATTAGGCTGGGGCTTGTTGAAAACCATGATGTTGAAAAATATTATGGTGACCTTTCGGAGCTGTCAAAGCATTTGAACAGTGCCAGAAGCAAGAGGCAAGGGGCCTAGGAAGTGTTGGGCAAGAGGAGATTTTAAATGGATAACAAAAAACTATCACGGATTTTTATACCAAAAGCTGGTTTTTATCTTTTGGTAATTTTATTCTTGGTTGTGATAATTACACTATTAAATCCATTCGTGGCTATTCCAGGGTTTGTCCTGTTTATTTTTCTTGTTATCTATAACTACAAATCAAACCATATAAGGAATAGAGAGATAACTAAATACATAGAGACGCTGACCTTTAACATCGACTGTGCCACCAAGGATACGCTGCTTAACTTTCCAATGCCGCTGGTGCTTGCAGAACTGGATGGTACGACTGTATGGTACAATTCCTCCTTTAAGGGTATTTTTGAAGATGATAATTTCCTTCAGAGGACAGTGGCAAATCTTGTTACGGAGATAAGGCCTCAGCTTACAGAAGGGGACAGCATCAATATCTCAAAGGATGTGACCATCAGCAACAGATATTATTCCGTGCTGGGGAATCTTGTGAAGGTGGATGACAACAACGATAAGGAAAGTGTTATAATAATGCTTTACTTTGTTGACAATACCGACCTGATAAATGAAAGACAGAGGTTTGAGGATAACAAAAATACGGTGGGTGTCATTGTTGTTGACAACTACGATGACCTGATGCAGAGCCTGGAAGATTCAAAGAGGCCTCAGATGATGGCTGAGATTGAAAAGAAAATCACCAATTGGATAAGCCATACGGGAGGTATACTGAAGAAGTTTGAAAGGGACAAGTATTTGTGTATACATGCCTTTAAGTATTTAAAGGAACTGGAAGAGAAGAAGTTTGAAATACTTGAAACCGTCAAGGAAATAAACCTGGGAAACAAAATACCTGTGACACTGAGTATTGGAATGGGCATCAATGCCCCCACCATCGTGGAAAATCTCCAGAATGCCTATGCGGGTATAGATATTGCACTGGGTAGAGGCGGAGACCATGTAGTCATAAAGGACGGCGACAATTTCAGATTTTTCGGAGGCCGGAACAGGGAGCTGGAAAAGCGTACAAGGGTCAAGGCCAGGGTTATAGCCTATGCACTCAGGGGCTTGATAGACCAGGCACCTTCGGTGCTTATAATGGGCCATGAAAACGCGGACATCGACTGTCTGGGTGCGGCGTTAGGAATATACAGAATAGTGAAGAGCCGCGATAAGCGGGTGAATATTGTATTGAACCACTCCAATGCAAATATTGACTCGGTTTTAAACAAGCTTGCCAAGGAGCCCGAATACAGCAATGTTTTTGTGGGCAGGAACGAGGCGCTGGACATTATTACAAAAAAGACACTGCTTATAGTGGTGGATACCCACCGTCCAAGCTTCACGGAAACGCCTGAACTGCTCCGCATGACAGACCAGATTGTCATTATAGATCATCACCGGCGCGGTGCGGATTTTATACAGGATGCGGTACTGTCCTACCAGGAAACCTATGCTTCTTCCACCTGTGAGCTTGTAACAGAGCTGCTGCAGTATCTGGAGGAAAAAATCAGGCTTACCAGTATAGAGACCGAAGCCTTATATGCAGGAATAGTGGTGGATACCAAGAACTTTATATTCAAGACAGGAGTCAGAACCTTTGAGGCAGCATCTTATCTGAGAAGGCAGGGAGTGGACACCGTTTCGGTTAAACAGCTGTTCCAGAACGATCTGAAAACCTATATAGCAATATCAAATATAGTAAAAGATGCGGAAGTAGTGTATGATAATATTGCAATATCTACTTGTCCCACTAATATAAAAAATGCCCAGTTGATTGCAGCACAGGCCGCAGATCAGCTTTTGAGCCTGTCGGGACTTGTCGCAGCCTTTGTTCTCAGCTATCATGAGGGAGAGGTAATTATCAGCGGAAGATCCCTGGGTGAAATAAATGTTCAGATGATTCTTGAAAAGCTGGGCGGCGGGGGGCATTTGACCGTGGCTGGAGCTCAGATTGAGAACGTTTCCATTCAGGAGGCCAAGGAAAGCTTGAAAACAGCTATATTTGAATACGTCGACAGTCTGAACAAGGAGTAAATACAAAAATGGAGCCGCTGTGCGGCTTAAGTCATAACATGGCTTGGGAGGTTAGCTTGAAAGATACATGTTGTGTATCAAAGTGACTTTCAAGCAGCGAAAGCCACTGCGTGTCTTTCATTACTATTTGTGTACGCGCTATGTGCGTAGATGGGAGATTATATGAAGGTTATATTAAAAGAAGATGTTAAGGGTTTGGGTAAGAAGGAGCAGATGGTTGAGGCCAGCGATGGCTATGCAAGGAACTTTTTGTTTCCCAAGGGACTTGCAGTTGAAGCTACCGCTGCAAATATGAATATAATGAAGACCAAAAAGGAAGCAGAGGCCCATAAGAAGGAAAAGGAAATCGCACAGGCCAGGGAGCTTGCCAATAAGATAAAGAACATAACGGTAACAATAAAGGTCAAGGCCGGTGAGAACGGCAAGCTTTTTGGCTCCATAACCAGCAAGGATGTGGCAGAGACCCTGAAAAGTCAGCACAAGCTGGATATTGACAAAAAGAAGCTTGTGATGCCGGATACCATTAAGGCCATAGGGACTTATGAGGCAGAGGTCAAGCTTTACCCTGAAATCAGTTCAAAATTTACCGTTAAAATAGAAGGCTTGTAAAAGCGGCTATGGAAGCAGGGGTTATAATTACTGTTATTTTGAAGAATGGGGAAGAGATATGGAGTTAGGAACTCTTGGGAGAATTCCTCCTCAAAGCATAGAAGCCGAACAATCTGTTATTGGCTCCATGCTGATTGACAAGGAAGTAATTCCGGTTGTCATGGAAGTTCTTAAGCCGGAGGATTTCTACAGACCAGACCACAAGGAAATATATGATGTAATCATTGAACTTTTTGATAGAGCCCAGCCTATAGATTTAATAACAGTTTCAGAGAGGCTGAAGCTTCATGGAAAGCTGGAGCTGGTGGGCGGGCTGGAATACCTGACTAATATTGCCACAGAGGTGCCCACTACTGCAAATGTAAAGCACTATGCAAAAATAGTTGAAGAAAAATCCTTGCTGCGCAAGCTCATAAAAGCATCCTCCGACATAGTGGAGCTGGGCTTCAGTGCCTCGGAAGAGGTATCCTTCATTTTGGACAAGGCGGAACAGAATATTTTTGACATACTGCAAAAGAGGAGTTCCCAGGGCTTTGTACCAATAAAAGATGTGCTTGTGGACACCTTCAACAAGCTAGAAGAGCTATATAATAACAAGGGACATATTACCGGAATTCCCACAGGCTTTTCGGACCTGGATTTCAAGACCTCGGGACTGCACAACTCAGACCTTGTCTTAGTTGCTGCAAGGCCTGCCATGGGAAAGACGGCCTTTGCCCTGAATCTGGCCCAAAATGCTGCGGTTCACAGTGGCATACCGGTTGCCGTATTCAGCCTGGAAATGTCAAAGGAGCAGCTGGTCAACAGAATGCTGTGTAGCGAGGCTATGGTGGACAGCAACAAAATGAAGACGGGACAGCTGGAGGACAATGACTGGCAGAAGGTGGCCAGAGCCTTAGGGCCGCTGTCGGAGGCACCTATATTCATTGATGATACCCCCGGCATTTCAATTACCGAAATAAGAGCAAAGTGCAGAAGGCTAAAGCTTGAACATAATCTGGGGCTGGTGGTTATTGACTACCTGCAGTTGATGCAGGGAAGCAAGTCCAGAGGAGAGAACAGGCAGCAGGAGATATCGGAAATTTCCCGATCACTTAAAATTCTGGCAAAGGAAATTAATATTCCCGTTATATGTCTTTCTCAGTTGAGCCGTGCCGCCGAAACCAGAACAGATCACAGGCCTATCCTCAGTGATTTGAGAGAGTCAGGAGCCATCGAGCAGGATGCCGACATTGTAATGTTCTTGTATCGTGATGATTACTATAACCCCGATACCGAGAAGAAAAACATTGCGGAGGTTATTCTGGCAAAGCACAGGAGCGGTTCTACCGGAACTGTTGAACTGGTGTGGCTGGGTCAGTACACAAAGTTCGCCAATCTCGAGAAATTCAGGCAGTAAAAATAATGGTAATATGATTTTTAGGCAGATTTTCCTTAACAAGAGGATTTATAATGTTGAAACAACTGGTTATGGATACAATTAAAAAAAACGGGCTGATTGATTATGGAGATGGTATCGTGGTGGGAATATCCGGGGGATATGACTCAGTGTGCCTTCTCCATATTCTGTATTCAATAGGGGAAGAATACTCTCTTAAGCTTTATCCTGTCCATATTAATCATATGCTCAGGGGTGACGAAGCAATGCGGGACGAAACCTTTGTAAGGGATTTCTGCGGCAATCTGGGGCTGGAAGCCATCGTGAAGAGGATAGATATTGCAAAGCAGGCCCGTCTGGACAAAATATCTCTGGAGGAGGCCGGGCGGAATGCAAGATATGATACCTTTAACAAAGTGCTTGAGGAAAAATCCGCACAGAAAATCGCTGTTGCACACTCAAAAAATGATCAGGCTGAAACCTTGCTTATGAGACTTTTCAGGGGCACAGGACCAGAAGGACTTAAGGGCATGGAATATAAAAGGGACAACATTATAAGACCGCTGCTGGATGCCGAGAGAAGCAGCATCGAGGAATATGTTGACGGACAAGGTCTCGAAGCAATTACAGACAGTTCAAACCTTCATACGGATTATTTCAGGAACAGAATCAGATTAAAGGTGCTCCCGGAAATAAATGCTGCCGTAGGAGCCGACATTACAGGTAATTTACTGCGTTTATCAAAAATTCTTGTAGCAGATGAAGATTATTTACGATATAATTCTGAATTATACTATAAAAAAGCTGTTGTTAATAGAAAGAGCGATTTTGTAGAATTGAAGCTGGAGAGCTTGCTGCAGCTCCACCGTGCAGTCTGCAGCCGGGTGTTGAGGCTTGCTTTTGCCGAGGCCAGCGGAAGAACTACCGGACTGGAGTACGTCCACATCGACAAGCTGCTTCAGCTGCTTGCCGACGGTCGTACAGGTTCAAGGCTGGATTTGCCTTTCGGCTATATGGCGGTGAAATCCTACAGCACCATCGCTATACAAAAACATACTGATCATGTGGTTGAAAGCTTTGAGTATCTTTTGAACCTGCCCGGTGAGGTGGAGATAAGCAGTATATGCTGCAAAATTATAGCAGAAGTGCACGAGTTTGACGCAGCTGAGCAATGCAGGGAATTTTTAAGGGATAAACAGGACTCTTTCACGGGTTTTTTTGATTATGACATAATAAAAAACAAACTCTGTAAGGACAAGGATTTTCAGCTAGTGGTAAGAAACAGGCGGGATGGTGATATTTTCAAGCCTTTAAAGGCAAATGGCACGAAAAAATTGAAGGAATACTTTATAGATATAAAGGTTCCCAGAGAACAAAGGGACTACTTTCCATTAATTTCTATAAATAAGGAGATTATTTGGATTATAGGAAATAAAACAAGTGATAATTATAAAGTAACTGATAATACTAAATCTGTGTTAATGATTACTTATATTAAATTTGAATAACATGCTTATAGAAAAGATTTCCGACAGCGGCACAAATGCCGGTATAGTCAGATAAGCGATTCAGGTTAAAACTTAACAAGGGGGATAAGTGGCACATGAACGACGTAATTGAGCACGTACTCATAACAAAAGCGGAGCTGGACAGGCAGGCTGTAGAGCTGGGGGGCCGCATTTCTAGGGACTATGAAGGAGAGGAACTGGTCATAATCGGAGTATTAAAGGGAGGATTTATATTTCTGGCAGATCTGGCAAGAAATATCAGCATACCGGTTGACCTGGATTTTATTTCTGTTTCCAGCTATGGAGACTCTTCCAAATCCTCAGGAGTGGTAAAGATTATAAAGGATGTGGATATAAATATATCCGGAAAGCATGTTCTGATTGTTGAGGATATTATAGACACAGGCCTTACCTTGAACCATCTTGTGGAGCTTCTGAAAACCAGAGGTCCTCTCAGTGTGGAAATATGTGCAGCCCTGGACAAGCCCTCCAGAAGAAAGGCGGAAGTTCATGTTAAATACAAGGGGATAGAAATTCCGGATGAATTTGTTATAGGTTATGGTCTTGATTATGCGGGAAAATACAGGAATATCCCTGAGGTTTGCATTCTTAAAAAGGAAATTTACCAGAAATAATTAAAAAAGTGGCAGACAATTGAGTTTGTTGTGTTTTATAATTGTATATGCTAATATAATATATACTGTACGAAGGCAGGAAAAATCAAATAAACTATGGTTTCTTGTTTGAAAGAATAAAAGATTGGTATTAAATTTATAAATGGTAGAACGTAGGTGGGGTGTGTTAAATCGGCCTATGGACTGGATTTGGTACCTTGGTAAGCATAAGGAGGGAGATATTTGAAATATTTTAAGGGTATCAGCTTTTATATTATTATTTTTATAATAATTTTAGTAATAATCACTTTTTATACTGCATCTGATAATCCGCCAAAGATGGAATACGGCCAATTATTAACCCAAATGGAGGTTGGCAATGTAAAAAGTATCGGACTACAAACCGACACAGCCACCGTAGAGCTCAGAAAGCCTCTGGATGAAAAGAGCAAGGCTACGAAATATGTAGTTACAGTTCCTCCGGATGTTACATCTGCATCAGATAGATTTACAAATGCTTATGAAAACAAAATTATAGATAAATTCAATGTTACAACTCCGCCCCAGGCACCTTGGTGGGTCTCCATTTTACCCACAATCGGATTTGTAGTTATACTTATTTTAATTTGGTTTTTCTTTATCCAGCAGTCTCAGGGCGGCGGAGGGGGCAACAGAGTGATGTCCTTCGGCAAGAGCCGTGCCAAGATGACAGTTGATGACAAGAAGAAGGTTACCTTCGAAAATGTGGCAGGTGCTGATGAGGAGAAGGAAGAGCTGGCTGAAATAGTTGAATTCCTTAAAGCTCCAAAGAAATTTGTGGAGCTGGGAGCCAGAATTCCCAAGGGTGTGCTTTTGGTGGGGCCTCCAGGTACAGGTAAGACTTTGCTGGCTAAAGCAGTATCAGGTGAAGCAGGAGTACCTTTCTTCAGCATAAGCGGATCTGACTTTGTGGAAATGTTCGTGGGTGTCGGTGCATCCCGTGTTCGTGACCTTTTTGAACAGGCTAAGAAAAATGCACCATGTATAGTTTTTATCGACGAGATTGATGCTGTTGGAAGACATAGAGGAGCCGGACTGGGCGGCGGGCATGATGAAAGGGAACAAACTCTAAATCAGCTGCTGGTAGAAATGGATGGCTTCGGTATTAATGAAGGAGTAATTATCCTTGCAGCCACCAACAGGCCTGACATATTGGACCCTGCCTTGCTGAGACCGGGAAGATTTGACAGAAGAGTAGTGGTAGGACTTCCTGATATAAAAGGCAGGGAGCAGATTTTAAAGGTCCACTCCAGGGGCAAGCCTTTTTCAGAGGATGTTAAGCTGGATGATCTTGCAAGAATAACACCCGGCTTTACAGGCGCTGATTTGGAGAATCTGCTCAATGAGGCAGCCTTGCTTACGGCCAGAGCCAATAAAAAGAAAATAGGAAATGAAGAAATCAAGGAAGCTGCCTTCAAGGTAATGATGGGTCCTGAGAAGAAGAGCCGTGTTATGAGTGAGAAAGATAAAAAGGTTACGGCATTCCATGAAGCAGGCCATGCAATAGCTATCAAGCTTGTATCTACAAGCCAGAAGGTTGACAGGGTTTCAATCATTCCGGCAGGTATGGCAGGCGGCTATACTGCCAGCAGACCGCAGGAGGACAAGAGCTACCATACTAAATCCCAGTTGATTGAAGAAATCATCATTGCACTTGGGGGAAGGGCTGCCGAGCAGATTATACTTGATGAAGTCAGCACAGGTGCGTCCAGTGATTTGAAGAAGGTTAACCAGATTGCAAAGAATATGGTTACAAAGTACGGTATGAGCGAAAAGCTTGGAAATATGATTTTCGGCAATGAAAACGATGAAGTATTTATAGGCAGAGACCTGGCCCACTCAAGAGATTACAGCGATGAAATCGCCGCTATAATTGACAATGAGGTTAAGAGCATCATAGACAATGCGTATGAAAGAACCCTTAGACTTTTAAGGGACAATATTGATAAGCTTAACAGACTGGCGGAAATACTTCTGGACAAGGAAAAGGTTGAAGGTGCAGAATTTGAAGCAATATTCGACGGTGTAGCGCTGGAAGGTGCCACAACCACACCTCAATTAGAAGGCTGACAAATTTAAAACAGCACAAGGGCTTGCTCATAACTGGGCAAGCCCTTAGTTTATCTCCCCTGGGGTGTGCGGTTTCCTGAATACATATTAATCCTGTTGAAAGATGTTTCCTTTTAGATTATAATTGGGAAATATTAAAAAGATATATGGACTCAATAGTGTGGAGCGGAAAAACCCGGGTTGTATGGAGGCGGAGATGAAAAAAGAGTTGTGGCGCAAATCGGTGTTGAGGAGATTAATCATATCATTTATTTTGATTCTTATGCCAATATATATACTGAGTATAGCTATATATGACCTTGGCATCAGCACTCTCAGAAAAGAAATATCCAATTCTATTGTTTCACAACTTTCCTTTTACAGAGACAGTCTTGAAAATGACATTAACAGGGTAAGAACACTTGAAATCGAACTGGTCAATGACAAGGATCTGAGCCGCCTGTCCGCAATTCCGGAATCCATGGACAGCATCCAGCAGATGGAAAGGATACTCAGGGTACAGCAGCGGCTGTATGCAATCAAAAACAGCAGCAAGTATATTGGAGATATTTATGTCATGGTGCCGGCTCTTGAGAGGACTATATCGGCAACCTCAGTATCCGAATTTGACAAGGTACGTTATGACAGGCTCAAGAACCTGGACTCTCAGCCGGATGCCACTATGGATAAAAACGTAATAAAGTATATGACAGTTTCGTATCCCTTTTCATACACCGTAAGTAAGGAGAAACTTTTTATAATTGTTATTGAAATATCTAAGGACAAAGTAGTAGAGGCCTTGCAGTCAATGACGCAAAACTCCACGGAGGGCGTTATATTTGTAAACAAGGCCAACAAATCTGTTATTGCTGCAAATAATAATACGGACCTGAACCAAAATGTCTACAATCAGATATCCACCAAGGATAACGGTGCACAGGTAGTGCACGTGAACAATAACAGGTATCTGGCGGTATCAATAACCTCAAATGTCTTTAATTCTACCCTCTGCAAATACCTGCCTGAGGATTCGGTATTTCATGCTCTTGAAAAGTACAGTAAATGGTTTTTGCTGCTGACAGTTTCTGCGGGGGTCATAATTGTTCTGTATTCCATGTATATGTACCAGTTTATACACAAACCTATCGGAAAACTGGCGGAATCCTTTAAAAAAGTTGAAAAAGGCGATTTCGATATAAACATAGAGCACAGGCACGATGATGAATTCCGTTATATCTACCACAGGTTTAACTCCATGGTGGACAACCTGAAGAACCTGGTTGATCAGGTTTACAAACAAAAGATACTTGTGCAGAGGTCGGAAATGAAGCAGCTTCAGTCCCAAATCAGACCACATTTTTTGTATAACAGCTTTTTCATACTGAACACAATGGCCAGAGTGGGTGATTACGATAACCTTGAAATATTTACTGAGCAGTTGGGCCAGTACTTCCAGTTCATAACAAGAAATGCTGCGGATGAGGTGACTATCGAAAAGGAAGTCAATCATGCAAGGGTATATTCCGAGATACAGGCCATGCGCTTTTCAAATCAGATCAAAGTCAGGTTTGACGCCCTTCCGGACAACTTTAAGTCCTTGATTGTTCCGAGGCTTATATTGCAGCCGGTTATCGAAAATGCCTTCGAGCACGGGTTAACCATGTCAAATGGCAAGGGATTGCTTATAATCAGCTTTGAGAAGCTGGAAATAGAATACAGGATAATAGTGGAGGACAATGGAGGCAATCTGGACCAGCACATACTGGAAACTATGAGAAAATCTCTTGATGATAATTCTGAGAGCGCAGAGGTAACAGGCTTGCAAAATATACATCAAAGGCTTAAACTCAAGTTTGGTCCGCAGAGCGGTTTGTCCCTTGAAAAAGGGGAAATGGGAGGACTAAGGGTTACCATCACGGTCATGCAGGAAGAGGAGGAATAAGATGTTTAGACTGCTTGTAGTAGATGATGAAGCAATAATTGCCGATGGTCTCTGTGAGGTACTGGGCAGTATCAGAGAGGTAGAACTGGATATATATAAGGCCTACTCGGGGCAGGAGGCCTTGAACTTGTTAAACAAAACAAGGATTGACATTGTCCTGACCGATATATGTATGCCTGAAATGACCGGAATTCAACTTTTGGAGACAATCCGCAGCAAATGGCCGGAATGTAAGGTGATATTTCTCACCGGGCACAGTGAATTTGAATATGTATATACTGCCATCCAAAGCGAAGGAGTCAGTTATATTCTTAAAACCGAGGGCTATGGAAAAATAATAGATACAGTAACCAGAACTGCATTGAAAATAGAAGAAAATATGAAAAGCACCGCTCTTGTAAGACAGGCCCAGGAACAGATAGGAACTACCCAGGGTCTGCTTCAGACCATCTTTCTGAGGAGTTTGTTAAACGAAGAGATTGGTATGTCAGAAATAAAGCAGCAGCAGTTTGATGAGCTGGAAATCCCTCTGTCAATAAAGGAGCCTGTTGTAATGCTGGCTGGAAGAATAGACGATATTCCAAAAGGAACCCCATATTCAGACAGAACAGAATGGTTTATGAGCATAAAGCTTATTGCGGAACAATATATGTCAACTAAAACTAAGTTTATAAGCTTTAATCATAACAACTCCACTATGGTCTGGTTCCTGCAGCCGGTCATAGGAGATAAAAGGCACGTCCAGGAAGAGGATTGGAACCACATGCATACTTTTATTAAGGGTATTGCGGAGTTGGTGCAGGAATCCTTTATAAGCACCACCGGGAAGTCTGTTTCTTTTGTTCTGGATGATAAGCCTGTGAGCTGGAGGGGAATTCAGGACAGGTACTTTACTCTCAAAATGCTTCTGAATTACAGAATAGGAAAAGGTGAGGGGCTGCTTTTATCAGATACAACCCTCCTTGAAAGGGATCTCCAGAAGCATTCCGGGATAGGAAGGGATACCTCTGGCCGCAGGGTTGTGGACCTGGCAGAAATCCTTGAAAACGGTACCAAGGAAGAATTCCTTTCTTGCCTTATGACATTAGCTGAAAAGTTGACGGTTATACCAAGCATGCATGATATAGTAGCTGTGGAGCAGTATTATTCCATAGCGCTTGTAATACTGTCACACATAAACAAATGGAATCTTACAGAAAAGATTGCCTTTAAAATCAGCATGTATAAGCTTATGAACCTGGAATACCACGAGTCTTGGAAATATGCAGTGGAGTATCTTAAGCAGCTTGGAGAAATATTGTTTGAAATAAAAGACAGCGAAGAAGAAAAAAGGGCCCAGGATGTTATTGGTATTGTTCAAAAGCACATAAATGAAAATCTGCATCTGCAGGATGAGGTTTCACTGGTCCGGCTTGCAGAAATAGTGTATTTCAATCCCTCCTATCTTTCTCGCCTGTTTAAGCAGGTAACGGGCAAGAATCTTTCCGACTATATAAGTGAGAGTCGTGTAAAAAAGGCCAAAAAGATGCTGGAGAACCCTGACTACAAAATCCATGAGATTTCTGAAGCGGTGGGTTATCTGAGTGCCACAAACTTTGCACGGTTCTTTAAAAAGATTACTTCCATGACCCCCCAGGAGTACAGGGACTCAAAACTTATCAAGTAAAGAGATGATTTGAATGTAAAGATATGAATATTGTTCAGCTATGTTGCCACCCGTATAATTTAATTGTAGGTACTACACTAGTTATTAATCTTACTACGGTGCTAAATTAAAGGAGGAGGCAATTATGATCAGCGGGAAAAAGCTGAGGCAACTACCTCTGCATATCATGGTTATACCAGGGGTCATCTTAACATTCATTTACCATTACATTCCCATGTTCGGAATAGTTATGGCATTTCAAAAGTTCGTTCCAGCCAAGGGATTTTTCAAATCAAAATGGGTGGGATTTGACAATTTTGAATATATGCTCAATTTACCTAATATTAAAACGGTAATATATAATACGGTATTTATATCGATTATGAAAATAGTTGTAGGTCTTATAGTCCCCGTTGCATTTGCATTACTGCTGAATGAAATGCGCAGGGAAAAATACAAGAGAACCTTACAGACCATCATATATTTTCCTCACTTTCTTTCATGGGTAATCCTTGGCGGAATACTTGTGGATGTTCTTTCTCCATCAAGCGGTATTATTAATGAAATACTTGGTCTTTTCGGCATAGACCCTATATTTTTTCTGGGGGATGCAAAGTGGTTTCCCTTTACAATGGTATTAACCAACGTATGGAAAAACTTCGGCTATGACACCATTGTCTATCTTGCAGCGCTAACCAGCATTGATATGGCACTATATGAAGCGGCATACGTGGATGGTGCCGGACGCTGGAAGCAGACTCTTCATGTTACTATTCCGGGAATACTGCCCATAGTGACGCTTATGACGGTTCTTGCACTTGGGAACATATTGAACGCCGGTTTCGACCAGGTAATTAACCTATACAGCCCACAGGTCTATAGTACAGGAGATATTCTGGATACTCTGGTATACAGGATAGGTCTTGTGGAGGCGCAATACAGTGTGGCAACCGCAGTAGGACTCTTCAAATCGGTAATTTCTCTGGTACTTATATTGTTATCCAATAAACTGGCTAATAAGTATGCCGGATATAGAATATTCTAGGGAGGATGGTATAAAATGAAAAATTATTCAACAGTAGGCTCTAGAGCATTTACTATATTTAATTATTTATTTCTCAGCCTGGCGGCTTTCGGATGTCTTTTGCCGCTGATAAATGTTCTGGCAGTATCTTTCAGCTCAAAATCTGCGGCGGCGGCTGGTTATGTAAAGCTATGGCCTGTGGAGTTTACGCTGGATTCATATGTGTATGCTCTTAAAAAGCAGGAATTTTTGGCGGCCTTCCTGGTTTCCGTTAAAAGAATAGGTCTGGGGTATATTATTAATATGATTTTGACAATATTTATAGCATACCCTCTGGCAAAGGAAAAATCAGAGTTTTCAGCACGTAACATATATGCATGGTTTTTTATTATCACAATGCTTTTCGGAGGCGGATTGATTCCAACCTATATGGTTGTCAGGTATACAGGCCTGATTGACTCAATATGGGCGTTGATAATACCTAATGCCGTACCGGTATTCAATGTCATTCTCTTAATGAACTTCTTCAGAGGACTTCCTAAGGAAATAGAAGAGGCGGCGTATATAGACGGCTGTGACTACTGGAGAACACTTTTTAGGATAGTGCTTCCGCTTTCACTGCCATCCATTGCCACCCTGTCGCTGTTTGTGCTGGTAGGCCACTGGAACGGTTGGTTTGATGGGCTTATATATATGAATTCAACAAGCAAATGGCCGCTGCAGAGTTACCTGCGTTCCATCATAATAAATTCAGATACTATGATGAGTGCCAGCGATGAGCTGGCAACGATGGGAAACGTATCCAACAGAACCTTTAACGCAGCGCAGGTATTTCTGGCTGCCGTCCCTGTGCTGGCCGTATATCCTTTCCTTCAGAAGTATTTTATGAAGGGACTTGTAATGGGAAGTGTTAAGGGATAAGCTCGTATGGCAAAATTATGACTATTGGCCTGCCTTATGATTTTTTGGCAGGCGGGGAGACACATTATGACTATATCCGAGGAGTATCTCAAAAAAACAGAAGAATTCCGCACTAATGCCTGGGGAGATATTGGTAACGGGTTATATAAAAATCCTGTGCTCAATGCGGATTATTCCGATCCGGACGTGATTCGGGTGGGTAGCGACTTTTACATGGTTTGTTCTGATTTTCACTTTATGGGGATACCTGTGCTTCACTCAAAGGATTTGGTAAACTGGACAATCGTGGGACAGGTTTATAATGAATTAAAAATTCATAGCCGGTATGACGAGATGGAGGGATATGCGAAAGGAAGCTGGGCGCCTGCAATAAAGTACCATGCTGGAAGGTTTTATGTATACTTTTGTACCCCGGATGAGGGACTGTACATGAGCAGTGCAGAGCAGCCTGAAGGTCCGTGGACGCCTCTTTACGAGGTAAGGAGGGTAGAGGGCTGGGAAGACCCCTGTCCGTTTTGGGATGACGACGGGAATGCATATCTTGGGCATAGTACGGTGGGAGCAGGTCCTATAGTTATTCACAAAATGAGTGCAGACGGAAAGCAGCTGCTTGACGAGGGCGTTATCGTTTATATAGGAAAAATCGCAGAGGGCACTAAGATATATAAAAAAAATGGATACTATTACCTTGTTATTCCTGAGGGCGGAGTTGAAAAAGGCTGGCAGGCAGTTTTAAGGTCCCGGAGCATCTATGGGCCGTACGAGAGAAGAGTGGTGCTGGAGACAGGAAAAACCAATGTTAATGGCCCTCATCAAGGCGGATTGGTGGAACTGGAATCGGGAGAAACCTGGTTCATGCATTTTCAAAGTGCGGGTGCGCTGGGGAGAGTGTGCCATCTTCAGCCTGTCAGTTGGGTAGAGGACTGGCCTGTAATGGGAATAAACGGAGAGCCTGTAGAGATATGCAAAAAGCCCCAAGTGGGAAAAGTCCATCCGGCAACACTGCCCCAGGCCTCTGATGAATTCGATACTCCGAAGTTGGGGTATCAGTGGCAGTGGAACCACAATCCAGTTGCAGATAAATGGTCATTGGCTCAGAGGCCGGGATATTTGTCTTTGACGGCAATGCAGGCTGAAAATATTATCAATGCCAAAAATACCATTACACAGAAGCTTATGGGAAACAACGGGACTATAACGGTCAAGCTGGACACCACATTAGCGGAGCCAGGGCAGAGAGCCGGCCTGTGTTTTATTGGAGGCAGAGAGGAAAACTGGATAGGTGCTGTATATGAGGGAGAGCTTTGCCACATACAGGCGGTGACGGCAGGCACCAGCTATCACGGTCCCTGTAATGAGCCGGGAGAGGTATGGTTCAAAACCGTAATAGATATGTCCGGCGAAACGCTATTCTATTTTAGCTTAAATGGCTGTGATTACTACCAGTTGGGAGGAGCTTGCATTCTAAAAGAAGGCTTCTGGAAGGGAGCACGGCTTGGACTATTCAGCTATAACACAATGGATGCCGGGGGCAGGGCCGATTTTGACTATTTCAGATATGTAGTTTTCAGATAGCTTTTAGCTTGGTTTACAAAATCAAAGTAAAGATATGAATTGAAAGTAAAAATATGAATATTGTTTGAGCAACTTCAGGGCCATATAATTAAATTGAGGCCTCATTAAACAAATAATATCGGAGGGAACTTATGAAAAAATTTTCTTTAACCCGACTAGCAGCTCTTTCATTAGCGGCAATGCTCACAGTTTCAATGGCTGCATGCGGCAGTGACAATAAGTCAAGTGAAGCTACAGCTTCTGGTTCTTCCACTGCTTCATCCACAACCCCGGCTGACCAAAAACCAACCGACCTTCTAGCCAAGTATACGCCCGAAATTGATCTGACAGCATGGAGATTCCTGAATAACGGTATAGAATTCGAACCGGGAGAGAGCATTGAAAATAATGTTTATATGACGTCCTACAAGGAAGACTTCGGTATAAACCTCAAGTACGTATGGACTGTACCAGAGGAGCAGTTTGACCAGAAATTGAATATTTCTGTCGCCTCCGGAGACCTGCCGGATATCATGTGGCTCAGAAACAAGCAGCTTATTGAGCTTGCAGAAAATGACATGCTATATGATCTGACAGACTTATATAAGAACAATACTTCCGACTTCACCAAGAGCATATTGGAACAGGACAAGGCAAGCTTTGATTCTGCCAAGATAGGCGGAAAGCTAATGGCGATTCCACATACGGCATCCTCAGTTGACAATCTCCAGATACTCTACATCAGAGCAGATTGGCTGAAGAATCTGGGACTTGAAATGCCAAAGACCTTACAGGATTTGTATAAGGTGTCCGAAGCTTTTGTAAAGAATGACCCGGATAAGAACGGTAAAGCTGATACTACGGGACTTGCATTGGTCAAAAACTTCCTTGATGTTAACAACAAGCACGCTTCGGCAGCAGGTTTATTCGCAGGCTATCATGCTTACCCCAGAAGATGGGTGAAGGATGCAGCCGGAAGCGCTGTCTACGGTTCAATACAGCCACAGGTTAAAGATGCATTATTGCAGTTGCAGAACCTGTACAAGAGCGGGCAAATCGATAAGGAATTCGGCGTTAAAGATAAAGCAAAGGTTATGGAAACAGTCTCCTCCGGCAAAGTGGGAATCACTTACGGCGGCTTGTCATCACCCGGTGCCTTCCTGAAAGACTGTGCAATCAACGACCCTAATGCTGACTGGCAGGCTATAGAGCTGCCTTCAATAGATGGTACTCCTGCAGCTCCTGTTACATCAATGCCTGTTACAAAATACTATGCAGTCAACAAGAACTGCAAAAACCCTGAAGCTCTTATGAAGCTTGTTGAAAATGGTTCAAGCGGTTATAACCGTGACGCTTCAGACGAGGCCAAGGCTAAAAACGAAAAATTCGGCGTTACTAAGAGCGGTATAGCTACATGGCAGTATTCACTGGTAGTTTATGAACCTGCGCTTAAGAACCTCAATGCTCACAACAATGTAATTAAAGCTATGGAAACAAATGATACTTCAATACTCAATGCTGAAGAATACGGTTACTATGATAAAATTCAGAAATCCAAGGCTGGAGACAGAAATTTCTGGGGTGATGAAAGAATCTTCGGTACACCATCCAGCGCCGACATAATCGGCAAGTATGTTGACAGCCAGAACCTGCTGACAAACCTCTTCTATGGTTCATCAACACCAACCATGGTTGAAAAGCAGGCTACTCTCGAGGCAATGGAAGATGAAGTATTCACAAAGATAATCATGGGAGAATCCATCAACTCCTTCGACAAGTTTGTTTCAGACTGGAAGAAGCTTGGCGGAGACCAAATCACAAAAGAAGTTAATGAGTGGTATGCGCAGTCTAAATAATTAAAAGTACTTATATTGATAAATGTAGTTGAGGGTGCGGCTGATTCAGCCGCATCCGTTTTATTAAAAAAGTCAATTATATCAGCTGAAAGACGGTACAGTAATTGACTTTGGTAAAGGGGGACGTTATGAAAAAAGACCATTCGAAAGAAGCTATAAGCTCAGTTGACCGATATTCATTGGTTGCTCGCAACAACCCGGTACTGAAGGCACCGGATAAGAGAGCCCCGTTTACCGTAGGAAATGGTGAATTTGCTTTTACAGCAGATATAACAGGTCTTCAGACCTTCCACAGGGAATATGAATACTTTCCCCTGTGTACTATGGCTCAATGGGGGTGGCATTCATTCCCCGTAAACAGGAACTACTCTGAATTGACGCTTAAGCAATATGAAACTCATGGAAGAATGGTGGGGTATGCGGCAGATGACAAGGGCCAGGAACAGTTGTTTAAAAATCTTAGAGAAAATCCTCACCGTTTGAATTTATGCAATATAAGGTTGAATCTTGTGGAAGATAACAGGGCTGCAGTCCTGTCCGACATAAAAAATGTAAAACAAAAACTGGATTTGTGGCAGGGGCTGCTGGCATCGGAATTTACCGTATTTGGTGAAACAGTTCAGGTGGAGACCTGTGCAGACCCCAAGCAGGATTTGGTAAGTGCCCGAATAAAGTCCAGGCTTATAGCCTCTGGAAAGCTTGAAATCAGTTTTGAGTTTCCATACGGAAGCCCTGAAAAAGATGCATCTGATTGGAGTAGTGAAAAGGCTCACAGGAGTGAAATTGTTCTGGATTATTCCCAGAGAATAATAATCAAACGAGTGCTGGATTCAGATATATACTATGTAGATATGGTATTCAGTCCGAATGCCTTAATTAAGCAGACCGGCTGCCACCAATTTACGCTGTCTGCCAATGAGGACAGTGACGAGCTTTATTTCTCGGCAGGCTTTTCGCCACAAATTCCAGTAAATATCCCCAATGACTTCTATACCACAAAAATCCGCTCTTCCGCCCAATGGGAGTATTTCTGGAGAAACGGAGCCGCCATACAGCTTATAAATTCCACAGACAGCAGGGCGGCAGAGCTGGAGCGCAGAATAGTTCTTTCCCAATATCTCACGGCAATCCAGTGCAGCGGAACTCTCCCTCCGGCGGAAACAGGCCTTACCTGTAACAGCTGGTATGGTAAATTCCACCTGGAAATGCATTACTGGCATGCAGCCCAGTTTGCGCTATGGGGAAGAACGGAACTTCTGGAGAGGAGCTTGAAGTGGTATCTGGATATTTTGCCTCAGGCGGTAAGGGACGCTGAAAAGCAGGGCTATGCTGGTGCCAGATGGACAAAGATGAGTGATCCCAGTGGCCTTAATGCACCATCTGCCATTGGTGTTTTGCTGGTTTGGCAGCAGCCTCACCCCATAATGCTCTCGGAACTTTGCTATAGAGCACATCCTAATACTGAAACATTAAAAAGGTATTCCCGCCTGGTAATGGAAAGTGCCGATTTTATGGTGTCCTTTCTGAACTATGACAAGGAAAATGACAGGTATGTAATGGGTCCTCCACTTATACCGGCTCAGGAGACTCATGCGCCTGAAGATACCATGAATCCCTCCTATGAGCTGGAGTATTTCCGTTGGGGCTTGAAAACTGCCGTAAAGTGGCAGCAGCGGCTGGGTGAAATGCCAAAGCCTCTTTACCTTGAAGCAGCGGAGAAGCTATCAGGGCTCCCTGTTAAGGAGGGTGTCTATTTGTCCCATGAGAACTGCCCGGAGACCTTTTCCAAAGCTCCATATAATCATGACCACCCATCAATGCTTGCAGCTTTAGGTGTACTTCCCGGGGAGTCTGTGGACAGGGAAATAATGAGGAATACCGTAGAGAAGGTGCTCCAATGCTGGAATTTTGATTCAATGTGGGGCTGGGATTTTGCCATGATGTCCATGTGCTGCGCCAGACTGGGACTCACTTCGCTTGCCGTGGATTTGCTGCTGGCAGATAAGCCTAAAAATACTTATGCCTTAAATGGGCATAATTCACAGGCCAACAGAGAGGATCTGCCGCTCTATCTCCCTGGAAACGGAAGCTTGCTGCTGGCTGTTGCCATAATGGCGGCCGGGTGGGAGCAGGACGGAGGGAAAAGCCATCCCGGGTTTCCTGATGATGGTAGCTGGTGCATAGAGGCAGAGGGGTTTTCGAAATATATATAAGCTCTTTTAGCCGGTTTTTATTACACTATAATACTATAATTTATAAAAGGATAGGTGATATAAATATATGGGCAAGCTTGTAAAAGTAAAAATGACAGATTCAGACGGAGGTTCAATGCCTGAATACATATTGAATACTCTTTATGCAAGCGATATGTATTTTGAGCCTGATATACGTAAAAGCAATATAATGTCTGACGGCACCGTGGAGCTGAAGGTGGAGGCCTCTCCGTTCATGCTGCACGGGCGTGTGAACCTTCCACTGTACGGAAACATATGGGTGATGGCACATAACCGCGGTGAGGGGTATTCTCCTTCTGGCCTTGCAAAAGGTCAAGCGTTTGATTTTATAGCAGAAGCTGTAGAAACCTATATTTGGGAAGCAGAAAATTTTGCAGAAGGAATTATTCCAAGCCCGTATGCAAAAGGGCATTATGATGCCGCCAGGGAGTACTATTCTCTTTGCAGTAAGAAGGTGGATGCAAATTACTGCCGCCTCAAAGCACTTTCCAATGCTGTGCTGGCGGCGGAGGCACTGTGCTGTGAAAAGGCTCAGGCAAAGCTTGCAGTACAGCCAAGGCCCGAGTTGCTGCTGGGATGTAACCTGTTCAAGCATTCAGGTGAAGACAGGCATGCGGAGTATTTCAAAAACCTGTTCAATTTTGCCACTATACCGTTTTATTCCTACCAGCTTGCCCCGGAAGAGGGACGGCTGGATTTCTCCAGAAGGGATGAACTGGTGGATTGGTGTGAGGTAAACGGAATAACTCCAAAGGGCCATCCCCTGTGGTTCGGTCATAAGGAAACAAATCCAGCCTGGATGTTTTCTAAAAGCTATGAGGAACTTTCTTCCTTCGCACGGGATACGGTTAAAAAAACAGTAGGACGATACAAGGGCCGTATAAAGGTATGGGATTCGATGAATGAACCTCATGATTGGGCAAATTGTTTCAACCTTACACAACCTCAGTTGATGGAGCTTACCAGGATATGCTGTGATACAGTACGGGAAACTGATCCGGACGCAACTTCCATCATAAATGTGTGCCTTCCCTTCGCAGAGTATGTAGCTGGAAAATTTGTGTGCTACGGCCCGGTTTTTGAACAGACGGTATCTCCTATGAAGTTCTTCAGGAGTGCAATAGAAAAAGGGATAGATTTTGATGCGGTAGGCATACAGCTTTATTTTCCTGCCAGGGATATGGCGGCGGTTTATCGCTTGCTCGAGGTATATGCAAGCTTCGGCAAGCCCATACACATTACTGAAATGGGGGTGCCGGGAGGAAATACAAGAGGTCAGACGGATGATGCAAGCACAGCTGACCCTCAGTCTCAGATAGGCTTGACAAAGGGGGGCTGGCATTCCGCCTGGAGCGAGCATGTTCAGGCTGACTGGCTGGAGCAGTTTTATACTATTGCAGCTTCGAGATCAGAAATCAAGGCCTTGAGCTGGTGGGATTTCATGGACCCGGGCTTTATGAAAACAAGTCCTTTCCTGTTTGAAGACAAGGTGCCGCGAGAGATGTATTTCAGGCTCAGCGCTCTGCAGCACAGGCTCAGGGGATTACCGGATAATCTGGTAATCCGGGATTAAAGGAATTAAGTATGAATTTTACGTACAGAAAATATATTCAGATACAACAAGGAAGGGGTAACGAACATGATATATGATAAGAATAATTTAAGCATTGCATATATTGGCGGTGGTTCCAGAGGCTGGGCGTGGAATCTTATGAAGGACCTGGCTGTAGATGAGGAAATATCAGGTACGGTCAGATTATACGACATTGATCATGAGGCCGCCAAGGCAAATGAGAAAATCGGAAATAGGCTTTCGTCAAGGGGAGATGTACCTGGAAAGTGGAAATACGAAGCTGTTGACAGTCTTAAGGAAGCGCTGACCGGCACGGATTTTATAATCATTTCCATACTCCCGGGTTCGTTTGAGGAAATGGCCTCTGATGTTCATCTGCCTGAGAAATATGGAATATACCAGTCAGTAGGGGATACTGTAGGACCTGGAGGGCTTGTAAGGGCCTTAAGGACAATTCCCATGTTTGTAGAAATTGGAGAGGCTATAAAAGCATATTCTCCCAAGGCATGGGTTATAAATTATACAAATCCCATGACGCTCTGTACAAAAACTCTTTACAAGGTGTTTCCTGAGATAAAGGCTTTTGGGTGCTGTCATGAAGTTTTTTCCACTCAGAAGCTTATGGCAGAAATGCTGAAGGACATAAAAGGAATAGCTGGAATTGACCGTGAGGATATAAAGGTAAATGTCATAGGCATAAACCATTTTACCTGGCTAAATAGTGTTTCCTATAAAGGCGAGGACCTTTTGCCGACTTACAGGCAATTTGCAGAAAAATATGCCGAAGAGGGCTATCAGATTGAAACAGAAGCTGACCAGGTTAGAAACAGCTACTTCAACAGCTATAACAAGGTGAAGTTTGATCTGTTCAGAAGATATGGGCTTGCAGCTGCCGCGGGAGACCGGCACCTTGCTGAATTCTGCCCACCCTGGTATCTCAAGAATCCGGAGGTGGCTAAAGAATGGGGCTTCGGCTTGACACCCGTAAGCTGGCGAGTAAAGGACCTCAAAGATAAAATGGAAAAAAGCAGAAGACTTTTAAACGGCGAGGAGAAAATGGAGCTTAAGCATTCCGGAGAAGAAGGAATTCGGCAGATAAAGGCTCTGGTCGGACTTGGAGAACTGGTGACCAATGTAAATCTACCCAATATAGGCCAGATACACGGTTTGCCACTGGGCGCTGTTGTAGAAACCAATGCAGTATTTTCCCATAACAGCATAAGGCCTGTCAGTGCAGGTCAACTGCCGGATGAAATCTACAGTCTGGTTATAAGACATGTGGTAAATCAGGAAACTATAATCAAGGCAGCCTTTTCAAAAGACAAGGATATGGCTTTTAAAGCCTTTGTAAATGACCCCTTGGTAAATATCAGCATTAAGGATGCAAGAGACCTGTTTGAAAGGATGCTTGCCAATACTTCAAAATACCTGTCCGGCTGGGAGCTGAAAAAGTAAGGCCGGGAAATAGACTAATAAGCTGAATTACCCGTATAAGGGGAATTATGTCTTGGCAAAAGGATTAAAGGCGGTATATCACGGCATAGTTGATTGGACGAAAGACCTCCTAAATCAGCTATGCCTTTTTTCTGATCTTGAATAAAGAGCATGGAATTTTGAGTTAGTACTTGATATTTCTTAAAATATGTGTTTTATAATATAAGCAGAATTAAAGAGGAATTAAAGCAGAATTAAAGCAGAATAGATGTAAAGGCAGCCCGTATTTGTGTGCTTGTAGTTAATGCATGGGCTGTAATGATGTTGGAAACGGAGATAAAGACTATGGAAATGACAGTTGGATTAGCAGGTGAAGCAATTGCACAGGTGGATAGCAGCAATACAGCCAGGACCATGGGCAGTGGAGATTTGGAGGTCTTTGCAACACCTTCAATGGTTGCCCTTATGGAAAAAGCGGCAACGAATGCGTTAAAAGAGTGTGTGCCTTTGGACAGCTCCACGGTGGGTACGCTGATCGATGTAAGGCACTTGGCAGCTACACCTGTTGGGATGACCGTAACAGCAAAGGCGGTCCTGACGATAGTGGAGGGAAAACGACTTGTTTTCAGTGTTGAAGCCTTTGATGACAAGGAGAAAATTGGTGAAGGAACCCATGAGAGATTTATTGTCAACTGCGAAAGGTTTATAGCCAAAGCAAATGGAAAAAAATAGAAATCATCTTGACGAATAATGAATTATATGGTTAAATATACTCAAAGTTAATATTTTTATCCTTATCAAGAGAGGTGGAGGGTATGGGCCCTATGAAACCCGGCAACCAGCATTTGATTGTGCATGGTGCCAATTCCTACAGGTATTTTGCCTGAAAGATGAGGGGGATCATTGTTTTAATAAGAATGATAAACCTCGTAAAGAGGTTTTTTTTATTGCCTGTCGAGAGTTCATCCGTATAAGCTGGCCTTTGCAGGCAGGTACAGGGGATAAAAAGTGACCGCGAATAAATATTATAAGTGGAGGTATTAATTATGGCAAGAAAATTATTTACATCAGAATCTGTAACAGAGGGACATCCGGATAAAATGTGCGATCAGATTTCAGACGCAGTCCTCGACGCCATCTTCCAGCAGGACCCTCAGGCCAGAGTTGCATGTGAGACTGCTGTAACTACTGGTATGGTGCTTGTAATGGGTGAAATTTCAACTCAATGTTATGTTGATATACCAAAGGTCGTCAGGAGCACGATCAGAGAAATAGGCTATGACAGGGCAAAGTACGGTTTTGACAGTGAGACCTGTGCGGTTTTGACTTCCATAGATGAACAGTCGGCAGATATTGCAATGGGAGTTGATAAGGCACTGGAAGCTAAAACCGGCGAAATGAGCGAGGCACAGATTCAGGCTATTGGTGCCGGAGACCAGGGCATGATGTTTGGCTTTGCGTGTGATGAAACACCGGAGCTCATGCCAATGCCTATTACTTTGGCCCATAAGCTTTCAAAGAAGTTAAGTGAAGTTAGAAAAGATGGAACTCTGGATTATTTAAGACCAGACGGAAAATCTCAGGTAACGGTTGAATATGACGGAGACAGGCCGGTGAGAGTTGATACCATAGTCATATCCACCCAGCACGGTCCTGATGTAAGTCACGAAACCATTGAAAGAGATATGATGGAATTTGTTATAAAACCAGTGATTCCGGCAGAATTGCTTGACCAGAACACCCGGTACTTCATAAACCCTACCGGCAGGTTCGTGGTAGGAGGCCCTCAGGGGGATTCCGGACTTACCGGAAGAAAGATTATTGTTGATACCTATGGAGGTTATGCAAGACATGGAGGAGGGGCATTCTCCGGCAAGGATCCTACCAAGGTGGACCGTTCCGCAGCATATGCCGCCAGGTATGTTGCCAAGAATATCGTTGCAGCAGGTATTGCCAAGAAATGTGAGGTACAGCTTGCGTATGCAATCGGTGTGGCCAAACCGGTTTCGGTGCTGGTAGATACCTTTGGGACTGCTGTAATACCGGAGGAGAAGATTTCCGAGCTGGTAAACAAGCATTTTGATCTTAGGCCTGCAGGTATTATAAAGACGCTGGATTTGAGAAGGCCCATATTCAAAAAGACTGCAGCATACGGACATTTTGGCAGAAATGATGACGACTTTACCTGGGAAAGAACAGATGTTGCAGAGCTTTTGAAAAAGGAAGCAGGCTTGTAAGCTCCTGTAGTAAGTCTGTTAATTTAAAAATAAATACTTATGAATAAAAAGAAAAATACGTTTTCCTTCAAAGGGAAATGTATTTTTCTTTTTGTGCTAAAATATTACTATATGGTGAAACATATAATATAAGCAAAGACAGTTACCAAACAGCAGTATTAAGCACAAAATACACACTTAAATCAAGCTTTTACCCACTTTTCGCATAAAATACGGCAGAATGTTGGTTTGTACTATTTGACAGCAGGCAGGTATTTGTAGTAGATTATATTATAAATTAATGCTGGGAATAATAATAAGTTAAAAAGGGGGGGATTAGTTATGGACGATAATCCTGGGGATATATCACATAATATTTTTATGTCCTGCTGGATATTACTTAAAAAGAAAAATAGGCATGAAATAAACTATTTCGGAAGACCCTGACAGTCCTGCCTTGGATTGGTGTGTCTTTTTTTATTTGTTAGGGAAAGCATAAGTTTATAAATTCTTTTTAGTATCTATTCAGATGGAGGATGAAATAATTGTTTACGGAAATATTTGTTTTACTGGTACTTGTGATTATGAATGCATTTTTTGCAGCTTCTGAGATTGCATTGATATCACTTAATGATAACAAAATAAGATTGATGGCAGAGGATGGAGATAAAAAAGCTAAAATATTGAATAATCTCCTGAGCGAACCCAGTAGGTTTCTTGCAACTATACAGATAGGAATTACACTGGCAGGTTTTTTGGCAAGTGCTTTTGCGTCTGAGACTTTTGCCGAGCCGCTTGTAAAATTGCTGCTTGCATTGGGGCTGCCCGTGCCGGAGGTATGGCTTAAGACAGCCTCCATGCTTGTTATAACCATTATATTGTCATATTTTACATTAGTGCTTGGAGAACTTGTGCCAAAAAGGCTTGCCATGAAGAAAGCCGAGCCTATCGCAAGGTTTGTAGCAAAGCCTTTGCATATTCTTTCTGTTTTGACAGCACCTTTTGTCAGACTGCTGACTGCCTCCACAAATTTCTTTGTCAGATTGTTTGGAGTTGATCCTAACGCCGATGAGGAACAGGTTACAGAAGAAGAAATCAGGATGATGGTGGATGTGGGAGAAGAAAAAGGCACAATACATGAAACAGAAAAAGAGATGATTAACAACATCTTTGAATTCAACAATAAGACCGTGTCCGATATAATGACACACAGGACTGACATAGCAGCCCTTCCCATAGATGCAGAGCTTAAAGAGGTCATAGATTTTATAAATACGGAAAAATACTCAAGAATACCGGTTTATGAAGATAATATAGATAATATTGTGGGAGTTATGCACTCAAAATATGTATTTAAGTTTGTAACCAATGACGATACAAAGAACTTCAGTCTGGGGCAGTTGATTAAGCAACCTTATTTTGTACCCGAATCAAAAAGAACAGATGAACTCTTTAAAGAGCTTCAGCAGAATAAGACTCATATGGCCATTATAATTGATGAGTATGGAGGAACCGCGGGAATTGTCACACTTGAGGACTTAATCGAAGAAATAGTTGGTAACATATTTGATGAAGACGATGATGAAGAAAAGGAATTAGAGAAGATAGATGACAACACCTTTATTATAAGAGGCTCCATCAGTCTTGATGAAGCACAGGAAATCCTGGGCTCAAATCTCCCAGTTGATGAATATGAAACTCTTAGCGGGTTTATTATTGGACAGATAGGAAGAATTCCTGTAAGCGGCGACAAACCTACCATTGAATACAACGAATTGGTTTTCAAAGTTGAAGAGGTGGATGAAAAGAAGATTTCAAAGGTAAAAGTCTGCAGGGCCCTGTAACATATGAGTAGCACATTTCATAAAATAATGTACGACATATTTTAGGGAGTGATAGCTATGGGGATAGACTACGCGGTACTTTCACTTCTGGCCATATTTGGACTTATCAGTCTGTTTTTGGACATTTTTAAATTAATGGACAGGAAGAAATACTTTGTGGAAAAGGCTAATTTGGTTTTATTGGTTAACGACCAGGAGCAGAATGTTGAAAGACTGATCAGAGAGGCAATGGAAAGCAAATTTGTAAGAAACATTGCTATAAACGGCAATTTTATTGCAGTTGATATGAATTCCAAAGATGATACTTTAAAGTTGTTAAAAAAGCTTGAAAACCAGTTTCCATTGCTGGAGGTCTGCTCTTTTGAGGAGAGGGACTGCATATTCTATAAAAACAAAACCGGTTCTACATAAAAATTACTGGAATTCCTCCGGAGTACAACATTCGGAGGAATTTTTTTCATGCTGTCTGTTAATTCTTGATGGCATGGGTAAAATAGGATATTATTTATGGTAGTGAGATGTGTCTTAAGAAGGAGATATTTATGGCGATTGGACAGTTTCAGCAGCAGCGGTGGTCGTTTGACAGTTATGCTGTGGGTACGCTACTTAGTATAATAGGAAGATTTGACTATAAAATATATGAAAATTCTGATAACGGTTATAAAATCTATACCTTTGACATTGAGAAGATTATCGACCAGGATGGGTTTGAGCACGAGGCCTCTGATCAGATAAGTGTTACCGGCTACTACGAGGTTAATGAACACTGTGCGGTACTTCCAAGCAAGGTCATAGGAACTGTAGGAGTTTACAGAGGGGAAAAGCAGCTCAAGGCTGAGACGGTTGAGTTTATTGAGCCGGCAACAGACGAGGGAATTATTGCTTTCTTGTCGTGCGGCATTATTAAGGGAGTTGGTGAAAAAACCGCCAGAAACATTGTGGCAGGCTACAAGTCGGGGGCGGGGTATGTGGAGGGCTTTGGCAGCAGGACTCTTGAGATTATCAGAAATGAGCCTCTGGCTCTCACCAAAATAAGAGGCATATCTCCGGACAAAGCCAGAATAATTCATGATTCCTACATGGAGAACATGGAGTATCAGAATGTAATGATTTTTTTTCAAAAGTTCGGGGTGTCTTCTGCCAAAGCCATGAAGATATACAATTCCTTTAAGGGAACATCAATTGCGATTGCCGAGCAGAACCCATATATGTTTGCAAACATCAGGGGCTTTGGGTTTAAAAGCTGTGACGAAATAGCGAGAAAGTTGGGCATAGATCCCCACTCCATATTCAGGCTTGAATCAGCCTTGAAAAGTGTTCTTGTAACAGCGGAAAGTGAGGGACACTGCTATTTGTTCAAGGACAGTCTGCTGGAGATGACTGCCAAGGCGTTAAGTGACGAAGCTGATACCATAACCACCGGTGAGCTTGAAGAGGCCTATGCCAGAATGCTGAAGCTGGGCAACTTTGTGAATATAACCTACTCTGAAAATGGGGAAAGATTAGAGGCTGTTTACACAAAGGAAATGTATAAAATGGAATATGAGACAGCCGTTGCCATAAAGGAAATCGCCCGCTGCCAGCCTGATGCACATTTTTGCCAGGTGGACAGGCTTATTGAAGAGTTTGAGGCTATGAGAGGATTTGAGCTGGAGGGCATGCAGAAGGAAGCCGTAAAGGCTGTTTTTGATACAAATATGCTGATATTGACCGGCTCGGCGGGAAGCGGCAAGACAACAACCGTGGAATGCATGATATATGTTTTGCAAAAGTATTTTGAAAACCAGGAGGAAATGAGCTTTATGCTGGCAGCTCCAACCGGAAAGGCAGCAAAAAGGCTTACTGAAATCACCGGTTTTGAAGCTATGACCTTACATCGGCTGCTGCAGTTTTCATATGAGAACAAAGGGTTCTTTTACAGGCAGGGCAATGAGCTGCCTTATGACCTGATTGTTGTGGATGAAGGCTCCATGCTGAGCATAGACCTGGCCCATGCACTTTTTACCGCTATTTCGCGGGGAACTACGGTGGTAATGATAGGAGATACTCAGCAGCTTCCGTCCGTTGGCGCGGGTAATGTGCTGGAGGACATGATAAACAGCGGAATAATCAGAACTGTCAAGTTAAATGTCATAAAGCGGCAGGCAGACGGGTCAGGTATTATTTCCAATGCAAACAGGATAATAAATGGCGAAATGCCGGAAAATATAAACGAAAATAAGGATTTTTTCTTAATAGAGGAAGAGGACAAGAACAGAGTTGTCAAAAGAACACTTGAGGCACTGACCAGGCTTATGACAGGCTACAATTATTCAATTGATGACGTACAGGTTATCTGTCCTCAGAAAACATCTGAAATCGGTACCTTTGAGATGAATAAGGCGATTCAGGAGCTGGTAAACCCGGCTGCACAAGGCAAAGCTGAGATAAAGAGGGGCAACGGTGTCTTCAGGGAGGGCGATAAGGTTATTCACCTGAGCAACAACTATGAAGCCACCCATTATCACAAGGAGCCCACTAACGGAAATTATGTGGCAGAAGAAAGCGCAGGGGTGTTCAATGGAGATATCGGACGAATCATTGAAATATCAAAAATCACTGAAGCCGGCGGAAGCGGGGATGAAGAAGGCGATAGTACCATCACTGAAAGAAGGGTGGCAGTCCAATATGATGATTTTATTATTATTTATCAGATAAACGAGCTGGAGGAGATTGACCTTGCATACAGCCTTACGGTACACAAGATGCAGGGCTCGCAATGTGAGGCCGCTATCATACTCTGCCATATGAGAAATTTCATAATGCTCAACAGAAATCTGGGCTATACTGCTGTAACAAGAGCAAAAAAAATGGCCTGTATAATAGGGCAGAAAAAAGCCGTCAAGGTTATGGTATCCAATGTTAAGATAAATGAAAGAAATTCCATGCTATGTGAGCTGCTTAAAATATAGACTTTAAGTTTCCTGAAAGCGGAGTTGGAATGTGGGAATTAATGTAATATTGCATAACCTTGCAAAGTGCGGTACAATGAAGTTAAAGGTAAGATAAGCGCCATTGCCGGTCAGGAGGGATATTTATAGGTCTGCTGGAATATATTTTTCCTCCGAGATGCAGTATTTGTAATGAGATATTGTCTCCGGAAACTCCTATTAACATATGCGGTTCATGTGCCACGGATATGGAATATTTCAGCAATTGTGTAGATTCTTTTTATCTGCCGGGAGAAAGTGAAACTTATTGTGACGGGATTATATGTGTAGGTAAATATTGCAACGCACTTAAGAATTCCATAAGAAGGTTTAAGTTTAAGGATAAGCCTTCCTACTACAGGGCATTTGGGAAGCTTCTGGCATTGAAGGTGCTAAATACTGTGCAGGAGGGTGAGCTTGATGCCGTGATTCCTGTTCCAATGCATAAAAGCAGAATCAGACAGAGAGGCTACAATCAGGCTGAGCTTATGGCCGTGCTGGTGGCAAAGGAACTGGGTCTGAGGATGGAAGGCAGCGTATTGCTTAAGGTTATGGAAACCAAAAGCCAAAGTTTGCTAAGCAGAGCTGAACGATTGTCAAACCTGGAAGGTGCTTTTACAGTCAGCTTCCCGGACAGGGTGGTCAATAAAAGTATTTTGCTGGTTGATGACATATTAACCACCGGCAGCACGGTCAATCAGTGCGGCAAAGCCCTTAAACAGGCAGGCGCCGCCAGGGTGTTCGCAGGAGTGATTGCAACAACAAGAGCTGATTAATAGCTTTAACCTACATATATTATTTTAGTCTATAGGGGGATTAGTTATGCCGGATTTAAGAAACTGCAGACGTTGCGGAAGAATGTACAACTACATTGGTGGTCCGCCCATTTGTCTGGATTGTAAAAATGCAGACGAAGAGGTTTTCAAAAAAATAAAGGATTACTTATATGACAACCCCGGGGCTACACTTGCTCAGGTGGCAATGGATTGTGATGTCAATGTTGAAAAAATAAAAATGTTTTTGAGGGAAGGCCGTCTTGAAATCACCGAAGGGTCAAATATCGTGCTTGAATGTGAAAGATGCGGCCGCTCCATCAGGACCGGACGGTTCTGCAGTGAATGCCAGAATCAGATTCATAATGACATATCGGGAACCATAGCTCAGTCTGATAAGGAAACTGAGGCCAAAAAAACGGGAATCGGAATGAGATATCTGAATAAAAACCTATAGCAGGACTGAACTCAAAAAGTATTGGTTAAGGCGGGAGCATTTGCTCCCGTTTTTTATGTTAAAAAGATTTTTGTGAATTAAAGAATTAAAGGGCAAAAAGCATCTTAAAATCCGGGATTGACTTTTCCAATTATTTATTGCAAAGGAATACTAAATTAATTTAATAAATTGACGATAATAAATATAGTAGATTAGTTATACCAGTGCAACTTAGAAAGTAGGTGTAGAGATGAAAATCACGGGTGATATTTACAATGTGTCCAAGGTCTATGACTCCAGCAAGTCAGTGGGGAAAATCAGCAAGACCGGTTCTGTAGCACCCAAAAAGGATGTGGTATCCATATCCAGCAATGCAATGGATTACCAGACCGTGTCAAAGGCATTAAAGGATGTTCCTGATTTGAGACAGAACAAGGTGGAGGAATTTTCCGAGGTTTACAGGTCGGGAAAATACGATGTGAGCGGCAGGGAAATAGTAGAAAAGCTTGGGAAATCCATTCTGGATCAAAAAGCTTAATTTGGCAGAGAACAGCAGCCGAAGACTTGATTAAAATGCGAAGGATAAAACATTTTGACCTAATGAGATGCACATATGTTCAGGGGGTGTAGCGTAATGGCAGCAGAAGAGGCAGTCAGACAATTAGTCAGCATACTAAAGCAGGAAAATGAAGTTTATGACACACTCTACAAGATATCAAACAATAAAAAGGAAATGATTATCGGAGGAAAAGTTAATGAGCTTGAAAATATAGTTAAAATTGAGCAATCTCTGGTAATGAAGATTTCCAAACTGGAAGACGAGAGAGAGAAGATTGTTGAGAAGCTGTGCGAGTTGTTAGGTCAAAAGGCTGAAGACGTCACAATTTCATGGCTCAGAACCAGGTTGGGTGAGGATGAGTCCCAACAGCTGAAGGTCTGTCAGGACAAGATTGTTGACAGCATTAATGCACTGAAGGATAATAACGAGTTGAATTCCAAGCTCATTAAGAACTCGTTGGAATATATTGATTTTTCAATAAACATGATGACAAGTATAGATACTGTTTCAAATAATTACGGCAGCTCAGGAAGCTCCGGTGACTCAAAGAAACGGAATTTATTTGATGTTAAGCTCTAGCGGTCACAAAAGTTTTTAATACCAATTATGTTTTCAATGTATTTTTTCAATTAGGGGGACAGCAAATGGCTGTAGGGTTTTCTAGTTACGATATTGCCAGATCCGGGCTCATGGTCAGCGAAAGAGGGCTGGCTGTTACCGGACATAATTTATCCAATGTCAACACAACGGGTTATGTCCGTCAGCAGCTAATGATTGAGTCAAGTCCATATATAAATGAATACGGTAAGAACGGCAGGCTGTTTCAGTATGGTTTGGGGGCGGATATCCAGGAAACCAGACAGATAAGGCATACTTTCCTTGACAATATTTACAGAAGGGAAAACACCTCTCTGGGATATTGGGAAACCAGAGGCAAGGCCTTTGGGGACGTGGAGGCTATCCTGAATGACCCTATGGCAGATGGAGGTCTACAGGAGGTTATGAACCAATTTTGGGATTCCTGGCAGGAATTGACTAAGAATCCTGAAAGCCTCACTACAAGGGCACTTGTACGGCAAAGAGGTCAGGCGCTGGTGTACCATTTCAATCATATAGGCCAGCAGTTGGATAAACTTCAAAATGATTTGAATTCCGAGATTCAGGTCAGAGTTGGAGAATTGAATAATATAACCAGTCAGATTGCATCACTTAACTATAAAATAGCCAGTCAGGAAATTAACAGCGACAGTGCCAATGATTTCAGGGATCAGAGGAACCTTCTGATGGACAGGCTATCAAAGCTGTGCAACGCTGAAGCCCTGGAAATGCAGGATGGACAGATTGATATAACACTTGGAGGCTATTATCTTGTCCAAAAGGGAACTTCAAGGAATTTGTACGTGGAAGCAAACGCGAAAAATGGAAATTATTTTTATCCCATGCTGGAAGGCACCAACATAGAAGTTAATATAAAAAGCGGCATATTAAAAGGCCTGATGGAGTCCAGAGGTGAAGTCCCCGGGATTAAAGGCACCTACGAAAACGGTAATCCCAAGGAAAAGGTCGATATTACCATAGGTATCGACACTACACAGGGACCGGAATCAAGCTATTTGGCGGATTTAAAGGCATATATGGACAAGTTTGTAAGTGATCTGAAAAATACAGGCACGGATTTTAATATCAGGTTTGTGAATATGGATTCGGTTTCCCAATTTTATGGAGGGCCGGACAATGTCTACACCCAGGAAAACATAGATGCCATATTGAGTGATCCGGGCTTTGACGCTTTATTTGGCGGTTCTGCGGGAACAGATGCTGATTTTGGTACCTTTGCAGATGAGATATCAAATTCCATAGATAGTTATAGAGCAGATGCCGCAAAGGTTGCATACATATTCACAAATAAAAGCATAGATGGCTCACTTGTTGACACCAGCGGTGATGCGGGCCATATTCAGAAGCTCATAGACAGCGGAGTCAAAACCTCCATAATAACAAACAAGAGCTTCATAAACCAGGGGCAGGATGCCACAGAGATTGGGTGGAGCAAGGTGGCTGCCGCCACCGGGGGGGAAGTATTTACCCTGGGCAGTACCGAGGAGGAGTACGTGTCAGTGTTTACAGGCATGAACATGAATATGAGACAGGCAGTTAATGCTGCAATGGGTAATATTCTCCCGTCTAATAATATAGTATCTGATGTTAAAACGAAGTTGAATGCCATGGTTAATGCAATTGCAAGAGAAATAAACTATCTTCAGAAGTCAGGGTCTACCTTGGATGGCAAACCTGGTGTGGACTTCTTTGCAGCAATAGACGACAAATACCCCATGCAGATGGGGAATCTCAGATTGAGCGATGAACTGCTGAGTGACAAGGGGCTGAACAATATTACTGCCTCCTCTTCTACGGCCAAGGGCGATAATTCCATTGCCAGAAAGATTGCCAACCTGAGAGATACTGATTTGATGGAGGACAGTGCAGGAGACGTTACCATTGATGAGTATTACAGGTCAGTAATTTTGGATATAGGAAATGGTGGGTCTGAAGCCAACAGGATAACTGAAAGCCAGACAACCCTGGTCCAATCTGCAGACGAGCAGAGAACAGCCATATCCGGAGTGTCCATGGATGAGGAAATGGCTAACATGATGAAGTTCAAATTTGCCTATGACGCATCTTCTAGGGTGCTTAACATAATAGATTCCATGATGGAAAATGTAATTATGGCAATGGGCAAGGTAGGAAGGTAAATCTGCATAGAACAGGTGGTTAGCTTGAAAGATACATGTTGTGTGTCAAAGTGGATTTCACTCAGCGGAAGCCACTGCGCGATTTTCGTTACTATTTGTGTACGCACAATGGGCGTAGATGGGAGATAAAATGAGACAAAGCTTTTTTGGTTTTAATATAGCATTAAGCGGACTATATACGGCTCAAAAGAATCTGGATACCGTAAGCCATAACATAACCAATGCCACAACTCCCGGCTATTCCAGACAACAGGCTGTCCAGATGGCTTCAAGGCCCTTGTCGGTGCTGGATGGCACCGGTATGGTGGGTACGGGCTCAGAGGTTAAAACTGTAGCCCGCATCAGGGATGAATACCTGGATTTTAAATATTGGAGTGAAAATATCGCAGGCGGAGAATGGAACAAAAAGGCAGAACTGCTGTCGGAAATTGAAGGTACGTTTAACGAACCCTCCTCCAGCGGTTTTGTAACCATCATGAATGAATTTTTCAATGCCTATCAAGAGTTGGCAAAGGATCCTTCAAGCCCGTCAGTTCGGGCACTGGTCAGAGAAAAGGGCTTTACTCTGGCAAATTATTTTAACAACACCGCCAACCATTTTGAAAAGCTGCAGGAAGATATAAACGATATGGTGAGAATCAGTGTAAATCAGGTTAATTCTCTCGCCACACAGATTCAGCAGTTAAACAAGCAGATATACAACTTTGAAATACAGGGACAATCAGCAAATGATTTAAGAGACTCCAGAACCCTTCTGGTAGACCAGCTTTCCAAGATGATAAATATCCAGGCTACAGAGGTTTCCTACGGTAAGCTGCCAAACGGTGCCGAAGATATTCATTTTCAGATTACTGTGGGCGGAAAATCGCTTGTTGACCACTTTAATGTAAGCAAATTAAGCCTCGAGCAGCGGCAGAACAAGCTAAATGAAGAGGATGCCGGAAACCTTTATGAAGTCAAGTGGGAAGACGGAAATGCCATTAACATCACCGGGGGAGAGCTTAGAGGGCTTTTAGATGTCAGAGACGGTAAGGATGGGGCCCTCAGTGTGGATGGTAACAGCAAGAGCCCTATTTACAGAGGCATACCTTACTATCAGATGAAATTAAATGAATTTGTACGTACCTTTGCAATGGCTTTCAATGAAGGGTATATTGCCGACAATAATGGTATTTTGAACGATTATGCGGGACATGTGGACGGATATGGCTATGATGCCGATATAACAGGTCCTGGAAGCTCTCCTACCGGAATCAGGTTCTTTACTATGTTCGGTGAAAACAGTAAAGCCATATCCAGCAGTAAGCTGGTTGAAGGGGTAAGCACGGTAACACCTCCGGGTACTGTAAACTATGATGTCGTAAGCAGGTATTCAAATATTACCGCAAAGAATTTCACTGTAAGCAGTGATGTCATGAACAATATTGATAATATTGCCACATCGGATAAGCCTGGAGAAAACGGCAACATAAATATTTTGAACAAGATAATGGAAGTCAGATCAAACCAGAACTTATTCTATGAGGGTGCTCCTGAGGATTTTATGAAGTCTCTGGTGGCGGGCTTGGGAATAGATTCCCAGCAGGCAAAGCGGTTCAAGAGCAGTCAGGATATAATAGTGCAGCAGGTTGACAACAGAAGGATGTCTGTTTCGGGAGTTGAACTCAATGAAGAAATGACAAACATGGTGAAATTTCAGCAGGCATATAATGCAGCTGCAAAGATGATAACCACCATGTCGGAGGTTTATGACACGTTGATAAACAGGCTGGGAGTGGGGTAGTTAACATGCTGGTTTCACTCTAGGTCAGGGGCGGCTTGCCTATGGTTAATTATACTGTATTACGATAAAACGGCTGGAGGAACAATGTATGCGAGTTACGAATAATATGATAATTTCAAACATGCTGAGAAATCTGGGCAACAATACCCAAAGAATGAGCAAATATCAGAACCAGCTTGATTCGGGGAAGAAGATATCTGTGCCTTCCGACGATCCCGTGGTTGCGGCCAGAGCACTGAAACTCAGAACCGACGTTGCGAAGGTGGAACAATATCAGAAGAATATAAACGATGCCAAGTCCTGGTTGGATACCACGGATGTGGCTCTGGGAAAAATAGGGGATGTGCTGCAGAAAGCGAGGGAGCTGACGGTTCAGGCTTCAAACAGCACAAATACTCCCGAGGAAACCCAGAAGATAGCTCTGGAGCTTAAGCAGCTGAGAGTTCAGGCAATTCACCTGGCAAATTCCTCCTATGCTGGCAGGTACATTTTCTCAGGCTTTAAAACAGACCAAAAGCTCATTAACGATGATGAAAACAGTCCCAGTTTCGGGCAGTTCTCAATAGATGTAAATACCGTGGATGAGAGACTGTACTACGAAATAGGCGTTGGTGACAGCATAAATGTCAATGTGGCTGGAGGAGATATTTTCAACAATGGGGGCGATGCTGCAAATGGGACAGTATCTTCCATGATTCAGATGTTTAATGAGGTTATATCCTATATGGATGCCGGGCAATATACCCAGACCAGTGACATGCTGGATGACTTTGACAGGGAAATGGGCAATGTTCTCAGAGCAAGAGCTGATGTGGGTGCAAGGCAAAACAGAGTTGACCTTACTGCAGACAGAATGAGCAACGATCTTGTTAACTTTACGGATTTGATGAGTAAGAATGAAGATGTTGATATAGCTGAGACCATAATGAATCTGAAGAATGAAGAAAATGTGTACCAGGCCTCTTTGGCCGGCGGCGCAAGAATAATCCAGCAAACCCTTGTGGATTTTTTAAGGTGACAGCTGAATTTAGACTTTTATATATTAAAGATGGGCTGCTGCCCATCTTGTGTTATTTTCATACAGGGATGTGAGCAAAATGGGCCTTGAGATAAGAACTACGCCTGCAAGGATAGAGATGGAGCGTATTCCCGGCCGGTTTAGCATTAATACCAGAAATGCACGGCTTGAGCTGACCCAAAAGCATGCAAAAGTGAATATTGCCACGGAGCAGCCCATGGTCTTGATAAACCAGTATCCGTGCTTTGCAGAGGAAGGACTGAAGAACAACACCGACCTGTCAATGGAGTGGGCTCAAAGAGGCTATCAGGCAGCAATGGAGTTTATCGCCAAAAAAGCTCAGGATGGCGACGCCATGACCAAAATCGGCAATAAGGCAAATATCATGATTGACATAGCAAGGCGGAACATGCAGACAGTGCATGAGTTCGGTTTTGGGACAATGCCGGTGTCAAGACCGGAGTTTGATGTGGTGGGGGGCACGGTTGAATTGGAAGCCGAATTCAGGAACAATACAGGTGAGATAAACGGTGTTACAGGATACTTTATACCCAACGAGATCAACTTTGAGTTCACACCGGCTGTCATAAGGTCAAGAATGGCTTCCTACGGGTCCATAGACATAAGATATACAGGCAATAAGGTTGATGCATATGTGTAAACATATTTAAACATATAATGTATAATATTGATAATAAAAAAGGTATAATTACATATATGTATAAAATTTTCATGGGGGGTATTGGATTTGGTAATTAACACTAGGCATTTTGGTGAGATAGATATAGCAGAAGAGCAAGTATTGGATTTTAAAGAAGGAATTATAGGCTATGAGGCATCACACAGATTTGCTGTAATAAACAGCGAAGACCCGGAATCTCCTTTTAAGTGGATTCAATCAATAGACAACACCGAGCTGGCATTTGCATTAATCGACCCTTTTACTGTGAGAAAAGATTATGATTTTGAGCTGAAAGAGGAATATGTAAGCCTGCTGGAGATTGAAGCTCCCGCTCAGGTGGCAGTATATGCAATCGTAGTAGTTCCGGAGGATATTAAAAGGATAAGTATGAATCTCAAAGCACCACTGGTCATAAACAGGGATAAGAGCCTGGCGGCACAGGTCATACTGGACACGGACAAATACTCGGTAAGACATTATATCTTGGATGAACTCCAAAAGACGGAGGTGTAGAAATGTTAGTACTCTCCAGAAAAAAGGGACAGAGCATTATGCTGGGTGATAACATTGAGCTCACTATCATTGAAATACAGGGGGATCAGGTAAGAATAGGCATAAATGCGCCCAAGTCAGTCCAGGTTTACAGAAAAGAGCTTTTCCTGGAAATCCAGGAGGAAAATAAAAAGGCGGCGGGCAGCAGTAAGCTGGAGCTGGAGTCCCTATTGAAATTAAAAGATATTAAGGCTAAGGCTCAAGATAAAGATTAGGAATAAAAAATTTATAAGATTTTTAATTTTTTCTCTAAAGTATTCTTAAAAAAGTACGATATATTAATCAGGTAGGACGAGTACGGAGATTTTATACCGGCCGGATAGAATCGAGGGCAAAGCCTGCACACCATACAGGAAAGGATTCCTGTTAAAAAAATAAAATCATGGAGGATTTTAATTATGAGAATTAATCACAACATTACAGCATTTAACACTTACCGTCAGTTGTCAAACAACACCGGTGCTACTTCAAAGTCACTGGAAAAGCTGTCATCAGGTCTTCGTATCAACAGAGCAGGTGACGATGCAGCCGGTTTGGCAATCAGTGAAAAGATGAGAGGTCAGATCAGAGGTTTGGATCAGGCTACCAGAAACTCACAGGATGGCATATCACTTATTCAGACAGCAGAAGGTGCTTTGAACGAAACTCACAGCATACTGCAGAGAATGAGAGAGCTGGCTGTTCAGGCTGGTAACGATACCAACACAGCAGATGACCGTACACAGATAGCTACAGAAATCAGCCAGCTGCAGTCGGAAATCGACCGTATCTCAAATGATACTCAGTTCAATACTGCTGATTTACTTAAAGGTGGTTTCTCAGCTACACTGCAGGTTGGTGCTAACAGCGGACAGGTTATTAATTTTACAATCGGAACAATGTCAGCTTCTGGTTTGTCAATCGGTGGTTTGGACTACTCTTCAAATGCGACAGTAAGTACTGCTCTTGCAAGCTTGGATGATGCAATTACTGCTGTATCCACTCAGAGGGCAAATCTTGGTGCATTGCAGAACCGTCTTGAGCACACTATAAACAACCTGAGCACTGCATCAGAGAACCTGTCAGCAGCTGAATCACGTGTCAGAGACGTTGACATGGCTAAGGAGATGATGGAGTTCACAAAGAACAACATTCTTTCACAGGCTGCACAGTCCATGCTTGCACAGGCAAATCAGCAGCCCCAGGGAGTTCTGCAGCTCCTCAGATAGTGTTTGCTTAAAATCAGAGATTTATGGATGTGCAAATATCATGCCGGTTATAAATGCTGGCATGATATTTTTTTAAATAAAATAAAAAGGAATGATGATATGCTTCAATTATCTTTATGTATGATAGTAAAAAATGAGGAGCAGGTTTTGGAGAGATGCCTGGACTCGGTAAAAGATATAGTTGACGAAATAATTATTGTTGATACCGGCTCCCAAGATAATACTGTGAATATTGCGTCCAGGTATACTGAGCATATCTATGATTTTGAGTGGATAGACAGCTTCTCTGCTGCAAGAAATTTTGCGCAGAGCAAGGCAACCGGCAAATGGATACTTGTACTGGATGCAGATGAATATGTTGATAGAGATAACCTGAAAGAAGTAAAGGGACAATTATCGGAAATAAACGAATCAATTGATGCCTTTTCAACCACGATATATAACTTTGCGGGATACAGTGGTGAACATATAGTTCAGCATAGAAGCCTGCGTATATATAGAAATGATTCCAATATAAAATATGTTCGTACCATTCATGAACAATTGATCAGGGAGGATAAAGAATTTAAATCAGATAAGAGTGAATTAATAATCTATCACTCCGGTTATATGGATAATATAGTAAAGGGTAAAAATAAAAACTCAAGGAATGTAAAGTTGATTCAAAAGCAGACAGATTTGGCTGGACAGGCTGCCTTTGATTACTTCAACATGGGAAATGAGTTTTTATCGGCCAGAGAAGTGGAAAAAGCTCTGGAAGCCTTTCAAAAGGCTTATATGCAAAAGGCTGATATCAGATATGCATGGGTACCACTGACCGTAGTTCAAATGGTATTGTGTCTGATAGATTTAAAGCGATATAGTGAAGCTCTCAAGGTTATTTATGATGCAGAGCTCATATGGAATGATGCACCGGAGTTTAAATGTCTTAAAGCAAACTCTTACCTGGCTCAGAACAGAATGTGTGAAGCCAAGACCGAGCTACAGAAGCTCATAGAGAATAAGGAAAACTACAAGCACTTTATCAGGAGTGTTGATTATTTGGAATTTCATCCATATATGCTTTTGGGTGACATTTACAATAAAGAAGGAAATGTAAGCCTTGCAGTGGAAAACTATGCTCATATTCTTTCTGTAAACAGCAGAAGCTATGAGGCTTTTTATAAATTGGTATCTGTATTGTCAAAGCACTGTTCCCAGGAAGAACTATTAAAATTTATTAATGATAATAAGCTGGCGGACGAAAAGAAACGCATGAGATTGATAAAAATCCTGCTGGAAATCTCCCAGCTGGAATTGGCTGCGGCCTTTATAAGCTCTTTGGATGGAAGCCAGGGTATTCTTGTTGGAATCATCCTAAAATATAAAATGCTAAAAGATGGCTATGAAAATGCCAGGGATTATCTTTTGGGAATTCCGGAGGAGGAGCTTGTGCGTATTATGGAGGAAGGGTTTATTGACAGAGTTGACCTGGGCCTGTTATACCTTGTAAAGAGGGAGCCGGAGGTGTATTCAAAAATTTCATGCGCCTTTGATGACAAATCAATGCTGCTCTTTCTGAAAAAATGCAAGGTGAATACCGACTCCAATAAGGAATTATACCTGAAGCTGCTTGAAAGAAGCATTCGCTATAAATGGTTTGAGCTCTTTGAAAAATTGCTGTCGGAGAAGATTGGCGATGATGCAGGTATTGAGCTTGGAATCGGACATATGCTGTACAATCACGACTTCAAAGAACTGGCCCTGGAATTTTATGAGAGAGTGGGAGATATTCACAAGCTTGACGAAAAGGCTTTTGAGAATATTGTAAGTACGTTAAAAGAGTCGGGACAGGACGAAAATGCTGTTCAATTTGCACTGAAGGCAATAGATATGGGCCATACAAATTTTTCAGTTTTTATGGACGCCATAGAGATTCTGGGGGGAATGGGAAAAAAGGGTATTCAGAAGGAAATACAACAGCTTGCCATTGGTCATTATCCCGACAGTAGGCTGCTAAAGGATATGAAGTGATGCTTATTAATACAAAAATAAATGATTTTATAAATTGGACTAAACACTTATATATAAAAAACCGATATTTTATATAAGAGTTTTATTTGGAGGTGCAGTTATGCGTGTTAACGGTGGAGATAATTTTGACTCAAGTATCAAGAAAAGTGCAAGTCAGGGATCTGATAGTGTGGCCAAAGGTATGGCGGTAGCTGACAGGGTTGAGGCCTTGCTGGGCACAAAAAACATATCACAGATAAATGAATTCGACATCGGTAACATGCCTGTATCCGAGAAAATAGTTATTGAAGCCATTCAAAAGGCAAACAAGGCAATTTCGGGAGGAAATAGAAGATTCGAATTCTCAATACATGAAAAAACTAATGAAATAGTCGTGAAGGTTTTTGATTCACAGACAAATGAACTTATAAGAGAGATACCTAATGAAAAGGTTCTCGACATGGTTGCCAAGATGTGTGAAATGGCAGGTATTTTAGTGGATGAAAGAAGGTAGGGCTTATGGCTATAAGTAATATTGCAAGTGCATTAAACAGCAAACTGAGAATGTCGGGTATGGTATCCGGGCTGGACACCGATACGATAATTAAGCAGCTTATGGCGGCTGAAACGGCTAAACTGGACAAGCTCAGGCAAAAAAGAGAGCTCTCTGTCTGGAAGACAGATGCGTACAGAGATATAACCTCTACCCTTAAGAGTTTTTACAGTGAGTATTTTGATACCGTATCAAGTAAAAATTTAAAGTCGGCTAATTCCTTCAGCAGTTTTTCCTCCACCTTTGTGGATACTGCCAAGTCAGAATATATTGGCATTACTCCCGGTGCCGGTGCAACTGCGGGGACATATTCCATAACAGATATTAAGGCTGCCACCAATGCAGGGATTTATAGCAGTGTTAATGTGAGCAAGGTTGTATCCACCGGGACCTTGACAGATTCCGACGTACAACAAATTAACAGTGCCGACTTTAATAATCAGTTTGTATTTACTTTAAACAACAAGACTGTTGAGCTTAACCTTAAGGATGGCCTTACTACGGTTTCCCAGCTGCGCCAGGAGCTTCAGGACAAAATAGACGGTGCTTTCGGAGCTGGAAAGGTTACTGTAGCAAATAATGCCGGGAAGTTGGAATTTACCAGCAAAAGCACGGATGTTTTCAGTATCGGCACAGCATCCAACATGGGTGCCGGAGTGCTGTTTGGTGCTATGCCTACAGCGGCTACCCCCTTTACTCTGAATGCCGGAAATAATAAATTTGAATTTACAATTGACGGTGTTAGAAAAACTGTAACGGTTCCTCCTGTGGATGCCTCAGGAAATCCTATGAGCATTTTTGAAGACCCGGCTGATCTGGCAGCCGCCATACAAAAGGGAGTGGAAAATGCATTTGGCAGTACTACCGGCGTAACCTTTGAAGCTAAGGATGGAAAAGTTGTATCCAAGGTGTCGGATAAACAGGTTGTGGCTGTGGGCTATTCCCTTAACGAATTAACAAATACCTTATTAAAGGTGGATAAGTCAAATCTATCAAACAAGATAAGTTTATCCGCCAAGCTTTCAGGCATTATGGCTGGGTTAAATACTGCACTGCCTGTTGGGGATATTACAGGCACTATCAGTGGGGATGCGGACAACGACATCGAGTTTACCATTAACGGGAAGGCCTTCAGGTTTAATTCCAGCACCCACTCGCTCAATGATATTATGAGCAAGGTAAATTCAGATACATCCGTGAATGTTTCAATGAAGTATGACGTGACCACCAACAGCTTTAAAGTAACTTCCAGGAACACAGGGGTTACGGCAAAGGTTGATATTGCAGACAGCACCGGAAGGTTCATGGAGGTTTTGGGGTTGACGGGAACATCTGCGGGTACTGACGCCAGCTTGAAAATAAATGGCATGGAGGAGATTGTAAGGCCTGATAATTCCTTTACCTATGCAGGCATAGCCTTTGAACTTAAGAAGGATTACTCTTCTTCAACAGATCCTATAGTCATAAAGGTTGCGGGGGATACTACTAAAACCTATGATTTTATTAAAGGCTTTGTTGACAAATATAATGAAGTGATTGGAAAATTAAATTCCACTATTGGTGAAAAGAGGTACAGCGATTATCTCCCATTAACTGAAGACCAGAAAAGTGCCATGTCCGAAGAGCAGATTAAAAAGTGGGAAACTTATGCAAAATCAGGTCTCTTAAAGGATGACCCCATAATTTCGGCCACACTGTCCAAGTTCAGGAAGGCCTTATATGACTCTGTGGCAGGAGTAGGTGTAAATCTTTCTTCCATAGGAATTACAACCTCCTCTGATTATCTGGATAAAGGCAAGCTGGTAATTAATGAAACAAAGCTGAAGGATGCACTGGCCAACAAACCCGAGGAAGTAATGAACCTGTTTATAAAAAATTCCGATATAACTTATTACAATGCTATTAACGGAAGCTCGGCAGATTTAAGTCAGAGGTACAAGGACTCCGGATTGGCACAAAGGCTGTCGGATGCCATTCAGGATGCTGTAAGAACAAGCCTGGATAAAAACGGATTAAAGGGTTCCTTGCTGGAGAAGGCAGGCGTCGTGGGGGACCGTTCTGAGTTTACAAATTTGCTGTACAAGGAAATAACCGCCTTTGACAAGAGTGTAATTGAGATGAATTCCAAGCTCACAGACAAGGAAAATGCTTTATATAAAAAGTTTTCAGCAATGGAAACAGCTCTAAGCAAGATGAACTCTCAATCCAGTTGGATAGCTCAGCAATTCGGGGGCAGTAACCAATAAATCGGATAGCTATAGATAATTAGAGAAATAGATATACAGGAGGATTACGGCTAATGGTATCAAATAATGGATATAACCAGTATAAGCAAAACTCGATTAACACTGCAACACCTGAGGAATTGACACTGATGCTGTATAATGGTTTGGTGAAGTTTATAATGCAAGCGCAGAACGGGATTGAGGAAAAAAATCTTGAGAAGGCAAATAACAGCATAATCAGATCTCAGGACATTATAAGGGAGTTTCAGGTGACCCTTAACATGAAATATGAGGTTGCCCATAGTTTAGCACTTATATACGACTATATGTACAGGCGACTTGTTGAAGCCAATATAAAGAAGGATAGGGATATTCTTGAGGAGGTACTGGGCTTTGCCAAGGAATTGAGAGATACCTGGGCACAGGCTATGAAGCTGGCAAAGCAGCACATTAATGTAAATGAGACTATAGCAAAATAATGGTTTTTGGTTACAGGCACTTCGCACAGATTAGGTCAGGCGAAGTGCTTTAGCTTAAATAGCGGCATTTTACGGGGACAAAAGTACCTGCAAAATATTCTATGAGTACCTTAAGGGGCAGACGCAGAAAAGGGAGGTAATATGACAGCAGAACAATATGTGCAGAAGCTTAATGAACTCTCTGTGAAAAAGCTGGAGGGTTTGAGAGAGATATTGAATTTAACAGAGAAGCAGGGTGCAGTCATAGTTGAAGATAATATTGAAGAGCTGCAGAATAATATTGACGCAAAACAACAGCAAATGGATATGATTGATGAGTTGGACCAGGCATTTGAGGTTTATTTTGGAAGGCTGAAATCCATGCTGGGAGTCACCAGCCTGGAAGATGTAAAAATGGCGGACTTGAACGGCACCACCCAGCTGAAGCAGGTGGTTACTTCCATATACAATATCACAAAACAGATACAGAGCCTTGAAGGCGAAAATAATAAAAAGGTACGGGATATTCTCAATAGCCTGAGCGCGGAAATAAGGCAGGTAAAGCAGGGGAAGATTGTAAATAACGGCTATAACATTGGAAGTAAGCTGCCCCAGCAATCGTTTTATTTTGATAAGAAAAAGTGATTTTAACAAAAATAGTGGATTGGACTGATAAGAATGAAAGTAGTTATATTTGCAGGAGGTTACGGTACCAGAATCAGTGAGGAATCCCATCTTAAGCCAAAACCAATGATTGAAATCGGGGAAAAACCAATTCTCTGGCATATTATGAAGCATTATTCCCATTACGGATTCAGTGAGTTTGTTATTTGCCTGGGATATAAGGGCAACTTGATAAAAGAGTATTTTGCAAACTACTTTTTGTATGGAGCAGATGTTACTTTTGATATGAGGTACGGAAATAATATGCAGGTCCACACAAATATGTCAGAGCCATGGAAGGTAACACTTGTTAATACTGGACTGGATACGATGACAGGAGGAAGGCTAAAAAGAGTTAAAGAATATCTGCAAAATGATACTTTTATGCTAACCTATGGAGATGGAGTATCAGATGTTAATATAACTGAGCTACTGGAATACCATAAAACCCATGGAAGGCTTGCGACAGTCACTGCAGTTCAACCCGGGGGAAGGTATGGTGTTTTGGGCGTAAATGAGGATGCAACGGTGTTAGAGTTTATTGAAAAGCCAAATACTCTTGACGTTTGGATAAATGGTGGATTTTTTGTTTTGGAACCAAAGGTTCTTGATTATCTGGAAGGAGACAATACAGTTTTTGAACAGGGCCCTTTATCAGTCCTGGCAAAGGAAGGACAAATATCTGCTTTCAAACATGCAGGCTTCTGGCAATGCATGGATAATCAAAGGGACAAGCACCAGCTTGAAAAACTGTGGGAGTCAGGACAAGCACCTTGGAAGACATGGTAGATGTATGCGGCTATGACTAATAACTAATGAGGAATAATATATGAATTTGAATTTCTATACGCCTGATGATGAATACGGATATTTGCATAACAATATCCCTCTTGTTGTTGATTTGTTTAAAAGTTGTGATGAGTTACTAACTTATATTATGACATGTGATATAAAGTCTGTTGGTTCATTTCTTGAGGATATGGAAGGTGCAGTTGTTGTCATGCATCAGCAAATTCTCGAGATGCTTCCTCTTGTTAAATACCCGAACAAGTTGCAAGAAATATCAATGAATATGCCGATCCTTCTGAATCGCCTAAAGAATCTCTATGCAGAAGAAAAATTCGAAGAATTTGATATGAAACTCAAATGTGAGTTTAGGCCTATATTCTTAAATTGGGGAAAAAGCTTTAACTTTTTTATGGTGCAATGTATCAATGATGAAAGAATAAAAGAATACAATGCAACCGAGGCTGAAATGGTATGCCTGATGGCCAAGGAACCAAAGAGGGATATAATAAAGGAATATAAATATGATTTAAGCATCGTGGTTCTGTTTTATGGTAAGAAGGATATGACAAAGGATTGCATTGATGCAATCCATAAGTATACTAAGGATTATACGTACGAGCTTATAACTATCGATAATGGAAGCGATGAGGAAACAACAAATTGGTGTAACGGGTTACCTCATTTTAAAAAAGCGCACTATCCTGTAAATATTGGGTCTTCTGCCGGTGGCAACTTGGCAATATACTTTTCAGGTGAGTTCACAGAAGGGAGGTTTTTGGTTTATGTAGCCAACGATGTCATAGTGACTGAGGGGTGGACGAAAAGTTTATATGAGTGCATGACATCTGATGAAAGCGTCATTTGGGCAACACCTGTAACAAACAGCCTAACTAATAGACAGACAATACCTGTTTCATATCAAAACAATAATCTGGATCAAATGCATATATTTGCACAGGAGTATAACCGCTTGAACCCACAAAAGTGGGAGGAAAGAGCAAGGCTTTTTTTAGCCATGGGGATTATAAGGCCTTATGAAATTGTAAAGTTTAGCGACTTTGGTTCACCATATTTTTGCTATGACATGTTTTGCGATGATGACACAAGTGTAAGATATAAAAGGGCAGGATATAAGCAAATTCTTTGCAGAGATGTTTTTGTTCATCATTATGGCTCGGCAACAATCGGTAGGCATCAATATGAAGTGATGGATTTGGGCAGAGAACAGTTCTATAAAAAATATGGGGTTGACGCCTGGGTATCAATTATGGATAAATCTATATACTTTACTCAGTTTATAAATGAGAGTGGTGATAGGAATAACATATTGAGTCTGGAACCAAGGTTTGGAGAGGGGACCCTGGCAATAAAAAATAAATTAAAAGAATTAGGCTGCAAAAATATAAGTATAGACACTATTACATCAAATAGGACTTATCTGCCGGATATGCAGGCCTTGTTTAATAATGCATTTTTATTAAATGAGTATGAAAAAGATGTTAAAAAAACGGAATACGAATATATTATCCATAATTATTTTTTTGAAGATGATAGTCATATGGTTGATTATATTAAAGTAGCTCAAAATAATTTAAAAAAGGGTGGAATATTCATGTTCTGTATAAAAAACTTCCATTCATACGTCAATTTGCAGCACATGTTTAACTTGACTAATTTTGTGGATAATATTTCGACAGATATGAAGATATCACCGAAGACTTCCTATACAACTATAGAGTATATGAAAAAATTAACTGAAAGTTATGGTTTGACTACTAAAGCAATAGTCCCTTTAGCAACTGAATATAAGGATTTGGATAAATTAGCTGTGCTTAATTTAAGCCAGGATTTTTATGAAATGATAAAATATGATTTCTTTATTTTTATATGCACTAAATAATCATATTATATGAGGTGTGACATGAAAAAGGTTATTAGAGCAAAAACAACTAGTTTGATAGCTACCAGACCACTTACTGAGAAAAGACAGGAAAACAGTGAGCTGAATATGCAGGAGATGAGAAATGGTACTGTCCTGCTAAAATCAAAACCAAGACGTCTTGTTTTTGAGCTTACCAGCAGTTGTAACTTAAATTGCATAATGTGCGGAAGAAATGCAGCTGAATTTAAGCCCTCCTTCTTTGATATAAAATGGTTTGATAAATTTGATAATATTTTTGATGAAATAGAAGAGGTTACCCTTATGGGATGGGGAGAGCCTACAATTCACCCCCAATTCCCTAAGATGCTTGAGTTTTTACATTCCAAGGGGGTCAGAATATACTTTTGTACAAATGGAATGAAACTTGACAAATTGACAAAACATATTTTTGATTGTGAGGTTGATGTTTTTGCGGTTAGCTTGGATGGCGCAAATGAAAAGACGAATTCGGAAATCCGCAGTGGCTCTGATTTTAATCGAATTGTATCCTCTTTGAAAGAAATTGTTAAGATTAAGAAGGATGCTGATTTACGCTTTCCTTACATCAATTTTGTATTTACCGCAATGAAGAGAAATCTGCATGAAATACCTGACCTTGTCCGTTTGGCTTCCGATATTGGAATAGAGGAAGTAAAGGTTGTTTACTTAACAGCTTTTGAGGAGGAGATGGCAAAGGAAATTCTGATTGACGAGATGGATAAGGTAAAATCTGTTTTTGAAGAAGCTACTAAAATAGCACAAGAACGTAATATACTCATAAAGCTGCCTTATATAAAAGGTTGTGATGTTGCAGGAGATAAAGCTCATAAGGATTGCTTTACAACTTACAGGGATTTCTTCCTGGGTTCAGATGGGTATGTGCGGGCCTGTATGTCCAATTCCATAAAGTTATTTCATATTGATAAATACAGCGACTTTGAGAGTGCATGGAATAGTTCTGAATTAATGGACTGGAGAAAGCGAGTTAATACAGATGAAATGTATGATCCATGCAAGGCCTGTTATCAATCTTCTTTTGCTAATTGGAACAGGAAACACGCATTTGATCAAAGAACAGAAGTGTTCTCTCCAAAGTGGGATTAAAGGTGGCCTATGGACTTTTACAAAGGGAAAAAAGTTTTAATAACTGGTAATACAGGATATAAAGGGGCCTGGTTAACAAAAATGCTCCTGTCTTTAGGAGCTGAGGTTTCTGGCATTTCTATCGGCTATGAAGAAAATTCATTATATGAAAGGCTTACAAAAGCCCGGGTAGAGACATGCTTTACTGATATAGCTGATTTTGACAAAACAAAAGAGTATATAAGGCAAATTAAGCCGGAGATAGTTTTTCATTTAGCTGCACAGGCGTATGTTGATGTGTCAATTAACAATGCTCTAAAAACTTACCAGACAAATGTTGTGGGACTAGCCAATATCTTGGAATGTATCAAAGAATCAAATACAATACGAACAGTAGTAGTAGTAACCAGTGATAAATGCTACGAAAACAATGGCGATGGTACTGCATATAAAGAGGAGGCTCCTCTCGGAGCGGCTGACCCATACTCCACAAGCAAGGCATGCCAGGAGTTGGTTGCTCAAAGTTATTATAAAACATTTCTGAGCAACCTGGGAATAAATCTGGCCACTGCCAGAGCAAGTAACGTAATCGGCGGCGGAGACTTCAATACCAAAAGATTATTGCCATATGTTATAGACAGCTTTCTCTGCAAAAAGCAGCCTGAGTTGAGAAATGTAAGCGCAATCAGGCCTTGGCAGAATATATTGGATGTGTTGTATGGATATTTATTACTGGGGGAAAAGCTGAATAATGACAATAAATATTGCCTACCCTTCAATTTTGGCCCGCATGAGGCTTCATTTATATCGGTGGGCTCAATTGTTGAAATGTTATCAGGTTATTTTGAAAATGCTACATATGTTTATATACCAATAAAACATTTTGCTGAGGCAAATATTTTAAAACTGGATAGTACAAGAGCCAAGCAAATGCTTGGCTGGTTTCCGCGATTAGCATTGGAAGACACCGTACAGCAGACGGCGGAATTTCATAAGGAAATATGTGCAGGAAAAGATGCAGATGCTGTATGTGATTTTTATATTAATAAATATATGAAAGGAAGATAGAGATGGTTGACTATGGATTAGTAATTCGTAAATTTATTGATGATAATTGGGGAAATATTCAAGGGGGTATTGATGAACTTATAAATAAGGTGAAAGCGGCTAAATACATTTGTATCTTTGGTGCTGGTGGAGTTGGCAGAGAATTAGCAGACTATCTTAAATCAATAAATATCAAAATAGACTTTTTCTGTGACAATAATAAAAGTCTGTGGGATAAGGAAGTCTACAATGGAATTAGATGCATTTCATTAGATGAGTTAAAATTATACAAGAAAGATATTTTTATATTGATTACTGGAAGCCGATATTCAGAAATAAAAAAACAGCTAGATTCAATGACATTTTATTCAATCGTTATGGCCAATATTATTTTAAAAACAAGGTTATATCTAGGGACCACAACAAATGAATTGCTTAAAAATAAGGTGTGTTCTTTATTGGATATTTTGGAAGATGACAAGTCCAAAGAAATTGTTGTTGAAATCGTTAAAAAATGGTTTACTTCAATTTTGGAGTATAATACTAACAATCACCAAAATATAAAATCTGATAATCAATATTTTATAGAAGAAATAGTTACACTTACTGAAAATGAAATATTTGTGGATGCTGGTGCCTATGATGGAGATACCGTCAGATATTTTTTAGAAAAAGTAAATTATAGATTTGATGGAGTCATAGCCTATGAATTAAACAAAAATAATTATGACATATTGTGCCATAATATTGCTGAATTGGACGACGAAGTTAAGAGTAAAATACTCCCATACAACTTAGGGATTTATGATAAAACTGAAAAGATTAAGTACAGCTCAAATATATCTTCATCTAATATTAATCTATTTGCTGATGACATTGGACAGGTCGTGAGATTAGATGAACATTCAAAAAAACCTATAACTTTTATTAAAATGGATATTGAGGGAGCTGAAATTAAAGCTTTAGAAGGGGCCGAAGAAGTTATAAAGGTACATAAGCCTAAATTGGCTATATGTGTGTATCACGAACCATATCACTTATGGGATATTCCATTTTTAATAAAAAAGTACGTTCCTGATTATAAATTATTTATTAGGCATCATTCAGACCTTGGCATAGAAACCGTTTGCTATGCAGTAATATAGGTTCTTACATATATTATTTATTATAGGAGGATTTAATGAAGCCACAAGATTTTGCAAAGGCTGTACGCATAAATGCTGCAAAAATGCTTAACCGCACCAACGATTCTCATATTGGAGGAGGCTATTCCTGTGTTGACATTTTATCGGTATTGTATACCCGTATTTTAAATATATCAAAGGATAATTTAAACGACCCGAACAGGGATGTTTTTATTTTAAGTAAAGGGCACATTGCAGCTACAATGTTTGCAGTTTTAGCACAGAAAGGTATTATTCCAATGGAACACCTGGAGTTGCACACTGTAAACGGCGAGAATTACGCCGGGCACACCCGTAAATTTGTAGTTCCTGGGATTGAAGCCTCTGCCGGGTCGTTGGGACATGGGATGGGTGTGGGTCTAGGTATGGCATATGCAAAACGGCTTAATAAAAATACCGGTAAAGTCTATGTATTGCTTGGAGATGGTGAATGCAACGAAGGGTCTATATGGGAAAGTGCAATGTTTGCATCCCGCTTTAGCCTAGGTAATATAGTAACCATAGTGGACAGGAACAGGCTTCAAAGTTATGGAAGAGATGAACAGGTCATGAATATGGGAGACCTCGGTGAAAAGTTCAGGGCTTTTGGCTGCAGAACATTTGATATTGATGGACATGATTATGACGAAATATATGATACGTTTTTAAAAGCTTCTAAATCAGATTTTGACAAACCCGCTGTTATAATTGCGCACACGATAAAGGGAAAAGGTGTATCTTTTATGGAAAATCGCCTTGAGTGGCATTTTAAGTCTCCTAATGACGAGCAGCTGAAAATCATTATGGATGAACTTAAAGCATGAGGAAAACATTTGTAGATACGCTTACAAAATTAGCGCGGCAGGATAGTAAAGTAATGCTGGTTATCGGTGACACAGGCTTCAGCGTTTTTGAAGCCTTTGAGAGAGAGTTTGGAGAAAGGTTTGTAAATGTGGGAATCGCTGAGCAAAATTTTATCTCTTTTTCTGCCGGTCTGGCAGCTATGGGCTATAAACCTTTTGCTTATAATGTCGTAAGCTTTATGACCATGAGAGCTATGGAACAGATATTTCTGGATGTTTGCTATCAAGAAAATCCGGTTGTTATGGTGGGTGTAGGAGGAGGATTTGCCTATGGACCTGCGGGACCAACCCATCATTCGTTGTCAGATGTTGCAATGATGAGTGCTGTTCCAAATTTACAGGTTATTTGTCCTTGTGATCCTGTGGAAATGCGAGAAGCTGTAATCTGTGCATCTAAAACGAAGGTTCCGATGTATATAAGGATTGGAAGAAGTATTGATCCTGTGGTTCATACGAGAAAAATAGACTTTAAGATAGGTAAGGCAGTTGAAATAAGATCAGGTAAGGATATAGCAATATTTGCTGCGGGAACTATGGTAAAGGATACTCTATCAGTATGTGATTTGCTGGAAGCTGAGGGTATATCCGCAAGCCTGTACAGCATGCATACTATCAAACCTCTGGATTATGATACGATTTCCCAATGCGCCGATAAGTATAATGCTTTATTTACAATTGAGGAGCACAGCGTTGTAGGCGGGCTCGGTGCTAAAACAGCAGCATATTTGAAACAGTCTGTGCATTCTTCTGTAAAATTTAAGGCATTTGCAGTAAGAGATGAATTTGCGCCTGTCACCGGAAGCAGGGAATATCTGCTGAAACTTAATGGACTTGATCCGCAAAGTATCACAGGCAGTATAAAAGAGGTGGTAAATTGCTAGAAGCTTTGTTCCAAGAATTTAATACAGCATTTGATAAAAGTAAGGTAAGTATTGAAAGCCTTAGAAAAAATCTGAGTGTTTTTTCAAATATTATTTTATATGGAGCAGGAAGTGCAGGGATTGCATTTCTGCACTATTTAAGAAAATATGATATTACCCCTTCTGCTTTTATTGACGGAGATCAAAAAAAATGGAGTACGAAATGCGAAGGTATTGATGTACTGTCACCTGAAGGTGTTATAAAAACATTCGGAGAAGATATTTTAGTAATTGTAACAATAAATACTGATGGAAAGAGATATTGTAAAAGCTTTGACGAGGCGTTGAGGATTGGTGGACATACAGGAGTTCATAAAAGGCTTAAGGAGCTAGGTATTAGAAATATTGTTGATTATACATTTTTCAGAAACTGCTATGAGCTTTTTTTAGGGGACAGGTATAACCTGCCATCCTGCTCAGATGTCTATCTTATGAAAGAAAAAAACGATAATCTCAAAGAAGTATTTGAGATGTTAGCTGATGATTTTTCGAAGGAAACATACTACAAGATTGTTAAATTCAGAATGCTGGATGATAGTATTGAAATTCCAACTTTAAAGCAGGATTATCAGTATTTTGAGCCGGAATTGTGCAAACCGGTTCAAAATGAGATATTTGTGGATTGTGGAGCATTCAACGGAATATCATTAAAAACTTTTTTGAGCTTAAACAAGGCCTTTGGCAAATATTATGCGTTTGAACCTGATAGCACAAACTTTAAAGCTCTGTCACAATATGTTTCTACTCTTACAGAGGAAACAAGAAATAAAATTGGATTATTCGAATGCGCTGTTGCAGATAGGGCTGGTGTAGATACTCTTTACAAGCTGGAGGGTCCAGGCAGCTTTATGAGCAGTTTGGGCAAAGAGCCGGTGAGAACAGTTACAATTGATAATATACTTAACGGAAATAAAGCCACCTATATAAAGATGAACATTGAAGGCTCTGAGCTGGAAGCAATAAAGGGATGTTCTGAAACGATAAAGAAATACAAGCCTATACTGGCAGTAGCAGCGTATCATAAAACCTGGGACTTATGGGAGATACCTTTGCTGATTAAATCAATGTTTAAAGATTATAAAGTTTATTTAAGAAGCTATATGAATCATATTTCATTCGTATATTATTTTATACCGGAGGGAAGAGAGCAAAAATGAATGAAGTAAAGTTTGCAATAGTGGGACTGGGAGAGATTTCAAAGACACACCTTCTGGCTGCTTTTGACGCTAATATACGTAATAACCTGAAGTATATAATTCAACCTGTAGCAGCGCTGACAAGGAAGTCACAACAAATTAATTTACATGGTATCAAGAATTACACTGATTCAGATGAATTATTTATAAATGAGCATATAGATTTCGTTGACATATGTACACCTAATGATATCCACTTTGAGTATGTAAAGTATTTTTCTGAAAGAAAAATGCCGATATATTGTGAAAAACCATTATCGGACAGCATAGCTACTGCACGTAAGATGGTAGAATTAGTTGAGGAAAACAGTGTTTTTAACGGGGTTGCTTTTATATTAAGATTCATACCTGCTGTACACATTATAAAAACAAAGCTGGAAGAGGAACTGATTGGGAATCTGATAAATTTCAAATTTTCAATGTATCATGGATCTTACTTGAATGTTAAAAGAGAGGGCTGGAAAAATTCCATTCAATCCGGGGGAGGGGCGTTATTAGATTCCGGGACTCATTTGATTGATCTGGCAAACTTCATATTCAGAAACACCTATGGTAGGATAGTTGATATAAATGCAGAACTGAAAATTCATTTTTCTAATCGCAGTGAAGTAGATGAATATGCTTATTGCAATGTTGTTACTGAGAAGGGGCTGTGGGGAAATATTGAAGTGTCAAGAATAAGTGCAGAAGAAACTCAGAGAAATTGTGTTGAAATTTTCGGTGAAAAAGGGAGCTTGAAATTATACATGCAGAATCCCTACAAGGTAATTCATTATGACTATAACTCGGGTAATTCTGTTACATATTTTGCAACTGAAGACATTACGAAGCCATTATTTTTCTCAAAAGCCAAAGACTCATTGGGCTATTTCCAATCTGCTCACACAGCGGCACTGACTACTTTTGCAAATCAGGTATGGTCAGGAAGCAAATCAAATGTATTGCCAAGTTTTAAAGATGCACTAAAAGTTCAGGAGTTGGTTGATGAGGCATATAGAAAAGGTAGGAAGTTTAACATATCAAGTAACTGCTAGACTCTGATATCAGGGGAGAAATTTATATAACAAGTATCTGCTTCAGGAGCATATGAGAGCGAAGGAAATTTCAGACATGATTCGGACAAGAAATAGTCTAACATAAAATTTAAATTTCGGGGTGATATTATGAAACCGGTAGTTATATGGGGTACAGAAGGCATCGCAGAAGAATTGTTCGTGCTAATCAGAGAGGATAATAGTAGACAAATTGTTGCATTTTGCGCAAGTAGAGAATTTTGTATAGAAGATACTTATTTGGGGCTTCCACTTATAGCAGACGATGATCTGGATAGAGTATATCCGCCTTCTGAATGTGATATAATTCTTACCGTGGGGTTCAAATCCATGAGTAAATTCAGACAATTTAAATTTAGAGATTTAAAATGCAGAGGCTATCATATTCAAAATTATATTCATAAATCAGCTGTAGTTCAACAATCATCTGTTCTGGGAGAGGGCAATATTATTTTGCAGGGTGTAATAATAGGAACAAAATGCAGGATTGGTAATTCAAATATTATGCTGTTGGGTTGTAATATATCTCACGACATTGTCATAGGGGATTTTTGCTACTTTGCCCCCGGAGTTACATTGGGTGGTCTTGTAAAAAGTGAAGATAGATGTTTTCTCGGGCTGAATTCAACAATACATCCATATGTACGGTTATCATTGGCAACATTGGTCGGGGCAGGTGCCATAATTGTAAATGATACTATGCCATATGAGGTGTACTCACCTCCAAGAAGTATTAAGTTGAAAAAGCGGAGTACGGACTTTTTTTATTCTTAGAAAAAGTTGATTGCCCTTAAGAGTAGTTGCATAAAGGTAGTTTTACTGAAATTTTTATAACTGAAAATTTATTGAATATCAGTAAAGAATGGAGAACTCAAGATGAATGTTTCAGAATATATATTTGATTTTCTACAAAAAAAAGGCTGTGAAACTGTATTTATGGTATCAGGTAGCTCCGCCATGTTTTTGACAGATGCCTTGAAGCGGAATGAGAGATTAAAAGTCGTATGTAATCATCATGAACAGGCAGCAGCAATGTCTGCTGACATGTGTGGACGTTTGGGACAAGTACCGGGTGTTTGTTTAGTTACAATCGGACCCGGAGCCACTAATGCCATAACAGGGGTTGCCCAGGCTTATTTGGATTCATCACCGGTTTTTATACTGTCAGGCCAGTCATCTTCAAAATTGCTGCAATATGAAATTGATACGGGAATCCGCCAGCATGGCACTCAAAGCTTGAACCTGGAGCCTATAGTATCACCTATAACCAAATATTTTGCAGCCGTTATGAACGAAGGGGATATTGTTGAGCATATGGAGAGGGCATATGAGCTTGCAATGAGCGGCAGAAAAGGCCCGGTTTGGCTGGATGTACCTGTGGATATTCAAAACAGACAAGTACCGGACAGTGCACTTGAAAAAGCCTCAGGTAAAAAGTATGAAACCAGCCATTGCTCAGATATACCGGAGGAACAAATTCAAACTGTTGTTCAAATGCTTTCTTCTGCAAAAAAGCCTCTGATACTGGCCGGATATGGAGTAAGAAGCGCAAATGCCGTTGAAGCACTGGAGGAACTCAGTAAATCTTTGCAGATACCTGTTGTTACCTCCAGAGGGGGTATTGATGCAATTAATTCTGATAATCCGTATTTTATGGGCAGGCCTGGAGCTTATGGGACAAGGGCTTCCCACTTTATAATTCAGCAATGTGATTTGCTTATTATCCTGGGCAGCAGGCTGTCGGTATCCACAATAGGATACTATCCAAAAGACTTTGGAGGGAAGGCCCAAAAGGTAATGGTGGATGTTGACAGGATGGAACTGGCAAAGTCAGATGTACCGGTTGATATTAAAATAAATGGAGACATCAGGCTTTTTATTGAGGCTGTTCTCTCAAGCTGTAAGGAAACTCACCAGAATACCAGTTGGCTGAATCAATGTAAGGAGCTGGTGGATAAATACCCGGTTGTGCTTGATTCATATAGAAAAGAAAAGCCCCTCAATCCTTATTATTTTGTCGAACAGTTATCAGAACACTTATATGATGATTCCGTTATACTTACTGATACAGGAAGTGTGTGCAATATAGTTTCACAGGCAATCAAGCTAAAAGGAACTCAGAGATACCTAATATCGGGTGGGTTCTCTTGTATGGGCTTTTGGGCCGGAGCAGTAGGTGCGTCAACTATTAGTAATCATACCGTAGTATTGACGGGTGATGGAAGTGCTCAAATGAACATACAGGAACTGGCAACCATAAAATATAATAATTTACCAATAAAAATGTTCATCTTTAAAAATAATGGATATGTTTTAATTAGGCATAATCAGCATAATTATATGAACGATAGGTTTTTAGGGGTAGGCCCGGACAGCGGCTTATGTATGCCGGATTTTTGTTCTGTTGCTGAAGCATACGGTCTCGAGAGTGCCAGAATTGATGAAGGTGACGATATCGAAGCTGCGCTTAGAGAGATAATGAGGAAGGATACACCTGTAATATGCGAAGTAGTCCTCAGCGAGTTTTATGATATAGCACCTCGCATAGCTTCAAGAGTTATGCCGGACGGCTCCTTAAAAGCCGCAGAATTTGATGATATGTATCCGTTTTTGGAGAAATAGTATGGAAGAGCTGATGAATATTTTAAATAGACATTCAACAGAGCATTATTACAATTGCTGTTATAATGATTTAAATATTGATGAGCCTATAATAATATATGGAGCAGGTTATTGCGGGGCTATGGTTTGCGAGCTGATGCAAGATTATGGCATGGAGCCCGTATGTTTTTTTGATAAAAACAAGCTAAAACACGAAACGGTTATTATGGGGGTGCAGGTTCAACAACCGGAGACATTAAAGAATGCCCATAAATATCTGGTTGTTGTTTGTATGCTTCAAAAAGGGAGCCTATATGATGAGATAAAAAACTATATTTTGGGTCTGGGATATTTAAAAGTCATACATATAACAGACCTAAGAAATAACAAAAAATTATTTTCTACGCAGAAGCTTTTAATCTCACCAGACGTACAATTTATAAAGGATAATGCAGATAACATAGAGAAAGTCTATGAAAGCTTATCGGATAATGACTCTAAAGAAACATATCTTAAAATAATGGAGTACCTGGGGGATAATATCAATATTGCCATACCAGCGTTACCTCTGCAGCAACAGTATTTTGCATATGATACCTATTGTAAGAGTGATAATGAGGTTTTTATAGATTGCGGAGCCTTTAAGGGTGAGGTGATGGATACTTTTTTGAGAAATAATGATTTCTGTTTTTCCAATTATTTTGCCATTGAGCCGGACCCCCAATATATCAAAGTCTTAGAGCAAAAGAAAAGTAAATATAACGAGGATAGGGTACGTATCGTACATTGTGCCTTGAGCAATTCAACTGGGGTTGTTGGCATACAAAACTACGGAAATGAAAATTCTGTGATATGCTCTGATGGAGGGGCAGAAGTAGATTGCAATACTCTTGATGGACTTTTATCCAATATTTGGCCTACATTCATTAAAATTGATGTAGAGGGTTTTGAACAGCGCGTTCTTGCCGGGGCGGATTTTATAATAAGGAATTGCAAACCAGTTCTAGCGGTTGCAATATATCATACAGAGAAAGATTTTTGGGAAATCCCCCTTATAATAAAAGAAAAGTATCCCTTTTATTCTTTATATGTGAGAAGTTATATGAATATTCACGAAACCATACTTTACGCGGTTCCAGAAAATAGAATGGTGCAGCATCAGAAATAACTATCTTTTAAAATACTATCTTTGTGGGAGTAGAAGATGAAATATATTAATAAGTATGATGTAAATATATCAAAAATTGGATTAGGTACAGGAAGATTTGGAACACGTATAGAAGAGGAAAAATCTTTTGAAATGCTTGATCTGTTTATTGCTGGAGGAGGGAACCTACTGGATACTGCCCGGAATTATTATGAGTGGGTAGAAAATGGACGTGGGGTTAGTGAGAAAACAATAGGTAGGTGGCTTGAGTCTCGTAAAATCAGAAATAAGGTATATATATCAACAAAAGGCGGGGTTAGGAATCAAGGGAAAAAATTTATTATTAATCTTAATAAAGACAACCTTGTAGAGGAATTAAAAGAAAGCCAGGATGCACTCATGAGCAAAACAGTTGATTTTTACCTGCTGCACAGGGACGAGCCTCAAAGGCCGGTGGAGGAGATCATGGAAACACTTCAAGTTATATGCAGGCAGGGAAATGTACGTGGGCTGGGAGTATGCAACTGGTCGTCCGAAAGAATTATTTCAGCAAATCTTTATGCAAATAAGCATGGGTACAGGCCGTTGACACTGATTCAAACATGGTGGTCAATTGCCGAATATACAGAGACAATGTGGAACGACAGTACTACTACACATATGGATAAAGATACTTATGATCATATAAAACAGAATAATCTTGTTTGTATGGCGTATACCTCACAGGCGAAAGGTTTTTTTCAAAAAGCCATAGCTGAGGGATTAGACAATCTGGACAGCTTTCTTAAACACAGAATAGCAACAGATGTAAACATAAGAAGGCTTAATTATATTAAAAAGTATTGTGAAGAGAATGGATTATCACCAACAGCAGTAATAAACGGGTATATTACAAGTAATCAAATTAATGGCATAGCATTGGTTAGCTGTTCGTCAATTAATCAACTTAATGATATAATAAATAACTGTGACAGTAATATCGATAGTGAATTTATTAATTATATTGAGGGTATAAATTAGCCGAAAAAGATTTAATAATTTGTTACAGACTTAATAAGGGGAAGTATCATGCCTTTTGCTATGACACATTTATTTATTGCACATAACATAATAAAAAGCACGCGTCAAATCAAGAAACCCGGTGACTTTATGCTGGGAGCTATCGCACCAGATGCTGTTCATTTTTTGGACAACTATCATAGTGATTTAAAAAAGATAAGCCATCTCTGTATTGGGGATGAAAAGTGGGGTAATATAACAAATAATCAGGAATGGCTATCACATGTTCTTAATTTTTTACAAATTTATAACTTTGGTGAAAAAAATGATTTTATATACGGATATTGTTCTCATATAATAACCGATTTGCAGAATAATATTAAGATATGGACACCTTTTCTAGCTGAGAATAAAGATGCTATTGAAAAGGGTATGGGAAGCATTTATCATCAGGAATCGTTCAATATCGATTATGAACTCTATTTATTTAATCCGCAGAAGCAAAGAGATATTTGGGAGTTGCTAAGGGCTGCTGCAGGATATGATATTGAAAATGTTATTGGTAGGGGCGAAATAGATAAAATGAAGCATCACTTACTATATAACTTATTTAACGACAGAAAACCAGCAGATGTATCCACTAATAAATATGTTACAATTTCGGGAGTGCTGCAGTTTATTTTCGCTGAATCCCAGTATATAAGCAGACTTTTGTATAATATTTAAGTTTTATAATTTGATATATAATATCAAATTATAACTGAGAATTAAGAATTGCAGCAAATTAAGAAAGCTAGACAGTACAAATGTAAAATAGCTGACCGGTTATCATGGCTACTTCCCCTTCGCCTCCACACACTCCTTAATAAACTCCACCACCGTATCCATGTATTTATCAGGGGCAGTGATAAAGCTCTGCCCGTACTCCTTTGCGCCGGAATTCCAGTAATGAGCCGGTACGGGACTTTTCCTGAAATACAGTTCGTATAACAGTCTGGTATTGTCGGAGGCACTTGGACCGGGCTGTATGCCGTCAATCAATAATATAGGAGTAGGAACTATTGCAGGCACTTGAGGAATAATATCCATTTCGTCATTGACCTTTGCAAGCATTTTAGCAATAAAGCCTATGGTAAATTTGAACGGATACTCCGGCAGCCAGCTATACTCTTCGATGGCAAAGTCAATAAAATTATCGGCTTTGGCATAAGGGCTGTCGGCTATTACTCCGAGTATACTGTCCCTGTATGGGGACTTTGAAATTGCGGAAAGACAGGAGGAAGCCCCGGTGGAAAACCCCATAAGTATGATGTTTTCCGTTTCCTGCTGCTTTAAGTATTTTATGGCGGTTAAAACATCGGTGGTTTCATTCTTGCCGAAGGTGGACATGGAACCTGCCGAGTTGCCTGAACCTCGCAAATCAATTGTAAGTACATTTAACTTTTCATTGTTCAGGCGGGATATGAGCCTGAAGGTGTCCTCATCAAACTGCAGCCTGTTCCTTCCATAGCTGTGAATCATCAGCACAGTGGTCTTTGAACCTAAGGAGGGAAAAAACCAGCCATTTATTTTTTCCTTGGACTCACTGCAGTAAAAGCTTACATTCCTGTAGTCGGGTGCAATATTTGACGAAATCTGTGGAGTTGTTATCTTGGCAGGGTGGGTAATTTTCCAGGCTGAAATGAAGGAAACAGCACCAATAGCCAGACAAACCAAAACTAATATATATATAATTGCAAGAAAAATATTCTTAGGCAAAACACTTTTTCTTTCTGCGAAAGCAACAGTCTTAAGCTGCATGGGGTAAATCCTCCGGAAATTACTATTGACTAATGGATACTTAAGTTTTATTATATTTTTATTTACCGGGAATGTAAATACATTATATCAGGACGAAACAGGCAATAGGTCCAGGCCCCTTAGTCTTAAGCGGATATTGCCTTGCCTGGTAAATTGTTCTTATGGAGATTAAAGATGACCAACCTTTGTAATAGCTGTCCGAGAAATTGCAATAAAAACGGAAAAGTCGAAGCAGGATTTTGTGGAGTTACTGAACAGCTAAAAGTTGCAAGAGCATTTTTACATATGTGGGAAGAGCCTTGTATAAGTGGGACAAGGGGATCAGGCACTATTTTCTTTGCAGGCTGCAACTTGAAATGTGTATATTGCCAGAACTTTCATATAAGCCAGGAACATTTTGGAAAAGAGATAACTGAAGCAAGGCTTGGGGAAATAGTGACCGAGCTTATTCATAAAGGTGCACATAATATAAACCTGGTGAATCCCTCCCACTACGTGCAGGTCATAGCCCGGGTGCTTGGTGAATTAAAAGCGGCAGGTAAACTGACTGTTCCCGTTGTCTATAACTCCAGCGGGTATGAAAGCGTTGCCGCTTTAAAAACTGTGGAAGGCTTGATAGATGTATATTTGCCTGACATGAAATATTCAGAGGGCGATACTTCTTTTAAGTATTCAAAGGCAAAAGATTATCCCCAGGTAAGTCAAGAGGCTGTTCTTGAGATGTACCGGCAGGTTGGAAGTCCGGTACTGGATGCTTCAGGAATCATCCGTAGAGGCCTTATTATCAGGCACCTGATTCTTCCGGGGCATACTAAGGAGAGTATAAACGTACTCAATTGGATAAGCAAAAATGTTCCGAAGAGTGTGTATGTATCATTAATGAGTCAATATACACCCTTTTATGCTGCGGAGAAGTACCCTGAGATCAATAGGCCAATTACCAGAAAGGAATATGAGCGAGTAGTTGGGCACCTTTACAAGTTGGGACTTGAAGAAGGCTATGTACAGGAGAGGCAATCTGCGGACACACAATATATACCGGACTTTAATCTTGAAGGAGTTTAAGAGCTGGCGTATTATTAGTAAATTAACCTGCGGTGCTGTTTAAAAGGTGGTAACAGTGAGAAAAAATATAAAATATAAAGGAAAATATAAAATTTTAAAAATAATTGTTGCATTTTGTTAATTTATACATTATAATTTACATTAATAGAAATAATTTACACAATTATATGTTTATAGAAATGCAACACAAGGTTATATTTACTTGATTTCAAATCTATTCAATTTCTGAATGTTAGTTCCTTAAAATTTCAAGAGTATTTAATATTTCTTTAATATCTTAACCCATTTATTAATACATATTAGTTGACACATAATAAATCTCCCCCTTTGTTAAATTCACAAATTTCATCTCTTTTTTTATTAGACTTCTATACAGCAAAATGTAAAACATTTCAGTAATATTCCATCGGCTTTAATTCTCATTATTCATGGAGGAAGAATTATATGCAGAACAATATAATTTTTCAAAAATATCGATATATAAAATCCTTGGGGCATGGCGGTTGTGCGGAGGTATTCCTGGCTGAAAACCTGGCTCTTAAAAACTATTGGGCTATAAAGGAAATAAATAAAAACGGAGCGGCCTCTATCAGCGGCTATCTGGAACCTGTAATATTAAAACGCTTGAACCATCCTGCACTGCCCAGAATTGTCGATGTCTACGAAGATGAAAGTAAAATATACATAATCGAGGATTACATAGAAGGAAAAAGCTTACTGCAGGTGTTGGAGAACGACGGACCGTGCCAGGAGCAAAAGGTTGCAGATTGGGGTATGCAGTTATGCAGCGTACTGGAGTATCTGCATGGACAAAAGCCCAATGCCGTGATTTATGGGGATATGAAGCCGCATAATATTATTCTTACACAGGATGGCTGTATAAAGCTTATTGACTTTGGGGTTTCCATGTATTCAGCCAACGGTGAAATTCCAGCAAGCGAAGGAGAAACAGACAGTTTTAAAACAGGCTTTATTGGCACAAGAGGTTATGCTGCTCCTGAACAATATTTGGGAAAGGGAACTTCAATAAGCACTGATATATATTCTCTTGGGATCACTTTGATACAACTGCTTATAGGCAGGCATCCTCTGCAATGTGCTGATTTTTACAGCGATAGTGAATACATGGAATGTATGTCCTTGGGATTGTTTGAAATCTTAAATAAATGTATTCAAACAAAGCCTTCAAAGAGGTACAGCAGTGTGTCCCAATTGCGCAGGGACCTTGGGAAAGTTGCACTTTACAATGTGAGCAGACCCCCAGGCTGCATAAATACAGGCAGGAATAGTCTCACAAGAATATTTGCGTTTTCAGGAGTGAGTGGTGCAGGTGTTTCGACAATAACCGGTGCCGTAGCAGAGTATCTGGCGAAAACAAGGAAGGCAACAGTTTGCATTGTGGATTTAAGTCATTCAGGTGCCTTGGCCAGAGGCTATACAATTGAAAGGGCCGGAATCCTATCAAAACCCGTGAAGCTTGATTCAAAATTATTTTACATAAACTATAGAGACTTTGTTAATCCAGACCCCAAAAATGATTCAAACCTAAAAGAGTATCCTATTGATCATACTGATCCTTTAATAATCTATAAGCAATTCTCTCAGCTTCAGGATCAATTTTCATTTATTTTAATTGATGCTGATCTGTCAATCCTCAAGATGATTGAGCACGTCCTAAGTCACATTTTTCTGATATGTGATATGAACCCATATTATATATCAGGATTGGGGGAACGGATTGAAGTGAAAGAGCTGGCTTCATCCTGTTCTTCGGGCACATCATTTATAGTCAACAAATTCTACAAAGGAGAATTAAGTTCCGGTGACATCCTGCAGGGTGCTATCTCAAATAGTAATACTGAGGAGCATCTCGGAAAACTTGTTTCTCTATCAAGCCTTTTTGAGGTTCCGTATGATCAATGGATATATCTCAAATGGATGTACAGCGGCTTCGGAGAACCACTAAGATTTGGGGGCAAATCCAGTGACCGGTTTGGTATGGCAGTTGCCCATATTGTTGACAAGACAATTCAACCTCCCAAATCGCAGCCCTGGCAGGGGCTGAAAAAAATTACAGACAAGTGGAGTAACAGATATGAGAAAACGAATAATAATAAAAACGATACTTATTACTATGGGAATATTTCTAATACTTAATACTTTTATTCTCACATATATCTTTAAAAAATATCCCCTTGACATGAAGGAATATATACCAGCCATTATTGCAGCAGGGGATATCCCATCGGGTACAGTCATTGGTGCAGAACACATACGAACCAAACTTATTCAGTATACTGCCTTCAATCAATCCATGGAGAAGGACGCAAGTATGGTTATAGGTAAAAAATTGTCAAGAAGTATCAGCAAAAGTGATTACTTTAGGAAGTCTGACCTGATACACAGAGAAGATTGGTTCAGCAGTGATGCAAGGATAATCACTTTGCCGGCAAATATTGAAGAACGGCTTGCAAACTTGATTAAGCGAGGCTCATACATTGACATACTAATAAATAGGGAATCACGTCAAATGCCTGAGACAGTTTTAAGGAAAATAAGAGTTGAGGATGTTCTGGACGAAAACGGAAATTCAATTGATACAAAGTCCGGAATAAATTCCAGGACTGCATATTTAATGCTTGTATTGGGAGAAACAGAAAGACAAAAGATTTATTCTTCCCTGGCAGAGGGGAGATTAATCTATGAGCTGTATTGTGACGAAAGTCAGAATTAGCGTTCTACTTTAATTTTACGGGGGAGCATATGGGAAAGGTACTTGCAGTTTGGTCTCACACAAGGAGATCAGGAAAATCGATTGTTGCGTATATGCTGGCCAGACATATGGCGGAGAGCGGAAATCTCAGAATTTTGGTCTGCTGTCTTAACTATAAGTCCAGTTCACTTTACCGGCTGCTGAATGTTTCAGCGTCTGCAGCAGGCCTTGAAGAGCTTGTAAACTGTGGGATAACAGAAGAGCATTTTTTCAGCATCATACCAAATTCAGAAAAACTGTTTTTTCTTGGCAGCTATAAAATGTCAAACAGCTATGCTTCAAAAAATATTACTAAATATGCTGATTTATTTGGAAGGCTGAAAGACTCATTTGACTTGGTTCTTGTAGATGCAGCCTCTGAAGCTGAAAATGTGCTTACAAGACTTGTACTTGAGAGAGCGGACATGGTCATTAAACTATACTGTCAAGATATTGAAAGTATTATGGACATAAAGCCTGACAGGCAAATTTTGGCAGTAACTTATCAGCAGAGTGTCAATTTAATATCCCAATACCGAAGCATTTATCCCAAGGCAATAGATATTAAGCGTAAAATAGGTCCGGAAAGACTCTTTACTCTTGAGCACTGTGCAATTCTTCAAGAAATGAACAACCGGGGCAGCCTATACAAATATATGCAGTTGGATACTGTATTTAATACGTCTATAAGTAAAATTATCAGGTATCTGATGATGACTCTAGAAATAGATGCTGGTGAAAAAGCAACCTCTAAAAGTTTCATCGGGTGGATTAAAGGATTTTGGCGGTTAAGGGAATAGTCCCGAACTAAGGTGAGTGTACTGTTCTGATGAATATAAAGGTATGTGGGGGTTTATACCAAAATAATGAAAGGAGATAACATGATATTATTACAGAAAATATGCCTGAGTGAGCTTATGAGCTATATAGAAGAGGAATTGAGGATAAGTGATCTTCCAAACATAAACGAGATTCATCTGGGGAGGTCAGGATATCTGGAGGAAATAAGGCAGGCACAAAAGCACCTTGCAATTGATGGAAGTACACAAGCAAGAGAATTTGTTATAAACAGCATATACTTTATGCTTATAGAAAAGACCGAGATGGTAAGCCGGGATAATATTGATCAGCTCCTGGGAGAGTATCACATAAACTACTATGATAACATATATGCCGGAGATAATGCATATAAGGCTGACAGACCCATTGATCAAGAAATCGGGAACTACCTGGCGAGGTATTCCATAAGCCGTGAGGACGATTTTGATACAAAGCTTCAAAAACTTGCCCAGATTATATATCAGGAGATATATGGCTATGGAATATTGGACGAGCTTGTCTTTGATCCAAAGCTGAATGAAGTTGCCTGTACAAGAAGTGATTACATATGGATTCAATATAACGGAATAAAAAGGCATATACCAAACCGGAAATTTGTTTTTAAGAGTGAGGAAAGCTACAGGAAGGTTATTGAGAACAGGCTTACATCAACTGCCAAGGAAGAAATAAATGCCGGGTATCCTCTTGTAAATGCCATGCTGAAGAACGGAGCCAGGGTAACTGCACTCAGGCCTCCTCTATCAAAATATTATGTAGTAAATATACGGCTGTTTGCTTCCAAGGCACAGTTGCTGAAATACAGGAGCAAATTCGTTGAAGACAGGATTGCCAGGATTATTGAACTTCTTGCGGGTAAAGGAAGGAGAAATGTTGCGATCATCGGGGAGCAAGGCTCCGGAAAAACTACAGCGGCAGACGAGCTTTTGATCAAGCAGCTGGATTCAGATATAAGTATAGGACTTGCAGAAAATATACATGAATTGAATATTTCAACAAACTATCCTGAAAAGAATATCGTTGAATTACAGTACACAAGAGATTTTAAGCCTTCTGATATAACTGAGATTTTTTTCAGACTTAACAGGGATATAGTTATATATGGGGAAGTCAGAAACTCCTACGAGGCTTTTGAAATGATTAAGGCCATGTTGAGACAGGCCCGAGGCAGCTTGTTTACATTTCATTCCTCCAGTACAAGACGCATGATCCACGACTTGAGACAGTTGCTTATGCAAACGGGCTTTTATACTGATTATAGAGAAGCGCAATTTGATGTTGCAGATGCTGTTGATATTGTTGTACATATAAAACTTGACAGGGAAACGGGACAAAGGTATGTGTATAAAGTTGCTGAGGTTATAGCTGATGAAGAAGGGATGTCCTTTCAAATAAATGACCTTTTCATATTTGATAAGGAAAAGGGGAGTTATATTGCCAATAAAAATGGATTGTCAAAAGAACAGATAATGTCATGCATGGAATATGAATTTTCAAACACTGATTTAAAGGAATTAGAGGATTTGTTTTGCTTGCCTGATATACAGGAGGCTTAATGAAAAAATCAATTGCAGATCTGTTGAACAGACTTGAATTTTCTTTTGAGTATAGAGGGTACACTATTTTAGTATTGCTAGGTGTTATATGCCTTTGGTCAGGCATATATATTTCAGGTTATAAGCCAAGGCCTAAAACAGAGTATAAATTTGCCTTTAAAAAATCAGATAAGATTGTGAGCATTTTTGAAGGATTTATTGCCAGAACACCCTTTACAATGCTGTCCAAAAAACTTGAATGTTCTATAGCATATTTTATGCTACAGGACATATTGCAGAGGAGAATTGTTGCCATATTCACCTTTGTTTTGCCTGCTGCAGGTGCCTTTATATTCCTTTTTTTAAATCAGGTTTTAAATCTTTGGTATACAAAGCTTACGGCGTTACTGCTGTGCCTTATGGTGCCATATTACGTTTTTACTTTAGTTGCGGATTATTTTAAATACTATCTGAGGATGAAAATACCGGTACTAATTGACCGCTTCAGAGGTTCTTTTATAACCTGTAAAAGGATAAAGCCTGCGCTGCTGGAATGCAGCAGGAGCATAGACCCCACTTTGGGAAGGATTATTTCCAGGGCATCAGATTGCAGTGATTTGAATGACAGCCTATTGAAATTAAAGGAGGGCATAAATGATATATGGTTTAATGTTTTTGTACTGATGCTGGTTAATTACCGAGAAAATGGAGGTGAGCTAATAGCCCAGTTATATAAATTAAATCGCACAATTACAAGGTACAATAATATAGAAAAAAAGAAAAACAAACGGCTCATATGGTATGAAATTTTTACTGTAGCAGTAAGTGTTATGAGTATTCCTGCAATTCTATTACTGAATAAAATGATTCTTGGGATAAATATCGGTATGTATTATGATGCTACAGAATCCTTTGCAAGGATAACCATATTTTCCATATGTGCCTTGACAATGGTAAGAGTATTAAGACAAATATAAGGGGAAATAAGTATGAGCAGGATTCCGGTAATCACCTGCCTCATGGGATGTATACTAGCTTTACTGGGCGTTCTGTATAAGTCTGTAAAGACATCCGAAGAGGTTAAGTATAAGGCGGGCAAAGGCAGTATGTTGATTTACATAGACCGAATTCTTGGTTTGAGGTGTATTTCAGCTGCCATGAATCTAATCGTTAAGGATAAAAGTTTTTTCATCAACAGGTATCTGACTAAGCTTCTTGAACTTAGTGAAGCGGGTATAAACTTAAAGCAGCTTTATCTTATAAAATTTATTGTATTGATATTAACTGCAGCTCTGGCAAGTGCTGTCGTACACAGCAATGCAATTTACAATACCAGGATGCTAATTGAAACCTCGGGAAACGAAAATATATTCACAGCAATTGACACAAGCACTTTTCACAAGCCGGACTACAAATTATACAGGCAGATATATGATAAGGTGGATTCAAAAAGCCTGTTGAGAAGGAGTTATCCTGAGCAGAATATCATGGTGAGGGAGGTGGTGGTGCAAATTATAGATTCTGACGATAGCAAGGATATTAATGAGACAGCAATATGGTTTCTGAATATATTTTTAAATACTGAAGCTAATGCCGGGATACATATGGCATATATTGTATGGATACTTGGCTCTTTCTGCTTTCCAGACTTGCTTTTGTTCATAAGGTGGCTAATCATAGGCTCAGTCTATAAAAGAGAGGTTGTCAAATTGGAGTATGTCTTTGAGCTTTTGGCAAGAGTTGAGGGGATGAAGACCATAGATATTTTGAAACAGCTTGAGAAATCTTCAAAGATATATTCCAAGTACTTTTGTGAGTTCCTTCAGATATTTATTTTTGACAAAAGAAAAGCCTTCGCTTTTTTAAAGGGTAAAAATATAAAAAGCCTTTCTAATCTTTCCGGCATATTGGAAGTTTACAGTATGACTGATAAGGAAATAGCAATGCAAATACTTGAAAGAGAAATAATGGAGAGAGATGAAGCAATACTGCTTACTGCAGATGAGAATATAGATTTTATTGATATTATTGCTTTTTTAAGTATAGTACCTATAGTGTATGAATTGGCAAGATTAATACTCAATCCAATGCTGGATATGGTATACAGGGCGTTTGAACTAGTATAGGAATTGTCTGAGACAGATATATGACCATAAAGTTTAATTTAGCTTAAAAACCTGGTTTATTCTACAATACAACAAATATTTTATAGGAGATTTAGAATTATGAAGAAAATTATTTTGTCCTTGGCTATGTTTGCCATATCGATGGCCCTTCTGATTACAGTTATTATCCCCCTGGCGGAGCATGGGAAGGAAAATGGGCAAAAGGTAGAAACACAGCTGGACACAATTGACACTAAAATTAACTCGTTGGGAACTGCTATATCAAGGTAGAGAGGGAAAAATGAAAAATATAATTATATCCATTATAATGTTTGCCATATGTGTATCCCTGGTAATAGGAACCGTGCTTCCTGTGTCTGACGCCATATCTGATACCGGTGAAAAGGTTTACAAAACAGTAAAAGAGTTGAATGACAATATCAAATAGTGTGGATGGAATACAAGTGTGAAAGAAAACATTTTCAACCTTTTGAGTTTAAGTCCAAAGAGCGGACAGGGGGATAAAATATGAGTAAAATATATACTTTTCTAATTATCTTACCTATCATAGCAGCTCTGTTTTTTAAAACAGCAGCCTTTTATGAATTCGATACCAAGCAAAGGTATATTAAAAATACTGTAGATAATCTTACCCATAAGGTGATGATAACAGGGGTGATGACCGAAAAGGATAAGGCTGATTTGCTGGATAAGCTAAATAAATTGGAGAAATTCAGTGAAAACAATGTTATTTTAGAAGCTGGTCCGGTAGATAGTCATGGAGCTATATCTGAACTATATCCTTACTTGGCGGGTGACGTACTTGACAGAGGGGCGGTTTTCAGTATAACCGTTAAATCTGATGATGAAAGTTTATTATCAGAAATGGGGGACAAAGGTGCCGATGGAAGTCATAAACTTTACTACAAGGCAAAAGCTGTATGCAGAATCGAGAAAAAACAGAGCCTGTACTAGACGTATGAGCAAACGGGCTGAATACTATTTTGCTGATAAGAAGGGAGGGGGTCTTGGCACTATTTTTTTAGGACTTTCATTTGTCGTTATCATTCTGTTTATTATGCTGAATATGGCAGATTACTCAGTATATTCATATAAGCGCAGTCAAATAGCAAAAGCAATGGACTATGCGGTAACGGCTGCTTCACAGCAAATTCAGCCCATAAGTGAAAGTGCTGGTGTTTCATACGGATTTTATGAAGATACAGGGCAGATGTCAACTGAAAAGCTTGAGATAAATATTGAAACGGCAAACCGTATGTTCCTGGAGATATTTCTTGAAAATGTCAGTGTACCCGGTGAGGATATACAGGGTAAGCTGCTGCTATGTACAACTGTGGAGGTGGAGGGCAAAATAAGATATAGCATGAAGGTAAAATACGGACAATATGTGAACGGGCAGGTGGAAAATCCGTCAGATTTGCAGGATGTCATTAATACTGCCTTGTCAGATTATTGGCTTGAAGGAAATAAGGATGAAGTATTTATTAATGGAAATTATAAAACCAATATGGTAGAAAGAGGCACTTACTTATTTGCCGTATTAAGCAATATTGAAATATCAGGGCTTTTAACCACAAGACAAATAAGTTTATCCAGCTTTGCAGGGGCTAAGGTGGAAAGGGTAAATCTATCCTGTAACTGATCAGAATTGATTAAGAATTTTATATAGTGTCTGATGCAGGAAGCTTATCTCCTTCTGAGATAAGGAAATACATTTTCCTATTTGCTCAGGCACCTCAGCAGCTTTATCTCTTAACCCCCTACCTTCTTCTGTTAGTTTGATATAGACATTTCTTTCATCGTCAGAACTTCTTACACGTGTAATCAAACTTTGAAGTTCCATTTTTTTCAGGAGTGGGGTTAAGGTTCCAGAATCTAAATAAAGTTTTTCACCTAAAGCTTTTACAGTCAGATTGTCTTCCTCCCATAAGGCCAGCAGTGTTATATATTGTGTATATGTTAAGCCCAAGGGGTCTAAAAAAGGCTTGTATTTTCTTATAATTTCCTTTGAACAGGCATACAATGGAAAACATAACTGATTTTCCAGTTTTAACGAATCGTAATTCATATAACCTCCGACATACCAATAATAAGCAATGCAGAAGAGCTGCAATATTTATAATGCCACAGCCTCAAACCCAATATACCGACACAAAAGCTAAACTGCCTGCTCATACGCTGTCCGTACAGCCCTCGCAAGTTGATCCGTGCAGGAACTTAATTTATAACCGCACCTAATCCCCTTGAAATATTCTTCGATTTTTTCAACTGTCATTCCTTCCACGATTCTGCTTATGGCTTTAAGATTACCATCACATCCTCCGGAAAAGGCTACATTTTTTACGATATCTCCATCAAGATCAAAAGTTATCTGAATTGGGCATATACCATCAGGGTAATATGTATGTGACATCCAGGAGCCTCCCTAACCTGTAAGTTTTATTCTGAATAAGTTTTTGCGTATTTATATAACTGATGTGGCTAAGCATACACCAGCGAATATCTAGTATTGTACCTTACTACATATACTTTAAGTTTAACAGACTTTAAACAAGTATACAATGGCTCAACATTTCAACGGGGAGGTGTTAAATTGTTAAACTTAAATTGTTAAAGTGTCTGACTGCAAAGTTTATTATGTTTTGCCTTTCAGAATTCATAGAAAATTATTTAAACATTCGAGCTATTTACCATATAAATTTTGATATGCTATAATATATAAAAGGAGTGAAATTTAATGGCAGACGATACATTTGAATTATTAACCAGAATGTATGCTGATTTTACATCACAATTCAAAGAACTCCACGGCAGTGTGGCTTCTCTGGACAGCAGAATGATTTCTATGGAGGGCAGGATGGCTTCTATGGAAGGTAAAATGTCTTCAGTGGAAAGCAGACTGTCTACAGTGGAAAGCAAACTGTCTACAGTGGAAAGCAAAATAACGACTATCGAAGGTGATGTGGCTTCTTTAAGGAATGAGGTAGGGAAGTTGGCACTGAAGGTGGAAAACGATGTATGCAGGAAAATTGATTTGCTTTTTGAAACGCGGAGCGAAGTAAATTATCGTCTTGACTCGATAGAAAACAAGATAGATATACTTACAACGAAGGTAGACAGGCATGATATAGAAATAAAGGTGATTAAAGCCGCAAAGTAATTGAGTAACAGGCAGCCTGCCATTAGATACAACAATTTAAGTAAATATCTATTTACATTTTATTTTATAAATTAATAAGTCCCGATAAGTAAATGTCTTATCGGGATTTATAATGACTGTAATAACCTATGGGAAGTGTTGTTTTAAAGCGTAAGAAGGCAGAGGACAATCAAATACCAAATATACAATTTCCTGGAGAATAAATGAAAAGATATAAAAAGGTTTATGTGGAAATAACTAATATATGCAATCTGAGGTGTGATTTCTGCCCGGATACCAAAAGACATTTGAAACACATGACAACACAAGAATTTTCGTATATTGCAAAAGAGATAAAGCCATTTACAGATTACATTTATTTTCATATTATGGGAGAACCATTACTCAATCCTCAGATAGGTGAATTTATTTCTATTTGTGACGAAAACAGACTTATGGTTAACGTAACAACTAATGGTACCCTTTTAGGTAAACATAAAGCTGTTTTGCTAAACTCACAGGGACTCAGAAAAGTCAGTATATCCTTGCACAGCTATGAAGCAAACCGTGAAAGAATAAACCTGGAAGAATACTTGAGTGAAGCTGCAACTTTTGCCAGAGAAGCCGGCGGAAAAGGAATAATATGTGAATTCAGACTCTGGAATGCAGGTGCTCATAAGGAAAAGGAAATAGAAACTGTAAAGTCTGGCAGCGACCTAAACGATATAATAATGAATTATATGATAAATGCTTTCAAGCAAACTGTACCGCTAGCAACACCAGCGCACCTTCCTGAAAATTTACTGCGAAAGAACGTAAAACTTGCTGACAAGGTTTTTCTTCACTTGGCTCAGAAATTTGAATGGCCTGACATGGAAAGTAAAGATAGTACAACGGACATATTCTGTTATGGGTTGAGAGATCAGTTCGGAATACTGGTTGACGGCACGGTGGTACCCTGTTGTCTGGACAGTGACGGAAACATACCCCTTGGCAATGTATTTGAAAAGCCACTGGGACATATACTCTGTTCTGAAAGAGCAAACAGCATATACCGTGGGTTTACAGCCCGAACCGGGGTTGAGGAGCTGTGCAGAAGATGTGGGTATGCCCAAAAATATATGAAATAGCGTAAATACTAAAATAAGGATATTGTTATGCAGTATGGCTATAAATGTTATAATTATATTTAGTATGACTATTATATTTGAGAAGTACGAGGCGTTAAAAGCATAATTCATAATTACTGGCTCAAAAGCTGTTTAACACAAGGTTATTATTAAATGCGAGTGAAGGAGAATTGTAATTGAACATTTTATCTGCAGAGGGCATTTCAAAGAGCTACAGTGAAAAGGTCCTCCTTAATGATATCTGGCTGGGAATAGAAGCAGGAGATAAAATAGGCCTTATAGGTATAAACGGGACAGGTAAAAGCACATTGCTGAAAGTCATAGCCGGTTTTGAAAAGCCTGATTTGGGTAGGATAATTAAGACCAATAATATGGATATAGGCTATCTGGAGCAAAATCCAAGCTTTGAGGAAGGTACAACTGTTTTGCAGCAGGTGTTCAGCGGACATTCACCCGTAATGCTGCTGCTTAAGGAATATGAGGTTTTGTTGAGAAAGTGCCAGGATAATCCCGAGGACAAGCAAGTGGAGAAAAGGCTCCTGGATATAATGCAGAAAATGGATGCTGGGAATGTCTGGACTGTAGAAAGTGAAGCAAAAACCATACTTACAAAGCTGGGGGTAAGTGATTTTAATGCTGAGGTAACCAAGCTTTCAGGAGGCCAAAGAAAGCGGGTCGCCATGGCAAGTGCATTGATTAATCCTACGGACCTGCTCATATTGGACGAGCCAACAAACCACATAGATAACGATTCGGTGGACTGGCTGGAAAAATACCTCAATGGCATAAGGGGTGCACTCCTTATGGTGACTCATGACAGGTATTTTTTAGAGAGAGTAGCCAATAGGATTATTGAACTGGATAACGGAAAGCTGTACAGCTATCAGGCAAATTACAGCAAGTTTCTTGAGATGAAGGCAGAGCGCGAAGAGCAAGAACTTGCCTCAGAAAGAAAACGGCAGAATCTTTTACGGACAGAACTGGAATGGATCAGAAGAGGTGCGCAGGCCAGATCCACCAAGCAAAAGGCAAGGATTGAAAGATTTGAGAAGCTTCAGGAAACTGATACTTCAAGACAGGAGAACAGCATAGATATCCAGACTGGCTCGGCTCGGCTGGGAAGAAAGGTCATTGAACTTTCAAACATAGGCAAGGCTTTTGGCGAAAAAGTTCTTATAAGAGATTTCAGCTATGTTCTCCTTCGTGATGACAGAATCGGAATTATTGGACCTAATGGCATGGGAAAGTCTACCCTTCTGGGGATTATCTCCGGACAAATAAAACCTGACAGCGGGAATGTGGAGATAGGTGAGACAGTTAAAACAGGCTTCTTTACACAGGAAAGTCAGGAAATGAATCCAGAACTTCGGGTTATTGAGTATATTCGCCAAATAGCAGAACACATAGAGACAAAGAAAGGGAGTCTTAGTGCATCTCAAATGTTGGAACGCTTCCTTTTTCCGCAAAGTGTCCAGTGGACGCCAATCGCCAGGTTGTCCGGGGGGGAGAGGAGAAGGCTGTATTTACTAAGCATCCTTATGGGAGCTCCAAATGTTCTGATGTTGGATGAGCCGACAAATGATCTGGATATTCAAACACTGACAATATTGGAAAGTTATCTTGATGAATTTCCCGGCGCAGTAATCACAGTATCACATGACCGGTTTTTTCTTGATAGAATGGCAGAGCGCATTTTTGCTTTTGAAGGAAATGGTTATATTAATAAATATGCTGGCAACTATTCTGACTATAAGGAAGCTGTCGTGTTGGATGCTACACTGGGAGAACAGTTCCAAAATACAAAGTCTGCAAGGGGTGACGGCAAAAAAACCTCCAATGCAGATTACCGGGCTGACAGTCAGCCTACCAGGGACAACAGGGGAGCTCAAAAGGAACGGCCCTTGAAATTTACTTTTAAGGAGCAAAAAGAGTATGAAGAGATAGATGAAAAGATAGCAAATAAAGAAGGTGAACTTGATAAAATCAAAGCTGACATAGAGATTGCAGGCAGTGACTTTGCTTTGCTTCAGGAACTTCTTGCCCAACAGCAGAAGCTGGAAGAGGAGCTCAATTATCTGATGGAGCGTTGGACCTATTTATACGAATTGGCTGAAAGAATAGAAAATAAAAAATAAAACGGAAAAGCGGCAAAATAATAAATTGCCAACTAATAAATAATAAGCACTTAAAGGAGAACAAATGGAACAAACATTTGAAAGTTTGCAGATAAACAAAACACTAATAGAGGCCATGAAGCTGGCAGACATCACAAATCCGACAGAAATACAGCAAATGGCAATACCGGCGGCACACAAAAATTTGGATATTATTTTTCAGTCGGAGACCGGAACCGGTAAGACACTTGCCTATCTGCTGCCGCTTTTTGAAAAGCTGGATACCGATAAAAAGGAAATGCAGGCACTTGTTCTTGTACCAACTCATGAGCTTGCAATACAGGTTATAAGGGTTATTGAAATGCTGTCTTTGAACTCGGATATGAAGGTGACTTCAACGCCTGTAATAGGAGATGTAAATATAACCAGACAGGTTGATAAGCTCAGAACAAAGCCACATGTTATTGTAGGTACAGCCGGAAGAATACTGGAGCTTATACAAAAAAAGAAAATTTCAGCTCATACAATTAAGACAATAATCATTGATGAAGCTGACCGGCTTCTGGACGACAGCAATCAGGATGCAATAAAAGCTGTAGTCAGAACCACACTTAAGGAGAGGCAAATAATAATGTGTTCAGCCTCCATGCCTGCCCGTACCATTGAAAGGGCCACGCCTCTCATGAAAGAACCGCATATTATAAAGAGTAAAACTGCCGTGGAAGTGCCTGATACAATTGACCATCTATATTTTGTGGCTGAAGAACGGGACAAAGTAGAAGTACTTCGAAAGTTGGTAAGGATTATTAATCCTCCCAAGGCTATAGCTTTTTTTGGAAATGCTGCGGATATACTGGAAGCAACTGAAAAGCTTAAGTACCACAAATTAAGAGTGGACGGGCTTCACGGTTCAAATATAAAAAGCGACAGAAAAAAGACAATGGACGATTTCAAGTCTGGAAGGCTGCAACTGCTTATAGCTTCGGATATAGCTGCCCGGGGTCTGGATATAGAAGGCGTGACCCATATTATTAATATTAACATACCTGAAAGGTCCATGGAGTATCTTCACAGGGCAGGAAGGACTGGGAGAAATGGCAGTGCAGGCACCGCTATTTCAATTGTTTCAGAAAAAGAGCTTCCGCTTATGAAACAATTTGAGAAAGAACTCCGGATTTCAATTATCCCAAAGTCAATGTACAATGGAGTAATTGTTGAATACAGAAAAGAAAACAAGAAGTTTGATACAACCAGTGAATATACTCCGCCTAAATATAGAAAAAAAGGTAAAACTGAAAATGCCGAGGAACAGAACGAAAAGGGCAAAACGCTCAAGGATGAATCTGCAGAAAGAAGCTTGAAAAGGAATAGCAGAGAGGGCAGACCTGACAGAAAATATAAGGCTCAGGGTAATCGTCCATATGATAAGGATAAATCCGAATTCAGGACTAACAAGGAAAGCAATAGAGAAGGAAATGGAAAAAAGGAAAAAAGGTTTGCCGATAAGGGAGATAAACCGCAATATAAGGGAAATAAGCCTGATTTTAGCGGTAAACAGTATGAAAGAGATGGTCGCCCATCTGACAAGAAATTCGGGGACAAGAAGTTCGGAGACAAGAAGTTCGGAGACAAGAAGTTTGGAGATAAGAAATTCGGGGATAAGAAGTTCGAAGACCGGAAGTTCGAAGACCGGAAGTCCGGAGACCGCAAGTTCGAAGACCGGAAGTTCGGAGACAAGAAGTCCGGAGACCGGAAGTTCGAAGACCGGAAGTCCGGAGACAAGAAGTTCGAAGACCGGAAGTCCGGAGACAAAAAGTTCGGAGACAGGAAGTCCGGAGAAAAGAAGTTCGGAGACAAAAAGTTCGGAGATAAGAAATTCGGAGACCGGAAGTCCGGGGACAAAAAGTTCGGAGATAATAAATTTGGAGACAAAAGGTTTGGAAGAACAGAAGCCATCGGCAAAAAATCAGAGCAGGAGGGAACCCGTGAAACTGTTCAGGGAAAAGGTGGAAAGCAAATAAAAATCAAGTTTGCAGATAAACCTCAAAAGAACCTAAAGCCCTGGGAACGTAAGCCACAGTCCGGCCAAGGAAAAGGCAAAAAATAGGGTTGAAATATTGTATTAAAGGGGGCAGGCATTATGCAGTCAACGTCGATTCCTAAAGCCTGGGAAGGTGTTCTGGGCGCTGCAAGCTTTATACCTGTAACGAGCATAAAGGCAATAGAGAGATATCGCAATGCAGAGTGGTCAAAGGGACTGAGTATACACGAGGCCTTTGAAATGGTATACATTAAATCGGGGGAAGGGCAGTTCGAAATAGGCAGCCAGTCTGTAACCGTGGGGTCCAATGATATAGTCATCATAAAGCCCCATCAGCATCACAAGCTTGAGGTTACCTCCGATGGAGGATGTGACTTTATAGTCCTGTATTTTAAATTTATGAACCAGTCAAACCTGGCCATGTCGGAGACTTCTATTGAAGACTTCATAAACTTTGTCAGCGGCAGGGATTCAGGTGCCTTTATAAAGCTTAAAGTGAGTCAGAAGAATGATATCATTATTCTGCTGAACAGAATCCTCAAGGAAAAGGCCAGCGACCAGTTGGGCAGCGAGTTGCTGGACTATCTCATGCTGATGGAACTGTTTGTGCTTATATCCAGGGCACTTAAGGCAGAGTGGGAAAACAGCATAAAAAATAAAAGTCCCAAAATTAAGGAACTTATGCATTCTGCTATACAATTTGTCCACAACAACTACGAAAGAGAAATATCAATCACAGATATTGCTAAATATGTTTTTCTAAGTCCCAGCTATTTTACCAGAGCATTTAAAGAGGATACCGGCCTGAGCCCCATGCAGTATCTTTTGAACATCAGAATTAAACGTGCCTGCGAACTTTTGAACGAAACTGATATGAAGGTAGGAGAAATTGCACACAGTGTAGGTTTTTCAAACCAGCAGCGCTTCAACGATATGTTTAAAAAACAGGTGAATATGACACCCATGCAGTATCGCAATTCGTCAAAAAACATTCATAATTAGAAAAAATAACGGTAAATAACATGAAGAACACTTTCCGGGCTTATTGTATAATTGATTCAAGCTAAGTCTGGAAAGTGTTTTGTTTCATTTTTTTAAATGCACTGTCCAGAAATCCAGTGTGAATAAACAAGATAATATTGATTAATTTATATTGCCAAAGTCAATTACGATTCAAAGCCATCAGCTTCCATAAGCCAACAAGTTGGCTCTGAATCATGTTTTAGGTTGGCTTTGAACACAGTTTGATTTTAGGTATTTGTGAATACAAGGAGGTATACCATATGGGTATGACAATGACGCAAAAAATCCTGGCAGCTCATGCAGGATTAGATTCAGTAGTTGCAGGCCAACTGATCAAGGCAAAGCTGGATATGGTTTTAGGAAATGATATAACATCACCGGTTGCAATAAAGGAATTTGAAAAGGTTGGGCTGGATAAGGTCTTTGACAGGAATAAAATTTCAATTGTTCCGGACCACTTTACTCCCAACAAGGATATCAAATCAGCTGAACAGGTTAAGATCTGCAGAGAATTCTCAAAAAAAATGGGTATAGTAAATTTCTTCGAGGTGGGACAGATGGGTGTGGAACATGCCCTGCTGCCGGAGAGAGGCTTGGTGGTTCCCGGTGATGTAGTAATCGGGGCAGACTCTCATACCTGTACCTATGGAGCTCTGGGGGCATTTTCCACCGGTATCGGAAGTACTGATATGGCGGCAGGAATGGCCACCGGTGAAGCCTGGTTCAAGGTTCCGGAAGCCATCAAATTTGTCCTGACGGGAAAACCACAGAAATGGGTTGGTGGCAAGGACGTAATTCTTCACATTATAGGAATGATTGGTGTTGACGGAGCCTTATACAAATCAATGGAATTCACAGGTAGCGGAGTAAGCGCCCTCTCAATGGACGATAGATTCGCTATGGCAAATATGGCTATTGAAGCCGGTGGTAAAAACGGAATATTTGAAGTGGATGAAAAGACACTTGAATATGTAAAGGAACATTCAGAAAGAACATATGAAGTGTTCAAGGCAGATGAAGACGCTGCTTATTCCCAGATATTTGAAATAGACCTGGCTTCAATCCGGCCAACAGTTGCGTTCCCTCATCTTCCGGAGAATGCGCGCACAATAGATAATGTGGGAGAGGTTAAAATTGACCAGGTTGTAATCGGCTCATGTACAAATGGCCGTATTGAGGATATGAGGGTAGCCGCTGAGGTTTTAAAGGGGAAAAAGGTACACTCAGATGTACGCTGCATAATCATACCGGCGACTCAGAAAATCTGGAAGCAGGCGATGAATGAAGGGCTGTTTGACATATTCATTGAAGCAGGTGCGGCAGTTAGCACACCTACCTGCGGTCCGTGTCTTGGAGGGCATATGGGAATACTGGCCAAGGGAGAAAGAGCGGTTGCCACAACAAACAGAAATTTTGTTGGCCGTATGGGGCATCCTGAAAGTGAAGTATACCTTGCAGGGCCTGCCATAGCAGCCGCCTCGGCAATTGCCGGAAAAATCGCAGGACCACACCAGATATAATTCTGGAGAAAATGTAAATTAAAGCAGTTGGTCTTATAAATGATACGTCTGGACATAATTTTATTTATGGCACTGGTGAGGAATAAGTTTATCACTGGGCCGGAAATGGAGATGAATATGAACGCTAAAGGCAAGGTTATTAAATATGGAAACAATGTTGATACGGATGTAATCATACCTGCCAGGTATTTGAATACAACAGATCCTGCCGAGCTTGCAAGCCATTGCATGGAGGATCTTGACGAAAAATTTACTTCCAGGGTTCAAAAGGGTGATGTTATGGTTGCCGGTAAAAACTTTGGCTGCGGTTCCTCACGTGAGCATGCACCTATAGCAATAAAGGCATCCGGCATATCATGTGTTATTGCGGAAACCTTTGCAAGGATATTCTATAGAAATGCTATTAATATCGGCCTTCCGATTATTGAATGCCCTGAAGCAGCTCAGGATATAAAAGACAATGATGAAGTGGAGATAGATTTTGATAAGGGTCTTATTAATAATCTGACCACTGGCAAGTCTTATCAAGGGCAGCCGTTCCCTGAATTTATGCAGGAGCTGATTGCTGCCAACGGTCTGGTTGAATATATAAAGAAATCCCTGTTAAAATAGTAGCGATATTAAGCCTTGAAATGGAGATGTGGTCAATATGAATTATAAAATTACAGTTCTTCCTGGTGATGGAATTGGCCCTGACATAGTCGGAGAAGCCTTGCAGGTTTTAGAACTAATCGGTGAGAAGCATGGTCATAGCTTTCAGCTGACTGAAGCTGATATGGGCGGAGTTGCAATTGATAAGCACGGAATACCTTTGCCACAGGCTACCATCGATACCTGTAAGAGCGGCGATGCAGTATTGCTGGGCGCAGTAGGAGGACCAAAATGGGACACTCTGCCCGGGCATTTGAGACCGGAAGCAGGGCTTCTGGGAATAAGAGCGGCACTAGGACTCTATGCCAATCTCAGACCGGCAGTTATATATAGCGCACTTAAGGAGGCGTCGCCTCTCAAGTCTGAAATCATAAGCAATGGTATAGACATAATGGTTATCCGCGAGCTTACAGGAGGTATATACTTTGGTAAAAGGGGCCGACTGGAGACAGAAGGCGGGGAATCAGCCTATGACACCGAGATGTACAGCAGAGCAGAGATAACCAGAATAGCGAAGGTTGGTTTTGAAACAGCAATGAAGCGGGGAAAAAGGCTCATGTCTGTGGACAAGGCAAATGTTCTGGAAAGCTCTAGATTGTGGAGACAGGTGGTGGAGGAGGTTGCAAAGGACTATCCTGAGGTGTCCTTAAGCCACATGTATGTTGATAATGCTGCAATGCAGCTTGTCAGGAATCCCGCTCAGTTTGATGTAGTACTTACCAGCAATATTTTTGGAGATATATTGTCCGATGAAGCATCCATGATAACAGGCTCCATAGGAATGCTGCCTTCTGCAAGCCTGGGTGCCGGCAAGCTGGGATTATACGAACCCATTCATGGTTCTGCTCCCGACATTGCAGGACAGGATAAGGCGAATCCCATTGCGACCATACTTTCTTTGGCTATGATGTTCAGGTATTCTCTTGATTTGCCTGCTGAAGCGGATGCCATTGAAAACGCAATAGCGAGGGTGCTGGATAAGGGTTATAGGACAGGCGACATAGCCTCTGCAGGAACTACCCAGGTTGGTACAAAAGAGATGGGAAGAATTATCAGGGCAGAGCTATAAAACAACAGACAATAAAAGGTTGATTATTTTAACAATAAAAAAAGAGCCGGGGTTGATTCTTGATTACCCGGTTCTTTTTTGCAGGGATAGCTTGAAATATACATGTTGTGTATCAAAGTGACTTTCAAGCAGCGAAAGCCACTGCGTGCCTTTCATTACTATTTGTGTACGCGCCAGGCGTGTAGATGGGAGGTTAGCTTGGAACGTTTACCAACCGCCGCCGCCAAAGCCAAAAATATAGCCGCCGGCACTGGTTACCATAGTGCTGGTTGTAAAGGTTTTAGTTAGTTTTCCATTATTATACATGTTAAAGGTTTGACCGGATAGTAGCCCAGGAGAGGTAAACAGCAAGGTTGCACCGGCCTTTTTTGCTGTAAAGTTGTAAATTTCAGTTCCGGAAGCATTTTTAATGCTTACAACAGCATTTAGTGCAGGTCCGGCTAATATAGCTGAGCATTGCTTGGAAGTACTTGCCGTGGGTGAAGAGGTACAGCCTCCAACTGCTGCAAGGGTTCCTCCGGTAATAGTGAAATTGTTAGTATCACAATCCGCACAGCCGTCCGGCTGGCCGCCGCCGTAAATAACCGCATTGCCGCCGGTCATGGTTATGGTTCCGTTTGAGTCATAGGGGTCTTTACCACAAATTACTGCAATTTCTCCGCCGTTTATTACCAGTTGCTTGCCGGCACATAAGCCATCTTCAGTTGCTGTAATATTAACAGTACCATTATTAACTGTTGTTACGGTTTTACCTTCAATACCTTCATATGCTTTTAAAACTGTAATTGTACCGCCATTAATGGTCAATGCCAATTCAGAATGCATTCCGTCATCGCCTGCGCTTAGAGTGAGAGTGCCAGCCTCAATTATTATATCGCCGTCAGTGTCCATACAATCCGAAGCAGCAGTTATATCAAGTGTTCCGCCGGTTACCTCTATAGTATTATTGCAATGTATTCCGTCAGACGGAGCAGCTTTGATTATAATATTTCCATTTTCAATTTTGATATCGTCATCGCTGCAGATACCATGTTTATAGTTGGCTGTAATATTTAGAGTTCCAGCCCCCTTTATTTCCAGATCATCATTACTGAAAAGTACAGCCTTAGCTCCGGCATTAGCAGTGGAGTAAGTTTTTGAATCAGTTAAGCTGTTAGTTGTACCCTTTTCAATAGTAATAAACCCCTTGTCCACATTTTGAAAATAGATGGCAGGGCCGTTGGAATTGGTTATACTGCAACCATTTAGGCGTAACTTAACTTTTTCAGTAGTATTAACAAAAATCATACCATTTGATAAAGTACCGACTACCTCAAAGTCACCTCCGGCTGAAATATTAATAGTTGTACCATTAACGGATACTCCTTTTCCCGAACAAGTTATTGCAGTACCCAGGCTGATTTTTCCCACATTCTCTTTCCATGCATCCTCAGGATCAACTGGAGTGCCAGTATCAACAGGGAACTTGGATATGTGCCCCAGCAGGAAACTTCTCAGTAATGCAAAATCCAGTGCATCTACTGAAGCATCTCCATTGAGATCAGCAGCTTTAATGTCGCCGATTGTAGTCATACCCAGAAGACTACTCTTCATTGCAGCAATATCCAGTGCATCTATTCCACCATCAGAATTTAAGTCTCCGTACATAACAGCTGCATTTGCCGGCATACAGCTGAAAGCAAGAGCAGCTGTCAGGGTTAACACCAAAAAAATCTTATTTTTCATGAAGCCCTCCTTTAAAAATTAAAATTAACATTTATTATATAATTTTACATATAATAGCTTAAACCAACCTTAAAACAGAAGGATCTACGGATAAATATTGACAATATTTACTATATATACCATCATATATATATAATTCCATGAAATGAGGGCTTTGCTATGAATATTCTGGTTGTTGAAGACAGAATTCCATCAGACGATTCTCTGGTACTCTTATTTAAGAGAAATAATCACATGGTTGACCAGTCCGATAGCTTGGAAGAAGGTTTATATCTGGCTCTGTCTGGTGAATATGACATTATCGTAATAGATACCTTGACTTGTATGGAAGGTGGAATTACCTTGCTTAAGGGTATAAGAAAAAATGGCTTGGCAGTACCCGTATTTCTGCTTTCTGCTCAAAGTGACATAGCATTTAAGGTGATCGGTCTTGACAGTGGTGCCGATGACTACCTTGCAAAGCCATTTTCTGCAGAGGAATTATTAGCGCGGACCAGGGCATTGGGCAGACGAAAAAACACCATACTTTTAAACAGCACCTTATACTACGGTGATATTACTCTAGATACCAACAGCTTGAAGCTGTCCACCGAAAAAGCTGAGACATATCTAACCTGTAGGGAGTGTAAACTATTAGAGTTCCTGATTATTAGAAAATGCATGATTACCTCAAAAGATATAATAATCGAGAAAATCTGGGGGTTCGACTCTGATGCACAAGCAAATCATGTGGAAGTATACATATCTTTTCTGAGAAAGAAAATCAGCTCTTTAAATTCAAAAGTTATAATAAATACTATCCGTGGGTTGGGCTATAAACTAGATGTAACTTAAAGTCAGGAGCAAAATCTGCAGGGATTTCACTCCAGGCCGCGGCAAAACACTGGGCCAATCAGGAGCTAGGGGCTGTCAAATTAAGCCTTTTTTTGAGCCTTTTCATTGTGAACTACAAATATTCTTGCTATATAATTTTTTTTATAATACAATAAAATGGAAATAAATAACTAATAAGTGTGAAAATAATTAATTTGGTATACATAAACAAATAATTTTTATAGGAGGTATTACAAATGGATTTTTATTACATTGGCGGAATTGCTCTTTTCCCTTATAACTTTACTCCAATTGGCTGGGTTATTTGTCAGGGACAGACTCTCCCGATTGTGCAGTACCAGGCACTATACGCCCTCTTAGGGACTACTTACGGCGGCGATGGTAGAACTACCTTTGCTGTTCCCAATCTCAGCGGTGCAGCACCTCTTCCTACTGTAAAATACTATATAGCAACGGAGGGTATATTCCCAACCAGAGATTAGTTATATAAAATTTTACGTTTAAGCACTAAAACTATAATAGTTAGCAGAAAATAAAACAGAAATAACGGAGGTAATTATGGATATTGATTATTACTTAGGTGGTATTGTACTTTTTCCATATAATTTTGTGCCAAGGGGCTGGATTAGCTGTGAAGGACAAATACTTCAGGTGGCACAAAACCAGGCTCTGTTTTCCTTAATAGGTGCGACCTATGGGGGAGATGGCATAACTACCTTTGCATTGCCCAATCTAAAGGGAGCAGAGCCCTTGCCTGCTATGAAATACTGTATTGCAGCTATTGGCATTTACCCATCAAGAAGCTAGTAATCAGATAAACTGAGTTAAACTGAATTTATTAAACGATCAGGAGACATAAGCTTTTTGAATAGAAAGGATGGAAGTACATATGGCAGATCCTAATATAGCGTTAAACAGACCGGCTACGGCAAGCAGTTTTGTCATGCCCTATTCGCCCTCGCTGGCAGTAAACGGAACAATAGTACCAACCAGCAGGTGGCTTAGCAATACCGTACCCGCTGCTATGACCGTGGACTTGGGCAGCACCAATATAATTACGTCATGGGCTGTTAAACACATGAGCATGGCTGGCTGGGCAACACCAGACTACAATATGAGCGATTATTCATTGCAGGGCTCAAATAATAACAGCAGTTGGGTTACACTGGATTCTGTAACCAACAATACTGCAAATGCACCTGTCAGGCCCGTACAGGCGGCATACAGATATGTCAGGCTGTATGTGACAAAAGGACTGAGAACGAACCCCCAGTATGCCTCACTTATGGAGCTTGAGATTTATGGACATGCGCCTACGGCATATCTATCGGCACTGAGCATCAGCAGCGGAGCACTTGTTCCCGCGTTTAGCCCTGCTACACTGGACTATACCACACAGAATGTTCCATATGGAACATCCAGTGTCACTGTAACAGCTTCCGCCCAGGATCCGACCAGCACTATAAGGATAAATGGCACTATTGTGCCGGGCGGACAGGGAAGTGTTGTTAACCTGGCTGTGGGCAGCAATAGCATACCTGTTGTTGTTACGGCTTTAGACGGAACGACTGTTAAGACCTACACTATAACCGTCATAAGGGAGCAGGGAGCTGTCCTGAGTGGTTTATCCATAAGCAGCGGAGCCCTTAACCCCAGCTTCTCAAGCAGTACATTGAACTATACAACATCAAATGTGGGATATGACACTGCCAGTGTTGCGGTAACTCCCACCACCAACATAGCCGGAACGACTATAACGGTGGCAGGAAAGGCTGCAACAAGCGGACAGGCAACAAATGTGGATTTAATTGTGGGCAGTAACACTATTAATATAGTAGTTACCAATGGTACGGCAAATCAAACCTATTCGATCACCGTAATCAGAGCCAGCAGCCCTTATCTTTCCAATGTTACCGGAATTCCGGGTACTACTTTTGTAAAAACCACATATACATATACTACCAGCGTAACATCATCAAAAATTAAGCCTACCATAGTTCCGGAGGATGCAAATGCCACGGTAACCCTGAGTATGAATGGAACAGCAGTACCCTTTACTCCACCCCTTTCAATCAACCTCAATATGGGTGCAAATGTTTTCATAATTACCGTTACATCTGCAACAGGCGGCGACAGCAGGACGTATACATACCAGATAAATAGAGTATAAGCAATCCATTTAAATCAAAGGCTGGGATTTGTCAATCCAAATTTCAGTCTTTGATTTTTCAATCTCTAAAATATATAAATATTATTCCAATTACGTTAAAGTATTTAAAAAGAAAGGTAAAATTAAGAAGGTGTTTAAATGAAAAAGCTTTGTTTTGTATTGTTGGTAACGTGTGTGATGATTTTTACGGGTCTCTCAGGAATTTGTGCGGATGAATACATTGATGGTGGGGTGGCTATGAATGCCACAGCCCCTATACTCACCAGCACATTCAGCTATATTAAAACCTATACGGGAAATCCCGGTGAGCCAGCATATTTTAGGATAATTCCAACTGTTTCTGAAAACTATACTATAGAGACAAGCGGCTCTGTGGACACAGAGGGACAGCTGTTTTACAGTGACGGTTCAGAGTATGGACTTCCTGAAGATTCTGGTGGAGACGGTGGTAATTTCAAAATTAACAAGCCGCTGCAAGCGGGAATTTTGTACTATTTGCGAGTAATAAATTATTCAGATATTCCCGGAGACAAAACAACCCTTAAGATAACTGGAGACGGCACTGGTGAATTAAGTGCCCCTGCCGTTATAACAATGACTGACTCGGGAAAAAAACTTGTATATAAAAGCGGAGATAAAATAAAGCTGTCCGGAATGGTCTCCGATGGCAATGGAGATAATGTAACCATATCTGCCAGTATAAATTCAAAGCCGGCCACGGTTGTCATAACCGGAGGAAATGGGCCCTGGACACTGGAATGGGATATTGACGCATTGAATATTGCTGATGACACCTATAAAAATATAGCAGTAACAGCCGACGACGGCTCCGCCGCTGAACCGTCCACAGCCATACACTGGGGTGATATTGTAGTCGACAAAACTCCACCGTCTACCCCAACCTCCGTAAGTGTGACTCCCGTGGGCGGAACGGTTGTTGCAAACAGTCTGAACAAATCCAATACAAATCTCACTGCCAGCGCTTCAATAATTGCGGCAGATGCCACAGGCGGCAAGGCAGAGCTTTATCTTGGAAGCACCTTGCTTGCCACTGACAATACGATAAATGATTCAGATACGCAAGTGACCTTTGACCTGGGACTAACCTTGCCGGCCAATCTGCAGGCAGCAATACCCGCAGGCGGAGTAATAAGTGTAAAGCTTTATGATGGGGCAGGGAACAGCTCTGTTTCCTCCGGAAACCCCACGCTGGAGGTTGACTACGTGACGCTGCTTCCGGAAGCACCCACAGCTGCGGTAAATCCCATAACAGGAAGCTTGAAGGTTGGAGAAACCCTCACAGGGCACTATACCTACAGTGATGTAAACGGAGATGCTGAAGGCGCCACCACCTTCAAGTGGTACAGAGCGAACGATTCCGCAGGCAGCGGAAAAACAGCCATAACGGGAGCTACGGCAAAAACCTATGTATTGCAGCCTGGCGACCTGGGAAAATATATAAGCTTTGAGGTGACGCCGGTTGCTGCAACAGGTACTTTTACACAGGGTACGGCTGTGGAAAGTGCCTGGACAGGAGCAGTGGCTCCTGCCGAGGAGGCACCAACCGCAACAGTACCGGCAATAACAGGAATCTTGAAGGTAGGAGAAACCCTGACAGGGCATTATACCTACAGTGACATAAACGGAGATGCTGAAGGCGCGACCACCTTCAAGTGGTACAGAGCAGACGACAACGCAGGCAGCGGAAAAACAGCCATAGCAGGAGCCATAGCAATAACCTATGTATTGCAGCCTGGCGACCTGGAAAAATACATTAGCTTTGAGGTGACACCCGTTGCTGCAACAGGAATAGCACAGGGCACAGCCGTAGAAAGTGCATGGACGGGAGCTGTGGTTCCTGCCGAAGCAGCACCTGTGGCCACTGAACTTTCAATAACAGGTACCCTGCAGGTGGGAGAAACCCTGACGGGGCATTATACCTACAGTGATATAAACGGAGACTTAGAAGGTACGACTACCTTCCAGTGGTACAGAGCAGATGACGCCGCTGGCAGCGGGAAAACAGCCATATCGGGAGCTACAGCAATAACCTATGTATTGAAGGCGGCTGACCAGGGGAATTACATCAGCTTTGAGGTGACCCCGGTAGCGGCAACGGGAATAACACAGGGTACCCCGGTAGAAAGTGCCAGGACAGGAGCAGTGGTTCCTGCCGAGGCAGCTCCAACCGCAACAGGACCGGCAATAACAGGTACCCCGCAGGTGGGAAAAACCCTCACAGGAAGTTATACCTACAGTGATGTAAATGGAGATTTAGAAGGCGCCACCACCTTCAAGTGGTACAGAGCAGAGGATTCCGCAGGCAGCGGCAAAACAGCCATAGCAGGAGCCACAGCAAAAACCTATGTATTGCAGCCTAGCGACCTGGGAAAATACATAAGCTTTGAAGTGACACCTGTTGCGGCAACAGGAATAGCACAAGGGGCAGCAGTTGAAAGTGCCAGGACGGGGGCTGTGGCACCTGCAGAGGCAGCTCCAACCGCAACAGCACCGGCAATAACAGGAGGCTTGAAAGTGGGAGAAACCCTCACAGGGAGTTATACCTACAGTGACATAAACGGAGATTTAGAAGGTACAACCACCTTCAAGTGGTACAGAGCGGAGAACTCCTCCGGTAGCGGAAAAACAGCCATAGCTGGAGCCACAGCAATAACCTATGTATTGCAGGCGGATGACCTGGGAAAATACATTAGCTTTGAGGTAACACCAGTTGCTGCAACAGGAATAGCACAGGGTATTGCAGTACAAAGTGCCTGGACAGGGAAAGTGGTTCCTGCCGAGGCAGCTCCAACCGCAACAGTATCGGCAATAACAGGAATCTTGAGAGTAGGAGAAACCCTGACGGGGCATTATACCTACAGTGATATAAACGGAGACTTAGAAGGTACGACTACCTTCCAGTGGTACAGGGCGAACGATTCCGAAGGCAGCGGAAAAACAGCCATACCGGGAGTCACAGCCACAGCAATAACCTATGTATTGCAGCCTGAAGACCTGGGAAAATATATAAGCTTCGAGGTGATCCCGGTTGCTGCAACAGGAATAGCACAGGGTACTGCAGTTGAAAGTGCCAGGACTGGAAAAGTGGTTCCTGCCGAGGCAGCTCCAACCGCAACAGCACCGGCAATAACAGGAAGCTTGAAGGTAGGGGAAACCCTCACAGGGCACTATACCTACAGCGATGTAAACGGAGATGCTGAAGGCGCAAGCACCTTCAAGTGGTATAGAGCGGAGGACGCCGCTGGCAGTGGAAAAACAGCCATAACAGTAGCCACAACAGCAGCCATAGCAATAACTTACACCTTGCAGCCTGAGGACCTGGGAAAATACATTAGCTTTGAGGTAACCCCTGTTGCTGCAACGGGAATAGCACAGGGAACAGCCGTGGAGAGTCCAAGCGTAGAAATAAGAATCACACACGCCGCCCCGCCGGTAATAACTGCCCAGCCTCAGAACACTACAGTAACCGTGGGAAATGCTGCAAGCTTGTCAATAGCAGCCACAGCCAGCGGCATATTGAGCTACCAGTGGTATAGCAGCACCCAGTCTGCAATTTCAAGCGGTCAGGAGATTCAAAATGCAACTGGTGCTTCAATACAACTGCAAACAAATACAGCGGGAACAAATTACTATTACTGTGTTCTGACAAACACCGATAACTCCATGACGGGAACAATTACAGCCACAACCACCAGCGCCATAGCTCAGGTGACTGTCAATAATGCACCTGTGACACCGTATACACCCAGTACTCCGGCTACGCCTCAAAATAAAAACACCCCCGGTATTCTGATTAACGGCAAGGAGTTGAAGCTTGAAACCATCACAACCTCTGAACATGGAGACGAAACGGTAATAGCAATAACCATAGATTCTCAAAAGCTGGAAAAGAAACTGGACAGTGAACAGAAAAAGTCTGTCATAACCATTCCTTTAGGGGACATAAAAGCGGATGCAGGTGTTCTCACCGGGGATATAGTCAAGGAGCTGGAAAATAACGAAGCAGTATTTGAAATAAGCAACGGAAATGCAACCTATATGCTGCCGGCAAAGTTGATTGACATAGATGCCATAGCAGAGCAGCTTGAGGCCAAGTCGTCCCTCGGAGCTATAAAAGTAAAGATCAAGGTGTCAAAAGCATCGGCAGAAAATGAACAAGGGCTTAAGAAAGCCGCTGAAAAAGGCGGTTTCAGCATTCAGGTGGCTCCGGTTGATTTTAGTGTTGAATGTTCCGTAAATGGCCGATCAATTGTGGTCAATAATTTTTCAGCGTATGTTGAAAGAACTCTGGAGATTCCTTCAAATGCCGATGCAGACAAAATAACAACCGGAGTGGTTGTTGACCCTGATGGAACCGTAAGGCATGTGCCTACTACTGTAATCAATAACAAGGGAAAATATTATGCAAAGATAAACAGTCTGACAAACAGCTCCTATGCAGTCATATATAATCCTTTGGAATTTGCGGATGCAGGTAGGACGCCCTGGGCAAAGGCCGCAATAAATGACATGGGCTCAAGGCTTGTCATAACAAACGGAATTGATGATAATATGTTCAATCCTAAAAATCAGGTAACCCGTGGGGAATTTGCTGCTATCGTTGTCAATGCTCTGGGCCTTAAACCCGAGACCGGCAAAAACTTATTTAAGGATGTGGACGAAAAACAGTGGTATTCCGGGCACATCAATACAGCATATGAGTACGGGCTTATCTTCGGAAAAGGGGACAATAAATTTGCACCAGAGGACAAAATTACACGGGAACAGGCCATGATAATCATAACAAAGGCAATGTCGATGATTGGCTTCAAGCCCGGTTTAAATGATAATGAAACTGATGTTATTCTCTCAGGGTACAAGGATGCTGCAAGTATTACCCGGGGAGCAAGATACAGTGTGGCAGCTTGTGTAAAAACAGGTCTGGTAACAGGTAAGGAAAACAGCCTTATTGCGCCTAAGCAGGATATTACCAGAGCTGAAATCGCTGTTATAATCCAAAAGCTTCTTAAGAAGTCCGGATTAATTTAGGAATAACATTTAATAGCCAATAGGAGCGGTTTAATGAACCCGCCCTATTGGCTTATTTTATTGTTTATTAATCGTCAGCAGGGAATAATGTGCGTTTATAGTCTCCAGTCTTAACCGGGAGCTTATTTCTCTGCTTGAAAAAACCTTTTGCTCGTCTTTTATCCCCAGGAATATACTTTCACTGTCTTCCAGGACACGTCCTGCAAATATTCCGTCATAAAATTCTTCCAAACACAGCTTCTGTTCACACAAAAACTTACTCAAAGGGATTCCCACATTCCTTATGTGCCAGGGCTCATAAACCGTATTGGTTTGTTTGGTTTTATCCTTTGGATATCTGATAATAAAGCCGTAGTTTTGAAGGTTTTTATTCAGCCAGCTTTGTTCTTTGGTACCTTCGAAATCACTTCTGTGACGGCCGTTTGTACTGAAAATATCCAAAGCCAGGCCCGTGTGGTGCTCTGAGCTTCCAGGCAGTGCAACCAACTGTCTTGTACTGGCATATGCCTCTTCATAAGTTTTGGAGTTCTTTCTGAAGCTGCCCAGGTTGGAGTCAAATATCCGCTGTTGCTCAGCAATACTCCTATAGGCGCTGTTTATTATGAAGCCGTTTATGCCGTCCTGCTTTGCTGCATTTGCCATTGCATACAATGCATTTAAAGTGTCAGGACACAATTTTAGCCCGGCATACTCAAGCCTTACCACCTTGGGGTTTATGCTTTCAAGGCCGGAGGGGACGAAATTCCCCGGAAGCGGGTTGTCTTTATTGACCAAAAGCTTGGTACTGCCGGCTGATATTTCACTGACTGGCAGCTGATTCTCACAAGCAGAGCTGATGGTATTTAAAGCTGTTAAGAAGACAGTATCAGCCTGGAGCAATATCTTTAGGCGGCATCGGTCTTTGTCATAAGCCTCGTATAGCATATGAAAGGCCTGCTGCCCGGTATTTTGAACGTAAGAGCCCTGACCGGCAGGAGCAAATGCAACCAGAGGCTGAAAAAAGATAGACAGTACAACGAAAAACACACTGAGAGAAAATATATAAATGAATCTTCTCACTGCTTATACCTCCATACCCACATATAAACATGGCTTAACCAGCTGTAAACTCAGCCGTGCTACCACTATGTAACAAGTTTGTCCAACTTATACACACTGTTTAATATATGCAGTATATGAAAATATATCCAAAAAAATCAGAGTAATAGGATTTATGCCAGCTGGCCTTATCTGCGTTCTCTCACAAACACAAGGCTTGACATAATAAGCAGCATGCCTCCTATTTGAAGGACGGAGACAGTTTCGCCAAGCACCAGGATGCCTCCTAAAATGGAGACTACCGGTATCAGATTCAGAAACATTGATGAGACTGTGGCGCCAAGGCCTTTTACGGCAACATTGAATAAGTAATATGCCAGCGCAGAGCAGAACAGGGCAAGATAGAGCAAATTGCCCAGGGAATAGGCGGATATACCCTGCCAGCTGTTTATTTCAGGTATGACAAACGGTATGAACAGAAGCGAAGCAGCACCCATCTGATAGGCAGTTATTACAATACCATAGTACTTCCCCGAAAGACTTTTGCATATTATGGTGTAAATTACCCAGACTACCATGGCTCCAATCATTAAAAGATTTCCTTTGGTATGACCTGCCGAAAAATCTATTCCTTTCTCGAAGATAACCATGAACACACCAATTACAGAGACAATTACGCAGGATATGACTCTCCCGGTAATTTTGAACTTGTAAAACAGAGATTCGGTAATCAGAGTAAAAACCGGTACAGCAGCTACGATTATGGAGCCGTTGGAGGCAGTTGTGTACTTCAGACCTATGTTTTCAAACAGAAAATATAATACAATGCCAAAAAAGGCTGAAGCAAATAAAAGCATCACATCTCTCAAAGGCATCCGGACAAACAATTTCTTTATGTATAGTATTGAAAAAAGTGAAACGGCTGCAATAACCTGACGAAAAAATGCTATTGTAACAGGGGGAAGCTCTGTCAGTATAATTTTTGTACTCACAAAGGAATAACCCCAAAATATAACAGTTAATATCATAGCCAATAAGGCAAATAATTTCTTTTTTTTCTCTGTATTCATTAATAAATCCCCACCTTTATGTTCTAAGCTATAATTTTCCCACATTCACTATTTGATAGCAAGGCATTTTTATTTATACATTTATTGAAGGTTAATTGTCGTGGACTTGCAAAAACCTTGGAATTTCACAGTTTTCCAAAGTGAATATTAACTGTATAATCTGTAAATAATACGCTTAGAAAACAGAAATGCAACAGTAATTCAAAAGTTAATGAGGAGTGTAGCTTGAAAGATACATGTTGTGTGTCAAAGTGACTTTCAAGCAGCGAAAGCCACTGCGTGCCTTTCATTACTAATTGTGTACGCGCCATGCGCGTAGATGGAAGGTTAGCTTGAAAGATAAATGTTGTGTGTCAAAGTGACTTTCAAGCAGCGAAAGCCACTGCGTGTCTTTCATTACTATTTATGTACGCGCTATGCTCGTAGATGGGAGATTAATATGGATAATGTTCAAAGGATTTCGGGCCATTTTGAAAGCGTAAAAAGAGTTTTAGTTCTTCTTATGGGATGGCTGTCAGCTGTCTTGTCACTATTTTTTTATCCTTTTGTTTTTGGAATGATCGGAGTTATTTCAGGAATTCTAGCCGCAAAAAACAATAAAAGCAGAATAGGAGTTCTTCTAGTAGTCTCCTCCATAGCCCTTATGGGTCTAGGGTTGGCTTTCAGCAACAGATTTCTGGGGTTGGCAAAAGAAGTGTTTAATATATAGGCAGGAGATATTCATATATAAAAGGGTCGAATAATTGTTGTATGCTTAATTCTATACTTGGAGGGAAATAATGAGTGAGATGGTAAGCGGCAATTTGCTGATTATTGGAGGGGCGGAGGACAAGTGGGGGCAGAGCAGCGTTCTTAAACATGCGATTGATATGTGCGGTGGACCGGAGGCGAAAATAAGTGTTCTGACAACAGCAACCCAAAAGCCCAGGGAGGTGGGAGATGAATACAGAGCTGTATTTTCCAGGTTGGGAGTACAGGATATTGATGTGTTAAATATTGATAATAGAAGTGATGCCAATGATAACTCTGTAGCAAATAGAATTTCAAGTGCCGCAGGAGTTTTTTTTACAGGAGGGGATCAGCTAAGAATAACAAGCATTCTGGGAGGTACGAAGACCTTTGGCACACTCCTGGAGCTGTACAAAAAAGGAGTTCCCATTATAGGAACCAGTGCGGGAGCTTCTGCCATGAGCAGTGTAATGATTGTTGACGGCAACAGCAATTCCGCAGCAAGAAAATGTACACTTGGAATGTCTCCGGGACTGGGACTGCTGGAACAGGTAATAATTGATCAGCATTTTGAACAAAGAGGCCGGCTGGGCAGACTTCTGGTTGGAGTTGCGCAGAATCCATCCATACTGGGTATAGGCATAGATGAGGACACTGCAATAAAGGTACATGCCAATGCAGCCTTCGAGGTTGTGGGAACAAACTGTGTTACGGTTATTGATGGAAGGACTATTCAGAACTCCAATGTATCCGAGCTGAATCCCGAGGAGATAATAGCCTTGTCCAATGTAACCATTCATGTTCTGCGGGCGGGCTGTGGCTTTGATCTTGGACAGAGGTGCGTACGGTCTTAAGGCTTCAGAGGTTTGGGTTTTAAGAAGCGTGTACTTCGGGAGGCTTGGCCTAAAACCCCAGCCCATCAGCTATAGGCATATGGTAATTGACTTTTTACAGGAATCATACTAGGAGGTTTTTACGGTGCAAATTCAAAGCATTTATTGCTTTCAAGGAAGAAACATATACAGTCATAAACCGGTTGTTAGGATGATCGTGGATATTGGGATTTATGAGTCAGGGCCTACAAAAGATATCCCTGGCTTTAACAAAAGGCTTTTGGAAAATTTCCCGGAGATAGCTGAACATACATGTGGAGTCGGCTATGTGGGTGGCTTTGGAGAACGCTTGATTGAGGGCACTTACATGGGGCATGTGGCGGAGCACCTGATTCTGGAACTGCAGAACAGATTGGGCTATCAGGTGAATCACGGCAAGACCAGACAAATCGGGAGCACATCCAAATACTATGTCATATACGAATATATAAATGAAGCTTTTGCTGTGGAGTGCGGCAAAAAAGTAATTGAGATATTAAAGGCATTTGCCGAAGGCACAGAAATTAATGTAAAAAGCATAATAAGCCACTTAAAAAAAGTGGCGCTGGAGACGGATATGGGTCCCAGTACCAAAGCCATATACAAGGCGGCCATAAAACGTGGCATACCTGTGACGAGAATAGGTGGCAGCAGCCTCTTAAGACTTGGCTACGGCAAGGGGGTGAGAACTCTTCAGGCCTCCCTTACGGATAACTCAAGCTGCATATCGGTGGATATAGTATCCGACAAACAACTGACCAAGAAAATTTTAACTGACAATAGCATTCCGGTACCTTACGGTTTAGTTGCTCAGACTTTGGAGGAAGCCGGAGAGTCCGCTAAAAAAGTAGGGTTCCCTCTGGTATTAAAGCCTTTGGACTCAAATCAGGGGAAAGGTGTTACGGTTGATATAAGAACGGAGGAAATGGTTGAGGAGGCTTTTTGGGAGGCAAGTAAATATTCTAAAAAAGTCATGGTTGAAAGGTATGTTGCCGGTAAAGACTACCGTGTGCTTGTGGTTGGAGGACGTGTAAGCGCCGTTTCAGAAAGAAGGCCTCCCCAGGTTGTGGGAGATGGCGTGAGGACGGTAGAAGAGCTAGTAGCGCTGGAAAACCAAAATCCACTGAGGGGTGAAGACCATGAAAAGCCTCTGACCTATATCAAGCTGGACGATATTGCTTTAAAATGCCTGCAGGTACAAGGGTTGATGCTAAAAAGCGTGCCATTGGACGGGCAGGTGGTGAAACTGAGGCAAAATGGGAATATAAGTACAGGTGGAACTGCAAAAAACTGTACCGAAAATATTCATCCTAAAAATGCAAAGTATGCAATAGCAGCTGCCAGGGCTGTGGGGCTTGATGTGGCAGGAATAGATTTCTCCTCCGAAGACATATCCATACCCATAGATATGAACTGTGGAGCAATCATCGAGATTAATGCGGCTCCCGGCTTAAGGATGCATCTCTATCCCTCGGAGGGCCAGCCGGTGGATGTGGCCGGTGACATCCTGGATATGCTTTATCCCGACGGTAAATGGAGCATTCCTGTAGTGGCTGTTACAGGAACGAACGGCAAGACAACCACTACCAGACTGATAAGGCACACTCTGGCATTAACAGGACTGACAGTGGGCATGACCTCCACAAGCGGAATATACGTAGGCAGCGAATGCATTCAAAAAGGAGATACCACCGGGCCCGTGAGTGCGGGTATGGTACTGACCAATAAAAAGGTTGATGCGGCAGTGCTTGAAACTGCAAGAGGCGGCATAATAAGAAAGGGCCTTGGCTATGATCTGGCAGATGTTGGCGTTTTAGTGAACATAAGCGATGACCATCTGGGGATAGACGGTGTAAATAGCCTGGAAGACCTGGCAATGACCAAGGCCCTGGTCATTGAGGCGATTAAGCCGGAAGGCTATGCGGTTCTTAATGCTGATGACGCCATGACACCGTTTATATTGGAAAGGATCAGGAGCAGGGTGATAATGTTTGGTAAATCCCTGTCAAACCCAATGTTGAAAAGGCATCTGAAGAATGCTGATAATATGGCGGTGTATGTAAAGGAAAATTATATCTGGGTAATCAGAGGCGGGAAAAAGGAACCAATTGTGAGTCTGGAGGATATACCCATAACCTATGGCGGCATGGTGGACTGCAATGTAGAAAATTCACTTGCCGCAGTTTCTGCATTGATCGGACTAAATATAGATTTAGAGGCAATCAAAAAAGGCATGAACACCTTTAGACCTGATATAGAACTGAATCCGGGAAGGTTTAACCTGTTTGATATGGGTACTTTCCAGGTGATGATAGACTATAGCCATAATATGGCAGGCTACTCCGCGGTAATAAAATTTATGCAGAAGATGAGAGCCAAAAGACTGGTGGCAATTGTGGGAATGCCGGGGGACCGGCTGGATGCCAATATTAAGGAGGTGGGCGAGCTCTGCGGCAGATCCTTTGAAAGGATATATATTAAGGAAGACAAGGATCTTAGAGGACGGAAAAATGGAGAGGTTGCGGCGTTATTTGAGTCAGGCATCCTAAGTACAGGCTATAAGAGAGAAAATATTGAAAAAATATTCAGCGAGACAGAGGCGCTTGAAAAGGCCATGCTCGATGCCCAGCCCGGAGACTTGATTGCTCTGTTTTATGAGGAATTTGACCCGGCAGTGCAGATGATTGGAAAGTTCAGGAAAGAGCTGGAAGAGGTAAATCAGGTGCTGGAAGGCAGCCTTAAAGATATTGACAGCATTAAGCCCTCAGGCGAGTCAGTGCTGTTTAGCGACATTATAAGCAAACCTCATATGGTAGAATTTAAAGAATTATAATATAATGAAAGAAAAGAAATAGAAATAGAAATATGAATTTACGAAAAAGGTAATATTTTATTATAGCGCGGGACGAACTGGTGTAGGGGATGCCTCCGGGTGGCCGGAAAGGCATTCCCTCTTGCACTGGTTTAACCAACTGTCCGGCATTGGAGTTTGCACTGGGCAATAGGGAGTCGGAGGCCGCAAATTTGTGGGGTGTGCCAATGGTAGAGATATATTACTATGTAAGAACTGAAAAGTTATCAGATATACTGGACTGCGGATTGAAATTATCTGCCTGCTACAACAGGGAAGTAGTCATAGATGGGGACAGGGTCATATGCTTTTCGGGGCTCTTAAATCCCAAGGATGACCTGGAACTGTACAAGTCCAGTGAATATACCTGTCTGAAAATACAGGCTAAAAATGAAAAATGCTTTATTGCAGACAGATTTTTGTATGAAAATGCAAATACGCTAGAGGCTTCCGAAATGGAATTATATTATAAGTCGGTTGTACCCATAAACAATTACATATTTGGTGCGTACAGGCTTCCAGAATGTCTCATAACCACCACTATTCTGCCCGGAGAGGCTGCAGTTCTGGACAAGAGAATGGATTCTCCCGTGATATATTCTAATTCCGAGGAGCTTTATATAAACAATGTTTTGCAGGATTTGAGAGAACAGCTTGCAGAATCTGATGATTTTCTCCTTTACTATTTCTTTGACAGGCTGGCGGAGGAAAAGCAGGTAGAGAAACTTGAAAACGGTCATAAAGGCACTGCGGTGTTTAAAACCGGCTCAGGAAATACATATTGCATTAAGAAACCGCAAATGGAGAGAATAAAAGAGAAAATCCGGCTGTAAGTCCTGCAGTTTTAAAACCAGGCAGGTAAAGCATTACATAATCAGGATGGTGACAAAAATTTGAAAGAGCTTATTTTACATACGCTAAAAGAAAAACAGAGTTATGTATCAGGAGAAGAACTCAGCAATAGACTCGGGGTTTCACGTACGGCAGTGTGGAAACATATAAATGAACTGAGGAAAGAGGGCTATGAGATTGAATCCTCTTCCAAAAAAGGATACAGGCTGTCCGGACTGCCGGATATACTTGACAGCCGCGAGGTAAGTGTTCCGGAAGGTCAGCAGATTGGCAGGGAACTGGTGCATTTTGCTGACATAGATTCCACAAACAACTATGCAAAGAGGATAGGTAATGAAGGTTGTCTCCATGGAACAGTTATCACAGCGGAGAGACAAACTCTCGGCAGAGGCAGGGTAGGCAGGCTTTGGCAATCTGATAACAACAGGGGTCTGTGGTTCTCCATGGTTCTGAGGCCTGACCTGGAGCCGGAAAAAGTTCAGATAATTACTCTTGCAGCTTCTGTTGCAGTTGTTGAAGGTATATTTGAGGTTCTGGGTATAAATTGCGGAATCAAGTGGCCTAATGATATAATATTGGATAGCTGCAAGCTGGGAGGGATTCTCACCGAGCTAAGTGCGGAGCCGGGGCATGTGAACTATGTCGTGGTGGGTATTGGTCTGAATGTAAATCAGGATTCCGGGGATTTTGACCAGGAGCTTCAGGACAAGGCCATATCACTGAAGCTTTATACAGGAAAGACCCAGGCACGATCCAAAATTCTCTCAGCAATCCTGAAACGCTTTGAAAGTATATATGAAACCTTGCTTGAAGGGAAAACCCGTCACATAATAGACAAATGGAACAAATACTCTGTTACTATTGGAAAAGAAGTGAGGATAATTAGCAGAGAGGTTGAATATATTGGCACGGCACAATCCATTGCATTGGATGGTAAACTTGTTGTAAAATGTAAAGATGGAGCGGTGCGGGAAGTTTCCTCAGGAGAAGTACAGGTCAGGGGACTGATGGGATATGCCGCGGATTGACCAGGCAAATGTGTTTAAAAATATTTGAACATGTGCTATGATAACAAGGGTCGTATTATTTTTAGTTGTAAAGAAAGCTTAGGAGGATTTGAGAAGTGGTTAAAAGGAATGATTACTCAAGAAAAAATTATTCAAAGGATGGAGCTCAAGCTGGTGAGCCTGCCGGACAGAATTTTCAGCAGAAGTCCGCTCATAAAGACGGAGAGGCGCCTCACAAAGAAAACCATACACGAACAAGGCCTCCTAGGGACAATCAGCAAAGAGAAGGCGGAACCCAAAGGGAGTCCGGTCAGCAAAGAGAATCCCAGAGAAGGGATAACCGGGATAATCAGGCTAGAGAAAACTCACCCAGGGAAAACAACCAGAACCAGCACAAGGAAAATTATCAGAGAAATTACCATAGAGATAATCAAAACAGAGATAATCAAAACAGGGATAATCAAAACAGGGATAATCAAAACAGGGAAAATAGAGAGAACAGAGAAAACCGGGAACCCAGAGAACCCAGAGAAAATACGAGACAGCATTATCAGAGGCCTGCCATCAAGCCGCGGGCGGAAGAGACCGTGGCAGATATTGCTGCCGATATTGTCAGAATTGAGAAGGAAATCGAGCTTGAGCTTAAAGAAATACGCAGCATGAGGCTGGGAGTTTAAGAAACAATCATCCGTGGAGAATGGTGGGAAAGCATGATTTTAGTAGTTGATGTGGGAAATACTCATATTGTACTTGGTGTTTATGAGAAAACTGATTTATTGGCCAGTTGGAGACTGAATACTGACAAGGAAAGAACTGCTGATGAACTGGGTATGTTTATGCTGAATCTGTTCGACCATGCAGGGCTTAAAGCTGATAAGGTGGAAGCTGTCATAATAGCTTCTGTGGTGCCTCCCATAATGTACACCTTGGAGCATTCCATCAAAAAGTATCTCAAGTTGGAACCCATGATAATCGGCCCTGGTACAAAGACCGGCATAAATATCAGATATCAGAATCCCAAAGAGGTTGGAACCGACAGGATAGTAAATGCAGTAGCCGGATATGAGCTTTATGGAGGGCCGTTGATAATAGTTGACATGGGAACTGCCACAACTTTCTGTGCAGTGTCGGAAAAGGGAGAATATCTGGGAGGAGTTATATGTCCCGGAGTAAAAATCAGCCTTGAAGCATTGTTTCAAAAGGCAGCCAAACTTCCCAGGATAGACCTTATAAAGCCTGAAGGGGTTATAGGAAAAAATACGGTTTCCAGCATGCAGTCCGGAATATTTTACGGCTATATCGGACAGGTGGATTACATCGTAAAACGTATGAAACAGGAAATGCAGGAGGACAACGTAAAAGTAATAGCCACTGGGGGCTTGGCCAGATTTATTTCTGAAGAATCCATAACAATTGACCATATAAACTCAACTTTGACGTTGGAAGGACTCCGGATTGTATATGAAAGAAATAGAAACTGACAGGTGGTCTATAGTGTAAATATCATGTTGCCGGGAGAGGAAAAACTTTTACCGCATATGAATAATTAGTGTTTGCATACACGTTTTCAATGAATAAATGAATATAAATTTAGAAAATAGCTATAATAAAGCAGTGAAGGGAAGACGAGAAATCGTCTTTTTTACTTTATCAAGAAAATAAGCAGACATACACAATTTAAATTTATGGAGTGACCTAGCTATTTTTTTAACAAAGTTATAAAAATACATTTTGTTAATTTTTAATCAATCATTCTTGAAACCCGCGTGGTTTGTATGTATGAGGGCGCAGAGTGAAACATTGTATACAAGTTAAACGTAAATGTATAAAAACTAAAGATTAAGCCACAAAAGTAAATATAATCTAAAAAATTAGCGATTTTTGCTAATAAAGTATATGAAAATCCTGTTATTTATGTTTGTAAGTTAATTTAAGTTGTGTTACGCTAATAGCATTGCGAAAAAAAATGGAGGGAATTTGTATGGGATATAAGGTAGCTATTATTGGAGCGGGATTTGTTGGAGCATCTGCAGCATATGCGATGTCCATAAACAATTTGGTATCCGAGTTGGTTCTGATTGACGTAAATAAGGAAAAGGCTTACGGCGAAGCACTGGACATAAGCCATGGCTTATCATTTGCCGGCCACATGAAGGTTTATTCAGGAGAATATTCAGATGTTAAGGACTGTGATGTTATAGTTGTAACAGCAGGCGCTGCAAGAAAACCTGGTGAAACAAGATTGGACCTTGCAAAGAAAAATGCTTCAATAATGAAGAGCATTGTTACTGAAATGATGAAGTACTATAACCGTGGTACAATCGTAAGCGTATCAAATCCGGTTGATGTTTTGGCATACATGACTCAAAAGTGGTCAGGTTTGCCGGCAAATAAGGTTATTGGTTCAGGTACTGTTCTTGACAGTGCAAGATTCAGAACACATATCAGCCAGGCATTGAATATAGACATTGCAAATGTACATGGCTATATTATAGGTGAGCACGGCGATTCACAGCTTCCGTTGTGGAGTGCTACTCATATTGCAGGAACTCAGTTTGACGAGTATGTTAGTGCAAATGGCTTAAACATTGACAAGGATACCCTGTTTGCGGAAGTTAAGGCAGCAGGAGCAACTATCATCAAGAACAAGGGAGCAACTTACTACGGTATAGCTCTTTCAATCAACAGAATAGTTGAATCAATTCTTAAGGATTTCCACACTATCATGCCTGTAGGTACAGTGATCGATGGACAGTATGGTCTTAAGGATGTTTTGGTGAATATACCTACTGTAGTTGGTGCAAATGGAGCTGAAAAGGTTCTCGAATTAAAGATTACCGACAAGGAATTGGAACTTTTGAAGCATTCAGCTGAGCAGGTAAGAGCAGTAATAAACGAAGTAAAGGACATATAAGCTTTGGAAAGATTTTTAAGTAAATTTTAAAAGTTGAAAAAATTTGCATAAAAATCGAAAAACGGGTTGTGAAAGATTTCACAATAGTGTAGAATAGATAAGGAACAGATAAATGATACGGTAAGTATTGTTTATTTGTTCCTTATCGTAAGTTTAAAAAATTTGATTTATTAATTAATTAACGTCTGGAGGATTAGGAAATGGGAACTATTTATGAGGATTCGCTTAAGGCACACGAAGAGTGGGCGGGAAAAATAGAAGTGGTTTGTAAAGCTCCATTAAAAGATAAGAGAGATCTTTCATTGGCTTACTCACCAGGAGTTGCTCAGCCATGTCTTGAAATACAGAAGGACATAGAAAACTCCTACAAATACACAAGAAGGCACAACCTCGTTGCTGTTATCACTGACGGTACTGCAGTATTGGGTCTTGGAGATATCGGACCTGAAGCAGGTATGCCTGTTATGGAAGGAAAATGCTGCCTCTTTAAGACTTTCGGTGATGTTGACGCATTCCCGCTTTGTATTAAATCAAAAGATGTTGATACCATAGTTGAAACTGTTAAACTGCTCTCAGGCAGCTTCGGCGGTGTAAATCTCGAGGATATTGCTGCTCCAAGATGCTTTGAAATAGAAGAAAGATTAAAGAAGGAAACAGATATTCCTATATTCCACGATGACCAGCATGGAACTGCTATAGTTACAGCAGCAGGTCTTATAAACGCATTAAAAGTAGTAAACAAGAAGATGGAGGATATCTCCATAGTAGTTAACGGAGCAGGTGCTGCCGCAATAGCTATTACAAAGCTTCTCTTCTCAATGGGTCTCAGAAAAGTTGTACTTTGTGATACAAAGGGCGTTATATACGAGGGAAGAGACAACCTCAACCCAATCAAGGCTGAAATGGCTAAAATCACTAACCTTGAAGGCAAGAGAGGTTCATTGAAGGATGTTATGGTTGGAGCGGACGTATTCATCGGAGTTTCAGCTGCTAACCAGGTTACTAAGGAAATGGTTAAGTCAATGGCTCCAGACCCGATCATATTTGCTCAGGCGAACCCAACTCCTGAAATAATGCCTGAAGAAGCTCTTGAAGCAGGTGCTGCTGTTGTTGGTACAGGCCGTTCAGACTTCCCAAATCAGGTTAACAATGTTCTTGCATTCCCAGGTATCTTCAGAGGTACATTTGATGTAGGAGCCCGCGAAATAAATGATGAAATGAAGATAGCCGCTGCTTATGCCATAGCAGGTCTTGTTACCGATGCAGAAAGAAATGCAGAATATGTAATACCGGCTCCATTTGATCCAAGAGTGGCAAAGGAAGTTGCTGCTGCAGTTGCAGCAGCAGCCAGAAAGTCTGGAGTTGCAAGAGTGTAAGCTGCTTTTGAGAACATCAAAACCACGACGCATTAAAGTAATATATATCTAAGATTTTAATTGCACATATAAGAAGGACTGTCGGCTATTTTTCGACAGTCCTTTTAGTTTGCAGTGCTTCCGGCGAAGCTGGTGCACACTTTCCAAATATAATGATTATTATTTGTTAATAACTATAGTTAAAGTCAGGCAGTGACGACTACTCTATAAACTGAAACCAGGATAGATCCAAGCTGCTGCCCGGTAAGAATACCAAGGTGACAGTTTTATTGCCGGCAATCCTCTCTCCAAGAGGAAACACTTCACTGGTGTAGTCCTCAGAGCCATTAATAAACAACATTTTCTGTGCTTTGGACTGAGTGTCGCTAAATAAAAGCTGAATGGAGTTGGAGGGTATTTTTGATCTCCAGCTCAAGGCGATATTTGAAGCACCTGAGTTGCCAAAATCCATGTTCTCAAAGATTATGGAAACATTGTTTCCTATGTTCTCAATGGCGGACTCCTTAACCTTGAAGGTGTCACCGTAAATAGCATCGTATTCAGCTGCATATAGCTTTTGATAGGCCTTGTGGTATTTTCTGAAATAAAAACCCTTTATGTGAACTTTTTGATTGTAAACCAGACATAAATCGGTAACTCCCTGAAGCCTCCTGGGAAGGGTATAGGTTACCTCCTGATAAGTATTCCAGATGGAGCCTTTGTCGTAGGTGACTGTAGAAAGCCTGGTGCCGTTCTCCAAAGGCATACCCTCCCATATTTCAAAGGTAAAGGAATCTTTCCCAAGAGGAAACAGCGGTAGCGTAATCTGGTCTGAGCCGTAGTCCCCAAAGTCTATGCCTTTGAAACCAACATGGCTTTCTCCGCTGCGAAGTGTGGCTACTCCACGTTCATTGCCGTTGGTAAGCTCCACGTTGCTGTAGTTGTACAGACCTGCAGAAATAAAAGAGTAGGGGTTTAAAAAGGCTTGTCCAATACCGGTGACATTTATCGCCAGCTGTGAAATAATGGTCACATGAGAACTGCCATTCTTGGCGGCGCAGCGGACATAAAGCTGTCCGTCACCCTTGGGTGCTACTGTGGCACTTTTTCCGTCGCCGGAAATATCAAGGGTTCCCAAAGGACTGTCATTGCCTCCTGCATCAGTCAGTCTCCAATACAGGTCGTCGTAGGTTGCGTCCTGTGGAAATATCTGAGCAGTTACGGTATAGCCGCAGACAGATAGCTGTATTTTTCTTATGGGAATGTCATTCTTTTGAAGGCTTGCCCGAAGGAGGGGCGCTTTACCGCTTTGGGTTTTTACTATTGCCAGAAGTTTTCCGTTAAACAGCCTTCTGCAGTTGGTCTGATACTGGTCAAAGTCCGTTGAATCTCCATTGTCAAGCCCTAATATAATTCCGTCTTCTGCCTCCACATGAACCCGGCAGTTGGCATTTTCAACCAAAGCTCCATTTTTGTCCAGGGCGGTGATTGTGACAAATACCATCTCTCCGTAAATATCCTGATGCAAGTGAAGTCTCTCCACATCTCCGAAGGAGGCCCTGCAATCCCGGGCAATTACAGTTCCGCATTCGTCATAAGCTACGGCGTGCAATTGGCCTGGGCGGTAAGGCAACTGCCAGTCCGCGATATATTTGCCCTTCAGAGGCATAGAACCAAGGCTTTCGTTATCAAGGAAAAGTTCAATCCTGGGGGCATTGGAACATACCCGGATGTCAATAAGCTGACCGGGAGAAAAATCCCAGTATGGGAAAACATGTACCATAGGTGCCTTTTTGTAGTCTGTCCAGGCGGCCTGGAACAGATAATATGAGTCTTTTGGAAATCCCGCAGTATCAATATGCCCAAGGTAGGAATTCTTTGTGTGATAGGGAGTAGGCTCCCCCAAGTGGTCCTGTCCCACCCATATAAACTGTCCCAGAGAAAATTCGGCATCAAAATCGGCCTGTATACAAGCCTCAACGCTTTTCGCACCCCAACTGGTGGAACTGTTGCCCAGTGCGGAGCATTGCAGGTCATCGTCCGAAAGGATGGACTTGCTTAACGGAAAATGGTACACTCCTCGGCTTTGAACTGTGGAGCAGTTCTCACTGCCAAATATGATCCAGTCGGGGTGGGCAGTGTGATGGCGGTTGTACAGAGACTCGCCGTAGTTATAGCCTATGAGCTTGATTATATCTGCACATTTCTGAGTGTTTTCCCAGGGCATATAATTGGAGCAAAGAGTTAAGGGTGCGTGCTGTCTGGGATCGTGTATTCTTACAAGCTCCATAAGCAATTTCATGGTTTGGGCTCCTGCTTGTGCGTCCAGGTGGGTATCGTGAATCTCATTCCCTATACTCCACATGATTATGGAAGGATGGTTTCGATCCCGGCGTATCCAGGAAGCTACATCCTTTTCTATCCAGCTGTCAAAAAAGCGGGCATAGTCATAGGTGTTTTTGGGCTGCCTCCACATATCCAGAATTTCAGACATTACCAGAAAACCCATCTCATCCGCCAGTTCCATGAATACCTTGGCGGGCGGATTATGAGCGGTGCGGATAGCATTGACCCCCATGTTTTTAAGAGAAGTCAACTGCCGGCGTATGGCATCCGGATACACGGCAGCCCCCAGGGCTCCCAAATCGTGATGCAGGCAGACACCCTTAAGCTTTATATGCCTGTCATTGAGGAAAAAGCCTTTATCACTGGTAAAGCTGATTGTCCTGAAGCCGAAACGCGTTAATTCGGTATCTGTAACCACTCCATCCACCAATAGCTCTGAGCGAAGGGTATAAAGCTGCGGATTGTCAACATCCCAGGGAACTATACCGTTTCCTGCATCCAGCAAAGTATGTTTCACTTCATAGGAACAGCCTGCGTCTTCAACCTCTGCATCAACTTCATATCCCCATTGACCATCTTGCTTGCCTGTGGAAATATAAATGCCGTCAGATACAAAATGGCAGGCATTTTTAATTTTCAGGAAAACATCCCTGTATATGCCGGCGCCTGTATACCAGCGGGAGCAGGGGGACACATAATTAACCTTCAGCAAAATTGTATTACTGCCTTCATCTCTGAGAAAGCCTGTAATTTCATATTCAAAGGCAGTGTAGCCGTACTTCCATTCACCCACCACAGTATCATTTACATAAAGTGTACTATCCATATATACTCCGTCAAAACGGAGGAATAACCGCTGGCCGTTAGTAAGAAAACCTGAGTCCAGCTCATTTCTATACCAGCCTGTACCGCTTTCGTAGAGTTTGTTTACATCTGATATCAACCAGTCGTGAGGCAGCTTTATCGGAGTAAAATTGCCGGGTTCTCCCTTGGCGAACTGCCAGCCATCATTAAATAACTGGATCATAACCTGTCTACCTCCCCTTGGGAGAGCTTCTGTACCGAGCTCCGTATTTTAAGCTGAGGGGGGAAAAGGATATTTTCTCCTGCAGCCCCTTGAATTATTGACAACAACTGCCGGGCTGCAGCTTCGCCCACCTCCCGGGAGGGGTGAACTATACTGGTGAGTGAACTGATATTTGCCGGCTCTGAGTTATCAATGCCTACTACCGAGTAATCTCCCGGGACGCTTTTCCCACTTTTGCGCAGGTGATCCATGAGCAGTAATGCCATATGGTCATTGAAGCAAAGGGCGCCGGTGCTGCGTGACAAACACTGGGAAAGCTGTCCTCCCAACAGTTGCTGCTGCAAACTTTCCTTTGAGTACCAGAAAACCAGCTCCTCCCGCAGCGGAATGCCATTCTCAGCCAGTGCCCTGGCATATCCCAAATATCGCAAATGCCCCTGCCTGTTTATGTGTGAAAAAATCCCCAGAACGTCCCTGTGCCCCATCTCCAATAAATGCTGTGCAGCCATATAACCTGACCTGACATCATCCAAGGCGACATATGGAACTGAGAGCTCGGAATAGTAAGAGTCAATAAATACAATGGGAATGCCATGGCGAATAAGCTCATTATACAAATCCAAATTCAAACAGGGAAGGGCACTTCTGGTGGGGACTATTATCAGGCCGTCCACCTGTCTGTCCAGCATGAGCTCCAGGGCTCTGGCCTCAATTTGGACAGAGTTGTTTGTAGAGGCCAGTTGTACGGCAAAGCCAGCTTCTGATAGAACGCCTTCAATGCTTCGTACAATACTCGGAAAAATATAATTATCCAGATAGGTGGAGATCACACCCACTGTTCTGGAGCGTCCCCCAAGCACGGAGGCTTTTCGCAGCCTCACATCAGCTATGTAAGTTCCCCTGCCCTGTTTACGGGTAATATGACCTTGCTGTTCCAATACCTCCAGTGCCCGACGTACGGTTTGACGTGAAAAGCCGAATTTCTCTCCCAGTTCGGTTTCGGAGAGAAACCTGTCATTTGGCCTAAAGGCCTTGCTGTTTATTTGAGAAATGGTCCACTCAACAATATCTGTATACTTCGGGGTATTGATCATAAATACTCTCCCTCCTGTTATTGTCAACTTGTAGTTTATATTATATTCACCATACAAGATAAATACAAGTGATTCTTATTGTAAATACAAGCAGGGAAATAATACAGTAAATATTATAGTGTAAGCTTCTGGCTTAAGTCAGGAGGATGCTGAGGGCTCCTGAGATATTGACTGGAAGCATAAAAGTGAAAATGTGAATGTTGTAATGACAAGTTGAAATATCCGTTATATTATTTACCGGTAATGGCATAGATTTATATTAGGTAAAATGCGGGTGGACAGTGGCTTTAGGTGGTTTGGGGCATGGGCTGGAGGTAGAAGTGCAACTGGTTTGAGACAGAAATAAACTTTTCTCGTATAAATATCAAAAAAAATATCACAGCAATTTTTACAACTCAAACGACAATATAAACATAGTATTTGTTACACAGAATTGTTATTATCTCAATATAAGCAACTGATAATGAGCTGCGTTTGGGGGTGCTAAGTTACTTAATGGGGGTTTAATGCCTATGGAATGTCTATGTATAAATAATGTCGTAGATTTGCAAAAGATGCTCCTGTTATAGTTAATTTTACCAAATTTCATACAAGAGAAATATATATTAATTTGTAGATAATTTCATGCAAATCTTTCAATGAAACATTTGTAACAAGATCCAATCAATGGTCTTTAATATTCCAAAGTATTAACGGATTGTAATATTCGCTGAAAATATTGACCTTCGCAGTGTAAGTTTCACATTTATCATATGTAATATAATTTAAGAAAAGGGGTGCGACCTTGTCTGAAAATACTCAGAAATTGATTAACTATCTTAAACGTTACTGGACGCTCTATCTCTTATTGGTCATACCAATAGCCTACTTCTTTATATTTAGATATATTCCCATGACATATATCCAAATAGCATTCAAGAAGTACAGCATCGTAAAAAGTGTTTGGGAAATGCCCTGGGCGGGCAGCAACGGGTTTGAATACTTTATCAAGGCCTTCTCAAATGCCGATTTTCTTTATGCCTTGAGAAATACGATTACACTTAACCTGCTGGATTTGGTGGTGGGGTTCCCGGCTCCCATTATACTGGCGTTACTGTTAAATGAACTGGCGCTTCCAAAGTTTAAACGGCTAACCCAGACTGTAGCCTATATGCCGCACTTCCTTTCATGGATAATCATCTCGGGAATAGCACTGCAGCTCTTTGCTCCCAGCACGGGCCTTGTAAATATAATGCTTAATAGCCTGGGTGTTGAGACTGTTCCGTTCCTGAACGACCCCAAACACTGGATAGCTACATATATTTTGTTGGGGGTATGGCAGAGCGTGGGGTGGAACTCCATCATATACCTGGCTGCTCTTACAGGAATAAATCCCGAATTATATGAAGCTGCATCAATTGACGGAGCAGGCCGCCTCAAAAAAATGTGGCATGTAACCCTTCCAGGTCTGCGCTCCACCATTATAGTTTTACTCATAATGAATCTGGGAAGAATTCTGGGAAGTGAGTTTGACAGGCCGTATGCTCTGAAGAATGCGCTGGTTGACAATGTATCAAATGTTATTTCCACTTTCGTGTATACCAATGGTATCCGTGGACTTCAATTTTCGCTGACAACTGCAGTGGGCTTATTTCAATCGGTGGTGTGTGTCATCTTCCTGATTGGAGCAAACTCGCTTGCCAAGAAGTTTGGTGAACGCGGTATCTGGTAAAAATGGCATATTATATGAAGGGGGATAACGAAAAATGATTAAATCAAAAAGCACCAGGTTGGGAGACTGGGTGATTGCAGCGGCTTGCTTCCTTGTAATACTGGTATGTCTTTTACCGCTGGTCAATGTTCTGGCACGTTCACTCAGTTCATCCGAGGCTCTTATCAGGGGGGAAGTTACACTCTGGCCAAAGGGTTTAAACTATGATTCCTACAAACTGGTTTTTAATGACAGCAAATACCTTTGGTCACTTGGCTGGACTGCAATATTAACGTTTATCTGTACGCTTGTATCCATGGTGATGACTACAATATGTGCCTACCCGCTGACATATGACAATCTCAAGGGCAGGAAAGTTATAAATACACTAATTATATTTACCATGTATTTTAACGCGGGTACAATACCTAACTATCTGCTTTTGAAGGATATGGACCTTATAAATAATCCGTTGGTGTTAATAATTCCAAGCTGTCTAAGCGTATTTAACATGATCATCATGCGCAGCTTCCTGTATGGTATACCTGAAAGCTTGAGGGAGTCGGCGGAAATAGATGGTGCGGGGCCTATACGCACACTGGTCAGCATATATCTGCCTTTGTCCACTTCCGTCATAGCAACACTCTCCTTGTTTTATGCAGTTGGAAGGTGGAACGGGTTTTCGGATGCGTTGATGTACATGGGGAACAGAAAATACTATCCTATTCAGCTTTTGTTGTACAACATAATAAATAATGTCTCAAGTATTGATGTTTCGGCTCAGGACGGTTTCAACAAGCCGGGACTGTCAGATGGTCTTAAGGCGGCAACTGTTATGTTTGCCACCGTACCGATCCTATTGGTATACCCCTGGCTGCAAAGATACTTTATTTCCGGTGTAACCATAGGTGCAGTAAAGGGTTAAATTGATTCTTAGGCATAAATTTATGTCTAATAATACATTAAAGGAGGATTTTATTATGAAAAGAGTACTTTTAGTTCTGCTGGCTTGTCTGGTTGTAACTATGAGCCTGGCAGCCTGCGGATCTGACAATTCAGCTACAGGTTCAACCTCACAGGGTTCCGCAGTATCTTCAGGCAGTGCAGACGCAAGTAATGCACAAGGTTTGCCGGGAAGATTTGCGCAAACAAAGAAAATCACTGTTGAAGTATTTGACCGTGCTATTGATGGCGGTACAAAAGCAGAAGACAACTTCTACACAAACTTTATTAAAGAAGGTATGCTTCGTGACTACAACGTAGAGGTTACATTTGTTCCAGTACCACGCTGGACTGAAACAGAGCAGTTGAACAACCTGCTCGCTGCCGGAACTGCACCTGACGTGTGCCTTACTTACAGCTATCCAACTGTTCAGACTTATGCCAACATGGGTGGTATAGTTGACCTTGCTCCGCTGCTTGAAAGCAACAAGGATAAGCTGCCGGATCTATACTCCTTGCTGGGAGAAGAGAATATAAACTGGAATAAAGACCCTGACAACGGCACTATCTGGGCCATGGAGTCAATGCTTTTCCAGAACAAGCGTATAAATACCTTTGTACGTGAAGATTGGCTGAATAAGCTGAAAATTGCAGAACCAACAACACTTGAAGAATTTGAAACAATGTTAAAGGCATTCAAGGATAATGCTTCTACCTTGTTGGGTAAGGATGCAAACAAAATGATTCCTTTCCTGCTCAGTGTAGATGTGGGTTGGACTGCCGATCACTTATTGACTTCCTTTATACCAAATAGCTTTACTGATTCTGAAAAGGATTACTATGTAAACAACTTTGACGACAGACATCTTTTGGCTCCTGGCTATAAGAACGGTGTTAAGAAGCTCAATGAATGGTACAATGCCGGATTGGTATGGAAGGACTTCCCGCTGTATCCTGCAGGAGACAAGAACATAGATAACCAGATGAAGGCCGGATATGTAGGTGCTTTCATACACAACTGGGATTACCCCTTCCGTAACGGAGATGACAGTATAGCTGCCAACATCAGGAAGCTTGCCGGTCCTGATGCAGCATATGTTGCAATTGAAACCTTCAAGAACGATGCAGGAGTTTACAAGAAGTTCCTCAGTGCTCCAATTGACCGTAAGCTGTTCTTCCCGTCAACAAACAAAGAGACTGAAGCTTCCCTGCTGTACCTTAACTGGATCAGCAAGCTTGAAAACCGCAAGTTCCTCCAGATTGGAGAAGAAGGCGTTACTCATGAAGTGCTTTCTGGCGGTTTGATAAAGAGTATGGCTACAACTGGAGAAAAGTTCATGAACTCTCCATATAACATTGACTATACTATGACAATAAACGGTCTTGACCTGGGAGACAAGGACCTGACTATGAAGTCTGTGGCTCTTGGTTATGCAGGTATAGAGCCTAAGTATGTTCAAAAGGCATATGAGCTTACAAGCAAGGACGCCTATATTGAAAAGCATATCAATGTTGGTCCTATAAAGGCTGAAGAAGGAATGGGCCCCGCTCTTAAGGAAAAGAGAGACAACATGCTGGTACAGTCTGTTACTGCAAAACCTGATAAATTTGATTCTATATTTGACAGTGGAATGAAAGATTATCTTGCTTCAGGCGGTAAGGCTATAATAGACGAACGTACTGCTGCATATGACAAATACCATAAATAATTCCTTTATTAATTCATAAAAAAGCTGCTCCTTGAGGGACAAGATTCCTCAAAGGAGCAGCTTTTTACCTGTCTATCCAATTTTTATTCAGTGCAGCAGACTGGTTTATATAAATAAAAGGTTGCTAAGAGTCCTGATTGTAGGTTGAGTAAAAGAATTTTGGTGTAACACCATATTCTTTTTTAAAAGCCCTGAAGAAATTTGAATAATCTCCAAAGCCGCACTGCTTAAAAACCTCGGTTATGGGCATTCCTTTCAAAATAAGCTCCTTTGCCAGTATCAGCTTCTTTTGAATGATATATTTGTGAATAGTAGTGCCGGAATGCTTCTTAAACTCTCTGAGCAGGTGGTATTTGCTCAGGAATACATGTTCTGAAAGACTGTCTATAGTCAGCTCTTCATCAATATGATTATTGATATATTCAATGATGTCGGTTATCATAATACTCTTCTTGACGTCGGCATCCGGACGTATGCTGTTGTGAAGCAGAGCCATATTGATTTGCACAAATAATTCAATAAAATACGATTTATAAAGTATATCACTGCCGATACCCGTATAGTTTTCTATTGAAAGCAGCTTGTGAAGAATTGTCCTTATGGCCTGCTGAAAATCAAGAGATAGCCGGATGACGTTATCCTTTTTTGCATAAAAGCATGCGGCAAGATCAGTCTGCTCGGTAGATAAACTATTTAAAAAGTTTTTATCAATCCAGAGAACTATTCTTTCATAGGCGATACTGTGATCCATTACTATGAGCTGGTGAAGTTCTGTGGTGTTTACCAGAACTATATCTCCGGGCTTCAATGTATAGGTTTTGCCTTCAATATAGTAGCTTACATTACCAGAAATAAAAAAGAAGCACTCGTAAAAATCATGATGGTGGAGTGAGACCTTGTCAAGCTTGGAGTCTGAATAGTAAAATATCTCATAGTCTTTTTCATGCATTTGCTGGCGTGTCTGGTAAGCATGATACCGTTTTTTCATATGCACCTCAGTCTTTACTTTAGATATAGAAATGTTAAATTGTTATATATGAACATAGTAATTTTATCATAGCAATTATTGCAAGTCAAACGGCAATATAAACATATTAGTAGAAACGGGGGATTAGTATAATTTATGTATGATAAAGCTTGCAGGCTTGTTTTTGTGTAGTCTCGAAGTTGTCTTGCTTCAAAAATGAATAAAATTGCAATTAAATATATATTGGCAAAAAGTGCTCATTTGGAGATGTTAAAATGGATAAAACACGTGCTATTGAAAAAGCAGCAAGTCAACTGATACTTCCCCGCTTGATAAGTAATGGAATGGTTTTACAAAGAGCTGCCACTGTCCGTATATGGGGATGGGCTGACCCGGGAGAAACTGTAACGGTGGATTTCATCAGTCAGAAATACAAGACACTGGCAGGAGATGATGGGTGCTGGGAGGTTTTTCTCAAGGACCTGGAGGCCGGCGGACCATATGATATGGAAATCAAGGCCTCTGCTACGATTGTAGTCAGAGATATTCTGGTGGGTGAGGTATGGGTATGCTCAGGGCAATCCAATATTGAACTGATGATGGAAAGGGTAAAAGACCAGTATCCCGAAGACATTATTAATTGCAGCTATCCAGAAATACGGCATTTCAGTGTAGTCCAAAGATATGATTTCAACAAGTCCTATTCCGATTTTTCAGACGGGTGCTGGGAAGCTGCCTGTCCGGAAACCATCAGAAGGTTTTCTGCTGTAGGCTACTTCTTCGCAAAAGCAATTCATGAAAAGTATAATGTTCCCGTGGGTTTTATTAAAGCCGCAATCGGAGGCTCACCAATTGAGTCCTGGATCAGTGAGGAAGCACTTGCCCCACATCCTGAGGCTATACGTACGCTTCTTCCATATAAGGATGAGGAATATGTCAAGAAAGTATTGACTATAGATGAAAAGATTACCGGCTCGTGGCAGGGAAGTTTGAATAGAAATGATGCCGGCCTGACAGATAAAGAACCCTGGTATGCTGAGAACATTGATACCTCCGACTGGACGATTATGGAGCTGCCTGCAAATTTTTACGACGAGGGTCTGGAAAGCTTCAATGGTGTCATATGGTTCAGAAAAGAGATTGAAGTTCCGGAGGAAATGCTGAGCACCCCTGTCAGGCTTTGGCTTGGTAGAATAGTGGACAGCGATCAGGCTTATGTAAATGGTCAATTTGTGGGGGAGACAGCATACCAGTATCCCCCCAGGAAATATGACGTTCCCCAGGGTCTGCTTCGAAAGGGAAAGAATGTTATTGCTGTACGAGTGATTTGTAATAATGGCAGCGGGGAGTTTATATCCGACAAAACATACAAGTTAATAGCTCCTGATTGTTCGGTGGAGCTAACCGGACAATGGAAATACAAGGTTGGGGCCTTTTGCGGACCACAGCCTGAAACTACCTTTGTTCAATGGCAGCCCACCGGCTTGTTCAATGGAATGCTGGCACCGGTTACAAAATATGCCGTTAGGGGTGCAGTCTGGTATCAGGGTGAGGCCAATACTTCAAAACCGCAGGAATACCACGGCCTTATGCGTACCTTGGTGAAAGACTGGAGAAAAAGGTGGAACCAGGACAGCCTCCCGTTTGTAATAGTACAGCTCCCCAACTATGGGGTACAGGATAAGCAGCCTTCGGAAAGCCAATGGGCAGAACTGCGGGAAGCACAACTGGATGCTCTATGTATGCAGGACACTGCTGTGACTGTGAATATTGACCTGGGTGAATGGAATGATCTGCATCCTCTCAGGAAAAAAGATGTGGGAGAAAGGGTTGCACTTGCAGCCGGGAAAATAGCCTATGGCGAAGGGCTTGTAGCGTCAGGCCCTGTTTACAGGGATATGGAAGTCATAGGCAGCAAAATAGCCATTAGCTTTTTAAATACGGGAAGCGGTCTTTCCACCAGAGATGGTTTGGAATTAAGGCATTTTGCTATTTCGGGGAAAGACAGCGGATTTGTGTGGGCAAATGCCAAAATAGACGGCAACAGGGTAATTGTATGGGCTGAAGGGATTACAGAGCCTGTGGCTGTAAGATATGCATGGGCGGACAACCCGGAGACCGCAAACCTTATAAACATGGAAGGACTGCCGGCAGCGCCCTTCAGAACTGACAGGCATGGCAAATAAAGCTTGACTGATATTTAATATAAACAATTAATATAAATGTGGGGAAAGATATGAAGCTGAATAGAGAAGGATTAAAGCACAGAGAATTTTGGGAAGAGGCAGGATTTGAAATACCGGCATTTAATATGGAAAAAATGCTGTCGGCAACATATGAAGCCCCTGTATGGGTTCATTTCGGAGCGGGAAATATCTTCAGAGGCTTAGTTACAGCCCTGCAGCAGAGACTGCTGGAAGACGGCAGAACAGAAAAAGGGATAATTGCTGTTTCCCCGAATGACAGTGCCATAATCGACCAGATATACAGACCCTCGGACAATCTGGCAATTCTGGTTCACCTGCTGGCAGACGGAAGTCTGGAGAGAAAAGTCATAGCCAGTGTTGCGGAGAGCCTTTCGGGTAATACTGAAGCGACTGAGGATTGGACGCGGCTGTTACATATTTTTTGCATGTCCTCCTTGCAACTGGTAAGTTTTACTGTAACAGAAAAGGGCTATGCCCTGACTGATATTGCCGGAAGGTTTCTGCCGGTGGTGAACGAGGATATGAAAAATGGGCCGGAAAAGCCTCAAAGTCTAATGGCCAAAATTGCTGCTCTTTTGTATTGCAGATACAGGGCGGGCAAGCTGCCCATAGCATTGGTAAGTATGGACAATTGCTCACATAATGGAGATATACTCAGAAAGTCAATGGAAACCCTGGCAGGAGCATGGATAGAAAAGGGTTTTGTGGAAAAAGAATATCTTGATTACATCCTGGATGCTCAAAAGGTGGCTTTCCCCTGCACCATGATTGATAAAATAACGCCCAGACCGTCGGAGGCAGTAGCTAAGAACCTTGAAGACCTGGGTATTGAAGATATGAAAATAGTTCGAACCTCCAGAAATTCATACATGTCACAGTTTGTCAATGCTGAAAGGCCTCAATACCTGGTTGTTGAGGACGCATTCCCAAATGGGCGTCCGCCTCTTGAGGAAGCCGGAGTATATTTTACCGATAAGAGCACAGTGGATAAGGTTGAGAAAATGAAGGTTACCACCTGTCTGAATCCACTGCATACCGCACTTGCAATTTTTGGCTGCTTGCTGGGCTATACTCTTATAGCAGACGAGATGAAGGATCTGCAATTAAGGAGGCTGGCGGAGAAGATCGGGTATGACGAGGGAATGCCGGTGGTTGTAAATCCTGGTATCATAGTGCCGCGCGAGTTTATTAACGAGGTGCTTACACAGAGGCTGCCCAACCCGTTTATACCGGATACTCCTCAAAGAATAGCATGTGATACATCTCAAAAAATTCCGGTGCGTTTTGGTGAAACCATAAAGACCTACTACAAACAGCCTGCGTTGGATGCTGCAAGCCTTACCTTTATCCCGCTGGCAATAGCGGGCTGGTGCAGGTATCTTATGGGGATTGATGACAGGGGATATGAAATGGAGCTAAGCCCTGACCCAATGCTGAAGGAACTTAGGGCCTACGTTGAAAATGTACGCCTTGGCAATCCTGAAACAGCAAGTAGTTGTCTCAAGCCCTTGCTGGCAAATGGACGGATTTTCGGGATGGATTTGTACCAGGCAGGTCTGGGGGATAAAATCGAAGGTTTCTTTGCAGAAATGCTGTCAGGCCCTGGTGCTGTGAGGAGGGTGCTGGAAAAGTATGTGAAGTAAAACGGCTTTGTCAAAAATCATTGTTTTTAAATATTGAACAAAGGGGATGGTATATTGAAGATAACATTCAGATGGTTCGGAGAAAAGGACGACAGCATAAAGCTGGAACAGATAAAACAAATACCTGCGGTCTCAGGAGTTGTAGGAGCTCTCTATGATGTGCCCGTAGGAGACGTATGGCCTATGGAAAAAATACTTGCACTCAAGGATACTGTGGAAAAATCAGGCCTGGAACTTGAAGTAATAGAAAGCGTTAATATTCATGAGGACATAAAGCTGGGTCTGCCAACAAGGGACAGATATATTGAGAATTACAAGCAGTGTATAAGAAATCTGGGAAAAGCAGGTGTAAAGGTCATTTGCTATAATTTCATGCCTGTATTTGACTGGCTCAGGTCAGATCTTGCCTATAACCTCCCCGATGGCTCAAATGCACTCTTCTATGATCATAATGTAGTCAAGGACCTTGATCCGGTGAAGCTGGTAGAAGATATGGCCACAAACTCCAACGGCTTTGTACTTCCCGGCTGGGAACCTGACAGACTTGCTATCCTCAAAGACACCCTGGAAAAGTATAAAAGAGTGGATGAAGAAAAGCTGTTTGACAATCTGAAGTACTTTCTGGAACAGATAATACCAGTATGTGAGGAAGCAGATGTAAAGATGGCAATACATCCGGATGATCCCCCCTGGTCACTTTTTGGCCTTCCCAGAATCGTGACCTGCAGGGGAAATCTTGACAGGCTTGTTAAGCTGGTTGACAGCCCATACAATGGACTGACTCTTTGCAGCGGATCACTGGGAGCCAACCCCGCCAACAATATTCCTGAACTGGTAAGGCATTTTGGCAGTATGGGGAGAATCCACTTCGGGCACGTCAGAAATGTGAAATTCATCGGAGAAAGAGTATTCCACGAGGCTTCACACCTGTCCTCAGACGGTTCCCTGGATCTGTTTGAAATAATGAAAGCTTATCACGATATAGATTTTAAGGGTTATATAAGGCCTGACCACGGAAGAATGATATGGGGAGAAAAGGCCAGACCCGGTTACGGATTATATGACCGGGCGTTGGGAATAACATACCTTAACGGACTATGGGAAGCAATCGGTAAAATGAAAAAATTGCAGTGCAAATAGTATATTACAGATGATGACATAAATTACATTGACATATGCATTTACTACTATTCGTACAGGTTATGGAGGATAAGGGAGTGTTGCAAAATGAATATACTTTCATTTTACAACATTCCCTTTAGAAAAACTGCTTGTGGGCCAAACGCTAAGGCCCACATTTTGTATCCATTTTTGAGAAAATGGATACAAAACCGCACT
>JAEXFI010000017.1 GCA_023400235.1 Bacillota bacterium
CTCCGCCACAATTCGTCTGAAAAGCCTGATTTATCAGGCTTTTTGGCATTTAAGAAGAAAAAAGACACTGAATTTTGAACTGATATTTTCAAATTCAGTGTCTTTTTTGAATTTTGTACGAAAATAACGAGGATTTCCTCCTACATTGCTGCTATTAATTTCTTAACTCCCACCATGTTTATTGCTCTTTTTAAATTGTAGGCAAGGAAACCTGCTAAGCCCCAGCTCTGCTGTTGCCTTTTCTCTTCCCTTACATAACAGGTAGTGTGCCCCGTGATACCACTTAACAGTCCCGAAAGGATGCTCTGACAGGCACATTCTCTCTTTGATTTTTGGAATGTCCTCTTTTATCCTGAGAACAACTTTCTTGGCTGGTGAGTAATCCTTTCTGTCAAAGGTATGGTTGAATGGATTTATGGGGATATTTTCAGGAATATGGGTAAGCTCACATCGTATGCTTCCATACATTCGGACAGGCACATACTTTGTTTCCTGTCCGAAGCTTACTGTTTTATGGGATTTCGATGCTGTACATCTGTTAGGGCACTGCCTGCAGGCATCCTTATTGGCATAAATGGCGTTTTTTCCTCTCATTTTTGTTTTTGAAACAAATACTCAACGCAAAATGGCTATTTCAGTGACTACTTCGTAATATAATCAAGCAAAAAATTATTAAAACCCAGGTAGTTGACATTGTAATCTAACTACCTGGGTTTTTTACTTGACAAATAGTCAGCATTGAGTATAATAGTATTCAGCACTGACTATTTTAAAGGAGTGATTGAATGATTCCGCTTTATATCCTTGGACTTCTTTTACGCTTCGGGCCTCAGCATGGCTATCAGATTAAGAAGCTGATGGAAGAGCAGTTGGAGGACTTTACTCAGATTAAGCTGCCCACAGTCTATTATCATCTGGATAAAATGGAGGCTTCGGGCCTCATCACCGCCCAATGCGACAAGCAGGGGACTCGTCCGGAGAAAACTGTGTATAAGGTGAGTAGTGTAGGCGCGGATAAATTTCGCGAGCTGCTTTTGCAGACCTTGCAGATTGAATACCGTCCCACCTTTGATATTGACGGTACACTCTATTTTTCGGATGCGGTAGAGAGCGGCGCACTTGCGAACAGCCTGAGCCGACATGCTGCAAATTTAGAGCAAGTTTTATTTAGACTGGAAACACATCGGGGAGAAACTCTAAACCATATTCCAGAAACATATCGAACCTCTGCCGACATTATTTTTCAGCACCATATCCAGCATTACAAGGCTGAGCTCGCATGGGCGGAACAATCTTTGAATCGATTAAAGGAGGATGAGGCAAATGGTTAAGGCTAGAGAGATTGAAACCAACGAGGGCATTCAAAATGAAATTACCGTAGAGGCTTTCGACCTTTTTGCCCGGAGTATGCGGGATAAGGGCTGGAACGGGGTAGACGGTATGATTGCTTCCGGAATCAAGGGGGGCGATGTGTTGGAAATTGGTCCCGGACCCGGTTATGTGGGCTTGGAACTGGCAAAGAAGCTGAATCCGTCCTCCATTACCGGCTTTGAAATCAGCCCCGCCATGATTCGGATTGCTGAGAAGAACGCCGCTGAATATGGCATCCCCGTCCGCTATGTCCTGGGAAACTGCATGGAAATGCCCTTTGAAGACGAGCGCTTTGATGCAGTCATTTCCAACGGTTCCCTGCACGAATGGGAAAATCCTCTTCGCGTTTTCCATGAAATTGCCCGCGTCCTGCGTCCCGGCGGCCGGTACTGCATCACCGACTTGAGACGTGACGTGCACTTGTTAAAAAAGGTGCTTGTGTATTTGTCCACCCAGCCGAAGGAGATGCGTCCCGGACTTGTTACTTCCTTAAACGCCGCCTACACTGTCTCCGAAATCACCGAGCTCCTGCGCCAATCCGATCTTCATGGTGCAGCGGTCACCGCCGATTTCTTTGGACTTTGCATTGCCGGAGATAAATAATAGTCACTAATATTGAATCACTTAAAAAGCAGCGCTAGGGATGACATGAAAGCGTAATGCCATCTGAGGTGTGAGCAGAATCTCTATAAACGATAGTTCAAATCCCCTTTTATAAAGCGGGCGATATCCAGATTTAACATTACTCGCACTTTTGGGGCTTTTGAAGCTCCTGAAGAAGGGTCTGTCAAACGGCAAGACCCTTTATCTTTTTATATGAAAATTACTGAAACATTAACAGTTATGAGATGCCCAATCTATGTTATATCAAGGCCTGATGCCGTTTTCAAGCAGCCATTTTGCCTTTCGTCTACTGATATGAGCTACTGCCCGGAACTGCTCCAATGAAATCTCCGATTTGGCCCATGCCAAGAAGGAACCTATATTCATAACAAAAAACGGCTATGGTGATTTAGTTATTATGAGCATGGAAACCTTTGATTCCATGCTGGAGGATCGTGAGCTCGATGTGGCTATCGCGGAAGCCGAAGCCGATTATACTTCAGATGATCAGCTTATAGATGCAAGAGAGGCTCTTGCGAGCTTAAAGAGGAAGCACTTTGGAAAATAAATATACAATTAAGTTACTGCCTCGTGCATACCTCGATTTGGAGGGCATATATGCTTACATTACTGAAACGCTGATAGAGCCAGGCATTGCTGCTAAATTGGCTGACTCGCTTGAGAATGCTATTTTCAGTTTGGAAGGCAATTTGTCCTACCCTCGGAATCCGAGCGTTTTAGGTGTTGAAACGAAAAAAAGACACTCGGTTCGGTGTCTTTTTTAGTTTGATACCCAAATATATAATAACATGTCCTGCATTGTTTCGATTAAACTTATCTTTTATATTTACGTCTGGTATATCCGAAGCCAAAAATAATAGCTGATATAACAACCAATATCAAATATGCGAGGATGTCCCAGATGTCTGTAACCGGCTCGTTGATTTGCCTTGATACGATATAATTGATACAGAATGTCGTCGGCAATAAAGCGATAATTGTTGCTGCAACAGTACTATATTTAGGCCACCTGGTTTTATATATCAGTATATAAGCTATCCACAAATAGACAATTACTATAATTGAAACTGGAATGCCTAGAGGCATAATGAGTCTTTCAATTCCAATGATTTTTTCTAGAACAAATAAAAAAGGTATGGTTAATACACTTGTGAAAATCAGCGATGTGAGTAAACCTCTGCTGCTCCACAGGATTAAAGGCATGACAATCAGCCACGAATAAATAAGTGAGCTGATGGGAAACCATGACCATGTTAGCTTGCCAGTAATGGCAAAATTGCAAATTAAGCATACGATAATTCCTAGAACAGAAAGTGAGGATATAATCACTGCAAATTTTGAACGAATATTTTTTGCCTTGCTTTTTGTGACTGTGTCGGCATACTTAAGGGCAGTTTCAACTATGCCGTCAACATCGTCGGGTTTGCTGATCTCTACTTTTTCTCCGCTTAACAGCTCACTTGTGTTTACCTCCAAGATGTTTGCCAGCTCAGATAATAATGATATATCCGGACAGCTCAAACCTCGCTCCCATTTTGAAACCGCTTTGTCTGTAATTCCAAGCTTTTCTGCTAATTTTTTCTGCGTCAGATTTTTTAATTTTCGCTGTTCGGCAATAAACCGAGCCATTTTTTCATTATCCATACTTAGATATTCCTTCCTGGTTGGTTAGTAATGTGTTGTTGTCATTATACTTTGAAACAAATGCATATTACAACCGACTATAGGTTGAATTGACATAATAAACCTACGGTAGAATTGGGATTCCCACGCAATTTGTGTAGGTGCCGATTTTTTATACCGTTCCTGCTGTTTGTCCCAATATTCCAGATATGGCTATGGAGGCTGCCAAAGCTATAGATATATGTCAGAGAACTCTATCTTTATTTTCTCGATTCTTTCGTGTTCATCCGAGTGACTCTCTGTCTGTATCTCATTTACAGTATAGGCCGGGAGTTCAACCACAAATTCGCTGCCCTCGCCCAGCCTGCTGTTTACATGAATCTTTCCTCCGTGCAGATCTATTATGGACTTTGCAAGGGACAGGCCGATTCCGCTTCCCTCCGAAGGCTTGGTAAAGGACCTGTCTACCTGGACAAACTTGTCAAAGATGGCTGTGTGAAGCTCAGGGGGTATGCCTATTCCTGTGTCCTTCACCGATATGATGACGCCGGATTTTCTCTGGCTGATATTTACGCTGATGGCACCGCCTGCCGGTGTAAACTTCAGTGCGTTTGACAGAAGGTTTAGAAGTACTCTCTCTATTTTTTCCTGATCAAATGCAATCACCTTTTCCTCCATTTCGGTGTCAAATATCAGGGAAATATTTTTATTCCTTACAAAATGAGCTACCGGCAAAACTATGTCTTCAACTGTTTTAACGATATTCCTGTTTCCAAGTGAAAGACTCATATTTCCACAGTCTATAGTATTTATGTCAATTATATTGGATACAAGCCTTATCAGTCTGTAGCAGTTCTGTTTTATGGAATACATGCACTTTTTTACGGCGGATGCCGGAATCCTTGCAGGCTCGTCCTTCAATTTATACTCCAATAGCTGTTCAGCCGACAAAATAACATTAATGGGAGTCTTAAACTCATGAGATATGTTTGCAAACAGGGATACCCTTAGTTTTTCAAGCTCAAGGCTGGTATTGACCTTTACCAGCTCAGCAGTCTGGGACTTGACTTTCAGCATCAATTCGTTGTTAAGCGTTGCAATTTCTTCATTTTTTGCATTTATTATCTGCTCCTTTATAACCTGGCTGCAACAGGTATAATACATTATATTGGACACGAACAGGGCAACAATGCACAGGCAGAAGGAATTTATCACAAGTCCGTATAAAAGAGGCTGTGAATCACAAATAAGCATAAGTCCGAAGGTGAAGGTCATAAATGAGCAGGGAAGGATCAGCAGGTTTTGGGAGGGAGTCAGTACAATCAAGGCAGACAGTGAAAATACTGTTATAAGGTATGCAGAAATTTGACCGTTAACTGATTGCGAGTTCAGGCTCAATATCTCTGACCAGACAACCATTGTAATAATAAAGCTCAAATTCATATGCCCGTAAATATGGGTTTTTTTCTTGTTTGCACGGTAAAGAGCCAGGTAGAACATAAGAATGGGGAAAAGAGTCATATGCGCATATAGTAAGCTCTTGTAGGCTGGGATAAAAGGCCATATACTTCTGAAATAAAGGAAATCTGCTAAAAGGAAAATGCCGTTCACCGCAAGGAGGATGATAATTATTTTTTGGATTCTCGAATAATTGCTTAATAAAATCTTATCCCGGATTTCCTGGGAATACTTATGGACCAACTCTTTAGGATTCGTTAAAACAAGTACATTGCAAAGTTTACTATATATACTCATAATAGGTCCCCTTTAGAATGAATTAACCTCTATTTATGAGTTCTACATATTAATACAATTTCCTCTATAAAATGGTAGTAAATACAAAAATTTATATATTATTAACAGTTTTATTAAGTACGTCAAAGCCGGTTTTGCCGTCCACGTCCAGATAATAAGCAAATTGCCTGCCGCAAACCTGGCATTCCAGGTACTGCCTGGCATCCTTCTGCTCCCGTTTATCAAACATAAACGGAAGAAACTCGGTGGTGTTTTTAAAACCGGGAGCATCGGAATCAACATTATATGAATAAACATAGGTTGCTTCATACTTGATTAAAAAGCTGCTGCCACTGCAACTGGGACATTTTGCGGGTATATTCCGGTCCATCTGAAATCCTCCTGCTTTTCTTATATGCCTTTATATATTAATTAGTGTGTTGTGCCATGCCGGTTAATATGGTTTTTAACAGGCAATATTAACATGACCAATTTTGAATAAGTTATTCAGGCAATCCCTTACGAGGGAATTGTGCTAAGATTCTTTGACTCATTATTGGCATTGCTGACCAAGGTATCGATATTTTTTCCCCTTCAACTCTGCATATTTATACGTTTTGCAACAGCCTCCAGTCTTTCCATAATATTCATAATGGGTTTCATATATAACTCCGTCTATTTTGCGAATACTAATTTAGTAGAAAATTGTTATTATACCATTGGTGCTTCAAAAAATATCAAGAATAGCTTACCTTTTTAAGGAATGTTTTATGAAAATATTTATAAAAAGGAGTTATAAAAGTAATAATATTGAACAATAAGAGGTAACCATTTTACGTCTACCTTTGGCACTATTACCTAGTATCATTAACCGTAACATATTATTTCAAGGAGGAATAACGATGAACAAAATGCTGGTTAAAAGAGGAATGGCAATTATACTTGCAGGAGCAATAACCTTGGGATTGACGGCTTGCGGAAAGCCTGCGGGCAATCCTGGTACTTCCACCAACACAAATGCCGCCGGAACTACTTCAACAGGTGCAGGAAAGCCGGTGGAGCTGAAATTCAGCCATATCTGGGGCGGAGCTACAGACCCCTTTACTCCTGCGGCCAAAAAGGTAATTGATGATTATCAGAAGGCCAATCAAAATGTGAAAATCATTGTGGACACAAATGAAAACGAAGCCTATAAGACAAAGATAAAGGCTATGGCGGGAGCAAATGAACTGCCTGATTTATTTTCAACCTGGGGCGGTGGTTTTTCGCAGCCATTTATTGATTCAAATTCAGTATTGGCAATAGACAGCTATATAACACAAGAGACCAAGGACAAGCTGGTTAATGGTGCCTTCAACAACCTGACCTATGACGGGAAAATATACGGAATGCCCTTTTTCCTGGCAGCAGGAGCTTTATTTGTAAATTCGGAACTGTTTGAAAAGAACAGTGTCAAGATACCAACAACCTATGAAGAACTGCTTGCGGCTGTAAAAACCTTTAAATCAAAGGGAATTACTCCTATGGCCGTGTCAGGCAAGGACAAATGGACCATAGCCATGTATTTTGATGTTATGGCGTTGAGGGCGGCAGGTCCTGAGAAGATAGTAAAAACCCTCACAAAGCAGGGCTCTTTTAAGGACCCGGAATTCCTGAATGCAGCGAAGAGATTTAAAGAGCTGGTAGATGCAGGTGCGTTTTCAAAAGGCGCTGCCGGTATTTCCAATGATGAAGCTGAGGTTCCCTTTTACGACGGTAAAGTACCAATGATGTTTAAAGGAAGCTGGGCGGCAGGAAAAGCAGATGCCAAGGATTCAAAGGTTGCGGGCAAAATAAAGGTTATTTCCTTCCCTGCAATACCGGACGGTGTTGGAAATGCAAAGCAATTTACAGGCGGAGCGGTGGATGCTGTAATGGTTAGTGCGAATACCAAGAACAAGGACGAGGCCGTCAAGTTCCAGATGTATTTTTCTGAAAACTTTGCAAAGGAATCCTACCTGGCGGGAGCAGCAATGCCTGCCTGGAAGTCCGAAGGCGTTGATGAGAACAAGCTGCCTGCTACGCTTGTTGAAGTTGTTAAGCTGACTAAGGATGCAGAAGGCTTTACCATCTGGTGGGATACTCTCCTTGCCGGAAAGGATACCGAGACTTATTTGAACGCTTTACAGGAACTCTTCCTTGGTACAAAGACACCCGAGCAGTTTGTTGACAGTCTGCAGACCATGTACGGCAAATAATTCCCATAAATATTTTATTACAGGCTAAGGGCGCCCGTTTGCCTTTCAAATCGGCGGAGACAGGGCGCCCTTTACTCTTAAGCAAGCCCCTCTTGGTAAAACAGATAAAGTAAAAATATTTGAAAAGAAGGAAGTGAGTTTTGTGGATAGGGTATTGAGTAATAAGAAAGCCATAGTATTTTTCCTGTTTCCGGCCTTGGTCATGTTTATTGCGGTTATTATCATACCGATTGCCATGTCCTCCTATTACAGTTTGCAGGAGTGGTCGGGCTTCGGTAAGGGTACATTTATTGGCTTAGCCAACTATAAGGGACTCATTTCTGATCCCATATTTGTAAAAGCGGCAGTCAACTCCTTGATTCTGGCGGCTGCTTCAGTATTTATTCAGCTCCCCATTTCACTGTTACTGGCACTGGTTCTGGCCAAAGGTGTCAAATTTGAAAAGAGCTTTGTGACCATATATTTTATTCCTGTTATAATTTCCACAGTTGTTATCGGACAGCTATGGATGAAAGTATATAATTACGACTACGGCATTTTGAATTTGCTGCTGAGGTCCTTAGGCCTGGAAAGCTGGACCCAGGACTGGCTGGGTGATCGGAAGCAGGCTTTGAGCGCAACCTTTATTCCAATAATCTGGCAGTATATAGGCTATCATATGCTGCTGATGTACGCAGGCATTAAATCAATTTCCACTGATGTTTTTGAAGCCGCAGTAATTGACGGCTCCTCCTGGTGGAATACATCCTTGAAAATAACCATACCTATGCTCAAGCCTGTTCTCAATGTGTCGGTTATATTTGCTGTTACAGGTGCGCTTAAGGTATTTGATCTGGTATATGTATTAACAGGCGGGGGACCTGCCCACGCCAGCGAAGTCATAGGTACTTACATGGTAAGTACCATATTTAAGGGGAATCAGTATGGTTACGGCAGTGCAATGGCTATATTCGTCATTCTGGAGTGCTTTGTATTGTCCATTCTGGTCGGCTTCCTGTTCAGAGAGAGGGAAGGTGCTAAAAAATGAGCAGAATAACAGCAGTAAGCAATTCAAAACGCTCCGTATCAAGCATACTTATGTATGTTTTCCTCGCACTGGTGGCCTTTGTTCAGTTGTTCCCCCTGTACTGGATGTTCACCTTTTCTCTGAAGGATAACTCGGAGCTGTTTGGAGAGAACCCCATAGGTCTTCCCACCAAGTGGCTCTGGTCAAACTACAGCAATGCGCTGATGGGCGGCAATGTAGGACGTTATTTTGTAAACAGTGTGATTGTAACAGGAGTTACCATCCTGCTGACGGTAATCATGTCCGTAATGGCGTCCTATGCATTGACCAGGATGGTATTTAAAATAAGAAGGCAAATGAATTCCTTCTTCATTCTCGGTTTGACAGTACCGCTTCACTCCGCACTGCTTCCAATCTTCATCATGCTGAGAAGCCTTAAGATGGTTAATTCCTACTGGGCGCTGATTATACCATATTCAGCCTTTGCAATACCTATGGCCATACTTATATTCTCAGGCTTCATGTCATCTTTGCCCCGGGAACTGGAAGAAGCCGCATGTATTGACGGCTGCAGCATATACAGGATATTTTTCAGTATTATCCTGCCGTTGATGAAACCTGCCATCGCAACAGTTACCATATTCACCTTCCTGCAGGCCTGGAATGAACTGATGTTTGCAGTAGTATTCATCAGTGATGTGAGGTTCAAGACTCTCACAGTGGGCATCCAGTCTCTGGCGGGACAGTACACCACCGATTGGGGCCCCATAGGTGCCGGCCTGATGGTGGCTACCATTCCCACACTGGTAATATACTCAATCATGAGCAAAAAGGTACAGGACAGTCTTGTGGTAGGTGCCGTAAAGGGCTAGGTTATATGCAAAAAGCCGGACCCTGTGAGGGGAGTTTGTCTTCACGCAGTGCAAGAGTGCTATTTTGTAATGAAACAGGTAATAAAATTATATTCTTTTAATTGGAAATTCTGAGTAGAATAAATATATAAAGTTGCTGGATACATTTGTTTCAGTTAATTTATTCAAGCATATTGAAGGGGTTGTTAAATTATTTTATGCAATAATAGCAGGGCTTGAGTCCGGGAGTTCCTGATGTAAAATATTATTGCAGTAAAGTTTTTTAACAGCCCCCTAAATATATCTGTACTAAAATGTATGCTGATAAAATTTAATAAGGAGAGTAGCAAGCGTTGAAAGAAAATTTGAAACATATAAAAATGCGGCACCGATTCCATGCCTTAACTTTCATGGGGTTTTGTGCAAGATGGGAGGCATGGAAATAATTATGGATAAGCCGGGATACTTGGATAAATCTCTGTCCTTCAAGGAAAGGGCAGTTGATCTCGTGTCGAGAATGACACTGGAAGAAAAGGCGGCACAGCTGAGATATGATGCCCAGGCAGTTGAAAGACTTGGCGTTCCCAGATACAACTGGTGGAACGAAGCACTTCACGGAGTCGCCAGAGCGGGCGTCGCAACAGTTTTTCCTCAGGCCATAGGGCTTGCGGCAATTTTTGATGACGAGTTCCTTCAGAAAATAGCAGGTGTTATTGCAACAGAGGGAAGAGCAAAGTACAATGAAAGCGCCCGCAAGGACGACCGTGACATATATAAGGGCATCACCTTCTGGTCCCCCAATGTAAATATTTTCAGAGACCCCAGGTGGGGCCGCGGACACGAAACCTACGGGGAGGACCCCTATCTTACCTCAAGACTGGGAGTAGCCTTTGTAAAGGGGCTTCAGGGAAGCGGGAAGCATCTCAAGGGCGCTGCCTGCGCAAAGCATTTTGCAGTCCACAGCGGTCCTGAGGATGACAGGCATCATTTCGATGCAATAGCGTCCAGGCAGGATATGTTTGAAACTTACCTGCCGGCCTTTGAGGCACTTGTAAGGGAAGCAAAGGTGGAAGCCGTAATGGGGGCCTATAACAGAACAAACGGGGAGCCCTGCAACGGAAGCAAGACACTTTTGAAGGATATTTTAAGAGATGGCTGGGGTTTTGACGGACATGTGGTTTCAGACTGCTGGGCAATAAAGGATTTTCACGAAGGACACGGAGTGACCAAGACTCCTACCGAATCAGTGGCTCTGGCCATAAAGAGCGGCTGTGACTTGAACTGTGGAAACATGTACCTGCTGCTTTTACTGGCATTAAAGGAAGGGCTGATAACCGAAGAGGATATTGACCGTTCGGCAGTCCGGCTTATGACAACCCGGATGAGATTGGGAATGTTTGACGACGACTGTGAGTTTGACAGCATCCCATACGAGATAAATGACTGTAAGGAGCACAATGAATTGTCCCTTGAGGCTGCCAGAAAATCCATGGTGCTGCTTAAAAATGACAGTTTGCTGCCCTTGGATGCGAGCAGGATTAAAAATATTGCCGTTATAGGGCCTAATGCAGCAAGCGATCTGGCATTGCTGGCAAACTACAGCGGCACCCCGTCAGAGAGCATAACCCTTCTGGACGGCATCAGGAACAGGGTATCTCCGGAAACGAGAGTGTGGTACGCTTTGGGCAGCCATCTCCACATGAACAGGGAGGAAGACCTTGCGCTTCCAGGAGACAGGCTTAAGGAGGCAGTGGCAGCGGCAGAAAGAAGTGATGTGGTTGTTCTGTGCCTGGGACTTGATGCGTCTGTAGAAGGAGAGCAAAACGACCAGGGTACTGTAATCCTTGACGCCGGGGGAGACAAGGCTGACCTGAATCTTCCGGCAGCACAGAGAGAGCTCCTGGAAGCTGTGCTTGAAACAGGAAAGCCTACGATTGTTGCCCTCGTATCAGGAAGTGCGCTCAGTATAGGAGCGGCTGCGGAGAAGGCCCCTGCCATTGTCCAGTGCTGGTATCCCGGTTCCAGGGGAGGCCAGGCCTTTGCTCAAATGCTGTTTGGAGATTATTCACCTGCGGGAAGGCTGCCTGTGACCTTCTACAAGTCAACTGAGGAATTGCCTCCATTTGCAGATTACTCAATGGAAAACAGGACCTACAAGTTTATGAAGCAGGACGCTATGTATCCTTTTGGTTTTGGGCTCAGCTACACAGGCTTTGAATATTCCGGACTCACCTGTTCAAGTTCAAAAATCAAAAATGGAGACAGCATAACAGTCAATGTAGATGTAAGGAATACTGGGAAAATGGATTCGGATGAAGTAGTACAGGTTTATATCAAGGATATGAAAGCTTCGGTGAGGGTTCCTCACCACAGTCTTTGCGCCTTCAGGCGTATTCACTTAAAAGGCGGGGAACAGAGGACAGTGAGCTTTGAAATAGACAAAAGAGCCATGACCGTTGTTGATGAAGAGGGCAGCCGTTTTGTGGAAGACGGGGACTTCACCCTGTTTGTAGGCGGAAGTCAGCCCGATAAGGTAAGCACAAGCCTGAGCGGAAAGGCTCCTTTGGAGCTGATATTTACAGTAGGCTAGAAAGCATTCTAAAAAATACAATATTTTTAAGCCCCCGGTATTTAATGCATAAGGTAGCAAATGTATTGAATACCGGGGGTACTGATTTCAGGGTGAAATAATTAATGCATAGGGAATATATTCCTTATCAGTATAGGGAGGTTCATTATGAAAATATTTACATCAACAAAGGAAAAGCAGTGGTATCAATTCAGTCAGGAGGCAGGGGAGGAAAATACCACACTTGCTCTGGACAGTACGGTTCATCAGGAATGGGATGGTTTTGGAGGCTGCTTTAACGAGCTGTCACAGATGGCCCTGCTCTCATTAGGGGAAGAGGAACGCAGGGAGGTATATGATAATTTATTCTCCAAAGAAGCGGACGGACTGCGTTTTGATTTTTGCAGGATACCAATCGGAGCAAGCGATTATGCCGAGAGCTGGTATTCTCATAATGAGTGGGATGGAGACTATGACATGGTGAATTTTTCAATACAAAGGGACAGGCTGTATTTACTTCCTTATATCAAAGAAGCTTTAAGGCGGAACCCTCATATGAAATTTTTTGCGTCACCCTGGAGCCCGCCCACGTGGATGAAGCACCCAAAGGCATACAACTATGGAACCCTGGTCTGGACAGAGGAAAACCTTAAGGCGTATGCCTTGTATCTGGTGAAATTCATACAGGCCTATGAAAAGGAAGGAATAAGAATATGCCAGCTTCATATTCAAAATGAACCTGTATCTTCCCAGAAGTTCCCCTCCTGCATCTGGACAGGAGAACAATTTACGGAATTCATCGTCAAATATTTGGGACCTGCCTTTGAGGAAAACAGTATTGAAACCAGAATCTGGCTGGGAACGCTGAATTGCCCTGAAACAGATGAAAGGGCTCCCTATACGCGCTACAACAACTATGCAAATCTGGTGCTGCACGACCCAAAGGCGTATAATTATATTGAAGGGGTCAGTTACCAGTGGGCAGGGAAGTATGCCGTGCAGGTCACTAACCGGTGCTTCCCTGAAAAGAAGCTGATTCAAAGTGAAAATGAGTGCGGTGACGGAAATAACACCTGGGAATATGCCAAATATGTGTTTGAATTATTCATACACTACATATCCAATGGGGTCAATGCATATATATACTGGAACATGGCCTTGGCTACTAAAGGAAAAAGCACCTGGGGCTGGGAACAGAATTCCATGATAACTGTTAAAGGAAGGGCCTGTTACAACTATGAATACTATATAATGAAGCATTTTGCCCGTTTTGTGACTCCCAAAGCCAGAAGGCTGGGAATAAAAGGTCACTTTGCGGGAACCGCAGTTGCATTTAAGAATCCGGATGGTTCAATTATCCTGATAGTTCAGAATCCTTTTAACACTGAAAAAACCTTTAAGTTCAACGGAGAGACTATCACCTTGCAGCCGGATTCCATCAATACTGTAATATTTTAGTGGTCTGTATCAAAAAAATTTTTTCACGCCAGCAATATATGTTTGCAGGGTAAGGCGGAGGAGGAAGGCAATACTTACCACTGGTTACCGGAGGAGCAATGAGAAGAGACAGGGAGAGAAAGAGAAGAAGAGCAAAAGCGGGTTTCATGCTGGCACTGCTGGGAACGGCGGCTGTTATCTTTGGAGCGTATGTGCTGCTGCAGTATATGGGAGCGCAGTGGGGACAGAAGCCTCCAGCTGAAACAGGCCAAACCGGAGGTGGTCTCACGGGAGCAACAGACAGTGCCGGGCAGACAGGCGCTCAGCCTGGAAACCAGTCTGAAGGTGCTTCTTCTCAAGATGACGGCCTGGATAAAATACAGACTGCAATTGCAGGCATGACACTGGAAGAAAAGGTAGGACAGCTTGTTATTGCAGGCTTGGAGGGCTATAGCCCTGACGAAAATACAGAACAGCTTATAGATAAGTACAACGTAGGCGGCTTTATATTATTCAAAAAAAACATTCAGAGCTCTCACCAGTTGTCAGCCCTGCTGAATTCCCTCAAGGAGGCTAACGGAAAGACGGGAGGGATTCCTCTGTTCCTGTCTGTGGATGAAGAAGGAGGGCGGGTTTCCCGGCTTCCACAGGAGTTCATAAAATTTCCCTCAAATAAAATAATCGGCAATAAAAAGGACAAGGCCATATGCTATAGTATTGGCAGCGTGCTTGGAGAAGAACTGAAGGCCTTTGGCTTCAATATGGACTTTGCTCCTGTGCTGGATATAAACAGCAACCCCAAAAATCCTGTAATAGGAGACCGGTCCTTCGGGAAAACTCCAGAGCTGGTAAGCGGATTGGGTCTTGAAACCATGAAGGGTATCCAGTCAGAAAATGTCATATCCGTGGTCAAGCATTTCCCGGGACACGGAGATACCTCGGTGGACTCTCATGTGGGCCTGCCCAAAGTGAATCATACAATGGACAGACTACAGTCCTTTGAATTGCTTCCCTTTAAAAATGCCATAGACAATGGGGCTGATGCGGTAATGGTAGCCCATATCCTGCTGCCCAGGCTGGATGCCGGGAGCCCTGCCTCATTTTCCAAAGCCATCATTACCGATTTGCTCAGGAACACCATGAAATTTCAGGGGGTGGTGATTACCGACGATTTTACCATGGGGGCGGTAACAGAAAACTTTGATATGGGAGAATCGGCGGTAAAGTCAATACAAGCCGGTGGAGACATAGTGCTGGTCTGCCATGGCTATGAAAATCAGGAGAGGGTACTTACGGCACTGCTGGAGGCTGCCAGGACCGGGAAGATCAGCGGCGGCAGGCTGGATGAAAGTGTTTACAGGATATTGAAGCTGAAGGAAAAGTACGCCCTTGCGGATTTGCCGTCCGGCCCTGTGGAGCCGGAGCATATAAACCAGCAGATAAAAGAACTGCAAGCCCTGCTGAAATAGTTTGTCTGTTTAGCGCGATAAAACGCTATTAAAGTAGAATATTCTTCTTTTATTGTAAAACAGCATCTGATATAATAGCAATGCTGTTTAACTTAATAAAGGAGGAAAGTAAATGAGTGCGGAAACCACCAAAATCTTTATTGCCATGTGTTCCTATATGGTATTGGTTATTGGTATTGGAATTTATTTTGCAAAACGTGCAAATGAAAGCAGTGAGAACTATTTTATAGGAGGAAGGTCACTTGGTCCGTGGGTAGCGGCAATGAGCGCCGAAGCGTCGGATATGAGCGGCTGGCTTTTAATGGGTCTGCCGGGAGTTGCCTACTGGTTTGGCTTAAGTGACGCTGTCTGGACTGCTGTGGGTTTGGCGGCAGGTACATATATAAACTGGCTGATAGTGGCTAAAAGGCTTCGCAGATATTCTGCAATAGCAGGGGACTCCATAACGGTTCCCGATTACTTCAGCAACAGATTCAAAGAAAAGAACAGCAAAGTCATTATGTTCATAGCTGCCATATTCATTCTCGTATTCTTTACGGTATATGCATCAAGTTGTTTTGTTACCTGCGGAAAGCTTTTCAGCACCTTGTTCGGCATAAAGTATCAGTATATGATGATCGCAGGAGCGCTGTTCGTAATAGTGTATACATTTTTAGGAGGCTTTCTTGCAGAAAGCGTTTCTGATTTCATGCAATCCATAGTAATGATAATTGCACTTGGCTCTATTGTTGTAATAGGAGTATCAGCAGCAGGGGGGCCGGCTGCCGTTTATGAAAACATAAAAACAATTCCCGGCTTTTTTGACTTCTTTGGGATTGCCCAGCCCCAGCTGGTTGATAAGGTTCAGCAGGTCGAACAGGGAAGGGCTCTTTTTGGCGAAGCAGGAAAATACGGTCTTCTTACCATAATTTCGACTCTTTCCTGGGGCCTGGGCTATTTTGGAATGCCACAGGTGCTTTTAAGATTCATGGCAATAAGAAAATCCTCTGAATTAAATCAATCAAGAAGGATCGCTACTACCTGGTGTGTTATTTCACTAGTGGCAGCTGTTTCAGTAGGGCTGATAGGCAGGAGCCTGTATCCTACGGAATTACTCACACAGGGCGGGGCGGAAAGCATATTTATAGTAATGTCCTCAAAGCTGCTTCCTCCTTTGCTGGCAGGTCTGGCCATGGCAGGAATCCTGGCTGCAACCATAAGTTCCTCTGATTCCTACCTGCTCATAGCAGCTTCTGCTTTCTCAAAAAATATCTTTCAGGGAATAATGAAAAAGGAAGCCACGGACAAGCAGGTAATGACAGTGTCACGTATTACGTTAATGGTAATCGCGCTGTTTGGAGTGATTATCGCTCTTGATGAAAGCAGTGTTATCTTCAAGGTGGTATCCTTCGCATGGGCAGGGTTTGGAGCAACCTTCGGCCCTATAATGCTGTTCTCGCTTTTCTGGAAAAGGGTTAACCGTCCAGGTGCAATTGCAGGTATGCTGGCAGGCGGGGGTATGGTCTTTGTCTGGAAGCTCTTGATAAAGCCGCTGGGAGGAGTATTTGGAATATATGAGCTATTCCCGGCTTTTGTCTTCTCATGCCTGGCAATAGTTGTCGTATCTCTTCTCACAAAAGCTCCCTCAGAAGAAATGCAGAAGGAATTTGAACTTGCAAAGACATATGAGTGTTGATATTTAAGCAAAAAGACATATGACTGTAAGCTTTAATTAAACTGAAAAGTCCGGTGAACGGGGGCACTTAGAAGTACCTCTGTCCACCGGACTTTATATTTTACCTGCGGTTAATCATAGCTCAGCTTTTGTCTTGAGTGCCCTTGCGGAATTAAGAATAGCGATAATGGACACTCCCACATCGGCAAATACCGCTTCCCACAGGTTGGAAAGTCCAAAGGCTGCCAATATCAGAACCAATGCCTTGACCCCCAGGGCGAATGCTATATTCTGTTTTACAATACGAAGGGTTTTTGCTGCTATGGAAATTGCCGTAGAAATCTTTGATACCTGATCATTCATTATGACTATATCTGCAGCTTCTATGGCGGCATCCGAACCCAGTCCGCCCATTGCAATCCCTATATCGGCTCTGGATAACACCGGAGCATCATTTATGCCGTCTCCCACAAAGACCAGCTTTCCTTTGGGGGACTTTTCCTCAAGCAGCTTTTCAACCTTGCTGACCTTGTCTCCCGGCAGAAGCTCTGTATATACCTCGTCAAGCCCAAGCTTGTGAGCCACGGCCTCGCCCACTATTTTCGCATCTCCCGTAAGCATTACAGTACGTTTGATATTGCTTGCCTTAAGCTTTAGAATGGCCGGACCGGCGTCTTCCTTAATCTCATCTGAGATGACAATATAGCCTGCATATTCCGAGGCAACAGCCACATGCACTGCTGTTCCGATTATTTCTCCGGAATAGTACGGTATGCCCATCAATTCCATGAGCTTATGGTTACCTGCATAAATGGCCTTTCCGTCCACTACCGCCTTGACACCATGCCCCGGTATTTCCTCCACCGCCGTAATCCTTGAATTGTCAATCTCCTGGTTGTAGGCGGCTTTCAGTGACTGGGATATGGGATGGTTTGAAAAACTCTCAGCATATGCCGTGAATTCAAGTAATTGGTCTTCTGATATATTCTGAGGCTGTATTTCGGTCACTTTAAAGGTGCCCTTTGTAAGGGTGCCAGTCTTGTCAAATACCACGATTTCGGCATCAGCCAGAGCTTCCAGATAATTTCCTCCCTTTATAAGGATTCCTGATTTGGAGGCGCCGCCTATTCCACCAAAGAAGCCAAGGGGTATTGAGATGACAAGGGCACAGGGACAGGAAACAACCAAAAAGTTCAGGGCTCGGTAAATCCAGTCGTCAAAGGCGGCTCCCGGCACCAGAAGCGGGGGGATCACAGCCATAAGTGCTGCAACTATTACAACAACAGGTGTATAATACCGTGCAAATTTGGTTATAAAATTTTCTGTTTTAGCTTTTTTACTGCTGGAATTTTCAACAAGGTCAAGTATTTTAGCAACGGTGGATTCTCCAAATTCCTTGGTAACCCTAATGGTGAGCAGACCGTTTATGTTGATGCAGCCGCTTAAAACCTCAGTGCCTGCGGCCACCTCCCTGGGCACTGCCTCACCTGTCAGAGCGGAGGTGTCAATCATGGAATAGCCGTCAATAACTATTCCGTCCAGGGGAATTTTTTCCCCGGCCTTTACCACGATGACATCCTCGATTTTTACCTCCTCTGGATCAACAGTTACCAGCTCTCCGTCCTTCTTCAGATTTGCATGATCCGGGCGTATATCCATCAAAGAGCTGATGGATTTTCTGGAACGGTTCACCGCGTAGTCCTGAAAACGCTCCCCAACCTGATAAAACAGCATAACTGCAACGCCCTCGGGATATTCACCCACAAAAAAAGCGCCTACGGTTGCTATGGACATTAAAAAATTTTCGTCAAAAACCTGCCCGTGGGCAATATTTCTAATTGCCCGCAACAGTACATCGCCGCCTATGATAAAATAGGCCAGCAGAAACACCCCGAGTTCAAAATAGCCTGAGACAGGAGCAAATATGGCTGCTAGAAAAATTGCAAAACCTATGGATATTCTGACGATTGTCTTTCCGGCTCTGGACATTATACCTCCTTTGACCGCATTAGCGGCCCATTGCTCTTTATACTATCAGCCTGCAATGTGGCTCGATTTTTTTTATTATTTTCTCAATAGCCTTCACAGTATCCTCTGAGACCTCCTGATCTGATTCCAGGGTCAGTTTTTGTGTCATAAAGTTAACGGATGCGCTGCCTACATCCGACAGCTTGTTGATTTCTCTTTCCATTTTGGATGCGCAGTTGGCACAGCCAAGGTCCTCAAGTTTAAAAATTTTTTTCATACATTAAGCCTCCTGTTATGTTTTCCCTGAATTATTCTTCAATATGCTCAAAGCCCTGATCTATAATAGTTCTGACATGTGAATCAGCCAGGGAGTAAAAGATTGTTTTTCCGTCTCTTCTGGATTTGACCAGTTTTGCCTGTTTCAGCACCCTCAATTGGTGAGATATGGCTGATTGCCCCATGGTGAGCAGCTGAGCAATGTCACATACACACATCTCAGACTGAAACAGCACGTATAAAATTTTTATCCGGGTACTGTCACCAAAAACCTTAAACAGCTCAGCCAGGTCATATAGCTGTGTTTCCTCAGGCATATGACTTATGACCTTGTTTACAATATCCTGGTGAATGCACAGCCAATCACACTTCTCAGCATTCTGTCCGGTTTTCATTTGCTTCACCTCCGAAGTATTTAAAATTTATGTCTTTAGTATTACCTAGTTTTGTAAACTCGCAGCGATCAATTCAACCTTGATTCATATGAATGATTGTTCACATGTTAAATTATACTCCTGAATTTTCCTTTGTCAATAAAAAAATATAAGTTTTTTAAATTTTAAGGCTTAAAAGAATGCTGAAAATATTTTACCAAACCTGTGCTATAAAACCCCTGTATATAGTCCCAAAATGGAGGCTGGTTGCATATTATGCAATAAAAAGTTAATTTTGGAGTGATTTTTTTGGCTAAATTTCTAGTTGGAGATATTGTTACCAGAAGGTCTTACGGGGGAGATCTTCTTTTTAGAGTAGTAAACATAATACGAGATTTTGATGGAACAGAGAGTTATGTCTTAAGAGGGCTGTCTTCCCGTATTGAGGCCGATTCACAAGCTGATGACCTGGAAAAGCAGGATGCCCGGACAGCTTATACAAGAGCGTACAGAGAGCTTAATCAGACAAAAAGCAGTATTGAATGCTGCGGGCCAACCCATAGAGGTTTCTTTAGCAGATTGAAGAAAAGGCCGGGCAGGATACTTCATATTGATTCTGCTCAGGATTTTATGAATCAGTGTATAGATTTCTATGAGCAGAGCAAGATAAACTGCTATGGAAAATGGGTGAGTGAAGATAGGCAGCCCTCAGTGGTAAGACAGTATCTCAGAACCTATAAGCCCAATATACTGGTTCTTACAGGGCATGACGGCCTGAAGAAGAATGCGAAGAATTTCAAGTCTTTGGAAAGCTACGCCAATTCATCCTATTTTATTAATTCAGTTAAGATCGCCAGAGAATATGAGCCTGACCCGGATAAGCTTTGTATTTTTGCAGGTGCCTGTCAGTCATATTATGAGGCAATAATGGAGGCCGGTGCAAACTTCGCAAGTTCTCCCAGGAGAGTGCTGATCAATGCCCTGGATCCTGCAATTGTCGCACAGAAGATATCAATAACTGAGAATTCCACCATATTGGAGCCCAAAACAGTTGTAGAACTTACCATTACCGGCAGCAGCGGAATTGGAGGAAAGGATACGCGTGGACAGTATAAATAATTAATAAACTGCGATTCTGAAAAATATAAAATATTAAGACCTGCGATTTGCGGGTCTTATTTTTATGCTGATTATGGAGATTATGGTGGGTTATGTCATTATGACGGAATAAAAAAATGCCCGGCATAGCCGGAGCATTTTTAGGGGGTTAAAATGTATTTTGTGGGGTCAGTTATAGTTATTGCCTTTTTTGTATATTGTTATACATTTATTTTAAAAATTTATATAATGAACATCTAAGCAAAATTAAGATATGGTAAAAATCCATATATAAAGGTTAATTACTTCATGATATAATTACAAAAATAGTAATACAAATAAATCAAAATTACGTATTATTACTTAAAGAAATAAGAGGATGTTCAAACGATTTAAGAATAGCATAAAATGCGGGGGATGATAGTGAAAAAACGAGTATTTGCCATAGTGCTCATGTTATTATTTATTTTTACATCTACAGCCGGTGTTTACGCCAAATCCAGATCCTTTGGAGGCAGCCGGTCTTTTTCCAAGTCTTTTAGCAAAAGCTACAAGGGCTCGTCCAAAAGCGGGGGCTTGTTTGGCTCGTCCAAGGCCAAAAGCAGCACAAAGAGCAGTACAAAAAACAGCGGTTCCAGCAGTGCAAAGAGCAGCAGTGCCAGGAGCATACCTGGAACGGGGAAATCCTACAGCGGTTCCTCAGGGTCTGCCTCCAAAAGCTTTGCAACCAAATCTGCCTCAAAGAAGTATTCCTACATGCAGGACAACTACAAGAAGCAGGTTTCAGGCAAGAACTTCAACACCTACAAGCAAAAGCTGAATGCCGACCAGCAAAAGGTTTACAATGCTTCCATGAAGAGGGATTTCGGTACGGGCTCAAGGCGGATGAACTTTGAGGATGCATTGAAATCCAGAAGCTCAAGGATAAACTCCTTCGGGAGAAGGCCGGTGTTTATCAACGTCAACACGGGAATGTTCGGGAATCCTTTTTCATATGGCTATGCCTATGTAGGGCCCTGGGATTTGTGGTTTCTAATGAGGGCCTCGGAAATGTTCTGGTTTCATCACTGGCTGGATATTGCGCCTTATAAGAGTTATTTCAACCAGCAGGAATATGAAAAGCTTGAAAAAAGAGTGGATGAGCTTGAAAAGCAAGGTATACAGAGAGATCCAAACTATGTTGAGCCGGATGCTGATACAGATCTGCAGTTTTCCCAGCAATATCAGGAGGAAAATGTGGACAAAATCTATTATACCGATAAGTACGCTACAAATTCTGCCGGCAGCGGGGTGGCTGTAGTTGTTTTTGTTATGACGGCAGCAGGGTTGGTAATAGTGGTACGCAAGCTCTCTAAGCCCAAGCGGAGGAAATCTCACTACAGCAGAATATACTAGGGTCCGGAGGTATAAGGTATATGTTTGATTTTTTCAAAAAAAAGGCTGCTGTGGATTTTTCAAATCCACTGAATATCAACAAGAACTCCATGATTGAATTCCACTTGAAGGAGCTGGAGCTTGACGGATTTTTCACATTTGAAAAAATAATTCAGATGGAAGTGGGAAAGCGGCCATTCACCAGGTATTTATTGTATTCCAAGGCAGACGAGTCCGAGTATATTTTTGAGGTATACAGTCCCGAGGAAGAAGGTGTGGCGTTTGAAACCTATATGTATTTTCTGGATGATACCATACCCTTTTCAGAGGAATTTCTTAATGTTGCAGGTCAGAAGTATCTCTCTACTCCCGACGGTACGGAGTATGAACGCTGTATAATGCCTGAATGCGATTACAGGATTGATGGAGTACATGGCAGGGTGAAGGTGCTGGATCTGAACAGCGGAAAGGTGACCAGGGAAGTGGAGGTTGAAGTGTGGGACTATCAGAGGGATGCAGACGGAATAATCGAGTATCTGAATGTTGAGATGATGAAAGACGACGGAATGTTCAGAATTTTTATAGGACAGAGGTTCGAAGGTGCACATTACAAGGTGTATCAGGGCTTGGACAAAAATTAAAGGATTGGAGAGATTCAAATGTTGGATTATTTAAGCTTTTTTTTAAAGGACCTGTCATTCAGCTTTATAATTCTCACTGTGGGATTCATACTTGGCTGGATGATTTACAACAATATCATACTCAGGGATGTAAGCCTGAAGGAGGCCCTTTTTACCAGAGATAACCTGGCGGTATGGATTGAATTTATCGGAGCTTTCGTATTTCCGGTATTATACCTTGCAGGACATGGCATAAGGGGCGCAGCAAGTGACAATATATTTGTGGACTTGGCGGTATGCCTGGGTTATACCATATTTTACATAGCCATATTGACTATATTGAGGCTTTGCTCAAAATTTATTGTAAACCTCATCAACGCAAGTGATTCCCACGGAAAGATATGTCTTAACAAAGAGATATGTGAGCAAAAAAATGTAGGTGCGGCGCTGTTCTCCGTGTCGCTGTCAGTGATATTCGTCAATATAATCAGGTTTTTGGATATTATCAGCATTATAAACGGAAACGGTCTGGAAATACTGATGAAGGCCTTGATGTTCCTTGTTTTTGTACTTTTGGCACTGGTGTGCTACAACATCGTATTGAGAAGAAGGACCGCACTTTTCAAGGAGCTTTTTATTGACAATAACGCTGCTGCAGGGATAGGGCTTTTGGGTTTTGTTTTTGCTGTGCAGTTGATAATTTCAGAAGTCATGAATTTTTACGGAATGGATTTCGATCTGCTGACCGTGGCTGGGGTAATCGCTGTAAGCCTGATAATTTTCGGCATGCTGTCGGTGCTTTTCAAGCTCATATTTACAAGCCTGGTGAAAGTTGACATATGGAAGGAAATATATGAGCAGGACAATGTCGGTGCGGCAATAGGCCAGATGGCGCTTTATGTGGGGATAGCGGCTATTATAGTTAACTTTATTATGTAAGGCTTGAGTATGTGAGCATATGGCTTGGCAGGGGGAGAAAGGTGCTATTCACATTTTATTAATATTTGTTATACAATCTTAACATTAATTTAGGAAAAACGTGGTATAATAATAAGTGTAAAGGCCATTATAAGCTTTTTCATTTTGTTCCTCCTTTAAACATATTGATTTGTTTTTTGTTACTTACGGCACCTATTTTATCAGGAATTATTATATTTTATATTCTGAGGTGCTTTTTTTCTGCCCATATTTCTTTTTGCCTTTCAAGGGCCAGCAGAACCTTGTCATTTCACGGGTGGTATTCAAAATATTTACAGGACAATATGTATTGCTATGGACAGGTATTTAGGTTATAATGTGTAAGGTGTACTGAAGTTGAACAGACTGATGTAGGTCAGTATGCATTACCATAAGCCAATTTTGGCCGTACTAGATGGGGAGGTAGCGGTGCCCTGTACCTGCAATCCGCTATAGCAGGATTGAACTCCTGTCAGAGGTTTAAGTATGTAGTGCCTGCCCTTTATAAGTGGCAATGAAAATTGGGTCTTGCGCAATAGAAGTCTGTGAACCCCGTCAGGTCCGGAAGGAAGCAGCGGTAAGCGGTTAATTCTGTGTGCCGCTGGGTTACCTGGTTAGAGTCAACTGTAAAGGTAACGGCTATGTAGTTCTATCGACGATGGGTGTACGGCCATTCATTTATAAAACAAAGAAAGCCTGTTCAGAGTTTACAACTTGGAGCAGGCTCCTTTTGTTTTAAACTATTTGGTGCTTTGAAGGATTTGATTTGTCTTACTGATTGCAGAGAGGAAGTGGAGTATGTCATACACAGCTTTATACAGAAAATGGAGGCCTCTTGTTTTTGAAGACGTGGTTGAACAGGAGCACGTGGTCAGAACTATAAAGAATACGGTGAAGTCCGGACGTATAGGGCATGCATACCTTTTTTGCGGAACCAGGGGTACGGGAAAGACCACAATGGCCAAAATATTTGCCAGAGCCATAAACTGTCTGAATACAAGTGATGGAGACCCCTGCAACGAATGTGAAATATGCAGGGGAATATTGAGCGACTCCATACTTGATGTGGTTGAAATAGATGCGGCTTCCAACAACAGTGTAGACAATATAAGAGAGATCAGGGATGAAGTGGTCTATGCACCGTCACAGGCACGGTACAAGGTTTATATAATCGATGAGGTACATATGCTCTCCGCTGGTGCCTTCAACGCCCTGTTAAAGACACTTGAAGAACCGCCGGCACACGTGGTTTTCATACTTGCTACCACAGATCCTCATAAATTGCCGGCGACCATACTTTCCAGATGTCAGAGGTTTGATTTCAGGAAGATTACTCCCGGAAGCATTTCCGGAAGAGTAATGGCAATTGCCGGCGCCAGCGGAATAGCACTGGACGACGATGCGTCAATGCTGATTGCCAGATTGGCCGACGGCGCCTTGAGAGATGCGTTAAGTATTCTGGACCAATGTATTTCGGCTGGAAATAAACACATAACTCATCAGGATGTGCTGGATGCCATTGGAATTGTAAGTGACGATTTTATTTCAGAAATAGTTGAACATATAAAGGAGATAAATGTGGAGGGGCTTGTAGAGGGCGTGGAAAAGCTATCCTCCAACGGAAGAGACATATTGAGGTTTGCTTCTGATCTGGTGATGTACTTTCGAAATCTGCTGCTTTGCAAGATAACCAGAAACCCGGCGGATATCATAGATGTAAGCAGGCAGTATCTGGATAATATGCTTCGGCAGTCGGAGGCCTTCACCAAGGAGAGAATCATTGCCATAATAAAGGAACTGTCTGCCTTTGAATCCCAGCTTAAATACGCTCTGAACCAGCGTGTTTTTCTGGAGGTAATGCTTATTTCCATCAGTGCGGGAAATTTTGGGGAAAGCAAGGAAAACAGTGCGCTGGCCGACAGGCTTACAGACCTTGAGAATGCCATAAGAAACGGAGCAGGTGCAGTGCCGGCCTCAAGGCAGGCTGATGCTGCCGCCGCACCGCCTTCAAAAGCAGCCAGAATATTGGACAGTGTACCTCCCATACCTGGAGTCAGCAATTCCCAGAATCCTTTTGCAGCTGCACCTGCAGCTACCGGAGGAGGTACTGCTGTGGGAGACGGTAAGAGTGAAAAGAAGATCTCACAGTATCAACCGCTGGAAATCTGGCCCGAGGTAATGAAGGAGCTGAAAGCCAGCGGCAGGATGATGCTGGCAACATACCTGACCTCTGCCAGAGCTGTCCGGGGAGATGAAACAACAGTGTTTATAGTATTTCCCTCGGGGGTGGGATCGTTTAAGTCGGTGGTAGCAAAGCCCGAGCAGGTTGAGGTATTGATGGATATTATCAGCAGCAAGCTGGGGAGGCAGATACGCATCAAGTTTATAGACGAAGAGGAGCTTGATGAAATGACTCCTCCACAATTTCCTGAAAAAAATCAAGAGCAGGAAAGCACACTGCTTAAAAATGCAAGGGAAATTGCAGACAAGCTGAATGTTCACCTTGATATAATAGACGAATAAGTTATAATAATAAGGAGCAATTAAATAATTGGTATTATTTGATTGATTTTTATTAACCTAATTTTTATATACCAGGAGGATGTTATATATGGCAAAAGGCGGATTCCCGGGAGGCGGTTTTGGAGGCGGCTTCGGCGGAGGGGGAAATATGAATAACCTGATGAAGCAGGCACAAAAGATGCAGAAGGATATGGAAAAGGCCCAGCAGGAATTGGAAAGCAAGACAGTTGAGGTTTCTGTAGGAGGCGGAGCTATTTCAATAGTTGCGACGGGTAAAAAGGAAATCAAGGAAATAATTATAAAGCCTGAGGTTGTTGATCCTGAGGATGTGGAAATGCTGCAGGACCTTATACTGAGCGCGGTAAATGAGGCTCTCAGAAAGGCCGATGAGATGGCAAACTCTGAGATGGGCAAAATCACAGGTGGTATGGGTGGATTCCCTGGCTTGTTCTAAAGTCTATTGTCATGGACCCAAGGCCGTTGATTTAAAAGTCAATTGGTATGTGAAGGCACATTCAAATTAAATTCTAACATTTAACGAAAGCGCTCTGTAGGGCGTTTTTGTTAATAAGGAGTAAAAAGGGAAGCTGCTGCTCAAAAGCTGCGGCTGGGGAGGTAAAATGGATTATTACGCAGTTCCTGTGGCTAAGCTGGTAGAAGAATTTCAAAAATTGCCTGGTATTGGACACAAGTCTGCTCAAAGACTTGCTTTTCACGTTATAAATATGCCCATGGAAAAGGTACAGGGACTTGCAAACTCCATACTGGATGCAAAGCAGAAGACAAGGTACTGCTCGGTTTGCAGCAATCTTACCGATGTGGATCCATGTCCTTTGTGCAGCGGCACCTCCAGAGACAAGACGTCCATATGTGTGGTACAGGATGCCAGAGATGTTGTGGCCATGGAGCGTACCAGAGAATTCAAAGGGCTGTATCATGTGTTGCACGGTGCGATTTCACCCATGCAGGGAATAGGGCCTGAGGAAATACGCATAAAGGAGCTGCTCAAAAGGCTGAGCGGAGAGGTAAAGGAAGTCATTCTGGCCACCAATCCCAATGTGGAGGGAGAAGCCACAGCAATGTACATTTCAAAGCTTATAAAGCCTCTGGGTATAAAGACTACCAGGATAGCCCACGGCATTCCGGTAGGGGGCGATTTGGAATATGCCGATGAAGTCACGCTGGCCAAAGCTTTTGAAGGAAGGCGGGAAATCTGAGGTGCGCAATTAATGCAGCCTTATAAGGTTTGCTTTGGTCAGACTTTATGGAATCAGGTGATTGGATGAAAATACAAGGATGTGAAAAGTTTAATTTAATAAACGAGGGCAACCAGGTTAAACCTAATTATGATTTAAGCCATAAGGAAATATATATTGACTTATATATCAGTAAAGAAAAACAATTATTTACAGTTGGAAGAGCCGACGACAATTATATATGCTGGTGCTCCCATACACAGGTTATGGATAAGGAGCATAATGAAAAAATTTTCAATTATATTGCAAATAGTCAATTTTCAACCTTTTCTAATGAATATAAGGTTCTCGGAACCAACAAGTATGAAGAAATCCAAAAGTGGTATCACTGTTCGATTACAAGGACATCAGTTAAGGGAATGCTATGGTCTACTCCGTTCGGTGCTTATTACGGTTTGGAAAACAGGGAGGAACATGGAGGCTTCTTTTCCAGGGATATAATTAGATTTTTTGATGACCTGTTAAGCTTGTGTGAATTTAGAGCAGATGGACTGGGATATAAGCATATATTGGAGCATTATCTCCATGTACTTGGAAAAGACAGTGATTATGGCTATTATTATAAGATGAAACCTTTGATTTCAATATTGGAAAAGGAAGCCTATCTGAGAATTTGTCCTGACGAAAGGATAAGGAACTTGTACTTGAAGTGCATGAAGGAGTGCAGCTCATTATACAACGGATATATGACGGCGGTAAGATGAAAAGAGGGATGTCTGGCATGTTTGATATTTATGAGGAATGTCCGCAATACAGGAGCGGGCTTGTGAGCTTGAGAAAAACAGCTGGGGAGGATGCCCAAGAACTTCTGAAGTGTTATTCCGACCTGGAGGCAGTGCCTTTTTTCAATTCTGACAACTGCCACGGAGATGACTTTCATTATGCCACAGTTGAAAGAATGCTTCAGGCAATTGAGTTCTGGGATTTTTCATACAGGAACAGGTACTTCGTCAGATGGACCGTAAGCCTTAACAGTACTGGAGAGAAGGTTGGGACTGTAGAAATGTTTCACAGATTGGCAGAAGATGAATTCAACCATTATGGCGTACTTCGGATTGATTTGCAGAGCAGGTGTGAAACCCGGGAAATCATCGGTGATATCTTGAATATTGCCAGAAATCATTTTTATACGGCCTTTGATGTAAAGGACATACTTACAAAAGCTGTACCGGAGGCTGCTCAGCGTATTTTGGCACTGACTGAAGCAGGCTTTACCCCAATTGACAAAAAGCTTATGACCTATGACCACTATTTCTGGGCAAAAATGCCGGAATAGAGGTATACATTAGACTAATAGTGCATTCTGTTTTAATCCTTATCTTTGCAGTTCGTTTAAAAACCCTCATGGACTCAATGGATTCCGCACTGATAACACGTTCAGGGAGCAGGCAGTACTGTCGGCGGCAGCAGGGTCTATTTTTAGAATATCCATGAAGAACCTCCTGATAATGTGATGTTTTTTAATGTAAGTTCCGTCAGGCTATTTCCGGCCGCAGTAAGGTGTATTTCTCCATACTTATCACTCACGAATAATCAGTTTTTTCTTGGCAAGTGTCGGCATAGCGCTGTTGGTACTTGCCTTTGTGACGTTCAAACGCGCTGCAATTTCCCATACCGGAACCTTCTGACCCTGAAGCAGGCGAATTTCACTATATTTGTACAGGGATGCCCTTATATCAAATTAAAAGGGTGTCTATTGCAAGAATCAAGGAAAAAGTATGTATACTTTCAGGGAAAAAAGTGATAGCAGCGTACATAAAAAGTTGGAACCCCACGAAAAAATGTAAAAAAATTTGACCATATACAGTTGACATGTTTTGCGGACAATCATATAATGAAAAAGTTAGATTAATCTAACACTCGAGTGGAAATAAAAAAATTTAGTATTGAAGAACCAGCTAATTAATAGTCTGGCTTTAGTATGAGTTATCAGTTTGGACAAAGCCTTAAAAATATAAAGAGAGGAAGGTATGCTGGAATAAGACCACGGCATACAAGTAAAAATGGAGATTAATTTTAAAAAAGCAGGTATAATCGGTTTGGCATTAACAGTGTCCCTGACACTGTTGTCGGGCTGCTCGGCTATAGAAGGTACCGGAGAATCCTCTGAGGACAAATCTGTGTCTCAAATGTCACAGGCAGGTGATACTGCCGCTGGGGCAAAGGGTGATGCAGCATTGCCCGAAACAGAATGGCTATCCGCTTATAACGGCCCGGATAAGGAAGATGACCGAATGTTTGGCGTGGCTGTCGGGTCCGACGGCAGCTATATTGCCGTAGCGAATTCGGAAAATGCAGATGAAAGTAAAACAGCGGTGTATCTAAAATATAAGGCAGACGGTACTCAGGAATGGGCAAAGCAGATTCCCGACACCCATTTGCAGGCAGTAATAGAAACTAAAAGCGGATATCTGGCTGTGGGAAGCACCACCTCTAAAGGGGAGCCGTTCTTTAAAGAAACCGGGGCGGCAGCAACAGGAGAACCGGACACCAATGCGGCTGCGGTGCTGTTTGATAAGGAAGGGAAAATTATTTGGGCAAAATCCTTCGGAGGCAGTGGCTATGATGTATTTACAGGGCATGTGTGGAGCGGATCGGGTTATCCGTCAGAATTGCCTGACGGAAACTTCCTGATACTTGGGAATACATTTTCGGAGGATGGGGATTTTAAGGGAAGACATATAGGGGCAAGTGACGGTTTTCTGCTTGAAATAAATCCCGATGGAAATCTTGTATCGGTAAATCTTTATGGGGGAAGCGGTAGCGACATATTACATGAGGCAATTGTTCTGGAGGACGGCAGTATATTAATCAGCGGCATAACGAATCCGCCTGCGGAAGAAAAAACCAAAAAGGTTCTCCCCGCCGACGGAATGTTCAAAGGATTGTCCGATGGCTGGGATGAAAGCAGCGTATTTGTAGCAAAGCTTGACAAAAATAAAAATATTCTTTGGACTAAACTTATTAATGCACATGGCCCCTGGGTTATCGGAATGACTAAGGCAAAGGACGGAGGAATTCTGTTGGCTGCGGACGGTATGAAGGAAACCGCTGAGGATGAGGCAACCAGCCTGTATCTTTACAAGCTGGATGCTTCCGGCAATACGCTCTGGGAGAAAGCTTACAGCAATGATAAGGGGGATGGTGCAAAGATTTTTGTAACTTCCTTAAGGGGAGCTGCCGACGGAACCTATCTACTTTCGGGAGAGGTTCATTACAAATCTGTTATCGAACCCGACTCTGAAGGCATGCGCGGCTGGCTTGGGTGCGTGGATGAAACTGGCAAGCTGGTGTGGGAGCGGAACTTTGAAGGCACCGACTATGAATTGCATATACATGCTGAACCCGCCCCTGACGGAGGGGTTGTTTTAGCAGCCCAGAAGGCTTCCGAAGAAGGAGACTGGGATGCGGTACTGATGAAATATGCACCCTATAAGGACTAGCATTACATATTTTTTGGTGTTATGGATTTCTGCCACTGCAATACAGGGGCAGAAATCCTCAATATGATTTTTACCGGAAATGCAAGAGAGGAGAAAAAATGTTGCTATTATTGGGGCTGGTGCAAGTATTCATTTTTATATTTGCAGCCCGTAAAACTCTTAAAAAGTACCCTGCACGCTTCTACACAGCTGCAGTGTGCGTGGTGTTTTTTTTATCAGGGGATATTTTGCTGGGATTTTCCGCAGAATGGCCGGATTGGATTCAGGACTATATTTTGTCTGCTTTTCAGCGAGGCTCCTTTGCAACCTCCCTGTTTATAGTTGTAATGTTTATGGGGGCGCTGGATAAAAAACGGCCCGCTGTCAGGGCTTTATTCAAGATTCGAGCTGAATTATCCATTGTGGCATCCATTTTGACCTTTGGGCACAATCTTATATACGGCTGGTCCTATTTTCCAATGCTATTTACGAGACCGGAGGATATGCGTCCGGAATATGCTGCGGCCTCGGTGGTGACTATTGTGCTGCTGGTGCTTATGATACCTCTTTTTATTACCTCCTTTTCAAAAATCCGCCAGAGGATGGAGGGACGTAGCTGGAAAAGGTTGCAGCGGCTGGCATATCCTTTTTATATTCTGATTTACGTGCATGTGCTGATTCTGTTTATACCAAGATGGAATCTGGGAGGGAACTATGTCTCGGGTATTCTGGCATATACGGCAGTATATGCAGCCTATGCCACCCTGCGACTCAGAAGATTTTTCAATGATAGGAAGCATAAGCAGCTGCAGTTCAGCCGGGTCACTGCACGCCAGTGAAAAGACATAAAAGCCAAGAAGGAGAAAATTCATATGAAAATAAAGTTGCTTTTAATATGCGCAGCTGTAATGCTGACACTTCTCGGTGCCGGTTGTTCTTCATCACAAACGGCACAAAAAGATAAACCATCAGTCGGAACCCAGGAAATAGGACTGTCTGCGGCTGAGGGGAGCATTGAAGATGGTACCTACCCGGGAGTGGCCAGGGGTTATAAAAAAGGCCTTCATGTAAATGTAACAGTAGAGAACAGTAAAATCGTAGATGTGGAGATCGGGAAAAATAATGAGGATGAGCCATACTTGACCGATTCACTGGTGGTAATCAAGCAAATCGTAGAAACCCAGTCTACAGAAATAGATGCTGTTGCAGGTGCAACCAAGACCTGCAAGGGAATTGCCAAGGCGGTGGACAATGCATTGGACAATGCAGCGGAGCATTCCAAATAACTTACTTGGCAAGGTATTTTGTTTCAACTGCAGCAAAAGATAAGGGCACCGGGTTCGAAGGTGATTTTTCAAACCCAGGTGCCTGTTATCTTGCAATACTTAAGATACTTTAACCGGCAGCTTGGTATAAATTGCAAAAAGCATATATCCTTTTATCATTATTTTTTGGAAAAAATGCCGGAATAGGCTAATTTATAAGGTTCTTACTTGTTTATGTCTGTAAAATGGTATAGAATATTAAGTACTATTATCGGTTTAGCTGTTTTTTATAATGTTACATAAAGTGAAAGCCGGAGCATTGCCCCTGTTTAGGATGCCTTAATACTGCTACTTGGACAATATCGGGAAATAATGCAGAATATAATTATGACTTACTGAAGAGTAAGGATTTGACTGTCACGAAAGCATGTATGAATAAAATTTATACATTTTAGACAGAAATTGGGTTAGTAAAATTGTTAATTATATCCAATATTTTTTTTCAAACTTATTATATAATATTCATTATTAAGATTCATTTTGAATTATTTATTTTTAATAAGTCAATTTGAATATTCATTTTGAATTATCATAAAGCCAATTACGGTTGACTTTGCGAAAATGGAAACAGGAGTGATCAGATTTGCTGACTAGTGTTATCCGGGAATTTTATTCCGCACTTATAACTTCATTAATAATTTGCTTAGTTATATGCAGAGTAAACAGAGACATAAAAAAAGTTCCGTTGATAAGCTATGTCTTAAGCAGCCTGTCCATTGCATCAGTTGTAACTCTCATAAATTTGTTAATGCCTGATTTGAATATGGGTATCAAATGGATTTGCTACAGCCTTGTAGCAGTATTTGTGGTAATGAGCTTTTACAGGTACAATATGTACTATACTGCCATATCTGCAGTTTTCAGCGTGTTGATTGTAGGACTGGGCAGTCTTCTGGTGGCACTGGCCTATGCATACCCCCTGGGGCTCAGCATGAACCAGCTTCGGGACAGTTTCGTGCATACCACGTTTTTGGGCCTGTCTGAGTTTGTGTTCTCCTGTGCCATTATGAGATTGATGGCCAATGACTTTATAAAAGCTCGTAAGCGAATATATAAAAAGCATAAAAAATTCATGGTTTTACTCTGCGGAAATCTTATAACTGCATTTGTTATACTTTTGTTTGTATTCAGTCTTCTGAGCTATGCCATTGAATTCAAAGCAGCCATAGAAGAAAGCAGGACGGTATACATAAGTGCCATATTTGTTGTGGCAGTATTAATATCGTCCATTATTGGAACCATATATCTGATAAATTACTTCCTGCTGAACAAAATCAAATATGACAGGCTTAAGACCAACACGCTGAAGGATTTAATGACCGGAACCCTCAACAGAGGCTCGGGGCTCAGATTTATAGAAGAGCAGATAGAACTTTGCAAGGCTCAAAAAAAGAGCATGACCATTTGCTATATCGACGTAAATGATCTTAAGGTCATTAATGATATGCTGGGGCATAAAGAAGGAGATCTTCTCATTAAGACCATAATAGGCACTGTCAAGAGGAACGTAAGGGAAACCGACGTTATAAGCAGGCTGGGCGGAGATGAATTTGTCATAGTTTTCCCGGGCTGCACCATGGAGTATTCTGAAAAGCTTATGAATAGGATTTCCGGGGAATTGAGGCAGTTAAAGCCTTTTATAGATAAAGACTATACTATAAGTATAAGCTATGGTTTTTCAGAATATGACGGTGAAATGGAGATTACGGTGGATGGGCTGCTGGATGAAGCGGACCGTCAGATGTATCGGAACAAGCGAGCGATTAAAGCCATGGCCTGAGAGCATAATTACATAAATTTCATATGAAATTCACCTGCCCTTCACAATTATTTTATGAGGATGATATATAATAATAGCATCCCGAAAAGACTTGAAGGGTTTTTCTGTTTTAAGGAAGGTGACTGTATGTACAAAATTTTGGTAGTTGATGATGAAGCAGGGATACGGGAAATTATAAAAAAATATGCGGTCTTTGAAGGCCATGAAGTCAGCGAGGCGGCTGACGGAATGGAAGCTGTGAAGATATGCAGGGAGAAAGAGTTCGATATTGTTATAATGGACATAATGATGCCTGAACTGGACGGTTTTTCAGCCTGCAAGGAAATAAGGAAGGGCAGAAAAATACCTGTGCTCATGCTTTCGGCCCGAGGTGAGGAGTATGACAAAATACACGGCTTTGAGCTGGGAATTGACGATTACGTGGTAAAGCCCTTCTCACCCAAAGAGCTGATGATGAGGGTCAATGCAATCATAAAAAGAAGCAAGGGTACGGCTGCGGAGGAACACAAGAAGGAAATCATAAGCTTTGAGGGATTGGTAGTAGATTTTACAGGCAGGCTTGTCTATATTGACAAAGTTAAAACAGATATGTCGCCAAAGGAATATGACTTGCTTTTTTACCTTGTCAAGAACAGGGGTATTGCCTTGACCAGAGAAAAACTCATTACGGATGTATGGGGATATGATTTTTACGGCGACGACAGGACGCTGGACACACATATCAAGCTTCTGAGAAAGAGCTTGGGGAATTATAGCAAATATATAGTTACCCTCAGAGGGGTGGGATATCGTTTTGAAGCTTGATAAAATCAGCATTAAGTTTAAGCTGTTCTTCTATTTATCGGTATTTGCAGCAGTAATGCTCATAATGCTTTGGCTGTTTCAAATAGTGTTCCTTGACGACTTTTACAGGCAGATAAGAATTAACAATATAAAAGCCTCGGCTCAAACCATTGAAGAAAACATAAATAATGATAACCTCAACAGCTTGCTGAACTCAATATCCCAGCAGAATCAAACCTATATAAGGATATTGCTGGAGGACGGCTCAAATGTGTATTCTTCGGATGCTGCCCCTGACAGCCTGATTCACAGAATGCCAAGCAGTGAACTGTATGAGCTGTACCAGAAGGCCCTGCAGAACGGAGGCACGCTGCTTGAGCTGCGCACCAGGGAGGAGTCCAGGGATATGCTGTACAAGAACATGCCTTTTGAGGGAAAAATGCCCCTGGGCTATGGCATGAAGGATGAGAGCATGATTTATGTCGAAGTTGTTGATAAGGAAGACGGTTCAAAAATGATTATCTTCCTCAATTCCACAATAACGCCTGTGAATGCCACTGTAGATACTCTCAGGATACAGCTTGCATGTGTAACCGCCATTACTGTGCTGCTGGCACTGGGCATGGCGCTTTTTGTGTCCAAGAGGATATCAAGACCTATTATAAAAATCAACAGTTCCGCCAAGGAGCTGGCCAAAGGCAATTATGAAACCGTATTTGAGGGAAGGGGCTATCTGGAGGTTGCAGAGCTCAACAATACGCTTAATTATGCTGCCAGAGAGCTGTCAAAGGTTGAAGGACTCAGACGTGAGCTCATTGCAAATATTTCTCATGACCTGAGAACACCCTTGACAATGATAACCGGCTACGGAGAAGTTATGAAAGACCTGCCCGGTGAGAATACACCGGAAAATATTCAAATAATAATTGACGAGGCAAAAAGACTTACCACCCTGGTAAACGATATTTTGGACATATCCAAGCTCCAGTCGGGGACACAGGCATTAACTGTTGAGCGCTTCAATCTGACAAAGAGCATAGAGGAAATATTGCAGAGATACGGCAAGCTGACAGAACAGGACGGCTACAGGCTTAAGTTTGAAAGTGCGGGAGATATATGGGTGAAAGCCGACCCGGTAAAGATTTCCCAGGTCCTTTATAATCTTATAAATAATGCCATAACCTACACCGGAGCGGACAAAACCGTTACCATAGCAGAACTGGTCAATGCCTCCAGTGTCAGGATTGAAATAATTGATACTGGAGAAGGTATAGCCGAGGAACAGCTCCCACTTATCTGGGACAGGTACTACAAGGTGGATAAGGCACATAAGAGAGCGGCCATAGGAACGGGGCTGGGACTTTCCATAGTGAAAACCATTCTGGATATGCACGGAGCCCAATATGGGGTGAACAGCAAAAACGGACAGGGCAGTACTTTTTGGTTTGAATTGAAGCTGGATAGACGCAAAGGAGAGTCCGGAGCTGGTGTGGTTATATGCTAGACAGCAGCTTTTACACGGCCTTGCGGCCACAGGATATATTCTTAATAGCAGGGAAAAATCTATGTATTCATCAAAGGCGGGACGAGAGCAAATTAACTTGAAGGCTGCAGAGGTTTGGTGTAAAATTAGGGTTGGCTGTAAAAACTCAAACTCTAATTGTTCATGGAGGCATAATTAGTGAGTGAACTAATATACATTACAGGTCATAAAAATCCCGATACGGATTCCATATGTTCCGCTATCGCATACGCCGAGCTGAAAAAGAGACATGCGATGAATGCTTTGCCTATAAGGATAGGAGACATAAACAAGGAAACGGAATTTGTGCTTAAATATTTTGGAGTTGATATTCCGGAATATAAGGAAACCGTCAGGACACAGGTGTCCGATCTGAATATGGACATAATAACCCCGGTTTCTGAAGATATTTCAATCAAGTCAGCCTGGAGCATAATGCAGAAAAATAATATAAAGGTGCTGCCGGTGGCTGAATTTAACGGCAAGCTGTTAGGTATTATTACCTTATCTGATATTACAAGCAGCTATCTGGATGCACTTGAAAACAACATCCTCTCGGCCAGCGATACTCCTCTGAGAAATATAACCGACACCCTCAATGCCAGACTTATATGCGGAAATGAAGACAGCTTCAGCTCCACCGGGAAAGTTGTGATTGCAGCTATGATTCCGGAAGATATGGAGCCCTTTGTGGAAGCCGGTGACATAGTCATTATGGGAAACAGGAAGGACAGTCAGCTTAAGGCTGTATCAATTGGTGTAAGCTGTCTCATACTCACCTGCGGAGGGCAGATTGACCAGGAGGTATTGAAATATGCACAGGAGTCAGGCTGCATTGTTCTTGAAACCAACTATGATACATTTACAACAGCGAGACTTATAAATCAAAGCATTCCAGTCAGTTATATAATGACCAGGAAGCAGCTTGTGTTTTTCAATATTCACGACTATATAGACAATATAAAGGAAAAAATGCTTAAAACAAGATACAGAAGCTATCCCGTGGTTGACGACGAGGGCAGGATAGTGGGCTTTATCTCCAGATACCATCTCATATCCCAGAGAAGAAAAAAAATAATACTGGTGGATCACAATGAAAAGGCTCAAACCATAGACGGGATTGAACAGGCCGATATTCTGGAAATCATTGACCATCACAGGATAGGGGATATACAGACCAGCTATCCCATTTACTTCAAAAATGATGCTGTGGGCAGTACCTCCACGCTTATTGCAAACATGTATTTCGAAAACGGTTTGAATCCTTCAAAAAAAATAGCGGGAATTCTCTGTGCTGCGATTATCTCTGATACCATGAAATTTAAATCTCCTACCAGCACCTATGCCGACGAATTGTCCGCAAACAAACTGGCAAAGATAGCTGATATAAATATCGAGGAATTTGCAACTGCATTGTACAAGGCAAGTGCATCCCTTGAAGGCATGAGCCCTCAAACCATATTGGACTACGATTTTAAGGACTTTATACTGAACAAGTATAAAATTGGCATTGGGCAAATAAACTCCAGCGATTCTGAAGCCTTTGGAAAGGTTAAGGACAGTCTGCTGACGCACATGAAGACTGTGCGGGAAAATAAGGGCTACAGTCTTATACTGCTAATGGTCACCGATATTATAAACGAAGGCTCGGAAGTCCTGTTTGCAGGAGATGACTCAGGGCTGGTGGAAAAGGCCTTTAATGTTAAGCACGGGGAAAGCAGTGCTTTCCTGGGTGGGGTGGTTTCCCGCAAAAAACAGGTAATTCCCATGCTCTCCAGAGCCATACAAAGAGAAATGATTTAAAATAAAGGCGTTGCAAAACGTATAAATATGCAGAGTTGAAGGGAATGTTGTAAAATGAGAGTATATTCATTTTGCAACACTCCCTTTTTCTTGGTTAAGGCAAGACTTCATTGGTAAGTTTCCAGTCTGGTTTGTTAAGTGAATGTTAACTTTTTTACAGAATTCAGTCCATGTTCAGAAAATCATCACATTGGTATATTATCATAATGTCAATGGCAGTTGAAATCTTCGCCTTCCAGGCAAATATGTGCTTTCAAGCATTTTATTTAAAGGTTTCAACGGTTTGTGCCTTAAAGAGTCTGTATTTCAGGAGGCTTTAGCCGTAAACCCAAACTATCGGTCTATAAGCCAATAGTGATTGACTTTGTCATTTAGGTGGCAGTTAGCTTACGATACAAAATCACAGTAGAAAGAGGAGTGTTATAAATGGGTGAGCCCAAGCTTAGACATGAGATAAAGCACAGCATAAGTTTCTCCGATTACCTTGCACTGCGGAGAAGGTTGAAGCTTATAGCCAGACCCGACCCTCACGTTGACCGGAGCGGAAAATACAAAATCAGAAGCCTGTATTTTGATAATTTCAGCAATAAAGCCCTGCTGGAAAAGATAAACGGCGTCAATAACAGGGAAAAATTCCGCATAAGGTATTATAATGACGACTTGAGCTATATCAGGCTTGAGAAAAAAGGCAAAATAAATGGCTTGTGCTTTAAAAAATCTGCGGCGCTGACAAAAGAACAGTGTGAACAGATAATTACAGGAGAGCTGGATTGGATGAAAGATACCGCACATCCGCTGCTCATAGAACTGTATTTTAAAATGCACCATCAGCAGCTAAGACCAAGAACCCTGGTGGATTACATTAGAGAGCCCTTTGTTTATGAGCCTGGAAATGTCCGAATTACAATTGATACCCAAATCAAGACCGGGTTGAATTCCAGGGAGTTATTCATACAGGACCTGCCTACTCTCAAAACCAATCAGAATAATTTGATTATCTTGGAGGTAAAGTACGACGAGTTTTTACCCGGTATTATAAGAGATATTATTCAGGTTGACAACAGGAGAAGTACAGCCTTTTCAAAATATGCAGAGGCCAGGGTGTACGGCTGATGAAAGAAATAAAAAATCAAAAACTATATTATTGGAGGTTGACATGACTTTTAACGACATTTTTAAATCAGGCTTTATTGAAAAGGTGAGCACCTTCTCACCACTGGACATGGTAATCGCACTGGGCCTTTCCTTTATTCTGGGTTTGTTTATTTTCTTTGTTTATAAGAAAACCTTTAACGGAGTAATGTATTCTGCCAGCTTTGGCGTATCTCTCATGGCCATGACCCTGGTGACTACGCTGATAATTCTGGCAGTTACCTCCAATGTGGTTCTGTCGCTTGGTATGGTGGGTGCTCTGTCTATAGTACGTTTCAGGTCCGCCATAAAGGAGCCCATGGATATTGCTTTTCTGTTCTGGGCAATTTCGGCAGGAATTGTTACCGGAGCAGGCTTGATTCCTCTTGCTGTCTTCGGTTCTCTTTTCATAGGAATAATTATGCTGGTTTTTGTAAATAAGAAAAGCTCCGACAATCCTTATATACTGGTAGTGAACTGTGCAGATGAAAAATCTGAAGAATTGGTAACAAAGATGGTAAATGACAGTGTGAAAAAACATCTGGTAAAATCTAAGGCCGTATCAGCCAATGGAATTGAACTCACAGTAGAGGTCAGGCTTAAGGATATGGCTACAAATTTCGTAAACAGCATATCAAAGCTTGAAGGGGTATCCAACGCAGTTCTTGTAAGCTATAACGGAGAATATATGTCATAGGCTGGAAGGGGCGTTTTTTATGATAACCGGTAAGAGAATAAATGTCTTCATAATATGTATGCTTATCGTGGCTGTTATCTTCACCGGCTTGATTGTCTTAATTCCCAAGACGTCCGGTGAGGGCGTACAGTCCGCACAGCCGGAGTATGCAGACAACGTATTTAATAAGGAAAGTATTACAGAGATCGATATAAAGGTGGACGAAACACAGTGGCAGAAGATGCTGGATTCCGCCCAGGCGGAAGAATACATTAACTGTGATCTCACCATCAATGGAAATACAATCAGTACCGTAGGTATAAGACCAAAAGGAAATTCCAGCCTGGCTACCGTTGCCAGTTCAGATTCAGACAGATACAGCTTCAAGTTCGAGTTTGACCATTATATTGATGGGCAGACTTATATGGGCCTGGACAAGATGGTAATAAACAATGTCCAGTCGGATGCTACCTATATGAAGGATTATCTGTCCTACGACCTGATGACGTATATTGGAGTTAAAACACCGCTCTTTGCATATGCCAATGTGACGGTAAACGGAAAGGCATGGGGGCTGTATGTGGCAGTGGAGGCTATTGAGGAAGCCTTTGCCCAGCGTAATTATGGCAGTGATTATGGAATGTTTTATAAGCCTGAGAGTATGGAAATGGGAGGGGGAATGGGAGCGGGAGGCGGCAAAAATGGCGGAAATGAGGGCGCAAGACAGGCACCTCCCGGACAAAATAACAATGCCGGACAGAATAATGCCGGACAGAACAATGCCGGACAGAATAATGCCGGACAGGCCAATAATGCAAATGGCACAACCGAATCAAATAACAGCGAAAACAAAGGACAGTTCCGCCAGCAAAATGGAGGAGGGATGGGGGGCTTCGGCAGAAACGGCCCCAGCGGCGGCACCGACCTGAAATATACCGACGACAATATAAGCAGCTACTCCAATATCTTTGACAATGAGGTTTTAAAGGGTTCAAAGGATGACTACAAAAGGGTAATAACTGCTCTTGAAAACCTGAATTCAGGTACGGAGCTTGACAAATACATTGATGTGGATGCCACACTGAGATATCTTGCCGCCAGCACGGTGCTGGTGAATATGGACAGCTATTTCAGCAGCATGAAGCATAATTATTACCTGTATGAAGAGGATGGCAAGCTGACTATGCTGCCCTGGGACTATAACCTTGCATTCGGAGGTTTCCAGATGAATTCGGCGGAGGCTGCTGTAAACCTGCCTATAGATACTCCGGTCTCAGGAATAGAAATGTCGGAAAGGCCTATGGTGGCAAAGCTGCTGGAGGTGGATGAATACAGGGAGAAATACCATGAGTACCTGAAGCAGCTTGTAGATGAATATTTTCAGTCGGGAAAATTTCAGCAGACTGTAGACAAGGCTGACCAGCTTATATCAGAGTATGTTAAAAATGATGCTACAGCCTTCTATACACATGACCAGTATACCAAGGCTGTCCAGACGATTAAAGAATTCGGAAGGCTGCGCGCGCTGAGCATAGCCGGACAGCTTGACGGCAGCATACCATCAACCACTGAGACTCAGAAGAACGCCTCAGACAAGCTCATAGATGCTTCTTCAGTGAATATATCAACCATGGGGTCCCAGGGAGGAGGAAGAATGGGCGGAGGCCGGGGACAGGCAGGGAACCAGCCGTCCGCAAACAGCCAGGCAGGTGAACAGCAGAAGGGTACGCAAGCTTCTCAGGGGGACAGCGGGGAGCAGGATGATTTCCAGCCCCAAGGCGGAATGCAGCCTCTTGATGGAACTCAGCCTCCTGATGGCTTTGAGCCACCTGAGGGGGCAGGGCCTCCGGGAAATATGCAAGGGTTTGAGGGAGGCGGAGCGGATAATCAGGGAAGAAACGGTATGCAGCAGGGAGGCTTCGGCTGGGCAGGAGCTGCGGGACCTCAGCAAGCCTCAAACAGTGTTGCCAGCCGCCAGAACCTGGCCATTCTGGCGGGCTGCGGTATATTCCTGGTAGCCGGGCTTATATTTGCAGTGAGATTTAAACGAATCAAATATTTTTAGATTTTCCACAAGGGCAGCGGGCGGCGGATGAACTTTCTGTATCCGCTGCCGTTACTCATTTGACACATATATATGTTTTTAGTATAGTTAAGATAATTACATACTTTTACATAAATTTATGGAGGATGAAATACTTGTTTACCAGGATACTGCTGCTCATAGTCCTTGTCTTCTTAAATGCATTCTTCTCCGGAGCAGAAATTGCGTTGATTTCACTAAATGATAAGCTTATAAAGAAACAGGCTGATGAAGGCGATAAAAAAGCCCGGCAACTGCATAACTTCCTCAGCGAGCCAAGCCGGTTTCTTGCTACGATCCAGATAGGTATTACCTTTGCAGGCTTTCTGGCCAGTGCCTTTGCGGCTGAAAGTTTTGTTGACGATATTGCCGGCCTTGCTGTCCGTTTAAAACTTCCTCTGGGAGATGCCCTGATACGCACTCTTTCTCTTATACTCATAACCATTGTACTCTCATATTTTACACTTGTATTTGGTGAGCTGATTCCAAAAAGGATTGCCATGCAGAAGGCCGATTTTATTTCCAGGCTGGCGGTGGGACCTTTGATGCTTCTGTCCAGACTGACAAACCCTTTTGTGAAGTTTCTCACCGGTTCAACCAACTTTTTTATCAGACTGTTTGGGGGGAACCCCTCGGCTGACGACCATGAGAGAGTTACGGAAGAGGAAATACGCATGATGATGGAGGTTGGGGAGGAAAAAGGAGTTATTCAGGACACTGAAAAAGAGATGATTGATAACATCTTTGAGTTTGACGACAAGCATGTTGCAGAAATAATGACCCACAGAACCAAGATAGTAGGCATCCCTGTGGATTCCGACCTGGATTACGCTCTATACATAATGGACAAGGACAAATACACCAGGGTACCCGTATATAAAGACAACATTGATAATATAGTAGGGATACTGCACGTTAAGGACCTGATACAATACATGCTCAGTCCCTCAAGGCAGTTCAGTCTGCCGGATATAATCAGAAATCCTTATTTTGTCCCCAAATCAAAGCGTACTGACGAACTGTTCAAGGAGATGCAAAAGGATAAGCTGCACATGGCTGTGGTAATTGACGATTATGGCGGAACAGCAGGAGTGGTTACCATGGAAAACCTGCTGGAGGAAATAGTGGGAAATATTTTTGATGAATACGATATAGAGCACAAGGATGTTGAATACCTGGATAATGACACATATATATTTGAAGGCACCATAAGTCTCGACAAGGTTGCTGAAATACTGGAAGAATCCTTTCCGGTGGATAATTTTGTAACCCTGAGCGGTTTTATAATGGATTTGCTTGGCAGGATACCGAAAAACGGTGAAAATCCCCAGGTGGAGTACCAGAATATTCAGTTCAGAGTATCAGAACTGGAAGGAAAGAGGATTGTGAAGGTGGAAGCCAGAAAAAAGGCAGGTACTCCCGTAACTGCCTTATGAGCGTGACCGTAGCATAAATATTAACCTAGGCTGGAGTGGCTTTAGCTGTGGCAGGATACTGCTGCGGCTTTTTTGTGCCGTGAGGGGCTTAAGGGCTGAGGTTTGATGCCGGGACTCAATACAGGGAGTTGACACCTGGGGCATGGAGAAGTTTCAGCAAAGAGACCGGGTTTTTGTCAGCACTTCTTTTGAATTATATATAAACAGCATAAAAGGACAAACAAATTAATATATTTAATTGATAAATTATAAAAATTAATATATTAATTAAAAATATTTAAATAAAAGTGTTGACATTTTTTGTGAATAGGAATAATATATATTTGTAAGCTAAATAATATTAAACGATTAATTAAAAAAATTAATTTTTCATACAAAAGATTTAAGTATTAATGAAAAATTCGACTATTCAAAATTTTAAGAGGTGATTTTATGGCAAGAGAAGCTTTCGGTAAGTGCCCGGTTTGCGGGAGTGAAACAGAAGTAACAAGAATAACCTGCAATAGTTGTGATACGGTTATTGAAGGACATTTTGCACTATGCAAGTTCTGTAAACTGAACAATGATCAGAGAAACTTTTTGGATGTGTTTATTAAATGCAGAGGAAACATAAAGGAAGTTGAAAAGGAACTTGGAGTATCTTATCCCACTGTTAAAAACAAACTGGAGGATGTTGCTTCCGCACTGGGACACAAAAGTGAGCCTGTTCCGGAAGTGCCGGGCAGAAAAAAGGAGATACTGGATAAACTTAATGCCGGTGAGATCAGTGTTGAAGAAGCATTAAGCCAAATGAAGGAATAATAAATGCGGGAGAATTAGGAGGGAGTTTGACCATGTCTATTAGCGAAGAAAAAATATTGATATTAAAAATGGTGGAAGAAAAGAAAATTTCCACTGAAGAAGCTGCAAAGCTCTTGGCGGCACTGGAATACCAAGCCGAAAAAGAAAACACTGAAAATTTCAATTATAGAAGAAATCAGAAATCCAACGGCTTTGCCGAAGAGGCTGCAAAGGTAAGAAACAGGGTAAATGAATGGAAGAAGGAATTTAAGACCAACTACAATCAGGCCGATTTTGACAACATGATAGATGATTTCTCTGTCAAGGCTGAAAAGTTCGGAAAGAACGTTGCCAGCACTACCGCCGGAATTGTCGACAAGGTTATTGATTATGTGGGAAGCTTTGTAGATACAAATTCCTTCAATATTTTCGGAAGCCTGCAGACTGTCCAGAAAAACTTTGAAGTCATTCCGGCAGAAGGGGCAAATCTTGAAATAAGCGGGGTAAACGGAAGCGTTGTAATCAAAAAGCATCTCGATCCCAAGGTTATGGTAATCTCAAGAATCAAAAGTGCTTCTCCCAATGGCGATGGTATTGTGAGCTTTGCAGATGATCCTGAAAACATATCCATAAAGGTAGGCAGTTCTGCTATCAATGTAAGTGTTTCCCATGAGGTGTTCATACCGGACATAAAATTCAAGTCCATAAAGATTGAGAATTCCAACGGCAAGATATATATAGAGGATTCACTTTCTGAAGAGGTGGTGGCCACAACCAAGAATGCCCACATCGATCTTATGGGAGTAAACAGCGGAAAGGTGTCTGTAAGCACCAAAAACGGCAGGGTTCAGATGAACTATATAATTGGTGATAAGATTGACATAGATACCAGCAATGCTGTTATAGACATAAAGCATATCAAGGTAAGGGATGTAAGTGCTGTAACCATAAACGGAAGAATAAACATTGAAAATGCTCAGAACGTGGATGACAGTTCAGATATGAGCATGTACCTGAAGACCTCAAATGGTGGTATAAAGGTTAATATGAATGATATGGACAACAGGGTCTACAAGATAAAGGCACATGCCAGCAACGGTTCAATCAACCTGCTCATACCTGAAATCGTTTACCACAATGTGAACCGCAAGGGAGTGACCGGAAGCTTTGTTGAAGCTGAAAGCAAGGATTATGAAATAGGTCTGGGCAAGGTAAATATTACCAGCGAAACCATGAACGGTCAGATTGAAATAGTAAAATAAGCCTGAAAGTGTTAAAAATGCTTACGTGATATAATTTTATATAGAATTTATAACCCCAAAAAGAACTATCTTTAAAGGCTACTTAAAGGTAGTTCTTTTCTTGCGTGAAAATGGCATTCATGTTATAATAACTAATTGCGTAACGCCCGTGTCCGACTGTTTGTTCGGCAAAGCTGAAAGGCCGGTATGGTGAGGCATTAAGAGTATTTAAAGTCGGTGGAGGATTTTTATGTTTGATAAGCTGCAGTCAGCAGAAGACCGTTATGAGGAAATAAGTCATAAGCTGGGTGATCCTGACGTTATAAACAACCAGGAAGAATACAGAAAGTTGATGAAGGAATTCTCCGATCTTGAAGAAATAGTTCAAAAGTTCAGAGAATATAAGAAAGTCACTAAAGAGGTTGAGGAAGCAAGAGAATTGCTTAATGATACCCTTGACAAGGACTTTCGTGAGATGGTTCAGAGCGAATTTGAAGAGGCTCAGGAAAAGCTTGAAGTCATAAAAAAGCAGCTAAAAGTATTGATAGTTCCCAAAGATCCCAACGATGACAAAAATGTTATCATAGAAATCCGCGGCGGAGCGGGCGGTGAGGAAGCGGCACTTTTTGCAGGTGTGCTTTTCAGAGCAATGACCAGATATGCAGAACGGAAGCGTTGGAAAACTGAAATACTTGACTCCAATCCAACTGAGCTGGGAGGCTTCAAGGAAGTTGTGTTTTCTATCGAAGGCAAGGGAGCGTATAGCCGTCTGAAATTTGAGAGCGGAGTTCACAGAGTACAGAGAGTGCCTTCTACCGAATCCAGCGGCCGGATTCACACCTCCACAATAACGGTGGCGGTGCTTCCTGAGGTAGAAGAGGTTGATGTGGATATAAATCCAAATGACCTTAGAATAGATACTTACAGGGCAAGTGGAGCAGGCGGACAGCATATCAATAAAACCGATTCGGCCATTAGAATAACACATATACCTACCGGACTGGTGGTTGCCTGCCAGGACGAGCGTTCACAGCATAAGAATAAGGACAGGGCCATGAAAATCCTCAGGTCAAAGCTTTATGAAATGGCACAGGAACAGCAGAACAGCGAAGTTGCCCAGGATAGAAAAAGTCAGGTGGGTACGGGAGATAGAAGTGAAAGGATCAGAACGTACAACTATCCACAGGGAAGGGTTACAGACCATAGAATAAATCTGACGCTCTACAAGCTTGACCAGATTCTGGACGGCGACCTGGACGAGATAATAGACGCACTTATAACTACCGACCAATCCGAGAAATTGGGTGGCGGCAGTGATGATGAAGACTAAAAAATTGGACGAATTGTTAATAATATGCGGCATTCGTGAATAGTATGTTTTGTAGCGCAAATCAAAAGATTTGTAAAAAAACTTGCTGTCAAAGGATGGAATTGCCGTGGAACATATATTAAAGATTGCAGTTGTTGGCTTGATATCAGGAATTACCGGAACCGGTATTGGTGGATTGATAGCCTTTTTTGTGGGCAAAAATATAAGTAACAGAATTTTGAGTTCAATATTGGAGTTTTCCGCCGGACTTATGACTTCGGTGGTATGTTTTGAACTGATACCGGAGGCTGTTGAAATAGCAGGTCTCAACATGACTCTCATAGGAGTTTTTGCCGGGGTACTTATCATCATAGTAATTGATGATTTGGTAAAGCAGGTTGACGTTATCAAAAACGCCAAGGGCAACTCCGGCCTGCTCAGGGCAGGGATTCTGGTTTCTATAGGCTTAGCCATGCACAACCTGCCGGAAGGCTTTGCCGTGGGGTCGGGCTTTGAAGCTTCAATGAGCCTTGGCATTACACTGACCCTGATTATTGCCATACACGACATCCCTGAGGGAATTGCCATGGCTTTGCCTATGAGGCTGGGCGGGTTTTCAGCACTGAAGGCGTTCCTGCTTACGGTGTTGTCCGGGGTTCCCATGGGAATAGGAGCCTTGGCGGGTGCAGCCCTGGGGCGTGTATCCGAGCAGTTTATCGGTCTGGGCCTGGGTTTTGCCGGTGGAGCCATGCTTTTTGTGGTATATGGAGAACTTATTCCGGAATCAAAAAGGATTTACCTGGGGAGGATGTCTTCGGTAGGTAATATATTCGGTATATTATGTGGTATAATAGTAACAATGCTTAATTAATTCCAGAGGTTAGAAATGAAAACAAAATTGATAAAAATAGATCCGGAAAATATAGATTTACAAAAGCTTAAAGAGGCGGCGAATGCTTTGAGGAAAGGCGAAATCGTAGCCATACCCACCGAAACGGTGTATGGTCTGGGAGCAGATGCCCTTAACCCTGGAGCGGTGGAGAAGATATTCAAGGCCAAGGGCAGACCGTCGGACAACCCTCTTATTGTACATATTGCAGACAGGGAATGGGTGGACCGGCTGACCAGGAGCATACCCGAAAAAGCTTTAGTACTGATGGACAAGCTTTGGCCCGGTCCCCTTACACTTGTAATGAGGAAAAGTTCCATTATACCAGGCATAATTACTGCCGGTCTGGACACGGTGGCCATCCGTATGCCGGAGCATCCTGTGGCCCGGGAACTTATACGGCTGGCAGGTGTGCCTGTGGCAGCTCCCAGTGCAAATGTGTCAGGCAGGCCCAGTACAACCACTGCGCAGCATGTTATTGACGATCTGGAAGGAAAAATTCACATGGTAGTTGACTCGGGCAGTTCGAGAGTTGGTCTCGAGTCTACGGTGCTGGATATTACCGTAGAGCCTCCGGTGCTTTTAAGGCCGGGCGGAATCACTCCGGGGCAGTTGGAGGAGCTTATAGGTCCCGTTGAGATTGACAGGACTATTTTAGCTAAAACCAGCCTGGAAAATACCCCTAAAGCTCCGGGGATGAAATATACCCATTATTCTCCGGATGCGCAGGTTGTAATAATCAGAGGCAGTGATATGAAAAAGCAGGTGGAAAAAATCACCCAGCTTGCCAAGGAGCATAGAGAAGCCGGACGGTCTGTGGGGATATGCTCCACAGACCAGACAACAAAAAGCTATTCTGATTTTTTTGCCCTGTCAATGGGGGATAGGAGCAACCCTGAGACTATTGCAGCCAGATTGTTTGCCTTGCTTCGGGAATTCGACGGCAGGGGTGTGGACGTAATAATTGCAGAAGCCGTGGAGGAGCACGAGGTTGGCCTGGCCATAATGAACAGGCTTATCAAGGCTGCAGGTTACGACATAATAGAGGTTTGACAAACCTATTTTACATTGAGATACAAGGAGGGTATATGGAATCCGGATTAAAAGAGCAAAAGGCTCCCAACATTGTATTTGTATGCACAGGTAATACCTGTAGAAGTTGTATGGCAGAGGGGATCTTCAGAGCATTCTCCCAGCAGGAGAAGGTGCTGAAGGAAATAGCGGTGTCTTCCAGAGGTATACAGGCATTTGACGGAGAGCCAGCCTCATCACACTCGGTTGCTGCCTTGAAGAAGCTGTGGGACATTGATATCTCCATTCACAAGGCAAAAATGCTCAGTAAGGCAGATGTTGAAAAAGCCGGACTGATTTTGACAATGACAAGACAGCATAGAGATTTTTTAAGAAGTGCCTTTCCTGAGAAAAAAGCCTCCGTTTATACCTTGAAGGAATATGCTTATCCCCAGCTCTTGGAAGAAGGTGGGCCCATAGACATTGCCGACCCATATGGCATGCCATATGAAAGCTACGAAGATTGTGCGCAGGATATTTTTGGAAGCGTTCAAACAGTAATAGGGAAACTGACGGCCATAAGTTAAAAAATACTGCCTTGGCGACTTTTTTTTGACATGTAATAATTTATACTATAAAATAAAAAGGAATGTTGGAGCTTAATAAAAATTGTTAATAATATGAACCAATTATTTTAAGAAAAGCGCGCAGGACATCTACCCGGAGGAACTTGTAACCTATTGATAACTTTGGTCTTCTGACTGGGCAGGATGGTTGGCCTGAGCCGGAAATGGAGATAAGTTTTGATAGCGATAGGCAGTGATCACGCTGGATATCTGCTTAAGGCAGATATAATAAAGTTCCTTGAGGGCAAGGGGCTGGAAGTTAAGGATTTTGGCACAAACTGTCCCGATTCCGTGGATTATCCAGACTATGGACAAGCTGTAGCGGAGGCGGTAAGCAGAAAAGAGTGTGAAAAGGGAATAGTTATATGCGGTACCGGCATAGGGATTTCAATAGCCTGTAACAAGGTGCCCGGCATAAGGGCGGCTCTGTGCACCGACAGCTATATGGCAAAAATGAGCAGGCAGCACAATAACGCCAATATACTAGCAATAGGCGAAAGGGTTGTAGGCCCCGGTGTTGCATTTGATATTATCGAGACCTGGCTTGAAACTGAATTTTTAGGTGGTAGACACGGCTGCAGGGTTGACAAGATTTCTGATATTGAAAAAAAATATTTGACAAAGTGAGGAATAGAAATGGATAGCGTATTTGTTTTTGATCACCCATTGATACAACATAAAATATCTTTACTAAGAGACAAGAATACAAACACCAAGGAATTCAGAGAACTGGTTTCAGAAATAGCAATGCTTATGGGCTATGAAGTCACCAGAAACATGCCGCTCAAGGAAGTGGAGATTGAGACACCTGTTGGAATAGCAAAGACAAAGGTCATATCTGGCAAGAAGCTTGGAATAGTTCCCATATTGAGAGCCGGCCTGGGAATGGTGGATGGCATGCTGAGACTGCTCCCTATGGCAAAGGTTGGACATATTGGGTTGTATAGAGACCCTGAAACGCTAGAGCCTGTGGAGTATTACTGCAAGCTTCCGGTGGATGTGGAAGAGAGAGAGATTGTAGTGCTGGACCCCATGCTTGCAACAGGCGGCTCCGCATCGGCTGCAATTCAGTTCATTAAAAACAGGGGCGTTGGAAATATCAAATTGATGTGTCTCATAGCGGCAAAAGCAGGTATAGAAAGAATCCGCAAGGATCATCCTGACGTGGAAATATACTGTGCAGCGGTTGACGAGGTGCTGAACGACCACGCATACATTGTTCCCGGTCTTGGTGATGCAGGTGACAGGTTGTTTGGTACAAAGTAATTATATAAATATTTGGAATATATAGTGCAGATTAAATTCCCGCAGTGGGGTAAAGAGGGGTATATATGAGGCCGTCTTGGGATGAATACTTTATGCAGATAGTGGATTTGATAAAAACCAGGTCTACGTGCATAAGGAGACAGGTTGGAGCCATCATTGTCAAGGACAGGAGAATACTTGCAACAGGTTACAACGGAGCTCCGGTGGGCTGCAAGCATTGCTCGGAGGTAGGTTGTTTAAGAGAACAACTCAATATTCCTTCCGGACAAAGGCATGAACTTTGCAGAGCTATCCATGCAGAGCAGAATGCCATTGTGCAGGCTGCTTACAGTGGAACCGGCATAAATGGAGCCACCTTGTATGTTACAACGCAGCCTTGTGTATTGTGTGCAAAACTGGCCATAAATGCCGGTATAACACGGATTGTGTTCAACGGAGATTATCCGGACGAGCTGTCCATGACCTTGCTTCAGGAAGCGGGAGTAGAAGTGATAAAGGTTTAACAAAACAAGAAAAATATAACCAGAGGGAGATATGAGCCTCCCTCTATTTTGATGTTTGGGAAGTAATGCGTATATATTTCCCGAGCATGGGATTTCTCTAGGAACGGAAGGTGTATGAATGTCTAGTGTATATGAATATTTTATTTCCTTCACGCTTGCTTTTATAGTAGCATTTTCTGCAACTCCTGTAGTAAAAAGCCTGGCATTTAAGATAGGTGCGGTAGATATCCCGAAGGATGACAGAAGGATGCACAAACAGCCCATAGCCAGACTGGGCGGCTTTGCAATAATAGCTGGTTTTTTCGTCTCCATCCTCTTTAGCATAGTGAGCTCAAAGCTGCTGTCGGTGGGGACGGCTATTGTTTTCGACAGGCAGTTCATGGGTCTCATTATTGGCAGCTCGATTATTGCAATTCTGGGAGTAGTAGATGATATAAAGGCCCTGAGTGCAAAATTGAAATTTCCTATTCAGATAATTGCGGCACTTATTGTTGCAGTTACAGGTACCAGAATAGATTTTATAACAAATCCCTTTTCGGATATTGGTATTTCCACATTTGGACCTTGGATTTCGTACCCGGTCACAGTATTATGGATTGTGGGTATTACAAATGCCATTAACTTTGTTGACGGCCTTGACGGTCTTGCGGCAGGAGTTTCTTCAATCGGCTCTTTGTCTTTGTTCTTTGTTTCGGTTATAAGACCCGAGCCCGACATACATACGGCGGTTCTGGCGGCAATCCTGGCAGGCTCTGCCCTTGGGTTCCTGCCTTACAATTTCAACCCTGCCAAAATTTTCATGGGCGATACGGGAGCAACATTTTTGGGCTTCATGTTGGGAACAATATCAATACAGGGTACATACAAGGCATATACGGCCATTGCCATAGCGGTCCCCATACTTGTCCTGGCCCTGCCGCTCTTTGATACTGTTTTTGCAATACTGAGAAGAGTAGCCAGCGGCAAGTCACCAATGACAGCCGACAGAGGACATCTGCACCACCGTCTGGTAGATATGGGACTTACTCAGAGACAGTCTGTGTCCCTTATATATGTGGCAAGTGCGGCGTTGGGTCTGTGTGCCGTGGTCCTTGATTACAAGGGGCCGGTTAGTGCCATTATTCTGGTAATTGCGGTTGCGGTATTTGTAATAGTGGGCTCAATGTATATGAATGAAATGAATAATGCCAGCAGGGCAAAAGAGGAACACCAGCTTAATAATCTGTCAAGATTGGCTGCGATTGGAGGAAGAAAGTTGGACAGACTGAAAGTTATGACCATATTCGGCACACGGCCTGACGCGGTAAAGATGGCACCTTTGGTAAAGGAGCTTGAAAAGAACGGGAAAATAGACTCGGTGGTGTGTGTCACAGCCCAGCACAGAGAAATGCTGGATCAGGTTCTTAAAATGTTTGAAATAACTCCAAAGCATGACCTTAATATAATGCAGAGCAAACAGACGCTTACAGGTATAACCACAAGAGCTCTAGAGGGGCTGGAAAAGGTTATTGATATGGAGAAGCCGGACATTGTTCTTGTTCACGGGGATACGACCACCTGCTTTGTAGGAAGTCTTGCAGCCTTTTATCGGCAGGTTGCCGTAGGGCATGTGGAAGCGGGTTTGAGAACCTTTGACAAGTATTCTCCCTATCCTGAGGAAATGAACAGAAAGCTCACAGGGGCCATGGCGGATGTTCACCTGGCGCCCACAGGAACCAACAAGACCAATCTCCTGAATGAAGGAGTAAATGCAGACACCATTTATGTAACCGGCAATACTGTTAACGATGCTTTGAGAACCACGGTTAAGGAAGATTATACTTTTGATTGTGAGGCTCTCAGGACAATTGACTTCAAGAACAGGCGAGTGATTGCTGTAACCGCCCACAGACGGGAAAATCTCGGAGAGCCCTTGCGAAATATTTGCCGGGCCTTAGCGACTATTGTAAACAATTACAAGGATGTGGAGATTGTCTACTCGGTACACCTGAATCCAGCAGTGCAGGAGACAGCGCGGGAAATCCTGGGAGACAAGGAACGGGTCCACCTGATACCTCCGCTGGATGTTCAGGATATGCACAATCTCATGGCCAGGTCTTATATGATAATGACTGACTCAGGGGGAATTCAGGAGGAAGCTCCCACGCTGGGCAAGCCTGTCCTGGTGCTGAGAAAGGAAACAGAGCGGCCGGAGGCTGTAAAAGCCGGAACGGTAAGGCTTGCAGGAACTGTTCAGGAGGAAATTGTGGAGCATGCATCAAAGCTGCTGGAGGATAAGTCAGAATATGAGAAGATGGCCCGGGCTGTCAACCCATATGGTGACGGACATGCTTCAGAAAGAATAGTGCAGGTGCTGCTTTTCCACTTCGGACTGACTGAACAGAAGCCGGAAGAATTCAATGTATAAACCGGCAAAAAAGAATTTTTCAAAGTGCTCCCGGTACACACACGGAAATGAACTGCCCAAGAAATAAATCCATCATTATACAAGAATACAACTCACGCAAGTTATTAATTGCGTGAGTTGTACTATTTTTACGGTATTCCATATAATCCATTTTTTACTTTACCGGGTTGATATTGATTAAGTATTCCCCTATCTATTTATTTGTATCCTGCGAAGAATTGTTATCGGTACTTGCCTCACCTTGACTGGAATCCTGAGTGAGTATGACAATATCCACTCTTCTGTTCTTTTCACGATTGGCGTCGGAGTCATTGGGCACCAAAGGGGTAAATTCTCCATACCCCACCGCGGATATCAGCTTGGGGTCAATTTTTGATTTTTCAACAAGTATCCGGAGCACACTGGTTGCCCTTGCACTTGATAATTCCCAGTTGGAGGGGAATATGGCGCTCTTTATGGGGACATTGTCCGTGTGGCCCTCAATACGGATATGCTTGTTTGGGATTTTTGCCAATATGTCATTACCTATTTTAAGTACTTTATCCTCGGATTCCTTTTCAATTACGGCACTTCCGGATTTGAAAAACAGTCTTTCATTTATTGATATTACCACTCCGCGCTCCTGCCTTTTTACATCTATACTTCCCTCAAGTCCCTGGCCCTTTATGATTTCCCTGACCTCCTGTGCTATACCGTCAATTTGCTTTTCTTCCAATTCGGCGGGAATAACGGGAGAAGGCATTGTTGCCGGAAAATCAATCAGAGAATTTCCCTGTGCGCTGCCCTGAAGCACTGAATTTGAGCCAGAACCGAATGCCGCGCTCAGAGATTGGGAGAGCTGCTGGAATTTTTGTGTATCAACCTGGCTCATAGCGAACAGTATAATAAAAAGTATAAGCAGAAGGTTCATCAAATCTGCATATGTCAAAAGCCAGCGTTCCGCATTGTCCTTTACTACCTTTTCCTTTGCCATTTCTATGCTTCAGCTCCTTCTTCAGCAACAGCGGCAGCTTTTTTCTTGCCGTTAAGTTTTTCCATTAGATTGAGGTTGAGTTTTTCCTTGATGATACGTGGGTTTTCTCCAGCCTGTATTGACAGCAAGCCTTCTATTATAAGCTCATTGATCATGGTTTCACGGGAGGTCTTAGATTTAATTTTGCCCGCAAAAGGGATGAAAACCAGATTTGCAAAGCCCACACCCAGCATGGTGGCAATAAAGGCACTGGATATCTTCGGTCCAAGGGCCAAAGGATCACTCAAATCCCTGAGGATACTTATCATACCCATAACAGTACCGCAAACACCCATGGCAGGCCAGGTACCGCCCATTGCCTCAAACAGCTTCACTCCTGCCTCATGTATTTCTTCATGAAGCTCTGTTTCCCTTGCAAGAATATCCTTTATAACCTCTGTCTCGATACCATCTACTACCAGAGCCAGACCTTTCCGTATCAAATCATTCTTATTGGATTGAGCATCCTGCTCCAGACTGAGCAAACCGTCTTTTCTTGCTTTCTCAGAAAGGTCTGCAAGTTCATTGATTATATCTATCTCATTATACTTTTTTTGGGTGAAAACCAGCTGAACTGAAGAAAATGCCTTTTTTAGTTCGGAAAGGGGAAAGGTTACAAGCATGGCACCGAAGCCGCCTACAAAAACTATTAAATACGGTGATGCCTGGTGTACCAGAGCGGAGAATTCGCCGCCTTCCTCATGATAACCCAGCAGAACGCCGCCAAACCCTAAAATTAAGCCGATAATGGTTGTAATATCCATATTTTAACCACTCCTGAATGTTTTATTCTTTTGTGCAAGAATACCTAAAATTTTAATTCTACCTAAAGCACTTTTCATCAAAGGGCCATTGATTTACACTTTTCACTGTGCTATTATTTAACTAATTTCCTGCTGTGCACTTTTTACCAGCATGGCAGGAGTAAAATAAACCTACATAAGTATCGTATAGTTTAGGCAGAAACTTAACAACTATTTACGGAGATTGTTTAAAAAAGTATAATGAGTGATATTTTAAAATTTTTTGTAAAAAGAGTTGCTGTTTTTTATGGGACAACTCTTATAGTATGCCTGGCAATAAGGGGCCAGCAGCTGGTTATGGTCACGGCCCTCACAGCAGGGGTACTTTTATCGTTGTTCAAGTTTGCGGTACTGGAATCTGTATTCGGGCATTTAATAGGCACGGCAAGTAAAAAGCAGGCGGTAACTGTTAGTCTTGTTATATATTTGCTAAACTTAGTTATAATAGGAATAACGGCTGTTTTTGCCATGCAGTTCGGAGTATATGCTCTGGGTGCTGCGATGGCCGGAATACTCTCAGTCCTAATCGTTGTTATGATAAATGCTGTAACAGAGGCTTTTGGAATTACAAAAAATCATTATGGACAGAAGGTGAAATAGCATGCATGAAGAAATGAGTATGAGCCAAAGGCTGATTGAGGCATTGAATCCTCATACTGTATTTACAATAAAGCTGCCTGGAATAGAAATACCGGTAGCTGATGTTATTGTTGTTATGTGGGTCATAATGGCGATTCTTATATTTTTCAGTATTTTCCTGACCCGCAAGCTCACAGCGGTGCCAGGCAAGAAGCAAAACGTTGCGGAGATCATTGTGGAGATGATAAACAACATCGCCAAGGATGCCATAGGAGAACATCATTGGAAGGCCTTCGCACCTTATCTTGGAACTATATTCCTTTTCCTCATTTTTGCAAATACGGTATCAATATTCAATGTTATTCCCGGGGAAGGTTTTAAATTCAGACCTCCCACGAGAAATATAAATGTAACTGCCTGTATGGCAATCATGTCAATTTGTGTAGTAATTTATGCGGGCATCAGATATAAGAAGATGAGTGGATGGCTCAAAAGTTTTGTAGAGCCCATTCCAATGATGCTTCCGTTCAAGGTGCTGGACTACGGCATAAAGCCGCTATCCTTGGCATTGCGTCTATTTGGTAACATTCTTGGGGCTTTCATAGTAATGGAACTTATCTATATGGCAATGCCTCCGGTGGTACCGGCAGCATTAAGTATTTATTTTGATTTGTTTGATGGAATACTTCAAGCATACGTGTTTATGTTTTTGACTTCTCTATACATTGCAGAAGTAATTGAATAAGGGGGTGAAATGAATGAGTGGATTAATAGCTATAGCAGCAGCCATAGCAGTTTTTACAGGTATTGGCGCCGGAGTAGGTATCGGTTTGGCAACAGGTAAGGCTGTTGAAGGTGTGGCAAGACAACCTGAAGCTGCAGGACAGATAAGAAACGTCATGCTGCTGGGTGCCGTTCTTGCAGAAGCAACAGCGATTTATGGTCTTGTTGTTGCGCTGGTACTGGTATTCTTGAAAATGGGCTAAGACAGTTAAAATTGTAGTGAATATCTGTGAAAGGTCTTAAATGCTTCAGCTTTATTTAGAGTAATTAATGCCTTTCACAGATATAGTAGTAATGGCAACTAAGCGGGAAGGCTTTTCCTGCTATAACATACAGCGAGACGCACGAATATCCACTGCTTCTGTTTTAAGGAGGTAAGATTAATTCCGCCTTGTTGGAACGTGCAGAGGTGAGTAATAAAGAATACAGGTATAAGGAGAGGCGATTATTATGTTAATGCCTGAAAAATATACGTTTATTTTTGTCGCAATAAACCTGTTGATTTTATACTTTTTCATGAGAAAGTTCTTATTCAAGCCTGTTACGGAGTTTATGGAAAAACGTCAAAACTCCATAGATCAGGCTTTGAAGGATGCCGATCAAGCAAAGCTTGAAGTGGCGGAATCAAGAAAAAACTATGAAGAGCAGATAAAAAAAATCAGGGAAGAAGGTGACAGGCTTATGAATGAGGCCAGAGCAAAAGCTTCACGTGAATATGACGGAATTATTGCAAATGCAAAGAAGGATGCACAGGCAATTGTTGAAAAGGGCCGTCAGGATGTTGAGCGTGAAAAAGCTGAAATGCTGCGTCAGGTCAGACAGCAGATAGCTGCACTGGCTCTGACGGCTGCAACAAAGGTTGTTCAGGCCAATATGGACACTGACTCCAACAAGAGTATTGTAGACAAATTTATAGATGAGGCAGGTGCTGCCTGATGCCGCTTGTAGAAAAAAGATATGCACAGGCATTGCTGGAGTTGTCCTTGGAGGACATTACAAATGTCAGGCTGGAGTTCCAGCAGTTTGTAGAGATATTCAACACTGACAAGGACTTCAGGGATTTTTTGCTGAATCCCACAGTAAAGCTTGATAAAAAACAAGGTCTGATAAGAGAAGTATTTACCGGCAGATTAAGTAAAAATATGCTGAATTTTATTTTGGTGCTCATAGCCAAAAAGCGTATAAACGAACTCCCCGGTATATTCAATCAGTTTGTTTACCTGGCGGATTTAAAGGCAAATGTGCTGGATATGAAGATTATTACATTTGCACCCTTGGAGGAAGTCCAGCTCAGCAGCTTGAAGGAGAAGTTCGGCAAAATATACAAGGCAAGTGCCGTTAAAATTACTGAAATAGTAGACCCTTCAATTTTCGGGGGTATAAAGGTGGTTATTGGAGACAAGGTTTACGACGGAAGTATCAAGGGCAGAATTGAATCATTAACCGAACTGGTTAACATATAAATTGAAGCCGGTATCGGAGTATATGGGGTGAGAAAAGGATGAGTCTAAAACCAGAAGAAATTAGCTCAATTATAAAGCAGCAGATAGAAAATTACGGAGCTGCGGTCAAAACTGATGATGTAGGCTATGTACTTCAGTCAGGAGATGGTATAGCAAGAATACACGGCTTGCAGTCCTGCATGTCCGGTGAGCTTCTGCAATTCGACAACGGCGTTTTTGGTATGGCATTGAATCTTGAAGAGGACAATGTAGGCTGTGTTGTATTGGGAGATGACAGGGAAATAAAAGAGGGTTCGGCTGTAAAAAGAACGGGAAATACCGTACAGGTGCCTGTTGGACAAGCCTTGGTCGGAAGGGTGGTAAATCCCCTGGGCAAACCCTTGGATGGCAAAGGAGACATTGCCACAGACGGTTTCAGGCCGGTTGATTTTACTGCTCCGGGTGTCATAGACAGAAAAAGTGTTAACAAGCCGCTTCAAACAGGTATAATGGCACTTGATGCACTTATTCCCATTGGAAGAGGACAGAGAGAGCTGATAATCGGTGACAGGCAGACCGGTAAAACGGCTATAGCCATTGATACCATTATAAACCAGAAGGGCAAGGACGTTATTTGTGTATATGTGGCAATTGGCCAGAAGGCATCTACAGTATCGGGAATTGTCAATACTCTTGAAAGATTCGGAGCTATGGAATATACAATTGTGGTCTCTTCAACAGCAAGTGACACAGCTTCGGTCCAGTATCTGGCTCCCTACTCAGGGTGCGCCATGGCTGAGGATTTTATGTACAGGTATCACAAGGATGTACTCATAATTTATGATGACCTGTCAAAGCATGCCGTTGCCTACAGGGCAATGTCGCTGCTGCTCAAAAGACCGCCGGGAAGAGAAGCTTATCCGGGGGATGTTTTCTATTTGCATTCAAGATTGCTGGAAAGAGCTGCAAAGCTCAGTGATGAGCTGGGCGGCGGCTCCATAACCGCATTGCCGATTATTGAGACACTTGCGGGAGACGTATCTGCATATATTCCAACCAATGTTATTTCAATTACAGACGGGCAGATTTATCTGGAGTCGGAACTGTTCTTCTCAGGTCAAAGACCTGCGGTTAATGTAGGCTTGTCCGTTTCCAGAGTCGGAGGCTCAGCCCAGATAAAGGCTGTGAGAAAAATTGCAGGACCTTTGAGAATAAATCTGGCCCAGTTCAGAGAGCTGGAAGCGTTTGCCCAGTTTGGCTCCGATCTTGACAAGGTCACCAGGGAGAAGCTGCTTCAGGGAGAAAGACTGGTTGAGACTTTGAAACAGCCGTTATATTCCACCCTGCCCGTTGAGGAACAGGTTTTAATACTGTATGCGGCAACAAACAAATATCTTATGGATATTCCTGTAAGCAAGGTCCGCAAATTTAACAGCGAATATGTTCAATTTGTTAAGGATAGATATCCAAAAATCCTGGCAAGTATTTCTGAAACAGGAGATATAAGTGATGAGGTCATGCAGTCGCTGAAGGCTTCGGCAGAGGAATTCAAGGCTCAGTTTGTATAATAATTGCAGGTGTCTATCATTATATCAGCACAGCAGGTAGGCACTGTTTATAAATAAAAGTCAGGCTGTGTGACAGAAACGGCGGGTTATCATATGGCAAACAACATGCGCGAAATACAATTGCGTATTAAAAGTATAAACCAGATGCGACAAATTACCAAGGCCATGAAGTTGATATCAGCGTCAAAACTAAAAAAGGCAAGAGCGCAACTAGAAGAAACCCTTCCGTATTTTAGCAAGGTAAGAGAAACTATTGCAGAAATTCTTGCACATAGTGGAGATGTTGAAAGCAAATATTTTGTTTCCGGAGATCAGAAGACAGGCATAAAGAAGGCCTATATAATCATAACCGGGGATAAGGGCCTTGCAGGAGGCTATAACAGCAATATCAAGAAGCTTGCCGAGCAGGCCATCGGGCAGGACAAGGAAAGTGCATTGCTGCTGGTAGCTGGAAATTCAGGCAGGTCCTATTTCGTGAAGAAGGAATACAATGTCCACACGGAATTTGATTATGCTGTTCAAAATCCAACGGTTTTCAGGGCCAGGGAAATAGCAGACATTATCCTGGAGCTGTATGAAAAAAAACAGGCCCAGGAGGTCTATATCATTTTTACTCAGATGGTGTCGGCCATAACACTCGAGCCCAAGATGCTAAAGCTTCTGCCCCTTGAAATAAGCGCGCTGCGGGATGATGTTGAGGCAAAGGACATAAAAGTTGATGAGCAGATAAAGTACGAACCGTCTCCTTCGGTAGTTCTTGATGTTTTGATATCCAAGTATATCAAGGGCATTATGTACGGAGCCTTTGTGGAGGCCTTTACCAGTGAGCAGAATGCCCGTATGACTGCAATGGACAGTGCTACAAAGAATGCGGATGATATGCTGCTGAAGCTGAATCTGTATAAAAACAGGGCAAGGCAGGCTGCCATTACTCAGGAAATATCTGAAATTGTGGGCGGTGCATCAGCCTTGAAATAAAGCAGTACCCCTATTACATTGACTTAATGCTTTAGGTATAAAAGTAAAAATCATTAATGGATGCTTTCTTTTTAACATTTGACTTGAAATAGTAAATGGCGTGTATCCGCGCAGATGGGAGTGATAGTATGGCTGGAAGCACAGGATTTATAGTACAGGTAATCGGACCGGTACTTGACATCAGATTTGAAAATAGTACATTGCCAAACATATATAATGCAATCAGAATACCTACCAGAACCGATTCGGGCGAAAGTGTTATAACTGCTGAGGTAATGCAGCATCTCGGAAACGATACCGTAAGATGTGTTGCAATGTCTTCAACCGACGGACTTGTAAGAGGTATGGAAGCAATAGATACCGGAGATGCTATAAAGGTACCTGTTGGCAAGGAGGTTTTAGGCAGGATATTCAATGTATTGGGGGAACCCGTGGATAAAAAGGGCGGTGTAACGCCGTCTGATATGTATCCGATACATAGGCCTGCACCATCCTTCGAGGAGCAGAGACCTTCAACGGAAATATTGGAAACCGGGATAAAGGTTGTAGACCTGCTGGCACCATATGCAAAGGGCGGTAAGATTGGCTTGTTCGGAGGTGCAGGAGTAGGTAAGACGGTGCTTATTATGGAGCTTATAAGAAATATAGCTACCGAGCACGGAGGCTATTCTGTTTTCACTGGTGTTGGAGAAAGAACCAGAGAAGGAAATGACCTGTGGCATGATATGAATGATTCCGGGGTTATTGAGAAAACAGCCATGGTTTTCGGTCAAATGAATGAGCCGCCGGGAGCAAGAATGAGAGTTGGACTCACAGGACTTACAATGGCAGAGTATTTCAGAGATCAGATGGGACAGGATGTGCTTCTGTTCATTGACAATATATTCAGATTTGTTCAGGCGGGCTCCGAAGTTTCCGCACTTTTGGGAAGAATTCCGTCAGCCGTTGGTTACCAGCCTACTCTTGCAACCGACGTTGGTGCACTTCAGGAGAGAATAGCTTCAACCACAAAGGGTTCCATAACGTCTGTACAGGCAGTTTATGTGCCGGCGGATGACCTGACTGACCCTGCACCTGCCACTACCTTCGCCCACCTGGATGCCACTACGGTTTTAAGCAGGGATATAGTTGCCATGGGTATTTACCCTGCGGTTGACCCTTTGGATTCCACCTCAAGGATTCTTGACCCAAAAATAGTTGGAGAAGAACATTATTCTGTTGCCAGAAGAGTTCAGGAGATACTTCAAAGAAACAAGGAGCTTCAGGATATAATTGCAATATTGGGTATGGATGAACTTCCTGAAGAGGATAAGCTCATTGTTTACAGAGCGAGAAAGATACAGAGGTATTTATCACAGCCCTTCTTCATTGGCGAACAGTTTACCGGATATAAGGGAAAATATGTGCCTTTAAAGGAAACAATCAGAGGCTTCAAGGAAATCATTGACGGAAAGATGGATAATATACCGGAGTCGGCTTTCTATATGAAGGGCAACATTGATGATGTATATGAAGCCGCCAAGGAGATGGAAGAATAAAGTCCAGCGCTGCCGGACTTCCAAGCAAGCCTGGTGAATGTAAGCCGCGCGAGATATTTAAAGCATGAATAGAGAATGCAACCGGAAGTCAGCCGGAGCGAAATGCTTTAAAAGCGCGCATGGCTGGTTTGCCTCCTTATTCGCCTTGATGCGGAAAGTGGGAGGTATTGGTTGATATAATTGTTTGTAGCCGCATTGCGGCTCATGGAGGCAAATGAGTATGTCCACATTTATGTTAGAAGTTATTACTCCCGAAAGAAATTTCTTTTCAGGAGAAGCAGAATGCGTTATCTTCAAGTCGGTCGACGGTGAGATGGGAGTGCTTCCAATGCATGCGCCAACTGTGACCGCGGTTAATGTAGGACCCTTGAAGATAAAGGCTGACGGTAAATGGATAGAAGCGGTTGTGACAGATGGCTTTGCAAAAATTATGCCCGACAAGGTGGTTATTATGACCGATACCGCAGAATATCCCGAAGAAATTGATGTGAACCGGGCAAAGGCGGCAAAGCAGCGAGCTGAAGAAAGGCTGCAGAAGCAACTGAGTCAGTTGGAGTATATGCGTTCCAAGACGGCACTGGCAAGGGCAATGGCCAGACTTAAGGCGACGAGCAAGTAAATATTAGGATAAAGGTTTGCAGACCCCAAAACACCCCGCCGGCGAAAGGCGGGGTGTTTTGGGGTCTTGCCGTCCCGGCAATATATTTCCATTAAAATTATGCCACAAATTGCCGATATAAATTAATAAAAGCGTTTTGGCAAAAGTATGAAAAAAGCTGGATAGATGTGGGCAAATAGTCACGTTTTGTTGTTTAAACGGGATATGTGGTTTATTATTATTTCATAGATACATGTAGCGGGGGTATAAAAATTGAGGTCATTACATAGTGGAAATAAAAGCATTTTTAAATATATTAAAAAGGCGTCGCTGGTTTTGGTGCTGGCCATACTGATACAGAGCATATACATTGCCGGTACGGCACATGCCCTGGTAACGTCCAAGCTTACAGGAGTAATTATCAGCGACTGGCAGATATCCTTCAAATGGGGCGACTATCTCACAAATGAGAAGCAGTATTACCTTGAAAGAAAAACTGATGGCGGAAGCTATGAGGTCCGCCCCATAACCATATATACAAATGCCACCTCCTGTACGGACTATTATGAACCGGGGCATACATATACATACAGGGTGAAGGTGCTGGATGCGGACAATAACCTGTATGTCTACACCGATGAAATAATATTCCGTCCCGGAGATGTGCAAAAACCTGATTCACTCACAGTTTCACCTGTTTCCTCAAATCAGATCGATCTTAAGTGGGGATATCCCGGCAATAAGGCATACAACACAATCATCGAGAGAAGAGCGGAAGGCGAAACCAACTGGGGTGAAATAGCCAGAGTGGGAATTGGTGAAAACACCTACAGTGACAAGAGCATTTGGTCCGGTGAAAAATATTACTACCGTGTCAGAGCCGCCGCCAATGACAGTGTTGTAACTCTGGCATATCCTGATGAGGGAAAATCGGCCTATTCATTCCTGTACAAGCCCACTGAGCTGTATGGCTTTGCTCTTTCCTCATATCAGATTCAGCTCACCTGGAAGGACAATTCCATAGAAACAGCCTTCATCATAGAGAGAAAGTCCCCTGATGAGGGGGTATTCAAGGAAGCTGCAGTTGTACCTCAAAATGTGACTGCATATATTGACAGTGATACGAAGCTCAAGCCAAATACCACCTATTCCTACAGAATAAAGGCTGTTACCGGAGCCACAGCCTCCGAGTATTCAGAGGTCGTTAATATTACCACAACATATCTGAAGCCTCCGGGGAGTCTGACCTCCTCCAGCACCGACGGAAAGTCCGTTTTGCTGCAATGGCAGGACTTCACCGACAATGAAACGGGGTTTGAAATCTGGAGGAAGACAGGCACCGGCTCTGCATGGGAATTTTACGAGTCAATGGGAAGGAATGCCACAACCTTTACCGATTTGTCGGTTTCCCTGGAGGGCAGCTATTCGTATAAGGTCAGAGCCAAGATTAACAATAACAGCGTATATTCGGATTTCTCCAATGAAACCACGGTCTGGTCCTCAACCATAACGGCTCCTGCAAACCTGACCTACGAGACAGTGAGTCAAAACGAGATAAAGCTCTCCTGGCAGGACACCAGCAATACCGAAACAGGCTTCAGGGTAGAAAGAAAGCTCGGCCTGGGAGGGGAGTGGTTTACCGTCGCCTACCTTGAGGCAAATGCAGTAACCTATAACGACAAGTGGATTAATGCCACAGATACTTTTTTCTATAGAATAAAGGTTTTTGACAGGGCAAACTCAGTAAATTACAGCAACGAGCTCATGGTATCCCTGAAAAAGCCGGATTCTCCGTCACAGCTGGTTGCCAATGCACTGTCTTCAAATGAGGTCTTTCTGACCTGGAAGGATAATTCCAGCAATGAAAGCCAGTTTGTTATAGAGGTAATGCAGTACTATTATTTCAGAGAGGTTGGGAGAGTGGCGTCAAATACTTCCTTCTTTATCTGCAAGGATTTAAATCCTGAAAAGACCCTGACCTTCAGAGTCAGAGCTATTAACGGCAGCAGTCAGAGTGACCCGTCAAATGAAGTGGTTGCCACAACGAAAAAGAAGGTCGCATATTCAGACTTGGGCGGGGTCAGCTGGGCGGTGGAAGCCATAAGCAGTCTGGGCAGCAGGAATGTATTTGATATTGCGCCGGACAGCAGCTTCTATCCTACGCAAAAAATTACCAAAGGAGAGTATTGCGCCATAGTAATCAGAGCGCTGGACCTGATAAAGTCCTCAGCGGGAAGTTACTCAGATGTAAACTCCAGGCACAGGTATTACAAGGAGCTTATGTCTGCAGCCAAGCTGGGCATTGTAGCTCCTGATAAAAATAACAGATTATATCCGGATAGTACGATTACCAGGGAACAGGCTGGAACTATTCTGGCCCAGGCCATGAAGGCAAAGGGAACTCCGCTGCCGTACAAGGACAGCAGTGTGCTGAGGCAATTTGCCGACTATAAGTCCATAGCTCCGGCTTCCGCAGACAAAATAGCGGCAGTCTACGGAGCAGGACTGATGACGGGTAAAATCAAAGAAGGCAAGCCGTACCTGGATTTATCCAGCAGTGTAACGCGGGCGGAAGCAGCGGTAATGGCATATAAGGCCATTAATCTGAACTAGCATTTTTCGGTAACTGGCATCCAGATACCACACAATAGCAAGGAGCAGGTTAATCGACTTGTTTATGGGTTAACCTAAAACTATTGGCAAAACATGGAGGTTGTAATGAAAAGGATAATTAAGGCGATATCTGTAATGCTTTTAATAGTCTATCTCGTGACTATACCGTTAAGTGCAATGGCGGACATAGGACCGGTCAGCATAGCTGTGTCGGCAACTGACAAGGCCTTGCTGACCAAGTGGAAAGGGATGGGCATACTGGACGGCAGTGTAGCTGCGGAGGACTTGAATCAATCTGTAATGAAGATTGATTTTGTCACCTACATAAATAAAATACTGAATTCCTCCAGGCAGGCGGATATCAGCTTTAAGGACGTACCCGGGGATTCCTGGTACGGCAAGGAAATCTCAAAGGCGGTAGCTTCAGGCTTTGTTAAAAATGACAGATCCGACTATGAACCATTTTCAAATATAACCAGATTGGATGCCTCTCTCATGGTGGCCCGTGTTTTCGGCCTTCAACTGAGTGACCCCAAGCTTCTTACTAAGATCACAGATGCCCAAAAGCTGGACAAGGAACAGCTTGAAGGGCTGGGAGCAGTCATTGAAAAGGGCTATCTTTCTGAAATATCAGCAGGAAGGTACGCTCCTTTTGGAGTTCTTAAGCTTATTGATGCAATCAAGCTTCTGGATAAATGCATAGGTCAGGTAATAGCAAAGGCAGGCACATATACCAAGGATGCCGGCGGGAACCTTATTGTCAATGCAGGTTCAGTCACCTTAAAGGACATGAAAATCGGAGGAGACCTTACTCTTGGAGAGGGAGTGGGGGAAGGCACCGTCCGGCTTGAAAATGTTATCGTCACCGGCAGAACTATCATCAGAGGCGGCGGGCCGAACAGCGTATATGTAAAGAATTCCAAGCTCTATGGCAATCTGGTGGTAGAAAAGTACGCAGGAAATGTAAATGTAGTTGTACAGGGCACCACCACCATAGATCAGACCGAAGTGCGGTCGGGAGCCAAATTGGCAGAATCCAACCTCACCACAGGCAAGGGCTTCCTGAATGTCACCTTTACAGATGCGGTTCAGACAAACCAGACTGCGGCCTTAAGCGGGGAGTTTTATAACCTGAAGCTGGACAACAGCAATTTAAATGTTAATTTAAGCGGAAAAGCTGAGTCAGTGAATATTTCCAAGGATTCAGCCGCATGCTTTACACTTCAGAGCGGCACTATTAACACTATTAACACATATTCAGGTAAGAGCACGGTAGAGCTCACCGGCGGCACGGTTTCCAGCCTGACGGCAGAGCTGGGCTCCAAGGGCAACAATGTCAACCTCAACGGTTCTGTGACAGTGGGTGCCATATCTCTTAAGGACACCACCAATCTCAGCCTGGAAAAGGGTACTTTACAGAAGCTGACAGTTGAAGCGGCGGGAGGCGGCTCTTATATCAGCATAAAAAAGGATGCCGCAATTATTGAGGTTGCTGCTCTGGCTGCTTCAACCTTCACCGGTGTGGGCAAAGTTGTAAACGCATATGTATATGCCAACAACGTAAGTATGGATATGAGGCCCACCAGCGTTTATATTTCCGGGGGAGTGACTGCAAACATATATGGAACCACCATAGATCCCACAAAACAGAATGTGCTTATATCCGTACCTTCTGAAATCAGCGTAGCTGAAGGGAAGACTCAGAACATTACCATTAATTCCATAAATCCTGGAGGAAGCACTCTTGCATACATATCCTCCGACAATAATACTGCAACAGTCAGCGATAAGGGTGTGGTAGCAGGAATTTCGGCAGGAACAACCTCAGTGCATGTGACTGCTCAATATCCGGGATACAATCCTGCCGTTGCACAGATAAAGGTCTATGTAACCTCTGGAAATGTGACAATGCCTGGAAGCATTACCCTTATACCTGCATCTGCGGAAGCGGGTACTCTGGTAAATGAATTCGGCATACTATATACCGCCGGTGACGACATGTCCAACGGTACTGTTGTAATCAAGCTTCCGTCAGGCTTCTCGGTATTTGCCACCGACACGTACAAGATAAAGGACGGAGAGGAAAAAGTGCTGGATGTGTCACAGAGACCCGACATTCAGACAGTTTCCTTTACAAACCTCAACCTGAAAAAAGGTGAGACTATAGAAGTAAGGCTGAAAAACAGGCATATTCCGTCAGGAAAGACCTATGAATTCGTGGCCATATCCGATGCCGATGGAACAGGGCCAAAATTGCCTACCTCAGGACAGGAAAAGGGTATATTCACCGCAGACAGTCTTAAGAAGCTGGTTGAAGGCTATAACTTCTCTGAGCCTTCCTATGGCACAACAGGCGGAAGCATCAAGCTCACCAATCTGTCCTTCATCGGAATAACCACCGCAAATGAATTGAACTGGCTCATAAAGGTTCAGGACAGCCCATTTGCAGCACCGGCCTATGATGAAGTATTGGCGGTTTCACCGTCCGACTATATGGAATACAAGGATGGCCAGGACATAGCGGTTACTGCAGGCCAGATACTCAGACTTGCAGCAGCTGAAAAGGGTACGAACAAGCTCAAGGGCTATGTGGACCTGACCATACAGTCAGGCTGGATAAGACCTGATGATGCTGCGAAGCTTGTTCTGGGCACAAACTACAATAGTCCTGAAGCAGGTATAATGGCGAATTCCGTGAGAATAAACGGACTGGTGCCTACTAATACTGGCACAAGCTGGAAGATAAGGGTTCAGGATGCGGGAGCAGGTACTGTTTTTGTGAATGCCGAATTCAAGGATTCCAAAGCCTATACAGGAGGAGACGATATCAGCGTTCTCAAAGGACAGCATATCATTCTGGCTGAAGTTGACGGGTCAAACCTCATAAAAGCATACGCAGACGTAGCCGTAAGCGACAGCTCCATCAGCAAGCCTGCAAGCCTGCTGGTGCTGGACAATAATTTCAGTGCACCAACCTTCGGCGCAGCACCCGGCAAGACAACCATAGAAACGCTGGCAGCTGGCAGCTTTGAGATTGATAAGTGGATGATTGCGGTGCTGGGCAAGGATGCGGTAAAACCAGGCCTTGACGTACCGGCGGCAGACTACCAGAAATACACCTCACCTGCTGCTCTGAGCCTCTATACTGCAAAGACAGATATAGCGGCACTTGAAGGCCAGCATCTGCTGCTTGTGGGTGTAAGCGGGCCTGCAAACCTCATAAAGGCTTATGCAGACTTGAAACTGACAGCTTCACAGATAAGACAGTCCGATGCACTGCTCATACCTGATGCAAACTTCAGTGCACCCTCCATGGGCTCTGCTGCGGGAACCATCAGATTTACAGCCTTGAGCTTTACAGAGCCTACAACAAGCTCTGCAATATTCACAGAGGCCAAGAAGTTTATGGTAAAAGTACAGAATGAGCCTCTGGCAAATGCCCCGCAGTTCAACAGCATGTTGTCCGGTGCGGTAGATGTAGTGGTCAACAAGGATATAGCAGTAACCGCCGGTCAGTATATAATCCTGATGGCAACAGATACAAGCGGCAAAATCAAGGCGTACAGAAATATATTGATTGGAGGCGGCATGATAAAACCTGCCGATGCAATGAAGCTGATAACGCCCAATGACTACTCGCTGCCGCAGCCAGGCTCTGTAAACGGGTCTACGAAGATTATACTGTCCTCCAACGGTATAGCAGGGTTCAGCAAATGGTACTACATGCTTTCGGACAGCCCCTTTGAGATACCGTACAAAGGTTCCGATCTCACCGGAACAACAGGAGCCGCTGTGTATGTTTCCGGTCAGAATATTGAAAATATGACCGTAGGCAAGCATATACTCATAATAGCTGTAGACAGCGAGGGTAAAACTCTGGCCTATACTGACGAGGCAATAAGCTACGAACAAATAAAGCAGCCTGATGCTGGTGAACTCAAATCCACCGCTGAATCGGCGGACGCATACAACTACACCCTGCCTGAGCCGGGACAGGTGGGAGGAACTACGAGAATTACCTACTTAAGTACAATTGGTGTGCAGGGCGCGGTAAAATGGCTTTACAAGATTTCAGACACATCTGCCCCCACACCTGAATATAACAGCATTGTATCAGGGCTGCTGGCTTACCTGCAGGGTGACAGCGTATCTGTAACCAAAGGGCAATATTTTGTTTTGTATGCCGTGGATACAAATAACAGGATTAAGGCATATAAGAACATACTTATAAGCTCGGACGGCATGATAAGGACTCCTGCTGCAGCGGTGCTTGTAACTCCTACCAACTATGCGGCGCCGTCACAGGGAAGCACTCAGGGAACTACACTGTTCACCTCCCTGTCCTTTGCGGGACTGGACGGCCAGGACAGCAGCTGGAAATGGCTGTATGCAGTGGGCAACAACATATTTGCCGCACCTGCCAAGAACACCACGGCTAGTGCCATAGGCTTTACCACTACTCAGTTGGTCAAGGACGGAAACGGAAAATATCAGGACATAACCGTCACCTCGGGCCAATATATATTACTGCTTGCTACGGACAGTCTGGGAGCAATAAAGGCATATGCAAATGTCTATATTCCCCAGTCGGCAATAAAACCATTTGATGCTCCGGTGATTGCGTCCACAAGCTATACCTTGACAAAAGGAACCACCGAGGGATCCACAAAATTCAACAAGCTGGATCTTATAGGCATAGTAGGAGCTACAGGGTGGATGATTAAAACCCAGACAGGCGCTTTTGAAGTACCTGCCCGGGATGTAGCAGTAACAGGAGCCACCACCTATTCCGCAAACAATAACATTTTGATTAATGCCGGCTCACACATACTGCTGCTGGCAACGGATCAACTGGGAAGAGTGAAGGCATATGCAGACATAACTGTTTCAGACAGCGCCATTCAAGCACCGTTTGCATACCTCCTTACTGAGAATACAAATTATACGACACCGGAACAGGGCAGCCTGGCAGGTACGGTTAAAATTATGCTCAGTGCTAAGAACATACCCAATGCCACCACTGAGAGCGCAATAACCTGGAAGTACAGGGTAGGAGCGCAGGACTTCGCCGCACCTCACCTGAATGACGATGCTTCGGGCACGGAGTACACAGTCTACTCCAGCAACGGAGACATTCCGGTAGCTGCCGGGAATGTAGTATTGATAATAGGTGTTGAGGGTAATCAGATAAAGGCGTTCAGACAGTTTACCATAAGTGCTTCTCAGATCAAGCCTGCAAATGCACCTGAGCTGGTGGAAAATACCAACTATACAGGCCCGGTGGCAGGAAGCGTACCAGGTACAACCAGGCTGGACAACCTGAAGCTGATAAGTGTGGTCGGTGCCGACAGATGGCAGGTAAGGGTTGTGACTTCACCTTCCGCCCTTGCTCTGGACAGTATATTTACAAATCCTATCAACTATACCGGAGGAATGAATATAGAAGTCAGGCTCAATCAGTATGTGGTGCTGGCGGCTGTGGATTCCAACGGTAGGGTTAAGGCATACAAGAACCTTCAGATTACTCAGTTGGTAACGCAGCTGAATCCTCCGCTGGCAGACAAGCTTACCTCGGGCTTGAATTATGCAAATCCCAAATACGGTACTGCTACAGGCACTACCTCAATCTTTGTGTCGCCTGAGGGAATAAATAATTTTAAGAGCTTTGTGGTTAAGATAACGGACGCTGTGACAAATATAACTGCTGGAAGCATAGTGGCATATACTTCACCTCCTGGAATAACCTATGAGCAATATTATACCTATGAGTCAGGAAAGGACATAGCCGCAAACTCCGGACAATTTATACTGCTGGTTGCAGTGGACAATTCAGGCAAGGTGCTGGCATATGACAACATAGCCCTAACAGCCAACCATATAAGACCCGGTAACGCCATAAAGCTTAAGGCACCTGAGAACTATACCGACCTGGAACCCGGAGCCGGAGTTGGCACATCAAAATTTGCATTCCTGGACAAAGTCGGTTTACCGGGAGCAGAGAAGTGGATTGTTAAGGTTCAGGATACGGATATTACGGCAATACCGTTGATTAATTCCTCTGTGGAAGGTGCGGCGGTATATGAAGTAAATAAAGATATTACTGTAAAAGAAGGCCAGTTTGTAATACTGTATGCGGTGGACACCACAGGCAAGGTGAAGGGCTACATAAATGTCCCGGTTCTTGCTTCGGCAGTGAGAGGAATTGCTCCTCAGCTCAAGCTTAATGTGAACTATGCAAATCCGGTGCCTGGTTCAGAACTTAACACTACCACCTTTGACTACAGCAAGCTTGTATTGCCTACAGGAGCTACAAAATGGAGATATATAGTGCAGGACAATGCCGCAGGAACCCTGCTGAAGGACAGCCTGCCCACGGGAACCACCCTGTTTGTAACAGGAGGAGCTATCAGCGCAATCGAGAACCAGCACCTTATACTTGCAGCCACCGATGACAACGGCTACCTCAAGGCTTATGCAGATATACTGCTGAATTCATCAAATATCAAGAACGTTGTGGCTGGTATCTCGGGAACCACAATGACTGCTCCTACAGGTGAAGCAAACATAGTAACGGGAGGCAGAACCATTATTGTAACACTGGATATCTCGGAATGGCAGGATGATATACTGACAAATGCCACACGAAGAAACCTGCTGTTTGATGGCTTTACAGCCGCAGGAAGCGAAGCGGTTCAGTGGGGCAAGGTAATTGCGGCACTCAAGAATGAAGGGGCCTCAGCCGCAACGCTCAGCTCGGATAAAAAATCAATAACCATTACCTTAAGTGAGGCTACAACCTACGATATTACCAAGACACAGGAAATAACCCTTACCATTAAGCCGGAACTTATAAAGAATGCGGTTAAGGCGGTTATCTCAGCAGACATTATCAGAATCGCCGCAGACGTGAAGCTTGAATTGAGCGGTACGGCTGTTACTGAAGGACTGGGAGAGGGAGACATAGTAGCAGGGGGCAAAACCCTCATTATAAGTCTTGCAAACGGAGAATTCGCTGCTGATGTGGCATCAAACCAGGCAAAGAGGGAAGCTGTAATCGGGGGTCTTACCTTCCTGAATAATACGGCTCAGGGAGATTTGCTCATACAGGCCCTAAAGAGTGCCGGAGAAGCGGCCATGACAAGAAACTCCAGCACCAAGATAACCATAGTGTTCCCGGCAGTGTCTGCCTATGACATCAATACCAACGAAACCATTATTGTCAAGGTGCCCTACAGGGTGCCAACGGGCAGCGCAACGGAGGCCATACTGGTGGGTGCAATAAAGGATGCAACAGCCTCCTTGCAGCTGACTATTGCGGCTAAAGCCTCTGCCGACCTGTCAGGAACTCTTCTGGCGGACACCGTACCCGAAAACAGTATTGCTGCGGGAGGAAGAACACTTGAAATAACACTGACAGACGGACAATGGGTAACGGATATAGAAACCGACAAGACCAAGAGGGATGCGCTCTTCTCCGGACTTATAACCTCAACGGAAACCTCTGAGTGGGCGAAGGTTATAAGTGCACTGAAGAATGCGGGACAGGGTGCTGTAAAGAGAAACAGCAACACAAAGGTGACTGTCCTCATGCCTGCTGTGTCCGGCTACAACATAAATTCAAATCAATATGTAACACTGGCTATACCGGCAGCCTGCATTATTGGAGCCAAAGCCAGTCTTATTGCCGGACAGACCATAAAAATAGAACGGCTGGCAACGGCAACCCTATCGGGTACAGCTTACGGTACCTCCATAAATGAGTCTGTTATCAGAGCAGGAGGGAAAACCATAATCATTACCCTCAACAATGCTGTATGGGTTGACGACATCAACACCAACAAGGAAGTGCAGGAGGCCCTTTTCAAAGGCTTTACCGCTGATGTGGAGCAGGCTCAGTGGGATAAGGTGGTTGCGGCTATGACAAGCTCGGCAATCGTGGCAAAGACAGGAGTTGCGGGAAATGTTATCACAATAACACTGCCGGCAGTAAATGACTATGACATAGCAGCCAGCCTGCAGACAATATCCCTGGTAGTACCTACCTGCGCGGCATTGGGAACCTCCTTTGACATACCTGCCACCAACACACTTACCTTCAGCAGCACCTTGCCTACTGCGGCAAAGGTGGTCCAGGTAAGCGGACCCACCGGTGCGTACAAGCAGGGAGCCAATATAGCAATAAAGATCACCTTTGACCAGGAGGTTGACGTTATCGGAACGGGGATACCGCTGCTGAACTTAGAGACAGGCACTGTTGACAGAGATGCGGTGTATGTATCCGGCTCAGGTACAAAGGAATTGATATTTGTTTATACGGTAATGCCGGGAGACAATGCCTCCAAGCTCAATTACAAGGCCACCTCCTCACTGCAGCTGTCGGGAACTACCATACAAAACAAGGGCACGAATGTAAAGGCAGCTGTAACCTTGCCATCCTTGACCGCCGCTACGGCCTTGGGTGACTCAAACATACTTGTTGATGCGGTAGCACCAAAATATGCCACAGGTTATCCCAAGACAGGAATGCTTGGTGAAACAACAATGAGTGTACTTGTAAAGACAGATGAAAAATCCAGGGTATATTTTGTGGCAGTGCCATCGGGCTTCACTCTGGTACCAACCGCAGACCAGCTTATTAGCGAGGTCGTTACCGGCGGAGCTATAACAGGAACTGCCATTACAGCAGGGATGAAGGGCTTGGCTGAGTTGGATGCCAATATTGAGGGCAGCGCTGCTGTATCAGGTCTGATACCATATACGGAATATATAGTTTATATGGCAGCGGTTGACAATCTTGGCAATGCTGGATCAGTAACCCAGTACAAGGCTAAAACCACAGATGCCACCGCACCGTCATTTGCTGCAGGCTACCCCAGACAGTCGGCTGTGAAGTATGATAACCTGGCAGTGATCCTTGTTAATACAAATGAAGCCGGAACGGTATATGCCATAGCTCTTCCAAGGGGAGCGGCAGTACCCACCAGTGCCCAGGTCAAGGCATACAAAAATGCCGCAGGAACAGCGGTTTCCACCAAGGGGAGCACTGTAATAACCCAGGGTGCCATAGGTCTGGAGGTGGAACTGACTATTACAGGCCTGGCAGTATCCTCACAGTATGACATATATGCGGTATGCGAGGACTCTTCCGGAAATCTTACGGCAGTACCCGCAGCAGGTCAGGCAGAAACGCTGCAGCTGAATCTGGACAACGTGGGAGTGGATTTGTCCAGAAGTCTCCTGACCGGCACTACGTCACAAATGGAATACAGCTTTGATGATATAAGCTGGAAGCCTTGTACCACAGGGAATACCAGCATGACCTACAATGCCGACGCAGAAATAATGACGGTATATGTCAGAGAAGCCGCCAATACAGGCAACAAGAGGCTGGCAGCCACATTGACACAGGCAGACGGAAGCAATATAGATGTTCCAGCCCTTGATTACAATATTGCGGCTGCAAAAATTACAAATTCTTCAGCAGTTAATTTGCAGTACAGAATCAACGGAGGAGCATGGGGAGTGTTAAATGCCTCAGGCTCTGCCATAAGCGTACAGTTTGTCCCGGGCATGTTTGAGGTGAGAACGGCAGCTACAGCCGGCAGCTTGCCGTCCAAGCCTGTCAAGGTGGATGATATAGCAGTTCCCATGCCTGCTCCTGATTTGAAGTACAGCGATGACCTGAATGTCATATACGGTCTCAGCAGTGAATACGAATACAGGATAGGCGGTGAAGCAGGCAGCTGGCAGACGGGTGCAGCCGAAGGCACCTTTACGGGAACCAAAAAGGTGGAAGTCCGTCAGAAGGCCACCAAGGATAAGCTTCCAAGTGCAATTCAGCCCATAGACTTTACAGCCGGAAAGATTATTGCAGTAGCTTATCCTGCTGCCGCAAACAAAAGCATAAAGAAAAATCATGTGATAATAACCTTTGAGGAAAGCACCGACAAGGCCAAGACTTCTTCTGTAACAAATGCCGCTATTATGGTGAGGCAGTACTTCAAGGTAACGGGGCTTTCAGGCAGTTCCATCGTAGCAAAGGATTGGGGAAGCAATATGACGGCTTCCTGGAATACCACAGGCAATGCAATAACCGTAGTATTTGATTCAATGGATGGGTCAACCGTAAGAATAGGTGATGAGATAAGAATTGATGAAGCGGCTGGAATAAGGAATGCTGCGGGTACTTCCACCAGTTACTCCTCTATTGGCATATTGGAAGGAAGCTTCCATACAGTACCTGCCCTGGTAAGCATAAAGGCAGTGAACAGCGGAGGACAAAACGGTTTTGGCACGGGAGACAGCATTGTCCTGACCTTCGATCAGCCCACAAAGGCCACAACCTTTGGCGCAATCAACCTGTCAAAATTCCTTAAGGTCACAGATGGCTCAGGTCAGAGCAAAAATACCGTGTGGTCCGCCGTAACCAATGATTCGTCAATTAACTGGAATACTGAGGGAACGCAGCTGACCATAACCTTTGACAATGTTACAAACCCTGCAATAAGGCTCATGCCGTCAGCAGACAAGATAACCATTGACACTCTGCTTGGACTGTGCGATGCGGATGAAACTACAGAAGCCTCAAACTCCAGTGCTTTTGTCAGCGGAAGCTTTACTTCCCCGCCGGCTATAACAAGTGTGGTAATTACCAACAACGGTGCTAACGGCAAAAATGTGGGCGATACCATTAAAATAACCTTCAACCAGGCTACAAATAAGAAGGCCATAAGCTCCTCGGCACTGATTAACTACTTCCACATAACCACTGCCGACGGAAAGACAAAGCACAGTTGGGGAGTACAGAGCAGTTCAGGCATTACCTGGAATAGCGCAGGAACCGTATTGACCATAGAAATCAGCAGCATTACCGGGTTGACTCTGGCAAAGGACGACATACTTACCATTGACCCGCTTGCGGGAATAAAGGATGCGGACGGCGGTACGGTGTGTGATGACAGCCAGGTGGTGACCGGACAGTATTGATAGCTGTGGGAATAACCAAACCGTTGGAAGCTTTAAAATAAATTCTTGAGAGCATATTGCCTTTAAAGCTAAGGCTTCAACCGTAAATGACTTTATAATGGAATAAGTCAAGACATACAAAACCCATGCATTTATAGGGCTCCAAAGCCTGTTGTGCATGGGTTTTAAATATTAAAGACATGTTGATGCAAAATTTATTTCTTTTTTTATGAGTCAGAAGAAAACGTAACAATATCAAGCATTTGATTTGGGTGCCTCCAATGATTGAATTTAGTACGGAAGTACCGTTTGCAGAGATTTCTTTTTTACGTTTTCTTTACAAGTGCCTTTTTAATCTAAGCAAATTGTGCCAAAAAGCCGATATATTGCTATAGGATGGCTATTATTCCAATATAGCCGGATTTATCATTTTTATATGCTATAATTAATTTTGTGATAACCCAGAATTATTAATTTAAGTTAAATAAATTCGTAAGTATTATGCCAGTGAGCAGGCAAGAAAAACAAGTATTAAACACCGGGGGTATTTCCATGAAAAAAAGGTTAAGAATAATTTCTGCAATAATTGTATTAAGTATGGTTTTTCCGTTGTTGTCAGGTCTGGTACAGCCGGTGTTTGCCGCTGATATTCCCATTAAGGTTTATATAGACAGCTATGACAAGACCACTTCTACCGTCAAGCTGCGCTGGGATGCCGTATCAAATGTTGACAGCGGTACCATAGAATATCACGTGCCTAACGGAGCAGGTTATACAACTGTCCAGGTTCCGGTGGACAAAACCAAAAACACTGCCACAATAACAGGAATAAAAAGCGACATAATATATGATTTCAATGTAATGCTTCAGGACACAAGCTCACAGACCTTTACCGGGAGGCAGTTCTTCCTTGCCCAGATATCCTTTTATGCGGAGCAGGTGGACCAGCAGCCGGTGAATGTGGCGGGAGGCGGTGTAGAATCAGGTATTTATCCCACCATTAAGGTTACCTGGAATATGCCAAAGGTGTTTAACGCCTCCAATAATACAATGGCTTATGCCAATGAAGCACTGGCCCAGATAGACGGAAGCATTAAGAGACTGAATTTTTCAATAAGTGCAACAGCTGATACGTCCCTTGCAAATGTCATTGTAAAGATGGGAGACGATGGGCAGTATACTGCGGTTGTCTCAGGTGACACCAACCCCGCCAGATATTCAAAGGTGAAGTTTGACACCACCACAGGCAAGCTTTCCTTTTACATGATGGGTGTCAAGGATGATACGACCCTGATTCCCTCCATTGACGATATCCGCATTAATAAAATCGACACTACTACCGGCCTGGCTACGATTCCACAGGCAATATCCTCCGTGGGAGATAATTGGTATGTGCTTCCTCATGCTGAAGTACGCCCCGGAACAATATATAAAATGACAATGAACACTCTCTTTGTTGACAGCCTGAACAGCTATGTGGGAACAGTTGTCACGGGGCTGACGGAAAATCCTCTTATAGGAGCGCTGGATTATACCTACACTCCCATCAGGTTTCAGCTGACAAAGGATACCTTTGACAATATTTATGTAAGAATACACAGAATAAATCAGGGTAAGGTGAATATGCCCAGGCTGTACTACGAGATACAGACCAGCAATGTTCCTGCGGATTCGGACACCAGCTGGACCTCCAGGAAAAAGCTGGATGATACTTACTTCAACGGGGAATACGCAATTACCGTTATCACCGGCATAAACTCCAAAAATACCGTCTATTACAGAGTACTGGTAAGATCCGACGGAGTATCCGACAGGATTCAATCCTTGAAGCTTCCCTATACAATGCAGGAGGATACTGCAAGGCCGCCGGTGCCAAAAGCAATAGTGGTATCAAAGGTTGACCTGGCACAGCCACCTTCCGGCAGTACCATAACCGATAAGTCCTCCAACATCACTATTTCCTGGGACAAGCCCAGCAATTGGGACCAGATAAGAGGACATCTGGATAAGGATATCTATTTCCACTTCATGATAAGTGTAAATGCCAAGGACCTGGACAGTACACCATATAAGCTTGAAGCAAACGGCAAAAACTACGGCTCCTATACTGTAAAATACCGGCTGGTTAAATTTGTAAGTGCAAATTCTCCCAACATAGTAGATGCAGGTACAAAGCTGGTGTATACCATAAAGGGCTATGAGCTCTTTAAAGGTGAAACCGAAAATCCCCAGGGAAATCAGTTGACCATTGCAAATCCTGATAATTATCCTACATATCTGCTGCCCAATAAGACATATTATCTGCAGATGTACACAACCCTTGCTGCTGACAGGGGAACTGTGGACAACAGCTCAAAAATGTCGGAGAAATCCCTTGTGAGCAGTTTTACCACATTGTCGCCCTCCGGTCGTGACGTACCCATCCCCAACTATCTGGAATGGGTTAAGACCACTGTCACCCCCGGCAGCCAGTCCGGGCCTGCAAATGCTGAGGTGCAGATAAGATTTGACGAACTGAAAATCGACTGGAGCAACTATACCTCAAACCATGACGAACAGAATGATGCCATCATCTACGATTTATACATGAGTACAAGGACAGAGCCCACCTCCTTTAAAAAGATAGGCACTACCGATCTGGCGGGAAATGCGGGAGATGTAGACTTTACAAAGCAGACACTGGGCAGTACCACCTGGGTCTATGCCATAATAAATGAATTCAATGACATCAACAACCAGGCAGCCTTCGGAAAATACCTGGCGCCTAATTCCACCTATTATTTCCTGGTAAAGGTAAGGCTCAAAATGGTTAACGAGCCTGAACAGAAGCAATCTGTTGAAACCGTACTGCTACCTGTGACCACGCCTACCGGGGAACCGCCGGTGCCTGACGACAGCGAGAAAAAGCCTCTGGCTCCCGCTGATTTTGCCATTGCCAGGGATTCAAACGGCAATCCCATGATTTCAGGGCAGACTGTCACCTTTGAGTGGACGGTACAGGAAATGCCTGCCGCCTATAATCTCATTGCAACTTCCTTCAGGGTGGAACCAAATACAAAGGAAAATGATACAAACATACTTCAGGACTCAATATACAAAAGTTATATCAGCCTGTTCGGGAATAAGGACAACAACAGCGACAATAATTCCTTCAAGCTGACTCTCAACCCGAATATGAATCCGCTGGCGTCCAACTTCACATATGACCCGAAGACCAAAAAATGCAGATATACCATAGATACCTGGCTTTATCCAAATAAGATTTATTATTTCAGCCTGAGATCCGAAATAGTTGATGCAGGAAAGACAAGGTCCAGTGTATGGATATCCATACCCGTGACCACTTCTCTTATTGAGCCGCCGTCATTATTGCAGGCGGTGAGTGATTGTGAATTGGGCTTTTACTGGTTTGACACCTCCTATGACCTTACAGCAGAAGGCTTTCAAATCAGGCTGAAGACCTCGGCGGAGAGCAGTTATACCACATTGGCAAAGTCCAAGTACACTATTGTAAAAAACGGCAGTATTTATTATGGAAGGCTTTTGAAGCTCAAGCCAAATACCCAGTACAACATTCAGGTGGTGCGTACCAGGGACAATGCGGTAATGAGCACGCTTACCAGGTACACGAGAAATGACTATTACCAGATTGATGTAAAATGGCAGGGCTATGCCATCGATCCCTATTCAGGCTTTGAAATAGCCGTAAAAACCGAGGATGACAGCGACTATGTAGTTTTGAACAACGACGTGGATATGGAGCAGTATGTGGATATAACAACCCATACCTATCCGTACTATATAGAGAAGAGCAACAGTAACCTGAATACCAACTATTATACCTATAGCGCCAGAATCAAGCTTGCACCCACAAAGCTGCCCAATGGCAGCATTGAGCACAGGCCTTTAAAGCCAAACACCAAATATTACATTAAGATAAGGGCCACAAAGGTGGATTCCTCAGACCAGACGGCAGTTACCCCTTCAAAGTATGTAGGGCCGGTGAATACCAGGACGGAATTCAGCCAGGTGGATTATGACGATGATGATAACAATACCAGTGTGGTTGCAAAATTCCTGGATATGGTAAACAAGCTTGAACAGAATATTTACTGGGATATCAGCAAGAAAAACGGAGTTTCCAACAAGGTTCTCGTACGTGACGAAAAGGTCATAAATATTCTTGAAGGCTACGGAAATTTCACCTGTACCATAGATATCTCACAGGGACCGGCATATGTATATACCGATGAAATATACCTGGCAAAGGATATTTTAAAGGCAATGAGAACCAACAACAGGAGCGTTGTTATCAAGGCAAGGGATGCAGAGTTCACCATAACACCTGACACCTTTGATCCCTCGCAACAGGAGGAATTCAAAACTGCTGCATCAGCAAGCGGAGCAAAGGACGTGTATTTAAAGGTAAATAATACTCAGAGTGCGTCTGTTCAGCCCCAGATACCCTCCGGCACCTCGGCAGTTGGAAAGATGAACACTTTCTCTGTACAGGCGGTTTCCAGCAAGCAGACCAGCACAACCATAAACGCTCAGATAAAGGATAAGCTTTACAACGATACTACGGGGCTTATTGCCAAAAAGCTGGAGGTAATAAAAAACCCTAACAATACAAGTGTCAAGGGGGATGCCAAAGCGGTGGAAACCTATCTGCTGGGACTGTTGGAGGATGTGAGAAGCGAGCTCTCCTACTATCTGGAGGATACCTTGAATGGAGCAGGCTATATACCCGGCGTGCTGGAGCAGAAATACAACATTGCCAGGTTTAATGCAAACATGGGTGTAAAAATGCCATTTAAGGCAGCCGGTAAAGTAAATCCGTATGTCTTTTATGAAAACTCCTCCGGCTGGCAGAAGCTTACTCAAAACCTTAAGAGTAAAGATGGCTATCTCAGTTACTTTGTTAACAGTACAGGAAAGTATACCTTGCTTTCATCTCCGGATATAGCTGCAACAGTTCCGGCAGACAATGCTGCAAAGCCATATATCACCAGGTTTACACAGGGGTATGATCTGGCTGCAGTATTCCCCGGCTCGGAGGTATCCTTCAATTCGGCGCTCAATGTCACTGTCAAAGAGGGTATACTTCTATATGAGCTGATAACCCAGGACAAGGTGGACGAACAGACGGATATAAAGACCAAGGCCAAGGCCTATGGACTTGACAGGATCATCAATACAACAAATGTTTACAGGAACCTTACACGTCAGGAAGCCGCCGCACTGGTAATAAGACTGTACTGCCAGAGAACCGGTGCCGACTATGACCGGCTCAGGGCCTCATATACAAAGCCTATAAAGGATGACGGCTCCATAGCTGTCAGATATGCAGTTCCGGTGTACATGTGCCTTCAAATGCAGTTGATGACCTTGGATTCGGATTCCAGATTCAACCCTGAGAATACCATAAACAGAGCGGGAATGATAATGGTAATGCAGAAGATGCTTGAAGCCTGATAGGATGATACAGTAAGACCCATAGACAGAAACGGAGAGATACCTATGATTCTAAAAAGGATGCTTGCGGCAGTTTTGGCAGCAACAGTTACTATAACCTCATATGGACTTGCTGAAGTATTGGCAGCACCCGGCGTGCCTTCTCAGCCGTCGCCCAGCAAGCTGGCCGTAGCGCCATTAAATCCAAATGTCGAGCCTGCTATCGGATACAGCAGTTCTGACGGAGGAGCCTCAGGGTTTTATGCGGATATTGGCTGGGCTGGAGTGGAGAACCCTCAAGGCATAACCATTACCGGCAAATATGTAAACATATATATGGAAGAGTCGGCAAAGGGCTATAGGCCTCAGACCGGACCGGTTCTCAAAGAAAAGGACCTGCCGGCCGGTACGTCGCCCATCAGAATGAGAAACCTGAAGTCCGGTACTGTGTACAAGGCAAATGCGAGAGCCTATTATGAGTATGCCAACAACAATAACACAATACAGAAATCCGATGAATCCGCAGCCTCAAATACTGTGAAATTCCTGACGGACATCAAGCTCCAGTGCATAACCATGAGCACCTCAAAAATCAAAATCATATGGGATGATGTGTGGAATGAAGGAAAGAGAATAAGTTACAAGCTGTATGTATCTGAAAACAAGGATTTTACAAATACATTGCCAATATACATATCAGAAGAGCAGATAGGGATAAACGGTCCGGTCATACTGAACCAGGCAGACGGTTCATTAGAGTATGAGCACACGGTTAAAGACCCGGGAAGGGTCTATTACGTTAAAATAGTTCCGGATATTTCCGATACTGAAATAATTAAAAATGAATCCTCCAATATCGTGCTTTCAAGCACTTACATACTTGCAAAAAGTACAAAAATGTCAACCACGGATGCAGGCACCATCTGGAGACTTGACTGGAGTCCGGTAATAGCCGGGATATCCTCCTCGGACATTAAGGTCCAGTACCAGATTGATAAATACGTGGGAAATGTGCCCATACCCATGCTTATTGAAGACAGCACCACTACATTTATTACAGTGCCGGAAGGTGAGCAGGTCAGCTATTACATTATAAGGGCAAATGTTACAAAGGGCGGACTGCCCTATTACCCTGACAGTGTAAAAATAGTATCTGACAAGATCGTACTGAAGGAAGGTGAGGTGGCCGCATCTCCGGCCATGCCTGAAATTGTGTCCGAGTTTTCCGATTCTGCGGGAGCCAGAATTATTGCCTACAGCGACATTCTCAATGTAGACCAGTCAATTGCCTTCAAGGGAGAGCTTGGCACAGATACTGCAACAGTATTGTGGAGGGTTCCCAAAAAAGCCAATGGAAGTATTGACACCGATGTAACCTACGATATATGGCTGATAGAGAATCCAAATGAGATAGACGACCCTCCCGCCAGCAAAAAAATTGTCACTGGCTTCGTACCGGCAGATGCAAATGCTGTCAGGGATGTGGCTGACAATAATAATATCATAGGCTACAAGTACAAGCTTACAGGCCTGAAGGCCAACCACACCTATTACTACAAGATAGTAGCAAAAAAGATTTTTGCAGAAGAGGTGGATGGGGTGATTCAGAATGTGGAATACAGGTCATACCCTGCCCTGAAGGTTGTAATCACACTGCCGGGAGGTGCTATTGACAGACCTATCCTGCCGTCTAACCCGCCTCTGGAGATAAGAAGCGAGAATAACAAGAAGCTCATATCTGACAACAGTGTTGTCATTCAGCTGAAAAACCGCTGGTATGAGAAGTTCGACAATGTAACCGGCAAATGGTCCTACATCAAGGCGGATAAGGAGTCTCCCAACGACACGGTATCCTATAGTGCCATTACAATGCCTCTGGACAACCTTAACTATAGAAAGGTAGCCTATGATAAGAATGTGACACTTTACGTAGGCTGTGAAAAATATTATGAAGGAATTGACATAACAAAGGTGGACAGCTATAAGCTGGAAAAGGTGCCCACAGTTATTACCGATGCCAACGATGACCCCTATGAAGATCCCGAGCTCAACGCTCCCGACAGCATAGATGCCAACGGAACACGGACATATTCAAAGCATAATCTCATAGTACCTGTGAAACAATTGCAGTCCAACACCACATATATCTTGTGGGTAAGGGCCGTAAGGAACCTGGGGAATGGTGAAGAGCCCCTGTTTTCGGAGGCCTCAAACCCAATAATTTTTACAACCAACCCCACCCCTTCCCAGGTTGTTGAGAAGCCGGTGGTGCCTGCCTTCAACTATTACTTTGTTGCGGACAGCTACGTTGATCTGGGCTGGAACTATAAGGAAGGGAATACCTATTACATAAAATACGGAATTGTGGATGATGTAAACAGAGCCACTGGCAATATAACCGTAACAGCGGAACAGATAAAACAGTCAGGGGTAAATTATGTGAGAATCCCAGGGTTGAAGGCAGATACTCTGTATTATTTCTGGATTCAGGCCGAAGCCTTCAGTGAGGACCGCACGCTGAGTGAAAAGTCCGAGTGGAGTGATTCCCTGCCGCTGCGAACCCTTAAAGACATACCTCCTTCCACTCCCAGAGGGTTTGGTGTCAAGAACACCTCTGACGCTGTGACTAAGAACAGTGTGACCTTTGAATGGATACAGGAGCCGGGGCTTGAATACAGGCTGGAAGTATCGGGGGGAGTGGACTATAAGGATGTAAAGCAGTACAATGCAGGAGCGGTTTCAGAGTTCAAGGTTGACGGGCTGAAGTCAAATTTCAGATATTTCGCCAGACTATATGCTTATGATCCTGGGAAAAAGCTTACTTCCATTCCAACTCAGAGTATAAGTGTAAGAACCCTGAGAAGCAGTGATGATTATGATTCTGATCAGGATGTAGACAATGTCATCTCCGGGGAATTTATAGAAAAGGCACCTACGGTTGTTGGCGGAGTATGGGTGGTAAAGATAACGGGTGTAAATGCCGACAGGTTTGTTGAGGCTATAAGAACTGACAACCGGCTTGACTATACGGTTGATGTGACCAAGCCACCAACAACCGCCGGCAGTATATCGGTATATATATCCAGGAAGGTTTTTGACAGGCTGGAGCAGCTTAAGGAAAATATAACAATAAGAACTGCAGCGGTGGACTATACCTTCAAGGCAGGAATCCTGTCTGGCATGTCCACGGGCGGAGATACACAAAAAGAGCAGATTTATTTGTTAAATATAACCCTTGCACCTCAGATACCTGCCTCAAAGAATAATGAGCTTTTATTGAAGAAGCCCCTGGCACAAATAGAGGTTACTTTGAATAATGGTGTGAATAATATAGGTATCAGCAGATTTTCAAAACCCCTGCTGGTAAGCTTCAAATATTCCAATAGAAGTGACTATGCGGAGGGGAATACCTTCGGCTACATATATAAGGCCGATACCGGCAGTTGGGAAAAGCAGCCGGTCATAAACAGCTTCGATCCCGACAACAATTGGGGAGCAATGGGAATACAGGCTCAGGCTCAGGGGTTATACGCCATAGCAGACAGAACCGGCGGAATTTATGACGATATTTATGGCTATGATTATGAAGCTTCCATCGTCAACGTAGCCTTTGTCCATGACTTAAAAAGCGTAAACAGCAGGCTTTTCAGGCCGGAGGACAAGGCCACCGCGGGGGAGGCGGTGAAGCTTGTGTTTGACACTATTGACAATTACAACTATGACAGCAGCTATATGGAGGCTGCCGTAAAGGCGGGACTCATAAAGAGCGGGAAGCCTGCGGGGAATGTGCTGACAAGACAGGAAGCTGCCCGTATGGCGGTGGTGCTCTATGAGATAAAAGCAGGTACAAAGGTAAAAGGCAGCAGTTCGGCGGTTTCAGGCTACAGTGACTATGGAAAAATCGACAGGGACATATTGGACAAGGTGGCATTTGCCGTGCAAAACGGCTTCGTTCCAGGTATAACCGCCTCAGGCTTGAAGCCATCCGACAGTGTGACCAGAGGAGAGCTGATGTTTATGATAGAAAAGGCCTTAATACTTGCAGGTGAAATAGAGTAGGCCTTACCAGGCTCCCGGGGGATTTTGCCACCTGGCTGCCGGTATACCAGGAGGATATATGAAGAAGCATAGTAATAAATATATATTTATTTTAATTTTTGCATTGCTCATAAGCGGTTTGTCAGTCCAGGCGGCGGAGGCCAACGGAGTTAAGGTCACCAGCCGATATTTGGATGGAAAATATCAGATAACCCTGACAAGCCAGGAAAAGAACAAGGGCATAAAAATAGTTGCTGTCAGTCCAAGGAACGGGAAAACCGTCAATGTGACCTATTCCTTTACAAAGGGAGGCAGTACATCTGCGGCCACGAGCATAGATGAATATATGGTTATTGCCCCCTTCCGGGTCATAACCACCAATACAGATAACTTAAGCTTCAGGCCGTATTCCGACATAATAAATACTGAATATGACGAATATGTGAGACATCTTCACGATGGGGGAATAACAGTTGCTTTCAGCAGTGCAGCATTCAAGCCCAAGACCTCCATAACCAGGGCGGAACTGGCGTCCATGCTTGCTGTTGCTTTGAACCTGAAGCTGGATACGGCTTCAAAAGCAAAATATGCAGATGTAGAAAAGCATTGGGCCAAAAAGTATATAAATGCAGTGGTGAGCAAAGGGGTGATGAAGGCGGCAAACGACAAGGCTTTCAAACCTGATGACAAGGTAACTGTGGCGGATGCCTGCTCAATCATATCAAAAGCCTTCAGTTTCAAGACAAAATCAGAAGGCGTATATACTAAGATTAAAAAAAATCAATGGTATACTGCAAGCGTCCAAAATGTATTTAACTTGAAAATATTAACTCCAGAGGATAGTATATATAAAACCTTTAAGGAAACAAACAGCATATCCAGGGGGGATTTTGCAATGATGCTCAGCAGAGCTCTTTCCACTTATTAAGTTTAATAGTTAATGGTTTTCTTATGATTTTTTACCGGGAAATAGAAAGCCTTGCAATGTATATGGCTTTTTTAAAAAGGCAATAATTTTACTAGCGAGATAAAAAAAATTATCTTAGTAAAATTATTGTTTTTTTATACCCGAAAGCTTAGACAGGCATATACTGGAATCCAATCAATATGCTTGCTCTTACCGGGTATGACAGGAGGGAATATGAGAAAACTGGTTTTTGTATTAATGGTACTTGTTCTAGTAGCTGGAGTTGTGGGAACCACATATTACATACGCAATTACAGAGATTCAGAGAGTGCGAAGGTTTCCATCAGTGATGCATTTAAATCATCCGGTGCAAAAATGGTAATAAATGAACTTTATTTTTTTGTACGGGCTGATAATAAGGTGAAAAAGCTGGATAAGCTGACTGCTATTTGCGAGGAGGTTTTTAAGGACCTCGAGGTTACCGGATATTCAAGGAACTCTACCAGCACCGATACTCTGGTAAAGACCGACTTGTCAGGAACAACTAAAGATGGTGTTAAAATAACTGCAATGGCAAGTATTGTAGGGAATAAATCCGGAGATGGAGACAAATATATAACTATAGATGCTACTGAAACCGTAAACGGTTCGGCATTGCTTCTGAGAGACAGGATTGAAAAGGTTTTTGACAGGTATGGCCTTAAAGCGGTTGTAAACTCTTGTATTACTGGTACTTACGAAGGAAATTTGCAGGATTCTCAGCTTGAGAACATTTGCAGGAAAATTCTTGACGACAGTGATGCAAAAAAGGTTGACAGCATGAGGCAGGAAAACATCATCAGTGTATCGGCCTTCTCCCCCATGATTGACGATAAGCTGAGCATCGATGGAAAGAATATAAATCTGAGTCTTGCCATCAGATACAATAAGATCGAAAACAAAACTTACCTTTGGGTGGCAACACCTGTGGTGAACACTGAATACTGAGTGCAGCAATACAAAATTTTAAAAGGAAGGGAAGAGCTCACTTGGCGAAATACGTTATTGGCGAAGGTGTACCTTTAAAAGGCAAAGTAAAAGTAGATGGTGCAAAGAATTCAGTTCTTCCGATAATGGCAGCTTCCCTGTTAGGTGAGTCCAAGAGTATTATTGAAGAAGTCCCGGATTTATATGATGTCAAAATGATGTGCGAGCTGATAAAATCACTGGGGGCAGACGTGGAAGCAATTCCCGGCAGTAACTCCATCAGCTTTCATGCCAGGGATATAACCAATTCCACGGCACCCTATGAATTAGTTAATAAATTAAGGGCTTCTTTTTTAATTATGGGACCCATGCTGGCCAAAACAGGATATGTGAGAGTTGCATTACCCGGAGGCTGCGCCATCGGCTCAAGGCCTGTAGACTTGCATTTAAAGGGGTTTACGGCTCTTGGCGCTGAAATAACTCAGGGACATGGCTATATTGAAGCAAGGCGCGGAAAAAAACTCACAGGCAACAAAATATACCTGGACTTCCCCAGTGTAGGCGCTACAGAGAATATACTGATGGCGGCTGTCCTGGCAGAAGGTCAGACAAGTATTGAAAATGCAGCAATAGAACCGGAAATAGTTGACCTTGCAAATTACCTGAATGAAATGGGCGCCTGCATAAGGGGAGCAGGCACGGACACCATCAGAATTATTGGCGTAGACAGGCTTCAGGGCTGTACTCACACAATAATACCAGATAGAATTGAAGCAGGAACCTTCATGGTGGCTGCAGCAATTACAAACGGTGATGTGGAAATACAAAATATTGTACCCGATCATCTTAAACCCATTATTGCCAAGCTAAAGGAGACCGGCTTGGAAATAAGCGAGGAACTGACCTCCATAAGAATCAAAAGCAATGGGGGACTGAAGCCGGTGGATGTAAAAACCCTTCCATATCCGGGATTTCCCACAGACATGCAGGCGCAGATGACATCTCTGCTATGCTGCTCACAGGGAACCAGCATAGTGACGGAAACTATATTTGAAAACAGGTTTATGCATGTCAGCGAATTGAAAAGAATGGGAGCAAATATCAAAATCGATGGCAGAACAGCAGTAATAGAAGGGAAACAATGTTTGACGGGAGCTACAGTCAAAGCCACGGATTTAAGGGCTGGAGCCGCACTTGTACTGGCTGGTCTTTCAGCAGAAGGGGCCACGGAAATTGGAGAAATACAGCATATCGACAGGGGTTACTGCAGGCTGGAACATAAGCTCAAAACACTAGGTGCAAAAATTGAAAGGGTGGAAGAATAAGCTGCAAAATGGATACTAGTACAACATTCGGCAAACAGGGTGCATAAGTTGGAGGAGATTTTTTTGAAATACAAGGCGGAGGAGTACGGAATAATTGCTTTATTCCAATTTGACAAACGATGTAGTTCGAAAAAATATAACAAATTATGTGAGAGGATTTACCGAAAGTTGTACTTGGCGTAAATAGCTGCAATTATTTCTGTAATGGAAAAATTGCAGCTATTTTAATGCAACCTGAGAAATTACGCAAAATCCGTATACAATCAAAAATCATAATTTTGACCTTAAAATAATATAAATAAAACATGTCCTGCCTGGAAGCCCAGGCAGCTTGTTTGCATAAAATTGTGCCCGGAGCCGCAGGGGCGTGGCACAGTCGGGGGTCGAGATGAAGAAAATCTGTCTTTACATAATTGCCATGATAGTGATAATAATCTTTATACCTTTTATATTTGTACGGAATTTTGTTGTTATCCAGGAGGAGGTAACCCAAAATGCAGAGCATGCGGAAAAGCCAATAACCATAAATGTGTATCTTACTGACCAGAAAAAGATTGTAAAGATGAATATAGAGGACTATCTTGTTGGTGTTGTAGCTGCAGAGATGCCGGCGTCCTTTCAGCCTGAGGCGCTTAAGGCACAGGCCATAGCAGCCAGGACTTATGCCCTTGGACGGGCAGCAAAGCTTTATGGTTCTTCTGAGACCTCACATAACGGAGCGGATGTCTGCACAAGTCCTGCCCACTGCCAGGCCTGGATCAGCAAAGAGACAGCCATGAGACGCTGGGGATTGTTCTCTTCCTTTAAATACTGGAATAAGATATTAAAAGCTGTTAACGATACAGAAGGTCAGATAATAGAGTATAACGGAGTCATAATTAATCCCCTTTTTCATTCCAACAGCGGCGGGCATACGGAAAATGTGGAGGATGTGTGGGCAGGCACCGCTGAACCATACTTGAGAGGAGTTGAAAGTCCGGGAGAAGATACTTTCTCGGAGTATAAATCTCAGATAGTGATGGAGCAGGAGGAAATGGTGGAAAAGCTGAGGGCCTTCAAACCTGAATTTGAGCTGAAAAACAAGGATATACTGTCTGCAGTGGAGATAAAAAAGTATTCGTCCGGAGAGAGAATAATGGAAATGAAAATTGGCAATATAACAATAAAGGGTACTGACTTCAGAAAGATTTTCCAGCTAAAGTCAGCTAATTTCAAGCTGTCTGAACTTTCAAACGGGAAGATTGCCATAACTACCGTAGGCTATGGCCACGGGGTAGGAATGAGCCAGTGCGGAGCCGATTACATGGCCAAGGAGGGATATACCTGCTCTGATATTTTAAAATATTATTATAAGGGCGTTGCTATAAAGAAAATTAGCTAAAATGATTTTACCTTCATGTATATTGTTGGCAATAAAGGAAACAATAATTAATGGAGGTGGAATATATACTATGAAGAAACTTATTCCAGACGAAAAGAATTGGAAAGACAAGCTGTCAAGATTCTTCAGCAATAAAGGATTCTTTGTAATACTGGCAGTTTGTATAATCATTGTGGCAGCCACAGCGATATTTGTAACTACTCAAAACCTGAACTCTCCTGATACGGGCATCAACAACCAAGGTAAGATAATCCCAGGTGATGAAAATGCCAGCCAGGCAGATCAGGAGGATCCTGCAAAAGCGGTAGCGGCGGGCACGGCGGCAAAAAATGCACCAAATCAGGTGGCGCCTGCACCAAATTCTGCTAAAGAGCCTGCAAAGGAGCCGGCCAAGAGTTCGACGCCTGCAAAGACCAAGTCAATAGCTTCAAATGCAGCAATTACATTTATACGCCCTGTGGAGGGTTCTATAATGAAGGACTATACCAGGGACGTAAATACCTTCTCGGAATCAAAAACTCTGGGAGACATTAGGGCTCATACCGGGCTGGACTTTAAAGTAGACAAGCTCACTAAGGTAAGAGCAGTTGCAGACGGAACAGTATCCCTTGTGGAGGACAATTCAAACGGAATAACCGTTGAAATAACTCACGGGACAGGCGGGCTGAAGACCAGGTATGCAGGTTTGTCAAAACAGGACCTGGAGAATATAAGCTGCGGCTTGAAGGTTAAGGCAAATGATATAATCGGGCTGGTTGGAGATCCGATTCAAAGTGAATGTGAAGATGGTGCCCATCTGCATTTTGAAGTTCTAAAAAACGGAAAAGCGGTGGACCCGGTACCATATTTAAAGTCATCAACATCTGCAAATACTGCAAAATAATATGAACTAAAAAGCAAGTATTTTATAAAGAAAAGCGGAATCCGTCCAGGGTTCTGCTTTTCATGCCGTTATTCGCAAAGGCTTAAACGCTGTCAATGCATGAAACCGTATGTGTATGTGCCGGATGCTGCATGAAACCAGATGGAACAGACTGCAAATCCTTGTTTTAATTTAACATAACAGGGTATATTCTTTATAGATTATAAAGCCTTTCAGCCGGGATATTAATACCGGCTCAATATTAATTTAACAGGGAGACAGTATTATGAGCAAAATAAAAGAGATTCTGGAATACGCCATGAGAATGGAGAACGATGCGCAGGAGTTCTACAGCTTTAATATGGACAGGGTTAAATCTGCTGAACTTAAAAAGCTTTTTGAAGAACTGGCAGAAATGGAGAAGAACCATTATGCTGTTTTAAGCAGTATTTATGACATATTGAAGGTGACACCTCCTCCTATTGTAATGTCCTGGGTGGTGGATGATACCTCCAGAGAAAAAAATATATCCGTAATAGCTGATAATTCGGAGCTTATAACTGATGAAAGTGCAATTTCGGATTTGGCTGTTATCAGAATGGCATATCTTATGGAAAGTGATTTTGCGTTGTTCTATTCCAATGCTGCTGCACAGGTTGAGGACGGGGAGGCTAAAAACTTCCTCCTGGAATTGGCCGAGTGGGAAAAGAAGCATGAGACCATGTTCAAAGAGCGGTATGAAAAGCTTTTGAAGCAGAGCTGGAAGGATGTAGCGGGAATTATTTTTAAATAGTCAGGCCCGTTAATACATATTATAAGTGATTACAGGGGTTTATCCGAAGAGCCGGAACTTGTGCAATAGTGTGCAAGCCCGGCTCTTTTGCCATGTTGCTGGATTTTCTTGTATTCTTGGTACTTAAATAGTAAAATGTAAAATATAATTTAAATGACATAGTAGGATCTCAAAATTAATATATTAGCCGGAGTCAAAGTTTTGACTTACGTACATTTATGGTATGGAGGTATTTATGGCAAAAAAAAGAGTGGCTGTAATATTCGGGGGGCAGTCTTCAGAACATGAGGTGTCCAGGGTTTCGGCTCAATCTGTAATAGAGAATATAGATAAATCAAAATATGATGTTGTTATGATAGGAATTACAAAAGAAGGACAATGGCTTACATATGAGGGACCTGCTGAAAAGATTGGCAGCGGGGAATGGCAGGCGTTGGCAGAGACTGCCCTTGTTGGAGGCGGAGTCTCAGGGGCTGTCTCAGGGGATATCTCGGTTGGCTCAAAGGAGCTGCTGGTAAAAAATACTGCCAAAAGCATAATTTCAGAAAACTCCAAGCAGCCTGTAGACGTGGTTTTTCCGGTTTTGCACGGCTGCAACGGAGAGGATGGCACCATTCAGGGACTGTTCGAGCTTGCAGGCATACCATATGTGGGCTGCGGTGTGCTTGGTTCAGCGGTGGGCATGGACAAGGCCTATACAAAGATAATATTTGAAAAGGAAGGCCTTCCACAGGGAAAATATCTGGTGTATAACAGAAAACAGATAAGCTTCCGGACACAGGAGGTAGTAGAGGAAGTAGAAGCAGTGCTGACATATCCCTGCTTTGTAAAGCCGTCAAATGCCGGTTCGTCGGTGGGGGTTAACAAGGCTTCAAACAGGGAAGAATTGATAAGAGCTCTTGAAATAGCAGCAAAAAATGATAGAAGAGTGCTTGTTGAAGAATTTATAGACGGCAGGGAGATAGAGTGTGCAGTGCTTGGAAATGATGAGCCCATAGCTTCGGCAGTTGGAGAGGTGGTTCCCTGCAATGATTTTTATGACTACGAAGCCAAGTATCAGGTTGGAGATGATTCCAAGGTAATCATACCTGCTGAAAACCTGCCTGCCCATACAGAACAGAAAATCAGGGAGTACTCTGTCAGGGCATTCCGGTGCCTGGACTGTGCAGGACTTTCCAGAGTGGACTTCTTTGTACATAAGGTTACCGGCGAGGTTTATATAAACGAAATAAATACTCTCCCCGGCTTTACGCAGATAAGCATGTATCCCAAACTTTGGGCTGCAAGCGGCATGGAATATTCCCAGCTTATTGACAGGCTGCTTGAACTGGCCTATGAAAGATTTGAGGACTGTAAAAGGGAGTTTACCAATTCCTGAGTTATCTCAAGCAGGGATAAACTGCCGTATGGCTGTGGTGTACCTTAGGCTCCCGGAATTCGGGAGCTTTTAGGATTAATTTCTTTGCTTATGGTTGAAAAAATCACATTTAATGTATATTATATCATCTGTAGGCAGCAAGACGGCCACTGGAACGGCAGGAGCAACCTTGACCGGAATTGAGGAGGAAACTGGATGAGTAAAGACGTGATAATTAATGTAAAGGGTATTCAAACCGATCCTGAAAATGACAGCAATACTCTTGAACTTATCACAGAAGGAAAGTACTATCAGAAGGGCAATAATTACTATATTACCTATAAGGAAAGCGAAGTCACCGGAATGGTGGGCACGACTACAACCTTAAAGGTATCTGACGGTGTTGTGACCTTAATGAGATTTGGAAAAGTAAATTCGCAGTTTGTTTTTCAGAAGGGGCAGAAGCACATATCCTCATATGAAACCGAACATGGGGCTTTTACAATTGGTGTGTACGCTAATAATGTTGACATAAACATAAATGATTCAGGCGGAGAAATACGTGTGGGCTATCAAATGGAGATAGATAGCCACAACACCGGAAGAAATGATTTTTATATGCAAATAAGAGAGGTAGGAGCTGCAAATGAGAAACATAACAGAGGAAATACGCCAGCAAATTAATAATTCCGTGCTGGAATCAGTTGGAAAGGCCGTAAGGGCCGGGGAACTGCCACAACTTGAAATTGACCAGATTACCATAGAGATTCCCAGAGAAAAAGGTCACGGTGACTTTTCAACAAACATTGCAATGCAGATTACCAAGGTGGCAAAAAAAGCCCCCAGGCTTATAGCTGAAACCATAATAAAGAACATGGAGCTCACTGGAACTTATATAGTGGAAGTTACCTGCGCCGGACCCGGCTTTATCAATTTTACCCTTGATGCCAAATACCTTTATGACGCAGTCAGAATAATAAAGGAAGAAAAAGAGCAGTACGGAAGGATAAATGCAGGTAATGGAAAAAAAGTAATGGTGGAGTTTGTAAGTGCAAATCCCACCGGACCTCTGCACATGGGAAATGCACGGGGCGGAGCCCTTGGAGACTGTATAGCCAGCGTGCTTGATGCTGCAGGCTATGAAGTTACCAGAGAATTTCTTATAAACGATGCTGGAAATCAGATAGAAAAGTTTGGTGCTTCACTTGAAGCAAGGTATATCCAGCTTATAAAGGGAGCAGACGCCGTAGAGTTTCCAGAGGACGGCTACCACGGAGAGGACATAACCGGGCACATGAAGGATTTTGTCGCTGCTAACGGCGACCGGTATATTGATGTGCCTTCCGAGGAGAGGAAAAAGGTATTTGTGGACTTTGCCCTTCCAAGAAATATTCAGAGAATAAGAGAAGGCCTGGAAAGCTATGGGATTCACTTTGACGTATGGTTTTCAGAGAAGACCTTGCACAAAAGCGGTGAGGTAATGGAAACCATAGAGCTGCTTAAGAAGAATGACTGTACGGTGGAAAATGACGGGGCCTTGTGGCTTAAGGGCTCTGTAATCGGAAGTGACAAGGATGAGGTACTTATTAGAAACAACGGTATTCCAACTTATTTTGCCGCCGATATAGCTTACCACAGGAACAAATTTGAAACCAGGGGCTTTGAATGGGCTATTAATCTATGGGGTGCAGACCATCATGGTCATGTTGCCAGAATGAAGGCTGCCATGGCCGCAATCGGTATAGATCCGGAAAGGCTGGATGTGGTGCTGTTCCAGCTGGTACGCCTTTACAGAAACGGTGAGATTGCCAGAATGTCCAAGAGAACCGGCAAATCCATTTCATTGATGGACCTGGTTGAGGAAGTTGGCAGGGATGGTGTGAGATTTTTCTTTAATACAAAGGCCTCAGGCAGCCATCTTGACTTTGACCTTGACCTGGCTGTAAAGCAGTCAAATGAAAATCCTGTTTTTTACGTACAGTATGCCCATGCCAGAATATGCAGCATGCTCAAGCTGCTGGAAAGCGAAGGTATAATCATACCTGATATAAATGCCACAAGACTTGAACTGCTTGACAAACAGGAGGAACTTGAGCTTATAAAGAAGCTGTCGGAATATCCCGATGAGGTGAGGATATCAGCGGAGACACTTGAGCCCAGCAGGCTCACCCGTTATGTTCAGGAGGTTGCGGCTTCCTTCCACAGCTTCTATACCAACTGCAGAGTTAAAGGTGAGGAGCAGGAGTTAATGAAGGCAAGGCTGATTCTGGTGGATTCCACAAGAACGGTAATCAGAAATGTGCTGGATTTGCTCAGTATCAGTGCACCTGAAAGAATGTAAGGCAAAAATGCAGAAATAGTTACTATAGGACACACTGACCAAGACTGTTTTGTAAAAAATTAATTTGCAATAATATTACGAAAAGGGAATTGCCTGAAGGCATTCCTTTTTTTATATGGTGCGGCCAGCGAAGCTGGAGCACACTTTTTTTATGTTTATGTCCACTAAATAATCTATGCGGCTTTAGCTGGTCTTATATCAGACGATAGCCTAAATCCCTTAAATAATGTAAAATAATACAAAAAATAAGGAATTTCATCGAGAAATTATATATAAATTTCAATTATTGTAAAATATTAATAAAAATAGTATAATAACTAATAAGTTCAAAGAATAATAATACAATATTGGCTAATATTAGAATTTGAGTAAGTGTTTGCGCAGATTTATTTCTCAATGCATTAAATATTTCAAATTAAGGTTTCTTGTGTATTAAGGTTATTGCGGAGGATATTGATGAAGGTATTATGGGTGTCAAGGGTATCGAATTTACTGACTTCTCAGGATATGCACAAGAATAAAATAGAAATATTAAATGACAGAAAATTGGACACAGACCAGGTAATCCAGTATATTGATGAATACAATCCTGGTATTGACATAATAGTTATTCACGATGATTATCAAAACTATTTATATGAAAAATCCTTGGAGCATTTAAAAAGAATATTATCGCTTGGAGTCAGCATACTTGTATTTACAAGAGACTTCCGGGTTGAGCAATATATTGGGTCCGGTAATCTGGGCTCGGGTGAAATAAAGGTTGTTGTTTATGATCAGATACGTCTGCCCATTAACTTGATGTGCAATAATATTGAAAAGCTGGCAGTTGCAAAAAAAGGTGAAAGAATACAAGAAGCATCCAAATTAGACGCAAATGAACTCCAAAAGAAAAGCTCTTTTATTGACAGATTTAAATTCAGAAACAAGAATAATGAGAAGGCAGAATCGCCGGATAAACTGACAAAACAGTTTGAGTCAATGAGCAGGGGCATAAGCCGGGTAATCGCAGTTACCGGGCATCGGGGAAGCGGCTTGACCAGTACGGCAGTGAATTTGGCATGCGAAGCCAATAAGAGAGGGCTAAGTTCAATAATTCTGGATTTAGATATCAAGTACAGAAGTACCAATATGTATTTTGATAAATTTGCTCAAATAGCATCCAAAGATGAAACCATAAATACATCGTTGATAAAAACACTTGCAAGACCCCAGGATTACATGACTACTGCATATAATGTCAGGGAAAATCTCTGGCTGTCCACACTTGGATACAACTTTAATGATAATAAGTTAGTAGAGCATTTCTATACAGGCAGCAAACTTATCGGCCTATTGTCAGTCTTAAGGCATAAATTCAATTTAATAGTCCTCGATGCCCCCATGGACATATTCAGGGAGTTTAGCGAGGTGTTGATTCATATTGATGTATTTGGGTTATGTGTACCTAATAACTTATATTCTGTCATAAGTACAATTCAGAATATGAATATCTGCTTAGACACTGAAAAAATTGCATTTCTCAACGCAAAGTCAAAACTGATAGTGACAAAATATAATGCACAATCCAGGTATCAGAACGACATATTCACTGCAAATAAAGTAAGTGAGGCTCTGACCTCGGGACTTAATGAGTTTTTTACATATGATGTTGATGTGGCAGGTGTTGTGCCGTATGGAAATGATTTTGACAATCAGATAGAGACAGATATTGCAGTTACTGACACAAATGCCGTCTATGAAGAAAGCTTCGGTAAAATATTATTAAGATTGATGGAGGGAATTCAGTAATGGATTTAGCCAGTGTGAAAAGCGTCAGGCCCAACAGGCATATATTAAAAAAAGTTTTATCTGTTTTTCTGAGTATTGCAATCATTGTTATTTCTTATTCTATTATAACCAACGCAAATAATGAAGCAAAAGAAACCATAGATATATTGCGGGTGAATCAAGAGGATGGCATTCCAGGGTATATTCCGGTAAATGCAAAAAATATAAAAAAATACAGCATTTTAAAAAAGGAATATTCAAGTGATATGGTTTTAGCCAGCGAAATGGATACCGTCATAAACAGATTCACCAAGTACTACCTGAGAAATAACAGTATTTTGTTCAAGGACCAATTTATTAGCGAAAAGCCTAAAAAAAATGAATGGTTATATGACTTGAAAGAAGAGCAGGAGGTTTTGACCTTTCCATATGATTTCCTTGAATGCGGCGGGGATATTCTAATGCCGGGTGACCGGGTAAGAATCAGGGTGTCCTTTGAGGTGCAGGTACCACGGGGCTCTGCTTCAGACCCATATGGCATTACTTCTTCGTCCCAGGAGACAGTAAAAAAGACGGAGATACTTTTTGACAGCATAACTGTAAAGGATATGCTTAATTCCAAAAGCCATTCAATATATGAGGTTTATAAAGAAGTCTTGAAGCTTGGAGAGGATAAACGGCAGGAGGTTATGAAAAGCAATGATTTTCTCCAGAATATTCAACCGAAGGCTCTTTTGCTGGAAGGCTCCAAGTCACAAATAGATAATTTTGCAAAATATAATAATCTTTCAAGAGATTCCTTTTTGATTACTATTCTCAGCAGAAGCCAGAGTAATGTTGTTATAGACCAGTTACCAACTTTGCAAAGAGAGGTGGAATCATGGATAGAGAAAAACAAAAAGTAAATGCAATATTACATAAAATCTCATCAAGGGAGCTAATAGGTGCTGAGCTTCAGGATAACAAGCTGATGTATAGCATCGTAGGATTCTTACCTGTAAGTGATTCCTGTGACAATTCACTGATCATAAGCAATTTGGGGTACCTTCTGGCAGAAAAAGGGCTAAATACATGTATTGTTGACTTTAAAGTATTCTACCCCAACCTGTATCAATTTTTAGATGTAAAACCAAAGGATAGAGGGAATGGGCTTATAAAGGTACTAAGAAGTGATAAGGTGGATTTCAGGGAGGAAATTGCTTCAACAAAATATGATAAATTATTTTTGTTATCTCCAAGTCCTCAAGACCTGATGGAAGAATATTTTGACTTTGATTTTCAGAGTATTGAAAGAGTTATATCCGTGCTGAAGGAAATGTTTGATATTGTTCTTATGGATATACCCAACAATCCTCCGCTGGAATTTTGCCTGGCTGCAATGAAGTATTGTCATATAGGTTTTTTTACAGCGACTGAAAGAATTGATGCGGCCAGCAGCATGGTCAAGCTTTTGGAGTATGCGGCGTCAGTGGGAATAAGTACCGCGAAATTTACGAGGGTTATATTAATGAATTTACTGGATCTGAATTTTGATTATAAAATAATCTCAGACATGGGCTTTACCATTATTGCGGCTTTGCCGCAGGTGAAGGAAGCTGTTGCCAAAGCCTTGGAGGGCAAGCTTTATTTAAAGGATGCATCCATTATTAACAAGTACTTTATCAGGGAGTTGAGAAGGCTTGCTGATGTACTTGCAAATCAATAACTGGAGGAAGTTATATGCTTGATCGCGGAAAAATAAGTGATATGCAGCAGAGGTTTGCTCATCAGGTAACTGAAGGTAAAAATGATTCTGATGAAATAAAAAACAAGTTTACTACGATTCACTTTGATGAAGCACTTGAGCTGTGTCAGAAGTATATTACCAAAGTTGCGTCAAATATTTTCAGAAGAGAGAGTGAACCGGCAAAAAAGAGGGCCATGACTCAAAAATATATACATGAATTCGTTGACTCTCAAAAGCCATCTGTAGAAGGTTACTCGGATATCAAGGAATTGAAGCATGCCCTTGTTAATGAGATTACGCACTATGGCCCCATAACAAAGGCTATGGAGGACCCGGTAATTGATGAAATAAGGGCTAACGGTCCCAACCAGATATTTGTTGAAAGCGGTGGTAAAACTCTGCTTTGGGAGCAGGAGTTTAATGACAGAGAGCATATGGAAAGGATTATTTCCAAGCTAATCGGAGTATCAAAGGTAAGACTCACACCTAAAATACCTATGGTCAATGCTCGAACAATAGAGGGTTACAGAGTAAATGCCACCCATGCGGAAATATCTCCCTATGATGTTCCGGCCTTTGTAATAAGAAAGTTCAGCAAAAAAAGTATAACACCTGAAATAATGATAAAAAATGAATCCTTTTCAGCAAACATGTTTAAGCTCTTATCGCTTATTCCAAAGGCAGATTTGTCCTGGATAACCGTGGGACCTACAGGAAGCGGTAAAACTACGCTTAACGAAATACTGGTAAAGGAGATAAATCCATTATCCAGGATTATAACCATTGAAAATCCTTCTGAAATGAGATTGATTCAAAGAGAGGGCGGAAGTGACCATGGGAGAGTAATAAATGATGTGCTCCAGTATGAGTCTGTACCAGACGAGGATGATGCAAGCCCGGCTACTATGGAAAACCTGCTTATAAATGCAATGAGACAGTCTCCCCACTGGATTGGTCCGGGAGAATTAAGAACCCCGGGAGAATTTGCAACTGCATTAAGAGCAGCGCAGACAGGACACTTCTTTTTTACAACGCTTCATGCAGAAGGAGACAAGGAGGCAATATACCGTTTTCTGACGGCATATCTTATGGTTTCCAATGAACCTGCCGAGCTGGCTCTCAGAAATATTTGCAGTGCTGTTAAATTTATTATTTTCCAGGAAAAGCTGGCGGACGGAACAAGAAAGGTTATGTCCATATCAGAGGTCTTGGGCTCGGACGGACTGGAGCCTGTGGTTAATCCAATATATAAGTTCGTATGTGAGGACGTTATTGAGGAAGAAGGGACTCATAAGGTTTTAAGTATAATAGGAAGGCACAAGAGGGTTGGCACGCTGTCGGAGAAAATCCAGCAAAGCATGCTCAAAGCAGGTATTAAAAAAAGCAGATTTGATTTTTTAACATCTGATATCAATGAACAGGAGCACGAGGTTTATAGCTATGGACACAAATTTAATTTTTAGCCTGTTGATCGGCTTTGGTGTATTTATCACCTTCAACTCAATATTTGAAATTCACTTTGTCAAAGATGCTGTAGACAGGATAATTGATATTATGGACACGCTGGCGGAACATCTGGGCAGGTATAATACAAAAAGATATATTGACAGAATTAAAAAGGATAGAATTGTAAAGCAAAAAAACAATATTATTTTAAAGTACAACAGGCTGGTTGAAGGGCTTATAATTGACTTTAATCTGCCCGTGACGCTAGAAAGCTTTACATCTATATTATGTATCATATTTGTTATTATAACTTTGGTTATTATTATGTTTATTCAAAATGTGACTATGTCGGTAGTCCTTACAATATCAATTTTCATAGGGTTTCTTACATATTTTGTAATGCAGTCCAAGCTTATCAAGGCACAGAGCCTGGAGGACATAATGGATGCGGAGGATATAATCTGCCCTCTTGCCCGGGATGGAGTACTGGTGGCAATTAAGAAGGTTATGGAAAGTGATGAGTACATAAGCCCCAATATCAGGCCGTATTTTCAGCAGTTCATAGATAATTGCGAAAATAACGGCTACTCCTTCAAGCAGGCTATCCTGCTTTTAAATAAACAGCTGGGGCCTGCTTTTGACAATTTTACAAAAAAAGCGATTGTTTTTGAATATAACGAGAGAAAGGGCATGGCGGACATATTCCTGGACATAGTGGATGAAAATGCGGTACTTAGGGATATAAATGCCAGAAAGGATAGAATATTCAGAAAAATGAACAGGGATTTTCTTATGAAAACCTTGATTATACTGCTATTTTTCTTATATGCCCTTTCGGTATCTGAATTCAGAAGCTTTATGATATTTACTGATGTTGGAAGGATTATTAATATTGGTATGATCAGCATAATTTGCATAAGCTTTGCACGGTGCCAGGCCTTGCAGGGAAATCTGGGACAGGGAGATGATAAAAATTGATTGTATTTGCGAAGCTCAGTGCTTTGATTTCAATAATCTACCTTATAAAAGTATTTTTATATCCTGTATACCGCCCGGTGAGCAATAAGCAAAAAAAGCAATCCAGAATGTATTCCAGAAATAAGAAAAAAGAAGAGTTCAATAAAAAGATTAAGGTTTTGAAAAAGAATATCGCAGGGCAATATGTAAAAAATCTTATCAGCAACAGTGAAAGAACCCGGTATAAAAAAATTATTGACAGGCTGGATTTAACCATTAAGCCTGAAGAAATCAGATTGGAGCAAATACTTTATTCAGCAGGGGCTGTGTTGCTGACGGCAATAATACTCAGCGGGAACAGGCTGCTGGGGTGCTGTGCGGCAATACTGATTTTTCTTGGGTGGATTTATCCAATCAGTGAGATGGAGAAAAAGATTGAAGCAAAAAATAAAAATATCTCTTTGGATTTTCCGGCATTTTACAGTATGGTATATTACCAGTACTCAAAGTCCGTGAATATTTACCTTGCAGATGTAATCAAGGACTACCTGCCAAATGCCAATAGAGATATGGCAGAAGAATTGGGAGTAATGCTGGACAACTGTGAATACGGGGAAGGCTTTGCCTTGAAGCAGATGAAAAAAAGAATTCCCATTCATTACGTTATCAAATTCTGTGACATAATGGAAACCCGTTTAAATGGTTATGATAATATTTCCCAAATGACATATCTGAAAAATGAGATGGACCAATTCAGGATAAAATTTCTGGAGGATGAACTGATAAAACGTGAAAGAAATAACTCCAGAATTCAGCTTGTACTGATAGGGGTCTTGATAGTATATATAATTATTTATTATTTGTTTATGATTCTAACATCCTTAGAGATGTTTCAATAAAAAATAAAGGAAAACAGGGGGTACTATTATGAAAAAGATTAAAAGGTCTGAAGCTGTAAAAGAGATTGGCAGGAGAGGAAGCTTAAAGGATATTTTGAATAATGAACGAGGAGATATCGGTGTTAAGGAAATTGCCATAACTGTGGCTGTAATAGTTATACTCGGCTTCGTCATCGCTGCCTTCAAAGACAAGATGCCTACCTTTGTACAGGATATATGGAATATGTTCAAAGAAAAAATAGATGCTATAAAATAGGGTGGTAGTGTGGTATGAAGACAATAGCAAGGGGGCTGGTCATTTCAATAGTGGTTGCAGTCTGCATAATGATATTTACAAAGTTTATTTACTTTTTTCCCTGGTACATGACCTTGGTCATGGAGACCTTTAATGTTTCCCAGACTGCCGCCACATATAATTATATGCCGGAAACTGAGTACGAGGATGCACTCCACAGGTTAAGGGATTATCCCTTTTTTGAGGACAGGCCGTATGATGTATCCATTGAGATTAAAAATGCCAGCGGTGACAGTGCGGTGGGGCTGGATGACCCGACCGACTATAACCAGGATACGCAGAATGATACTACAAAGCCTTACAGACAAAAGGGAGAACCAATCACCGTAACTGTCAGTGCATCATATCCCTTTGAAATAGAGCTGTGGGGGAAAATAATAAACAAGGATAATATTCTCAGGCTGGACATACCGGTTACATTTACTTTAAAAACCGTAGGGCTTAAGCACTACAAGGATTGGGACTATTATTCTGATTAAGCAGGGTTGATATTATGAGGAGTATTGCATTTGGGTTGGTAATGGTTGTACTGCTATCCTTCCTGGTGGTGCCTTTGGTGGAGGTGGCCTGTCTGATGAGGGAAAAGGTCATTGTGTCCACTGCTGTGTCAAACTCATGCCGTTCAGCCAAGGATACCAGCTTGAGGGAAGAGGCAATGCAGGATTTGGATGCGGTTGTTGATAAGAAGAGGTTTATGGAGTATTATGCGGACACTTTCTGCAAAATATTAAATTTGGACGTAGCCGCTATGGATGTTGCAGGCGGTGTTATAAACTTTACTTCAAAGGATGGAAGATATAATAATTTTTTGGTAATCGTCCAAACTGCGGATTCAATAGATTTATCGGAGCAGACAGTATCAAGGGCTGATATAAGGGTTGAATCGGTTTATAAATTTAAGACAAAATACCTGCAGTTGGCTGAGAGAGCTTATCCAGATTTGTCATATAAGCTTACTGCAAAAAGAAGTTTAGATTTAAGTGTTAAAAATTAAAGAGGTATTAAGCATGGATAATATTATTGTTACATTCAGGGCAGGAAATTATATTAATGAGGATATTAGCGTGCCGGCAGCTGTGAGCATTCAGGAGCTGATAGTCATGCTCTCCGAAGTGTATGCCTTTAAGGGTTTGTCTGAAAACAGAATTCAGGCGGAACCTCTTGGGAGAATCTTAAATAACAAGCTTACTCTTGAGCAGGAAGGAGTTTCCCATGGAGCACTGCTTACTCTCATCTAGCGATATAGGACGGAATAATATACAAAATGGCGGATTGATATTTGATACGGATGAAATGAGGTTTATTTGCAGCGCACCTGATTACAGCGGTACATTCATATTAGACAAGCTTGAAGGAAAAATGTCAAAAATTGAAGATGTGATGTGGTTTGCAAACAGTTTTGGAAGATATATTTATTACAGCAATCAAAAAAGCGGCGGCAGAATGTTCAGGTTTGATACGGAGTCCGGCAGAAGTGAGCTGTACCTTGATATTGCTTGTTTCCAACCAATTATCAGCTCCAATGATATATTTCTCATAAATGAAGAAGACAAAAAGTTGTACAGATTTAATATATACAATAATAGCAGAACCAAGGTTGTTGAGGGTTCTGTTAATTCCTTTCTGATTATTAATAATAAATTAATATACAGCAATGACAATGAAATTATTACCTGCAGCCTTGACGGAAGTGATAGGGAAGTCATGCTTAAGGCTTCCCCGTTACGGCTGGTTACGGGGGACGATACGCTGATTTTTTCAGATAAAGGAAACAGGTATATCCTTACAGAGCTGAATATATCAAGCGGGCGTAAGCATATCTACGATGACATGGCAACAATTAGCTATACCAGTAATGGAAGGTATATCTATGCCACAAATATATTTAACGGTTCATCTATATATAGAATTGATGCTGAAAGTAAATCCTGTTTCAGGATCTATGGAAAAAATGCTGATTATCTGCATATATTGGGAAATGAGCTGATTTTTATCAGTGAGGACGCATGGAGTAAAATGGATTTGGCGGGAGGTCAAGCCATAAAAATAGATTTTCAGTCGGGGAATATGCAAAAGGAGCCTTACCAAGCATTATAATTCATTCAGGCTAATAATTAAATGAGGGTGACTGACGTGATAAAAAAAATAATTTTATTAGGCTTATCAATAATACTTTTTATAGGAGTGAGCGGCTGTATGGCGAAGCAGAAACCGGAAGTGGACGTTAAGGCAGAAGTGGAAAAATATCTGAAGGATAAATACAATGAGGATTTTACCGTCACAGGCGGCGGGACAGAGAGCTGGAATTCGCCTG